>NZ_VDOR01000010.1 GCF_007666205.1 Kocuria palustris
GGCGATCATCCCCCGGCCTCACGCGTCCCGGCCCCTGCCAATAACGTCATGCCCTCTTACATCTAAGCGCCAGGAGATGGTCCCGGCGATGAGCGCCGAAGGCGCGGCTCTGTCGCGGAAGCGGCTGAGCGGCATCGACGCAGCTCGGGGGCTGGCTCTGATCGGGTTGACCGCTATCCACTACCTGCCCGCCCTGGTGGCCGGGGTGGGCTTAGGAAGCATTACAACTTCCCGGAAACTCCTCGCCAAACATACCCCCGGGGGGGTACTGTCGAGAATGAGGAGGCAACTATGACGGATTCGCACGCCCACCACCATGGTGGAACCTCGCCCTTGCGCGAGGCCCCCACCCCCGATCACCCCCACGATTCCCAGGACGAGCACTCGGGTGACGGCGGCCACGAGGGAAACGGTGACCATGGAGGCCATGGTGGACATGACCACGTCGCCATGTTCCGCCGCTTGTTCTGGATCTCCCTGGTCATCTCGATCCCCACGATCTTTCTCAGCGGCAGCTTCGCGCACCTGCTGGGCTACCAGTTGCCGGACAACGCACTGATCACCTGGGTCCCCGTGATCCTCGGCACCGTGCTCTACGTCTGGGGCGGCCGCCCGTTCCTGACCGGTGCGGTCGACGAACTCCGGCAGCGCAAACCCGGCATGATGACCCTGATCACCCTGGGCATCTCGGTGGCGTTCTTCGCATCCTGGGGCAGCCACCTCGGGCTGCTGCCACCGGACCTGGAGTTCTGGTGGGAGCTGGCGCTGCTGGTTGTGATCATGCTGCTGGGGCACTGGGTCGAGATGGCGTCTCTGGCCCGCACCTCCAACGCGCTCGATGAGCTCGCGGCCCTGCTGCCCGACGAGGCTGAGGTGCTTGACCCTGACGGCTCGACGCGCACGGTCGCGCCCTCGGACCTCGCCGTCGGCGACCGCGTGCTTGTCCGCCCGGGCGGACGCATCCCCGCCGATGGTGAGGTGATCGAGGGCGAGGCCGACATCGACGAGTCCATGGTCACCGGTGAGTCGGTCCCCGTCCTGCGCGGGCGGGGCGACCGGGTCGTGGCCGGCACTGTGGCGACCGATCGGCCATTCACCCTCCAGGTCACCGAGATCGGCGAGAACACGGCGCTGGCCGGCATCCAGCGTCTGGTCCAGGACGCTCAGTCTTCCTCGACCCGCGCCCAGCGCCTCGCCGACAAGGCGGCGAACCTGCTGTTCTGGTTCGCCCTCCTCGCTGCCGCGATCACCGCCGTCGTGTGGGCGATCCTCGGCACACCCAGCATGGCGCTGGTCCGTGTTGTCACCGTCCTGGTCATCGCCTGTCCCCACGCTCTGGGGCTTGCGATCCCGCTGGTCGTCTCGATCTCGACCGGACGGGCCGCCCGCCAGGGCATCCTCGTCTCGGACCGCAAGGCCCTTGAGCTCGTGCGCAGCATCGACACCGTCGTCTTCGACAAGACCGGCACCCTCACCCTCGGCGAGCCCGCTCTGCTGGGCGTGCAGCTGGCACCAAACGCCCCGGCGGGCATGAACGAGGACCGTCTTGTGGCCCTCGCGGCCGCGACCGAAGCGCAGAGCCAGCACCCTCTGGCGCGGGCGATCGTGGCCGCCGCACAAGACCGCAACCTTGCCGTGCCGCAGGCCACCGGCCACGACAGCGCGACCGCGGTCGGCGTCTCGGCCACCGTCGAGGGCACCGACATCCGCGTCGGTGGCCCCGCACTGCTCAGCCAGGCCGGTGTGGAGCCGCTGTCCACCGATGAATGGGCTCAGGACGGGCGGATCGTTCTGCATGTCCTCGTAGAGGGCCGAGTTGCCGGGGCCCTAGCCTTGGCCGACGAGGTCCGTCCGGCCGCCCGCGAGGCGATCGAGGCCCTGCACCACCTGGGGATCGAGACGGCGATGCTGACCGGCGATGCCCACAACGTAGCCGAGGCCGTTGGCCGCGAATTGGGCATCGACCGCATCGAGGCTCAGGTCCGTCCCGAGGAGAAGAGCGCCCGGGTCCGCCAGTTGCAGGAACAGGGCAAGAAGGTCGCGATGGTCGGCGATGGTGTGAACGATGCTCCGGCTCTGGCCCAGGCCGATGTCGGGCTCGCGATCGGCGCCGGAACCGACGTCGCGATCGCCTCGGCCGGGATCATCCTCGCCTCCGAGGATCCGCGCGCGGTGGTCTCGGTCGTGCGGCTCTCGCGCGCCTCCTACCGCAAGATGGTGCAGAACCTCTGGTGGGCTGCCGGCTACAACTTGATCTCGGTGCCGCTGGCAGCCGGTGTGCTGGCCCCCATCGGGTTCGTCATGCCCATGGCCATCGGCGCGCTGCTCATGGGCGCCTCCACGGTGGTGGTTGCGCTCAATGCGCAGACGCTGCGCGGCCTCGACCTCACCGCTGAGGGGTCGGTTGAATGGGCAAAGAATCAGACCTGACCCGGGTCGTCAGCGTGGCCATCAATTCTTCGCCAGTCTGTTGTCGCAGGGTTGGCATAGAGACTTTCAGGCCATCCACGCCTGAAGGAACATCAACGAAGGAGACGAGATGAAGAAGTCCATCTGGACTACCAGCATGGCCGCTACCGCAGCGGCGAGCATGCTCGCGCTGACCGCCTGCGGAGGCACCGCGGAGGAGGAAGACGCACAACCCGCGCCCTCGCAGACGGCGTCCGAGGCGGCGGCTGCGCCGTCGACATCGTCCGAGTCATCGAATATGGACATGGGCATGGGCATGGATCATGGTTCCGGGGGTATGGCCGGGCACAATCCCGAGGGCGGGCCCCCGCCCGAGGGCATCGAGACCGCAGCCGATCCCACCTATCCGATCGACTCGACGGCGGTTCTCACCGCTGACCACATGCCCGGCATGGCGGGGTCAGAGGCGACGATCTCGGGTGCCTTCGACACGACGGCCTACTCGGTGAGCTACACGCCCACAGATGGTGGCGAGCCCGTCGTCGACCACAAGTGGGTCGTGCACGAGGAACTGGAGAACCCCGGTGAGGCACCGCTGCCGGAGGGCACCGAGGTCGTGCTGAATGCCGATCACATGCCCGGCATGAACGGCGCCGAGGCGACGATCGAGAGCTCGACCGAGGAGACCGTGTACATGGTCGACGTCGAGATGGACGGCATGGAGATGACCAACCACAAGTGGTTCGTCGAGAGCGAGCTTCAGCCCGCCCAGTAGGCGCGAAGGGCACAGTGTTCTGGCTCTCGCGTCTTCACGAACTCTTCATGGCTTCGCTCTTCCGCCTCTCGCCGATCACTGTCTACGGTTAACGGAGCGGGTTGATGCCTACCAGCCCGCTCCGTTCGGATCGACAGAAGGAGCGAGACCATGACTCATCACGTGAGCTCGATGCTGGAGACGTACCCGAAGGATCTCGGCGGCATCGACACCCAGAAACTGGCCGAATGCATCGAGGCCTGCTTCGAGTGCGCGCAGACCTGCACCGCCTGCGCCGACGCCTGCCTGGCCGAGGACATGGTCGCGGAGCTGACCCAGTGCATCCGTCTGAACCTGGACTGCGCCGACCTCTGCGAGACCACCGGGAGGGTGCTCTCCCGCCAGACCGGCAACAACATCGACGTCAACCGCGCCGCGCTCGAAACGTGCCGGACGGCGTGCCGGTCCTGCGCCGAAGAGTGCGAAAAGCACGTGGATATGCATGAGCATTGCCGGGTCTGCGCGGAGGCGTGCCGGCGCTGCGAGATCGCCTGCGCGGATCTGCTGGCCTCTCTGGATTGAGACCGGCCTGCTCAGACCTTTGTTCGCCTTCCAGCAGGCTGAGGCTTGCCGCAGCAAGCTGGGGGCGAACCTCAACCGTGGGGGAGATGCCAACGGCGCCAAGCCACAACCAGGTGAGGATGACTGCGCGGTCTACCAGTGGCGTCCGGACCCAGTAATCCATGGGTCGTGGGTTCGATCCCCACAGGGCCCACTCCTTCTCCGCCGCCCGCTGCGGTGATACTGCTCATCTCGCCGATCTCCTGGGAGCTCCACTGGGTCTGGGGGCTTCCGGTGATCGACAGGATCCGTGATCGGGCAGGACGGCCATCGGCAGGCACGACGACGGAGGCGCGGATGATGGCGGTGCAGCAGCGGTCGGCGGCCGGCGGATCGGGGGCGGCAGGGGTCACCCAGCGGCGCATCGTTCTGGTGCTCGTGCTGGGACAGATCCTGGGTGGGCTCGGCACCGGAGCGACCTTGAGCCTCGGGGCCCTGCTGATCACCGAGATCTCCGGATCGTCCGCGTGGTCGGGGATGGCCGCGACCATGAGCACGCTGGGGGCCGCCGTCTTCGCGATGCCGCTGGCGGGTCTCGCCCAGGCACGGGGGCGCCGACGCTCCCTGAGCGCCGGCGCGCTCACCGCGGTGGTCGGGGCGGTCCTGGCCGTGACGGCCGCGGCGGCGGGCAGCCTGGTCCTGCTGCTGGCCGGCATCCTGCTGATCGGCGCCGCGCAGGCGGTGAACCTCCAGTCGCGGTTCGCGGCCACGGATCTGGCCTCGGCGGGCAGCCGCGGCAGGGACCTGTCCCTGGTCGTGTGGTCGACAGCGATCGGAGCCGTCGCCGGGCCGAATCTGCTGGGCCCGGGGGAGACGCTGGGCGGCTGGCTGGGCATGCCCCCGCTGACGGGCGCCCTCGCGATCACCGCCGCGGCGCAGCTGCTGGCGGCCGCCGTCTACCTGACGGGCCTGCGTCCGGACCCGCTGCTGACGGCCCGCGCTCGCGGCGCCGCGCAGCAGCGCGCGGCAGGGCCCGCGGAGCCGTCGGACAGCCCGTCGGCGAGCCCGTGGCGCGCGGTGCTCACCGTGGCGCTGAGCCACGCGGTGATGGTCTCGCTCATGTCCATGACGCCCGTGCACCTGCAGGACCACGGGGCCTCGCTGAGCATCATCGGCCTGACGATCAGCCTCCACATCGCCGGGATGTACGGGCTCTCCCCGGTCTTCGGCATCCTGACGGACCGGGCGGGAGCCCGCTCCACGGTGCTGCTGGGGCAGGTCCTGCTGGCGGCGGCGCTGGCTCTCTCGCTCCTCGGCGCGGAGTCCTCCGGCGTGGTGACCGCGAGCCTGATCCTGCTGGGGCTCGGCTGGTCGGGCTCGACGGTCGCGGGGTCGGTGCTGGTCAGCCGCGCCGGGGTGCCCGCACGGCGTCCTCGCATCCAGGGACTGTCCGACACGCTGATGAATCTCTCCGGGGCCCTGGGCGGCGCGGGCGCCGGGCTGATCCTGGCGGCGGTCGGCTTCAGCGGGCTCGCCGGGTTCCTGCTGATCCCGGTGGGGATCGTCGGGCTCGTGCAGCTGACCGGCGGGCGCCCGGCCCGCTGACGGCTCGGATCACTCCGGGCCCGGGTCAGCCGGAGGCGAGGACGTCCTTCAGGTGCGCGCCGGTGGTGCTGTCCGGCTCCCGGGCGATCTGCGCAGGCGTGCCCGCGGCCACGACCCGTCCGCCGTCCTGGCCGCCGCCCGGGCCCATGTCGATCACGTGGTCGGCATTGGCGATCATGTCGAGGTCGTGCTCGATCACCAGCACGGTGCCGCCCTGGTCGATGAGCCGCTGGAGGACGCCCAGCAGCACCTCGACGTCGAGCGGGTGCAGCCCGACCGTGGGCTCGTCGAAGACGAACAGCGTCCCGGCCTGGGTGCGGCCCAGCTCGCTGACCAGGCGCAGGCGCTGGGACTCGCCGCCGGACAGGGCGGGGGTGGCCTCGCCCAGGGTCAGATAGCCGAGCCCGACGTCGCGCAGGGACTCCAGGCGCCGGCGCACCTTCGGCAGGTCGCCGGCGTGCTCGAGCGCCTGCACGACGGTCAGCGCCAGGACCTCGGGCAGCGACAGCCCCTGGCCGGCGGAGCCGGGGGCAGACGCTGAGCCGGGGGCAGATGCGGAGCCGGAGGCGCGGCGATGCTCGGCGGCCTCCGGGGCGTAGCGGCGGCCGTCGCAGTCCGGGCAGTCGATCTCGACGTCGGGAAGGAACTGGACGTCGAGCGTGATCTGACCGGTGCCCTCGCAGCGCGGGCAGCGCAGCGAGCCGGTGTTGTAGGAGAAGTCGCCCGCTGTCAGCCCGGCCTCCCGCGCGGAGTCCAGACGGGCCCAGGCGCGGCGCAGCTCGTCCAGGATCCCGGTGTACGTGGCCACGGTGGAGCGCACGTTGATCCCGATGGGCGAGGCGTCCACCACGGTGACGCGCTCGATCCCCTCGGCCTCGAGCGACGCCACGTGGGCCGGGCGCTCGCTGCGATCCCGGGCCTGCAGGGCGGGGACGAGCGATTCGAGGACCAGCGTGGTCTTGCCGGAGCCGGAGACCCCGGTGACGGCCGTGAGCCGGCCGCGGGGGATCCGCGCCTCCAGGGCGCGGACCGTGTGGACGGGTCCGGTGGACAGCCGGATGCTGCCGTGGGCGAAGGTCTCCTGGGCATCGGCGGGCTCCCGCACGCTGATCCGCGAGCGCCCCGTCAGGAACCCGCCGATCTGCGAGTCCGGGTCCGCATCGAGCTCCCGGGCCGTGCCCTGGGCGACGACCTCGCCGCCGTCGTGCCCGGAGCCCGGGCCGATCTCGATCAGGTGATCCGCGGCGCGCAGGACCAGGGGGTCGTGATCGACCATCACGACCGAGTTCCCCTCGTCCAGCAGGTCCTCGATCACGCCCTGCAGGCCGCGGATGTTCGACGGATGCAGGCCGATGGACGGCTCGTCCAGGACGTAGAGCACTCCGGTGGTCTCATTGCGCACGGATCGGGCGAGCTGGACGCGCTGGCGCTCGCCGGTGGACAGCGTGGCGGCCGCGCGGTCCAGGGCGAGATAGCCCAGCCCCAGGTCGAGCAGGCGCCGCGCCATGTGCCCCAGGGCGTCGGTCAGCGCCCGGGCCATGGAGCGCATGTCCCGGGGCAGGGTCTCGGGGACGCCCTCGGCCCATGCGGCGAGCTCGTCCAGGGTCATCGCGGTGGCATCGGCCAGGCCGAGCTCGCCGATCCGGGGTGCGCGGGCCTGCGGGGACAGGCGCGTGCCCTGGCACTGCGGGCAGGTCAGCTCGTCCAGGAAGCGCTCGACCCGGGCCAGGCGCTTCTCGTCCGACGCGCGCTTGAGCTCCTCCGTCACGGTCAGCCGGGCGCTGCGGAAGGTGAAGTCGAGGTCGGTGACGCCCTTCTTGGTGGTCACGACGATGTGCTTCTTCTCCTCCGGGCCGTCCAGGACGATGTCCTTCTCCCAGTCCTCGAGCTCGCGCCACGGCACGTCCGTGCGCACGCCGAACTCCCGGACGATGTCGGGCTGGACGTTGAAGCCGAACATGCGCCAGGGGATCACGGCGCCGTCGTCGATCGACAGGTCCGGATCCCGGATCAGCGCGGCGTCGTCGACCTGCCGGATCACGCCGGTCCCCTGGCACTCGGGGCAGGCGCCCGCGGAGTTGAAGGCCAGGGCCTCCGCGCCCGGCGGGGTGAACTCCACGCCGCACTCCGGGCACACGAGCGGGACCTCGGCGGCCACGTCCAGGGTGGGCTCGTGCCGATGGCCGTTGGGGCACACGTGCGCGGCGAGCCGGGAGAACATCAGCCGCACCGCGTTGAGCAGCTCCGTGGAGGTGCCGAAGGTGGAGCGCACCCCCGGGACGCCCGGGCGCTGCCGCAGTGCGAGCGCCGCGGGCACGTGCGTCACCCGCTCGACGTCCGCGCGGGCGGCCTGGCCCATCCTGCGGCGCGTGTAGGTGGACAGCGCCTCGACGTAGCGCCGCGAGCCCTCCGCGTACAGCACGCCCATGGCCAGCGACGACTTGCCCGATCCCGAGACCCCGGCGATGCCGACGAGCCGGTTCAGGGGGACGTCGACGTCGATGTCCTTGAGGTTGTGCACGCGGGCGCCGCGCACCTGGATCATCTGCGGATCGCTCATGCGCCCATGATCCCGCGCGGGACCGACGGCGCAGCCGGCGGGCTCAGGCGCCGGAGCGGTCGGTCGTCCCGAGGTCGAAGGTCGGATTGCGGCCGAAGTAGAACAGGCCCGTGAGCACCGCCGCGATCAGCAGCACGGCCATGATCCCCAGCAGCGGGTAGGGGCCGAACTGCACGATCAGGGGGATCGATGCCGCCGTGATCAGCCCGCCGCCGAAGAACGGCTCGAAGACGAGCTGCTTGTAGCCGAAGGACTCGTAGGCCGGGGTCTTCGCCTCGGGGTCGGCCATGCGCATGAGCATGAGGCCGGTGGCGGTCACGCCCATGGACTGCCCGAAATCGCCCAGGCCGCGCTCGAACCAGTAGGAGCGGATGAACCGCGGCGCCAGCACGAACAGCACGAACACGTTCCACACGATGCCGGCCGCGGCCAGGATCGCGAACGGGGCGAAGTTGTCGGCGATCGCGGTCAGGGACAGCGTGGCCAGCGCGGCGATGATCAGCAGGTCGAGCGACAGGCCCTGGATGCGCTCCATGATGCCGCGGTCGATCAGCCCCACGGTGTCGAACCGGTCGAGCACGACCTGGATCAGCACGCCGCCCAGCATGGCCAGCGGGAACAGGGGGACGTAGGCGAAGATCTCGACCGTGTCGGCCCACAGCGCGGCCTCGATCGCCTGCAGCGCCGAGAGCATCAGCTGGCCGATCAGGACCGCGAGCGCGACGACGCCGACGTGCAGCGTCAGGGTCTCGACGGCTGCCGTGCGCGTGGTCTCCCGGCCGGCCGAGGGCTTGCCGTCGCCGGCGTGCAGTCCGCGGCGCTCCCACACGGGCATCTCGGCATCGGCGTCCAGTGCGGTGGCGTGGCCCTTGCGCGCGGCCCAGTTCACGGCGAAGACGCCGACGATCACGCCGGTCAGGATGCCGACGGTGGCCATCGCCAGCGCCAGGTCGCCGCCCTCCTCGAAGCCGAGCTCCGTCATGACCGGGGCCATGCCCGCGGCGGTGCCGTGCCCGCCCTCGAAGCCGATCTCGATCAGCGCGCCGAACATGGGGCTGACGCCGAAGACCGGGGCGAGCAGCAGGACCACGAGCAGCAGGCCGATCACGTACTGGCCCGAGGCGAAGGTCACGCCCAGGGACAGCTGGGGGCCGAGCAGCCTGACGGCTCGCCGGGGGGAGGGGATGCGGCTGCCCAGGAAGAGCGTGGCGAAGACCACGCTGATCAGCAGGCCCGGCAGCTCGGCCCACACCGCCATGACGTCGGGGCCGAAGATCCCGCCCTCGACGAGCGCGTCGAGCCCCGCCGCATCGGCGATCCGCCCCAGGACCTGCGGCCCCAGGAGGAGCCCCAGGAAGCCGGCGATGATCGAGACGGGGAGGAACAGCCGCTGGGTGAGGCCCCAGCTCGCCCGGACGAGCATGCCCGCCACGGCCAGCACCCCCAGGAGCAGGATCGCCAGTCCGATGGTCTGCGGCTGCATGCGGGGCCCCCGTGTCGTCAGTGATGCGGTTCACGCGAGGCTATCAGCGGATCAGGGACATGTCCCATTCTTCGATGGCCCCCGGGGGTGCCGTCCGGCCTGCCCCGTGAACGTCGAGGGGGCGGTGCCCAGCACCCGTCGGAAGTGCCGGGCCAGGTGCGACTGATCGTGGAACCCGGCCAGCGCCGCCGTCTCGGCCGGTCGGTGGCCGTCCAGGAGCAGGTGCCGGGCCAGGTCCACGCGGCGGCTGATCTGGTACTGGTGCGGGGCGATGCCGTAGGTCCGGGAGAACACCCGGACCAGGTGGCTCGGGTGCGCGCCGAGCTGCGCGGCGGCCTCGGTGATCGTGAACGACTCCGTCAGGCGGTCGTCGAGCAGCGCCCGCAGCCGCCGGGCCAGCGGGGCATCGCGCACGACGGGCGCGGGCCTGCCCAGGTGCCGCAGGACGTGATCGCGGACCGCGAGCAGCCAGTGCTCGGCCGCCATCGGATCGCCCGGCTCCTGCAGCGCTCGATGCACCCGGCGCGCGGCGGCGACCGCGAGGGGACCGGGAAGCGTCGGCCGGTCGGCCGCGAGCCCCCGGACCTCCTGCGGCAGCCAGCCGGCCTCGAGGTAGAGCACCCGCTTCCGATAGCCCGTGCCCTCGACCGCCGGGCGTCCGTCGTGCGGGATCCCGGGCGGGAGGAGGGTCAGGGCCGCCGACATCGCGCAGTGGGAGCCGCGGCCGAGGTCGTAGGCCACCGCGCCGTCGTCGACGAGCATCACGGCCCAGTCGTCGTGGGTGTGCATCGGGTACGCGTGCGCGAACCGGGCGTGGTACACCTCGCGCAGCGAGGGCACGTCCGGATGCCATGCGCGCACGTGCTCGACCATGCAAGGAACGTACAAGACGCCCGGACGGACCGTCCACGACGATCGGGCCATGACCGATCCCACGACCGACACCGATCCCACGACCGACACGACCCACCACGACCCCATGCATGCGCCCGAGGCCCGGCGCATCCGCGACCTCGTCTACGCGGCCCTGGCCGCCGAGGGCAGAGCCCCCTCCGTCGGGGAGCTCGCCCGCCGGACCGGCGACGCCCCGGAGCGGGTGCGGCGCCGGCTGCACGAGCTCGCCGATGCCCATGCGCTGGTGCTCGACGCGGAGGGCGACGCCATCCGGATGGCCCACCCGTTCACCGCCGCGCCCATGGCCTTCGTCGTGACCCCGCTCGACGGCCGCGACGACCGCCGGTGGTGGGGCGGCTGCGCCTGGGACTCGTTCGGCATCAGCGCCGCCCTCGGGCTCGACGTGCGCATCGACACGGCCTGCCCGCAGTGCGCCGAGCACCTCTCCGTCGTCGCCGGGCCGACGACCCCGCCGCCCGCCGAGCTCGCCGTCCGCTTCCCCAGGCTTGCCGTCCAGTGGTGGGACGACGTCGTCGGCACCTGCACCATGATCCGGCTGTTCTGCTCCCGCGATCATGCCGAGCAGTGGACCCGCGGGCACGCACCGGGCCGCGGCTTCATCGCGGAGGCGACCACCGTCTGGAGCCTCGCGCAGGCCTGGTACGGCGACCGGCTCGACCCGGACTTCGAGCCGCACTCCGCCGCGCACAACCAGCAGCTGCTCGAGGAGCGCGGACTGACCGGGGAGTTCTGGCGCCTGCCCTGAGCCGGGCGCGGCGCCAGTCGGCGCCGTGCAAGGCCCGGCAACCCTCGCCAAATATACCCCTGGGGGGTACAGTCGAGGGTGAGGAGGCAGTGATGACAGATCCACACGCACAGCATCGGGAGGGGGCCTCGCCCGCGTCCGGAGCCCACGCCGTCGACCACCCCGGCGATCACCGCGAAGAGCGCTCGGGGCACGGCGGCCCCGGAGAGAGCCCCGGGCCTGCAGGCGACGTCGGCCACCACGCGCACGACGGCCACGAGGGGCACAGCGGCCATGGCGGTCACGGCGGACACGACCACGTGGCCATGTTCCGCCGCCTGTTCTGGATCTCCCTGGTGATCTCGATCCCCACGATCCTGCTCAGCGGCAGCTTCGCCCACCTGGTGGGCTACGAGCTGCCGGACAGCCTGCTCGTCACCTGGACTCCTGTGGTGCTCGGCACGGTGCTCTACGTCTGGGGCGGCCGCCCGTTCCTGACGGGGGCGGTCGACGAGCTCCGGCAGCGCAAGCCCGGCATGATGACCCTGATCGGCCTGGGCATCTCGGTGGCCTTCCTGGCGTCGTGGGGCAGCCACCTCGGACTGCTGCCGGCGGACCTGGAGTTCTGGTGGGAGCTGGCGCTGCTGGTCGTGATCATGCTGCTGGGGCACTGGGTCGAGATGGCCTCGCTGGCCCGCACCTCGAGCGCGCTCGACGAGCTCGCGGCCCTGCTGCCCGATGAGGCGGAGGTCCTCGAGCCCGACGGCTCGACCCGCACCGTGGCGCCGTCGGAGCTGGCCGTCGGCGATCGGGTGCTGGTGCGCCCGGGCGGGCGCATCCCCGCCGACGGCGCGGTGACCGAGGGCGAGGCCGACGTCGACGAGTCCATGGTCACCGGCGAGTCGATCCCCGTGACCCGCGGCGCGGGGGAGCGGGTCGTGGCCGGCACGGTGGCCACCGACCGGCCCCTGACCCTCGAGGTCACCGAGATCGGCGAGAACACGGCCCTGGCCGGCATCCAGCGCCTGGTCGAGGATGCCCAGTCCTCTTCCACGCGGGCCCAGCGCCTGGCCGACAAGGCGGCGAACCTGCTGTTCTGGTTCGCGCTCATCACCGCGGCGATCACCGCCGTCGTGTGGCTGATCTTCGACACGCCCGCGACGGCCCTGGTCCGCGTCGTCACCGTCCTGGTCATCGCCTGCCCCCATGCCCTCGGCCTGGCGATCCCGCTGGTCGTCTCGATCTCGACCGGCCGGGCCGCGCGCCAGGGGGTCCTGGTCTCCGACCGGCAGGCTCTCGAGGGCGTCCGCACCGTCGACACCGTCGTGTTCGACAAGACCGGCACGCTGACCCGCGGCGAGCCGGCGGTGCTCGACGTGCGGCTGGCCCCCGACGCGCCGTCGGAGATCGACGAGGACCGGCTCGTGGCTCTCGCGGCCGCGGCCGAGGCGCAGAGCCAGCATCCGCTGGCGCGGGCCATCGTGGCCTCGGCGGAGGAGCGCGGCGCAGAGGTGCCGCATGCCGCCGAGCACGACAGCGCGACCGCGGTCGGCGTCTCGGCGTCCGTGGACGGCGCCGACGTCCGCGTGGGCGGCCCCGCGCTGCTGAGCCGGGCCGACGTGCAGCCGCTGCCGAGCGAGGACTGGGAGCGCGATGGGCGCACCGTCCTGCACGTGCTGGTCGACGGCCGGGTCGCCGGGGCGCTGGCCCTGGCCGATGAGGTCCGCCCCGCGGCCCGCGAGGCGATCCAGGCCCTGCACGACCTGGGGATCGAGACCGCGATGCTGACCGGCGACGCCCGCAGCGTCGCCGAGGCCGTCGGCCGCGATCTCGGCATCGATCGCATCGAGGCCCAGGTCCGCCCCGAGGACAAGAGCAGCCGCGTCCGGCAGCTGCAGGAGCAGGGGAAGAAGGTCGCGATGGTCGGCGACGGGGTGAACGACGCGCCGGCCCTCGCCCAGTCGGACGTCGGGCTCGCCATCGGCGCCGGGACCGATGTGGCCATCGCCTCGGCGGGGATCATCCTGGCCTCCGACGACCCCCGCGCGGTGGTCTCGGTCGTGCGGCTCTCGCGGGCCTCGTACCGGAAGATGGTGCAGAACCTGTGGTGGGCCGCCGGGTACAACCTGATCTCGGTGCCCCTGGCGGCCGGCGTGCTGGCCCCGATCGGGTTCGTCATGCCGATGGCCGTCGGCGCGCTGCTCATGGGCGCCTCCACGGTCGTGGTCGCCCTCAACGCCCAGACGCTGCGCAGCCTCGATCTCGCCCCCGAGGCGGCTGTCGAATGGGCGCGGAGCCAGGGCTGAGCAGACGTCCCGAGCCCGCATCAGCCCCTCGCCCGACCCGCTGCCGCCGGGCCGGCGTCAGGAGCCTCGGACGATCTGCGCCCGAGGCATCACCACCGAAGGAGACACGATGAGGAAGTCCATCCGCACCACGGGAATGGCCGCGGCCGCGGCGAGCATGCTCGCACTGACCGCCTGCGGCGGCGCCGAGGACGAGACGCCGCCCGAGCCGTCGGAGACGGCCGCCGCATCGCCCGAGCCGACCGAGTCGTCGCCGACGGCCGCCGAGCCGTCGAGCATGCCGGCGGAGCACGGCTCCGGCGGGATGGCCGATCACGAGCACGATCCCGACGGCGGCCCCCCGCCCGAGGGCATCCGGACCGCGGCCGATCCCGCCTACCCGGTCGACGCGCAGGTCACCCCGACCGCCGACCACATGCCGGGCATGGCGGGATCGGAGGCGACCGTCACGGGCGCGTTCGACACCACGGCCTACTCGGTCACCTACACGCCCACGGACGGTGGCGAGCCCGTCGTCGACCACAAGTGGGTCGTGCACGAGGAGCTGGAGGATCCCGGCGAAGCGCCTCTGCCGGAGGGCGCCGAGGTCGTGCTGGACGCCGATCACATGGCCGGCATGGACGGCGCCACGGCAACGATCGAGAGCTCGACCCAGGAGACGGTGTACATGGTCGACGTGGTGATGGACGGCATGGAGATGACCGATCACAAGTGGTTCGTCGAGAGCGAGCTGCAGCCCGCCGAGTGATGCTGCGCTGTCGACGAGCGCCGCCCCCGGGGAGCCCTCCCGGGGGCGGCGCTCGATGCGTCATGCCGTCCTCGACGCCGGGATCCGCAGCGTGAACACCAGGGCGATCACGGTGAAGGCGAGCATCAGCAGGGCCCACGGGGCGGCGCCCGAGGCCGCGACGACGCCTGCCAGGGCCGTGCCGCAGGCGCCGAAGATGAACTGGGCGCCGCCGATGAGGGCCGCGGCCTGGCCCGACCGGGCTCCGCCGGCGCTCATGCACAGGCTCATGAAGGACGGCTCGCACAGGCCCAGGCCGGCCATCGTCACGGCCAGCCCTGCCACCAGGGTCCACAGGGGCAGCCCGGCCAGGGCTGCCAGCATGGTGACTGCCGTGCCGAGCACGGCGGTCTGCACGCCCCAGCGCGCCAGGCGGGCGGTCGGCACCGCCAGGGCCAGCTTCCCGGCCAGGACGGGGCCGACGAGCAGGACGATGCCGGTCCCGCCGAACACGAGGCCGAAGGTCGCCGGGTCGAGTCCGTACTGCCCCTGGTACACGTAGGTCGCGCCGCCGATGTAGGAGAACAGCAGCAGGAACATCGAGGCGAGGCCGCCCAGGGGCAGGACGAAGTCCCGGCTGCCGAACAGCTGAGCATAGCCGCGCAGCGCCGAGCCCAGGGCCAGCGGCTGGCGCTTCCCGGCGGGCAGGGACTCCTTGAGGACCAGGGCGGCGAGCACGAGGACGATGAGGCCCAGCCCGGCCAGGACGAAGAACACGGAGCGCCAGCCGAAGGCGCTGTCGAGGATGCCTCCGGCGGCCGGGGCGATCACGGGAGCCAGGGCCGTGACCGTCATCAGCGCCGCGAACAGACGCGTGGCGGCGGCGCCGGATGCCCGGTCGCGCACCGAGCTGTTGGCCACCACGACTCCCATGGCGCCGCCGATGCCCTGGAGGACGCGGGCCACGACCAGGACGGCCATGCCCGGGGCGAGGGCGGCCAGGAGGGACCCGAGCGCGAACAGCACCAGGCCGATCAGCAGAGGGACGCGGCGGCCCACGGCATCCGTCACCGGGCCCGCCGCGAGCTGGCCGATGCCGAGCAGCAGCAGATAGCCGGTCAGGGTGAGCTGGGTCAGCCAGACAGGAGCGTCGAACTCGGCGCCGATGGCCGGCAGGGACGCGAGGTGCATGTCGCCCGCGAAGGGCGCCAGGCCGACGATGGCGGCCAGGACGAGGACGACGGCCGGGCCGCCGGAGGGGCGACCGGTGTCGGTGGTCGCGGGGATGCTGGCAGTGTTCGTGGACATGATGCGATCAACCTCATGGTTGGGGTGACCCCGAGCGGGGAGGTCGGCCTCGACCGGAGGCGGACCACGCAGAGCCTACAGATAAATGATACGCGCATATCAATTCATGGGCGTGAGATGCACGACAGAGGAGAGGGACGTGGCAGACGCAGCAGTGAACGGGCCCGGGGCGCAGCAGGGCGCGCCTTCCGATGACCGGGCCCCGGGGGAGGCCACGGTCGGCGGGGCGCCGCCGCAGCAGCCGCGGTCGATCGAGCGCCAGGCGCAGGTGCGCTCCGCGGCCGTCGGCGTGCTGCTGGGCAGCGGCGCCGGCGCGGTCACCCACCGCCGCGTCGCCGAGGAGGCCTCGGCCTCGCTGGGGGCGATCCGCTACTACTTCCGCACCCGCGCGGACCTGCTGGCCGCCTGCCTCGAGGAGATCGAGCGGGTCCGCACCGCCGAGGCCGAGCGCGTGCTGGCGGAGGCGGATCGCGGCGATCCGTCGGATGCCGAGCGCACGGCGTGGATGGCGCTGCGCGTGTTCTACGGCCCGGACCTCCAGGACGACGCCGTGACGGGGATGGCATGGTGCATCGTGGACTGCGCGCGGGAGAGCCCGGACCTCGCGGCCCGGCTCGCCCGGCACCGGCAGGCCGCCGGCCGGCAGGTGCAGCAGCTGCTGGCGGCCCGGGGGCACCCCGATGTCAGGCCCACACTGGCCCCGGCGATCCTGGACGGCAGCGTCACCACCGCGGCCGTGACGGGCACCTCCGGCGTGGCCGAGACCGCGGTCGCCGAGCTCGCGGCGGTCCTGCAGGGCACGGTGACGTCACCGGGCCGATGACGCGCGCAGAGCCGCGGCCGCTCAGCCGCGCTCCCGCAGCCACTGGGCGAACTCGGGGCCCACGACCTCGGCGTCGTCGTCCGAGGGCGCCAGCGCGCCGTGGCGCAGGGCCGAGCCGATCCGCCCCGGGATCGGTAGGGAGATCAGGCGGGCGCCCGGCTGCTTCAGCCCGGTCACCAGCTCCCACAGCGTGTGGCGCTGCGGGCCGCACACGTCGATCCTGGACTCCCTGCGCTCGCCGCCGGCCGCCGCGGCGATCACGTCGGCGGCCGCGTCCAGGTCGACCGGGCGCAGCAGGGCCTGCGGGATGAGGGAGACGGGGCCCAGTCGGGCGGCCTCCACGACCAGCTCCGGGAAGGTGAACCACTGGGTGGTGCGCACGACGCTGAGCCGGGATCCCTGCTCGAGGGCCGCCCGCTCCTGGCCGGCCTTGGCGGCGTAGTAGCCGAAGGGCTCCAGGGCGGGGTCATCGCAGTTCACGATCGAGACCAGGACATGGCGGGCCTCGCTGCGCCGAGCGGCGGCCGCCACCGCCCGCGTGGAGGCGGTGAAGAACTCCGCGGCCTCGTCGCGCTTGGCCGTGAAGTGATCGGTGGCCTCGACCACGGCCTCGACGTCGCCGAAGGTGTACCGGGGATCCGGGTCCGTGACGTCGAACCCGGTGGAGCGCGAGTGGAACTGCGGCTCGTGGCCGCGGCGGGACAGGGCTCGGCCCGCGGCCTGCCCCAGGTTCCCCTGGCCGACGACGGCGATCTTCATGCTGTTCCTTCCGTGAGGGGCGTGCTCATGCTCACCACTGTGGACCTGCCCGCCGACAGCGCAGCCGCCGGCGCCTGCACCGGACGAGCGCCGGCCGGGCCGATCACGGCAGGAAGCGGGCGCTCATGGGCGCTCGGTGCCCAGCTTCCCCAGCACGGCGGCCATGACGGCCGCGAGCCCGGTGCTCAGCGTGGGCTCCAGGACCGGCGCGAACTGCGGCGAATGGTTCACCGGGGGGTTCTCGGCCGCCATCTGCTCGGGGGTGAAGCCGCCGAAGAACCAGAACACCGACGGCACGCCGATCGACTCGGCCAGCGTGCCGAAGTCCTCGGAGCCCATCATCGGCTCGGTCTCGAGGACGCTGTCCTCGCCCAGGGCCTGCACCAGGTGCTTGCGCAGGGCCTCGGTCTCCTCGGCGTCGTTGAGATTGCGGGGGAAGCGGTAGAGCTCCTCGATCCGCGGCTCGGGCGCGCCCGAGGCCGCGGCCTCGGCCGAGATGATCCGGCGCACCGCAGCGAGGACGGTCTCGCGGACGTCGTCGTCGAGCGAGCGGATGTTGAGCGTGAACTGCGCGTCGGCCGGGATGATGTTCTCCTTGAGGCCGGCGTGGAAGGTGCCCACCGTGACCACGGCGGAGCGCAGCGCCGGGATCTCGCGCGAGACCACGCCCTGCAGCCGGGTCACGATGTGGGCCCCCAGCACGATCGGGTCCACGCCGTTCTCGGGCTGGGAGCCGTGGGTCTGCCGCCCGTGCACCGTGACGCGCCAGGAGTCGGCATAGCTCATCACCGGGCCCGCGACCAGGCGCACGGTCCCGGCGATGCCCGGCATGACGTGCTGGCCGTAGACGACCTCGGGCTTCGGCGCACGGTCCCACAGGCCGTCGTCGACCATGGCCCGCGACCCGGCGGCGGTCTCCTCCCCGGGCTGGAAGATCAGCACGAGCGTCCCGCTCCACCGGTCGCGCATGCTCATCAGGACGCGGGCGGCGGTCAGCAGGGCCGTGACATGGGTGTCGTGGCCGCAGCCGTGCATCACCGGGACCTCGGTGCCGTCGTCGAGCCTCCCGGTGTCCGTGGACGCGCAGTCGACTCCGGAGTCCTCGCGGATCGGCAGGCCGTCGGTGTCGGCGCGGAACCCGACCACGGGACCGTCGCCGTTGCGGATGATCCCCACGACGCCCGTCCCGCCGCAGCGGAAGCTCTCGATGCCCAGCTCGGCCAGGGCGTCCTCGAGCAGCTGCGCGGTCCGGTGCTCCTGCATGGACAGCTCGGGGTGAGCGTGCAGGCGGCGATAGAGATCGTGCATCTGCGTGCGCTGGTCGTCGGTCAGGGTCCAGGTGCTCGTCATGAGGGTCTCCTCGGTGCGGTGGGTGGGATGCGGTGGTCTCGGCGGGGTCAGTCCGTGATCGCGCCGGTTCCGCGCACGCGCAGGAACCAGCCGATGACGATGGTGACGATCACGGAGATGGCCGTGCCGGCCAGGGCCAGGGCGGGCACGAGCGGGATGAGCACGAACTGCACGATCAGGACCACCGCGAAGGCGATGAGGGTCGGACGCAGCTGGCGCAGCGAGTAGATGGACTGGACGATGACCGCGCCGATCACCGCGGGGAAGACGTACAGGCGGATCACGCCGATGACGTCGGCGGGGATGATGCTGA
This sequence comes from Kocuria palustris, assembly GCF_007666205.1. GTDB lineage: Bacteria > Actinomycetota > Actinomycetes > Actinomycetales > Micrococcaceae > Kocuria > Kocuria palustris_A. Next base: position 18,598 of record NZ_VDOR01000010.1, read on the forward strand.
TCAGCCACGTGCCGAGCACCCCGACGAAGACCAGCAGCGACAGCAGATGGACCGCGGCGGCCCCGCAGATCGCCATGAGCGCCGAGAGGCTGCCGCGGTGCGTGCCCGGCTGGGCGCCGATCCGCGACTGCGCCATCATCGCCGCGGGCAGCAGCTTGTTGGAGATGTTGCCGATCATGAACGCCTGGTACATCGAGGCCGATCCCAGGATGGGGAAGTAGGTCAGCGGCTCGATGATCCAGATGATGAAGAACGTGGCGGCCACCGCCAGGAACGCCGTGCTGAGCTGGGAGGGGGTCACCCCCAGATCGGCGAACAGCACCAGGTAGACCGGACCTGCCAGCGACAGGACGAGCCCGCCGATCATGGTGATCCGCCCCCAGCGGGACGTGGTGCGGTCGAACTCCGCCATGCCGGCGGCGCCCTGGTCGGGAGTCATGGAGCTGTGTGCTGAGACCGACATCGTGGTCTCCTCTCATGCAGGTCCGGGGGCCGACGGCCCATGCCGCGGCGTCCGGAGATCAGGTGGTGGAGAGGCGACGGCCGTTCTGCCGGGCCGTCGCGGCGGTCTCAGGCCAGGGGGAGGCCCATGCCCGCGGAGGACGCCAGGTAGGCGGCGACGAGGCCCACGAGGATCGCGATGCCGAGGCCCCATTCCCGGATCCACGTCCGATGCAGCGCCGAGGACAGGGCGAGCATGAGGCCCATGGCCGCGGCCGAGGACAGCAGCGCGATGACGTGCACGGAGCTCTTGGGGACCTCCGCCATGCCGAGGGAGATGAAGGCGGCCAGCAGAGCCGCGGCCGGGATGACGGTCATGATGGCCGGATTGACCTTGGCCAGCTTGTGCTCGCCCCGCTTGAGCAGCGGCGTGAGGATCAGGGTGGCCAGCATCCACATGGCCCCGCCCAGCGACATCGCGAAGAAGACGATCGCGTAGACCTGCTGCGTGTAGTCCGGGCCGCCCAGCTGGGAGCCCGCGGACGTCGCGGCGAGGTTCGCCGCCCCCGTCTCGAAGGACACCGAGCCGATCAGGCCGATGCGCACGAGCGTGGCGGGGGTGCCGAACAGCGCCAGCAGCGCCACGGCCACCATGGCCACCGCCAGCGACGGGCCGATGGCCCCGATCGCGCCGGTGCGGAAGGAGACGGTCAGCTCGTCCTGCGTGATGCCGGCGGCATCCGCGGCCCGGCGGGCGGCCTTCATGTAGATGACCGACTGGATGATGATCACGACGAAGACGCCGAGGGCGCACAGCCACAGCAGCGGCATGTTCGCGATGGCGAGGACGTCGGTCGAGCTGCCGTCCTGGGAGATCATGGGCATGACTGCCTCCGGAGGTGGTGCGATGCCCCGAGCGGGGCCGATGCGATCTGGCCCATTCTTGGGTGACCTGCGTCACTGTCAGGAGGATCGTGGAGAAGCGATCACCAGATGCTGCAGAATCGCAGTCGTGATCACCGACGAGGACGTCCTGGCCGAATCCGATCAGGAGCTCATCGAGGCTCTGCAGATCGGGCCGCGGCTGAGCTGGACGGTGCTCGGCCAGGTCCTGGAGCGCCATCCCGCCTCGCTCGCCGCGCGCTGGGAGCGGCTCACGGGGCAGGGCCTCGCCTGGGTCTCGGCGCACCCGGTGGGGCGCCCCGGCAGCATGACGCTGTCCTTCCACGACGTCGTGTGCGACCCGTCCCGCCGCGAGGAGGCCGCCGAGGCCCTCATGCGCATCCCGGACGTCTTCAGCGTCGAGCGCTGCCATCGCGGCCGGGACATGATGCTGACGGTCATCACGCCGTCGCTGTCCTGGCTGACGGAGCGGGTCTACCCGCAGTTCGACCGCGTCCCGGGGATGCAGCGCTATGAGTCGTCGTTCTGCACCCGCCTGCACCACATCGCGGCCGACTGGCGGCTGGGCGTCCTGGACGGCGACCAGCGCAGACGACTGCGCGAGGCCGCGGTGGAGCGGACCTCGCCCGCCGGGCCGCTGCCGAGCCACTTCGCCCCGATCCTGCGCGAGCTGGCGCGCGACGGCCGGGTCAGTGCGGCCCGGATCGCCGAAGCCGTCGACCTCCATCCCGCCACCGCGCGGCGTCAGCTGCGCCGGGTCCTGGGCAGCGGGGCGGTGACGATCCGCTGCGAGACGTCCCATCGGGCGGCCGGCTTCCCGATCGTGTGCCAGTGGTTCTGCCGCCTTCCCGCGGCGGAGCACGAGGAAGCGGCCGCCGTCCTGCGCTCACTGAGCACCCTGAGGCTGTGCACCTCCCTGACCGGGCCGGCGAACTTCGGGTTCATGATGTGGCTGCGCTCCCCGGCCGACATCATGACGGTCGAGCAGCGGATCGGAGCGCGGATACCGCGTCTGGACGTCCTCGAGTCGGTCGTCATCACCGAGATCCCCAAGCGGGTCGGGCGCCTCCTCCAGCCCGACGGCCGTGCCACGGATCGGATCGTGGCCCCCGGGGAGGCGTGGGGCTGACGGGCTGGGCGGCGGTCCCCCGGCGCGACATACTGCACGCGAGCGGATCGACGGCCGTCGTCGATCCCCGCCCCTTTCCGTCCAGGAGGACGCCATGACCGCTGCCCTGCATCCGTACCTGAACTTCCGCGGCAACGCGCGGGAGGCCTTCGAGTTCTACGGCGAGGCGCTCGGAGGGACACCCCGCTTCGCGACGTTCGCCGACTTCGGCGCGGTCCCGGCGGAGAGCGAGCACGCGGACAGGATCATGCACGGGGCCCTCGAGGTCGACGGCCTGATCCGCCTGTACGTCTCGGACTTCATCGAGGGCATGGCCCCGGGGGAGCTCGTCCACGGCAACGACGTCACCCTGGCGCTGATGGGCGAGGCCGACGACGAGCAGCGCCTGACCCGCATCTTCGAGGCCCTGTCCGAGGGTGGCGAGGTCTCCATGCCGCTGGGCAAGCAGGTGTGGGGCGGCATCTACGGCGCCGTGACGGATCGCTTCGGCATCCTCTGGCAGGTCAACATCGGCGGCTGACGCCCCGGCCCTCCGCCGCCGCGATCGTCTCACAGGCACATCTCGATCCGATCACGATCGCGGCGGCGGCGCCGTCCGACGGTGGGGCCTGCGCCGAGGACCTGCTTTCGTGGGTGCCTGAATACTTTCGTGCATCGAAGAGGAGGGGCGCCGTGAGCATGTCCGATCCCCGGACCGTCGGGACCCAGCCGCCCGAGCGGGTGAATCTGCTGGGCGCGGTGAAAAGCTTCTACACGCGCTTCGCCCGGTTCTCCGGACGCGCCTCGCGCTCCGAGTACTGGTGGATGGCGCTGGCCTACCTGCTGGTGTCCACCGCCTTCGGCCTGCTCATGGGCGCGTTCGACGGCGGCGTGGTGGGCGGCATCGACGATCAGGATCCCGCCCGGCTGAGCCCGGCGGGCAACGTCGTGCTGGTGATCGCGCAGATCGTGGCGCTGGTCCACGTCATCCCGGGCCTCTCGCTCACGGGGCGCCGTCTGCACGATTCCGACCACAGCGGCTGGTGGTCCCTGCTGTACCTGACCCCGCTGGTGGCCCTCGCGCTCGGCGTCACGATGGGCATGCTCTTCGCGGGCGGGGTCTCCGCCGGACCGTCCCTGATCGTGGGCATCCTGGCCGTGATGATCGTCCTGGCGGGCCCGATCTGCCTGTTCATCCTGACCCTCATGCCCTCGAACGCGCGCGGCGCGCGCTTCGACCGTGCGCCCCGCGCGGTGCCCGAGCCGGTGAGGAGCTGACCGTGTCGGCCACACAGCCGGTGCAGAGCCGGACCCCGTCGTCCGCCGGCGGCGACGAGCCCCCGGAGTCCGTGGGGCCCTTCCGGGCGATCCGGAACTTCTATGCCCGCTTCGCCCGGATCACCGGTCGGGCCTCGCCCACCGAGTTCTGGTGGATCGTGCTGTGGGGGATGCTGGCCTCGGCTGCCGCGGTGGTGCTCGTGTGGGCCTTCGGCGGCGGCGAGCTGGTGCGCCTGAGGGACCAGGATCCCGTCTCGCTCAACGGGTTCGGGCGCGGATTCGTCGGGGTGTGGGGCCTGGTCTGCCTGGGCCACGTGATCCCGTGGCTGACGCTGTGCGTGCGCCGGCTGCACGACGTGAACCGCAGCGGGCTGTGGCTGCTGGCCGGGTTCATCCCGGTCGCCGGCTTCGTGTTCCTGCTGATCTGCTTCGTGATGCCCTCGACTCCGGAGGGCGCGAGGTTCGACCGCGGCGTCGCGCAGCGCAAGCGCGACGAGGACGAGCGGGCGCGGCTAGCGGCCGGCTTCGACTGAGCGCGCAGCCGGCACCGGGCTGACGAGGGCGCCGGCGAGGGCGCTGATGACATCGCTGACGACGGCGGGGCCGGTGCACTGTGCGCCGACCCCGCCGTCGTCGTGCGGATGAGGTGACGTCAGCGCACCCCGCGCATGCCGCGGGTGATCCTGCGGGACAGCGCCAGGGTGATCAGGCCGATGCCGATGGTGATAGCGCCCAGCGTGCCGAAGTACGCGGCCTCGCCATCGGCGCTGTAGAACCGGGCCAGCGATCCGGACAGCGCGGTGCCCAGCGCGACGGCCAGGTAGTACAGCGAGACCATCAGCACCGGCATGGCCCGGGGCGAGAGCTTGGTGGACAGCGACAGCCCGACCGGGGAGACCATCAGCTCGCCCATCGTGGCCACGAGCATGATCAGGGCGATCCACCACACGGAGACGGAGACCACCGAGACCTGGGTCAGGAAGATCAGGAAGGCCGAGCCCATGAGGATCAGGCCGATGCCGAACTTGATGGCCGTCACCGGCTGCCGCTTGCCCAGGGTGGTCCACAGGTAGGCGAAGACCGGGGCGAGCAGGATGATGAAGGCCGGGTTGAAGGACTGGACCCACGGGACCGGGACCTGCCAGCCGAACACGTCGAGATCCAGCCGGGTGTCGGCGTAGACCGTGATGACGGTGAACTGCTGCTGGAACAGCGCGAAGAACGCCGCGGTGCCGATGAACAGCGGGATGAAGGCGAGCACTCGGGAGTGCTCGTCGGCGTCGAGCTTGGAGCTGCCCAGCATCAGCGCGAACAGGGCGATCGCGGCGATCACGCAGACGCCCACGACCACGTTGGAGAGGTTGGCGGCGGTGAGCAGCCCGGTCGCGACCGCGATCACGATGATCGCGATCGCGGCCACGACGATCGCGATCCACTTGGGATAGGCCGAGCGCGGCAGCGGGTCCGGGACCACGTGGACGCTGCTCGGCATGCTGCGCCGGTTCCAGGCGTAGACGGCCAGGCCCAGGGCCATCCCGATCGCGGCCAGGCCGAAGCCGAGGTGGAAGCCCCATTCGCGCTGGACCCAGCCGGTGAGCAGCGGTCCGAGCAGCCCGCCGATGTTGATCGACATGTAGAAGATGGAGAAGCCGCCGTCGCGGCGGGTGTCCTCGCGGGTGTAGAGCGAGCCGACCAGGTTGGTGATGTTGGCCTTGAGCCCGCCGGAGCCGACCGCGATGAGGATCAGGCCGATCCCCAGCCCCACGACGCCCGGGACCAGCGCCAGGGCGATGTGCCCGGCCATGATCAGGATGCCGCTGAGGAACATCGCCCGTTCCGAGCCGGTCAGGTGATCGGCCACCCAGCCGCCCAGGATGGCGCACAGGTAGACCGTGCCGCCGTAGGCGCCCACGATGCCCGTGGCCACGGCGGCGTCGATGCCCAGGCCGCCGTCGGAGACCTGCCAGTACATGTAGAGCAGGACGATGCCCTGCATGCCGTAGAAGGAGAAGCGCTCCCACAGCTCGACCGAGAACAGCGGGGCGAGCAGGCGGGGGTGGCCGAAGAAGCCGCGGTCGTCGTTCGCGGGCGGTGCGGGATCGACAGAGGCGGCCGTGGCCCCGGAGTCCGGGGAGGGCGGTGGGGAAGAGGTCATTCCAGCACTCTGCACCCGGATCCATGCCCGGCCGTGCATCTTTCGAGCTGCCCCGATAGCGTGTCGTGGGACGACGGCAGCCCAGAGGTGTTGCACGCAAACATTCGCATGTGTAAACTCAGGGTCCGTCGCCGCACCCGAGACCGCCCAGGGGATCCCCATCACTGCGACCGCCCTCGGCACCGCGCCCTCCCACTCCTCGACCGCCCCCGCCCAGGCCGGTCCTGCCCGCCGACGCCCCGAGATCCAGGGGCTGCGCGGGCTGGCCGTCGTGCTCGTCGTGGCCTTCCACCTGTGGGGCACCGGAGTCTCCGGCGGGGTCGATGTGTTCTTCGTCGTCTCGGCATATCTGCTGACGCAGTCGTTCGCGCGCAAGGTCGAGAAGGGGCGGCCGCTGGCCCTGCCGCACTACTGGTCGCGGACCTTTGTGCGCCTGCTCATCCCGGTCGGCATCGTGCTGCTGGCGGTGCTCGCCGCGATCCTGGCCTTCTACCCGCAGTCGCGCTGGGATGCGCTGTGGACGCAGCTGCTCGGAGCCGCGACCTACTCCCTGAACTGGATCCTGGCAGCGGCCTCGGTGGACTACTACGCCGGCGGCGGGGCCGCCTCCAGCCCGGTCCAGCACATGTGGTCCCTGGCGGTCCAGGGGCAGGTCTTCGTGCTGTGGCCGCTGCTGATCGCCGCCGCGCTGGGGCTGTCCCGGGCGCTCGGCCTGAGCTTCCGGCGGACCGCGATCGGGGTCTTCGGCGCGGTCTTCGCCGCCTCGCTGCTCGCCTCGGTCGTGCTCACGCCGCTGGATCCCGGCCCGCTGTACTTCAACACGGGGCTGCGGCTGTGGGAGTTCGCCCTCGGCTCGCTCGCGGCGCTGATCTTCACCTCCGCGCTGCCGCGGCGGCTCTCCGTGGTCCTCGGGTGGGGCGGCGTCGCCGCGGTCGCGGCGGCCGGGTTCGCGGTGGGCGACGACGGCCTGTTCCCCGGCTGGGTGGCGCTGGTGCCCACCCTGGGGGCGGCCGCGCTGCTGATCGCCCGCGACAGCGGCGGCGACCACGGCGCTCACCGGCCGCTGTCCTGGGCTCCGCTGGTGTGGCTCGGCGACCGCTCGTACGGCATCTACCTGTGGCACTGGCCCATCATGATCACCTGCCTGCTGCTCACGGGCGAGAGCACGATGTCCCTGGGCGCGGGGCTGCTGATCTTCGGGGTCTCGATCGCGCTGTCGCTGGTGACGGAGAAGGTCGTGGGGCTCATCACCGCCCCGCGCACGCAGCGCTCACGGGCCTCGACGCGGCGGGAGCTCGTGCGGCTCGTGGCCGTCGTCGCGGCCGTCGCGGTGCCCGTCAGCGCGGCTCAGGCGTGGACCCTCTCCCAGTCGGGGCTGCGGGAGTCGTACGAGGTGACGCCGGAGAACTACCCGGGGGCGGTGGCCGCCGTCGACGGGTACGACGACTCGGATCTGCCCGACCTCCACCCGATCCCCACCTGGGCCGAGGTCGACGACGAATGGGGCGATCCCGGAGGGCAGGCCTGCGAGCAGCGTCCGGAGGGATTCGACGAGCTGGCCGAGTGCTATGTCCACGATCCGGCCGCCGAGCAGGGCGGGGAGGCCGAGCGCACGGTCGTGCTGCTCGGCGACTCCCATGCCAAGCAGCTCGCCGAGCCGCTCAAGGCCGTCGCCGAGCGCAACGACTGGCGGCTGATCACCTTCGTCTACCCCGCCTGCCGCTACTCGGGCGACACCGACGACGCCACCGCGGAGTGCAATGCCTTCAATCGGGCCGCCGAGCAGGCGACGCTCGAGCTGGACCCGGATGCCGTCATCGCCCAGGGCACCCGCTCGCAGATGCCGGATCAGGACGAGCGCGAGATCCTGGTGCCGAACTGGGCCGAGGGCGTGGCCGGCTTCCAGGAGCAGGGCATCCCGGTGATCAGCGTGCGCGACAACCCCCGCTGGGAGCGCGACATGTTCGAGTGCGTGGACCTCTACGGCGAGGACAGCCACCTGTGCAGCGCTCCGGCCGAGGAGGCGCTGGGCGGCCAGCAGATCGTCGAGGAGTGGGAGCAGACGCATCCCGACGTGCCCCTCGTGGACTTCACGGACCTCTACTGCCCCGACGGGGTCTGCCGCCCCAAGGTCGGCAACATCATGGTCTACCGGGACCTGGACCACGTGACCGGGACCTTCGGCCGCAGCATGGCGCCCATGGTCGAGGAGCGGGTCGTCGACGCCCTGCAGTGGTGAGCCCCGTGCCGTCCTCCCGCATCGGCCTGTCATCACTTGATCCGACAAGGCAGATGGCCGCCTCTTGCCCGAGTGCCTTCTGACCAGGGATGATGCAGCCCGCTCGAGAGGTGAAGATTCATGTGAAGTCGACGTGCTTCGCGGCTCATTTCCCAGACGGGAGCGAAGCGAGGACCATGGTTGCCGGGATCCGAGAGCGCGGGAGCCTTCAGTCCGTCTGCGAGCTCCGGCCATCGGGTCCGCCGGCGGGCAGCATCGGGGGGTGCGCGCGCCGGCAGAGTCCACGGGCAGAGACCCTGTCGGGAGTCTGCCGATGGGCTCTGGGCCGGGTCCGGTCGGGGGGCCGGACCCGGCCCTTCTGCCGCCCCCGCTCCTCCTGACGGGCGGTGCCTGCGGTCTCCTTGTGCTGTCGGAGCCGCACGCGAGACTTCTGTCATGGCTCAGGACTCTCCTTCAGCAGCCCTCGAATCCGAGGCCCTCGACCTGCTGCGCGCCCTCACGGGCCGTCCGGACGCGGTCTTCCACCCCGGCCAGTTCGAGGCCATCTCCGCGCTCGTGGCCGACGGCCGCCGCGCCCTCGTGGTCCAGCGCACGGGCTGGGGCAAGTCGGCCGTCTACTTCATCGCCTCCCTGCTGCTGCGGGCCCGCGGGGCCGGTCCCACGCTGATCGTCTCGCCGCTGCTGGCGCTCATGCGGGACCAGGTCTCCGCCGCCGAGCGGGCCGGGGTGCGCGCCGCGTCGATCAGCTCGGCCAACGCCACGGAGTGGGGCGAGATCCTGGACCGGCTCGGGCGGGACGAGATCGACGTCCTGCTGGTGTCCCCGGAGCGCCTCAACAACGCGCGCTTCCGTCAGGAGCAGCTGCCGGATCTCATCCGCCGCATGGGGCTGCTCGTGGTGGACGAGGCCCATTGCATCTCGGACTGGGGCCATGACTTCCGCCCCGACTACCGGCGGATCAGGGATCTGATCGCGCAGCTGCCGGGCACCGTCCCCGTGCTGGCCACCACCGCGACCGCCAACGAGCGCGTGGTCCACGACGTGGAGGAGCAGCTCGGCGTGGGGATCGTCGACGACCGCAGGGACCCCGTCCTCACCCTGCGCGGCCCGCTGGCCCGCGACTCCCTGCGCCTGGGGGTCCTGCGGGTGCCGTCGAACACCGTCCGCCTGGCGTGGCTGCTCGAGCATCTGGCGGACATGGCGGGCTCGGGCATCATCTACACCCTCACCATCGGCGCCGCGGAGGACACCGCACAGGCGCTGCGCGATGCCGGGCACGACGTCCGCCCCTACACCGGGCGCACCGACCCCGGCGAGCGCGAGCAGCTCGAGCAGGCGCTCAAGGACAACCGGGTCAAGGCGCTCGTGGCCACCTCCGCGCTGGGCATGGGCTTCGACAAGCCCGATCTGGGCTTCGTGATCCACCTGGGAGCGCCCTCGTCCCCGGTCGCCTACTACCAGCAGGTGGGCCGCGCCGGGCGCGCCACGGACAATGCGGACGTCCTGCTCCTGCCCGGCAGCGAGGACCGGGAGATCTGGGAGTACTTCGCCACTGCCTCCATGCCCACCGAGGCCAAGGCCGAGGCCGTGCTCACCGCCCTGGCCGAGCACGGCGGACCGCTGGGCCCGGGGGCGCTGGAGGCGCGGGTGGACATCAAGCGCACCGCCCTCACGCTGCTGCTCAAGGTCCTGGCCGTGGACGGGGCGGTCGAGCAGGTGCAGGGAGGCTGGCAGAGCACCGGGCGGCCATGGCACTACGATGCCGAGCGCTACGACCGCATCCGCCGGGCGCGGGTCGACGAGCAGAACGCCATGCTCGACTACGAGAACAGCTCTCGCTGCCGCATGCAGCTGCTGATCGAGCAGCTCGACGACCCCCACGCGCAGCCCTGCGGGCGCTGCGACAACTGCGCCGGGCCGTGGTACTCGGACCGGGTCAGCAGGGACTCCTCCCAGGCGGCCTCCTCGTCGCTCGAGAAGGTCGGGGTCATGATCGAACCGCGAGCGCAGTGGCCCACGGGCATGGACCGGCTCGGCGTCCCGGTCAAGGGCCGGATCCCGGAGGACGAGCGCGCCGAGATCGGCCGGGCCGTCGCCAGGCTCACGGACCTCGGGTGGGGCAACCGCCTGCGCCAGATCTTCCAGGACGATGCCGACGGCCGGCCCATGGACCAGGAGGTCGATCCCGCGCTGGGCCGTGCCGCGATCGAGGTCCTCGCCGCCTGGGACTGGCAGCGGCGCCCGGCCGGCATCGTGGCCATGCCGTCGCTGTCGCGACCGCAGCTGGTCGCCTCGCTGGCGCAGGGGCTGTCCCAGGCGGGGCGCATGCCGCTGCTCGGGCAGCTGGGCCTGTCGCAGGGCCACCCCCGCCAGGGCACCGGCGGCAACGGCGCGTACCGGCTGGCGGCGCTGTGGGACCGGTTCACCGTGCCCCCGGAGGTCCAGGACGGCCTGGATCGGCTCAACGGCGCCCCCGTCCTGCTGATCGACGATCTCGTGGACAGCCGATGGACCCTCGCGGTCGCCGCCCGGGAGCTGCGTCGCGCCGGTGCGGGCCCGGTTCTGCCGTTCGTCCTCGCCTCGCGCGGCTGATCGTCTTTGACCCTGGCCGAGGCCGCCGACTACGATGTCAGTCGCTGTTCCATCGCCAGGGCTCCAGGTGCCTGAGCGGGATCAGCGGGGAGACGTGCCAGAGCGGCCGAATGGACTTCACTGCTAATGAAGGATCCGGGGAAACCTGGATCGCGGGTTCAAATCCCGCCGTCTCCGCCGAGAGCGCCCGATCCGCGCGCAGAACGGCCCCCGTGTCAGCACGGGGGCCGTTCTCATGTCATCTCCTCCGCCTCGAGCGGCTCAGCGGCTGGTGGCCGATGAGCCGCGCGGAGCAGCCGGGCGCTCCGTCACCGCCGTGTCCCGGAAGGCGCCCCGGAGGGCCCCGTCCATGCTGAACCGGCCCGCCCCGAAGACGGCGAGCAGCAGCAGTCCCGCCCCGATGGCCAGCACGAGCTCCACGCCGCCGTCGGCGACGAAGATGCCGTTGCCCAGGTGAGCGATGATCGCGGCGCCGATCATCACGGCCACGTTGATGAGGGCCACCAGCGGCGTCAGCGCGCCGAGGATCAGCAGGCCACCGCCGACGAGCTCGGCGGTGGCGACCAGCGCGGAGCTGAGCCCGGGCGCCGGTGCGCCCATCTGCTCGAAGCTCTCGGCCGTCCCGGCCAGCGTCCAGGACGAGAACTTCTGCCAGCCGTGGGCCATGAGGGTGATCCCGAGGGCCAGACGCGCCAGCAGCAGGGCGACATCCGTCAGCACGGGGAGCGAATTTGCGGGACGTGTCAAGTTCTGCATCTGACGAGTATCGTCGGCCGACCTGATGGTGCGGTCACCGGCACCTCGGCAGAGGCTGGACCCCCGGCGGGGGCGAGGGAGCGCTGCCGTCGGGACCCCTCCGGGCGTGCGGTGCGCGGGAGGTCGCGGAGCAGGCGCACAATGGTGGCCGCCCGCATCCTCTCCTTCCGTCACCCGAAAGAAGCGCCGCCCCATGAGCACAGCCACGTCAGCGCAGAGCGGTTCGGGAGACGACCGGGACGCGCAGCAGGGCGGCAGCTCGCTGACCGTCGTCCTGGCCTTCGCGGCGAATCTGCTCGTCGCGCTGTCCAAGACGGTCGTCGCCGCACTGACGGGCTCCGCCTCGATGGTCGCCGAATCCGCGCACTCGTGGGCCGACACGGGCAACGAGGTCTTCCTCCTGGTCGGCGAGCGGCGCTCGCGCCGTGCGCCGGATCCGACGCACCCGCTGGGCTACGGCCGCGCCGGGTACGTGTGGGCGATGTTCGCGGCGATCGGGCTGTTCGCCGTGGGCTCGGGAGTCTCGATCCTGCACGGCGTGCAGTCCCTGGGGGCCGAGGGGGAGGAGGGCGAGTACCTCTGGGCCTACCTGGTCCTGGCGATCTCGTTCGTCCTCGAGGGCACGTCGTTCCTGCAGGCCCTGCACCAGGCCCGCGCGGGTGCCCGCACCCGCCGGGTCAGCCCCCTGCGCTACGTCCGCACCACCTCGGATTCGATGCTGCGCGCGGTGTTCGCCGAGGACTCGGCCGCCCTGATCGGCCTGGTGATCGCCGGGGCCGGCATGGCGCTGCACCAGATCACCGGCGACGCCGTGTGGGATGCGGTGGGCTCCATCCTGGTGGGCGTGCTGCTGGGTGTCGTGGCGGTGTCGCTCATCCGGCGCAACGTCCAGCTGCTCACCGGCGAGGGCGGCTCTCCGCGCGGGCGCAACCGGCTGCTGGCCGTCCTGCTCGAGCACCCGGACATCGCATCCGTGAGCCTGCTGCACACGGAGTGGGTCGGTGCCGATCAGATGTTCGTCGTCGCCTCGGTGGACGTGGTCGGCGATGTCCGGGAGTCCGAGCTGCGCGCCCGGGTGCAGGCCGTCGAGGACCGGCTGGAGCAGGAGCCGGGGGTCCGGCGCGCTCTGCTGACGCTGACCCGGCCCGGGGATCGCACGCAGCTGGAGCTCGAGCCGCTGCCGGACTGGTACGAGACCGAGGATCCCGCCGCTCGAGCGGGCGACGGCGACGCTCGCCCCGCCTGAACCCTGCGTCGGCGGCGCCGCCCGCGGGCTCGAGCGGGCGGGCCTCTTCAGCCGGTCACAGCCCCCGCTCCTGGCGGCGGATGCGGCCGCGGCGCGCGATCAGGGTCACGGCGAACGACAGCACGAGCGAGACCAGGACGCCCAGGTTCGACCCCGCCCAGGTCCCCTCGGGGCCTCCCACGAGACCGAGCAGGTAGCCCTGCCAGCTGTTCCAGGGAGCCTCCTCGGCGAAGGCGTTGAGGACCAGGCCCCACCCGATCGCCGAGGCCGCGACCATGGTCAGGATCGAGATCCAGTCGATCGAGCCGTAGCGGCCGCGGGCATCGAAGAGCGCGGCCTCGTCGTAGTCGGCGCGGCGGGTGAGCACGTCGGCGATCAGGATGCCGGCCCACGAGGCCATCGGCACGCCCAGGGTGATGAGGAAGGACTGGAACGGCCCGATGAAGTCCTGGGCCGCGAAGGCGACCCACAGGGTGCCGACCGTCAGGATCACGCCGTCGACGGCGGCCGCGGCCGGGCGCGGGATGCGGATGCCCAGCGACAGCAGCGTCAGCCCCGAGGAGTAGATGCCGAGCACCGCCCCGGAGACCAGAGTGAGCACGGCGACGAGCCAGAACGGGATGAGCGCCCACAGGGGCAGCAGCGCGGCCAGGGCCCCGACGGGGTCGCCGCCGATGGCCTCGGCGAGCAGGGGGTCCGATCCGGCCAGCAGCAGGCCGAAGATCACGAGCACGATCGGGGCGGAGGCTCCGCCGATCGTGTTCCACGCGACGATGGCGCCGTCGGAGGTCGAGCGGGACTGATAGCGCGACCAGTCGGCGGCGATGTTGATCCAGCCCAGGCCGAATCCCGTCATGACCATCACGAGCGCGCCGATCATCTGCTGGGCCGAGCCGGCCGGTGCGCTGAGGACGGCCTCCCACCGGATGTGGGGGATCGTCAGCACCATGAAGACGATCGTGGCCGCGCCCGTGAGCCAGGTGAGCACCGACTGCAGCCGGATGATCGTGTGGTAGCCGAGCACCGAGGCCGTGACGATGAGCAGCGCCACGACCGCCGCGGCGATCACGGTCACGGCGCCCCCGGCTCCCCACCCCAGCGCGCTGAAGACCGTCGCCGTGGCCAGCACGGCGGTGATCGCCAGGGAGGTCTCCCAGCCGATCGAGGTCAGCCACGAGATGATCCCCGGCAGCTTCTGCCCGTGCACGCCGAAGGCCGCCCGCGACAGCACCATGGTGGGCGCACTGCCGCGCTTGCCGGCGATGGCCACGAGACCGCACAGCGCGAAGCTGATGACGATGCCGATGACCGCGACCGCGGTGGCCTGCCAGAAGGAGATCCCGTAGCCCAGCAGGTAGGAGCCGTAGGTCATCCCGAACACGGAGATGTTCGCCGCGAACCAGGGCCAGAAGAGATCCCGGGGGCGGGCGGTGCGCTCGTCCTCGGCGATGATCTCGATGCCCGTGGTCTCGAGCAGGGCCCCGGGCCGGTCGTCGTGCAGCGCGCTCGTGGGCGCCGCGGCGGGGGCCCCTGCCTGGGCCGCGGCCGGGGCCGAAGCCCAGGGCGCGGAGGAGGGCGGTGCGGTCCGGGAGGGGCCGCCGGAGGGGGAGGGCAGGGAGGACACGGTCGGCTCCGATTCTGGGCTGAGGCTGCGGATGCGCGGAGCGCGCTCCGCCACCCGCCCATCCTGCCTGCCGAGCGGGCGATCTCGAGCCAAATGCCGGTCAGCAGCGCAGGAGACCGCCTGCTCGGCGAATGGAGGGGGTCAGAGGGTTCCGGTGACGGTCCGCCACATGAAGTCGTAGGACAGCGCATGCGAGCGGGCGGCCTGGCGATTGTCGCCGGCTCCGGCATGCCCGCCCTCGAGCGTCTCGTGGAACCAGACGCGCTCATGGCCCTGCCGGCGCATGCGCTCGGCCATCTTGCGGGCCTGGACGGGCCCCACCCGGTCGTCGCTCGTGGCCGTCCAGAACAGCACGGGCGGGTACTGCCGGCCCGGCTCCACCAGGTGGTAGGGGGAGAAGGTGCGCAGGAACTCCCACTGCTGCGGGTCGTCCGGGTCGCCGTACTCCGCGATCCACGACGTCCCCGCCGAGAGCCGGGTGTAGCGGCGCATGTCCAGCAGCGGCACGCCGCACGAGATCCCCGCGAAGAGCTCCGGATAGGTCGTGAGCACGTTGCCCACGAGCAGACCGCCGTTCGAGCCGCCCGCGCAGGCCAGCGTGGAGGGGGAGCTCACCCCGCGCTCGTGCAGGTCCCGGGCCACGGCGGCGAAGTCCTCGTAGGCGCGGTGACGCTGCGACTGCAGGGCCGCCCGGTGCCACGACGGCCCGTACTCGCCCCCGCCGCGGATGTTGGCGATGACGTGGACGCCCGTTCGCCCGGGGGCCGCGGCGTCGTCGGAGCCGGAGGCCTCGACGGTCCGGGTCAGCCACGACCGGCCGATCACCCCGGAGTAGCCCGGGGTGCGCGAGACCTCGAAGCCGCCGTAGCCGGAGAGCAGGGTGGGATTGCGCCCGTCGAGCGGCAGATCAGCGGGGCCGACCTGGTAGTAGGGGATCCGCGTGCCGTCGGCGGAGACCGCCCAGTGCTGCTCGACGCTCAGCCCGGAGGCGTCGAAGAACGACGGCGCCTGCTTGACCGGCTCGGGCAGCGACTGCTCGAGCGTCCCGCGCATGATCGTGGTGGGCGTGAGGAAGCCGCTCGTGGAGAGCCAGACGTCATCGCCCGCCTGGGGATCCTCGTCGTCGACCGCCCAGACCGCGGTGGAGCGATGCCTGCCCGCGCCCTCCATGGGCTCGGCGCGCCAGGTGCCGGGCTCGAGCGTGCGGATCTCGGAGGAGACGTCCGAGAGCAGCTGCAGCACCAGGTGGGAGGCCGTCCAGGACCAGCCCTGCAGGCTGGTGCGCTCGTCGGGGGCGAAGACGGCGGTCAGCTCGCGCTCGCCGTCCAGGAACCGATCGAGCTCGGCGACGAGCAGAGTGCCGGGTTCGTACTCGGCCCCCTCGTGCACCCAGGGCTCCTGCGGGCG
Source organism: Kocuria palustris (assembly GCF_007666205.1). GTDB lineage: Bacteria > Actinomycetota > Actinomycetes > Actinomycetales > Micrococcaceae > Kocuria > Kocuria palustris_A. The sequence goes on from NZ_VDOR01000010.1 coordinate 34,347, forward strand.
CAGCAGCAGCCACTGCCGGTGGATGTCGACCTCGACCGTCTCGGGCACGTCGATGGGCACGGGGCCGCCGTCGACCGCCTCGTCGAACAGGTAGGTCACGGAGCGGAAGAAGTCGATCGCATCCACGGCCAGGGTGCGCTCGAAGCCCGGCGTGTGATCGCGCCCCGCCCACGCCTGGATGTGATCGAGCGGCACCTCGAAGAGGATCGGGGCCTCGGCCAGGGCCTGCCCGCGCGAGAGGCGCCGGACCTGGGCGGGGTACGACGACGTCGTGAGCGATCCGGTCCCGGTGTCGGTGCCGACGAGCAGGGTGTCCGCGTCCAGCCACGAGACGGAGGTCTTGGCGGCCGGGAGGTCGAAGCCGCCCTCGTCCTCGGGCACGAAGCGGCGCTGGAGCAGGTCGAACTCGCGGTACCGGCGGGCGTCGCCGCCGTCGGGCGACAGGCCGATGAGCAGCCGCCGCCACTGCCCGTCGGTGTACCGGGGGCGCAGCATCCGCGCGCCGCCCCAGACCCACGGGACGGCCTCGGCCTCGGCCAGCACATCGAGGTCCAGGATCACGTCCCAGCGGGGCTCGTCGCTGATCCAGGACTCCCACGTGGTGCGGCGGAACAGCCCGCGGGGGTGCTCGGCATCGCGCCAGAAGCCGTAGTAGTGGTCGCCGTGCTTGGAGACCATGGGGATCTTGTCGTCCGAGTCCATGACCTCCAGGGCCGCCGCCTCGAGCCGCTCCAGCTGCGGGGTCAGCAGCAGGGCCTCGCTGCGCTCGTTCTCCCGCTGCACCCACTCGAGGGCGCGCTCGCCGTGGATCTCCTCGAGCCACAGCAGGTCGTCGGTCGGTTCGGCGGACGGGTCGTGAGTCATGGTCCCCACCCTAGGGGCGCATGGGCAGGGCAGGCCCAGCACCGGCCCGACCCAGCCCCGGCCCCGTGCCCACCGGGCAGCAGCGCCCTCATGCCGAGGCCTGCCCGCTCAGTTCCTATGCTGGGAGCATGACCGCTGAGCCCCCGACGACCGAGTTCCCCCATGACGAGCCCCGTTCCCGGCCCGTGCCCCGGGTGGTCATCGTGGGCTGCGGGCCGCGGGGCCTCTCGGCGCTCGAACGGCTCGTGGCCCGCGCCGCCGCCTCGGGCCGGCGCGTGAAGATCGATGTGGTGGATCCGTTCCCGCCCGGGTCGGGGCACGTGTGGCGCACCCGGCAGTCGCCGCGCTTCCTGATGAACACCCCCTCGCTGTTCCCCACGGTGATCGCGGCCGACGGCGCGCTGGAGGTCCCCCCGCTCGAGCCGCTGCGAGGGATGAGCTTCGATGCGTGGCGCCAGGCCGTCGCCGCGCAGGAGCCGGCGGTCGAGCTGGACGAGCAGAACCGCGCCGCGCTGGAGGAGCTGGGCGCGGCGGACTTCCCGCCCCGCAGGCTCTACGGCGCCTACCTGGAGTGGGTCTTCCGCTCTCTGGTCGAACGGGCCCCGGCGGCGGTCGAGCTGCGGGTGCACCGCGACGAGGCGGTGGCCGCGCGCAGGGTCGAGTCGGGGCGGCATCGCTATGCCGTGGAGATCGGGGGACAGCAGGAGCTGCTCGCCGATCACATCGTGCTGGCGCTGGGGCACCTGGACGCCCAGCTCAACAGGGGCCAGAAGGAGCTCGTGGACGCGGCGGCCCAGCACGGCCTGGACTACCGCCCGCCGATCGTCCCGGCGGACGGGCACTGGGAGTCGCTGCCGGCAGGGGACGCGGTGCTCGTGCGGGGCATGGGCCTGAACTTCCACGACGTGCTGGCCGAGGTGACCGAGGGCCGGGGCGGCAGCTTCGCCCCGGCCGACGACGGCACCGGCCGGCTCGTCTACCGCCCGTCGGGCCGGGAGCCGTTCGTGGTCGCGGGCTCCCGCCGCGGGACCCCGTACCGCGCCAAGCCCGACATCGACAGCTACTACGCCCGCAGCCTGCAGCACCGCTTCCTGACCCCCGCGACGATCGAGCAGCTGCGGGGCAGGGGGCCGCTGTCCTTCGAGCGCGTGCTGCTGCCGCTCGTGCTGCGCGATGCCCACCGCACCTACTACCGCACCTATGCGCGTGTGCACCCCGAGCGCCTGGAGCTCCCGGCCGATGACTTCCTGGCCGAGCTCGACCGGGCCCTCGGGATCCCCGACGACGCCGAGGCCGCATCGGCCGAGGCCGACCCCGCTGCCCGGGCCGCCCGCCGCGGAGCGGAGCGCGAATGGGCCGAGGACTCGACCGAGCGCCTGGCCGAGGACACCGCCGAGGGCCTGCCCTGGGAGGTGCGCCTCGAGCGGCTCGTGCAGACGGCCGTGCCCGCCGCCGACCGCTTCGACCCCGTGCGCTCGGCCAAGCCGTTCCGCGGCGAGCACTTCGGCTCCCACGAGGAGTACGCCGCGGCCGTGGTGCACCTGCTGGACCGGGATGCAGCGGGCTCGGCCCGCGGGGAGGACGACCCGGCCAAGATGGCGTTCTCCTCGCTGAACTGGTCCCGCACCCTGCTCAAGCAGATCATCGCCGAGGTCGGGCTGACCGATGCCTCGTGGCACGACGACCTGCTGCGCACCTTCGCCCCGCTGGCCGAGGGCCTGAGCTCCGGGCCGCCGTCCCTGCGGATCCGCCAGCTGGCGGCCCTGGCCCGCGCCGGGGTCGTGCGCTTCCTGGGCCCGGACCCGGTGTTCCGGGTGGACGAGGAGCGCGGCTGCTTCGAGGCCAGCTCCCCGTGGGTGGCCGCCGAGCCGTTCCGCTCCCGGGTGATGCTCGAGGCGATGTCCCCGCCCAACGAGGTCCGGCGCAACATCTCGCCCCTGCTGCAGTCCATGCACGATGCCGGGATCCTGCGCTCCAAGCCGATGGACACCCGGGACGGGGCGGCGCGGTTCCCCGGGGCCGGGCTGGACGTCTCCGCGATCCCGTACCGCACCGTGGGCACGGACGATCGGGTCCAGGACGGCGTGTGGGTGCTGGGCCTGCAGCTGACCTCGGTCCAGTGGGGCACCGCGATCGCCGCCGAGGCCGACGCCCCCGCCGAGCTCGGCGCCCGCACCCTGGCCGACGCCGACCGGGCGGCCGAGCAGATCCTGGGGTGAGCGCGCGGCTCCTGGGCCCCGGAGCCGCGGGCTCGAGGGCATGAGGCAGGGCCCCTGCCCGAGCGGTGCTCGGGCAGGGGCCCTGTCGTCGTCAGCCGGTCAGCCGCCCCGGCCGCGTCCGCGGCTGCTCAGTGGCTCAGCGGCCGGTGCGGGTCTCGCGCTGCCCGCGGGTCCACTCGCGCAGGTCGCCGTCGGGCCGGGTTCGGTCCTGCTTGCGCTGCTCCGCGAGGTCGCGGCCGTGCCCGAAGGGGGGCCGGTCGCCCGGCTCGTCCGAGGGCTCCGGAGTCGGCTCCGGCGAGGGCTCCTGACCCGGATCGTCAGCTCGGGCGATGCCGACGAGCGCCGGGTTGTGGTCCGAGGCCCGGAACTGGTCCGGGGCGTAGAGGTCCACGACGTTGTGGTTCGCGCGCGAGTACTCCATGCCGATCGACTCGTTCGCGTTGATCTCCCAGATGTCCGAGCCGGTCACGGCCTCGGCCGCGGCGGGGGAGGCCAGCACGTGGTCCAGGGAGCCTGACTGCCCGTCGAAGGAGTACGAGTGCTGGCCCTCGGGGGCGAGGTTCACGTAGCCGTCGGAGTAGAGCCCGAGCATCGGGTCCTCGTGCGTGTACGAGTTGAAGTCGCCGGTCAGGAACAGCCGATCGGTGCCGGCGTCCTGCGCGAACTGCTCCGCGAAGCCCTGCATGGACTCGGCCTGCCGGGTGCGGTCGCCGTTCCAGGCGCCCTGGCCGGTGTCGGCGTTGTCGCCCGTGCCGCCGCCGCCCTTGGACTTGAAGTGGTTCACGACGACCGCGAAGTCGTCGGCCTCCGTCCCGCCCACGGGGCGGAAGGCCTGGGCCAGCGGCTCGCGGGCATTCGCGAACGCCGACTCGTCGTCGTGGATCGCGGACTCCCCGACGGTCTCGACCTCGGCCGGCTGGTAGATGAACCCGGTGCGGATCACGTCCTCGTCGGCGGGGATCTCGTCCGGGGAGGGGACGTAGGCCCACTTCTCGGTGCCGGCCGCGGCGTTGAGCGCGTCCACCAGGGCGGAGAGGGCCTGATCGCGGTCCTTGCCGAAGGCGGCGGAGTTCTCGATCTCCTCGAGCGAGACGACCGAGGAGTCCAGCCCGTTGATCGCGGCGACGATCTTGGCCTCCTGCTGCTCGAAGGAGTCCTGGTCATAGGCCCCGCGCACGTCGCAGTAGTCGGCGGTCGTGGGATCGCCGTCGCGGTCGACGTAGGCATCGCACCCCGCTTCGTCCTCGCCCAGCGAGGTGAAGTAGTTCAGCACGTTGAAGGTCCCCAGCGTGTAGTCGCCGCCGACCTCGGCCGGCGCGGCGAACTCGGGCCGGTCGTTCTCGAACAGGGCCGGGACGGCCGCGGGCCTGTCGCCGGTGACCTGCTCGAGCGGCTGGAAGCGCCAGGAGTCGAAGCCGTAGCCCAGGATCACCGGCTGGTCGAAGCTCACGGACGAGCCCACCCGCACCGGATTCTCCAGGGAGAGGTAGGGCAGGGGCTCGTCGCCGTAGCGGTCCAGATTGCCGTAGTTCCAGGTGGACCCGTCGTCGAGCAGGACGCCGCGGGCGGCGTTGTCGGCCTCGACCGCCGCGGCCTCGGCCGAGCCGTGCGGGGCGACGTCGGTCGGGGTCCGCAGCGGGCCCTCGCCGGCGGCCAGGCCGATCTCGCCGTAGCCGTTGAGCGCGTGGTTGTCCGAGACGGTGAACTCGCCGGCCGGCTGCAGGAGCATGCCCTCGAGGTCCTCGCGGGATCCTTCATCGGCGGGCCAGGCGACCTCCGCGGGCTTGACGGCCTCGGCCGGCTCGGACAGCACCTCGATCCCCTCTGCGGGCACCGAGATCTGGGTCTGGCCGTAGTACTCGTCCGCCGTGCCGGTGACCTGCACGTGGTCGCCGATCTGCGCTGCGTCCAGCGCATCCGGGGCGTAGACGAAGATCCCGTGCGAGGCGCTGTGGTCCTCGCCCAGGTCGCCGCCCGTGCCCTCGGTCTGGATCTGGTAGCCGTCGAGGCCGCCGGTCGAGTAGGCGGCGGTCACCACGCCGCGGGTCGTGACGCGCTGATCGGCATAGGGCGTCGTGTCGCCCTCGCCCTGGATCCGCGCGATCGGCAGCTCCTGCGCCGGGCCCTCCGGCTCCGGCTCCGGCTCGGGCTCGGGCTCGGGGGCGGGGACCTCGGTCCCGTCTCCCGTCTGAGGGGTGACCTGGCCCGACAGGGAGAAGTCGGCCGAGTTGTCGTCGGTGTCCGCGCCCTCGGCGCGGTTCAGGGAGCGGGGGTCCGCGTTCGAGTCCGGGCCGGCCGCCGCGGCGGTCTCGAAGGTGTTCGACGAGCCGTAGCCCAGCACATCCACGACGGACTCCGCGCCGGGCGTGCCCTCCGTGATCGATCCGGCGGGCAGGGACAGCGGCGCGGAGCCGTCGGAGAGCACCAGGGTGCCGCGGGTTCCCGACGGGTTCAGGCTGCCGCCGGCCGTGACGTCGCCGGCGGGCAGCGGGGCCCCGTCGGTGCCGTTGGAGCCGCCGGTGACCAGGAAGTGCTCGCCGGGTCCGATCGTGCCGGACAGCGGCGCGGTGCTGGAGGAGCCCGCCGTGCCGGTGGCCGAGCGGTACTGCAGGCTCCATCCGTCGAGGCTGATCGGGGCGTCGGTGGGGTTGTAGAGCTCCACGAACTTGTGGGTGAAGGAGGCGCCCGAGGACCCGCCGTTGACGTAGGCCTCGTTGATCACCACGTCGTCGCCGGCCGGGGCCGCCGTGGCCGGGGCGAGGGAGCTCAGACCCAGGGGGAGGGACAGCAGCGCGGCCGCGGGCAGGGCGGCGAAGCGGGAACGGCGGGCGGGGGAGTTCTGCGCGGTCATATCGGGATCCCTTTCGGAGCGGACGTCGGCGGGGCAGCGGGGGTGGCGGTGGGCGAGGGGCAGGCGCCGCGACGGCGCCGGGCGCGAGGCAGCCCGCCGGGCCGGGAGGCCGCGGCGGGCTGCGCGGGGGATCAGCCCTCGAGGCCGAACTGCTGCGCGTAGCGGTGCAGGAAGGCCGCGGTCGCGTCGCGGTGGGTGCTCTCGAGCGGACGGTAGGTGCCGTCGGACCAGCCGGTGGACAGCCCGGAGTCCTTCATCCACGCCATGGCCGCGCCGTGCTGCTGGCCGGAGCTGACGTCCGTGAACGGCTGGGCGCTCGAGGGCTGGTACGACGGGACCTCGGCGAAGCGGTACATGAAGGCGGCCATCGCATCCCGGCGGATGTCCTCGGTCGGGCGGTAGGTGCCGTCGGACCAGCCGGTCGCGATGCCCTCCTGCTGCGCCCACACGATCGCGGTGTAGTGCGTGGAGTCCTCGTCGACGTCGGAGAACGGCGACTGCTCGGGCAGCTCGACCTCCGGCTCGCCGGCCAGGCGGTAGAGGAACGCGGCCATGGCATCGCGGTGGACGGCGTCGTGCGGGTGGAACTCCGCGACCTTGAGGGTCTCGTTGACCCAGCCGGTCGCGATGCCGCGGTCGGCCATCCACTGGATGTGCTCGGCGTGGGCCAGGCCCTCGGGGACGTCCACGAAGTCCGTGCGCCAGTCCTCGTCGGCCGCGCCGGGGCCGCCGGCGGCGAAGAGCTCGTCCGGCAGCCGCATCGTCGTCCCGGCGGGCCGGACCACCAGGAACGACGGCTCGCCCTGCAGATCCGCGGTCTGCACCTCGACGGTCGCCGCACCGCCCACCCGCCCGGACGCGGGATCCTGGACGGCGTCGCCCGAGACCTCGGCGGTCGCGACGACCTCGCCGTCCGCGGAGCCGCGGCGGATCTCCACGGTCTCGTTGGCCGGCGCCCCCAGCGAGGTCAGGTTCAGCTCGGAGAGCTCGAGCGTCGTCGTGCCGCCCTCGGCCGAGGACCCGGTCACGTTGACCGCGCGGCGGTCGAACTGCGGGGCGATGGGGGCCGTCTGGGAGCTCATGTGCTGCTGGAAGGCCTCGCGGTCGATGCGGCCCGTGTCGACGGGATCGGAGCCGTCGGAGAAGGCCGTGAAGCCGTCGCCGCCCTCGAGCAGGAAGGACACCGAGCCGATGGTGTAGGTCGCCGCCGGATCCAGGGGCTCGCCGTCGACGGTCACCGACGTGATGCGCTCGCCGACGGGGCGGGACTCGTCCATCGTGTACTGCACGTTGTCGGAGAGCCCCAGGTGCAGGAACGCGCGCGAGGAGCCCTCGGGCTGCCACTGCTGCTCGAGCGCCTGCCGGAACTGGGCGCCGGTCAGCTCGACCGTGTTGAGGTTGTTGGCGAAGGGCAGGACATTGTTGATCTCGGCCTCGGTGACCACGCCGTCGGCATCGCCGTCGATGACCTCGTCGGGGTCGTCCGCGTAGTGGAACTCGTTGCGCAGCCCGCCCGGGTTGATGACGCCGATGTCCACGCCGTGGGACCCGGCCAGCTCGGAGCGGATCGACTCGCCCACCAGGTTGCCCAGGGCCGATTCGTTCTGGCGGTCGTCGCGGGTCTGGCCGACGAACGCGGTGGTGATGTCGCCGGTGATCTGCCCGGCCGGGGTCGAGCCGATCTGCTCGGCCGCCCTCTCCGCCTCGGAGACCACGCCGGACACGGCCGCGACGCGCGGGTGCTGCTGCGCGAGCTGATCGGGGGTCTGCCCGTCGATCAGCTCCTCGTAGGGGGTCACGCTCGAGACCACGTCGACGTCGTCGGCCTCCGGGTCGTAGGTGACCTCTACCTTGCCGAGGTTCGCCATGTACGACCCGGTCTGCAGATAGGCGCGGTCGTCGGTGCCGTCGCCGTCGACGTCCTCCGACACGTCGTACTCCGCGTGGGTGTCGCCGCCGAAGATCACGTCGACCTCCTGCGAGGTCTCCGTCCAGAAGCGATCCGCCTCCGCCGCGCTCTGGCTCGCGGAGCCGTCGTGGTAGGACGCGATGATCACGTCGGCCTCACCGGAGGCCGCGAGCTCCTGGGCGACCTCGTTCACCTCGGCCACCGGATCGGTGAACACGAGGCCCTCGGTGGCCGAGGGCGCCAGCTTGGACGGGGTGGCCTGGGTGACCGCGCCGATCACCGCGTAGGTCACGCCGTCGCGCTCGAACAGGTCGTAGGCGCCGCTGCCCTCGTGGCCCTCGCCCTCCATGAGCAGCGGCCCGGTCTCCGATCCTACGCGCACGTTGGCGGCCAGGTAGGGGAAGTCGGCGCGCTCGGCCACGCGGCCCGTGAGGTCGTCGCGGCCCTGGTCGAACTCGTGGTTGCCCACGGCCGAGGCGTCCAGCTCGAGGGCGTTGAGCATGTCCAGCGTCGGGTCGTCGTCCTGCGCGGCCGACGTGTACTGCGAGGCGCCGATGCTGTCCCCGCCGGAGAGCAGCAGGTCCTCGGGCCCGCGCTGCGACTCGATGGCCCCGGCGAAGCCCACGGGATCCTCGTCGAGCCGCCCGTGGAAGTCGTTGAAGTAGAGCAGATCCGTGGTGCTCGCGGCCGAGGCGACCGCCTCGGGCTGCGCCTCCTGCGCGTGGGCCGGGACGATGAACGACGTCGAGACCAGGACGCCGGCCGCGGCCACCGCAGCGGACAGGGACGACGGGCGAGGGTGCTTCAGGGGAGACATGCGCGATCCTTCGGGCGGAGAGGTCGGCCCCGGCGCGGAATCCTCGACCTCCCGGAGCGGCGGACCGCTCCAGCGCACCATTCCTGGATGAACCCTGGGTTGCCGGTGAGTGCACGTTGAGAGCGTGTCCCGGGTGGTCCCAGTCACAGCGGTGTCTGGTATGGGAGTACTCTCTTCTCCTGTTCAACAATGCCCCGATGATGAGGCATCCCTGCTCCTCAGCCCGAGAAGGTGCACATGTCACTGCCCTCCACCGATCCCGCGTCGCAGGACGCCTACGCGCACGAGCAGGAGGGCTTCCGCAAGTCCCTGAGCGCGCGGCAGATGCAGATGATCGCGATCGGCTCCGCGATCGGCACCGGTCTGTTCCTGGGCGCCGGCGGCCGTCTCGAGACCGCCGGCCCGTCGCTGTTCCTGCTCTACGCCGTCTGCGGCTTCTTCGGCTACCTCATGCTGCGCTCGCTGGGCGAGCTGGTGGTCCATCGCCCGTCGTCCGGCTCCTTCGTCTCCTACGCCCGCGAGTTCTACGGCGAGCGCTCCGCGTTCGTCTCGGGGTGGCTGTACTGGATGTTCTGGGCCATGACGGCGGTCGCCGACGCCACCGCGCTGGCGCTGTACTTCAAGTGGTTCAGCAGGTACGAGCCGTTCGCCTTCATCGACGCCGTCCCGCAGTGGGTCCTGGCCCTGGTGATCGTGGTCCTGGTGGTCTCCCTGAACCTGCTCTCCGTGAAGGTCTTCGGCGAGCTCGAGTTCTGGTTCTCCCTGATCAAGGTCGGCGCCCTGGTGGTCTTCCTGGTCGTGGGCACCCTCTTCGTGCTCTTCGGGACCCCCACCGGCTCGGAGACGGGCTTCGCGCTGATCAGCCAGAACGGCGGCCTGTTCCCCAACGGCGCGGTGCCGGCCGTGGTCATGATCGCGGGCGTGGTCTTCGCCTACGCGGGCATCGAGCTCGTGGGCACGACGGCCGGCGAGACCGCGGAGCCGGAGAAGCAGATCCCCCGGGCGATCAACTCGGTGATCTTCCGCATCGCCGTCTTCTACTGCGGTTCGGTCCTGCTGCTGTGCCTGCTGCTGCCGTACACGGCCTACTCGGGACACGAGTCGCCCTTCGTGACGTTCTTCTCGTCGATCGGCGTGGATGCCGCGGGCCCGATCATGCAGCTCGTGGTGATCACCGCGGCCATGTCGTCCATGAATGCCGGGATCTACTCGACCGGGCGCATCCTGCACTCGATGTCCGTGGCCGGCTCCGCGCCGCGGTTCGCCCAGCGGCTGTCGAGCTCGGGCGTGCCCACAGGAGGCATCCTGCTCACCGCGGCCATGGCCATGGTGGGCGTGGCCCTGAACATCTGGGTCCCCGAGCAGGCCTTCGAGATCGTGCTCAACATCGGCGCGGTCGGCGTCATGGCCGCCTGGGTGACCATCGTGCTCTCGCACCAGAGGTTCGTGCGGCTCGCCCGCCAGGGGGTCTACGAGCGCCCGGCCTACCGGAACCCGACGGGCATCGTCGGCGACTGGGCCGTGATCGCGTTCATCGTGGTGGTGTTCTTCCTGATCGCGATCGACTACCCCGTGGGCAGCTGGACCCTGGGGCTGCTGGTGGTCGTGGTGGGGCCGGCGCTGGTCATCGGCTGGTTCTGCGTCCGCGGCCGGGTCATGGAGCAGGCGCGCCTGCGGGAGGGCCACACCGGCCAGTTCCCGATCGGCACCATCGTCTCGCGAGAGGACACGCTGCGGGATCCCGGCGACGACATGCGCTGAGTCCCGCGCGGACTCCGACTCCGGCTCCGGCGCCGACCCGCCCGCGGCCCCGCTGCGCTCCGGCGCGGCGGGGCCGCGCTCCTGAGCAGGGCGGCGACGCGCGGCGTCACAGGGCGGCGCGGAGGGGGCTGTGATGTACGGTACATCCTGCTCCCGGCGGTCGCTGCTGCACCGGATGTTCCGCCGGGGCGCGCGTCCATGTCCTCCCGACGCCTGCGCGGCCGCCTCTCACCGGGCGGGGCCTCCGCGGGCGCGGCAGGTCGTCGGCGCCTGATCCAGGAGAGCGTCCTCATGTCACACTCGAGCAGTTCACCGGTGCAGCAGCGACCGGATGACCCCTTCGCCCATGAGCAGGAGGGATTCCACAAGGGGCTCGGCGCCCGCCAGCTCCAGATGATCGCGATCGGCTCGGCCATCGGCACCGGCCTGTTCCTGGGCGCGGGCGGCCGCCTCGAGACCGCCGGGCCGTCGCTGTTCATCCTCTACGCCGTCTGCGGCTTCTTCGGCTACCTGATCCTGCGGGCCCTGGGCGAGCTGGTCCTGCACCGGCCGTCGTCGGGCTCTTTCGTCTCCTACCTGCGCGAGTTCTACGGCGAGCGCTCGGCCTTCGTGTCCGGCTGGCTCTACTGGCTCAACTGGGCCATGACCGCCGTCGCCGACGCCACCGCGCTGGCGATCTACATCGCCTGGTTCGGCCAGTACGAGTCCATGGCCTTCCTGGGGGAGATCCCCCAGTGGATCCTGGCGCTGGTCGTGGTCGTGCTGGTCGTGTCGCTGAACCTCGTGTCCGTGAAGGTCTTCGGCGAGCTCGAGTTCTGGTTCTCCCTGATCAAGGTCGGCGCCCTGGTGATCTTCCTGATCGTGGGGATCATCTTCGTGCTCTTCGGGACGCCGACCGGCTCGCCCACCGGACTGTCGCTGATCACCAGCGAGGGCGGGCTGTTCCCCAACGGCTTCCTGCCCGCGATCATCGTGACCCAGGGCGTCGTGTTCGCCTACGCGGGCATCGAGCTCGTGGGCACGACGGCCGGCGAGACGCAGAACCCGGAGAAGGTCATCCCGCGGGCGGTCAACTCGGTGATCTTCCGCATCGCGGTCTTCTACGTCGGCTCCGTGCTCCTGCTCTGCATGCTCATGCCGTACACGGCATACTCCGCCGACGAGTCGCCGTTCGTCACCTTCTTCTCCTCGATCGGCGTGGATGCCGCGGGCACGATCATGCAGCTCGTGGTGATCACCGCGGCCATGTCGTCCATGAATGCCGGGATCTACTCGACGGGGCGCATCCTGCACTCGATGTCCGTGGCCGGCTCCGCGCCCGTGTTCGCGCAGAAGATGAACAAGGCCGGCGTGCCGGTGGGCGGCATCATGCTCACCGCCGTCGTCGCGCTGTTCGGCGTGTTCCTCAACTTCTGGGTCCCGGCCCAGGCCTTCGAGATCGTGCTCAACATCGCCGCGATCGGCACCATGGCCTCGTGGGCGGCGATCGCGATGTCGCACCAGAAGTTCCTGCAGCTCGTGAACCGCGGGAAGTACCGCCGCCCGTCCTACCGCGCGCCCGGCGGCCGCTTCGCGGACTGGGCGGTGATGGTGTTCATCGCCGCGGTGATGGTCCTCATCGCCTTCGACTACCCGGTCGGCACCTACACCCTGGCCTCGATGCTCGTGGTCATCCCGTGCCTGATCGGCGGCTGGTTCCTGGTCCGCGGCCGGGTGCGCGAGATCGCGGCCGCGCACGAGGGCTACACCGGCCAGTTCCCGGTCGTGGGCACGAGCCCGGGCCGGGAGCTGTTCGAGCAGCGCTCGCACCGCCCGGCGGATCCCCGTCGCGACGGCTCGGCCGGCGTCCCCGAGGACGACGGGACCCCCGGGGCCCGCTGATCCCGTCCGGATCGATCCATCCCGACCCGGCGCGGGGCCGGAGCCGCACGGCTCCGGCCCCGCGCCGATCCTGCGGAGCCGCCGAGCGCGGAGGCACGCCCGGCATCCGGGCCTGCGGGCGGCCGGTCAGCGCACGACCGAGCTGAGCAGCAGGGAGGTCTCGGAGTTCATCACGCCCCGGATCGCGCGGATCCGGCGCAGGAGGTCGTCGAAGGCCTTCAGGTCCCGGCACGAGATCTCGGCCACGAGGTCCCACCCGCCGTTCGTCGTGTGCAGCCCCATGATCTCGGGCAGGCCGCGCAGCGAGCTGATCACCTGGTCGGTCGTGTAGCCCTGCACCTCGATGAAGGAGACGGCTCGCACCCGGTCGTCGGCCGTCGAGTCCCGGGTGCGCACGGTGAAGCCGATGATCACCCCGCGGGCCACGAGCCGGTCGATGCTGCGGCTGACCGTGGTGCGCGAGACCCCCAGCCGCTCGGCGAGCGCCGCGATGGGGGCGCGGCCGTCGGCGCGCAGCTCGGCGATGAGGCGGCTCTCGAGCTCGGAGATCTGCGTCATGTGCGGAATGCTAACCGACCCGCCACGGATCGCCCATTCACGCGACGATCGCACGCATCCAGGGGGTTACCCGTGCACTTTTCGCCCCCTATTGTTCAACAGGTCACCCGACGAACCGTGCAGCAGCAACCCGTCAGATGCAGTTCCCGGACACTTCAGAAGGAGGCCGTATGCCGCAGCTCGTGGATGTTCCGTCCATGGCGCAGTGGATCCAGCGCGATGGCGTGGGCTCGATCATCGAGAGGATGGTCGGCTACATCGAAGAGGACTTCCGCCGGTGGGAGAAGTTCGACAAGATCCCGCGCGTGGCCACCCACACCCCCGTGGGCGTCATCGAGCTGATGCCCACGTCCGACCTCGAGACGTACAGCTTCAAGTACGTCAACGGGCACCCGTCGAACCCCGCCCGCGGCTACCAGACCGTCACCGCCTACGGGATGCTCGCGGACGTGGACAACGGCTACCCGACGTTCTTCGCCGAGATGACGCTGCTGACCGCCCTTCGCACCGCCGCGAACTCGGTGATGGTCGCGAAGCAGTGCGCTCGCAAGGACTCCAAGGTGATGGCACTGATCGGCGCCGGCAGCCAGTCAGAGTTCCAGTCGCTGGGCTTCCGCTCGGTGCTCGGCATCGAGGACCTGCGCGTCTACGACGTCGATCCCGACGCCATGGAGAAGCTGCGTCGCAACCTGGAGCCGCTCGGCTTCCGGATCACGCTGACCGACTCCGTCGACGAGGCCGTCGAGGGCGCCGACATCATCACCACCTGCACCGCCGACAAGGCGCAGAACAAGGTGCTCTCCGACCACCAGGTCCGCCCCGGCGTGCACCTCAACGCGGTGGGCGGCGACTGCCCGGGCAAGACCGAGCTCGAGGCCGACATCCTGCGGCGCGCCACGGTCTTCGTGGAGTTCCCGCCGCAGACCCGCATCGAGGGCGAGATCCAGCAGATGGAGGACGACTTCCCGGTCGTCGAGTTCTGGCAGGTCCTCACCGGGGCGGCCCCCGGCCGCAGCTCCGATGACGAGATCACGCTCTACGACTCGGTCGGCTTCGCGATCTCGGACTTCTCGGCGCTGCGCTGCGTGCGCGACGCCACGGCGGGGACGGATCTGCAGGTCCCGATCGACCTCGTGGCCGATCCCGATGACCCCAAGGACCTGTTCTCCCTGGTCAAGGCGCCGGTGCCGGTCGGCTGACCTGCCGGACCCCGCAGCACCGCCTCAGGACGGCCGACAGCATGAGCTGTCGGCCGTCCCCTCATGTGTTCGAAGCCGCCGGCGTCACACGGGATCGATCGCGATTCCGATGTGATTCGCTGGATCCATGCTCCGCATCCCCCTGATCGCCACGCCGATCGTCGTCGTGATGGTGGCCGTCGGCCTGCCCCTGATGAGCTTCGAGTTCGTCTCGGTGAGCATCGCCGCCGCGCTGACGGCGGCGGTCGGCGCGTGGTGCGCCCCGGCCTCGTACGTTCCGGGGGAGACCGGCTCCCTGCTGAGCATCGCCTTCGACGTCTGGGACCGGCGGCTGGCCCGGCTCAAGGCCCTGCAGCTCGCGGTCGCCGGCGCGGTGGTCCTGCTGCTGGCCGGACTCGAGCTCGTCGGCCCGGCGACGGCAGCGGTGTTCGGCATCGCCGCCGCGATCGCCGTGGGGGCCTTCAGCGGCTCGTCGGCTGAGCGATCGGGCTCGACGGACCGGTCGAGCTGCGGCGCGGCGCATCACCGGGCCGCCCACGGCGGCGGGGAGCACTGAGTCGCCTGCGGCCCGGGGCCGGGCCTGCACCGCTCCCGCCGCTTCACTCCCAGCAGAGGCAGAACGGGTGGCCGGCGGGATCGGCGTAGACCTGGAAGCCGCGCTGGGCGGACGGGTCCTCGGCGGGCTGCAGCAGCTCGGCGCCCAGCCCCATGACCTCGGCATGCGCGGTCTCGAGATCGGCGATGCAGAGGTCCAGATGCGCCTGCTGGCGCTGCGGGCCGTCGGGCCACTGGGGGCGGATGTGGTCCGGGGCCAGCTGGATGCCCAGCACATCTCGGCCCCTGACCACGATCGTGCGCCAGTCCCCGGACGCGCTCTCGAGGTCCGGGCGGGCGGTGCCGCCGAGCACCGCGGCCCAGAAGGCGGCCTCCGCCTCGACGTCCGCGGCATCCAGCACGGTGTACTGCTTGATGATCTCCATGGGGTCAGTCAACCGCTCGTGCGCGCGTCTGTCGCCCTCCGGATGCAGCGCCGGCTGTGGCTCAGCGGGTGTCGGCCGGCACCGCGGCCGCCCGACGCGAGCGCCCTCAGCCCGATCACCACAGCCGCGCCCCAGGCGACGAACCACGGATTCCACAGCCACGCGTGCCCCAGCATCGAGGCCCGGTCGTACCCGCCTTCGGGGGAGACGACGCCCGCCAGCACCAGGTGGGCGACGATTGCGCTGAGACAGCCCCAGCCGATCAGCACGGCGGCGCCGAGCCAGCAGATCGCGCGGCTCAGCGCCCGGAGCGGCCGGCCCAGGCGAGCGAGCAGCCACGGCCCGAGACCGGCGGCGATCTTCACGAGCCCCACCGGAGCGAGCAGCCACAGCCGTCCGTCGAACTGCTCGGCGATCTCGCCCACCGTGGACAGCAGCCAGGTCCCGCCGGCGGCCCAGTGGAGGCTGAACAGACCGTGACCGGTGCCCAGCACCGCGGCCAGGACGAACCAGCGTGTGCTGCCGTGACCGTCGTGCGCCGGGTGCGTCGCCGCCTCTCGGACGGGGGAGGGCGTCAGCGGCTCAGGCCGTGACCTGGCGCTTGGCGGAGATGACCCCGGTGTTGAAGCCGGCCAGGTGCAGCCCGCCGTGGAAGCGCGCGTGCTCGATCTTCACGCAGCGGTCCATCACCGCGTCGAGCCCGGCGTCCTCCGCGATCCGGGCGGCCTCCTCGTTCCACGAGCCCAGCTGCATCCAGACGGTCTTGGCGCCGATGTCGACGGCTTCCCGGGCCACGCCGGGCAGGTCGGCGTCCTTGCGGAAGACCTCCACGAGATCGGGCACCACGGGCAGCTCGGCCAGGGAGGGGTAGACCTTCTGCCCCAGGACCTCGTCGAGCACGGGGTTCACGAAGTAGACGTCGTACGGGGACGAGGACAGCAGGTACGTCGCCACGAAGTAGGACGCCCGCGAGGGCTTGTCCGACATGCCGACGATCGCGATGGATCGGGTGCTGCGCAGGATGGACAGGCGCTCGGCGGCGCTGGGGCCCACCCAGGTGCGGGACTCGGTGCTCATGCGGAGGCTCCTTCGCGAGTGGTGCCGGTGGCGGCGGTGAGGGCCTGGTCGAGGTCCCACAGGATGTCGGCGGCGTCCTCGAGGCCCACCGAGATGCGGATCAGATCGGGGCCGACGCCGCCGGAGACGAGCTGCTCGGCGCTGAGCTGCTGATGCGTGGTCGAGGCCGGGTGCAGGACCAGGGTGCGGGCATCGCCGATGTTGGCCAGGTGCGAGGCCAGCTGCAGCCCCTCGATGAACCGATGGCCGACCTCGCGGGCGTCGAGCTGCGCCGTGGCGCGCACCCCGAAGGCGAAGACGGAGCCCGGCCCCTGGGGCAGGTACTTCTGCGCGCGCTCGTGATGCGGGTGCCCGGGCAGCCCGGCGTAGTTCACGTAGGAGATCCGGGGATCGGCCTCCAGCCATTCCGAGACCGCGTGCGCATTGGCCACGTGGGCGTCGATGCGGTGGGGCAGCGTCTCCACGCCCTGCAGCAGGTTCCACGCCGACTGCGGGGACAGCGCCGGGCCGATGTCGCGCAGCTGCTCCGAGCGCAGCTTGGTCAGGAAGCCGTACTCGCCGAAGTTCCGCCACCAGCTCACGCCGTTGTAGGAGGCCACCGGCTCGGTCATGGACGGGAAGTTCCCGTTGCCCCAGTCGAAGCGCCCGGACTCGACGACGACGCCGCCCAGCGTGGTGCCGTGCCCGCCCAGGAACTTGGTCGCGGAGTGGATCACGATGTCCGCGCCGTGCTCGAAGGGCCGGGCCAGGTACGGGGTGTTCAGCGTGGCGTCCACGACCAGCGGGACCCCGGCCTCGTGCGCGACCTCGGCCAGGCCCTCCAGGTCGGCGATCTCGCCCGACGGGTTCGCGATCAGCTCGGTGTAGAGCGCCTTGGTCCTCGGGGTGAGCGCGGCTCGGAAGTCGGCGGGATCGGTGCCGGGCACGAACGCGGTCTCGACGCCGAAGCGGCGCAGGGTGACGTCGAGCTGGGTCACGGTGCCGCCGTAGAGCTGGGAGGAGGCCACGATGTGATCGCCGTGCCCGCACAGGGCGGCGAAGGTGATGAACTCGGCGGCCATGCCGGAAGCCGTGGCCACCGCGCCGATGCCGCCCTCCAGGGAGGCCACGCGCTCCTCGAAGGCCGCGACCGTCGGGTTGCCGATGCGCGAGTAGATGTTCCCGTACTTCTGCAGCGCGAACAGGCTGGCGGCGTCGTCGGCGTCCTGGAACACGAACGAGCTGGTCTGGTAGATCGGCACGGAGCGGGCCCCGTGCTCGGCATCGGGGGTCCCGCCCGCGTGCAGCGCACGGGTGCGGAAACCGAACTGGTGCTCGGCCATGTGTCCTCCTCGTGGGGGCCTCCGGCCCCGGTGGCGGTCGTGCGGAAGTCTGCGGGGCCCGGGCGGGCGCCGCAAGGGCGGGTCAGCGGCGGCGCCGGGCGAAGACCTCTGCGATCGCCTCGAGGGCCTCCTCGTTCTGCAGGGAGGAGCGGTCGCCCAGCGGCCTGTCCTCGTAGAGCTGGCCGAGCAGGCGGCGGGTGATCTTCCCCGATCGGGTCTTGGGCAGATCCGGCACCGGGACGACCTCCCGGGGCTTGGCGATGGGGCCGATCTCGCGGGCCACGTGGGCGCGCAGGGCCTCGTGCACCTCGGCCTCGGGCAGCCTCCGGCCCTCCGGGGTCAGCACCACGCAGGCCAGCACGGCGTGGCCGGTGAGCTCGTCGGCCACCGGGGCGGTCCCGGCCTCGACGACCAGGGGGTGGGTGACCAGGGCCGACTCGATCTCGATGGTCGACAGGCGGTGGCCGGACACGTTGATGACGTCGTCCGCGCGGCCCAGGATGTGCAGGTCCCCGTCGTCGTCCAGGCGGGCGCCGTCGCCGGCCAGGAACCAGCCCCGCTCGCCGTAGTGGGCCCAGTACGAGCTCAGGTACCGCTGCGGATCGCCCCACACGGTCCGGGCCATGGACGGCCCGATGGCATCGACGACGACGAGGCCCTGCTCGCCCGCGGGGACGTCGCCGCCCGCGGCGTCGACGACGCGCGTGGAGACCCCCGGAACCGGGCGCACGGCGCAGCCCGGCTTGGGGGTCGTGCCGGGCGTGCCCTCCGGGAACGTGCCCTCCGGGGCGAACTGCGGATCGTGCGGGCGCGGGGAGGCCACGCACGAGCCCGTCTCGGACTGCCACCACGTGTCCACGAACGGGACCTCGTCGCGGCCGACGTGACGGCGCAGCCACCGCCAGGCCTCCGGGTTGATGGACTCGCCGACCGAGCCCAGCAGGCGGATCGAGGAGAGGTTCCAGATCTTGGGCAGCCCGTTGGGGAACGCGCCCATGAGCGATCGGATCAGGGTCGGGGCGGTGTAGTAGCTCGTCACCCCGTAGCGCTCGATGATCTCGAAGTGGCGCCCGAAGTCCGGGGTGCTCGGCGTGCCCTCGTAGAGGACCTGGGTCACCCCGTTGACCAGCGGCCCGTAGATCTCGTACGTGTGCGCGGTGACCCAGGCCAGGTCGGCCGTGCACCAGTGCACCGCGGAGTCCACCTTGGCGGGGTCGTTGACGGCGGAGAGCTCCTGCGGGCGCAGCGCGCCGTCGTCGTCGGGGGCATCGGGCAGCAGGTCGAAGAGCAGCGCGTGGGTGTACGCGGACTGCACCAGGTAGCCGCCCATGGTGTGCACGAGGCCCTTGGGCCGGCCGGTGGTCCCGGAGGTGTAGATGATGAACAGCGGGGTCTCGGCGTCGAAGGCCTGTGCCTCGTGCACCTCGGAAGCCGTCTCGGTGAGCTCGTGCCACCACAGGTCGCGCCCCGCGGTCCAGGGCACGTTCATCTGGTCGTTGGAGCGAGCGCCGCGCTTGCCGACGGGCAGGCGGGGGTTGCCCGCGCGCGACGTCCGGCGCACGACGAGCACGTGCTCGATGCTGTTGTCCCCGGCGCACGCCTCGTCCGCCTGCGCCTTGACGGGCACCGCGGAGCCGCGGCGATTCTGCCCGTCCGCGGTGACCAGGATCCTGGCGCCGGTGTCCTCGACGCGGAAGCGCAGGGCCTCCGCGGAGAAGCCGCCGAAGACCAGCGAGTGCACGGCGCCGATCCGCGCGCAGGCCAGGGTGATGATGATCGTCTCGGGGATGACCGGCAGGTAGATCACCACCCGGTCGCCCGGGACCACGCCCAGGCCCTCCAGGGCATTGGCCGCCCGTGCGACCGCCTTCTGCAGGTCGGTGTACGTCCACGTCTGGCGGTCCCCGGGCTCGCCCTCGAAGTGCAGGGCCACGTGGGAGCCGCGGCCGGCCTCGACGTGGCGGTCCACGCAGTTGTGCGCGACGTTGAGCCTCCCGCCCTCGAACCACGCGATCTCGGGCACCGAGAAGGTGGGGCTCCCGTCGTCGTCGGTGCCGATGCGGCGCGGCTTCTCGAAGCGATGCGCGGTGTGCCAGGGCTCGGCCCAGTCGAGCCGGGAGGCCTGCTGCTCCCAGAACTGCACGCGAGCCTCGTCCGAGACGCGGGCGGGGTTCGGGGTGGGGCGCAGGGGATCGGAGTAGGAGCCGCCCGTGCTCGGGGCGGACGAGGGCGCAGGACTCATCACATCACTCCATCGGTCCTGGCATTAGCACCGTGTGCCGCGTAATGGACGGCACGGGTTGCTGCGGCGTCGACGAGCCAGGTCTCTCGGCCGCTCCGGATGGGAACCGGGGTCAGTCAAAGCCCTGCGCGCCCCGATCGGCAAATCGGGCGTCGTCCGGGGCAGCGGACGGCCCGGCTTTCCGACCAGGGCACTCATGCGCTTAGGATGACGCCCACACGATCAAGAGTTCCGGCCCACAGCCCTGGCTGGCCGGACGGCAACCCTCTCCCGTAGCGGGGTGCCCCAGGTGAGGATCGGGCCGCGCGCTAGACCGCGCGCGGCAAGTACGGCGCCCTCACGCGCTGGACCCGCAGGTATGACCACTGCACGGTGGCGCACGGGGCGCGGGTCCACCCGACCCAGGAGGACATCTCCATGACCAAGCGGATCTCGCTCAACGCGTTCGACATGACCTGCGTGGACCACCAGAGCTTCGGCCTCTGGCGGCACCCGCGCTCGCGGGCCACGGAGTACAACACGATCGAGTACTGGACCGACCTGGCCCGGACCCTGGAGCGGGGCCGGTTCGACGCCCTGTTCCTGGCCGACGTCGTCGGCATCTACGACATCTACCGCAACTCCGCGGCCCCCGCGATCGCCGACGGCGCCCAGGTCCCGGTCAACGACCCGTTCCTGCAGATCTCCGCCATGGCCGCGGTGACCGAGCGCCTCGGCTTCGGCGTGACCAGCGCCGTCACCTACGAGCAGCCGTACACGCTGGCCCGGAGGTTCGCCACGCTCGATCACCTCACCCGCGGCCGCGTGGGCTTCAACGTGGTGACCTCCTACCTGCCCTCGGCGGCCGAGAACCAGGGCCTGCCCACCCAGATCGAGCACGACGAGCGCTACGAGATCGCCGACGAGTTCCTCGACGTCTGCTACAAGCTGTGGGAGGGCTCGTGGGAGGACGGCGCCGTCGTCAAGGACCGCGAGCGCGGCCTCTACGCCGACCCGGCCAAGGTGCACCCGATCCAGCACCGGGGCAAGCACTTCTCGGTGCCCGGCGCCGCGCTCACCGAGCCGAGCCCGCAGCGCACGCCGCTGATCTTCCAGGCGGGTGCCTCCTCCCGGGGCCAGGCCTTCGCCGGCAAGCACGCCGAGGCCGTGTTCATCGGAGCGCTGCGCCCGGATCTCACCCGACACATGACCGATCGCATCCGCGACAACGCCGAGGCGCAGGGGCGCGACCGCGACGACGTGAAGATCTACGCGATGCTCTCCGTCGTGGTCGACGAGACCGACGAGAAGGCCCGGGCCAAGCACCGCGAGTACCAGGAGTACGCGAACCTCGAGGCCTCGCAGGCCATCATCGGCGGCTGGTCCGGACTGGACCTGTCGACGTTCCAGGAGGACGAGGTCCTGAACTACGTCAAGACCGAGGCCATCCAGTCCTTCCTGACCCCGTTCACGATGCAGGACGGCGCCAAGCAGTGGACCCGCGAGGACATCGCCCGGCACTGCGCGCTCGGCGGGATGGGTGATGTGGTCGTCGGCTCCCCGCAGACCGTGGCGGATCAGCTCGAGACCTGGATCGACGACGGCGGCCTGGACGGCATCAACCTGGCCTACCACGTGTCTCCGGGGTCGTTCGAGGACTTCGTGGAGCTGGTGGTGCCCGAGCTGCAGAAGCGCGGGCGGTACCGCACGGACTACGACGGGCCGACCCTGCGCGAGAACGTCTACGGCGCCGGGCAGTCCAGGGTGCTCGACACCCATCCGGCGGCAAGGTACCGCGGGGCCTATGCGGGCCGGGCCTCGACGGCGGACACCCCCTCGCGGGACCTGACGGAGGTCTGACCCGGCCGCGACGGGCGAGGGCTCACCCCGCCCGTCGCGGCAGCGGGCCGAAGCGGTCGGTGTCCGGACCCAGCAGCCCGCCGATCGCCACCAGCAGACCGGCCAGCACGAGGAGCGCGGCCACGGCCCCGTGACGGCCCAGGGCCTCCTGCAGGGGCGGCAGGTAGTACGGGTAGAGGGCCGGGAGCACGATCGAGAGGCTGTAGGCGGCGCCGTAGCCGGTCGAGCGCACGCCGTCGGCGAAGCGCTCCGTCAGGTACGCGCCCACCGGCCCGTAGCAGGTCACCGTGGCCACCTGCAGGGCCGCGGCGAGCATCAGCACGGGGCCGGTGCCCTGCACCGCGAAGACCGCCAGGAAGATCAGCGGCGAGACGACGGCGGCGGCCAGGCCGAAGGCCACGAAGAACCGGCGCCGCCCCGTGAACGTGGACAGATGCCCTGCTGCGGCCATCGCGACCGCAGAGACCGCCGTGGCGCACATCATCACCAGCGACACGTGCGCCGCATCGATCTGCCCGGAGGCCCCGAGCTCGGCGGTGAACGTGGTCACCGCCATGTAGGTGAACAGCCACAGCCCGCTCATCAGCACGAAGACCTGCCACAGCCGCCGGCCGCTGCTCGCGAGCTCGGCCACGGGGCGGGCGGCCGAGGCCGCCGGCTGCCGCCCGGGGGCGTCCGCGATGCGCAGCCGGTAGTAGGCCAGCATCCCGGCGGCCATCGCGGCGCCGATGAGGAAGGGGATGCGCCATCCCCAGGCGGCGTAGTCCTCGGGGCCCAGCCCCTGGATGAGCGCGAAGGTCAGCGCGGCGATCGTGGCGTTGGCGCAGGGGGACATGGCCATGATGAAGCCGCTGACCCGGCCGCGTGAGCCCGGGCGGGCCCACTCCATCGCCAGGGGCACGGCGGAGGTGTACTCCCCGCCCAGGAACACGCCGCCCAGGAAGCGCAGGATCAGCACCGCCCAGAACGTGGCCGCCCCCAGGACGTGGTGGCCGGGGACCAGGGCGATCAGCAGGGTGGTGAGGCTGATCCCGGCCAGCGCGATCTGGGTCACGACGGTGCGGCCCACCCGATCCGCGATCGGCCCGAAGACCAGCGAGCCCAGGGGCCGCCCGATCAGTGTGGCCACGAAGATCAGGCTCGCCCGGAACACGGCGTCCTGCTCGCCGAACAGCTGCGCGGCGGCCGGGCCCAGCGCCATCACCGGGAGGAAGATGTCGAACTGATCGACGAAGTTGCCCATGATCCCGCCGCGGATCGCGTGACGGGTGCGCTCAGGGGGACGGGGATCCCCCGTGTCCGTGGTCGGGGCGTGCGCGGATGATGCCGTCATGCGATCACTTCCTTCGCCGGTGCTGACCGGAGCAGGTTCGACGGTCGAAGCCGCGTCAGCTTCCTCTCAGCCCGTGCGCCGGGCTCCCGTGGGGTCGTCGTCCAGTCTGCTCCGCCGCCCGGGATCGGCCAACTCCGTGACAACCGCGACGACCCGCCGACGTCGACGTCCGGCCCGGTCGGAGGCGGATTCGCGGTGCCGGTGATCCGCGGGCACAGTGGGCTCATGCAGAACCACCGCGACGGCCCGGCCCGGTCCCCCGAGACGACCCGCGCGGGGGCGGCCGGCGCACAGGCGCCCTGCGCGGATCGGGTCGGCGCAGGGGCGTCGTCCCGGCTGCTCGGCATCGATCTGGCCCGGGCCGTCGCCCTGCTGGGGATGATGGCGACCCACACCCTGTCCCTCGTCGACCCGGCGGGGAACCCCATGCCCGTCGCGCTCATCGCGGGGAAGGCCGCGGCCCTGTTCGCGGTGCTCGCGGGGTTCTCCGTCGAGCTGTCCACGCGCCGGTACGACCGGTGGCGCGACGCCGCCGCGGCCCTGGCGGTGCGCGGGGCGCTGATCGCGCTCATCGGCCTGGTGCTGAGCTGGCTGTCGACCTCGATCGCGGTGGTGCTCGTCCAGTACGGCGTGCTGTTCCTGCTCGCACCGCTGGTCCTGCGCCTGCCCACCCGGTGGCTGGCCGTTCTCACGGCCGTCTGGCTCGCGGCCTCGCCGGTGGTCTCGCATCTGCTGCGCGACGCCTGGGCCCTGCCGCGGGCCGCCGTCTCCCCGGACATCACGCATCTGGCCGATCCCGGCTATCTGGCGGTCTCGGTCCTGCTCACGGGCTACTACCCCGTGCTGCAGTGGATGGGCTACCTGCTCGTGGGCCTGCTCATCGCGCGGCTCGACTGGCGCAGCGGGAGGACCGCCGTCCGCGCCGTCATCGCCGGCGCGCTCGCGGCGGGGCTGGCCTGGGCGTCGTCGCAGATCCTGCTGGCCCAGGGCGGGGCGGAGGCGATCGAGCGCGCGGCCGCCGGGCGCGGGCTGCTGGAATGGGGATCGCCGCACCTGGCCAGGCACATCAGCAGCCACGGGACCACGCCCACCGACACGTGGTGGTGGCTGGCCACGGCCGGTCCGCACTCGTCGACGACCTTCGACCTCGTCCACACCGCCGGCATCGCGGTCGCGGCCATCGCCGTGTGCGTGCTGATCTGCCGGGCGCTGGGGGACGACGTCCGCATCCTGATGCCGCTGCTGGCGGCCGGGTCCATGCCGCTGACCATGTACGCGCTGCACGTGATCATGTCCGGCTTCATGGCCCTGTACCTGCTGCAGGTCATCGTGCTGCTCGCACTGGCGACGGTCTGGCGCGCGGGCGGCGACGGCCCCGGCCCGCTCGAGAGCCTGGTCTCCGGAGCCGTGCGGGCCGTCGTCCCGCGGCGCTGAGCGGGCCGCGGGCCGGCGCCACCCGCTCAGCCCGAGGCGGTCTCCGCGTCGTCGCCGTGCTGCTCCAGCAGGTGGTTCGGAAGCCGGTTGCCCTGCGCCCTGCTGCGGATCTCCAGGAGGGTGCGGGCGTGCTGCCACAGGCGCCGATCCGTCTCGTCGGCCGGCTCCCAGCGCGGGACGGGCACGGAGGTGCCCTCCTCGTCGCGGGCCACCATGACGGTCAGGCAGTTGGTGGTCACCTCCAGCTCCCGGGCCTTCGGATCCCCGGAGCGGACCTCGACGGCCACGTGCATGCCCTTGTTCCCCGTGTAGATCAGCCGGGCGTCGACCTCCACCATGTCCCCGATGTGCAGGGGGCGCAGGAAGCGCACGCCGCCGGAGAAGACGGCCACGGTGTCCCGGCCGCAGTAGCGCGCCGAGCACAGGTAGGCGGCCTCGTCGATCCACTCCATGACGATGCCGCCGTGGACCTTGCCGCCCCAGTTCACATCGGTCGGGGCCGCCAGGAAGCGCAGGACCACCCGCTCGGCGGTTCCGGGGGCGCTGTAGTCCTGCCGCGAGATCTCCTCGGAGATCTCCTCCCGGATCGGGATGCGCGACAGGGCGTAGTCGCGGGCCAGCTCCTGCTCCAGCCCGCGCGGCTCGAAGGGCGGGACGGGGACCGAATGCCCGTCGGAGTCGACGGCCACGAAGATCGTCAGGCAGCGGGCCCGTTCCTCGAGCACGCCCGTCTTGGGATCGCCGGAGCGCACGACGGTGTTGATGTGCATGGACGACCGGCCCGTGTAGAGCACCGTTCCGGTGACCTCGACCATCTCCCCCACCTGGACGGGATGCTGGAAGTGGATGTTGCCGACGTAGGCCGTCACGCAGTACGAGCCGGACCACGCGGCGGCCGCGGCGAAGGCGGCCTTGTCCACCCACTCGAGGACCCGCCCGGCATCGACGGTCCCGGAGTGCCCGCGATCCGTCGGCGCGGCCAGCTGGCGCAGGGTCACCTCGTGGCGGCGGGAGGAGCTGTCGGCAGGGCGGGGCGGCGGCGTCGTCGGGTCCATGCGGTCAAGGTACCGGAGCGCGCGGGGCGGCGCCCCTGCTCCCGACGACGGCCTCCGAAGACGAGGGCCCCGACCGGTCCGCCCGGTCGGGGCCCTCGTGCGCCGAGGCGGAAGGTAAGGGATTCGAACCCTTGGTGCAGGGTCACTGCACAACGGTTTTCAAGACCGTCTCCTTCGGCCGCTCGGACAACCTTCCCGTGACGGGTCGGCGTGCACCGCCCGCACAGCGCCACATTCTTCCACTGCCGCGGGCGGGGTGCCGAATCGACGCGGCTCCCGGCGAAACGCGGCCCCCGCCGTCGGGCCCCGTCAGTAGCCTGAGCGCAGAAGACGACGCATCACGACGATCCCAGGAGGCACTCATGCGCGCAGTCGCCGAAGCCGAGCACGGAGGGCCCGAGGTCCTCTCCGTCACGGATCAGCCCGCTCCCGAGCTCACCGCCGACGGCATCCGCATCCGCGTGGAGCACGTCGGCATCAATCGGGCGGACGTCCTCCAGCGCACGGGCAACTACAAGGTCCCCGAGGGCGGCTCCACGGTCTACGGGCTCGAGGTCTCCGGCCACGTGGTCGAGGTCGGCGACGACGCGGCGCACCACGCGCTCGACGGCGGCGTCCTGGTCCCCGGCGCCCGGGTCTGCGCGCTCATGGACTCCGGCGGCTACGCCGAGGAGGTCGTCGCACCCGCCGCCAACGTCCTGCCCGTGCCGGACGCGCTGCCGATGAGCGAGGCCGCCGCGCTGCCCGAGGTCCTGGCCACCGTGTGGTCGAACCTCGTGATGGAGGCCGGGGCGGACTCGGGGCAGACGCTGCTGCTGCACGGCGGGACCGGGGGCGTCGGCACCGCCGCGATCCAGATCGCCCGCGCGATCGGCATGCGGGTCATCACCACGGTGAGCTCCGAGGCCAAGGCGGAGTTCGTCCGCGAGCTCGGCGCCGAGCCGATCCGCTACGACCAGGAGGACTTCGTCGAGCGGGCGAAGCAGCTGACCGGCGGCCGCGGGCCCGAGATCATCTTCGACGTCGTCGGGGCCAAGTACCTCGCCCCGAACCTCGAGGCCCTGGCGGCGGACGGGACGCTCATCATCATCGGGCTGCAGGGCGGGCGGAAGGCCGAGATCGACCTGAGCTCCTTCATGGTCAGGCGCCAGCACCTCGTCGCCACGACCCTGCGCGCCCGCCCGGCGGAGCAGAAGGCCGCGATCATGGCCCAGGTCCACGAGCACGTCTGGCCGAAGGTCGTCTCCGGACAGGTGCGCGCGATCGTGGACCGCGAGTTCCCGCTCGAGCAGGCGGCGCAGGCCCACGAGCACTTCGACTCCGGCACGCACATCGGGAAGATCCTGCTCACGCCGTGACCTGAGCTCGTGCCCTGCTCCGCGCGACCGGCCGCTTCTCCACCCTTTCCCCCTCCTTCGCCCGCGCGACCGGCCGCTTCTCCACCCCTCCACCCGCGACCGGCCGGTTCTTCACCGGTTCCGCGGCGAATCGGTGACGTAGCGGCCACTCGAGGGGGATGCGGTGCGGAAGCGACCGCTCGATAGGGCAGCGGTGCGGAAGCGGCCGCTCGACGACGCTCCCGTCGTCGCGGCCGGCCCGTGGCGCTCGTCGCATGAGCCGGATCACGTCCGCATAGACTCCTGGTGTCCCCTGCCCCGCCCCCGTCCTCCAGCCGGGGCGGCGGCATCGTCCCCTCCCTCACCAGGAGCCCTCCATGAGCACCACCGTCACGCCGCCCGGGGCCGGCGGGCCCGGCTCGCCGGACCCGCAGACCGAGCTGCCGCCCGCCGCCGTCGAACCTGAGGTCCTTGACGCCGAGCACTCGCGATGGACCCCGGCCAAGATCGCCCTGTGGGCGGCCATCGCGCTCGTGGGCGGACTCGCCTGGGTCATGCTCGCGATCGTGCGCGGGGAGACCGTCAACGCCATCTGGTTCGTGCTGGCTGCGGTCTGCAGCTACTTCAT
This sequence comes from Kocuria palustris, assembly GCF_007666205.1. Lineage (GTDB taxonomy): Bacteria > Actinomycetota > Actinomycetes > Actinomycetales > Micrococcaceae > Kocuria > Kocuria palustris_A. Next base: position 61,653 of record NZ_VDOR01000010.1, read on the forward strand.
CGCCTACCGGTTCTACTCCCGGTTCATCGAGCGCAAGCTGGTCCAGCCCGACGACCGCCGCGCCACCCCCGCCGAGTACAAGGCCAACGGCCGCGACTACCTCGCGACGGACCGCCGGGTGCTCTACGGCCACCACTTCGCGGCGATCGCCGGCGCGGGCCCTCTCGTCGGCCCCGTCTTGGCGGCCCAGATGGGCTACCTGCCCGGCACGATCTGGATCATCGTGGGCGTGATCCTGGCCGGCGCGGTCCAGGACTACCTGGTGCTGTTCTTCTCGATGCGCCGCGGCGGGCGCTCCCTGGGCCAGATGGCCAAGGACGAACTCGGGCCGGTCGGCGGCTGGGCGGCGATCATCGCGACGCTCGTCATCATGATCATCATCGTGGCGATCCTGGCCCTCGTGGTCGTCAACGCCCTGGGCGAGTCCCCGTGGGGCGTGTTCTCGGTCGGGATGACCATCCCGATCGCCCTGTTCATGGGCGTCTACCTGCGCTATATCCGTCCGGGCAGGGTCCTGGAGATCTCGCTGGTGGGCTTCGCACTGCTGATGCTCGCGATCGTGGCCGGCGGCTGGGTCGCGGAGACGGACTGGGGCGTCGCGCTGTTCACCCTGGACCGCGTGACGCTGGCCTGGTGCGTGATCATCTATGGCTTCGTCGCCGCAGTCCTGCCGGTGTGGCTGCTGCTGAGCCCGCGCGACTACCTCTCGACCTTCATGAAGGTCGGGACCATCGTCCTGCTCGCGGTCGCCATCGTCGTCGTGCGTCCCGAGATCTCGGTGCCCGCGGTCTCGGAGTTCGCCGGACGCACCGACGGCCCCGTCTTCTCCGGCGCGCTGTTCCCGTTCCTGTTCGTGACGATCGCCTGCGGCGCCCTGTCCGGGTTCCACGCCCTGATCGCCTCGGGCACGACCCCCAAGATGATCGAGAAGGAGCGCCAGACGCGCCTGATCGGCTACGGCGGCATGCTCATGGAGTCCTTCGTGGCGATCATGGCACTGGTGGCCGCGATCTCGATCGACCGCGGGATCTACTTCGCCATGAACTCCTCGCCGGCGGCCACCGGCGGCACGGTCGAGGGCGCCGTGGCCTGGGTGAACTCCCTGGGTCTGGCCGGCGTGAGCGTGACCCCCGAGATGATCCAGGGCACCGCCGACGCGGTGGGGGAGGAGTCGATCGTCTCCCGCACCGGCGGCGCCCCCACGCTGGCCGTGGGCCTGGCCGGGATCATGAACCAGTGGTTCGGCGGCGCATCGATGATGAGCTTCTGGTACCACTTCGCGATCATGTTCGAGGCGCTGTTCATCCTCACCGCGGTCGACGCCGGCACCCGTGTGGCCCGCTTCATGCTCACCGACTCGCTGGGCAACGTGATCCCGCGCTTCCGCGACCCCGACTGGCGGCTGGGAGCCTGGCTGACCACCGCGATCATGGTGGCGGGCTGGGGCACGATCCTCATCCTGGGGGTGACCGATCCCCTGGGCGGCATCAACACGTTCTACCCGCTGTTCGGCATCGCCAATCAGCTGCTCGCAGCGATCGCGCTCGCGGTCTGCCTGACCATCGCGGCGTCCCGGGGGCGCTTCGGCTACCTGTGGATCATCATCGTGCCGCTGGCCTTCGACGTCGCCGTGACCGTCACGGGCTCGTGGCAGAAGATCTTCTCCTCGGATCCCGCGATCGGCTACTGGGCCAACAACGCGGCCTTCCGCCAGGCGCTGGCCGACGGGGAGAGCAGCCACGGCACGGCCCAGACCACCGAGGCCATGGAGGCGGTCGTGCGCAACACGACGGTCCAGGGGGTCCTGTCGATCGTGTTCGTGGTCCTGACGCTCACCGTCGTGATCATGGCCGTCATCCGCACCATCCAGCACTACCGGGCCCACGGGAGGATCGGCGTGCAGGACCTGGAGGGACAGGCCGTCGGCCACGAGGACCCGTACGTCGAGTCCCGCTTCTACGCCCCGGCGGGCTTCGTCACGACGCCGTCGGAGAAGGAGCTCGCGCGGCGCTGGGAGCAGGTCCCGATCGAGCAGCGCACCCCGGGCGGGGTCACCGGCCACGGGCACTGAGGCGAGGGCTCGTCGCCGGGCGCGCGCCCCGGCGACGAGCCCGACCCGCGGGCGCCCGCCGAGCAGCAATGCAGAGACGGAAGGAGCAGAGCATGACCTCGATCCTGAGGGCCGCGTCCTCGCTGAAGCGGTTCGCCGACGGCGTCCTGGGCGCCGACAAGTACCAGCGCTACGTCGAATACCACCGAGCCCATGCGGGCGAGGGGGAGTCGCTGATGACCGAGCGGGAGTTCTGGCGCAGCTGGCAGGACTGGCAGGAGCGCCACCCGGAGGGCCGCTGCTGCTGACGTCGCCCCTCCGTCCGCCAAGCCCCCATCTCCCGCAGCGATCGGCCGATTCCGCACCGCATCTCCCCTGAGTGGCCGGTTCCTCACCGCATATCTCGCGAGTGGCCGATTCCTCACCGTTTCCGGCGCGAATCGGTGAGGAATCGGCCACTCGAGGGAGTGGAGGGGGCGAATGGGTGAGGAATCGGCCGCTCGCGGGGGCGGCGAGCGCGAATGGGTGAAGTATCGGCCGCTCGCGGAAGGCGGGCTCGGAGGCAACGACGGGATGGCAGGGCAGGATGCTGACGACGTGTCATCATGAGCCCCTATGGGATTCCTGAGCGAGCATCGCGCCAAGCGCCGCGACGAGCGAGAGATGGGTCTGGGCGTGTGGCGGCGGGCCCACGGCCGCTTCCGCCGCGGCCTCGACCGCTTCCACCAGGTCCTCGAGCAGATCCAGGACCCCGAGCTGCAGGGCGCCGTGGTCCCCACCGCCAACGAGCTGGCGGATCTGCTGCCGCGGGTGCGCGAGATCTGCCGCACCGCGCAGTCGGCCGCCCCCTCGGACGATCAGGACATCCCCGGCTCCGACGGCGGGTGGCTCAACGACCTGCATCGGGAGCTCTCGCGGGCCGGCAACGACATGGCCCAGGCGGCCGAGGCCCTGGCGCTGGCTCGCTTCCGTGCCCCCGGGGCGGATCCTGAGACGGCTCGTGCGCAGCGGCTCGAGACCGTGCGGCGGCGCGCCGAGGCGGTCGACGAGCACGTCCGGCGCGGCGAGCGGCTGCTCGCGGAGCACCGCGCGGCCTGAGCCTCAGATGAGCCGCTGCTCCCGCGCCCGGTGGACGGCGGCGGTCCGGTTGTCGACGCCGAGCTTGTCGTAGACGTGGAGCAGGTGGGTCTTGACGGTGGCCTCGGAGATCACCAGGCGCGCGGCCAGCTCCCGGTTGCTCGCCCCCGTGGCCAGTCCCTGCAGGATCTCGATCTCCCGCGCGCTGAGCGTCTGCGCCGGACGAGCCGCTCGCTGCACCAGCTGCTGGGTGACCGACGGCGCCAGCACCGAGCGGCCCTGCGCGGTCTGCCGCACGGCATCGCGCAGCTCGTCGGCGGGGGAGTCCTTGAGCAGGTACCCGGTGGCGCCGGCCTCGAGCGCCATGACGATGTCGGCCTGCGTCTCATAGGTCGTCAGCACCAGGACCGGGGGCCCGCCGAGCTCGCGCAGGCGGCGGATGGCCGTGGGCCCGTCCATGGTCGGCATCTGCAGGTCCATGATCACGACGTCGACCGGGTGCTCGTCGAGCGCTGCGATCGCCTGCGCGCCGTCGCCGGCCTCGGCGCGCACCGCGAGCGTCCCGTCGGCCTCGAGCAGGGCCTTGAGACCGGCTCGCACGACCGGGTGGTCGTCCACGAGCAGCAGCTCGAGCGGGGATCCGGGGGTCGGGACAGGGGCAGTCATGCGTCGCCTCCGGTCCGTGCGGACTGCGGCGCCTTCCGGGAACCGTCCGGCGGAGGGGCGGCGGAGGCCGTGGGCGCCGATCCGGCTCCGAGCTCGGATGCGCGCGCCGTCGGGAGGGAGGCGGCGGGCGCCGGACCGGTCGCCGCCGCGCGGGCCGGCAGCTGCAGCGCGACGGCCGTGCCCGCGCCGGGTCGGGACTCGACCGACAGGGCGCCCCCCAGCTCCTCGGCGCGGCGCCGCAGGTGGGGGAGGCCGTAGCCGCCGTCGGGGCCCGGGTGCGAGCGCACGGCGGCGTCGAAGCCCGCGCCGTCGTCCACGACGTCCAGGGTCACGGACGCCGGCCAGTACGCCAGGGTGAGGGTGACGCGGGAGGCGCCCGCGTGGGTCTCCGCATTGCCGAGGCAGGTCTGCGCGGCCCGCAGGAGCACGGCCTCGGCCGCCTCGTCGAGATCGCGGGGATCGCCGTCGACGTGGAGGGAGGCGGTGAGGTCCGAGCCTGCAGCGGCGGCCCGCGTCCGCACGCCGTCGACGAGGCCCTGCAGCGCGTCCTCGAGCCCGTCGGACAGCCGCGGGGAGGCCAGGCCCTGGACGAACCGCCGCGCCTCGGCGAGATCGGCCGAGGCGGTCTGCTCGATCACCCGGAGCTGCTCGGCCGCGGTCTCGAGGCTCCGGTGCGCCAGCGAGTCCTGGGCGGCGCGGGAGACCAGCACGATCGAGGCTAGGCCCTGCGCCAGGGTGTCGTGGATCTCGCGGGAGAGGCGGTCCCGCTCGGCGAGCATGCCGGCGCGATGCTCCCGGTGGGCGAGCTCCTCGCGGGCGCGCTCGAGCTGGATCACGGTGCGGCGGTGCCGCTGCGCGTCGCGCCACAGCGCGCGGTAGGCCCAAGCCGTGACCACGGCGAACACCGCGCCGATCATCGGCCCCAGGACCTGCCCCGCCCCGAACTCCCCGGGGGCCGCATGCAGGGCCTGCGCCGCGATCACCACGGCCGTCAGCCCCGCGACCGCCAGCAGGCTCGGGCCCGTGGGCAGCACCGCCTGGACCACGAAGAACAGGGGGAAGACCACCCACGAGAAGTCCGGCGCATGCAGGGCCAGCAGGATCCACAGCACCACCACGACCGTCAGCCACAGTCCGACAGGCACCGGGCGCGAGCCCCGGCGCACCCCGCGGAAGGCGCGATGCTCCAGGAGGGTCCCCGCCAGGTACGCCGCCGCCAGCAGCGCCGACAGGGACAGCGGCCACAGCGCTCCCGGCCATGCCGCGCCGATCAGGAAGCGGGCCAGGGCCAGGGCCAGCAGCCCCGCGAAGCTCACGTGCAGGACGACCCGCATGGCCCGCAGGACGGCGGGGGTGGCGGGGGCGTCGTCGGACCTCTGCTGGGCGGCGGCGGAGGAGGTCATCGCTCCAGCGTACGGACCTGGACGGACGGCGCATCAGCCGATCGGCTGATCCTGGGCTGCGCCGATCGGCGTGCGCAGGACCGGCCCGCCGGCCGATGCCCCGGGCCCCTCCCGCGACGGACAGTGGAGCCTCCAGCACATCGGGGACCGCGCGGCGCGTCCTGCCGCAGGCCCCGCCCCGACCCGCCAGGAGTGACCTGCATGTTCCTGTCCCTGCGCGATCTGCGCTTCGCGCGCGGCCGCTTCGCCCTGATCGGCTCCGTGGTCGCCATGATCACGGTGCTGGTCGTGATGCTCACGGGGCTGACCAACGGGCTGGGACACCAGTCCACGTCCGCGCTCGAGCGCCTCGAGGCGCCCCGGATCGCCCTGGCCGCCGGACAGGGCGACGAGGACCCGGCCTACGACGACTCCCGCATCGACGCCCAGCAGGCCCGCTCCTGGGCCGAGGCCGAGGGCGTCGAGGCCGTCGAGCGCTTCGACGTCGGCCGCACGCAGCTCGAGCACGACGGCACGTCGTCCTCCGCAGCGCTGCTCGGCCTGGAGCCGGGCACCCGCCTGGCCCCCGAGCTCGAGATCCTCGAGGGCCAGGGGCGCCCGGGAGCTGGGCAGACCGTGCTGTCGGAGGAGATCGCGCAGGCCCTCGGGGTCGGGGTGGGCGACGACCTGGACGCCGGGCCGGCCTCGCTCGAGGTCGTCGGCATCGCGGCCGACGAGTGGTACTCGCATTCCCCCGTGGCCTGGACCTCCACGGAGGACTCGGCGCAGCTGCTGCGCATGGACGACGGCCGCAGCAGCGCCCTGGCGATCTTCCCCGCCGACGGCCTCGGCCCGGGGGAGGTCGACGAGCTGCTGGCCGAGCAGGACGCGGCGTCCGGCACGTGGAGCGCCGACACCGACGGCTCCTTCGCCGCGCTGCCCGCCTACAGCTCCGAGCGCGGCTCCCTGCTGATGATGCAGGGCTTCCTCTACGGGATCGGCGCGCTCGTGGTGATCGCGTTCCTGACGGTGTGGAGCATCCAGCGCACGCGTGAGGTCGCGATCCTGCGGGCCCTCGGCGCCTCCCGCGGCTGGGTCCTCAGGGACGCCCTGGTCCAGTCGGCGGCCGTCCTCCTGGGCGGCACGGCGCTCGGGCTGCTGATCGGCGGCATCGGCGGGGTCCTGGTCGCCGGCGTCGTCCCGTTCGCCCTGACGCCGGCCACGACGCTGCTGCCGGCCCTGGGGATCCTCGTCCTCGGCCTGGCGTCCGCCCTGCTGGCCGTGCGCCGCGTGACCGCCGTGGATCCGCAGATCGCGCTGTCGGCGCCGTGATGCGCACCCGCCCCCGGCCGTCCACCCGTCCCGACCCGAAGGAGACCGGCATGACCCTCCTGAGCAGCACCCCCGCTCCCTGGCGGTCCCCTGCGGCCGCCGAGCCCGCCGCCCCCGCCCCGCTGCGGATCCGCGATGTGCGGCTGAGCTGGCCCGACGGCCAGGACGACGACGGCCGCCCCCGCACCGTCCACGCCCTCGACGGCGTGAGCCTCGAGGCCCGCGCGGGCATCCTGACCGCCGTCTCCGGGCCCTCCGGCTCGGGCAAGTCGTCGCTGCTGTCCGTCATCGCAGGGCTCGTGAGCCCGAGCGCGGGGGAGGTGCTGGTCGACGGCCGGGACGTCGCGGCCATGAGCCCCGAGCAGCGCACGAGGATGCGCCGCGACAGCATCGGGCTCGTGTTCCAGCAGCCCAACCTGCTCGCCTCGCTCACCGCCCGGGAGCAGCTGCTGCTCACCGCGCACATCGCCGGGCTGGGCCGACGGGCCCGGAGGGAGGCCGCCGAGCGGGCCGACGAGCTGCTCGAGCTGCTCGGGCTGGAGGCGGCGGCCGGGCGCCGAGCGCATCAGCTCTCCGGAGGGCAGCAGCAGCGCGTCAACATCGGCCGCGCGCTGATGACCAGCCCCGCGGTCATGCTGGTCGACGAGCCCACGGCTGCGCTGGACCACGAGCGCTCGGCGGCGGTCATGCAGCTGCTGCGCGAGACCACCCGGCGCTTCGGGATCGCGACCGTTCTGGTCACCCACGAGACCGAGCTGCTCGAGGCCGGGGACCGCCGGCTGCGCATGCTCGACGGCCGGCTGAGCGAGGACTGAACCGCTGGGCCCGTACCGGGCGACGGGCGCGGGGGCCCGGGCCGCGCCGGGGCCGGGGACGACGAAGGCCCCGTCTCCCGGGAGGGGGACGGGGCCTTCTGCGCGAGCCGCCTGCCGGAATCGAACCGGCGACCTATTCATTACGAGTGAATCGCTCTACCGACTGAGCTAAGGCGGCGCGACGGGACCCTCGCAGGGTCACAGCGCGGATGACACCTTAGCATCGCCGCGCCGGAGCGTCACAATCGACCGGCGGCGCGCGGGCGGGACCCCCGATCGACGCGTCCCGGCGCCGGCGGGGGCAGAGTTCGCTCGTCGTTCACCCCAGCTTCCGTGGGCGTCTGCGGATCAGGCCCGCCGCGCCGTGACCATGGGGTGTCAAGCCTTCGTGCTTGAGAATTCATACTGTTCGCGGTGAACGGCCCGGTGCCCTGAACGACGAGCAGGGATCGACCACACAAGGAGCGCCGGTGCCCCTCCGAACCGACATCGCCCGCAACCTCCGCCTCGCGTTCATCGACATGTCCGGGACGTCGTTCCAGGACAACGGGATCATGGAGCAGGCCTTCACCCGGACCCTCGAGACCCTCGGGATCGATGCCTCCTCGGAGCGCTTCTCGGGGATGCTCGGCTTCGTGCGGGACACGCTCGGCCAGTCCAAGGTCCGGGTCTTCCAGCACCTGTTCCAGGACGATCCGGCCACGGCGGCCGAGGCGAGCCGGGAGTTCGAGCGCCAGTTCGACGACCTGCTGCGCACCGACGTCGTCGAGCCCGTCCCCGGCGCGGAGGACGTCATCCGCGGCTTCCAGGACGCCGGTCTCAGGGTGGTCCTGGCCACGAGCTACAACCGCCACAGCCAGAACCAGATCCTGGAGCACCTCGGCTGGATGGGCCTGGCCGATCTGAGCCTGTGCCCCTCCGACGCCGGCCGCGGGCGCCCGTACCCGGACATGATCCTCACGGCGCTGCTGGCCCTGGACCTGACCGACGTCCGCGAGGTCATGGTGGTCGGGGACACCGCCGCCGACATGCTCTCCGGGCGCCGCGCAGGGTCCCGGGCCAACGTGGGCGTGCTGACCGGGGCGCACCGGGAGGACTCGCTCATGGCGGCCGGGGCGGACGCCGTGGTCGATTCGCTGCGCGACATCCCCGGGCTGCTCGACCTCCCGCTGCGCTCCCGCACCCCCTGAGCGCTCATCCGGCCGGGGACGACGGCGGCCCGACCGCGTGCCTCAGAGCTGGGGGTCCCGGCAGACGGCGCCCTCCTCGGGCAGGCTCCCGTCGACCAGGAACCCGTCCACGGCCTCCACGATGCAGCCGTTGCCGGACGAGTACGACACGTGGCCCATGCCCTCGCGGGTGAGCAGCCGGGCGCTGCCCAGCTGCTCGGTCAGCGCCTCGGACCAGGCATAGGGGGTCGCGGGGTCCTCGGTGCCGCCGACCACCAGGATCTCCGCGTCGCCGGTGTACTCGGCGGGCTCGTCGCGGCCCGCCGGGCCGAACGGCCAGCCCTGGCACGCGGCCTCGGAGTAGCCCAGATAGGGCCCGAAGGTCGGGGCCCGCTCGGTCAGCACCTCCTGCTGGGCGGCCAGCTCCTCGTCCGTGAGGGACTCGTCGGTCGAGTCGAGGCAGTTCACCGCCGTGAACGACGTCGTCGAGTTGCCGTGGTAGCTGCCGTCCGGCCGGCGGCCGTGATTGGCGTCCGAGAGCTCCTGCAGGGCCGCGTAGTCGCCGTCCGATGCCTTGCGCAGGGCCTCGTCCAGGGTCGAGTAGGTCGCCGTGCTGTACAGCGGCGTGATGATGCCCTCGGCGACCTGCACCGGCGTCACCCGACGGCCGTCGGCGCCGGTGATCTCCTCGTCCGCCGAGCGGGCCAGGATCCGCCGCACCTCCTCGAATCCGTCCTCGACCGAGCCCTCGGCGAAGCACTCGGGGGAGTCCGCGGTGCAGTGCTCCAGGAAGTCGCGCAGCGCGTTCTCGAAGCCCTCGGCCTGCGCGAGCGAGACATCGCTGTTGGAGACCTGCGGGTCGACCGCGGCATCGAGCACGAACCGGCCCACCCGATCGGGGAACTGCCGCGCGTACTCCGCGCCGATGTGCGTGCCGTAGGAGAAGCCCAGGTAGTCGGTCCGGTCCTGGCCCAGGACCGCGCGCAGCACGTCCATGTCCCGGGCCACGGAGGCGGTGTCCATGTGCTCGAGCACGGGACCGGAGCGCTGCGCGCAGTCCCGCCCGAGGTCGCGGTACTCGCCGCGCAGATCGTCGACCGAGCGCTGCTGCGGGTCGAAGGCTGGCAGGGAGCGCCAGGCATCGCGCTCGGCGTCGTCGGCGAAGCACTCGATCCCGTCGGAGCGCGAGACGCCGCGGGGGTCGAAGGACACGATGTCGTAGGCGCCGCGCAGCTCCTCCCCGAACAGGCCCCCGGCCCCGGCGATCAGGTCCACGCCCGATCCGCCCGGCCCGCCGGGATTCACGACGAGCGCGCCCTCGGCGGCCTCGCCCTCTGAGGCCAGCCGGGACAGCGCGACGGTCGTGGTCCCGCCCTCGGGATCCGCGTAGTCCACCGGGACGGTGAGCTCCGCGCACTCCTGGTCCCCGTCGCCGCCGAGCAGCCCGGAGAGGCCGCCGGAGCCCTCGCACGCGCCCCAGTCGAGCTGCTGGCCGTAGTACCGGTCCATGCCGGCCGCGGCCCCCTCGGGGACGTCCGCCTCCCGGGGGCCCTCGCCGCCGGTGCAGGCGCCGAGGCCCAGGGCGGCGACGGCCGCGAGCGCGGCCAGCCGCGCCCGCCGGCGCGGGCGAGCTGAAGCAGTCATCCGGGGCATCCGATCTCGATCGTCCGGTGGTGGGCGGCCGTCCCGGGCCGCGGCGCGGGACGGCCGCGGGCGCTGCCGGTCACAGCAGCGAGACGGCCATCGCCTCGAAGGCCAGTCCGGCGGCGGCATTGGTGCGGATCCGCGTCCGCGTGCGCGCGATCGTGTCGATCCGCTCGAGCGACTCCTCGGGCGCGGAGTTGGCCGCGTGGTCGCGCAGCGCATCCGCGATGTGCTGGTTGACCAGCTCCGACCCGGTGCCCAGCTGCAGCGTGAGGGCATCGCGGTAGAACGTGGTGAGGTCGATCAGGAAGCGGTCCAGGGTGTCGGTGCGCACCCGCTTGGAGCGCCGCTTCTGATCCTCCTCCAGCCGCCGGAGCGCGCTGCGCACGTTCGGCGGCATCCTGCCGGAGTCGGCCGCGCCCAGGGAGGTGAGCAGGTGGGCCCGCTCCTCCTCGTCGCGGGCCTCGGACTCGGCGGTCGCCTCCTCCTCGGCGAGCCTGGTCAGCCGCCCGGCCTCGCGCACGGCGTCGGCGACCCCGTTCAGCCGCAGCGGCATCTCCACGACCCGGCGACGACGCTCGCGGGCGTCGTCGTAGAGCGCCAGGCGCCGTGCCACGCCCACGTGCGACTGGGCCAGGCGCGCGCACTCCAGGGCGCGCTGCGCCGGGACGCCGTCGCGGCGCTCGAGCAGCTGCGCCACGGCCTCGACGGGCGGCACGCGCAGCGTCACCGGGCGGCAGCGCGAGCGGATGGTGACCAGGACGTCGCTGGGGCTCGGCGCGCACAGCAGCCAGATGGTCCCCGGGGGCGGCTCCTCGATGGCCTTGAGCATGACGTTCGAGGTGCGCTCGGCCATGCGGTCGGCGTCCTCGATCACCATGACGCGCCACCGGCCGACGGAGGGCCTGTCCTGGGCGCGCACCACGAGATCGCGCGCCTCGTCGATGCGGATCTCCGAGTGCTCCGTGCGGAAGTGCGTGAGATCGGCGTGCGAGCCGGCCCGCACCGTCCGGCAGGCCGCGCACCGACCGCACCCGCGCTCGGCCGGATCGGGCTGCTCGCACAGCAGGGCGGCGGCCAGGGCCAGCGCCGCGTGCGATCGCCCGGAGCCCGGCGGCCCGGTCACGAGCCACGCGTGCGAGGGCTGCTCGTCGCGCGCCGCGCGCGCCAGCTGGTCGACGACGGCGTCCTGCCCCACGAGGTCGTCCCAGACGCTCATCGCCGACCGCCCGTCGTCGCGGGGGCGATGCCGCCGGCGGCCGGACCGCTCGCCGTCGGGTCTCCCGGCACCGGATCGCCGGAGGCCTCCCGCCGCGTCCTCAGCAGCTCGAGCACGCGCTCGCGGATCCGCTCGGCGAGGCGGTCCACGGGGGAGTCCGCCGGGAGCACCAGATAGCGCTCCGGCGCGGAGCCGGCGAGGTCCAGGAAGGCCCGGCGGACCTCTTCGTGGAAGGGCGCCGGCTCCTGCTCCATGCGATCCGCGGCCCGGTCCGCGCGGCGCCGCCGCCCGGTGTCCTCCGGGACGTCCAGCAGAACGGTCAGATCGGGCAGCAGCCCGTCGACGGCCCACAGGTTCAGCTCCCGCACCGCCGCCGGGCCCAGACCGCGGGCGGCGCCCTGGTAGGCCACCGAGGAGTCGAGGTAGCGATCGGTGAGCACGGCGACGCCGTCGGCCAGGGCCGGACGCAGCGTGCGCTCGACGTGCGCGCTGCGCGAGGCCGCGAACAGCAGGGCCTCCGTGCGCGGATCCACCGGAGCGTGCTCGGGGTCCAGGACCAGCGAGCGGATCTGCTCGCCCATGGCCGAGCCGCCGGGCTCGCGGGTGTGCAGCACCGGGACCCCGCGCTCGCGCAGGGACTCCGCCAGCAGGCGCAGCTGGGTGGACTTGCCGGCGCCGTCGCCGCCCTCGAACGCGATGAACGCGCCGCGCGCGGCGGCGGGGGCGTGCGCGGCCGCATCCGCGGAGATGCTCGCAGGGGTGCTCTGGGTCCTCACACACCCACTGTAGGGGCCCGCCCGGACATCGCGGATGCGGGCATCGGGGCTGTGGGCCGGCGGTCGTAGGCTGTTGGGCATGATCCCGCAGACCCCGGACGACCGCCTGTCAGCCTCCGCTTCCGCGCCCTCCCGGGAGGCCTCCGCCGAGAGCGGACCGCACGGCCTGCGCCCGGCGACCATCGCGGTGTCCGGGGGCCGGCCCGCGCCGGAGAACGACGCCCCCGTCGGGCCGCCGATCGTGCTGAGCTCGACCTACCGGGGCTCGGGCCCGCCCGTTCCCGGGGAGCGGATGTACGGCCGGGTGTCCAACCCGACGTGGGAGGACCTCGAGGGCGTCCTGGGCCGACTCGAGGAGGCGCGGCTGCCCGCCCTGGCCTTCGGCTCGGGCGCGGCGGCCCTGTCCGCGGTGCTGTCGCTGGTGCCGCCGGGCGGCCGGGTGATCGTGCCCCGGCACGTCTACATGGGCACCGCGACCCTGGTCCGCGAGGCCGAGGCGGAGGGGCGGATCTCGGTCGGCGCCGTCGACGTCGAGGACACCGACGCCGTCCTGACGGCCGCCGAGGGGGCGGATCTGGTCCTGCTCGAGTCGCCCACGAATCCCATGCTCGAAGTCGCCGACCTGCCCGCGATCCTGGCGGGCACTCGGCGCCTGGGGGTGCTCACCTGCGTCGACGGGACCTTCACGACCCCGCTGCTGCAGCGGCCGCTGACCTGGGGCGCGGACATCGTCGTGCACTCGGCCACCAAGTACCTCTCCGGCCACTCCGACGTCGTCCTGGGCGCCGCCGTGACCTCGGACCCCCGGCTGAGGGAGCGGCTGCACGCCCACCGCTCCGGCCACGGAGCGATCCCCGGCCCGTTCGAGGCATGGCTGGCGCTGCGGGGGGTGCGCACGCTGTCCCTTCGGGTCGAGCGCGCCTGCGCCAATGCCGCGGAGATCGCCCGGCGGCTGCAGTCCCACCCCGCCGTCCGCGCCGTGCGCTATCCGGGGCTGCCGCAGGACCCCGGTCACGAGCGCGCGGCCCGTCAGCTCGACGGCGGCTTCGGAGCCGTCGTCGGCCTGGTCGTCGACGGCAGCGCATCCGCGGCCGATCGCGTGGTCGAGGCCCTGCGGCTGTGGGTGCCGGCGACCTCCCTGGGCGGGGTCGAGTCGCTCGTCGAACGACGGCGCCGCCACCCCGAGGAGCAGGCGAGCGTCCCCGAGTCGCTGCTGCGGCTCTCGGTCGGCATCGAGGACGTCGAGGACCTGTGGGACGACCTCCGCGGCGCCCTGGACGCGGGGCTGCCCTCCTCCGACCGAGAGGGGCCCTCCTCGGTCCGGACGGTAGGATCGGGGACATGACCTTCACCTCCATCATCCTGCTGGCCGTCGCGCTGGTCGATGTCGCGGCCATGGTGCTGGTGACCGTCCTCGCGGCCATGGCCTTCTTCCACGCCCTGACCGTCAAGCCGATCCAGTTCGAGCGCGCGTTCAAGCGCACCCGGACCTTCTGGCTGCTCGTGACGGGCGCGTGCCTGCTGTTCACCGCCCTCATGTCGGTGCCCGCCGTGATCGCCCTGCTCACCGGCGGCATCCCCCAGCTGGGCGGCATGTTCGTCCTGCTGATCGCGGCCACCGCCTCCGGCGTCTACCTCGCCGACGTGAAGCCGGCCGTGAACGTCGAGTCCTCGGGTCCGTCCGCCTGGTGACGCCCCGGTGACGGGGCCGACGGCGGCACCCGATCGCGGCCGGCGCCGCGGACAACCCCGTGGCCGAGGTCGCCCGGGGCCCGATCAGGTGTGATACTTGCGATATGGCTACCGAAGCGAAGTACACGCTGATCCTGCTCCGTCACGGACAGTCCGACTGGAACGAGAAGAACCTCTTCACCGGCTGGGTGGACGTCCCGCTCACCGACAAGGGCCGCGCCGAGGCGGCCCGCGGCGGCGAGCTGCTCCAGCAGCGCGGCATCCTCCCGGACATCGTCCACACCTCGCTGCTGCGGCGCGCGATCATGACGGCCAACCTGGCCCTCGACTCCGCGGAGCGCCACTGGATCCCGGTCAAGCGCTCCTGGCGCCTCAACGAGCGCCACTACGGCGCCCTGCAGGGCAAGGACAAGGCCGAGATCCGGGAGAAGTACGGCGAGGAGCAGTTCATGACCTGGCGCCGCTCCTACGACGTCCCCCCGCCCGAGCTCGACGACTCGGACGAGTACTCGCAGGCCGGCGACCCCCGCTACGAGGACGTCCAGCACCTGCCGCGCACCGAGTGCCTCAAGGACGTGCTCGAGCGGTTCCTCCCGTACTGGGAGGACCAGGTCAAGCCCGATCTCAAGGCGGGGCGCACCGTCATGCTCGCCGCGCACGGCAACTCGCTGCGCGCTCTGGTCAAGCACCTGGACGGCATCTCGGACGAGGAGATCTCCGGGCTGAACATCCCCACGGGCATCCCGCTGGTCTACGAGCTCGATGCCAACTTCAAGCCGCTGACCGCCGGCGGCGAGTACCTGGACCCGGAGGCCGCGGCCGAGTCCATCAAGGCCGTGGCGAACCAGGGCAAGAAGTGAGCTGAGCCGCCGCGGGGGGCGCAGGCGGTCCCGCAGGCCGGGTCGCACGGCCCGGATCGCACAGGGGCCCGGATGCCGATCGCATCCGGGCCCCTGCTGCGTCGTCCCGCCTCGTGCTCCGCCATCGCCGGCGCCGCGCCGTCTGCCGGAGCTCAGCGGGCGGTGCCGTCCCCGCGGTCGGCCGGCTGGGGCGTCCACTCGCCGGTCACCAGATAGGTGACCTTCCGGGCGACGGAGACCCCGTGGTCGCCGATGCGCTCGAGGTAGCGCGAGGACAGCGTCACGTCCACGGTCGTGTGCACCGGCGCGGTCCACTCCGGCGCGGCCATCGCGTCGAAGATGCCGCGGTGGAGGGCGTTGACCTGGGCCTTGCGCTGGTGGATCTCGTCGAAGATCGAGATGTCGCGGGTCTCGAGCATCTCGATCACCCCGTCCAGGATGCCGAGGTCCAGCTCGAAGAGCTGGGCGAAGTCCTCGACCAGGGCCTCGGGCAGCACCGGCTCGGGGAACCGGCGGCGGGCGTCCTGGGCCAGGTGCCGGGCCAGGTCGCCCATGCGCTCGAGCGAGGTGCTCATCCGCAGGGCGGACACGAGCATGCGCAGGTCGGAGGCCACGGGGGACTGCCGGGCCAGGATGTCGATCGAGCGCTCGTCGAGCTCGTCCTGCAGGTGATCGATCCGGGCGTCGTTGGAGATGACCTCCTGGGCCGTCTCCAGGTCGGCGTCCAGGAAGGCCGACCTGGCCTCGGAGAGCGCTTCGCGCACGAGCCGGGCGATGGCCACGAGCTCGTCGCCCACCTGCTTGAGCTCTGCCTGGAACACCGTGCGCATCCAGCGCCTCCCCCTGTGCGGTCCCGGTGCCGGGTCCGCACGCCGTCGTGCCGTGACGACCTCGTGCCCGAGGTCGACGAGGGGAATACGCTACGCGGGCTGGCCTGCGGACGTCCGCGCGGCGGGTGAACAGCGGCCGAACGTCGGGTGATCTCCCCGTGACGACCGGGCGACCGCCCCGGCGACGGCCCCGGGGCGCGCCGACAACGGCCGGGCGTGCCCCTACCCTGGAGGCGTGGACCCCCTCCTGCTCGCGCTCCTCTCGGGGCTGATCGGACTGCTGCTCGGACTCAGCGGTCTCTTCGCCCTGCGCGGGACCTCGCAGCGCCGCGTCGAGGCGGCGGAGGTGGGCGAGCCGCAGCTCCCGGCCGGCGCCGCGGACGTGCTGTCCGTCATGGGCCGCGCCTACGTGGTCGTGGACGGGGTCGACGGGGTCGTGCGCGCCTCGCCCGCCGCGTACGCCTTCGGGCTGGTGCGCGGGCACTCGGTCGTGCTCGACGAGCTGCTCGCCATGATCCGCGCGGCGCGGACCTCCGGCGTGACCGAGGAGCGCAGGGTCGAGATCGGCCGCGGCGCCGAGCACGCCGGGGTGATCGTCCTGGACGTCCGGGTGGCGGTGCTGGGCGACGAGTTCGTCCTCCTGCTGGCCGATGACCAGACCGAGATCGAGCGGGCGCAGTCCGTGCGCAGCGACTTCGTCGCCAACGTCTCCCACGAGCTCAAGACGCCCGTGGGCGCCATCCGCCTGCTCTCGGAGGCCATCGAGGACGCGGCCGAGGACGAGGACGCCGTGCGCCACTTCGCGTCCCGGCTGCATCGGGAGTCGGAGCGGCTGACCCTGCTGGTCCAGGACATCATCGAGCTGTCTCGCCTGCAGGGGCAGAACGTCGTGACCTCCGGCGGGCCGGTGGCCCTGGACCGGGTGGTCGCGGAGGCCGTCGACCGCAACCGGATGACCGCGGAGTCCCGCGACATCGCCCTGGTGATCGGCGGCAGCGTGGACGCCCCGGCCTTCGGCGACGCCGACATGCTGACCACCGCGCTGCGCAACCTGATCGACAACGCGATCCGATACTCGCCCCCGGGCACCCGGGTGGGCATCGGCCTGCGGCGGCGCGACGACATGGCCCTGATCGCGGTGACCGATCAGGGCCCCGGGATCGCGGAGACCGAGCAGGGGCGGGTCTTCGAGCGGTTCTACCGCGTGGACTCCGCGCGGTCGCGCCAGACCGGCGGAACCGGGCTCGGCCTGAGCATCGTCAAGCACGTCATGCAGCAGCACGGCGGGCTCGTCGACATGTGGTCCGAGCCGGGGCAGGGCTCGACGTTCACGCTGCACATCCCGCTGATGAGCGGTGCCGAGCACGGGCGGCCGGACGACGGGCAGGCCGCGGATGCCGCTGCGAGCGCCCAGGGCGCCGAGGCCGCGGGAACAGACGATGCCCCCTCGGGGCGCCGGGGCCTTCGCCCCGTGCGCACCGGGCAGGGCCGACGAGAAGGAGGAGAATCCGCATGACCCGGATCATGATCGTGGAGGACGAGGAGTCCCTGTCGGAGCCGCTGGCCTACCTCCTGGGCAAGGAGGGCTTCGACCCCGAGGTCGTCGCCGACGGCCAGCAGGCGGTCGCGGAGTTCGACCGGGCAGGCGCCGACCTGGTGCTGCTGGACCTCATGCTGCCGGGGCTGTCCGGCACGGAGGTCTGCAAGCAGCTGCGCCAGCGCTCGAGCGTCCCCATCATCATGCTGACCGCCAAGGATGCGGAGATCGACAAGGTGCTGGGCCTGGAGCTCGGCGCGGACGACTACGTCACGAAGCCGTACTCCTCCCGCGAGCTGGTCGCGCGCATCCGCGCCGTGCTGCGCCGCCGCTCGGAGCCCGAGGAGCTCGTCTCGGCGACCGTGCAGGCGGGCCCGGTGCGCATGGACATCGAGCGCCACGTCGTGACCGTCGAGGGCGAGACGGTGAACATGCCGCTCAAGGAGTTCGAGCTGCTCGAGATGCTGCTGCGCAATGCGGGCCGCGTGCTGACCCGCGGCCAGCTGATCGACCGGGTCTGGGGCTCCGACTACGTGGGCGACACCAAGACCCTCGACGTGCACGTCAAGCGGCTGCGCTCCAAGATCGAGCCGGACCCGTCCGATCCGCACCACCTCGTGACGGTGCGCGGGCTGGGCTACAAGTTCGAGGTCTGAGCGCTCCGGCCGGCATGCTCGGCCCGGGTGCCGGGGACGACGACGGGGCGGCGACCGGATGATCGCCGCCCCGTCGTGCTCGGGAGGATCAGCTGCGGACCGGCTCCGACCGCCGGGACCGATGCGCCCCGCGGCGAGGAGTCCGGCTCAGTGGCCGCCCTCCTCGCCCTCGGGGGCGGGGGTGTTGGACGGGTTCGCCGGGGTCGAGGGAGCGCCGCCCGGGATGTACTCGGCGTAGCGCGGGTAGGTGTGGTCCAGCACCGGCAGCTCGTGCTCGAGGGTCTCGCCCCCGACGGTGAGCGTGGCGGGGACCAGGAGACCGGGATCGGCGCCGGCCGGGTCCACGAGCTCCTCGTTGGCGTCGTCCTCGAAGCGGACCTCGCCGCCGGCGGGCACGTCCACGGTGACCGGGGAGGCGCCCTCCACGGCGATCTCGACCGAGGCGTCGTCGCCCGACTCGTTGACCAGGGTGCCGAGCAGGCGCCCCTCGGAGTCGCCGGACTCGGCCGCGATCAGGAGATTGTTGACGCTGACCTCGCCGACCTGGCCGACGATGCCGTCGGCGGGGGAGTAGTCGTCCGTGGTGGCCTGCGGGCTGGTCACGGCGCAGCCGGTCGAGGTGAGAGCGGCGGCGGCGAATGCGGCCCCCAGGCCGATGGTGCGAAGCCTCTTGCGGGCGGCAGTGGTCACAGCGCGAACTCCTCAGGCAGATCGTAGATGCTCGGAGCCATGGTATCCGCTGGGTGACGGATCGTCCGCATCCCTCAGGCACCAGATCGGCGCCGCGAGGCCGCATGTTAGGATCGATCGGCGGAAAGGGGCACCATACATGGTTTTCGAGGTTGGCGAGACGGTCGTCTATCCCCACCATGGCGCGGCACTGATCGAGGAGATCAAGACCCGCACCATCAAGGGCGAGGAGAAGATGTACCTGAAGCTCAAGGTCACCCAGGGCGATCTGGTGATCGAGGTACCGGCGGAGAACGTCGACCTGGTCGGCGTGCGCGACGTCGTCGACGAGGAGGGCCTCAAGAAGGTCTTCGCCGTCCTGCAGGCCGACGACGTGGAGGAGGCCAGCAACTGGTCCCGCCGCTACAAGGCGAACGTGGAGAAGCTGGCCTCCGGCGACGTCCTCAAGGTCGCCGAGGTCGTGCGCGACCTGTGGCGCCGCGACAAGGACCGCGGCCTCTCGGCCGGGGAGAAGCGGATGCTCACCAAGGCGCGCCACATCCTCACCTCCGAGCTGGCGCTGGCCAAGGACATCGACGAGGAAGAGGCCGAGAAGCGCCTCGACGACATCCTCGCCGGCTGACCCCAGCGCATGGACGCATCGGGCCCGCAGGGCTCCGCGACGGCGCACCCCTCCTCCGGGACGGGGTGCGCCGTCGTCGTCGTCGCGGCAGGATCCGGGACCCGGCTGGGCCGGGGGATGCCCAAGGCGCTCGTCGAGATCGCCGGCCGCAGCATCCTGGAGCGCAGCCTGCAGGGCGTCCTGGCCTCCGGGGTGTGCCCGGACCCCGGCCGGATCGTGGTGACCGTCCCGGCCGGGGACCGGGCGCTCAGCGCCGTGTGCCGACGATTCGGCGTGCAGGCCGTGCCGGGCGGGGACTCGCGGGCCGCGAGCGTGCGCGCCGCCCTCGAGGCCATCGCCCGGGGGCCTGCGCCGGCCGAGGTGCTCGTCCACGATGCGGCGCGCTGCCTGACTCCTCCCTCCGTCTTCCGGGAGGTCGCCGCGGCGCTGGGCGAGCACCGGGCCGTGATCCCCGTGCTGCCGGTGATCGACACCATGCGCGCGATCGACGACCGGGAGCGGCTCTCCGGAACCGTCGACCGGGCGCGCCTGCGCGCGATCCAGACCCCGCAGGGCTTCGAGTGGCCGCTGCTGCGCGAGCTCAGCGCCCGCGCGGCGGCCGAGGGCCTGGACGACGCCGCCGTGACCGATGACGCCTCCCTCGTGGAGCGCTACACCGACCTCGAGGTCGTCGCCGTGGCCGGGCACGAGGAGTCCTTCAAGGTCACCCGGCCGCTGGACCTGCTGCTGGCCGAGGCCGTCGTGGCCGCCCGCGGCGCCGCACCCGATCAGGAGCACCGCCCATGACCGCAGCCGTCCCCCGCACCGGGATCTCCGTCGACGTCCATGCCTTCGCGACCGATGGGGAGTGCGCCGAGCACCCCGACGGCCTGGTGCCGCTGCATCTGGCCGGACTCCTGTGGGAGGGCCAGCGCGGGCTGTCCGGGCACTCCGACGGGGACGTCGTCGCCCATGCCGCCGCCGACGCCCTCTTCTCCGCCGCCGGCTGCGGCGATCTCGGCTCGAACTTCGGCACCGACCGCCCGGAGATGGCAGGGGCCTCCGGGGTGCGGATCCTCTCCGAGGCGGCGGCGATCGTGCGGGCGGCGGGCTTCGAGCCCGGCAATATCGCAGTGCAGCTGATCGGGCAGCGCCCCCGGTTCGCCGCTCGGCGCCGGGAGGCCGAGGCCGTGCTCGGCGAGGCCGCCGGCTGCCCCGTCTCCGTCGCGGCGACCACCTCCGACCGGCTGGGCTTCACCGGGCGCGACGAGGGTCTGGCCGCGGTGGCCACCGCGCTCGTCGTCCCGGTCTGAGCCGAGGCGGTGCGCCGGCCGCCCCCGCCGGCGCATCCGACCCGGTCGGTCGACGCGGCGTGCCGGAGCCCCGGCCCGAATCGTGCCCGCGGAAGGCGCGTCGGTAGACTTCCCGCGTGACCCTGCGCTTCTACGACTCCGCCTCCGCCTCCGTCCGCGACTTCGACCCCGTGGTCCCGGGGGAGGCCCGCCTGTACTACTGCGGGGCGACCGTGCAGAGCGGCCCCCACATCGGGCACGTGCGCTCGGGCCTGGTCTTCGACATCCTGATCCGCTGGCTGCGCTTCCGCGGCCTGCGGGTCACCGCCGTGCGCAACGTGACCGACATCGACGACAAGATCCTCGACAAGGCCCGCGCCTCCGAGCAGCCCGACTACGTGGGCGAGCACCCGGACGAGCCCTGGTGGGCCCTGGCCTACCGGTTCGAGGGCGTGTTCCACCGCGCCTACGACACCCTCGGCATCGAGCGGCCCACCTACGAGCCCCGGGCGACCGGGCACATCCCCGAGATGCACGAGCTGATCCGGCGCCTGATCGAGCGCGGGCACGCCTACCCGGCCGCCGACGACTCGGGCGACGTCTACTTCGACGTCCGGTCCTGGCCGCGCTACGGCGAGCTCACCCATCAGCGCCTCGACGAGATGCAGGACGCGGCCGACGCGGATCCGCGCGGCAAGCGGGATCCCCGGGACTTCGCCCTGTGGAAGGGCAGCAAGGAGCAGGACCCGGCCAGCGCCTCCTGGGACTCCCCGTGGGGCCGCGGCCGCCCGGGCTGGCACCTGGAGTGCTCCGCCATGGCGGGGCGCTACCTCGGCGAGCACTTCGACATCCACGGCGGCGGCCTGGACCTGCGCTTCCCGCACCACGAGAACGAGCTCGCCCAGTCGAGCGCGGCCGGGCAGCCCTTCGCGAACTTCTGGCTGCACAACGGCCTGGTGTCCTACCAGGGCGAGAAGATGTCCAAGTCCATCGGCAACACGATCGACCCGCAGCAGATGCTCGCCGAGAACCGGCCGCTCGTGGTCCGCTACCTGCTCGGGCAGGCCCACTACCGCTCGGTGCTCGACTACCGCCCCACCTCCCTCGAGGAGGCGGCCTCGGCCGTCGAGCGCATCGAGGCGTTCCTGGTCGCCGCCGCGGCGGCCGGAGCGGACCTGGAGTGGACGGCCGACGACGTCCCCGCCGATTTCGCGGCGGTCATGGACGACGATCTCAACGTGCCCCGCGCCCTCGGCGTCCTGCACGAGACGGTCCGCGCGGGCAACACCGCGCTGCACGCCGAGGCCGCGGCGGAGGACCTCGCCGCGGCGGCCCGAGCGGTCTCGGCCATGACCGATGTCCTGGGCCTGCGCCAGCTCATGGCGCTGGGCGGGCCCGGAGCCGGGGCGGAGGAGCACGCCGCCCTGGACCACCTCGTGCACGACCTGCTCGAGCGCCGCGCCCGGGCCCGGGCGGCCAAGGACTGGGCCGAGGCGGATCGCCTGCGCGACACCCTGGCCGCCGCCGGGGTGACCGTCGCCGACGGGCCCGCCGGCTCGACCTGGTCGCTGGGCTGAGCACCTCACCTGCACCGACGCGGCGCCGTTCACGCAGCGGTCGCCGGAGCAGCCGAACGCCGACCGGGACGCCCGGTCACGAGATGAATGGGTGACACACCATGTCAGCACCCCGACGCGGGAGCGGAAGCTCCAAGAAGAAGGGCCCCACCGTGGGCACCGGCGGCCACGGCCGCAAGAAGCTCGAAGGCAGGGGCCCCACGCCCCGGGCGGAGGACCGCCCCTACCACAAGGCCTACAAGCAGAAGAAGGCCGCCGAGCGCCGCGCGGCCACCGGCGCCCCGGACGCCGGCCGGCGCCGCGGGCCGAACCGCCGCGGGCCGGGCAAGACCGAGGACCTGGTGACGGGACGCAATGCGGTGCTCGAATCGCTGCGCGCGCAGATCCCCGCCAAGGCGGCCTACATCATGGTCAGGATCGAGGCCGACGACCGCATCCGCGAGATCATCAAGCTGTGCAGCAAGCGCGGGATCCCGGTGCTCGAGACCACCCGCCCGGAGCTCGACCGCCTGACCGAGGACGCCGTCCACCAGGGCATCGCCCTGCAGGTGCCCCCGTACGAGTACCGCGGCGCGGACGAGCTGCTCGACGAGGCCATGGACCGCTGGAAGGGCGACCGCTCGGGCGAGCGCGCCCCGCTGCTCGTGGCCCTCGACGGGATCACCGATCCCCGCAACCTCGGGGCGATCATGCGCAGCGTCTCCGCCTTCGGCGGCGATGGCGTCCTGCTGCCCGAGCGGCGCTCGACCGGGCTCAACGCGACCGCCTGGAAGACCAGTGCGGGCGCGGCGGCGCGGGTGCCCGCCGCGCAGGCCACCAATCTCAACCGGACGATCGAGCACGCCAAGTCGCGCGGCTACTTCGTGATCGGCCTCGACGGCGGCGGCAGCGTCGAGCTGCCCGGGCTCTCGCTGGCCACCGAGCCGCTCGTGATCGTGGTGGGCTCGGAGGGCAAGGGCCTCTCCCGGCTGATGACCGAGCGCTGCGATCAGATCGTCTCGATCCCGATCCAGTCGGAGATGGAGTCGCTCAACGCCTCCATGGCCGTCGGCATCGCTCTCTACGAGACGTCGTGCCGCCGTGCCGCCCGCTCCCGGTAGGCGCCCGACCGCCCCGGGGCCGGCGCGGTCGCGGCCGCGACCGCTGGGCGTCTCCCAGGCCCTGGGCGGCCAGGACGCGGCGAACATCGCGGTCTGGGCCCCGGGCGTCGACCGCCTGGACCTGGTGTGGCAGGTGCCGGGAGGCCGCTGGCGCCGCCACACGCTGCGTCGGCTCGAGGGCGGGATCCACTTCGACCTCGTGCCGCCCGCCCCGGGCGGCGGCCCCGCAATGCCCCCGGGCACCCGCTACGGCTTCGTGGACGCCGGGTCGTCGCTGCTGCGCGACGGGTCGACGCCGTGCAGCGAGCAGATCCTGCTCGATCCGCACGGCCGGGGACTCGAGCAGGTCCATCACGTGCCCGGCCGCCGCGGGGTCACGCAGCCCGACACGTACGGCAGCCGCTACGTCTCGGTGATCGTGGACGACGCCTTCGACTGGGCCGGCGACCTCGCCCCGGACATCCCCTGGCGCGACACCGTGATCTACGAGGCGCACGTCAAGGGCCTCACGATCCAGCACCCGGGGATCCCGCAGGACATGCGCGGCACCTACGCGGGGCTCGCCCACCCGGTCATGATCGAGCACCTGAGATCGCTGGGCATCACCGCCGTCGAGCTCCTGCCCGTGCACGCGCATCTCGACGAGCCCCACCTGACGGCCGCCGGGCTGAGCAACCACTGGGGCTACAACACGCTGTCGTACTTCGCCCCCCATGCCGCCTACGCGACTCGCGCGGCGCAGCGGCGCGGCCCGCAGGGTGTGCTCGACGAGTTCAAGCAGATGGTCAAGGATCTCCACGCCGCGGGCCTCGAGGTGATCCTCGACGTCGTCTACAACCACACCGCGGAGGCCGGCAGGACCGAGCAGCCCTACTGCTGGCGCGGCCTGGGGGACCGGCAGTGGTACCGCCACGACGACAGCGGCGACTACCTCGACGTCACCGGCTGCGGCAACACGCTGGACTTCTCTCGGCCCGAGGTCGTGCGCATGGCCCTGGACTCGCTGCGCTACTGGACCGACGTCTGCCACATCGACGGCTTCCGCTTCGACCTCGCCCCCGCCCTGGGGCGCGACGCGTCGCACAGCTTCACGGCGCGGCACCCGTTCCTCGTCGCCGCTGTGGCCGACCCGTCCATCGGCGGCGCCAAGCTCATCTCCGAGCCGTGGGACGTCGGGCTGGGGGGCTGGCAGACCGGGCGCTTCCCGCCCGGCTGGGCCGACTGGAACGACGTCTACCGGGACACGGTGCGCGACTTCTGGCTCACCGAGCAGCGCGGCATGGCCGACGGCGCGCCCGGCGGCGGCCTCTCCCGGCTGGCCGACGTGCTGGTGGGCTCGCCCGGGCGCTTCGCCGCCTCGGGGCGCACCCCCCTGTCCTCGGTCAACTTCGTCACGGCGCACGACGGCTTCACGCTGCACGACCTCACGACGTACGACCACAAGCACAACGAGGCCAATCGCGAGGACAACCGCGACGGCACGGACGACAACCATTCGTGGAACCACGGCGAGGAGGGGCCCAGCCGCTCGGCCGCGGTGCGCAGCGCGCGAGCCCGCACGGCACGCAATCTCATGGCCACCCTGGTCCTCTCGCAGGGCGTGCCCATGATCACCGCGGGCGACGAGATGCTGCGCACGCAGGGCGGCAACAACAACGCCTACTGCCAGGACGGGCCGATCGGCTACGTGAGCTGGAAGACGGGTCCGGCGCAGCGGGCGATGCTGGAGACCACCCGGGAGGCGCTGCGCGTCCGCCGCCGCTTCCTGCGCCGGCAGGCGGAGGACTACATGATGCGCCCGGAGGACATCCGCGTCCTCTGGTTCGCGCCCGAGGGGCGGCTCATGCGAGCGGAGGACTGGGAGGCCCCCGGGGCCCGCGCGGTGCAGATGCTCGTGCGGGCGCGCCACGGGGGAGTGGCCGGGCTCGTGATGCTCAACGGGGCCCGCGAGGATCGCGAGTTCACGGTGCCGCATCTGAGCGAGGACCTGTTCGCGGCCGAGGACCCCGGTGCGGTCGGATCCGGTGCGGCGGCAGACCACCCGGAGCGTGCCGTGGAGTTCGTCTTCTCGACCGATGCCGAGCAGCGCGCCTCCTGCGGTCTGCGCCTCGACGGGGGGCAGGCCCTGGAGCTCCCGGGGCTGACGGTCGCCGCGCTCGCGTTCGTCTGAAGCCCCGGCGCCGAGCGATCGCCGGCGCGGCTCATGCGCTCGCCACGAGCCCCAGCTCCGCCCCGCCGAGCAGGGCCTCGTGCTCGGGCAGCACGCGAGCCGTGCAGCCGAACGGGCCCGAGCGGTCGATCGTGAAGCTGCCCGAGAAGGCCCGGACCCCGGCCTCGGAGGACCCGGCCGGGGCGAGGTCTCGGTGCTCCCGCTCGCGCAGGTGATCGCCGTCGGCGACCCGGCCGAAGACGACCTCGACCCGGACGTCCTCCGGGCTCAGGTCCCCCAGGCGCACGCGGGCCGTGAGCTCGACGGTGTCGCCGATCTGCGGTTCGGCCTGCAGGCCGTCGAGATGCACGTGCTCGATCCCGACCTGCGGCCAGCTCTCGCGCACGCGCGCGATCCACGCGGCCGTCGAGCGCGCTCGGGAGTGGCCCGCGGCCGCGGCGGCGCGACCCGACCCGGCGGCCGGGACGTAGAGCTGCGCCACGTAGTCCATGACCATGCGGGCCGCAGACACGCTCGGTCCCAGGTGCATCAGCGTGTGCCGGACCATCGCGAGCCACTCGTGCGGGATGCGCTCGGCCCCGTCGTCGCGGACCTCGCCGTAGAACCGCGGGGCCACGTGGTCCTCGATCAGCTCGTAGAGCGCCGCGGACTCGATCCCGTCGCGCTCCTCGCCCGGAGCTCCGTCGTCGGCGGTCGGGATCGCCCACCCGTTCCGGCCGTCGTAGAGCTCGTCCCACCAGCCGTCGAGCACGGACAGGTTCAGCCCGCCGTTGATCGCCGCCTTCATGCCGGAGGTCCCGCAGGCCTCGAGGGGCCGCAGCGGATTGTTGAGCCAGACGTCGCAGCCGGGCAGCAGGGTCCGGGCCATGGCCATGTCGTAGTTCGGCAGGAAGACGATCCGGTGGCGGACCTCGGGATCGTCCGTGAAGCGCACGAGGTCCTGGATCATGCGCTTGCCCATCTCGTTGGCAGGATGGGACTTGCCCGCCACCACGAGCTGGACCGGGCGCACGGGATCCAGCAGCAGGCGCTTGAGCCGCTGCGGATCGCGCAGCATGAGCGTGAGCCGCTTGTAGGTGGGCACCCGCCGCGCGAAGCCGATCGTGAGGATCTCCGGGTCCAGGACCGAGTCCGTCCAGCCCAGCTCGGCATCGGAGGCGCCGCGCTGCTTCCAGGACTCCCGCAGACGGCGCCGGACGTCGGCCACCAGGTCAGCGCGCAGCTGACCCCGCACGCGCCACAGCTCCTCGTCCGAGACCCCGCTGATCGCCCGCCAGCGCGACCGCAGATCGGGCTGGCTGCAATCCACGGCCAGAGCCTCCATGCGCGGGTCGATCCAGGTCGGCACGTGCACCCCGTTGGTCACGGAGGCGATCGGGACCTCGTCGGCGTCGAACCCGGGCCAGAGGCCGGAGAACATCTGCCGGGACACGGCCCCGTGCAGCTGAGCCACCCCGTTGGCGCGCTGGGCCAGCCGCAGGCCCATGACCGCCATGTTGAACGCCGAGCCGTCGCCGCCCTCGTAGTCCTCGGCCCCCAGCGCCAGGACGTCCTCGAGCGGGGCGGGCCCGGTCAGGCCGGTCGAGAGGAAGCGCTCGATCAGCCCGCGCTCGAAGCGGTCGATGCCGGCGGGCACAGGGGTGTGGGTCGTGAACACGGTCGAGGCGCGGACCGCGGTGAGGGCCTCGAGCCAGGACAGGCCCGAGCCGCCGTCGGTCCCCTCGCTCATCAGCTCGGCGATCCGCTCGATGCCCGCGAAGCCGGCGTGGCCCTCGTTGCAGTGGAAGACCTCGGGCTCGGGGGCGCCCGTCAGCCGGGAGAACTCCCGCAGCGCGCGGACCCCGCCCATCCCCAGCAGCAGCTCCTGCTGGAGGCGGTGCTCGCCCCCGCCGCCGTAGAGGCGGTCGGTGACCCCGCGGGCCGCCTCGTCGTTGTCCGGGACCTGGGCGTCGAGCAGCAGCAGCGGGACCCGCCCGACGTCGGCCCGCCAGATCTGCGCGCCGAGCTGCCGGCCCTCGGGCAGCGGCAGCCGGATGCGGACGGGGGTGCCGTCCGCCTCGCGCAGCAGGGTCACGGGGAGGCCCTGCGGGTCCAGGGCCGGGTAGTCCTCGAGCTGCCACCCGTCGCGCGACAGCGACTGGTCGAAGTAGCCGTTCCGGTACAGCAGGCCCACCCCGACGACGGGCACGCCCAGGTCCGAGGCGGTCTTGAGGTGATCCCCCGCCAGGATGCCGAGACCGCCGGAGTACTGCGGCAGGACGGGGGTGATGCCGTACTCGGCGCAGAAGTAGGCGATCGAGCGCGGTCCGGAGGCGCCGTGCTCCTGCTGGTACCACCGGGGCTCGCTCAGGTACGCGTCGAGGTCGTGCTCGAGCGCCTGGATGCGCTCCACCAGCTCGTCGTCCTGGGCGATCCGCTGGATCTCCTCGCGGGTGAGCGAGTCCAGGACCCGGACGGGATCGCCGCCGGAGGCATCCCAGGCCCCGGGGGCCAGATCGCGGAAGAGGGCCTCGGTGGGCCGGTGCCAGGACCAGCGCAGATTGGCGGACAGCCGGCTCAGCGCGCCGATCGACTCGGGGAGGGAGGTGCGGACGGTGAACGTGGTGATCGCCTTCACACTCGGCCAGCCTAGCCGCGGTCGCCGGTTCCGACGAGACCCCCACGGCGGGGCGGGGCAGTTCGCCCGCCCGCCGGGGCGCCGAGCGATCACGGTCCGGCTCCCGGGCGAATTCCGGATGACGTGGTTCACCATGGGGCGCCGGACTGGCTACGGTGTGGGGGTGACTTCCAACAGCCAGTCCCCTTCCGTCTCCGACGCCGCCTCCGCCGAGACAGGGGGATCCGCGCCGGACGGCGCGGCGTCCGGCGCCTCGGCCATCGATCTCTCGGGTCTGGTCTACGGCCGCATCCCGATCGAGGACGTGCAGCCCCGCGTCCTCGGCGGCCGCCGCCCCGCCGCCGCACTGCCCGGGGAGGACATCCGGGTCTCGGCGACCGTCTACCGCGAGGGCCACGACGCCCTGGGGGTGTCCGCGGTGCTGCGGGACCCGCAGGGCCGGGAGCGCTCGCGGGCGGCCATGGAGCTCAGCGCCCCGGGCACCGACCGCTACGAGGGCTGGCTGCGCCCCGATGCCGAGGGCGAGTGGAGCTTCGCCGTCGAGGGCTGGGGGGACCTCTACGAGACGTGGCATCACGCCGCGCAGATCAAGCTCGGCGTGGGCCAGGACGTCGAGCTCATGATGGACGAGGGCGCGGTGGTCTTCGCCCGAGCCGCCTCCGAGGCCGATCGCCCCGAGACCGAACGGCAGCGGCTCCGCGAGATCGCCGAGCACCTGAAGGATCGTTCGGTCCCGGCCGGTCAGCGCTTCGCCCGGGCGACCGACCGCTCGGTGCTCGAGCTCCTGCGCACGCGTCCGATCCGCAGCCTCGTGACGAGCTCGGAGAGCCTTCCGCTGCGGGTCGAGCGGGATGCGGCCGGCCGCGGCGCCTGGTACGAGTTCTTCCCGCGCTCCGAGGGCGCCGTGCGGGACGAGCAGACCGGCGGGTTCCGCTCGGGCACCTTCCGCACGGCCGCCGAGCGCCTGCCCGCCGTGGCGGACATGGGCTTCGACGTCCTCTACATGCCGCCGATCCACCCGATCGGGCGCGCCCACCGCAAGGGCCCCAACAACACCCTCGACGCCGGCCCGAACGACCCGGGATCGCCCTGGGCCATCGGCAGCGAGGACGGGGGCCACGACGCCATCCACCCGGATCTCGGGACGTTCGAGGACTTCGACGCCTTCGTGGCCAGGGCCCGCGAGCTCGGCCTCGAGGTGGCTCTCGACCTCGCCCTGCAGGCCTCGCCGGACCACCCGTGGGTCCAGGAGCACCCGGAGTGGTTCACGACCCGCGCCGACGGCAGCATCGCGTACGCGGAGAACCCGCCCAAGAAGTACCAGGACATCTACCCGATCAACTTCGACAACGACCCCGAGGGGCTGTGCCGGGAGATCCTGCGGATCGTGAAGCTGTGGATCTCCCACGGCGTGCGCATCTTCCGGGTCGACAACCCGCACACCAAGCCCCTGTGGTTCTGGGAGTGGCTGCTCGACCAGGTCCGCAGGCACGACGACGGCGTCGTCTTCCTGGCCGAGGCCTTCACGCGGCCGGCCATGATGCAGGGCCTGGCCAAGGCCGGGTTCCAGCAGTCGTACTCGTACTTCACGTGGCGCAACGCCAAGTGGGAGCTCGAGGAGTACCTCGAGGAGATCACGCGGGAGACGGCGGCGCAGTACCGGCCCAACTTCTTCGTCAACACCCCCGACATCCTGACCGCGTACTTCGTCGAGGGCGGGCGCCCGTCCTTCAAGATCCGCGCCGCCCTGGCCGCCACGTCGTCGCCGCTGTGGGGCATGTACGCCGGCTACGAGCTGTACGAGAACGTGCAGCGCCCCGGGGCCGAGGAGTCGATCGACAGCGAGAAGTTCGAGTACCGGCCCCGCGACTTCGAGGGCGCCGAGGCCCGCGGCGACTCGCTGGCTCCGTACGTGCGCCGCCTCAACCAGCTGCGCCGGCAGCACCCGGCCCTGGGGGACCTGCAGAACCTCACCCTGCATCCCACGGACGACGACGCGATCCTGTGCTTCTCCAAGACCAAGACGG
The DNA here is from genome assembly GCF_007666205.1 of Kocuria palustris. Classification (GTDB taxonomy): domain Bacteria; phylum Actinomycetota; class Actinomycetes; order Actinomycetales; family Micrococcaceae; genus Kocuria; species Kocuria palustris_A. The sequence continues at coordinate 91,432 of NZ_VDOR01000010.1, forward strand.
TCAGCGGGCCGGAAGGCGAGCACGAGGACACGCTGATCGTCGTGGCGAACACGGATCCGCACTCAGTGCGCATCGCGAACATCGAGCTCGATCTGGAGGCCCTGCGCATCGCACCGCAGGATCTGGGCGAGGACGGGGCCTTCGCCGCGGACGAGCTGCTGACCGGCGAGTCCTGGCGCTGGGGCGACCGGGTGTGGGTCCGCCTGGACCCGTTCTACGAGCCCGTCCACATCGTGAGCGTCCGCCGCTCGCACTGACCCGGGCCCCCTCGGAAGCGAGATCGCAGCCGAGGACCGCCGCATCGCCGGCCGGGCGCCCGCTTCGGGCACCCGGCCGCAGACAGCATCAGGAGACACCCCGCACGTGAATGCCATGAACCCGACCAGCTTCGGCGTCAACGCCCCCGGGATCTCCCACGATCCCGACTGGTTCCGCAAGGCGGTCTTCTACGAGGTCCTCGTCCGCGCGTTCTCGGACGCCAACGGCGACGGGTCGGGTGACTTCTCCGGGCTCATCGAGCGGCTGGACTACCTCCAGTGGCTGGGCATCGACTGCCTGTGGATCCCGCCGTTCTACGAGTCGCCGCTGCGCGACGGCGGGTACGACATCTCGGACTACTACTCGGTGCTCGACGAGTTCGGGACGGTCTCGGACTTCAAGCGGCTCGTCGCCGAGGCCCACGCCCGGGGCCTGCGTGTCATCACGGACCTGCCGCTGAACCACACCTCGGACCAGCACGAGTGGTTCCAGGCCTCCCGCGAGGATCCCGACGGCCCTTACGGCGACTTCTACGTCTGGTCGGACACGGACGAGCTCTACTCGGACGCCCGCATCATCTTCGTGGACACCGAGGAGTCGAACTGGACCTTCGACCCGGTGCGCCGGCAGTTCTTCTGGCACCGGTTCTTCTCGCATCAGCCCGACCTCAACTTCGAGAACCCCGAGGTCGTCGAGGCGGTCCACGACGTCGTGCGGTTCTGGCTCGAGATGGGCATCGACGGCTTCCGGGCGGATGCGATCCCGTACCTGGTCGAGGAGGAGGGGACGAACTGCGAGAACCTCCCGGGAACGCACGAGTTCCTGGTGGGCCTGCGCGAGATGGTCGACCGGGAGTTCCCCGGCCGCGTGATCATCGCGGAGGCCAATCAGCCGCCGGAGGAGGTCGTGGAGTACTTCGGCTCCGACGAGGCGCCCGAGTGCCACATGTGCTTCCACTTCCCGATCATGCCGCGGATCTTCTACGCGCTGCGCGACCAGCGGGCCCAGCCGCTGATCGACACGATGGCGGGCACCCCGCGGATCCCCGAGGGCACGCAGTGGGGCACCTTCCTGCGCAACCACGACGAGCTCACCCTCGAGATGGTCACCCCCGAGGAGCGCCAGGCCATGCTCGGCTGGTACGCACCGGACCCGCGCATGCGCGCGAACGTGGGCATCCGCCGCCGGCTGGCCCCGCTGCTGGACAACTCGCGGGCGGAGATCGAGCTGATCCACGCCCTGCTGCTGGCGCTGCCGGGCAGCCCGTTCCTGTACTACGGGGACGAGATCGGCATGGGCGACAACATCTGGCTCGACGACCGCGACGCCTCCCGCACGCCGATGCAGTGGACCCCGGACCGCAATGCGGGCTTCTCGGAGGCGGATCCGGGCAAGCTGTACCTGCCGGTGATCCAGTCGCTGGTCCACCACTACACGCAGACGAACGTCGAGGCGCAGCTGGCCTCCTCGTCCTCGCTGCTGCACTGGCTGCGCCGGATGCTGCTCGTGCGCCGGGAGCACCCGGCCTTCGGCATGGGCGAGTTCCGCTCGGTGGACTCCGGCCACGAGGCGGTGTTCGCCTTCGTGCGCGAGTTCGATCCGCGCGACGAGCGCCACGAGGACCAGGCCGAATCGCTGCTGTGCATCTTCAACCTGTCCCACACGCCGGCCGCGAGCACGATCGACCTGCCGGAGTACGCCGGGCGCGGCCTGCGCGAGATCTTCGGCGGGGAGCCGTTCGGCGAGGTCGGCTCCGACGGCGCCTACCGGGTGACCCTCGGCTCGCAGGACTTCTTCTGGCTGCGCCTGCGCGCCGCGCCGGACGCCTCGGGGGCTCAGCCGGCCACCCGCGCCATGCCGGTGATCACGTCCCTGGGCTGATCGGCCCCGCCGCGCGGCCCTCGCATCGCCCATCACCTCACAGGAGCCTGACATGCCCGCCGAAGCACCGTCGTCGCAGAACGCGCACAGCCTCGAGGAGGTGCTGCGCGCCTGGCTGCCGTCGCGCCGCTGGTTCCCCTTCGAGGGCGACCCCCGGCAGCTCGACGTGGAGACCGTCGCGGTCATCCCGCTGCCGGACGCCGCGGCCGATGCCCGCGGGGGAGAGGGGATCGCGTTCCATCTGCTGCGCGCCGGCGCGGGCGGGGACCGGCGAATCGTCCAGGTGCCCCTGGAGATCTCCCGGGATCCCCTGGAGGGCTCGATCGGCTCGTTCGAGGCCCAGGACGGCACGCGGCACGTCCGCGAGGCCGTCGACCGGCCCGCCTTCCTGGACGCGGTCCTGGGCCTGCTCGCCCGCGGCACGACCGTCGAGGGCGAGCAGGCCTCGCTCGAGGGCGATTCCAACGACGCTCTGACCCCTGTCTCCCGCGTGCGCACGGCGGATCAGGTGCAGGTGATCGCCGGCGAGCAGTCGAACACCTCCGTGGTCCTGCGCCCCACGGAGCCGGGGGAGGACGCCCTGATCCTCAAGCTCTTCCGCGTCCTCGGAGAGGGCGCGAATCCCGACGTCGAGGTCGGGCGCGAGCTCACCGATCTCGGCTGCTCGGTCGTGGCGCGCACGTGGGGCTGGGCCGATGTGCGATGGCCCGAGGCGGCTGCCGGCGGCGACGGCCGCGAGGCCTCCGGGCACGCCCTCGTGGCGGCGGAGTTCGTCGACGGCGCCTCCGACGCCTGGCGCACGGCCGTCGATGCGGCGGCCGAGGGACGCTCGTTCGCCGCTGAGGCGCGCGAGCTCGGCCGTGCCACGGCGCGCATGCATCGCGATCTCGCCAGCGCGTTCGGCGTCGAGGAGCCCGACGGGCCGCGGCGGCGCGAGGTCCTGGAGGGACTGGCCGGGCGCATCGACTGGGCGCGACGGGAGATCGGCGATCGCCTGGGCGAGCGCGCGGACGAGCTGGACGGCGTGCTCTCCGCGGCCCGAGCCGTGCAGGAGCTGCCCGACCTGCAGCGCATCCACGGCGACTACCACCTGGGGCAGGTCCTGCGGGGCCCCGACGGCGCCTACCGGATCCTCGACTTCGAGGGCGAGCCGCTGCGCGAGATCTCCGAGCGCAGCGCCGCCGATCTGCCCCTGCGCGATGTCGTGGGCATGCTGCGCTCGCTCGACTACGCCGCCGCCTTCGGAGCCCGCGAATCCGGCGGGGACACGGCGCAGTGGGGCGAGGAGGCCGCCGCCGCCTTCCTCGAGGGCTGGACGGCCGTGGCCCACGTGCTCGTGGATCGCGCGGATCCGGTGTTCCGCGCCCTGTGGCTCGACAAGGCCATGTACGAGGTCGTCTACGAGGCGCGCAACCGGCCGGACTGGATCGACGTCCCGCTCGCGGCGGTGCAGCGGGCGCTCGGCGCGCCGGGCGGAGCCCCGGTCGCCCCCGGCAGCGCGACGGACGACCGCTCGGGAGACGCGGACGGAGCCCCTGCCCGAACCGGGGCCGGAGCCGTCGCCGGGACCGGCCGCTCCGGGGCTCCCGACCCGTCGGGACCGGATGCCGCGGCCGCGGGCGTACCCTCGCAGTACGAGCACGACGAGGCCCTCGGCGAGGCCGCCGGGTCCACCCAGGAGACCCCCGACGCCGGCCTCGAGCCGGCGGGCGCGGGCGAGACCATCGGAAGCGAGAACCACGTGTCCCACAGCATCTCCGAAGACGTCCTCGCGGCCGTCGCGGAAGGCCGCTACTACGACCCCCACTCGGTGCTGGGCGCCCATCCGCAGGACGACGGCTCGATCCTCGTGCGCAGCCTGCGCCGCTTCGCGCAGAAGGTCGAGGCGGTCACCGGGGACGGCTCCGTGCACCTGCTCAGCCACGAATGGGGCGGGATCTTCACCGGCCGCATCCCGGCCGCCCCCGACGGAGGGATCCCCGACTACCGCCTCCGCGTGACCTGGGACGGCGGGAGCGCGGTCGAGATGGACGACCCGTACCGCTACGCCCCGACCGTCGGCGAGATGGACCTGCACCTGATCGGCGAGGGCCGCCACGAGGATCTGTGGCGGGCCCTGGGAGCGCACGTGCGCCGCTGGCCCTCGAGCTTCGGCGAGATCCACGGCACGAGCTTCGCCGTGTGGGCCCCGAACGCCCGGGCCGTGCGCGTGATCGGCGACTTCAACGGCTGGGACGGCACCGAGCACGCCATGCGCTCCCTCGGCCGCAGCGGCGTCTGGGAGCTGTTCGTCCCGGGCCCCGGCCACGGCACGACCTACAAGTTCCGCATCATGGGACCGGACGGGCAGTGGAAGGACAAGGCCGATCCGATGGCCCGTTGGGCCGAGGTCCCGCCCATGACGGGCTCGCGGGTGCTCGAGAGCGGCTACCGCTTCGGCGACGACGAGTGGATGGCCCGTCGGGCGCAGACCGACCCCCACAACAGCCCCATGAGCGTGTACGAGCTGCACCTCGGCTCGTGGCGCCAGGGCCTGAGCTATCGCGACCTGGCCACGGAGCTCGTGGACTACGTCACCGCGCACGGCTTCACGCACGTCGAGCTGATGCCGGTCGCCGAGCATCCCTTCGGCGGGTCGTGGGGCTACCAGGTCACCGGCTACTACGCCCCGACCTCCCGCTACGGGGAGCCGGACGACTTCAAGCACCTGGTCGATGCGCTGCACCAGGCAGGCATCGGCGTGCTCGTCGACTGGGTCCCCGGGCACTTCCCGAAGGACGACTTCGCGCTGGCGCGCTTCGACGGCGCTCCGCTCTACGAGCACCCCGATCCCCGTCGCGGCGAGCACAAGGACTGGGGCACCCTGATCTTCGACTACGGACGCGCCGAGGTCCGCAACTTCCTCGTGGCCAACGCCCTGTACTGGCTCGAGGAGTTCCACGTGGACGGCCTGCGGGTCGACGCCGTCGCGTCGATGCTCTACCTGGACTACTCCCGCGAGCACGGGGAGTGGGAGCCGAATCAGCACGGCGGCCGCGAGAACCTCGAGGCGATCGCGTTCCTGCAGGAGGCCACCGCCACCGCGTACCGGCGCAGCCCCGGGACGGTCATGATCGCCGAGGAGTCCACGGCGTTCCCGGGCGTCACCCGCCCGACGGATGCCGACGGCCTGGGCTTCGGGATCAAGTGGAACATGGGCTGGATGCACGACTCGCTCGAGTACATGAGCGAGGACCCGATGTACCGCGGCTACCACCACGGCAAGCTGACGTTCTCGATGGTCTACGCGTACTCGGAGAGCTTCATCCTCCCCATCTCGCACGACGAGGTCGTCTACGGCAAGGGCTCCCTGCTGCGCAAGATGCCGGGGGACCGCTGGAAGCAGCTCGCGAACGTGCGCGCCTACCTCTCGTACATGTGGGCGCACCCCGGCAAGCAGCTGATCTTCATGGGCACCGAGTTCGCCCAGGACGCGGAGTGGGACAACGACAAGAGCCTGGACTGGTGGCTGGCGGAGACCGAGCCGCACCAGGGGATCCAGCGCCTGGTCGCGGAGCTCAACGCGATCTACCGGCGGACCCCGGCCCTGTGGGCGCAGGACAACATCCCGGAGGGCTTCACCTGGCTGGACGCCAACGACAGCCAGGGCAGCACCATGTCGTTCGTGCGCTGGGACGCCAAGGGACGGCCGCTGGTCTGCGCGGTGAACTTCGCGGGCGCCCCGCACCTGGGGTTCCGGCTGCCCCTGCCCCGCGGGGGGCAGTGGGACGAGGTCCTGAACTCCGACGACGAGCGCTTCGGCGGCTCCGGGGTCGTCAACGGCTCCGCGAGCGCGGTCGACGAGCCCCGGTACGCGCAGCCCGCTCACGCCGTGGTCGACCTGCCGCCGCTCGGCGCGGTGTGGCTGCAGCCGAGGGACTGAGGTCCCGCGCCGGCCCGTCGGACGGTTCCGGGCAGCGGAGGACGCCCCGCTGAGGGGCCCGCACGCGCGTCAGCGCGGTGCGGGCCCCTCGCGTTTGCGCGAGGCCCGCAGCCTGTGTAGTGTTCTTCTTCGTCGCCGCGAGCGGTCGGCCGGTTCGAGGACCGGCGGTCGTGTGG
>NZ_VDOR01000011.1 GCF_007666205.1 Kocuria palustris
GGAGCCCGTTCCTCATCTCATCGACGCACCCGCGCCAAGAACCTCATGACCCACAACACCTAGTCTGTAGGGGTGACCAGTCAGCACGACACCTCGCTGTTCGACCTCGACCCGGATCGCGACGACCTCGCCGCCCCGGACGGGGAGATCGCCGCCGCGGGCGGGTCCCCCGAGCAGAGCACGAGCACGACGTCGCGGGCCCCGCATCGCACGGCGTCGTCGCGGCGCGCGCCCTCGCCGCTGGCCGTGCGGATGCGGCCGCGGAGCCTGGACGAGGTGGTCGGCCAGAAGCACCTGCTGCGTCCCGGGTCCCCGCTGTGCGTGCTCGCGGGGGAGGACCGGGGCCCGGCAGGACCCAGCTCGATCATGCTGTGGGGGCCGCCGGGCACCGGCAAGACCACGATCGCCCATGTCATCGCGCGCGGACCGCACCGGAGGTTCGTCGAGCTCTCGGCCATCACGGCAGGCGTCAAGGACGTCCGCCGCGTCATGGACCAGGCGCTCAAGGACCGGGATCTGCACGGGCGCACCACCGTCCTGTTCCTCGACGAGATCCACCGCTTCACCAAGGCCCAGCAGGACGCGCTGCTGCCGGGCGTCGAGCGCGGCTGGGTCGTGCTGGTCGCGGCGACCACGGAGAACCCGTCGTTCTCGGTGATCTCGCCCCTGCTCTCGCGATCGCTGCTGCTGACCCTGCGGCCGCTCGAGCGCGCCGACATCGGCGAGCTGATCGACCGCGCGCTCGTCGATCCGCGGGGCCTGGATGGAGCCGTCACGCTGCAGCCCAGGGCCCGCGAGCACCTGCTGGAGCTGTGCGGCGGCGACGCCCGCAAGGCGCTCACGGGCCTGGAGGCCGCGGCAGCCGTGGCGCTGTCCGAGGCCCGGGGGGCCGATCCCGGTGCCGCCGACCGGCGCGAGACCGACGACGGGCCCGGCCCCGCGGAGGATGCCGCCGCCGGGGAGGCGGTCCCGGAGGTGACCGTCGAGCACACGACCGAGGCCATGGACCGGGCCGCGCTGCGCTACGACCGCGACGGGGATCAGCACTACGACGTCATCTCCGCGTTCATCAAGTCCATCCGCGGCTCGGACGTGGACGCCTCCCTGCACTACCTCGCGCGGATGATCGAGGCGGGGGAGGACCCTCGCTTCATCGCGCGACGGCTGATCATCTCCGCGGCCGAGGACATCGGAACCGCGGACCCCTCGGCGCTGCAGAGCGCGGTCGCCGCGGCCCAGGCCGTCCAGCTGATCGGCATGCCGGAGGGCCGCCTCCCGCTGGCCGAGGCGACCGTGCTGCTGGCCACCGCGCCCAAGTCCAATGCCGCCTACCTGGCCATCGACGAGGCCATCGCCGACGTCCGGGCCGGGAAGGCGGGGCCCGTGCCCGAGCATCTGCGCGACTCCCACTACCCGGGAGCCGCCGCCATGGGCCACGGCCGCGGCTATCAGTACGCCCACGACGCGCCGAGCGCCGTGGCGGCCCAGCAGTACCCGCCGGACGACCTGATCGGGCGCGACTACTACCGCGCCACCGACTACGGCCGCGACCGGGATCTGAAGGAGCGCACCCGGCGCCTGCGCGAGATCATCCGCGCGGGACCCTGATCGGCGTTTCTCGCGACACGAACGCCAACCATGACTATCGTCACTCGGGACGCCGGGTACCGGACATCGGGCCCGTCGTCATCCGGGTGATCGGAGGAGAGGAACAACCCATGGCCAACACCGGCTTCACCACTGATCGATCCGCACTGAACCCCGAGTCGCGCGCCCGCGCGCTCGAGCAGATGGAGAACGGCCCCCAGCTCGACGTCCTGGTGGTGGGCGGCGGCATCACCGGCGCCGGCATCGCACTGGATGCCGCCACGCGCGGACTGCGCGTGGGCATCGTGGAGGGGCAGGACTGGGCCGGAGCCACCTCGCGCTCCTCGTCCAAGCTGGTCCACGGCGGCCTGCGCTACCTCCAGCAGCTCGACGTCAAGCTCGTGGCCGAGGCCCTGGGGGAGCGCGAGCGCCTGCTCTACACGCTGGCGCCCCACCTCGTGGAGCCCGTCCCGTTCCTCTACCCGCTCCAGAAGGGATGGGAGCGGCCCTACGTGGGCACGGGCATCGGCCTGTACGACACGCTGGCCCACCTGAACTCCAAGGTGACCTCGCTGCCCAAGCGCCAGCATCTGAGCACCAAGGAGGTCCTGGAGCAGTTCCCCGACTTCCGGGAGGACGCCTCGGTCGGCGCCTTCAAGTACTGGGACGCCAAGGTCGACGACGCCCGCCTGGTCGTCACCCTCGTGCGCACGGCCGCCCGCAACGGCGCCCTGGCCGCCAACCGCACCGAGGTCGTCGATCTGCTCCACGAGGAGGACGAGTTCCAGGACGGCAGCAACGTCGTCGGCGCCCGGGTGCGCGACAAGGAGACCGGCCGCGAGTTCCCCGTGCGCGCCTCCTCGGTCATCTCGGCCGCGGGAGTGTGGACCGAGGGCGTCCAGGAGCTGGCCCCCTCCGATGCAGGGCTCAAGGTGCTGGCCTCCAAGGGCGTCCACATCGTCGTGCCGCGCGAGCGCATCCGCGGCGAGGTCGGCCTGATCCTGCAGACGGAGAAGTCCGTGCTGTTCGTGATCCCGTGGGCGCATCACTGGATCATCGGGACCACGGACACTCCGTACGAGCACTCGCTGGACACCCCGACCGCCACGGCGGCCGACATCGACTACGTCATCGCCCACGCGAACGAGGTGCTCGACGACCCCCTGACCCGCGACGACGTCATCGGCACCTACGCCGGCCTGCGCCCGCTGCTGCAGCCCGTGACCCGCGACGGCCAGGAGACCGCGTCCACCAAGGTCTCGCGCGAGCACACCGTCATGGAGCCCGTGCCGGGACTCGTGACCATCGCGGGCGGCAAGCTGACGACCTACCGCATCATGGCCCAGGACGCCGTGGACCTGGCGCTCGGCGAGCAGGAGGCCGCCCGGCGGCCGTCCATCACCGACCGGACCATGCTGCTCGGCGCCGACGGGGTCCATGCGCTGCGGGCGCGGATCCCGCTGCTGCTCGAGGAGCTGCGCCAGGCCGCCCCGGATCCCGAGGTCTGGACCGAGCAGCGCCTGCGCGACCTGATCGCCCGCTACGGCTCGGAGCTGCACACCGTCCTGGCGCTGATCGAGGAGGACCCCTCGCTCGGCCGCCCGCTCGAGGGCGCTCCCGTCCACCTGCGCGCGGAGATCGTGCACGCGTGCCGCGCGGAGGGCGCGCTGCACCTCGAGGACCTCCTCGACACGCGCACCCGGCTGACCTACGCGGCGCCGAACCACGGCGACGCCGCGGTCGACGAGATCGCGGACCTGGCGGCCGCCGAGCTCGGCTGGGACGGGCAGCGCCGCGATCGCGAGGTCGAGGCCTACCGGTCCCGCAGCGCCGCGGAGGACGCGGCCGCCCGCACCGAGGACGAGCAGTCGGCCGAGCAGGCGCGCGACGCCGCCGAGCCGGTGGTGGAGGGGCTGAGCGTCCGCTCGGTCCATCAGGAGGGACGACAGGGCGCTCGCGACCGCGAGGCCGATCCGATGGGAGACTGAGCCATGGACCTTCCCACGCAGCTGATGCTGCCCGCCGCCCAGGAGGCCGCCGAGGTCGGCCTCGGGCAGGTGCTCGTCTCCGAGGTCCTCGGCACCGCGGTGCTGATCCTCCTGGGCGGCGGCGTGGTGGCGAACGTGCTGCTGCCGCGGACCAAGGGCCACGACGGCGGGTGGCTGCTGATCAACTTCGGCTGGGGTCTGGGCGTCTTCGCCGGCGTCTACCTGGCTGCGGCCTCGGGGGCCCACCTGAATCCCGCGGTCACCACGGGCCTGCTCTTCGCCGGGGAGGCCGAGTACGCCCCGGGCGTGGCGATCACCCCCGCCTCCACGATCGTGTACCTCGTCGCGACCGTCCTGGGCGCCTTCCTGGGTGCGGTCCTGGTGTGGCTCGCGCACAAGAAGCACTACGATCTCGCGGACGACCCGGACGCGATCCTGGGGACGTTCTCGACGGGGCCGGAGATCCGCTCGCCCCTGTGGAACATGGTCACCGAGGTCATCGCGACCTTCGTGCTCGTGGCCGTGATCCTCAGCTTCGGCAACACCCCGTCGGGCCTCGGCCCGCTGGCGGTGGCCCTGCTGGTGGTCGGCATCGGCGCAGGCCTGGGCGGGCCGACCGGCTACGCCATCAACCCCGCGCGCGACCTCGGTCCCCGCATCGCGCACGCCGTGCTGCCCATCCCGGGCAAGGGCGGCTCCGACTGGGCGTACGCGTGGGTGCCGATCGCCGGGCCGCTGCTCGGTGCCGTGCTCGCCGGCCTGCTGACCCGCATGCTGGCCTGATCGGGCCGCACCGCCGATCCCACCGCGGCCTCCGGGTCCGCAGCCCCATCCACCCCGCTCCGGCCCCCGGCCGGGAGCCGACTCGAGGAGACGACGATGTCCCAGAGCAGCAAGAAGCCCGCCGGCAAGGCCGGCTCCGGGTCCGAGCAGAAGAGCCGGGCCTCGGATTCCACGGCCGAGGATTCCAAGGCCGAGGCCGGCAGGAAGTCCGGCGGCGCGAAGACCGCCGCCAAGGGGACGAGCCCGGCGCCCCAGCGGGCCGATGTCTCGGCGAAGGCGAAGGGCCGGAAGAAGAAGGCCGAGACGACGTCCAAGGCCGCCAAGTCGAAGACGTCTGCCGCGTCGAAGAGCAAGGCGAAGAGCGGCACCGCGTCCTCGAAGCGCTCCAGCCCGGAGAAGACGCACGTGATCTCGATCGACCAGGGGACCACGAGCACGCGGGCGGTCGTCTACGACGAGAAGGGCGGCCCCGTGGCCTCGGCCCAGCTCGAGCACCGGCAGATCTTCCCGCGCGCCGGCTGGGTCGAGCACGACGCCAAGGAGATCTGGCGCAACGTCCGCAAGGTGGTCGCGGACGCGCTGGCCGACGCGGACATCTCCTCCGACCAGATCGCCGGCGTGGGCATCACGAATCAGCGCGAGACGACCGTGGTCTGGGAGAAGGAGACCGGCAAGCCGATCCACAATGCGATTGTCTGGCAGGACACCCGCACCCAGAAGGCCGTGGAGAAGCTCGCCGACCAGCACGGCGAGGAGCTCTTCCGCGAGCGGACCGGCCTGCCGCTGGCCAGCTACTTCGCCGGGCCCAAGATCGCCTGGATCCTCGATGAGGTGAAGGGCGCGCGCAAGCGGGCCGAGAAGGGCGAGCTGCTGGCCGGGACGATCGACTCCTGGCTGGTGTGGAACATGACCGGGGGCAAGCCGGATTCGGTGCACATCACCGACGTCACCAACGCCTCGCGCACGCTGCTGATGAACATCGACACCCTCGACTGGAACGAGGATCTGTGCCGCAAGGTCGGGGTGCCCCGTCAGATGCTCCCGGAGATCCGCTCCTCGCTGGAGGTCTACGGAGAGGTCCGCCGCCGCGGCCTGCTGCACGGCGTGCCGATCGCGGGCATCCTGGGCGATCAGCAGGCGGCGACGTTCGGGCAGGCCGTCTTCGAGCCCGGCATGATCAAGAACACCTACGGGACCGGCAACTTCGTGCTCATGAACACCGGCACGGAGCTCACCCGCTCGGACAACGGCCTGATCACCACGGTCGCCTATCAGTGCGAGGGCCAGGACCCCGTGTACGCGCTCGAGGGCTCGATCGCGGTCACGGGCTCCCTGGTGCAGTGGCTGCGCGACAACCTGGGGCTGATCAAGACGGCGAAGGAGACCGAGAAGCTCGCCCAGACGGTCGAGGACAACGGGGGGGCGTACATCGTCCCGGCGTTCTCCGGTCTCTACGCGCCGCACTGGCGGCCCGATGCCCGCGGGGTCATCGCGGGCCTGACCCGCTACGTGGACAAGGGGCACATCGCCCGGGCCGCCCTCGAGGCTGCGGCCTTCCAGTCCCGCGAGGTGGTCCTGACCATGGACACGGATGCGGATGCGCCGGTCAAGGAGATCCGCGTCGACGGGGGCATGAGCGCCAACGACCTGCTCATGCAGTTCCAGGCGGACATCCTGAACACCACCGTGATCCGGCCCAAGAACATCGAGACCACGGCGCTGGGGGCGGCCTACGCCGCGGGCATCACGGTCGGCTTCTGGGACGGCCTCGACGACGTCGCGGCCGCCTGGGAGGAGGACAAGCGCTGGGAGCCCTCCATGAAGAAGAAGGAGCGCGAGCGACTGGCCCGGAACTGGGACAAGGCCGTCGAGCGCACGCTGGGCTGGATGGACGACGACGTGCTGTGATCCGCGTGGCTCCGGTGCGCCTCGGCTCGGACGTCCCTGACGCCGGGCGTCCGAGCTGATAGGCTCACCCGTCGGCCGGCAAGGCCCTGACTCCGACTCCTCGGACGTGTCCCAACCGCACGGACCCGGGAGTCAGAGCAGGTGACCTGCAGCGTGAGCGGGATTGCGGCTGATCCCCAGCTCTCCGCACGGGACAGATGCCGTGACGGAGGCCGAGCCGAACAGAACGCGGTCCGCCCGCAGAGCACATGTGCGCTCTGCGCGCGGAGCGCCCCGCATGAAAGGGGACCCCTGTGTCCAACAACGCCAACCGCGCGCGCCGTCAGGTGCGCAAGTCGCGCGCCCTCGGGATCGCGCTGACCCCGAAGGCCGAGAAGTACTTCGAGCGTCGTCCGTACGGCCCCGGCGAGCACGGGCGCGCCCGTCGCAAGCAGGACTCGGACTACAAGGTCCGACTGCTCGAGAAGCAGCGTCTGCGCGCGCAGTACAACATCCGCGAGAAGCAGATGCACCGCGCCTACGTCGAGGCCAAGCGCCGCGAGGGCATGACCGGTGAGAACCTGGTCCGCCTGCTCGAGTCGCGCCTGGACGCCCTGGTCCTGCGTGCCGGCTTCGCCCGCACCATGTCCCAGGCTCGCCAGCTGGTCGTGCACCGCCACATCATGGTCGACGGGCAGCGCGTCGACCGCCCGTCGTACATCGTCAAGCCGGGCCAGATGATCCACGTGCACTCGCGCTCGGAGAAGATGGCCCCGTTCCAGGTCGCCGCCACCGGTGCGCACCAGGATGTCCTGCCGGACACCCCGCCGTACCTGGACGTGGCGATCGACAAGCTGCAGGCGACCTACACCCGCCTGCCCGAGCGCTCCGAGGTCCCCGTGACCTGCGAGGAGCAGCTCGTGGTCGAGTACTACGCCCGCATGTCCTGATCCAGGACGCGGCCGGGTCGGCTCCGCTCGCGGAGCCGACCCGGCCGCAGGAGGGGCCCGCACCGTCGTCGGACGGTGCGGGCCCTCTTCGCATCGGGGCCGTTCCTGGCGCCGGGGTCCGTCCCGGCGGCGGGCCCTGCATCGCCGCCGGCTGCGCTCAGTGCTTGTGCGGCGTGCGGCTCACCGCGCTGGCGGCGTTGACGATGCCGTGGCCGTAGAACCCGTTGAACTCCGGCGTTCCCTCGCACGGCGCGGTGTAGGAGTCGTCGCGGCCCGGATAGCTCACGACGGGCGCGTCGCACGCCTTCTCGTGGGCCGAGACCGTGAGCACCTGCTCGACGCGGTGCGGCTGCATCCGCACGCCCCCGAGAGCGCGGTCGGGCTGTCCCTTGCTGCCGATGATCAGGGCGGCCACCCCGGTCGCATGCGGGGCCGCCATCGAGGTGCCCTGCATGTGCTCGTAGTAGGCGCACTGCCCCTGCGCATCGCACTCGCTGACCACGAACGGATCGGTGGACTCGCCGTCCTCGTCCAGGATGCCCATCTCGCGCACGACGGCCGCCGGGACCGCCGCCAGGATCATGTTCCCCGGCTGACGGCTGCGCCGCGTGCCGTCGAAGTCGCGGAAGTAGCCGCCGGGGGCGGCCACGGCGGTCTGCTCGGTGCCGTAGTTCGAGTAGTCCGCCTTGAGGCCCGAGGGGCCGACGGACGAGATGCTCAGCACACCGTCGCCCTCGGTCGGCATGTCCAGGCAGGAGTTGTCGACCACGCGATCGCGGGCCCGGCCCTCGGGGAAGTCGGGGCTCGAGGTGTCGAGCCGCGGGTCCCCGAGATCCATGTTGGAGTTGCCCATGGCCGCGATGAGGGTGACCCCGCGGTCCTGCGCGTAGCCCAGGGCCCGGTTGGCGGCCTCGATCGTGAGCCGCTGCTCGGCCTGCTCCTCCGGGCTGTCGGCCGGGTTGTCCGCGCAGTTGAAGGCCCACGGATCCAGGTAGTAGCTCATGTTGACCACGTCGATGCCCGCCGTGGGGGCGTAGGTCAGGGCCTCGAGCGTAGGCGCCAGGAAGAAGTAGCCGCTGTCCTGGCCCACGCGCAGGTTCACGATCTCGGCCTCCGGGGCCACACCCTCGATCCCGAGGCCGTTGACGGGGGAGGCGATCGTGCTGGCCACGTGCGTGCCGTGGCCGCCCTCGTCGACCGTGTCGCCGTCCTCGCACGAGCGGTCGGGCTCCTCCTCGCACGCCCCGTCGATCTCCGGGATGTCGGTCGTGAAGTTCCGGGAGAGCCCCGCGTTCAGATTCGGCGCGATATCGGGGTGGGTGCCGTCCACGCCGGTGTCCATGACGCCCACGCGCACTCCCTCGCCGGTCTGCGTGCGATGGGCCTCGTCGGCGTCGATCATGTCGAGGTTCCACTGCCGATCCCGCAGCGGGTCGTCGGCCGCCGCGGGAGCCCGGCGCTTCTTCGCCTGCCCCGGCGGGACGCGCTCATTGCTCGGCGCCGCCTTCGCGGCAGGGCGGTCCGCGCGGGCGCGCTCGACGTCCTCCGTATCCTTGCGGTGCTCCTGCGCCTGGGCGTCCGGCGTGCGGCCGATGACCCGGTCGTCCATCGTCCCGGCGATCGCGGGCGATGCGTCGAGCCGCTGATCGAGATCGGTGGGCCCGGTCACGGTGAACAGGCCGATCGCGTCGTTGCGCTCGGCGATCTCGCCGCCGGCCGCCTCGATCGCGGCGGCGGCCTGATCCGCGCCGGCGCCCTCCGCCGAGAGGACGAGCCGGCGCTGCTGATGCTCGTCGTCCGCCGGCTGGGCGAGGGCCGGGTCGAGGCCGCCCGCGGAGGTGATGGCCAGCGCCGAGGTCACGGCCAGGGCCGCGAGTCTGCTGGGGCGGCGGGCAGGGCGCCCGGAGGACGTCGTCCCGCCCCGACGGGACGACGGCGCGGGCGCAGCTGATGTGGAGTGCATGGATCCCCCTGGATCGAGAGTGGACACACCGATGCATTGATGTGGTGCAGATCACAGTACAGCGTCGTCCTCGCTGGTCAGAGGCACGGGGACGGCCTCCGGACGGAACCGCCGCCGCGGGGGAGGCGAGCGGACGGCACGAAGTCCGCATCACAGCGGACCGCGCAGTTCGTGACCTTGTTGTTACAGTTGACCCCGCACTGCACGCCCATCGCCGACCCTGCCCGTCGACGCGGGCTGCGGGGTCAGGGCAGGTTCTCCCGATCGCTGCCGCCGCCGAGCAAGGAGCACCCGAAGCACATGACCGGAGGAGATGTCGCCGGGCTGATCGCAGCCGGCGTGTTCGCAGTGCTCGTCGCGCTGATGGCGGTCCCCTTGCTGAAGCTGGGGCGGGTCTTCGACGAGCTGCGGGTGCTGATCCGCGATCTGAACGACGAGACCGAGCCCCTGCTCGAGGAGGTCACGCGCACCGTCGCCACGACCAACACGCAGCTCGAGAAGGTCGACGTCATCACGGACAGCGTCTCGGACGCGTCGGCCAACATGTCGGCCATGACCTCGCTCGTGGCCTCGACGGTCGGCCAGCCGATCATCAAGACCGCGGCCTTCTCCTCGGGCGTGCGACGGGCCTTCAGCGGCGACGCCGTCCGGGCCCGCCGCGAGGAGCGCCGGCGCGCCCGCGAGGCCGAGGAGCGGGCTGCGGCATCGTCGGCCGGGGCTCCCGAGGAGGCGCCGGGCGACAGCCGCCTCGACGGCGATGTGCCGGCCGCGGAGCAGGCGCCGGCCCCGAGCGCTTCCCCGGAGCGGCAGGACCCGCCGAAGCGCACGGCCGCCGAGGGATCCTCGGCCGCCGCGCAGACGAGGAGCGAGCCCTCCGACGACGGCTCGGACGGCCCGTGGTGGAAGGGCACCGAATGGGACACCGAGCCCGGCGGCCCGGCGACGGATGCCGCCGATCCGGCCGAGGGGCGCGGAGCATGAGCGCCTTGAGCAGGATCGCCGTGCTTGCCGCGGGCGCCGCGGTCGGTGCGGCCGCGGGCCGCGCCGCCGGAGGCGACGAGGGCCGCCGCGCGCTCGGCCAGGCCGTCCGTCGCAGCCGCGCCGCGATCGAGCCCGCCCCCGGCGGCGACGATCAGCCGGTCCGGGAGAACCGCCTGGGCAGCCGCGTGCTGCGCATCGCCCAGGACATCCGCTCGGGCATGGACCAGGCCGAGGCCGAGCTGCGAGGGCAGCTGAGCCGGCCCGCGGGTGCCGGGCGGCGGCCGGGTCCGGCCGGGGTCGCATCGCGCTCCGGGGCCGAGCCGCCCCACGCCGAGGCGCCCGGCCTCGAGGGGCACGGCACCGGGCTGCCCGGCCAGGACCTGGCCGCGGAGCCCACCGTCATCGACCACGACGAGCGGCCGCGCGCCGCCGTCGACGGCTCGGACGGCCCCGGGCGCTGACCCCGGGGCAGCCCACCCGCCCGGCAGACCCGGGCGGCAGCCGAGACCGAACCGAACCACACAGGACCACGAGGTACACATGCTGACCCACGAGATCACCGAGCGCTGGCTGAGCTTCTTCGAGAAGAAGGGCCACACGGTCGTCCCCTCGGCCTCCCTGGTCTCCGCCCAGCCCGGCTCGATGTTCACCATCGCGGGAATGGTCCCGTTCATCCCGTACTTCCTGGGGCAGGAGCAGGCGCCGTACGACCGCGCGACCTCGGTCCAGAAGTGCATCCGCACCCTGGACATCGACGAGGTCGGCAAGACCGCCCGCCACGGCACCTTCTTCCAGATGGCCGGCAACTTCTCCTTCGGCGACTACTTCAAGGAGCAGGCCATCCCGTTCGCGTGGGAGCTGCTGACCAGCTCCGTCGAGGACGGCGGCTTCGGCCTGGATCCGCAGCGGCTGTGGATCACGATCTACGAGCACGACGAGGAGTCCTACGAGCTCTGGTCGAAGACCGTGGGCGTGCCGGACGAGCGCATCCAGCGCATGCCCAAGGAGGAGAACTACTGGGACACGGGCCAGCCCGGCCCGGCCGGCCCCGACTCGGAGATCTTCTACGACCGCGGCCCTCGCTACGGCAAGGAGGGCGGCCCGGCCGCCGACGACGACCGCTACATCGAGATCTGGAATCTCGTGTTCATGCAGTACCAGCGCGGCGAGGGCAGCGGCAAGGACTACGAGATCCTGGGCGATCTGCCGCAGCAGAACATCGACACCGGCATGGGCGTCGAGCGCATGGCCATGCTCCTGCAGGGGGTCGAGAACTTCTACGAGACCGATCAGGTCCGTCCGGTCCTGGACGCCGCGCAGCGGCTCTCCGGGCGCACGTACCACGG
Organism: Kocuria palustris; assembly: GCF_007666205.1. Classification (GTDB taxonomy): domain Bacteria; phylum Actinomycetota; class Actinomycetes; order Actinomycetales; family Micrococcaceae; genus Kocuria; species Kocuria palustris_A. The sequence goes on from NZ_VDOR01000011.1 coordinate 11,486, forward strand.
CTCCGAGAACCCCGGCGACGACGGCTACGACGACGACGTGCGGATGCGCGTGGTCGCCGATCACATCCGCTCCTCGCTCATGCTGATCGGCGACGGCGTGGTCCCGGGCAACGAGGGCCGCGGCTACATCCTGCGCCGGCTCCTGCGCCGGGCGATCCGCGCCATGCGCCTGCTCGGCGTCACCGAGCCCTGCCTGCCGACCCTGCTGCCCGCCTCCTCGGAGGTCATGGGCCGGGTCTACCCGAACGTCAAGGACGAGTTCGAGCGCATCTCCCGCATCGCCTACAACGAGGAGAAGGCGTTCCTGAAGACCATCGAGTCGGGCACGGCCCGCCTGGAGCTGGCCGTCTCGACCGCCCGCTCCCAGGGCGGGGCGGTCGGCGGCGCGGACGCGTTCGCGCTGCACGACACCTACGGCTTCCCGATCGACCTGACGCTCGAGATGGCCGCCGAGGCGGGGGTCGCGGTCGACGAGACCGCCTTCCGCTCGCTCATGGAGGAGCAGCGCCAGCGCGCTCGCGCCGATGCCAAGGCGAAGAAGGGCGGCTTCGAGGACCTGTCGGTGCTGCGCGCCCTGCAGGAGCAGCGCAGCTCGATCTTCACCGGCTACGACGAGGCCTCGACCGCCACCGCGATCCGGGCGCTGCTGGTCGACGGCCAGACCGTGCCGGCCGTCTCGGAGGGGCAGGAGATCGAGGTCGTGCTCGATTCGACCCCGTTCTACGCCGAGTCCGGCGGCCAGGCCGCCGACACGGGCACGATCGCCGGCGACGGCTTCGTCCTGCGCGTCTCGGACGTCCAGCAGCCGGTCAAGGGGCTGTCGGTGCACCGCGCGACGGTCGTCTCCGGAGAGGCCGCCGCAGGCTCGGAGGTCACCGCCGCGATCGACGTCCGCCGGCGCCGCGACGGCGAGATGGCGCACTCGGCCACCCACATCGTCCACGCGGCCCTGCACGAGGTGCTCAGCCCGGAGGCCGTCCAGCGCGGCTCGTTCAACAAGGAGGGCTACCTGCGCTTCGACTTCAGCTGGGGCGAGGGCCTGACGCAGGGGCAGAAGCAGGAGGTCGAGGGGCTGGCGAACTCCGTCATCCACGACGACCACGAGGTCCTGACCCGCGAGATGCCGCTGGACGAGGCCCGCGCCCTGGGCGCCATGAGCCTGTTCGGCGAGAAGTACGGCGACGTCGTGCGCGTGGTCGAGATGAACGGCGAGTGGTCCCGCGAGCTGTGCGGCGGCACCCACGTCGACGACACGGCGCAGATCGGGTCGCTGTCGCTGATCTCCGAGGGCTCCGTCGGCTCCGGCAACCGCCGCGTCGAGGCCCTCGTCGGGCTGGACTCGTTCCACCACCTGGCCGCCGAGCGCACCCTCGTGAGCCAGCTGACCGACATGCTCAAGGTGCAGTCCTCCGCCGAGCTGCCCGAGCGGCTCCAGTCGACCCTGGACCGGCTCAAGGAGACCGAGAAGGAGCTGGGCGACCTGCGGCGCGAGAAGCTGCAGGCCCAGGCCGGCTCGCTGCTCGAGCGGACCCGGCAGATCGGCGAGCTGTCGGTGCTGGCCCATGACATGGGCGAGGTCTCCGGCGCCGACGACCTGCGCTCCCTGGCCCTCGACCTGCGCGGCCGCATGAGCGATCGCGCAGCCGTCGTGGCCGTGACCGGCGTGTCCGGCGGACGCCCGCTCGTGCTCGTGGCCACGACCGAGGCCGGTCGCGCCGCGGGGGCCAAGGCCGGCGCCCTCGTGCGCGTCGCCGCCGGCGTGCTCGGCGGCGGCGGGGGAGGCAAGGACGACCTGGCCCAGGGCGGCGGGCAGGACCCGGCCAGGACGGGTGCTGCGCTCGAGGCCGTCGTGTCCGAGCTGAGCGCCGCGGCGGGGGCCTGAGGCCTTGCACGCCCGAGAAGCGCAGACGGCCGGTGCACAGGCGCCCGGCGCGGTGCGGCGCGGCCGCCGGCTCGGCGTCGACGTCGGCGCCGTGCGCGTCGGAGTGGCCCTGAGCGATCCCGAGGGGATCCTGGCCTCGCCGCTGACCACCCTGGAGCGGGACCCCCGCAAGGGCTTCGACATCAAGCTCGCGGCCAACCTGGTCCACGAGCACGAGGTGGTCGAGGTCGTCGTCGGCCTGCCGCTGGCCCTGTCGGGGCGCACCACGGACTCGACCCGGTCTGCCGTATCGTGGGCCCAGGGCCTGCAGCGGCGCCTGGCGGCCAAGGGGTGGTCCGTGCCCGTGCGGATGATCGACGAGAGATGGACCTCGTCGGAGTCCCACCGGAGCCTGCTCGAGGCCGGCGTCTCGCGGCGCGAGCACCGGGACAAGATCGACCGCCAGGCCGCGGTCACCATCCTCGAGGCCGCCCTGAGCATGATCCATCGTTCCGGCGGGCCGGCCGGAGTGGAGGTTCCCCCCATCGACGGAGCCGAGGCCGGCTCCGCAGACCACCCGACCCCGGCGGCCTCCTCGGAGACCGGCGCCCACTCGGAGGGAGACCTGTCGTGAGCGACCAGGACCCGCGCCCAGACGCGCACACCGGAGACCGCAGCACCGGCTCGGAGAGCCTGATCGCGCCCGCCGGCGGCGAGTCCCAGCGGCGCGATCCGCAGGAGATCGCCGGGGCCTTCGAGGCGGAGAACCGCTCGCCGAGCCAGCTGCGCCGCCTCCAGCACAAGCACAACCTCTCGCTGCTGGGCGCCATCGGCCTGTTCCTCGTGGCCGTCATCCTCACCGTCACCGCCCTGGGCTCGACCTTCGGCTGGTTCGAGCGCAAGGACTACCGCGGCGAGGGCGACGAGCCGGTGACCTTCACCGTGGAGGAGGGCGCGACCGTCGACCAGGTCGCCGCCGCTCTGCAGGAGGAGGACATCATCGCCAACGGCGAGCGGTTCATGACGGTCTTCAACGAGGACCACGCGGGCAACTACGTGCAGCCGGGGGAGTACCAGCTCAACCGCCAGATGAGCTCCGAGCACGCCGTCGAGCTGCTCATGCAGGACGAGGAGGAGACCGACTACGCGGCCGTGCCCCGCACGATCCGCATGGACGAGACCTTCCAGATCCTCGCCGATGCCACCGGCCACTCGGTCGAGGACTTCGAGTCCGCCGCCGAGGACCCCTCGCAGTACGGCATCTCCGACGAGTTCCCGACGATCGAGGGCTACCTGCATCCGGGCGAGTACCGCTTCCCGCTGGACGCCACCCCGGAGGAGATCCTCCAGGAGATGGTGGACTCGACCGACTCCGCGCTGCAGGAGGCCGGTGTGGCCGAGGAGGACGAGTTCGAGATCCTCACGGTCGCCTCGATCGTCGAGTTCGAGGGCGTCCCGGACATCTACGACGACGTCGCCGGCGCGATCTACAACCGCCTGGACAACCCGGACGAGGGCACCAACGGGCTGATCCAGTCCGACGCCTCGGTGGCCTACGGCCTGGGGGAGACGACCGTCCACATCTCCGAGGAGGAGAAGGACGACGAGTCGAACGAGTACAACACGTACGCCAACCCCGGCCTGCCGGCCGGCCCGATCGGCTCCCCGAGCACGGAGGCCATCGACGCGGCGGCCAACCCGGCCGAGAACGACTACTACTACTGGGTCACGGTCAACCTGGACACCGGGGAGACCAAGTTCGCGGCCACGCTCGAGGAGCACGCGGCCAACGTCGACGAGTACCAGCAGTGGTGCTCGGAGAACGAGGGCAAGTGCCAGTGACCGGGGCCCACGCCGCAGTGGCGGGGCATCCGATCGGGCATTCGCTCTCGCCGCGGCTGCACGCCGCCGCGTACGAGGTCCTGGGCGAGCGGATCGACTACCGCACCCTCGACCTCGAGGAGGGCGAGCTGACCGGGGAGGTCGCCCTCCTGCGGCAGGACCCGCAGTGGCGGGGCCTGTCGGTCACCATGCCGCTGAAGTCGGAGGCGGCCGAGCTGGCCGACGAGCTCACGGACGTCGCCCGCGCCGTCGGCACGGTGAACACCCTGGTCCCGGGCCCCGACGGGGCCGTGCTGGGCCACAACTCGGACGTCTCGGGGATCGCGGCGGCCCTGCGCGCGGCGGGGCCGTGCCCCCCGGCCCCTCGCGCAGCCGTCCTCGGCGGCGGCGGGACCGCCACGGCCGCGCTGGCGGCCCTGCAGCAGCTCGGCGCGCCCCGGGCGGATCTGTGGGTGCGTTCCGCGTCCCGGGCGCAGCGCGCGATCGACGCCGCGGATCGGCTCGGGCTCGAGCTGCGGATCCGGCCCTGGGACGAGGCCGCCGAGCACCTGGCCGGCTATGACCTGGTGGTCTGCACGCTGCCGCCCAACGGCGCCGACGAGCTCGCGGCGGCCCTCGCCGCGGTGCGCGGGCGCCGCACCGGCGGGACGCTGCTGGACGCCGCCTACGATCCGTGGCCCTCGGCCCTCGCACGCGCCTGGACGGCCGGCGGGGGAGCGGTGGTCCCCGGGCTGGATATGCTCGTGCTGCAGGCCCTGGACCAGATCCGGCTGTTCACCGGCAGGCAGATCGGGCAGCTGCTGCCGGATCAGCCCGCCGTGATCGAGGCCCTGTGCGCGGCCGCCGGGCGGCCCGAGCTGGCCGCCGCGGCTCGCCGCCTCGACTGAGGCGGCCGTCGCCGTGCCGGGAGCGGCCGGGACCGGACCGCACGACAGACGCACCGGCGCGCGACGCCGGGAGGACGACACGACGAGAGGCTGAACATGCTGCGCTGGCTGACTGCTGGTGAGTCCCACGGAGAGGCCCTCGTGGGCATCATCGAGGGCGTCCCCGCCGGGGTCGGCCTGACCTCGGGCGACATCCAGGCCGCTCTGGCCCGGCGGCGCCTGGGCTACGGCCGCGGCGCCCGGATGAAGTTCGAGCAGGACCGCGTGCGGCTGCTCGGCGGCGTCCGCCACGGCATCACGCAGGGGGGGCCGGTGGCGATCGAGATCGCGAACACCGAATGGCCCAAGTGGGAGACGGTCATGTCCGCCGACCCCGTGGATCCCGCCGACCTCGAGGGCCTGGCCCGCAATGCTGCCCTGACCCGCCCGCGGCCCGGCCACGCGGACCTCACCGGCATGCAGAAGTACGGCCACGACGAGGCCCGTCCCGTCCTCGAGCGCGCCTCCGCCCGCGAGACCGCCACGCGCGTGGCTCTCGGGACCGTGGCCGCGGCGATCCTCGAGGCCCTGGGCGTGGAGCTCGTCTCGCACACGACCGCCGTCGGCGGGGTCGAGTCCCCGGTCGACGCCGATCGTCCGGCGCCCGGCGACGTCGAGTCCCTGGACGCCGATCCGCTGCGCTGCCACCACGCCGAGACTTCCGCGCGGATGGCCGAGGCCGTCGACGCCGCCCACAAGGACGGCGAGACCCTCGGCGGCGTCGTGGAGGTGCTCGCCTACGGCCTGGCCCCCGGGCTGGGCTCGTACGTGCACTGGGACCGCCGCCTGGACGCGCGCCTGGCCGGGGCCCTCATGGGCATCCAGGCCATCAAAGGGGTCGAGGTCGGCGACGGCTTCCTGACCGCGGCCCGTCCCGGCACGGCCGCCCACGACGAGATCGCGATCGGCGACGACGGCCGCGTGCACCGCGTGTCGAACCGCGCCGGAGGGATCGAGGGCGGCATGTCGATCGGCGACGTCCTGCGCGTGCGCGCGGCCATGAAGCCGATCGCCACGGTGCCCAAGGCCCTGCGCACCGTCGACGTCGCGACCCGCGAGGCCGCCCGCGCGCATCACCAGCGCTCCGACGTCTGCGCCGTGCCCGCCGCCGGCGTGGTGGCCGAGGCCATGGTCGCGCTCGTGCTGGCCGAGGCCGCCCTGGAGAAGTTCGGCGGCGACTCGATCGCCGAGACCGTGCGCAACAAGGACGCCTACCTGGCCGCGATCCCGGAGGCGCTGCGCTCCTCGGGCGAGCTGGGCGGCTTCGACGACGCGGAGGGCCCCTGGCAGGAGCCCGGCGCATGAGCCGCCGTCCCTCGGCCGCCCCCGACCCGGACGCCGACCTGGGGCCCTCGACCGGGCCGATCGTGCTCATCGGGCCGATGGCCGCCGGCAAGTCCCACCTGGCCAAGTACATGGCCAGGCGCTTCGGCTACGGCTACGTGGACTCCGACGCCGTGATCGTGCGGCGCCACGGGCAGATCCCGGCGGTCTTCGCATCGCAGGGGGAGGAGGGATTCCGCCGCATCGAGGCCCGGACCATCGAGGAGCTGCTGGGCGATCCCGCCCACCGCGACTCCATCGTCTCCCTGGGCGGCGGAGCCCCCATGACCCCGGCGGTGCGCGACCTGCTGCAACGGCACATGGTCGCCTACCTGGAGATCGACGAGCGCACCGTGCGAGGCCGCCTGCGGCGCACGGGCAACCGGCCCATGCTGGAGGGAGATCCGGTGCAGCGCTGGCGGGATCTCTTCGAGCAGCGGCACACGACCTACGAGGAGCTGGCGGACATCCGCCTGCAGGCCGGCGGCAACCGCCCGATCGCCAAGATCGCCGCGGAGCTGCACGACGAGATCCAGGCCCTGCGCCGACTGCACTGACCGAGACCACCACCGAGCCCGGGCGCGAGGCCGCCCCGGACCCGCGAAGGAGAGCCATGACCACCACCCGCATCCCCGTGACCGGATCCCGCCCCGAGGAGCAGTACGAGGTCCTCGTCGGCACCGGGCTGATGGGAGAGCTCGCCCCGATCCTGGGCTCGCGCGTGCAGAAGGTCCTCGTGGTGCACCCGCAGGCGCTCGAGGCCAACGGACAGCTCGTCGTCGAGCAGCTGCAGGGCGAGGGCTACCAGGTCTTCCAGGCCGTGATCCCCGACGCCGAGGAGGGCAAGCGCCTCGAGGTGGCCGGCTTCTGCTGGCAGGCGCTCGGGCAGGCCGACTTCACCCGCACCGATGCCATCGTGGCGGTCGGCGGCGGGGCCGTGACCGACGTGGCCGGCTTCGTGGCGGCCACCTGGCTGCGCGGCATCCGCGTGGTGCACGTGCCCACGACCTTCCTGGGCATGGTCGATGCCGCCGTGGGCGGGAAGACGGCGATCAACACCTCCGAGGGCAAGAACCTCGTGGGCTCCTTCCACCCGCCGGCCGGGGTCGTGTGCGATCTGGACGTCCTGTCCACGCTGCCGCCCCACGAGCTGCTCACGGGCATGGCCGAGACCGTCAAGTGCGGCTTCATCGCCGACGAGCGCATCCTCGAGCTCATCGAGCAGCACCCCGAGGAGGCCCGCGACCCGTCGTCGGCGGTGCTGCGCGAGCTGGTCGAGCGCTCCGTGCGGGTCAAGGCCGGCGTCGTCTCCGCCGATCTCCGCGAGGCCGGCGGCCGCGAGATGCTCAACTACGGCCACACCCTGGGCCACGCGATCGAGCAGAACGAGCGCTTCCAGTGGCGCCACGGGGCCGCCGTCTCGGTCGGCATGATGTTCGCCGCCGAGCTCGCGCGCACCAGCGGGACGCTGTCCGACGACGTCGTCGAGCGCCACCGATCCGTCCTGGAGTCGCTCGGGCTGCCCACGTCGTACCGCTTCGACCAGTGGCCCAAGCTGCTCGAGGTGATGAAGCGGGACAAGAAGACCCGCGGCGGCCTGCTGCGCTTCGTGGTGCTCGACGACATCGCGCGCCCGCGCATCATGGAGGTCCCGGACCAGACGATCCTCTACGCCGTGTACCAGGAGGTCGCGGACTGAGCTGACGCCCGGACGGGACCGCGCGCCCGCCTTGCTAGGATGTCCCGCGGTCCGGACCCGGAACGCCCCGCCGACGAGAGAGAGCACCATGGCCACCTCGAACGACATCAAGAACGGAACCGTCCTGAAGATCGACGGCAGCCTCTGGAGCGTCATCGAGTTCCAGCACGTCAAGCCCGGCAAGGGCGGCGCGTTCGTGCGCACCAAGATGCGCAACATCACCTCCGGCAAGGTGGTCGACAAGACCTTCAACGCCGGCGCCAAGGTCGACACCGCCACGGTGGACCGCTCCGAGTACCAGTACCTGTACAAGGACGGCGCGGACTTCGTGTTCATGGACACGGACACCTACGACCAGGTCATGGTCCCGGCCTCCGTGGTCGGCGACGCCGAGAACTTCATGCTCGAGGCCTCCAGCGCCACTATCGCCTTCCACGAGGGCACCCCGCTGTACATCGAGCTGCCCCCGTCGGTCGTGCTGGAGATCACCGAGTCGGCGCCGGGCCTGCAGGGCGACCGCTCCACGGGCGGCACCAAGCCCGCGACCGTCGAGACCGGCTACCAGATCCAGGTCCCGCTGTTCGTCGAGGCGGGCACGCGCGTCAAGGTCGACACCCGCACCGGCGAGTACCTGGGCCGCGTCTCCGAATGAGCGCACGGGGAAGGGCACGCACGCGGGCCGTCGAGGTCCTCTTCGAGGCCGAGCAGCGCGACGAGCCGGCCCTGGAGGTCATGACGCGGCGCCGCGCGCACGACGACAAGCTGATCGGCGCCTACACCGAGGAGATCATCCGCGGCGTGCTGCTGCGCCGCGCCGAGATCGACGAGGCCGTGCAGACCTGGTCGCGCGGCTGGACCATCGAGCGCATGCCTGCCGTGGACCGCACGCTGCTGCGCGTGGGCGCCTGGGAGCTGCTCTACAACGACGACGTCCCCGACGCCGTCGCCGTGGCCGAGGCCGTCGGGCTGGCCCGCGAGCTGTCCACGGACGGCTCGCCGGGCTTCGTCAACGGCCTGCTCGGGCGCCTGCAGAGGATCAAGCCGACGCTGCTGGAGGCCCAGCGCAGCGACCTCGACGGCGATCCCGGGCAGACCTCGGCGGCCGCGGTGCTGGCGGAGGCGGCCGAGCAGGAGCAGGGCGTGGCCCTGCCCGACTTCGCCGCGGAGTCCTTCGACGACGCCCAGGTGGTGGCCCCCGAGGACGAGGACGCGGCCGAGCGCCCCGACGCGGCTGCCGGGACCGCTCAGGGACGCGGCGAGAGCGCCTGAGCCGCTGCGGCCGCAGCGGCAGCGGCACGTGCGCCGTCCCGGGAAGCGCGACAGGCACGCGGGCGGCGAGCCCGGTGCTAGGGTTCCCAACGGCAAGCACCCTTTAAGTCCGTCCGGAGAGGCGGGGAAGGAGGCGGCACCGTGGCAGAGGACAGGCAGTCCCGCTCGGCGACGCAGAGCACGAGCCGCGAGCAGGACGCGGGCGCCGCGGGCGCCCGCCGGATCCTGTCGGCGGCGGACATCGATCGGGCGCTGACCCGCATCGCCCACGAGATCCTCGAGTCGAACCGCGGTGCCCGCGACCTCGTGCTCATGGGCATCCCGCGCCGCGGCTACCCGCTCGCCCAGCGGCTGGCCGCCAAGCTCTCCGCCTTCGACGACTTCGACCCGCAGACCGGGCTCGGCCAGCTCGACGTCACGATGTACCGCGACGACCTGCGCACGAGCGGCTCGCGGGTCCCGTGGCCCACCCGCCTCCCAGAGGACGGCATCGACGGGCGCACCGTCGTGCTGGTCGACGACGTCCTGTACTCCGGGCGCACCATCCGCGCCGCCCTGGACGCGCTCACCGAGCTCGGCCGCCCCGAGGTCGTCCGCCTGGCCGTCCTGGTCGACCGCGGCCACCGCCAGCTGCCGATCCGCGCCGACTTCGTGGGCAAGAACCTCCCCACGTCCTCCCAGGAGCGCGTGCGCGTGCGCCTGGCGGAGATCGACGGCGCCGAGGCCGACCCGGCCGGCGAGATCGACCAGGTGGTGATCGAGGGATGAAGCACCTGCTCTCGACCCGGGACCTCTCCCGCGACGACGCCCTCCAGATCCTCGACACCGCCGAGCGGATGGGGGAGCTGGGGCAGCAGAGCGTGCGCAAGCTGCCCGCGCTGCGCGGGCGGACCGTCGTCAACCTCTTCTTCGAGGACTCGACCCGCACGCGCATCTCGTTCGAGACGGCCGCCAAGCGCCTGTCCGCGGACGTCCTGAACTTCTCGCCCAAGGGCTCCTCGGTGTCCAAGGGGGAGTCGCTCAAGGACACCGCCCAGACGCTCATGGCCATGAACGCCGACGCCGTCGTGATCCGCCACGGCGCCTCGGGGGCCGCCCAGCAGCTGGCCACGGCCGGCTGGATCGACGCCGCCGTGCTCAACGCGGGCGACGGCACCCACGAGCACCCCACCCAGGCGCTGCTCGACGCCATGACGCTGCGCCAGCACCGGGCCCGGCTCGCGGGCACGGATGCGACCGGCACGGATCTGGCCGGGATGCACGTGGTCATCGTCGGCGACGTCCTGCACTCCCGGGTGGTCCGCTCGAACATGTGGCTGCTGACCACGCTGGGCGCCCGCGTCACCCTGGTGGCTCCGCCCACCCTGATCCCGGTCGGGGTCGAGCACTGGCCCGCCGAGATCCGCTTCGACCTCGATGCCGCCCTGGCCGAGGGCCCCGACGCCGTGATGATGCTGCGCGTGCAGCGCGAGCGCATGCGCGCGGCCTTCTTCCCCTCCGAGGCCGAGTACGCCCGCACCTGGGGCCTGACCCACGAGCGGCTCCAGCAGCTCGACCGCGCCGGGCTCGAGACCGCGATCATGCACCCCGGGCCGATGAACCGCGGTCTGGAGATCTCCTCCGAGGCCGCCGACTCGCCGCGCTCGACCGTGCTGCGCCAGGTCGCCAACGGCGTCTCCGTGCGCATGGCCGCGCTCTACCTGCTGCTCACCGGCGACGGGGCCGACGACGCAGCCGCCATCGACACCGCCCCTGCCAGCCCCGAGGAGACCCGATGAGCCCCGCCCCCGATCACGCCGAGACCCCCGCGGGCCAGGACCCGCGCGCCGCCGGGCGCTGGCTGATCCGACGCGCCGAGCTGCTCGGGCAGCGCACCGCCGACATCCTCGTGGCCGACGGGCGCATCGAGCGCATCGGCGAGGACCTCCGGGACGATCAGGCGCACGTCATCGAGGCCGAGGGCCAGATCGCCCTGCCGGGGCTCGTGGACATCCACACCCATCTGCGCGAGCCGGGCCGGGAGGACGCCGAGACGGTCGAGACCGGGACCCGGGCCGCGGCCCGCGGCGGCTTCACCGCCGTGTTCGCCATGGCCAACTCCGACCCCGTGGCCGACACGGCAGGGGTCGTCGAGCAGGTCTGGGGCCTGGGCCGCGACGCCGGCTGGTCCCAGGTCCAGCCCATCGGGGCCGTGACCGTCGGCCTGGCGGGGGAGCGGCTGTCCGAGATCGGGGCCATGGCGCAGTCGAGGGCACGGGTGCGCGTGTTCTCGGACGACGGACGGTGCGTCCACGACCCGCTGCTCATGCGCCGGGCGCTCGAGTACGTCCGGACCTTCGACGGCGTCGTCGCCCAGCACGCCCAGGATCCCCGGCTGACCGAGGGGGCGCAGATGAACGAGGGCGCGGTCTCGGCCGATCTGGGCCTGGCCGGCTGGCCGGCCGTGGCCGAGGAGGCGATCATCGCCCGCGACGTGCTGCTCGCCCAGCACGTCGGCTCGCGCCTGCACATCTGCCACCTGTCCACCAAGGGCTCCGTCGAGCTCGTGCGCTGGGCCAAGGAGCGCGGGATCGACGTGACCGCGGAGGTCACCCCCCACCACCTGCTGCTCACCGACGAGCTCGTGCGCACGTTCGACCCCGTCTACAAGGTGAACCCGCCGCTGCGCACGGAGGAGGACGTCCAGGCCGTGCGCCGGGCCGTGGCCGACGGCACGATCGACGTCATCGGCACCGACCACGCCCCGCACCCGCGCCAGGACAAGGAGTGCGAGTGGTCGGGGGCGGCCCACGGCATGACCGGGCTCGAGACCGCGCTGTCGATCGCCCAGCACACGCTCGTGGACACCGGGCTGATCACGTGGGCCGACGTGGCGCGGATCCTCTCCGAGACCCCGGCGCGGATCGGGGGGCTCGCCGATCAGGGGCGCCCGCTCGAGGAGGGGGAGCCGGCCAACATCGTGCTCTTCGACCCGGCGGCGCAGACCGTCGTGGATCCCGAGGCCCACGCCAGCAAGGGCCGCAACAGCCCCTACCGGGGGCTGACCCTGCCCGGGGCCGTGCGGGCCACGCTGCTGCACGGCCACCCCGTGGTCCTCGATGGCGAGATCGCCACTCCGCATCCGGCCGCGGCGCGCAGCGCCGGTTCCGCGCACGAGAGCCGGTGATCGAGGTGGACTACAGGCTGCAGACCGCCCTGATCGGGCTGCTCGTCATCGCGGTCGTGCTGATCCCGGCCGCGATCGGCTGGTCGCGCCGCCGCCGCCGCGACGAGTCCCGGGCGCCCCTGCCCGAGCTGCCGGCCGACATCGAGCAGCGCGACCCGCGCGGCCACGTCGACGGCATGTACGTCGCCACCGTGCATCACGGCAACGCGATGGACCGCGTGGTCGGCCACGGCCTGGGCATCCGCACCCGGGCGCGGATCTTCCTCTACGAGGACGGGATCCTCTGCGACCGCGCGGGCGCCGAGCCCCTGTGGATCGCGGCCTCCCGGATCACCGACTTCGGCACCGGCTCGGGCATGGTCGGCAAGTTCGTCGAGCCCGGCGGGCTCGTCATGGTGACCTGGAGCCACGCGGGCCAGAGCGTCGACACGGGCTTCCGACCCCAGCAGGCCCAGGACAGGCCGCGCCTGCTCGAGGCCCTGGCCGCGTTCGGCGGGTCCTCCGCCCAGACGTCGGAGGTGCCCGGCGAGGGCATCTCCTCCACAGCGCAGAACGAGGAGACAGCTCCGTGACCCATCACTCCCACACCCCGGCGGTCCTCGTGCTCGAGGACGGGCGCACCTTCCGCGGCCGCGCCTGGGGCGCCGAAGGCCGCACCCTCGGCGAGGCGGTCTTCTCGACCGGCATGACCGGCTACCAGGAGACGCTCACGGACCCGTCGTACGCCGGGCAGATCGTCGTCATGACCGCCCCGCACGTCGGCAACACCGGCACCAACCTGCAGGACGACGAGTCCCGCCGGATCTGGGTCGCCGGCTACGCCGTGCGCGACTCCTCCCGGGTGGCCTCCAACTGGCGCAGCGAGAAGACCCTGGACGACCTGCTGGCCGAGCAGGGCGTCGTGGGCATCCGCGACATCGACACCCGCGCCGTCACCCGGCACCTGCGCGATGCCGGGGCCATGCGCGCCGGCATCTTCTCCGGGCAGGCCCTGGAGGGCCGGCACGCCGACGAGCTGCTCGAGGAGGTCCGCGCGCAGCCCCCGATGGCGGGCCGGCAGCTCGCCGAGACCGTGACCGCCGAGCAGGCCTACACGGTCGAGCCGGCCGACCACGGCTGGGACGGCGAGGTCCTGGCAGACGTGGCCGCGATCGACCTCGGGCTCAAGGCCATGACGCCCACCCGCATGGCCGAGCGCGGCCTGCGGGTGCACGTGCTGCCGGCGTCGACCACCGCGCAGCAGATCCGCGAGCTCGGCCCGGACGGCGTCTTCATGTCCAACGGGCCCGGCGACCCGGAGACGGCCGAGCCCCAGATCGAGGTCCTGCGCGACGTCCTGCGCTCGGGCACCCCGTTCTTCGGGATCTGCTTCGGCAATCAGCTGCTGGGCCGGGCCCTGGGCTTCGGCACGTACAAGCTGCCCTTCGGCCACCGCGGCATCAACCAGCCCGTGCTGGACCGCCGCACCGGGAAGGTCGAGATCACCGCGCACAACCACGGCTTCGCCGTCGACGCTCCGCTCGACGGACCCGTCGAGGCGCCGGCCGGGGGCTTCGGCCGCGTCGAGGTCAGCCACATCGGGCTCAACGACCGGGTGGTCGAGGGGCTGAACTGCCTCGACATCCCGGCGTTCTCCGTCCAGTACCACCCCGAGGCCGCGGCCGGGCCCCACGACGCCGCCTACCTCTTCGACCGCTTCGTCGACATGCTGCGCACCCGCCGGCCCTTCACCGGGGGCCCGGCGGGCGACGAGGCCGCGCAGACCACCCCGCACACCGCCAGCCAGGAGGCCACGAACTGATGCCGCGCAGGAACGATCTGAACAGCGTCCTGGTCATCGGCTCCGGCCCGATCGTGATCGGGCAGGCCGCCGAGTTCGACTACTCGGGGACCCAGGCCCTGCGGGTGCTCAAGGAGGAGGGCCTGCGCGTCATCCTCGTGAACTCGAATCCGGCCACGATCATGACCGACCCGGAGTTCGCCGATGCCACCTACGTCGAGCCCATCACGCCCGAGGTGGTCGAGAAGATCATCGCCCAGGAGCGCCCGGACGCCGTGCTGCCCACCCTGGGCGGGCAGACCGCGCTCAACACCGCGATCGCCCTGGACGCCGCCGGCGTGCTCGAGAAGTACGACGTCGAGTTGATCGGCGCCAACATCGCGGCGATCAACCTCGGGGAGGACCGCGAGGCCTTCAAGGGCGTCGTCGAGCGCTGCGGCGCCGAGTCGGCCCGGTCGATCATCGTGCACTCGATGGACGAGGCCCTGGCCGCCGCCGACGAGCTCGGCTACCCGATGGTCGTGCGGCCGTCGTTCACGATGGGCGGCCTCGGCTCCGGGCTGGCCTACGACGAGCAGGACCTGCGCCGCATCGCCGGAGCCGGCATCCAGTACAGCCCGACCTCCGAGGTCCTGCTCGAGGAGTCCATCCTCGGCTGGAAGGAGTACGAGCTCGAGATGATGCGCGACCGCAGCGACAACGTCGTCGTGGTCTGCTCGATCGAGAACTTCGACCCCGTGGGCGTGCACACCGGCGACTCGATCACCGTGGCCCCGGCGCTCACGCTGACCGATCGCGAGTACCAGAGGCTGCGCGACATCGCGATCGCGGTCATCCGCGAGGTCGGCGTGGACACCGGCGGGTGCAACATCCAGTTCGCGATCGAGCCCGAGACCGGGCGGGTCGTCGTCATCGAGATGAACCCGCGCGTCTCGCGCTCCTCGGCCCTGGCCTCCAAGGCCACGGGCTTCCCGATCGCCAAGATCGCGACCAAGCTCTCGCTCGGGTACACGCTCGACGAGATCCCGAACGACATCACCCGGAAGACCCCGGCCTCGTTCGAGCCGACGCTCGACTACGTCGTGGTCAAGTGCCCGCGCTTCGCCTTCGAGAAGTTCCCCGCCGCCGACCCCACGCTCACCACGACCATGAAGTCGGTCGGCGAGGCCATGGCCATCGGACGGAACTTCACCGAGGCGCTGCAGAAGGCCATGCGCTCCCTCGAGCAGCAGGGCTCGAGCTTCGACTTCACCCGCCGGTCCGAGGCCGGCGAGCAGGACGTCGAGCGGCTCGTGGAGGCCACGCGGGCCACGACCACCGGGCGCATCCACGCCGTCCAGCAGGCCCTGCTCCACGGGGCCTCGGTCGAGCAGGTCCACGCGACCACGCGGATCGACCCCTGGTTCCTGGACCAGATCGCGCTGCTGAACGAGGTGGCCGAGACCGTGCGCCGGGATCCCGACCTGACGGCGCAGACGCTGCGCGCGGCCAAGCGCCACGGCTTCTCGGACGAGCAGATCGCCGCACTGGCCATGACCTCCGAGGAGGTCGTGCGCGGCGTGCGCCATGCCCTGGGCGTGCGCCCGGTGTTCAAGACCGTGGACACCTGCGCGGCCGAGTTCGAGGCCTACACGCCGTACCACTACTCGTCCTACGACGAGGAGACCGAGGTCGGGCAGCACGGCGGGCAGTCGGTGCTGATCCTGGGCTCGGGTCCGAACCGCATCGGGCAGGGCATCGAGTTCGACTACTCGTGCGTGCATGCCTCGATGGCCCTGCGCGAGGCCGGCTACGAGACCGTGATGCTCAACTGCAATCCGGAGACGGTCTCGACCGACTACGACATCTCCACGCGCCTGTACTTCGAGCCGCTGACCTTCGAGGACGTCATGGAGGTCATCGCGGCCGAGCGGGCCACGGGCGGCCTGCTGGGCGTGTTCGTCCAGCTCGGCGGTCAGACCCCGCTCAAGCTGGCCGCGCAGCTCAAGGCGGCGGGCGTGCCGATCCTGGGCACGGCGCCCGAGGCGATCGACCTGGCCGAGGACCGCGGCGAGTTCGCCCGGGTGCTCAAGGAGGCGCAGCTGCTGCAGCCGCGCAACGGCACCGCCTCGACCTTCGAGGACGCCCGGGCGATCGCCGCCGAGATCGGCTACCCGGTGCTCGTGCGCCCGTCGTACGTTCTCGGCGGGCGCGGCATGGAGATCGTCTACGGCGACGAGCAGCTGCGCACCTATCTGGACAACGCGACCGAGGTCTCCGCGCGGCGCCCGGCGCTGATCGACAAGTTCCTCGAGGACGCGATCGAGATCGACGTGGACGCCCTCCATGATGGGCACAGCCTGTACGTGGGCGGGATCATGGAGCACCTCGAGGAGGCCGGCATCCACTCCGGCGACTCGGCGTGCACCCTGCCCCCGATCACGCTGGGGCCCGACGTCCTGGAGCGGGTGCGCGCGGCCACCGGGGCGATCGCCGCCGGCGTGGGCGTCAGGGGCCTGATCAACATCCAGTTCGCCCTGGCCTCGGACATCCTCTACGTCATCGAGGCCAATCCGCGGGCCTCGCGCACGGTGCCGTTCGTCTCCAAGGCCACGGGCGTCCAGCTGGCCAAGGCCGCCGCCCTGATCGGGACCGGATCGAGCATCGCCGAGCTGCGCGCCTCGGGCATGCTGCTGCCCGAGGGCGACGGCTCGCACCTGCCGCTGGACGCGGCCGTCGCGGTCAAGGAGGCCGTGCTGCCGTTCGCGCGCTTCCGCACCGCGGACGGGCACGCCGTGGACTCCCTGCTCGGCCCGGAGATGCGCTCCACGGGCGAGGTCATGGGCTTCGACGCGCACTACGACACCGCGTTCGCCAAGGCCCAGGCCGGGGTGGGCGTCGCCCTGCCGACCCGGGGCCGGGTCTTCGTCTCGGTCGCCAACCGGGACAAGCGCGCCGCCGTGGCCTATGTGCGGATGTTCCGCGAGCTCGGGTTCGAGATCGTGAGCACCGGCGGCACGGCCCAGGTGCTGCGCCGCAACGGCATCGACTCCACCGTCGTGGCCAAGATCTCCGATCGCGGCTCCGAGGAGCGCACGGTCGTGGACCTGATCGAGGCGGGGGAGATCGACCTGGTCTTCAACACCCCCTCCAGCGGCGGGACGTCGCGCGGGGACGGCTACGAGATCCGCGCCGCGGCCACCTCGGTCGGGATGCCGATCGTGACGACCGTGGCGCAGCTCGGCGCCGTCGTGCAGGCGATCACCGCGATGCGCGAGCACTCGTGGGACGTGACGCCCCTGCAGGTCCACCAGGAGAACCTGCGCGGCTCCGTGGCGGAACGGGCCGAGGCGGCGGAGGCCTCCCGTGCCTGAGGCGGGGGGATCGGCAGGGGAGCCGTCGCAGCAGCCGGCCGAGGGCGCCGAGGCGCCCGGGTCGGCGGCGCGCGAGGGCTTCGGGGAGCGGGCGCGCGCGGCGATCGCCGAGCACGGCCCGCTGTGCGCGGGGATCGACGCCCACCCGTCGCTGCTCCAGGCCTGGGGACTGCCCGCGACCCCGGCGGGGCTGCTGCGCTTCTCCCTGCGGACGGTCGAGGCGCTCGAGGGGCGGGTGGCCGCGATCAAGCCGCAGGTCGCGTGGTACGAGGCCTTCGGCTCCGCGGGGATGGCCGCGCTCGAGCAGACCCTCGAGGCCTGCCGCGAGGCCGGGATCCTCGCGATCGCCGACGCCAAGCGCGGCGACATCGGCTCGACCATGGAGGCCTATGCGCGCACCTGGCTCTCCGACGACTCCGCGCTGGCCGCCGATGCCGTCACCCTGAGCCCCTATCTGGGCGCCGGTGCGCTGCGACCGGCCTTCGAGCTGGCGGAGCGCACCGGGCGCGGGACCTTCGTGCTCGCACTGACCTCCAATCCCGAGGGCGCCTCGGTCCAGCACGTCGGGGGAGGCGCCTCCGTCGCCGCCGGGGTCAGCGCCGCGGTCGCGCAGCGCAATGCCCGGGCCCTCCCAGCATCGACGCAGGTCGCACACGGCTCCGGTGCACATTGTGACGCTCAGATGACGGGATCGCACGGACTCGTGATAGGGGCCACGACCGGGGAGGCCATCACGCGGGTCGGCGTCGACCTCCCCGCGACGGGCGGACTCGTGCTGGCGCCGGGGTACGGGGCGCAGGGCGCGACGGCCCAGGACCTGGGGCGGATGTTCTCCCAGGTCAGGGGGAGGGTCCTGGTCAACTCCTCGCGCGGGATCCTCGCTGCCGGGCCGGAGGCCTCCGGACTGCGCGAGGCCGCCGAGGCCGCGAACGCCGAGCTGCGCGGGGCCCTGGGCGCCTGACGCGCGGCGCGCTGCGGCCGATCCCGCCGTCGGAGGAGGGGCAGGACGGGGCGTCGGCGCAGGTCGAGGGGGTGTGCCGCTATCTCCATTCCAACGAATGTGCATACAGTTGCGCGAGCGCGCCGACCTCGGTCCCGGCCGGACCACAGGTGCGCGGCGCGCGACAGCTGCCGTTCAAGGGAGGAACCGGCCATGGCATTGCGCCTGCTGACAGATGAAGAGCGGGCCGCGGCTCGCGACAAGGCGACCGCGGCACGAGCGGCCCGCGCGGAGGTGAAGGCGAAGCTCAAGGACCGCAGCATCACGGTGGCCGAGATCCTCGACCGCGCGGCCGATGACGAGGCCCTCAGCCGGATGAAGGTCTCCGACCTGCTGGAGTCCGCTCCGGGCATCGGGAAGGTCCGCTCCGCGGCCATCATGGAGGACATCGGCATCGCCAGGACCCGTCGCGTGCGGGGCCTGGGCGTGCACCAGCGCAAGGCGCTGATCGAGCAGCTCGACCGCTGAGGCGGGTGCGCTGCCGCCCGTCGTCCGACGTGGCGCCGACGAGGCCGTGGGCGCGGAGGCCTCCGCCGCGACGGCGCCCCTGCCTCCCCGTGCGGGACGGAAGCGGCGCCGTCGTCGTCTGCGGGTATCCTGGCCGCTCACCGCACGACCGGGCGGCGGATCGGGCAGGCCCGCCCGTCGGCGCCGGCCGTCGACCCGCCGAGGACCCGAGGAGCAGCAGTGCCGCAGGAGCAGTCCGGACCGAGCATCGCACCGGAGCACGTCACGGTGCTGGCGGGGCCCACGGCCGTGGGCAAGGGCACGGTGTCCTCCTACGTCCGGGATCACTACCCGGACGTCTGGCTCTCGGTGTCGGCCACCACGCGGGCGCCGCGCCCGGGGGAGGAGGAGGGCGTCCACTACTACTTCGTGGACGATGCCGAGTTCCAGCGCATGGTGGACGACGGCCAGATGCTCGAATGGGCCGTCGTGCACAACCGCAGCCGCTACGGGACGCCTCGCGAGAAGGTCATGGAGGCCGTCGCCGCCGGTCGGCGCGTCCTGCTGGAGATCGACCTCGCGGGCGCGCGCCAGGTCCGGCGGTCCATGCCCGAGGCGCAGCTGGTCTTCCTGGCCCCTCCGACCTGGGACGAGCTGGTCGCCCGGCTGACCGGCCGGGGCACCGAGAGCCCCGAGGAGCAGCGGGTGCGGCTGGAAACCGCTAGGATGGAGCTCGCCGCAGAGCCGGAGTTCGATCACACGGTCGTCAACGACCGGGTCGAGTCGGCCGCGCAGAGGCTCGTCGAGCTGATGGGGCTGGAGCCCCGCCTCGATCACTGAGAGAGCCGCCGCGCCGGCACCGCAGACTCGGTGCGGGACCTCCCGCACAGCACAGCGTCCGCTCGCCCAGCGCCCCGCCATCCGAGGGCATCGGCGGCGGACGGACAACGCACAGCGTCAGGAGAATCTCCTTGTCCACTCATCATCAGGGCATCATCGAGCCGCCCGTCGACCGCCTGCTGACCAAGGCCGACTCCAAGTACGGGCTCGTGATCTTCTCGGCCCGCCGCGCTCGGCAGATCAATGCGTACTACTCGCAGCTGCACGAGGGCCTGTTCGAGTACGTCGGCCCGCTCGTGGACGTCCAGCCGAACGAGAAGAGCCTCTCGGTGGCCATGCGCGAGATCGACGAGAACCTCATCGAATCGACCGAGGTCGACCACGCCGGCTTCTCCGAGAACGGCCAGCTCAACACCGAGCGCGAGCTCGGCGTCGAGGACTTCTACAGCGACTACTTCGGCGAGCAGCAGGGCGGCGAGCTCGACTCCTCGATGGTCTTCTCGGAGGGCGCCGAGGACCGCGGGGCCGATCAGCTCACCCCCGAGGCGGAGGCCTCCGAGGAGCAGGCCGAGGTCCCCTCGGACGAGCCGTCCGAGAACTGAGCCGGCGCGAGCGCCCGGCCGGCTGAGACACGACTGCGGCGCGGGCAGCGGGGCCCATACCTCACGCGGAACGGAGACCGGATCGTGCGCATCGTCCTGGGCATCGGCGGCGGGATCGCCGCGTACAAGTCCGCTGCGCTGTTGCGGCTGCTGAGCGAGGCCGGCCATCACGTGGTGCCCATGCCCACGCGCGCCGCCCTCGAGTTCGTCGGGGCACCCACCTGGGAGGCGCTGTCGGGGGAGCCGGTCACCACCGACGTCTTCGACCGGGTGGAGGACGTCAACCACGTGATGCAGGGCCAGCGGGCTGATCTGGTCATCGTCGCCCCGGCCACCGCCGACCTGCTGGCCAAGGCCGCCCACGGCCACGCCGACGACCTGCTCACGACCACCCTGCTGGCCACCGAGGCCCCGGTGCTCCTGGCCCCGGCCATGCACACGCAGATGTGGCAGAACCCCGCGGTGCAGGACAACGTCCTGGCGCTGCGCCGCCAGGGCCGCCACGTGCTTGAGCCGGCCTCCGGGCGGCTCACCGGAGCCGACACCGGGCCCGGTCGGCTCCCGGATCCCGAGGCGATCCGAGATGCCGCCCTGGCCCTCGTGGACGGCGGCGCGCCGGACGCGTCGACCGGTCCCGCGGCGCAGGAGCCCCCCGGAGCCGCGCCGCTGCGCGGGCTGAGCGCCGTGGTCTCCGCCGGCGGCACGCAGGAGCCCCTGGACCCGGTGCGCTTCCTGGGCAATCGCTCCTCCGGCAAGCAGGGGATCGCGGTGGCGCGGGCGCTGCGGGCCGCCGGAGCGGAGGTCGAGCTGGTGGCCGGGCACGTCGAGGCCCCGCTGCCCGACCAGGCGGAGGGGATCGGCGTGAGCCGCATCGGCACCGCCCTCGAGCTCCAGGAGGTCATGGAGGCCGCCGCGGGCCAGGCGGACGTCGTGGTCATGACCGCGGCCGTCGCGGACTTCCGCCCGGCCGAGGTCGCCGAGGCCAAGATCAAGAAGACCGACGACGAGCAGGACGCTCCCACGATCGTGCTCACCCGCAATCCCGACATCCTCCGGGGGCTCGTGCAGCACCGCGAGGAGCTGGGGCGGTCGCAGCTCATCGTGGGCTTCGCCGCCGAGACGGGAGACGGGCGGACGGACCCGCTCGAGTTCGGCCGGGCCAAGCTCGAGCGCAAGGGATGCGACCTGCTGTGCGTGAACCAGGTCGGCACCGACCTGGTCTTCGGGCAGGACACCACCCGGGTCACGATCCTGGAGGCGCCCGGTGCGGAGGGCGAGGTCGAGGACGAGATCGTCGAGGGCGCCAAGGACGATGTCGCCGCCGCGCTCGTGCGCCGGATCGCGCGACGCCTGGGACGCGGCGCCTGAGCGGTGCTGCGTCGTCGCGGCCTGGCGGTACCCTGACAGGCGTGACTTCGACCCCCACCTCCCCCGGCACCTCGTCCGCCAGCAGCTCCCGCCGCGCGCAGGCCCCGGGCCGCATGAGCCTGTTCACCTCGGAATCGGTGACCGAGGGCCACCCGGACAAGATCTGCGACCGGATCTCGGACTCGATCCTCGATGCCCTGATCGCCACCGACCCGCACTCCTCCGTGGCCGTGGAGACCATGGCCACCACCGGGCTGGTCCACGTGGCCGGCGAGGTGAAGTCCGAGGCCTATGTCGAGATCCCCTCGATCGTGCGCCGCAGCATCCTGGACATCGGCTACAACTCCTCGGTCCAGGGCTTCGACGGCAAGTACTGCGGCGTGTCCATCTCCGTGGGGGAGCAGTCCCCGGAGATCTACGAGGGCGTCTTCAACTCGCTGGAATCCCGCGAAGGGACCGCGGCGGACCCCCGCGATGCCCAGGGGGCCGGCGATCAGGGCATCATGTTCGGCTACGCCTCCAACGAGACCGACGTGCTCATGCCCGCTCCCATCCACTACGCCCACCGGCTCTCGGAGCAGCTCACGCGGGTCCGCAAGTCTGCCGTCCTGCCGCATCTGCGTCCGGACGGCAAGACCCAGGTGACGCTGCGCTACGACGGCATCACGCCGGTGGCCGTGGACACCGTGGTGGTCTCCTCCCAGCACGCCGAGGACTACGAGCTCGAGCAGCTGCGCAGCGACATCCGCGCCTCGGTCATCGATCCGGTCCTCGAGGACTCGGGCCTGGACCTCTCCGAGCTCACGGTCATCGTCAACCCCGCCGGCGACTTCATCACCGGCGGCCCGGTCGGCGACGCGGGGCTGACCGGCCGCAAGATCATCGTGGACACCTACGGCGGCATGGCCCGGCACGGGGGCGGCGCGTTCTCCGGCAAGGACCCGTCCAAGGTCGATCGCTCGGCGGCCTACGCCATGCGCTGGGTGGCCAAGAACATCGTGGCCGCGGGGCTGGCCGAGCGCGCCGAGGTCCAGGTGGCCTACGCGATCGGCAAGGCGCACCCGGTGGGCGTGTACGTCGACACGTTCGGGACCGAGTCCGTGGACCCGGACCGCATCGAGGCCGCGGTCGACGAGGTCTTCGACCTGCGCCCCCTGGCCATCATCGAGGACCTCGATCTCAAGCGCCCGATCTACGCCAAGACGTCGGCCGGAGGCCACTTCGGCCGCGAGGACCCGGACTTCACGTGGGAGCGCACGGATCGCGCCGACGCCCTGCGCTCGGCGGCCGGGGCCTGAGCCCGGACCCGGGTCCGGAGCGCGCCGTGAGCACCGGCGATGCCGCGGATCCGTCGGGGAAGGACCGGCCGACGGCCGCCTCGTCGAGCGCAGCGCCGGAGGAGCAGGAGCTCGAGGGAGGGCTCGAGCAGCTCGCCCTGATCGCGGAGCCGGCTCGGCCCGGCCGGGCGGCGTCGCCGGGCCGCAGGAGCGGCCGGGGCGCCGCCGCGCGGCGCGCCGGACCGCTCGAGCCGGCCTACCTGGCCGAGTCCGATCCCGTGGCCCGGGTGCGCCTGGAGTCGCACGTCCCGCATCTTGATCGTCTCTTCGACTACGGCGTGCCCCAGGACCTCTCCGAGGGGGTCCGGCCCGGTACGCGCATCCGTGTGCGCTTCGGCGGGCAGCGGATGCGCGGCTGGGTCGTCGAGCGCACCGCCGAGTCCGAGGTGGCCTTCGACCGCCTGCAGCCGATCCTGTCGGTGCAGTCGGCTCTGCCGGTGCTGACCCCGTCCGTGCTGGCCGTCGCGGAGCAGGTGGCCCGGCGGTGCGCCGGAACGGTCCCGGACGTGCTGCGCTCGGCCGTCCCGCCGCGGGTCGCCTCGGTCGAGAAGGCGGCTCTCGCCGCCCGTGCCGAGGCCGCGCAGGCCGCCGAGTCCGCCGAGTCCGCAGAGGCCGCCGGCGCCTCCGGCACGAGCGACGAGCCCGACGGTCTCGACGCGGACGACGACCCTGCAGACGCCGCAGATGCGGCGGACGAGCCCGATCCCTTCGACGGCCCTGCCCGCTCCGGATGGTCGGAGTACGAGGGCGGGGACGCCGCCCTCGAGGCCCTGCGCGCCGGCGAGCAGGTCCGAGCCGTGGTCCAGGCGCTGCCGTCGCATCCCGGCCACGACGTCCACGATCTGATCGCGGAGGCCGCCGCGGCCGCGCTGGCGGCCGGGCACGGGACCGTCGTCGTCGTCCCCGACCACAAGACGATGGAGCGGATGCAGCGCGCGCTGCAGCGGCGGGTGGACCCGGGGCTGATCGCCCGCCTGCACAGCGAGGACAAGCCGACACCGCGCTACCGGGCCTTCGTGCAGACGCTCGAGGGGCGGCATCGGATCGTCATCGGCACCCGGCCGGCGGTCTGGGCACCGGTGCAGGATCTGGGGATGATCGCGGTGATCGACGACGGCGACCACAGCCTGGTGGAGCCGCGCGCGCCGTACCACCATGCCCGCGACGTCGCCCTGCTGCGCGCGCAGCACGCGGATCTGTCCCTGCTGATCGCCGGGCACGCCGTCACTCCGGAGGCCGAGCGGCTCGTGGAGACCGGGTGGGCGCGCTCGATCGCTGCGCCGCGTCCGGTGCTGCGCGAGCACATGCCGCGGGTGGTGGCCACATCGGACTCCTGGCACGAGGCCCGCGACTCGCTGGCCGGGCGCGCCCGGCTGCCGGAGACCGCCTTCCGGGTCGCGCGACGCGCGCTCGAGGACGGCCCCGTCCTGGTCCAGGTGGCGCGGGCGGGCTATGCGCCGGTGCTGTCGTGCGAGCGCTGCCGTGCACCCGCCCGGTGCGCGGAATGCGACGGGCCGCTGTCCGTCCCGGGCCGGGGCCGGCTGCCCCAGTGCGGCTGGTGCGGCCGCCAGGCCGCGGGCTGGTCCTGCCCGGTCTGCTCGCACACCCGATGGCGGTACGCGTCGGTCGGCTCGGAGCGCACCGCCGAGGAGCTGGGCCGGGCCTTCCCCCAGGTCCCGGTCATCTGGTCCTCGGGGGAGCAGATCCGCCGCGGGGTCGGGGCCGCGCCCGCGCTCGTCGTGGCCACCCCCGGCGCGGAGCCGGAGGCCGAGGGCCGGTACGCGGCGGCCCTGCTGCTCGACGGCGATCGGATGCTCGCCCGGCCCGGGCTGCGGGTGGAGGAGGACGTGCTGCGCCGCTGGGTCGGGGCAGCCGCCCTCGTGCGCCGCGCGGCCGAGGGCGGTGTGGTCGTGGTGACCTCCGAGCACGAGCGCGCGGTCGCCTCGCTCGTGCGCTGGGACGTGCGCGGCCATGCGGCGCGCGAGCTCGCCGAGCGGAGGACGCTGCAGCTGCCGCCGGCCGTGCGCTGCGCGGCGCTCACCGGCCCCCTGCCGGCTCTCGAGGCCTTCCTGGAGATCGCGGATCTGCCCGAGGCGGTGCGCCGGGTGGGGCCGGCGCCGGTCGAGGAGCACTGGGACGAGGCCGCAGCGGAGCCGGACGGGGCCCTCGCCGGAACGGGCGGCGGATCCGCCGCGGCTCCCGAGCCGAGCCACCGGGCGCTGCTCTTCTTCTCCTACTCGATCGCCGCCGACGTCACACGCCGGCTGCGCTCGGCCCGGGCCGAGGCGTCGGCCCTGCGCAAGCACGCGCCGGTCAATGTCCGCTGCGATGTGGCGGACCTGCTCTGAGTCCGCCGGCCCGGCGGGGTGCGGCCTCCATCGGGCCTCGGCCGCGCAGCACCCGGCCCCTGGCGGGTGGGGTCGGTGCGATGCCGGCTCAGCCGGAGCGCTGCGGGTTCAGGAGGCGCGCCGTCCCTGCGCGACGCCCGCGGCCAGATCGACGAGGCGGGCCGCGGAATCGCCCCACGTCCAGCTCGATGCCCGCTCGAGCCCGGCCAGCACGCGTCCGCGAGCGGTCTGCGGGTCGTCCAGTTCGGCCACCGCGCGGGCGAAGGCGGCATCGTCGCCCGGCGGGCAGTAGGCTGCCGCGTCGCCGCAGACCTCGTGGAAGATCGGGATGTCGGTGCAGACCACCGGGGTCCCGGCGCAGAAGGCCTCCATCAGGGGCAGGCCGTAGCCCTCGGCGCGCGAGGCATGGACCAGGACGCCGGCCTCCCGCAGCAGCCGGGAGTGCTCCTGCTCCGAGACCCCGCCGTGGAACACCAGGTGCGCTCCGGGCCCGGCGACCTCGAGCAGGTGCTCCCGCTGCCGGTCCGTGACCCGGGAGAGCAGGTGCAGCTCGCGCTCGGGCAGCCGTGCGGCCGTGCGCGCCAGCGTGTCGACGTCCTTGTAGGGCATGAACGACCCCAGGTAGACCATCGATCGGCCGCGCTCGGGCAGGCGGCGCAGCGCCTCCTCGGCGGCGAGGATCCGGTCCTGGGAAGCCGCGTTGGGGATCACGTGCACGGGCCGGCTCGTCAGGCGCCGATCCCGGATCAGCCGCGCGGAGGTCTCGGACACGGTGGCCACGGCATCGGCCCGGTCCAGTGCCAGCCGCTGCGGCCACGAGGCCCGGTGGAACGCGCGCCAGCCCAGGCGCACGGGCGCCGGCAGCTCGGGAGGCGGCGCGGGGTGGTCGTAGTAGATCAGGTCGTGCAGGGTCAGGATCAGTCCGAAGCGGCGGCGCAGGGCCCCCATGGTCTGCATGGGGGAGAAGACCACGTCGGGACAGCGCCGGTTGAGCACCTGGCCGGTGAGGACCTCTCCTGCGGACACGGGATCCGGCCCGCGGAACCAGGGCAGCTCGGGCAGGTGCGCCCGCTGGGCCTCGTCGGAGACCATCAGCTCGACGCGAAGGGACGGGTCCTGCGCCGCGAGCCGCGCGAGCCCGACGGCGATGCCCGCGCTGTAGCGCGAGATCCCGTCGTGCGGGCCCACGCGCACGTAGCGGGCGTCCAGGACCAGGTGCAGATCGCCGCTCATCGCCGGCGGCGGCCCACGACGGGCAGCAGCTGCGTGAACTGCGACGTGTTGGGCTGGGCCCGGTCGATGGGCGGCAGCTCGTCGTGGACCTCGATCGGCTCCGGGGCCGGAGCGTTGAGGAACTCGTCGATCAGCTCGGCGGTCTCGACCGGCTTCTCGTAGTGGATCAGGTGCCCGACGTCGTCGAGGATCTCGATGCGACGGCGCCGGATCCAGCCGGCCATGCGCTCCTGCGCCTCGACCGAGCCGAGCTGATCCCGCGCGCCCACGACGAGCAGCACCGGCATGCTCAGCAGCGGGGCGACCTCCGCCACGGTGCGGGAGATCGAGGCGCGGTAGGCCTCCCGGATGACCCTGCGGTCCGCGAAGGTCCCGAAGTAGGCCCGGTGCTGGTTCTCCACGTAGCGGCGCAGCTCCGGGTCCTCGGACGCGGTCATCCCGCGGCTCATGAGGTCGCTGACCGCGGTGCTGCGCAGCAGGCGCTCGCCCAGGGCGCGGGGCAGGCGCGTGGACACGGAGTAGTAGGCATCGGCCACGCGGGAGGCGGCCGCGTTCTCGCCGCTGAGCGCCGGCTCGCAGATGGGATTGAGCAGCAGCAGCTGCTCGACCATCGACGGGGAGTCGGCGGCCAGGTGGGAGGCGATCACCGAGCCGAAGGAGTGGCCCAGCAGGATGATCCCGCGGTCGCCGTCGGGATGCACGGCCCCGTCGGTCAGCTCGGTGATGAACCTGCGGAGGAAGCCGACGTAGTGGGCGATGTCGTGCGGAGCCTCCGGGAAGGGCTCGGAGCGTCCGAAGCCCGGCAGATCGGGGATCACCACGTGGTAGCGCTCGCGCAGCCGATCGGCGATCAGCTGGAGCCCGTGATGATCACCCCGGAACCCGTGGACCATCACGATCAGCGGCTTGCGGCGGGTGTCGACGTCGTAGAACCAGTAGCGGGTCTTGTACCCGTCGAATCTCATGCTGCGCTGCTCGGCCTGCGGATTCTGCTGCACGCGTTCCTCTCCCGTCGGGGTGCCGATCGGAGTCTGCGGGGCTCGGATCGGTCGTGGCGCCCCGGGGGCGAGTCTACGGGCGGCGGCGGACATGCGCGGGGCCGGGCACGGCTAGGATGGCCGGGTCATCGGTGCGTCGGTCGCAGCCTGGCGAGCGGGCTCCCGGCACCGGGTGGCGCATCCGGGGCGCTCGCACCGCGCCCCGCACCAGCAGAGCAGTCGACAGCGAGAGGCCGGCGCGGGCCGGCGGACGAAGGCGAGGCACGTGAGCACGCAGCAGCAAGGCCAGGAAGAGACCGGTCAGGTCTGGGACGCCCACGAGCTCGAGGCCCGCTGGCAGGGCTGGTGGGAGCGCAACGACGTCTTCCGCCCCCTCGACGACGGCTCCAGGCCGCGGCGCTACGTGCTCGACATGTTCCCGTACCCCTCGGGCGACCTGCACATGGGCCACGCGGAGGCCTTCGCCATGGGCGACGTCGTCGCCCGCTACTGGCGGCAGAAGGGCTTCGACGTCCTGCACCCGATCGGCTGGGACTCCTTCGGGCTTCCCGCAGAGAACGCCGCGATCAAGAACGACGCGCATCCCGCGGAGTGGACCTACCGCAACATCGAGACGCAGAAGGCCTCCTTCCAGCGCTACGCGATCGCCGTGGACTGGTCGCGCGAGCTGCACACCTCGGATCCCGAGTACTACCGCTGGACCCAGTGGCTGTTCCTGCAGTTCTGGCAGCGCGGACTGGCCTACCGGAAGGACTCGCCGGTCAACTGGTGCCCCAAGGACCAGACCGTGCTGGCCAACGAGCAGGTCGTCGACGGCGCCTGTGAGCGCTGCCATACCCCGGTCACCAAGAAGTCGCTGAACCAGTGGTACTTCCGCATCACCGACTACGCGGACCGGCTCCTCGACGACATGGACCAGCTCGAGGGCGCCTGGCCCGAGCGCGTGCTGTCCATGCAGCGCAACTGGATCGGCCGCTCGCAGGGCGCCCACATCACCTTCGGGATCGTGGGGCAGGACAGCGACGACGCCGCCGTCGAGCGCTCGCTGACCGTGTTCTCCACCCGACCGGACACGATCCACGGGGCCACGTTCTTCGTCGTGGCCGCCGACGCGCAGCTGGCCCAGGAGCTCGTGACCGAGGACCACGTCCAGGAGCTCGACGAGTACCGCGAGAGCCTCAAGGCCGTCTCCGACATCGAGCGCCAGGCCACGGATCGCACCAAGACGGGCGTGTTCCTGGGCCGCTGGGCCGTCAACCCCCTGACCGGCGAGCGCCTGCCCGTCTATGCCACGGACTACGTGCTGGCCGACTACGGCACGGGCGCCGTCATGGGCGTGCCCGCCCACGACCAGCGCGACCTCGACTTCGCCCGGGCCTTCGGGCTGCCCGTGCGCGCCGTCGTCGACACCGGCGGCGAGGACCCGGCCGAGACCGGCGTGGCCACCGGCGGCGACGGCGTCCTGATGAACTCCGGCGAGCTCGACGGGCTGCCCAAGGACCGGGCGATCGAGCGGGCGATCGAGCTGCTCGAGGCCCGCGATGCCGGCCGGCGGCACATCAACTACCGGCTGCGCGACTGGCTGCTGTCCCGGCAGCGCTTCTGGGGCGCCCCGATCCCGATCATCCACTGCCCGGACTGCGGCGAGGTCCCCGTCCCCGAGGACCAGCTGCCCGTGCGCCTGCCGGACGACCTGAAGGGCGAGCAGCTCGCGCCCAAGGGGCAGTCGCCGCTGGCCTCGGCCTCGTCGTGGGTCGATGTCGCGTGCCCGTCGTGCGGGGGCGCCGCGACCCGCGACACCGACACCATGGACACGTTCGTGGACTCCTCCTGGTACTACTACCGCTACGTCTCCCCGCAGGACGAGTCCGAGCCCTTCGACCCCGAGGCCGTTCGCCGCTGGGGTCAGGTCGATCAGTACGTGGGAGGCGTCGAGCACGCGATCCTGCACCTGCTCTACGCGCGGTTCTACACCAAGGTCCTGCACGACCTGGAGATGATCGATCACGACGAGCCCTTCGCCCGGCTGCTCAACCAGGGCCAGGTGCTCAACCAGGGCAGGGCCATGTCCAAGTCGCTGGGCAACGGCGTGGACCTGGGCCAGCAGCTCGATGCCTTCGGCGTCGACGCCGTGCGCCTGACCATGGTCTTCGCCTCCCCGCCCGAGGACGACATCGACTGGGCCGACGTCTCCCCGGCCGGCTCGCAGAAGTTCCTGGCCCGCGCCTGGCGCGTGGCCCAGGACGTCGCGGCCTCCGGCAGCCCGGTCGGTGCCGACCCGTCGACCGGCGATGCCGCGGTCCGACGGGCCGCCCACCGCGCGGTCTCCGAGGCCGAGAACGCGCTCGAGCACCGGAAGTTCAACGTCGTCATCGCCAAGGCCATGGAGCTGGTCAACGCCCTGCGCAAGGCCGTCGACTCCGGCCCCGGGGCCGCCGATCCGGCAGTGCGCGAGGGCGCCGAGGCCGTGGCCGTGCTGCTCTCGCTCGTGGCGCCCTACACCGCCGAGGACATGTGGCACGCCATGGGCCGCGACAGCGCCGTGATCGACGCGGGCTGGCCGGTCGTCGACCCGTCCCTGCTGGTGGACGACACCGTCACGGCGGTCGTCCAGGTCAAGGGCAAGGTCAGGGACCGCCTGGAGGTCGCCGCCGACATCTCCGAGGACGACCTGCGCGAGCGGGCGCTGGCCTCGGAGACGATCCGTCGGACGATCGGCGACGCCGAGATCCGGAAGGTGATCGTGCGGGCGCCCAAGCTCGTGAACATCGTGGTCTGAGACGGCGGGCCGGGTCGGCGGGCCCTGCGTGCCGAGCTCGGCGCGCCGACCGTGGCCGGCGCCGCCCGGGCCGAGGCCTCCACAGCCTGCCCTGACGGCTCGTACTGGGGCGACCCCTCCCGATTCTCGGCACCCCCGTTCCACGGCTGCAGTCGGCGGGCTGGAGTGGGTCCATGAGCCCTGTGACCCACCGCGGCAGGAGACGGCTGGACCGCGACCTCCCCGTCGAGCGGCTGCGCGGACTGCTCGACGACGATCTGCGGGCCTCCGGGCACGACCTGCCGGAGGGCGGCGCACCCCCGGGCGTCGACGACGCCGCGCCCGGGGGCCCGATCGCCCCGCCCGACCCCGAGGAGGAGCAGGCATGGGCCTCCCCGGTCCGCGCCCGCATCCCCTGGGTCACGATCGTGATCGCCGGGCTGGTGCTCGCCGCCGTGGTGCTGTCCCTCGTGCTGCGCGGCGAGCGGGAGCCGGTCATCGTCGGGGGAGATCCCGCGGGAGCCGGGGCCGCCGCGTCCCCGGAACCTGGCGCCGCGGCAGGCGGTGCGGCTGAGGGCACCGGGTCCGCGACGCCAGGGCCCGCCGAGCCTGCCGGGGCCGCGGAAGCGTCGGCCGGCCCCGTCACCGTCCACGTCGTCGGCGAGGTGCGCCGCCCGGGGGTCGTCGAGGTCCCCGGCGGTGCCCGGGTGGCCGACGCCGTGGAGGCCGCCGGGGGGCTCAGCGAGACCGCCGTGGTGGATGCGGTGAACATGGCCGCTCCCGCGGCCGACGGAGCGCAGATCGTGATCCCGGACCGGGCGCTGTCCGAGTCGTGGGAGGCCGCGGCCCCGCCGGGCGGGCCCGCGGCATCTGCCGGGTCGACACCGGGAGCGGCCCCCGCGGGGGCCGCTCCCTCGGCCGCGCCCGGCTCCGGACCTGCGTCGGAGCCGGACGGGGCAGGGGAGTCCGGGGCCGCGATCGACCTCAATCAGGCGACGGCCGCTCAGCTCGAGGAGCTGCCCG
Source organism: Kocuria palustris (assembly GCF_007666205.1). Classification (GTDB taxonomy): domain Bacteria; phylum Actinomycetota; class Actinomycetes; order Actinomycetales; family Micrococcaceae; genus Kocuria; species Kocuria palustris_A. The sequence goes on from NZ_VDOR01000011.1 coordinate 42,659, forward strand.
AGGTGGGTCCGGTGCTCGCTCAGCGCATCGTCGATCACCGGGAGCAGATCGGGGGCTTCCGCGCCGTGGAGGAGCTCGACGACGTCTCGGGGATCGGTCCCGCCATGATGGCCGCGATCGCCCCGCTCGTGAGGGTCTGAGGCCCCGGCAGCATCAGGCGATGCTGCTGGGGCCGTCGGCCCCGCCCCGGTCGGGCGGGGCCGACGGCGACGCCGTCAGCCGGTCACCGTGAAGACGATCTCCTCGGTCGTGGCCGTCCCGTACCGATCGGTCTGCGTCACGGTCGCGGTGTGCTCGCCGGGTGCCAGATCCTCGGGGAGGTCCAGCCGCCACAGGTGACCGGTGCCCTCGGCCACCGAACCGCCGTGGACGAGCTGCTCCTGGGCGGCCGCAGGATCGGAGAACTCCGCGCCCACGCGCTTGCCCTCGCCCTGCAGCTGCTGGGTGCGCTGCCGGGGCTGCTGCGGTGGGCGTCGAACCACTCCCGGTATGCCGGGCTGCTGAGGCCCAGCGACATCTGATCGCCCTGCCCCCGGCCGGTCCCGGTGAAGATGTCCTGATAGCGGCTGCCGTGGGCCTGCAGGGTGAAGACCCCCGGCACGGCTCCGTCGCGCTGCGGGGCCGTCGGGTAGCCGGCTCCGGTCATGCGCCCCGTGTACCAGTCGCCGGAGATCGCCCCGGCGGTGATGTGGTCGAACGGGAGCTCGTCCACGCCGTAGAGCCGGGTCCAGCCCTCCATCGAATCGCCCTCGCGCATGACCTCCAGGGTGTGGCTGTGGCCGCCGAAGGCCACTGCCGGGCGGTCGCCGATGATGTCGTGGATCTGCCGGACCTGATCCACCTGGTGCCGATCCGAGCCCTGGTCATGCCAGTTCAGCAGCGGAATGTGCGTGGCCAGCACGATGAGCTTGTCCTCGGGGGTGCGTGCGATGTCGTCGCGCAGCCATTCGAGCTGCTCGTCGTCGATGCCCCCGTTGTACGTGCCGGCGTAGGGCGCGCCCTGCGAGTACTGGACGGTGTTGAGCGAGACCACGTGCACGTCGCCGGCTTCGTAGGAGTAGTAGTCGGGGCCGAACTGCGAGCGGTAGGTGTCGAAGCGGTGCTCGTCGTCGGCATCGAGGTCCAGATCATGGTTGCCGGGCAGGAATCGGGCAGGGCCGTTGAGCATCGAGGACAGCTCGCGGGTCTCGGCGTACACGTCGAGGTCATCGCCCACGACGTCGCCGATGAACAGGGCGCCGCAGCCGGTGTGGTCGGTGCGCTGCGCCAGGTCCGCGAAGGCGCCGCTGCGGGCGAACTCCGCCTCCTGCTCGGTGTAGGTCTGGATGTCTCCGCCGATCAGGCAGTTCTGGTCGCGGCTGAGCGTGTCGGTCGTCCTGGCCAGGGGGAAGTCGACGGCGTCCGGGAGCGGGCCGGTGGCCTCGATGCCGCCGAAGTCGAGCTCGGGGGAGCCCGTCGGGGCGTGGTTGTAGAAGAACTGAGCCACGTTGTCGTCGTCGACGGGCACCTGATAGCCGGCCGGCTGGGTGAGGAAGACGGTCTCGCCGTCGCGGAGCGGGATCTCGTAGCGGCCCTGTCGATCGGTCGTCACGATCTCCCTCCCGTTCGAGACGTCGACACCCGCGATGCCGCGCTCGCCGGCATCCTGCTGGGAGTTGCGGTTCCGGTCGTCGAAGACGGCGCCGTCCAGGACGTCCTGGTCCTCGCCGGGACCGGCTGTGACGTCCACCTGGCCGCGGAAGGCCTTGCCGTTCCAATCGTCGGCGCTCGTCGAGGACCGGGAGGGGCGCTCCTCCGCGGCGGCCGGGGAGATCGGTGCGAGCAGGGCGAGGGACAGACCCATGGCCACGGCGCCGCAGGCCGTGCGTCGGGTGCGAGCGCTCGTGGATCAGGGGTGAAGGGGGATTCGGTGGGAGGCGGGCTGGGACATGATGCTCCTCGGATGTTCGGATGGGCAGCTCCGACGAGGGCCGCGAACAGGCCCTCGGCCGCCTGAGTGCGCGGCTGCATCCAAGCTGACCTGGGGAGATGACCTCCGTTCGACCCGGGGACCGCCGGCGTCCGACATCTGGGCGTCACCTGGGCGACGCCCTGGCGAACTTCGAGTGCGGGCCGCAGACGCCTCCGTGCCCGCGTACGGGGCTCCACCGCCTCAGGGAGGGGCCGTGGGCGTGCGCCGCGGTTCCTGCACGGCGGACGGGGCAGAGCGACGGGCGTCGGAGCAGGTGGGATGAGATGGTGAGCTCCATTCCTCGTCCGTCCCCGCGATCAGGTCGGCCTCGCGGTGGGCCGCGCTGGACCGGTGGGTCCTCGGCGACCGGTGGGCCCAGGGCTGCAGGTCAGGCCGGGTCGCTGGGCCGGCTCTGGGAGCGCTCGCGGCAGCTGCCGGAGGACCTGGTGCGAGCACAGGCGCAGAAGCGCGAGGACCGTCTGGAGGCCGCCCGGAGGGCTCCGCGGCCCACGTGGGACCTGCGCCTGGTCCCGGTTGCGATCAGCGCCTGGGGCGCGGCGGTGACCGGGGCGGTGCAGCCGGGGATCGTCGACGCCGCCCTGGAGGTGCTGATCCGGCGACCGGTCCTCCCTGCAGGGGTGCTGGCGATGCTGCTGGCGGCGCTGGTCATCAGGACGGCCGGCAGGGGGCGGCCGGGGCGCCGAGCCGCCGGGACGCGCACGGCCTCTCGGAGACGGCCCCGGGGTGCGAGGCCGCCGCAGCGGTCCGTCGCGAGCATCGCCCGGGACGTCCTGCCCACGGTGCTGCTCTGTGCTCTGATCGTCGCAGCGGTCGTCCTGCGGACCGGGGCCCAGCAGGCGACGACGGCGCAGGAGATGCGAGGTCTCGGAGCAGGTGCCGAGCGGGTGACGCTCGAGGTCGTCGACCGGCCCGTCGAGTGGCACAGCACTCCGGATTCCGCGTTCGGTCCTGCCCCGGAGCAGACGGGCGAGGCCGCGAGCGGCGTCGTCGTGCCCGTGCGTCTGGACAGCGGTGCGGAGGCCGCGCTGTTCGCCGAGGACCCGCGCTGGGCCGCCGTGCGGACGGGGGAGCGCTACGACGCGGTCGTCGGGTCGTCGCAGGGCCTGGCCGCAGAGCTGCGGCTGTGCTCATCGAGCCCGCCTTCTCCTGCCGTCACGCAGCGGAAGCCCTCGCCTCTGGGCACCGCCACGCAGCGTTTCGCTCTCGCCGCCTCGGCTCGCGGACCGGATGCCGCCGGGCTGCTGCCCGGCATGACGTACGGCGATCGCGGCGGCCTGGACCAGGCGCTCGAGAAGGCCATGAAGGTCACGGGGCTCACGCACCTGACCGCGGTCTCGGGCTCCAACTGCGCGCTGGTCATGGCTCTGGCGGGCCGGCTCGCGCTCGGGCTGGGACTGCGTCGGCGCATGTGCCTCCTGGCGGGACTGGCGGCCCTGGGCCTGTTCGTCGCGCTGGTCGGACCGGATCCATCGGTGCTGCGGGCCGCGGTCATGGGGTCGGTGGCGGCGCTCGCGGTCCTGTCGGGTCGCGGACCCGTGTCGCTGGCGGCGCTGAGCACGGCCATGTGCGCGCTGCTGGTGATCGATCCGAGCCTCGGCAGCGAGTACGGCTTCGCGCTGTCGGTGTGCGCCACGGCCGGGATCGTGGTCACGGGACGAGCCATGACACGCGTCCTGGAGCGCGCGCTGCCTCCCGTCCTGGCGCTCGCGGTGGCGATCCCCCTGGTCGCCCAGCTGTGGTGCGGGCCCGTCATGGCCATGCTGACGCCGACCGTGGCCACGTACGCCGTCCCCGCGAACGCGCTGGCAGCACCCGTGGTCCCGCTCGTGACCGTGATCGGGCTCGCGGCGCTGGTCCTGCTGGGGATCGGCGGGCCCGTGGGGACGTGGCTGGGCCAGCTGCTGCTGCACCCCGGATCCTGGTGCGCGGGGCTCATCGCGCGCACTGCCCGGTTCTTCGCGGGGCTTCCCGGCTCCACCGCTCCCTGGCTGCCGCCGCCGATGGGACCGGTGCTCATGCTCGTGCTCAGCGCGGTGCTCGTCGTGGCCGTGCATCGGCTGGACGCGCGATGGCTGCGCCATGCCGTGTCCGGGGAGGCGGCGGGCACGGCGCCCGGTCCCGTCGATGAGCGCGCCTGGCTGCGAGCCCGACGACGCGAGCGGCTGTGGCGCAGCGCGGCCGTCGCCGCTGCCGCGGTCGGCGCCGTCGCGCTGGTGGCCGTGCTGCGGTGGCCCGGGCCGACGGACGAGGACTGGTCCGTGCTCGCCTGCGATGTCGGCCAGGGAGACGCGGTGCTCGTGCGGGGCAGGGAGGCCGGGAAGGAGACCACGGTGCTGATCGACGCCGGGCCGGAGCCGGAGGCGGTGCGCACATGCCTGGCCGACGCCGGGGTCGATCACCTGGATCTGCTGGTCCTGACCCACGATCACGCGGATCACGTCGCCGGGGCCGCAGGCCTGGGCGCGGTCGTGCGCATCGACGAGGTCTGGTGGTCCTCGGCGACCGGGCGTGCTCCCGACGAGCTGGCCGATCTGGGCGCCGCCGGCCGCCGCCCGGCCGTGGATGAGCTCTACACCGGTGCGGGCCTCACGCTGCGCGTGCTGGGCCCGGACCCCGCTCGCGCGGCGATCAGCCCCGAGTCGGAGGACGAGAACAACGCCTCTCTCGTGCTGAGGGCCGAGGTCGCGGACGGCCGGGACCGGTTCTCGATGCTGGCCGCCGGCGACCTGGAGGAATCGGGCGCGGGGCCGGTCCTGCGAGGAGAACCCACGCTGCTGGACGTCGACCTGCTCAAGGTCTCCCACCACGGAGCTCGCAACGGCGGCACGGCGCTCATCGACGCCGCCTCACCGGGTCTGGCGCTCGTGTCGGTGGGGGAGGACAACGACTACGGGCATCCCCATCCGTCGATCATCCAGCACCTGGGCCGGGCCGGCGTCCCCGTGGCCCGCACCGATCAGCACGGCGCCGCGGCGATCCGCCGCGAGGAAGGAGCGCTGGTCGCCGTGCCGCTCGGCTGATCGGCCTCGCCGGGCGGCCCGGGCTCCACCGCAGCCTGCCGGGAGGCATGTGCCCGGCAGAGACGGCAGCGGCGGCGACGGGCAGCCTGATCGGCGAGGTCGGCTGTCGGCCGCCCATGACATCCTTGCCGGCATGACCCCGCCTCGCCGTCGAACCGCCGCCGCTGCTCCGGAGACCTCCTGGCGCGATGTCGAGCCCGCGCCGCTGATCCTCATCACGGGCAAGGAGAGCTACCTGATCGCCCGGGCGGTCGACCGGCTGCGGGGGCTGCTCAAGGAGTCCCGCGGCTCGATCGAGGTCTCGCGCATCGATGCGTCGAGCTGCCCGCCGGGTCAGCTGCAGGTCCTGGCCAGCCCGTCGCTGTTCGAGGACCCCAAGCTGATCGTGGTCGAGGACCTCGCGCAGATGAACGAGGAGATGCTCAAGGACGGTCTCGACTACGTCGGCCAGGCGGATCCCGAGGTCGTGGTGGTCTTCGTCCACTCCGGCGGCAATCGCGGCAAGAAGCTGCTCGATGCGCTGAAGGCCAAGGCGGTCGTCGTCGACGCCGCGCCGCTGAAGAACGACCGGGACAAGGTCGAGTTCGTGCGCCACGAGTTCCGCTCCCACCAGCGCACGATCGACCCCGACGCGGCGCGCGCCCTGACGCAGGCCGTGGGCACCTCCACCTCGGAGCTGGCCTCGGCCTGCTCCCAGCTGCTCTCCGACGGGCCGGATCACATCACCTTCGACGTCGTGGAGACCTACTACGGCGGCCGCGTCGAGGCCACGGCCTTCAAGGTCGCCGACGCGGCGCTGGCCGGTCGGCCCGAGGCCGCGCTCAAGCTGTGGCGGCAGGCGCTGGACACGGGCACCGATCCCGTTCCGATGGTCGCCGCTCTGGCCTCCAAGGTCCGGCTGGTGGCGGCGGTCCACGGGGTCCGCGGCAGCGCGAACCAGCTCGCGGGCCAGGTCGGGGGAGCGCCGTGGCAGGTGGAGCGCGCCCAGCAGGAGGCGCGGCGCTTCACGGAGGACGACATGGTCAGGGCCCTGCGCGTGCTCGCCGAGGCCGATGCCCAGGTCAAGGGCGAGTCCCGCAGCGCGCCCTATGCGGTGGAGAAGGCCATCACCGCGATCGCGCTGTCCGGCCGCCGCTGAGGCGGGCAGTTGCTCTCGCTGTCGCCCGAGGACGCGACAGGGCCCCGCTCCCACGAAGGGGAGCGGGGCCCTGTCGGAAGCGCCGCGGCCGCGGCGCCGATGCCGCGAGGACGCGGGATCAGGCCATCGCGGCGACGCGCTTGGCGAAGCCGGACTTCTTGTTGGCCGCGTTGTTCTTGTGCAGGACGCCCTTGGAGACGGCCTTGTCGTACTTGCGGGAGACATCGCGCAGGGCGGCCTCGGCGGCGGCCTTGTCGCCGGAGGCGACGGCCGAGTCGAGACGGCGCACGTAGGTCTTGAGCTCCGACTTGTACGCGTTGTTGCGCAGGCGCGACTTCTCGTTCGTCAGGATGCGCTTCTTCTGGGACTTGATGTTAGCCACAGGTACTCCTTCACAGGTTCACGATGATCGGTTCGGTGAGGGCAGACGACCGGCTCTGACTGAGACATGAGAGTGGGGACGCTCGCAACAGCCGGCCGCAGTGCCCGGCGATCAGCGCGGACACACAGCGGAACAGTGTACCAGAGCCGCCCGGATCAGCGGCGGTCCGCGAGCGCGCGGGCCACATCGTCGAACCGGTCGCGGGGCAGCACCGCGCCCTCCCGGCGCACGTCCTCCGGCCGGACGCGGATGACCCGGTCCACCTTGACCTCCGAGGGCCGTCCCCGGCGGTCCCACGGGCCGGTGCCGATGTCGATGTAGTCGGGGTCCGGCGACGCCGCGCTGCTGCGGTCCTTCGTCGTCAGCATGAGCGTCAGCAGGTGCGCACCCTCGCGGCCGACGATGAGCACGGGACGATCCTTGCCGCGGGTGCGGTCCTCCTCGTAGGGCACCCACGTCCACACGATCTCTCCCGGATCGGGGGCGCCGTCGGGGTCCGGGGCATAGCTCGCCCGCACCCGTCCCCGGTAGTCGCCCGCGTAGCCGCCGGCTCCGCCGATGCCGCCGGAACCGGCCGACGGGGCCGAGGAGGCGGGGCGGGTCGAGCGACGATCCCGCGGGGCGGTCGACGTCGACGGGGCGCCGGATCCGGCGCGATCCCGGCTGCGCTGGAGCTGCTGGACCACGCGGTAGCCGCGCCGCAGTCCGCGGGCGACCTGCTGGAGGCTGATGTTCATGCCGCCATTGAACCAGGCATCGGATGGCCCCGCCGGGCGGTCATGAGAGACTGGGGCACTGATCCGCCCCGCCGCTGGTCCCCAGAGCACCGCCGTGCGCCCGTTCCGACCCCTGAGAGGCTCGCCTTGTCCCCACTGGCCGTCCATCCGCCGGTGCCGTCGCGCACCGACCAATCGGTCCTGCGCAACTTCTGCATCATCGCGCACATCGACCACGGGAAGTCGACCCTGGCCGACCGCATGCTGCAGGCGACCGGGGTGGTCACGCCGCGCCAGATGAAGGCCCAGTACCTGGACCGGATGGACATCGAGCGCGAGCGCGGCATCACCATCAAGTCGCAGGCGGTGCGCATGCCGTGGGGCGTCGACGGCACCGACCACGTGCTGAACATGATCGACACCCCGGGGCACGTCGACTTCACGTACGAGGTCTCGCGCTCCCTGGCGGCCTGCGAGGGCGCGCTCCTGCTGGTCGACGCCGCCCAGGGCATCGAGGCGCAGACCCTGGCCAACCTGTACCTGGCCATGGAGAACGACCTCACGATCATCCCGGTGCTCAACAAGATCGACCTGCCGGCCGCCCAGCCGGACAAGTACGCCGAGGAGATCGGCAGCCTGATCGGCGAGGACCCCGAGCGCGTGCTGCGGGTCTCCGGCAAGACGGGCGAGGGCGTCGAGGCGCTGCTGGACCGCATCGTCGAGGAGATCCCGCCGCCGAGCGGCGATCCCGACGCCCCGGCCCGGGCCATGATCTTCGACTCGGTCTTCGACACCTACCGCGGCGTCGTCACCTACGTCCGGCTGTTCGACGGCGGCCTGTCCCCGCGCGAGCGGATCCAGATGATGTCCACCGGCGCTCAGCACGAGCTGCTCGAGATCGGCGCGATCTCCCCCGAGCCGCAGCCCACCGAGGGCCTGCGCGCAGGCGAGGTCGGCTACCTGATCACCGGTGTGAAGGACGTCCGCCAGTCCCGCGTGGGCGACACCGTGACGACCGCGCAGAAGGGCGCGGAGCAGGAGCTCGGCGGCTACGAGGATCCCAAGCCCATGGTGTTCTCCGGGCTGTTCCCGATCGACGGCTCGGACTACCCCGTGCTGCGCGATGCGCTTGAGAAGCTGCAGCTCAACGACGCCGCGCTGGTCTGGGAGCCCGAGACCTCGACGGCGCTGGGCTTCGGATTCCGCTGCGGCTTCCTGGGCCTGCTGCACCTGGAGATCACCCGCGAGCGCCTCGAGCGCGAGTACAACCTGGATCTGATCGCGACGGCCCCGTCGGTGTCCTACGACGTGACGACCGAGGACGGCACCGAGATCGTGGTCACCAACCCGTCGGAGTTCCCCGAGGGCAAGATCAAGGAGATCCGCGAGCCGATGGTCTCGGCCACGATCCTGGCGCCGTCGGAGTTCGTGGGCACGATCATGGAGCTCTCGCAGTCCAAGCGCGGCCAGATGGCCGGCATGGACTACCTCTCCGAGGACCGCGTCGAGCTGCGCTACCGCCTGCCGCTGGCCGAGATCGTGGTGGGCTTCTTCGATCAGCTCAAGTCCAAGACCCGCGGATACGCCTCGCTCGACTGGAAGCCCGACGGGGACGAGGCCGCCGAGCTGGTCAAGGTCGATCTGCTCCTGCAGGGCGAGCGCGTGGACGCGTTCTCCGCGATCACCCACAAGGACAAGGCCTACTCGTACGGCACCTCGATGGCGAACAAGCTGCGCGAGCTCATCCCGCGTCAGCAGTTCGAGGTGCCGGTCCAGGCGGCGATCGGCTCCCGGATCATCGCGCGAGAGAACATCCGCGCGATCCGCAAGGACGTGCTCTCCAAGTGCTACGGCGGCGACATCACCCGCAAGCGCAAGCTGCTCGAGAAGCAGAAGGAGGGCAAGAAGCGCATGAAGATGGTCGGGCGCGTCGAGGTCCCGCAGGAGGCCTTCGTCGCCGCGCTGTCCGCGGACGAGCCGGAGAAGAAGAAGTAGCCGTGCCCTCCGGCCCCGCGGTCGTGGCCGTCTCGCTCAAGAGGCGCACGCAGGACGCCTGGGGCGTGCTGCGCGCGGACGAGGACGATGCGCGCGCCGTGCGCGCCGCCTGGGTCATCGACGGCGCCACCCCTCTGGGGGCGGCGGATCCGCGCGCTGCCGACGACCGGGTGTCCCGGTTCGCCTGGGCCCTGTCGGGCGGCCTGCGCCGTGCCCTGGCCGACGACGCGGAGGGAGCGGTGCCGATCGCGCAGCACGTCGAGTCCGCACGGGCCGCCGCTCAGGGCTCCGTCGAGCGCGGCTGGCCGGGTGCGCAGACCCCGACCGCCACGCTGTCGCTGGTCCGCCGCATCCCGGCGGGCCTGGAGGCCTTCGTCCTGGGCGACTCCCCGCTGTGGATCGAGGACGGCGACGAGCCGGTCGAGGTCCGCGACCCCCGGTTCGACGGCGCCGAGCAGCGCCTGATCCGGCACTGGCACGACCTGCGCGCAGCAGGGCTCTGCGCCGCCCGGGCCTACGCCGAGCTGATCGAGGCGCAGGTGCGCTCCCGCCGTCGGCGCGACGTCGATGACGGGGTGCGGATCCTGGGGAGCAGTCCCCGGGCGGCCGAGCACGCAGCGGTGCAGCTGCTCCCGGGCCCTGCCGAACGGCGGGTGTGCCTGCTCTCGGACGGCCTCGAGCGCGTGGTCTCCCCGTTCGGTCTGACCGACCGGGAGGGCCTCTTCACCGCCCTGCAGGAGGGGCGGGCCGGCCCGCTGGTCCAGCGGCTGCGCCGCCTCGAGCGTCAGGACGCCCTGTGCCTGCGCTGTCCGCGCCTGAGGCCCCACGACGATGTCACTGGCCTGGCCATCGCGCTCTGACCAGCAGCGATGCTCCGACCCTCCCGTTCAGCCGGAGACTCACTGCGCTGCGCAGACCCTGACGCTCCACCCGAGGATGAAGGATTGAGATGCCTGCACTGCCCGAGGGCGAGACGCCCCCCGAGGACGGCCTGCTGCCCGGCTCCGCCGCCGCCGGAGCCGATCGGCGGACCCTGAGCCTCTACGTCCACGTGCCGTTCTGCGCGGTGCGCTGCGGCTACTGCGACTTCAACACCTACACGGCCCTCGAGCTCGGGCCGGGCGTCTCGCAGGAGGCCTATCACCGGGATGCGGCCCAGGAGGTGCGCTTCGGCCGCCAGGTCCTCGACGCCTCGGGCGTGGCCGCCCGCGAGCTGCACAGCGTCTTCTTCGGGGGCGGGACGCCCACGCGCCTGGCGGCCCCCGCGCTCGTCGAGATCCTGGACACCGCCCGCGAGGCCTTCGGCCTGGCCGAGGGCGCGGAGGTCACCACGGAGGCGAATCCGGATTCCGTGACCGCCGTGGGCCTGAGGATCCTGGCCGACGGCGGCTTCACGCGGGTCTCCTTCGGCATGCAGTCGGCGGTCCCGCACGTGCTGCGCACCCTGGACCGCACGCACGATCCCGCGAACGTCCCGAGAGCGGTGCAGTGGGCGAAGGACGCGGGACTGTCGGTGAGCACCGACCTGATCTACGGCACGCCGGGGGAGTCGCTCGAGGACTGGCGCGAGTCCCTGCGTCAGGCGATCGGGATGCAGCCCGATCACCTCTCCGCCTACTCCCTGATCGTCGAGGACGGCACCCGGATGGCCGCGCAGATGCGCCGCGGCGAGGTCGCGCCGATCGATCCGGACGACCAGGCGGAGAAGTACGAGATCGCCGCGACGATGCTGGGGGAGGCCGGCTTCGAGTGGTACGAGATCTCCAACTGGTCGCGCGCGGCTCGCGGACGCACTGCCGAGCAGAACCGCTCGGCGCACAACCTCGCCTACTGGCGGAACCAGGACTGGTGGGGCGTGGGCCCCGGCGCGCACAGCCACGTCGGGGGCGTGCGCTGGTGGAACCGCAAGCACCCCCTGCCGTACGTCAACGCGGTCCGCCGTGGGCAGTCCCCGGCCGTGGGCAGGGAGCTGCTCGACGACGACACCCGCTATCTCGAGCGCGTCATGCTCGAATCGCGGATCGCCGACGGCATGCCGATCGAGATGCTGCGCCCGGCGGGCAGGCGCGGGATCGCGCAGCTCGTGGCCGATGAGCTGATCGACGGCCGCCGGGCGCTGCGCGGCGAGCTCGTGCTCACGCTCCGGGGCCGCCTGCTGGGAGATGCCGTCGTGCGCCGGCTGCTGGCCGACTGACCCGTTCGCGCGCCCGTCGCGGTGCTGCCGCCGTGCGCCCCCGGTCTCAGGCCCCGGCCGCGGAGCCGGTCTCGGTCGCGCCGTCCGTGCGGCCGCTGGGGGGCACGACCTGGCCCTGCGCGGTCACCGGGTTCGAGGTCTCGCGCTCCCGGCGCCGCTCGGCGCGGCGGCTGGCCAGGGTGTCGTAGAGGTACCAGTTGAGGCGGTACCGGTAGGGGCGCCCCGAGTTGGCGGCCACGGCCGCGGCCACCGAGGAGATCGCCAGCAGCAGCCACGCCGCCGCGGCGAGGATCGCGAAGATCCAGCCGATCCACGGGATGAAGGCCAGGACGATGCCGGCGACGATCACGAGCGTGGGCAGCAGGGTGAAGTTCGCCGCCTCGAGCGACTCCTGCTCCGTGAACCGGGCCCGACCTCGGGACCAGCGGTGGATGAGGATGCTGGGGACGCACCCGACGACGCCGAGCATGTGCGACAGCGTGGCGAGCTGCTGGTCGTCGGAGACCGAGACGGGGCCGGCCTCGGCGCTGACGCCCTCGTACTCGTTGGTCGCCCGCGCGGTGTGCGATCCGCCCTGGGAGTCCGGGTCGCGGGGCTCGGCCTCGGCGCTGCCGAGTCCCTGGGAGCTGCTGCTGGAGACGGCCACTGTCCACCTTCGAGATCGGGAGACCGGGGATCGCCGGTCGTGCGGGCGCCGTCGGCTCCGCTGCGGGACGCGCTGCGGCGAGGAGGGCGCTCGGGCAGGCCACAGTCTAGCGGGGCGCGGCGGCGGCCACACCGACGGAGGCCTGCGTGTGACGGGCGGCTCAGCGCGCAGCGGGCACCGTCACGAAGTCGATCAGCTCCTCGACCCGCCCGAGCAGCGCCGGCTCGAGATCGGCGTAGGTGTCCACGCGGGAGAGGATCGCGCCCCAGGCCCGGCCGATGTCCTCGGGCGTCTCGTGCGCCCAGCCCAGGCCGCGGCAGATGCCGGTCTTCCAGTCGGTGCCGCGCGGAACCTCCGGCCAGGCGGGGATGCCCATCGCCGAGGGCTTCACGGCCTGCCAGATGTCGATGTACGGGTGGCCGAGGATCGCCACGTTCCCGCGGGCCGACGGCACGCGCATGGCCTGCGCGGCGATCCGCGACTCCTTCGAGCCCTCGACGAGGTGGTCCACCAGGATGCCCAGGCGCCGCTCCGGGCCGGGGGAGAACTCCGCGACCGCGGAGGCCAGGTCGTCGACGCCGTGCAGCGGCTCGACCACGATGCCCTCGACCGCCAGGTCGTGGCCCCAGACCTTGGCCACGAGCTCTGCGTCGTGCTTGCCCTCGACCCAGATGCGGGAGGCCCGGGCGGTGCGGGCGCGGAAGCCCTCGACCTCGACGGATCCGGAGCGCGTGCGGGCCGGCTTCGCCGGCCGCGGCGCCCGCTGGGGCTCGGCCGCGACGACGGGCTCGCCCTCGAAGAGGAAGCCGGGTCCCAGGGGGAAGGCGCGCACCCGCCCGTGCCGGTCCTCGAGGCTCATGACCCGCATGCCGCCGATCGTCTCCAGGCGCACGACCGCGCCGACCCACCCGGTCTCGAACTCCTCGAGCACCATCCCGCGGGCCACCGGGAGCCTGCGCGGCTCCGGCGGGCGGTTCGAGGCGGAGAGATCGCTCAGGGGGCGGGGGCCCCAGGACGCTCCGGACATGGCGGCCTCCTGTGCGGGTCGGCGGATCGGCGGCGCGCGGACCGCCGCGGACGGCGGCGCGGACCCCGGCGCGCGCCGACCCGGGGCGGATCAGCGGTGAGCGTACCAAGGGCCCGAGCCCGGGAGCCCTGCGGGTGAGTCCGCCTACACTGGCTTAGCAGTGTGAGACGACGAGTGCCAGAATGGGCGGGCGCACCGACGAGAGGCAGGAAGGAGCGGACCATGGACCATCCCCGGAGGCTGCAGATCCTGCAGGCGATCGTGGAGGACTACGTCCACTCCAGGGAGCCGGTCGGCTCCCAGGCTCTCGTCGAGCGCCACGCACTGGGCGTCTCCTCGGCGACCGTCCGCAACGACATGGGCGTGCTCGAGGACGAGGGGCTCATCATGGCCCCGCACACCTCCTCGGGCCGGATCCCCACGGCCAAGGGCTATCGCGAGTTCGTCGACCGGATCGCGGCCGTCCAGCCCCTGACCCCTGCGCGCCGCCGGGCCATCCAGACCCTCCTGGAGGGCGCGGAGGACATCGACGACGTCATGGAGCGCACGGTGCGCCTGCTGGCGCAGCTGACGCACCAGGTCGCCGTGGTGCAGTACCCGTCGGTCAGCTCGGCCTCGCTGCGCCACCTCGAGCTCGTGCGCATGGACGAGCACCAGGTGCTGCTCGTCGTGATCCCCACCGACGGCCGCGTGTCCCAGCGCATGCTGCGGATGCCCGAGCCGACGGCGGAATCGGTCGTGCTCGACGTCCGCTCCCGGGTCCTGGGCGCCGTCGTCGGGCACCCCCTGGCCGGTGCCGGGGCGGCGATCGCAGCAGGCGCCCAGCAGGCGCCGCCGGCCGAGCGCCCGCTGCTCGAGGCCGTGGCCTCGTCGGTGTCCGCCCTGCTGGACGGCGCCGCGGGCCAGCGCATGCTCCTGGCGGGCACCGCGAACCTCGCGCAGTCCACCGACGACTTCCGCCGCAGCATCGGCCCCGTCCTCGAGGCCCTCGAGGAGCAGGTGACCCTGCTGCAGCTGCTCTCGGAGATGGAGCAGGACGAGCGGGGCATCGCCGTGCGCATCGGCGCCGACGACGCCTCGGATCCGCTGATGGAGACGTCCGTCGTCGCCACGGGGTACGGTCCGGAGCGGCGCGCGAAGCTCGGCGTGCTCGGCCCCACCCGCATGGACTACCCGCAGACCATGGCCGCCGTGCGCGCCGTGGCCCGCTACCTCTCCAGGTCCCTGCCGACCTGACGGGCCCCGGACGGGCCGCAGGCCGGGCCGGAGCGCAGACCACGAACCAGCACGAACCACCGCGAACGAGAACGGAACGATTCTTGAGCGATCACTACGAGACCCTGGGCGTGTCCCGGGACGCGTCCGCCGAGGAGATCAAGCGCGCCTACCGCAAGAAGGCGCGCAAGCTGCACCCGGACGTCAACCCGTCCCCGGATGCCGCCGAGGAGTTCAAGCGCGTGTCCCACGCCAACGATGTCCTCTCCGATCCCGAGAAGCGCCGCATCTACGACGCCACGGGCAACGAGAACGGCGAGTCGGGCTTCGGGGGCTTCGGCGGGGGCGGCTTCGGCGGTCAGGGCTTCGGCGGCTTCGGCGACATCTTCGACGCCTTCTTCCAGGGCGGCGGCTCGCAGGGCCCCAAGTCCCGCACCCGACAGGGCCAGGACGCGCTGATCACCGTGGACGTCTCGCTGCAGGAGGCCGTCTTCGGCACGCAGAAGAGCATCACGGTGGACACCGCCGTCGTGTGCCCGGAGTGCCAGGGCACCTGCTGCCAGCCGGGCACTCACCCGGAGCAGTGCGCCGACTGCGGCGGCCAGGGCCAGGTGCGCCAGCCGATCCGCTCGCCCCTGGGCACGGTCATGACCGTGGCGGAGTGCCCGACCTGCCGCGGCTACGGCGACGTCATCAAGACCCCGTGCCAGGAGTGCTACGGCCATGGCCGCGTGCGCGACAAGCGCCCGCTGAACGTCAGGATCCCGGCCGGCGTCCGCACCGGTGTGCGCATCCGGCTCTCGGGCCAGGGCGAGGCGGGCGTGGCCGGCGGCGGCAGCGGCGACCTCTACGTCGAGACCAAGGTGACCGAGGACCCGACCTTCTCGCGCGACGGCGACGACCTGCACTTCAGCGTGCGCGTGCCCATGACCTCGGCGGCCCTGGGGACCACGCTGCGCCTGGACACCTTCGACGGCCCCCAGGAGATCACCATCCCGGCCGGGACCCAGTCGGGCCAGACCCGCACGGTCGACGGCCTCGGCTCGACCAAGCTGCGCAGCCAGAACGGCGACCGCGGCGACCTGATCGTGCACCTCGAGGTCGAGACCCCGGAGGACCTGACCGCCGAGCAGCGCGACCTGCTGAGCCGGCTCGCGTCGCTGCGCGGCGAGGAGCAGCACACCGGCACCGCGGTCAGCCGCTCGAACGAGCGCGGCGGGGGCGGGTTCTTCTCGCGCCTGCGCGATCGCTTCGCGGATCAGTGAGGCCGCCGCGGTGACCACGCTGCCCGTCTTCCGGGCCGAGACGCAGCTGCTGGCCGGCGCGGCCGCGGGGGACCCGATCGTCCTGCGCGGTGCCGAGGCGCGCCACGCCGCGACCGTGCGGCGGATGAGCCCCGGCGAGCACCTCGAGCTCGTCGACGGCCGGGGCCTGCGGGTCGCGGGCGAGGTCCGCTCCGCCCAGGGCGAGGGGCTGGCCCTGACGGTGGTCTCGGCCCGGCACGAGCCCGCGCGCAGCCCGGAGCTGCTCCTGGTGCAGGCCCTGGCCAAGGGGGACCGGGATCTGCAGGCCGTCGAGTCGTGCACCGAGCTCGGGATCGACGCCGTGGTCCCGTGGCAGGCCGAGCGCTCGATCGCCCGGCTGCGCCCGGAGCGCCGGGACAAGCAGCTCGCCAAGTGGGAGTCGACCCTGACCTCGGCGGCCAAGCAGTCCCGCAGGGCGCACTGGCCGCGTCTCGATCAGCCGGTCACGAGCGGATCCCTGGCCGCTGCGATCGCCGAGCGCCCGCGGACCCGCTGGCTCCTGCTGCACGAGAGCGCCCGGGACCGGCTCTGCGCCTTGGCCCCGCAGCTCGCGGCGGACGAGGGCCTCGAGGCGATCGGGCTGATCGTGGGCCCCGAGGGCGGCGTCTCCGATGCGGAGCTCGAGCGCTTCGCGGCCGCCGGCGCGCAGCCCGTGCTCCTGGGTCCGGAGGTCCTGCGCTCCTCCACGGCAGGGGCGGCGGCCGTGGCGGTCCTGTCCGCCGGCCTCGGGCGATGGTGAGCGCACCGGAGGCCGCGGCCGGGCGCCGCAGGGGCGCGGTAGGGTGAGGCCCTGACGCGACGGCGCAGCGCCGTCGCCCGGACCCACCCAGCGCAGCACGGAAGGCAGCAGCGGCCGCAGGGCCATCACCATGCACCAGAGCACCATGCCGGACACCGGGCCCACCCCGGAACGCCCCGCCGAGGCAGGACCGAGCCCCGAGCAGGAGCGCGTGCGCCGCTCCGTCGTCTTCCACGACCGGGAGACCATGGTCCGCAGCATCGGCCAGGCGGACAGCGCGCTCACCCAGATCGAGCTGGCCCGCCCCGGGACGCGCCTGCGCGCCCAGGACCTCACCGTGGTCGTCGAGGGCCGCGGGGAGGACGTGGCGGTCGTCGTCGCGCTGCTCGAGGAGATCCGCGCCCTCGCCGCACAGGGCACCCTGGTCACGCCGCAGGTCGTCTCGCAGCTGCTGGGCATCCTCGGCCGCGACGTCGCCGCCAAGCCGTCGAGCGCGCTCAACCAGGACATCCTCAGCTCGCGCGGCAGGACGATCCGGCCGAAGACCGTCAACCAGAAGCACTACGTCGACGCCATCGACGCCCACACGGTCACCTTCGGCATCGGCCCGGCCGGCACGGGCAAGACCTACCTGGCCATGGCCAAGGCGGTGCAGGCCCTGCAGCGCAAGGAGGTCTCCCGGCTGATCCTCACGCGGCCCGCCGTCGAGGCGGGGGAGCGGCTGGGCTTCCTGCCCGGGTCCCTCAACGAGAAGATCGATCCGTACCTGCGGCCGCTGTTCGACGCCCTGCACGAGATGCTGGACCCCGAGAGCATCCCCAAGCTCATGGAGGCCGGGACCATCGAGGTGGCCCCGCTGGCCTACATGCGCGGGCGCACGCTCAACGAGTCGTTCATCATCCTCGACGAGGCGCAGAACACCACGCCCGAGCAGATGAAGATGTTCCTGACCCGCCTGGGCTTCGGCTCCAAGATCGTCGTGACCGGCGATGTGACGCAGGTGGACCTGCCCGGCGGCACCTCCTCGGGGCTGCGCCAGGTCGAGCACATCCTGCACGGCGTCGACGACATCGCCTTCCCCGAGCTGACCAGCGACGACGTCGTGCGCCACGAGCTCGTCGGGCGGATCGTGGACGCCTACGAGCACTTCGGCGCGACGAACCGCCGCCGCGCCGAGCGGCGCGAGCGCAAGGAGGCGCGCCGCGAGGCCGCCGCCGGCGCCGGGCAGGGCCCGGGGCAGGCCCAGCCGCAGCCGGAGGAGGGGCGGTGACCGTCGAGTTCGACATCCGGCTCGCGGCCGATGAGGTCCCCGCCGAGCACCGGCAGGCCTGGGCCGCCTACGACCCCCATCGCCAGCTGCAGCTGATCGAGCACTGCTTCCACCGGCTGCACCTGGCCGAGGCCGTCGAGCTGTCGATCGCCGTCGTCGACGAGGACGAGATGTCCCGGCTGCACATCGAGTGGATGGACCTGCCCGGGCCGACCGACGTCCTGTCCTTCCCGATGGACGAGCTGCGCGCCGGCACCGCCGATCAGCCGGCCGAGGGCGTGCTCGGGGACATCGTCCTGTGCCCGCCGGTCGCGGCGCGGCAGGCCGCGGATGCCGGGCACAGCATCGAGGACGAGCTGTTCCTGCTCACCGTCCACGGCATCCTGCACCTGCTGGGCCACGACCATGCCGAGGACGACGAGCGCGAGATGATGTTCGCGCTGCAGCGCGAGCTGCTCGGCGGGTTCCTGGGCCGCGAGGCCCCCGTCGAGACCATGCGCTGAGTCCCCGGCGCCGCACGCACCGCACTCCACCGACGATCCTCCGGGAGCAGATCCGATGACCGACAGCAGCCAGACCCCCGGCGGGCCCGTCCAGGGGGGCGATCCCGTCCGGACGCGCTCGGGCTTCGCGGTGTTCGTGGGCCGCCCGAACGCCGGGAAGTCGACGCTGACCAACGCCCTGGTGGGGCAGAAGATCGCGATCACCTCCAACCGCCCCCAGACCACGCGGCACACCATCCGCGGGATCGTGCACCGGGACAGCGGGCAGCTCGTCCTGGTGGACACCCCCGGCGTGCACCGGCCGCGGACCCTGCTGGGCGAGCGGCTCAACGAGCTCGTGACGGAGACCCTCGGCGAGGTCGACGTCCTGGGCTTCTGCGTCCCGGCCGACGAGCGGATCGGCCCCGGGGACCGCTACATCGCCCAGCAGCTCGCCTCGGCCGGGCGGCGGCCCATCGTGGCGATCGTGACCAAGGCCGACAAGGTCGCCCGGGACGAGCTGGTCGAGCAGCTCATGGCGGTCGAGGCCATGGGCCGGGAGGTGCTGACCGAGGAGCATGTCGAGTTCCAGCGCCGGCAGGGCGTCCGGGCCCGGAAGCGCGGGCGGGAGCACACGCCGGCCCCGGTCCCGGAGGACATCGGCTTCGCGGACGTCATCCCCGTCTCCGCGGTGGACCGCTTCCAGCTCGAGGAGCTCGCGGAGCTGCTGATCTCGCGCATGCCGGTCTCGCCGCCGCTGTACCCGGACGGGGAGCTCACCGATGAGCCCGAGATGACGCTGGTCGCGGAGCTCGTGCGCGAGGCCGCGCTCGAGGGCGTGCGCGACGAGCTGCCGCATTCGCTGGCGGCCGTGTGCGAGGACATGATCCCTCGCGAGGACCGCCCCGAGGACGACCCCATGCTCGACGTCCACGTCTCGCTCTACGTCGAGCGCCCGTCGCAGAAGGCGATCGTGATCGGCAGGGGCGGCTCCCGCCTGCGCGAGATCGGGGCGACCGCGCGGGCGTCGATCGAGCGGATGCTGGGCACCAAGGTGTACCTGGACCTGCACGTCAAGGTCGCGAAGGAATGGCAGCGCGATCCCCGGCAGATGTCCCGCCTCGGCTTCTGAGCACTCGGCTCCCCAGGGGCGCCCATCCGGCTGGAGTAAGGTGCCCCTGCGGCGCGTCCGAACCGGCCCGGGCGGCCCCGGACGACTCGCGCGGCCCAGGCCGCGAACCCCACCACAGACCCACCGGAGCAGCAGCACGTGAGCACACCCCACGACGTCGGCGCGACCGAGCGCCGCAGCGGCAGCGAGCAGGTCGGCCGGCACTGGAGCGCCGCGGCCGCGCCGCCGGAGGGGCGTCGCTGGGGCCTGATCATCGCGGCCCTGCTCCTGGCGGTCGTCGTCGGCATCGGGGGACTGAGCGTGTTCCGGCTCCAGCAGAACCTCATGACCAGCCCGCTGAACCTGGGCCAGGACGGCTGGGACGACTCGGGGGCCACCGACATCCTCATCATGGGCTCCGACACCCGCGCGGGGGAGCAGAACTCCCGCTACGGCGACATCGAGGAGGGCAACGGGACCGGCAAGACCGACGTCATGATGCTGGCCCACATCTCCGAGGACCGGGAGGACGTCACCGTCGTCTCCTTCCCGCGCGATCTCATCGTGGACATCCCGGAGTGCACGGACCCGGAGACGGGGGAGGTCCACGAGGCCGAGGAGGGCGCGATGCTCAACTCGGCGGCCGAGAACGGCGGGCCGGGCTGCACGGTCGCGACCATCGGGGAGCTCACGGGGCTGAACATCGACCACTTCATGCTCGCCGACTTCAACGCGGTCACGGAGCTCTCCCGCGCCGTCGGCGGCGTCGAGGTCTGCGTGACGCACGAGGTCGACGACCCCAAGTCCGGCCTCGAGCTGCCGGCCGGGACCTCGAGCATCGAAGGCGAGCAGGCCCTGGCCTTCCTGCGCTCCCGCGCGGCCTTCGGCGACGGCGGCGACGAGTCCCGCATCCGCTCCCAGCAGCAGTTCATGGCCTCGCTGGCCCGCAAGCTGCAGGCCGAGGGGACCCTGACGAACATCCCGCGGCTGTACGAGATCGCCGACGTCATGACCCAGAACCTGCACGTCGACGAGCAGCTGGGCAACGTCACCCGGATCGTCGGCCTGGCCAACGAGCTGGCCGGCGTGGACCTCTCGCGCGTGGTGTTCGTCTCGGTGCCCACCGAGGTCTACCCCGAGGACCCCAACCGGCTGCAGCTCCAGGAGCAGCCCTCGGAGGACCTGTTCGAGGTGCTGCGCGAGGACGGCTCCCTCACGGAGGACGGGGTCCCCGAGGACGCCGCGAGCGAGTCCGGCTCCGGCGGCCCGAGCGCCGAGCCGAGTGCGGAGCAGGACGCCTCCGCGCCGGAGGAGGAGGCCACAGCGCAGGAGACCGCGGACGACGCCCCGGCCTACAGCCCCGAGTCCGTCCCGGTGACGATCCTCGACGCCTCCGGCGCGGACGGGCGGGGCCAGGAGCTCGCCGAGCAGCTCGCGGACGCGGGCTACGAGCTGGCGCAGGAGGGCGAGGTCCTCGACGAGGACCTGCCGGGCACCCAGCTGCACTACGCGATGGGCTGGCAGGGCGCCGCGGAGCAGGTCGCGGAGGAGCTCGGCATCCCCGGATCCCAGATCGCCCACAGCCCCGACCTCGCCGGCGGCGTGAGCCTCACGGTCGGGGAGGACTTCGCCGAGGGGGAGACCATGGAGGTCGACTCCGAGGTCCCGGGCCAGTTCAGCGGGCAGACGGCCGAGCAGTTCACCTGTCAGCAGTGACCGCCCGCGAGCGCCGTCCAGCCCCCTGTGGTGATACCGTCGATCGCATGTGCACGACCGCGAAGCTACTGCTGATCTGCCGCAGCGGGTCCTGATCCTCGCCGGCTCCCGCCCTCCGTCGCCCGGAGCAGCCGCGGAGCCCCAGGATGGGCCGGACCCCGCTGCGGAGTCCGCGATGCCCGGCCCGGTCCACATCTCCTCCTCCCGCACGGTCGTCCCGTGCCGCGTCAGAGACAGGTTCATCCCATGCAGAATCGCCAGCAGCCCTCGGGCATGCCCACGCACAAGTACCGCCCGTTCCACGAGCAGATCCCCTTCTCCCTGCCGGATCGCACGT
Source organism: Kocuria palustris (assembly GCF_007666205.1). Classification (GTDB taxonomy): domain Bacteria; phylum Actinomycetota; class Actinomycetes; order Actinomycetales; family Micrococcaceae; genus Kocuria; species Kocuria palustris_A. The sequence continues at coordinate 63,923 of NZ_VDOR01000011.1, forward strand.
GGCCGGACAGGACGATCACCCGTGCGCCGCGCTGGTGTGCCGTCGATCTGCGGGACGGCAACCAGGCGCTGATCGATCCCATGGACTCGCAGCGCAAGCTCATGATGTTCGAGCTGCTCGTGAGGATGGGCTACAAGGAGATCGAGGTGGGCTTCCCGTCCGCCTCGCAGGTCGACTTCGACTTCGTGCGCCGGCTCATCGACGAGGACCGCATCCCGGAGGACGTCTCGATCCAGGTCCTCACGCAGTCGCGCGAGCACCTCATCCAGCGCACGTTCGAGGCCATCGCCGGGGCGCCCCAGGCCATCGTCCACCTCTACAACTCGACCTCGAAGCTGCAGCGCCGGGTCGTGTTCCGCTCGGACGAGGACGGCATCGTCGACATCGCCCTGACCGGCGCGCGCCTGTGCATGAAGCACGAGGAGCAGCTGGCCGCCACGACCGGCACCAAGGTCGTCTACGAGTACTCGCCGGAGTCCTTCACGGGCACGGAGCTCGAGTTCGCGGCGCGGATCTCCAACGAGGTCGCCGAGACCTTCGAGATCGGCGGCGACCGGGAGATGATCCTCAACCTGCCGGCCACCGTCGAGATGGCCACTCCGAACGTCTACGCCGACTCGATCGAGTGGATGTCGCGCAACCTCTACCACCGCGATGCGACCATCCTGTCGCTGCACCCGCACAACGACCGCGGCACCGGCGTGGCCGCCGCCGAGCTCGGCTACCTGGCCGGGGCCGACCGCATCGAGGGCTGCCTGTTCGGCAACGGCGAGCGCACCGGCAACGTGGACCTGGTGACCCTGGGCCTGAACATGCTGACGCAGGGCGTCGATCCCATGATCGACTTCTCGGACATCGCCCACATCCGCAGCACGGTCGAGACCGCCAACCAGCTGCCCGTCCCGGAGCGCTCCCCGTACGGCGGCGACCTGGTCTTCACGGCGTTCTCCGGATCGCACCAGGACGCGATCAACAAGGGCTTCGACGCGATGCAGCAGGATGCCCGGGACCAGGGCGTCACCGTCGACGAGCTGGAGTGGGCCGTGCCCTACCTGCCGATCGACCCCAAGGACCTCGGGCGCTCGTACGAGGCCGTGATCCGCGTCAACTCGCAGTCCGGCAAGGGCGGGGTGGCCTACCTGCTCAAGACCGAGCGCGGCCTGACCCTGCCGCGACGCGCCCAGATCGAGTTCTCGGGCGTCGTGCAGCGGCACACCGAGACCAGCGGCAGCGAGATCACGGGCGAGCAGATCTGGCAGATCTTCCAGGACGAGTACCTGCCCGCGGACCGCAGCGGCGCGTGCTGGGGCCGCTTCCGCCTCACCTCCATCAGCACGCACTCCGAGCACGACGGGGACACCCGGCTGGACGTCGGGCTCGAGATCGACGGCGTCGCCCGGCAGCGCTCGGCCAGCGGCAACGGGCCGATCGACGCCCTGATCCAGATCCTGCGCGCCGAAGGCGTCGACCTGCGCCTGCTCGACTACTCGGAGCACACGCTCTCGGCGGCCTCGGACGCCCACGCGGCGTCGTTCGTCGAGCTCGCCGTGGGGGAGCACGTCCTGTGGGGCGCGGGCATCGACTCCTCGACGACCCGCTCCTCGCTCAAGGCCGTCGTCTCCGCGGTCAACCGCGCGGCGCGGGCCGCTTCGGAGGACTGAGCACCCCTGTGGCGCGCGGCACCTCGTTCGCCTCGAAGTCCTACCGCGACGTCGGGGTCGTCCTGCGGACGCACCAGCTGGGGGAGGCCGACCGGATCGTGGTCCTGCTGACGCAGGACCACGGTCAGGTCCGCGCCGTCGCCAAGGGCGTGCGGCGCACGAGCTCCAGGTTCGGCTCGCTGCTCGAGCCGTTCAGCCTCTCGGACCTGCAGCTGGTCCACGGCCGCAGCCTCGACATCGTCTCGCAGGCCTCGGCCCGCCGGACCTGGTCCTCGCCGATCGCGGCGGACTACGCCAAGTACACGGCGGCCACGGCCATGGCCGAGGCCGCCGAGCAGGTCTCGACCGACGACGCGGAGCAGACCCGGCCGCAGTACCGCCTGCTGATCGGCGCGCTGTCCGCCCTGGCCCGGGGCCTGCACGCCCCGGATCAGCTGCTGGACTCCTACCTGCTGCGCGCGGTCGCCGCGGCGGGCTGGGCGCCGTCCTTCGGGGCATGCGCGCAGTGCGGCGCGGCCGGGCCGCACCGGTCCTTCAGCGCGGAGCTGGGCGGCATGGTCTGCGACCGGTGCCGCCCGCCCGGGTCCCTGTCGCCCGGCATGCAGACGGTCGCCCACCTCCAGGCGCTGCTGGACGGGGACTGGCCGCGCGTCGATGCCGTCGAGCCCCGGACCGCGCGGGCCGCCGCCGGTATCGTGGCCGCCTACGTCCAGTTCCATCTGGAGCACGCGGTGAAGTCGCTGCCGCTCGTCGAGCGCGACTGACGCCGACGCCCGCCCCGCCCGTCGAGAGGACCCCCGTTGAGCCGCTTCAGCCCGCCCCCGGCCCATCCCTCCGGTGCGCTCGCCCCGCCGATCCCCGCGCAGTTCGTGCCCCGGCATGTGGCCGTCGTGATGGACGGCAACGGGCGCTGGGCCAATGAGCGGGGCCTGCCCCGCAACGAGGGGCACCGGGCGGGGGAACTGGCCCTGGTGGACGTGGTCGCCGGGGCCATCGAGATGGGCATCCCCTACGTGTCCGCCTACGCGTTCTCGACCGAGAACTGGAAGCGCTCGCCCAGCGAGATCTCGTTCATCATGAACTTCACCGCCGAGGTCATGGAGCGCCAGCTCGAGACCTTCCACGAGTGGGGGGTGCGGATCCGATGGGCCGGCCGGCGCCCCCGGCTGTGGCGCTCGGTCATCGATCGGCTGGAGACGGCCGAGCGGGAGACCCGCGATCACGACGTCGCCACGCTGACGATGTGCGTGAACTACGGCGGCCGCGCCGAGATCGCCGATGCCGCCGCGGCGATCGCGCGCGATGCGGCGGCGGGCCGGCTGAACCCCCGGAAGGTCGACGAGGGGCTGCTGCAGAGCTATCTCGACGAGCCCGACCTGCCGGACGTCGATCTCTTCCTGCGCTCGTCCGGCGAGCAGCGGATCTCCAACTTCATGCTGTGGCAGTCCGCCTACGCCGAGCTGGTCTTCCAGGACGTCCTGTGGCCCGACGTCGATCGCCGGACCCTGTGGGCCGCGGTCGAGGAGTTCGCCCGCCGGGACCGCCGCTACGGCGGCGCCGTCGACCGGGTGGCGCAGGGCGCCGAACCATCCGCTGCCGGGGACCCCGCGGGCCCGGACCGGGTCTGAGGCGCCCCTGGCCCGCCGCGGCCGCCGCGCCTGTCCCGACCGACGGCGGGCAACGGCTCAGCGACCCGGCCCGGGGCCGTCCGGTGCCCCGTCCGCCGCGATCCGCCGCGCCACCTCGCCGAGCCAGTCGCTCAGATCCTCGAAGGTCCGGCGCCTGACCTCCGGGGCGGAGCGGTGGACGTCGTGCAGGGCGCCGTCGTAGGAGATGACCCGCGGCACGGGACTCAGCGCTCCGATCCGACGCCGGATCCGCCCGACGTCCAGCACGGTGTCCCGGCGCTTCATGGCCTCGCACCACCAGGGGAGGATCAGGCTGCGCCGGGAGATCTGCAGGAGCACGGGGGCTGCCGCGACCGCGCCGCGGCGATGCAGATCGAGCAGCCGCAGGTGCCCCTCGTGGGCGGCCAGCAGGAAGCCGACCGTGAGCGGGAACGAGGTCTCCGGGCGCCATCGCGGGTCCAGCGGCCACTCCCCGTCGCGGCTCGAGGAGAGGCTGCGGAAGTAGTGGCCGGCCACCCGCAGCGGCAGCTGCCGGTCGTGCCACCGCCGCGGGACGAGCCGCAGCGCCGCGACCAGGGCCCGGCCCGCGAGATCGTGGACGTGCGGGGCGATCCAGGGGGCCGCCAGCGCGATCCCCGCCGGGGGCTCGGCCGCGGTCAGCGCCGCCAGCGACACCACGAGCCCGCCCGTGGAGTGCCCCAGCCACACGATCTGCCCGGGCTGCGCCGGGGCCCCGTCGTGCGCCGCGGCGCGCACCGCGGCCTCCAGATCGCCCCGGTACTCCCTCATCGACTCCGCGTAGCCGGGGACCTCCGGATGCGCCAGGACGTCGTCCGTCAGGGCCCGGCCGTAGCCGTGGAGGTCGAGCGCGTAGAAGCGGAAGCCGGCCGCGGAGACCGCCCGGGCGAGCTCCGGATTGGCGAAGTAGTCGGACCAGCCGTGGACGTAGACGACCGTCCCGCGGGGTTCGTCGCACGCGTCCTGCGGATCGTGCTCGGGATCGAGCCGGGGGACGTGGCGCACGAGCGTCGCGGCGTCATGGGCTCCGCGCCCCGGCACGGGAAGCCGCCGGGCCAGGAAGCCCGGGCCGAGGACGTCCTCCCTCCAGCCGTCGGGGCCGTCGGAGGGGTCCTGCGCCGCGGATCGGCGGCCGCGCGCGCCGGGCCGATCGGGATCGGCGTCGCGGCGGCCGGGCGCGTGCCGAATCCCCCCGGGAGCGCGGGAGCCGGGGTCGTGGCGGGAGCCGCCGCGGGGTTCTGGAAGACTGTCGGACATGCGCCTCTACCCTACGTTCTTCCGCGTCGTGTTCTCGGGCATGGATCCCGAGCGAGCCCATGGCCTCGGCTTCCTGGGCATCCGCGCCTGCCGGGCCCTGGGGCTGTCCCCGCTGCTGCGGAGGCTGACGCGCGCCCGTCGCGATCAGGAGGTCGAGGTCATGGGGCTGCGCTTCCCGTCGCGCTTCGGGCTCGCGGCCGGCTTCGACAAGGGCGCGGAGGGCATCGCCGCGCTGGCCGATCTGGGCTTCGGCCACGTCGAGATCGGCACGGTGACGGCCCGGGCCCAGCCGGGCAATCCCCGGCCGCGCCTGTTCCGCCTGGAGCAGGACCGGGCCGTCGTCAATCGCATGGGCTTCAACAACGACGGCGCCGCGGCCGTCCGTCCGCGCCTGGAGCGGGCCCGGCGCGAGCTCGACGCCTCGTGGCGCGGCCCGGGCCGGCCCGTGATCGGCGTGAACATCGGCAAGACCAAGGCCGTGGCCCTCGAGGACGCGGTCGACGACTACCGCACCTCGGCGCGCGAGCTGGCGCCGGCGGCGGACTACCTGATGGTCAACGTCTCCTCGCCGAACACCCCGGGGCTGCGCGAGCTGCAGGCCGTGGAGTCGCTGCGCCCCATCCTGAGCGCGGTGCAGGAGGAGTCGCGGGCCGCAGCCGGGAGGCGCGTCCCGCTGCTCGTGAAGATCGCCCCGGACCTCGCCGACGAGGACGTCCGCGCCGTGGCCGATCTGGCGCTCGAGCTCGGACTGGACGGCATCGCGACCACCAACACCACGATCGCCCGCGACGGCCTGGGGCTGCGCAGCGACCCGGCCCGGGTGGCCGGGATCGGCGCCGGCGGCCTGTCCGGCGAGCCGCTGGCGCCGCGGTCCCTGGAGGTCCTGCGCCTCGTGCGCGAGCACGTGGGGGACCGGCTCACGATCATCGCGGCCGGGGGAGTGACCTCCGCCGACGACGCCCGCCGGCGCCTCGAGGCCGGTGCGGATCTGGTGCAGGGCTACACGGCCTTCCTCTACGAGGGCCCGTTCTACGCGGCCAGGATCGTGCGCGGCCTGCGCTGAGGCGCGACGCCCGCCGAGCGCGGTCGGCGCGGGCCGGCAGCGGCACCGGGAACGACGACGCCCCGCCCTGCTGCAGCAGGGCGGGGCGTCGTCCGGGGCCGAGCGCGGCCGACGGGACGGGAGATATCAGGAGGGGCGCTCACCGCGCTTGACCCGCGGGCGCGGCATGCGCGTGGAGCGCAGGTTCATGGCCCGGGTCACGGCGTAGAAGCTCGTGCCGGACTCGCGCGAGCCGAACCGCCGGGTCAGGCCGCGGCGCACCCCGACGACCAGGAGCACGCAGTCCAGCACCGCCACGATGATCAGCGCGTAGAAGACCAGGACGCCGATCTGCTGCAGGCCGCTGGGGATGAGCAGGAAGATCAGGGCGATCAGCGCGATGGGCATCAGCAGCTCGGCGACGTTCCAGCGCGCATCCACCCAGTCGCGCACGAAGGCCTTCTGCTCGCCCTGATCGCGCGGGGGCAGGTAGCGCTTGTCCCCGGCGGCCATGCCCTGCTGGGCGGTGAGACGCTGCTCGCGGCGCGCGGCGCGGTCCGCCTGCTTGGCGGCCTTCCGATCCTCCGGGACCAGCGGGCGCACGCGGGCGGCCTCCTGCTGGCGGCGCGAGGGCGTGGGCCGGCCCTTGCCCTCGGTCCTGGCGCCGTGGTGCTGCTGGGTCGGCGCCTGCGCCTGCCGCTGCCGCTCCTGCTCGGCCTGCCCCGCCGGGGCCGAGCCCGCCGCGCTCGACCCGGCGGAGCCGCCGGCGCTCGAGCCCGCGGCGCTGGAACCGGCCGCGTCCGCCCGGGCGGAGCTCGAGCCGACCGCGGTGGACCCTGTGCGAGTCTGCGCGGCCTCTGCGGTGGTCTGGGTTTCCTTGCTGCGTCGTCCGATCACCCGGCGAGTCTAGTCGAAGCCCGGAAGGCCCTCCGCAGTCGCGGTCCGCCCCCGCGCTACGCTTCCGGGCATGACCGATCCCGCAGACCAGCAGACCCCGCCCCACAGCGCCGCGGTCCCGGCGCATGCCGCCGGGCTCGACATCGAGGCCTTCCGCGCAGCCGTGGACCGGGAGTTCGATCGCGTCGTCGACCAGCTCGGGGAGCTCGTGGCGATCCCCGGCATCGCCTGGGACTCCTTCGATCCCGCGCAGCTGCGCCGCTCCGCCGAGGCCGTGGCGGGCCTGCTCCAGGCCGAGGGCTTCGAGACCGTCGAGATCCGCCCGGCCGACGGCGAGGAGGCCCACCCTGCGGTGATCGCCCGGACGCCCGCGGCGCACGGGCGGCCCACGGTGCTGCTCTACGCCCATCACGACGTCCAGCCCCCGGGGGATCCCGAGGCCTGGACGAGCCCTCCGTTCGAGGCGCGGCGTCGCGACGGGCGGCTGTGGGGCCGCGGCGCCGCCGACGACAAGGCCGGCGTCATGGCCCATGTGGCCGCCGTGCGGGTGCTGCGCGACGTGCTCGGCGCGGACCACGGACTCGGCATCACCGTGTTCGTCGAGGGGGAGGAGGAGGCCGGCTCCCCGCACTTCTCCGACTTCCTCGCCCGGCACCGGGAGGAGCTGGCCGCCGATGCGATCGTCATCGCGGACTCCGCCAACTGGCAGGTCGGGGTCCCCACGCTGACGACGAGTCTGCGCGGGGTCGTCGGTGCGGTCGTGGAGGTCCGCGGCGTGGACCACACCCTGCACTCCGGGGGCTACGGCGGTCCCGTGCTGGACGGGCCGACGCTGCTCGCCCGGCTGATCGCGACCCTGCACGACGACGACGGAGCGGTGGCCGTCGAGGGCCTGCGCAGCCGCGTCGGCGAGGACGGCGACGGCGCGCTGCGCTACGACGAGCGGCAGTTCCGCGAGGACGCCGGCGTCCTGCCCGGGGTCGAGCTGGCCGGGCGGGGGAGCCTGACCTCCCGCCTGTGGACCCAGCCCGCGCTCTCCGTGACGGGGTTCGACGCGACCGGCGTCGACGTCGCCTCGAACACGATCGCTCCGAGCGCCCGGGCCAGGCTCTCCCTGCGGATCGCTCCCGGGCAGGACCCGGTGGAGGCCGCGCGCCTGCTGCGCGAGCACCTCGAGTCGCACGCCCCGTTCGGGGCGCAGGTCGAGGTCCGGATCGAGGAGACCGGCCCGGCCTTCGCGACGGACACATCGGCCGAGGCCGCCCGGGACATGCTGTGGGCGCTGTCGGAGGCGTGGCGGCGGCCGAGCGTCGAGATGGGGATGGGCGGGTCGATCCCGTTCACCGCCGACCTGCAGGCCGCGTATCCGCAGGCCGCGATCCTGGTCACCGGCATCGAGGACCCGGACACCCGGGCGCACGGGATCGACGAGTCCCTGCAGCTGGAGGACTACCGCCGGGCGATCGTCGCCGAGGCCCTGTGGCTGGCCGCGCGAGCCGGATCGGCGCACGGCTGAGCGGAGGCCGCGACCCGCGCCCGGAGCGGCCTCGATGGACGCGGGAATGGATCGGGGTCCACACTGGTTCCAGGCAGCAGGAATGCCGCACACGCCCGAGCCGCTTCCGGACCGGGCAGCACGCAGGAGGAGAGAGCGCATGACCGTCACCACCGACACCCCCACCACCGAGGGACTGCCCACGCACGGCGTGAAGCTGACCGACACCGCCGCGCAGAAGGTGTCCGCGCTGCTCGAGCAGGAGGGGCGCACGGACCTCCGCCTGCGCGTGGCCGTGCAGCCCGGCGGCTGCTCGGGGCTGATCTACCAGCTCTACTTCGACGAGCGCGTCCTCGACGGCGACGCCGCCAAGGACTTCGGCGGCGTCGAGGTCATCGTCGACAAGATGTCGGTGCCCTACCTCGAGGGCTCGACCATCGACTTCGAGGACACCATCGAGAAGCAGGGCTTCTCGATCGACAACCCGAATGCGCAGGGCTCCTGCGCCTGCGGCGACTCCTTCAGCTGAGCCGCGCCGGCCGCCCTCCGGCGCAGACCGGGCGCGGCCACGAGGGCCCCGGGCATCGCACGACGACGCCCGGGGCCCTCGTCCGTCCGGGGCCGGCCCCGGACGGAACCGGCGGAGCAGCGCGCGACCGGCGCCGGGCGGTTGCAGAAGCCGTGGCAACCGGGACACACGGCTGACGATGTGTCAGCACGCCCTGGACGCAGGGGGTAAACTCCAGGAGAAACCCCAGGCTCCTGCCCGCAGCGTCCCCCGGGACGGACAGGACCGCGACCGAGAACAGGAAGGGCTGTCTGTGAGTTCGCACTCCCGACCCGTCAGCCGGCGCACCCGAGCGCTCAGGGCGAGCGCCCTCGGAGGCGCTGCGCTGCTCGCCCTGACGGGCTGCTCCGCCGAGCTGAACCAGCACGTCAGCAACGGCTTCATGCCGGTGGGCGACTCCGCCCCCACCGACAACGCCCAGACGATCGTCGACCTCTGGGTGGGGTCGTGGATCGCCGCCCTGATGGTCGGCATGGTCACCTGGGGCCTCATGCTCTGGTGCATGATCGCCTACCGCCGTCGCAAGAACGAGGTCGGGTACCCGCGCCAGGTGGCCTACCACCTGCCGCTCGAGATCTTCTACACCTTCGTGCCGATCGCCCTGGTCATCACGCTGTTCGTCTTCTCGGAGCGCGCTCTGGCGGATCTCACGCCGCGCCACGAGAACCCGGACACCACCGTCGAGGTCATCGGCAAGCAGTGGGCCTGGGACTTCAACTACACCGATGACGACGTCTACTACTCGGGCACGCAGGCGCACCTGAACGAAGACGGCTCGGAGGGCGTCGAGGAGACGCTGCCGACCCTCTACCTGCCGGCCGACAGCGAGGTCGAGCTCCAGGTCACCTCGCGCGACGTCATCCACTCCTTCTGGGTCCCCGCCTTCCTCGAGAAGATGGACATGATCCCGAACCAGACCAACTACCTGTCGTTCACCACCGGCGACGAAGGCACCTTCCAGGGCAAGTGCGCCGAGCTGTGCGGCGAGTACCACTCGGAGATGCTCTTCAACGTCGAGATCGTCTCGCAGGACGAGTACGACCAGCAGATGCAGAACCTGCGCGATCAGGGCAACACCGGCCAGCTCGGCACCGAGTACGACCGCAACCCGAACACCAACGAAGCACCGGTCGAGAACCAGGACTCCATGCCCGGCTCGACGTACGACGAGAACTGAGAGGCTGAGAGCACATGACCACTCTCGAGTACTCAGCCAATGACGCGACCACCGCGGCTCCGCGGGTCGTGCCCCGCTCCAAGGGCCGGATCATCGTCAACTGGCTGACCACCACCGATCACAAGACGATCGGGTACATGTACCTGATCGCGGCCTTCCTGTTCTTCTGCCTCGGCGGCGTCATGGCGCTGCTGATCCGCGCGGAGCTCTTCGCTCCGGGCATGCAGATCCTGGAGACCAAGGAGCAGTACAACCAGCTGTTCACCATGCACGGCACGATCATGCTGCTGATGTTCGGCACCCCGCTGTTCACCGGCCTGGCCAACGTGCTCGTGCCCCTGCAGATCGGCGCTCCGGACGTCGCCTTCCCGCGGCTGAACGCGCTGGCCTTCTGGTTCTTCCTCTTCGGCTCGCTCGTGGCCGTCGCCGGCTTCCTCACCCCGCAGGGCGCGGCCTCGTTCGGCTGGTTCGCCTACGCGCCGCTGAACTCGACGACCTTCTCCCCGGGGGTCGGCGGCGACCTCTGGGTCTTCGGCCTGGGCCTGCAGGGCTTCGGCACCATCATGGGCGGCGTCAACTTCATCACCACGATCCTGTGCATGCGCGCCCCGGGCATGACCATGTGGCGCATGCCGGTCTTCACCTGGACCGCTCTGGTCACCTCGCTGCTGATCATCATGATCTTCCCGCCGCTGGCCTCGGCGCTGTTCGCGCTGGGCATGGACCGCCGCCTGGGCGGGCATATCTTCGACGCCGAGAACGGCGGGGCCATCCTCTGGCAGCACCTGTTCTGGTTCTTCGGCCACCCGGAGGTGTACGTCCTCGCGCTGCCGTTCTTCGGCATCATCTCGGAGATCCTGCCGGTGTTCTCCCGCAAGCCGCTGTTCGGCTACGTCGGGCTGGTCTTCGCGACCATCGCGATCGCCGCGCTGTCGGTGACCGTGTGGGCGCACCACATGTACGTGACCGGATCGGTCATGCTGGGCTTCTTCTCCTTCATGACGATGATGATCGCGGTGCCCACGGGCGTGAAGTTCTTCAACTGGATCGGCACCATGTGGCAGGGGTCGCTGACCTTCGAGACGCCCATGCTGTGGGTCCTGGGGTTCATGTTCACGTTCCTCTTCGGCGGTCTGACCGGCATCATCCTGGCCACCCCGCCGCTGGACTTCCACGTCTCGGACACGTACTTCGTGGTGGCCCACTTCCACTACGTGATCTTCGGAACCGTCGTGTTCGGCATGTTCGCCGCGTTCTACTTCTGGTGGCCCAAGTTCACCGGCAAGATGCTCAACGAGCGCGTCGGCAAGATCCACTTCTGGATGCTCTTCGTCGGCTTCCACATGACGTTCCTGATCCAGCACTGGCTCGGCGTCGTGGGAATGCCCCGCCGCTACGCGGACTACATGCCCGAGGACGGGTTCACCTTCATGAACCAGTTCTCGACGGTGGGCTCCTTCCTGCTCGCGGCGTCGATGATCCCGTTCTTCTGGAACGTCTACATCACGCACAAGCGCGGCAAGAAGGTCGAGGTCGACGACCCGTGGGGCTTCGGCGGATCGCTCGAGTGGGCCACCTCGTGCCCGCCCCCGCGCCACAACTTCGTGTCGCTGCCCCGCATCCGCTCGGAGCGCCCGGCCCTCGACCTGCACCACCCGGAGCTGGCGGCCCTGTCGCCGGATCCCAGCGTGGGCGACACCGAGGCCAACCCGGCCGAGAACGACCGCCGCAAGCACGACACCCGCAGCACGGAGGCAGCTCGATGAAGGCGACCATCAAGACCCTGTGGCTCCTCACGGTGTTCTGCATCGTCGTGGGCTTCATCTACGGCTTCGTGACCGACTTCCAGGAGCTGGCCGGCTTCCCGGCTCTGCTGGCCACCGGCGTCATGTGCGCCTTCCTCGCCGTCTACCTCACGCTCACGCTGCGCAGCACCAAGGCGCTGCTGCCGGAGGACGACCTCGAGGGCGAGATCGCGGACGGCACCGGCGAGTACGGGCACTTCTCGCCGTGGTCCTGGACCCCGCTGCTCTTCGGGGCCGGCGCCATGGTGTTCGTGCTCGGCCTGGCCATCGACTGGTGGATCGTGGGCCTGGCGTTCCCGGTCGCCATGCTCGGCGTCTTCGGCATGGTGTTCGAGCACAGCCGCGGAGCTCACGCGCACTGAGTCCGCGCATCGGAACGGGCCCCGTCGCCTCCTCGGAGGCGACGGGGCCCTTCGCATGCCGCGAGGCCGTCTGCGCGTCGGATTCTTCGCGGGACCCGGCGGGCGCCTGCGCACATCCGGGCAGGCGCACCGGGATAGGGTGGCCCCCGTGAAAACCTTCGAGCAGCTCTTCGCCGAGATCACCGAGAAAGCGCAGTCGCGCCCCGAGGGCTCGGGCACCGTCGCCGAGCTGGACCGCGGCGTCCACGGCATCGGCAAGAAGGTCGTCGAGGAGGCCGCCGAGGTCTGGATGGCCTGCGAGCACGAGTCCCACGAAGCGGCCGCGGAGGAGATCTCCCAGCTGCTGTACCACCTGCAGGTGATGATGGTCGCCAAGGACATCTCCCTCGAGGACGTCTACCGTCACCTCTGAGGCGCGCGGCTCGGCCCGACCGCGCAGCCGCTGCCGGCTGTGCCCGGACCCCGGAGCCCGTCCTCTCGAAACGCCCGCATCAGAACCAGGAGCGAGTCACGACCATGCTGCGCGTCGCCGTGCCCAACAAGGGCGCCCTGTCCGAAGCCGCCGCCACGATGCTCAGCGAGGCCGGCTACCGGCAGCGCAGGGACAGCCGCGAGCTCGTGCTCGTGGATCCGGAGAACGGGGTCGAGTTCTTCTACCTGCGCCCGCGGGACATCGCGATCTACGTGGGCGGGGGAGTCCTCGACGTCGGCATCACCGGCCGGGACCTGCTGCTGGACTCGGAGGCGGATGCGGTCGAGGACCTCGGGCTCGACTTCGCGCGCTCGACATTCCGCTTCGCGGGACCGGTCGGCGAGTTCTCCGCCGTCCAGGACCTGCAGGGCAGGCGCGTGGCGACGAGCTACGACCACCTGCTGCGGCGCCACCTGGGTGAGCAGGGGGTCGAGGCCGAGGTCGTGCGCCTGGACGGGGCCGTCGAGTCCTCGATCCGCCTGGGGGTCGCCGACGCGATCGCCGACGTCGTCGAGACGGGCAACACCCTGCGCGCCGCCGGGCTGGAGATCTTCGGCGAGCCGATCATGCGCTCCGAGGCGCTGCTGATCCGCTCCGCCGCCAAGGGTGAGGACATCGCCGGGCTCGAGGTCCTGCGTCGGCGCATCCAAGGCGTGCTGGTCGCTCGCCAGTACGTGATGATGGACTACGACGTCACCGAGGACCTCCTCGACGCCGCGACCGCGGTGACTCCCGGCATGGAGGGCCCCACGATCTCGCCGCTGGGCCACGGCGGCGCCATGGCCGTGCGCGCCATGGTCCGCCGCTCCGACACCAACAAGGTCATGGACGAGCTCTACGCCGTGGGCGCCCGCGCCATCCTGGTCTCGCCCATCCACGCCGCCCGTCTCTGACGGGCCGGACCCCGGCACGGGCCCGTCGGCCGGTGCCCGGCGGCCTGCGTCCGCACCCCAGCCGATCCGACCGCCCGCCGCACCGCGGGCGCCGCAAGGAGGACTTCCGTGGCCGTCGCCATCCGCGTCATCCCGTGCCTGGACGTCGACGCCGGGCGCGTCGTCAAGGGCGTCAACTTCGAGAACCTGCGCGATGCCGGTGATCCGGTCGAGCTCGCCGCCCGCTACAACGACGCCGGTGCGGACGAGCTGACCTTCCTGGACGTGACCGCATCGTCCGCGGAGCGGGCGACGACGTTCGACGTCGTGTCGCGGACGGCGGATCGGGTGTTCATCCCGCTGACCGTCGGCGGCGGCGTGCGCACCTCGGAGGACGTCGACCGGCTGCTGCGCTGCGGCGCGGACAAGGCCTCGATCAACACGGCGGCCATCCGTCGCCCCGAGGTCATCGACGAGATCAGCCGGCGGTTCGGCAGCCAGGTGCTCGTGCTCTCGTGCGATGCCAAGCGGACCGGCAGCACGGCCTCGGGCTTCGAGGTCACGACGCACGGGGGCCGCGAGCTCACCGGGATCGACGCGGTCGAGTGGGCCGCGGAGGCCGAGCGCCGGGGCGTCGGCGAGATCCTGCTCAACTCCATGGATGCCGACGGCACTCGGGAGGGCTTCGACGTGGAGATGATCCGGGAGGTCCGCGCGGCGGTCTCGGTGCCGCTGATCGCCTCCGGCGGCGCGGGCGGTCCCGCCGACTTCCCGCCCGCGGTCGAGGCCGGGGCCGATGCCGTGCTCGCGGCCTCGATCTTCCACTTCGGGCCCGTCGATGCGATCGCGGAGGTCAAGGCCGCCCTGCGGGCGGCGGGCCACGAGGTCCGCTGAGCACCGCCGGCGCCGCAGGCCCCGCACCGCCGTGCCCGGGCCGTCCCGGCTGCGGGCCTATAGTGTCCGGTGATGTCCGAACAGCCCCCGCCCGCACCCCGCCCGTCGTCGCCGGATCTCGACCCGTCCGTGGCGGGGCTCCTCAAGCGCGACGCCGACGGCCTGGTGGCCGCGATCATCCAGCAGCACGACACCCGTGAGGTGCTCATGCTGGGCTGGATGGACGAGCAGGCGCTGCACCTCACCCTGAGCACCGGGCGGGTGACCTTCTGGTCGCGGTCGCGCCGGGAGCTGTGGCGCAAGGGCGACACCTCGGGCCACATCCAGCTGGTGCGCCGCGCCTCCTTGGACTGCGACGGCGATGCGCTGCTGCTCGAGGTCGAGCAGGTCGGCGCCGCATGCCACACCGGTACCCGCACCTGCTTCGAGGGCCGCAGGCTCGAGGCCGTCCAGGGCCGCGCCGAGGACTGAGCGGCGCCGCCGCGACGGCGTCCGCACGACAGCCGGGACGATCCCGGCAGGAAGCAGCCGCACCATGCACCAGATGGGCACGATCTCCCCGTCGCTCGAGGAGTTCCGCGAGCTCGCCCGGCAGCACCGCGTCATCCCGGTGCGCACGGCGGTCCTGGCCGATGCGCTCACGCCGATCGGCATCTACCGCTCCCTCGTGCTGGGCGACGACGGCACTGCGCCGCCCGGGACCTTCCTGATGGAATCGGCCGCCCAGGGCATCTGGTCGCGCTGGTCGTTCATCGGCGCGGGATCCCGCGCCACGCTGATCAGCCGGGACGGGCAGGCGCACTGGCTGGGCGACGTCCCGGTCGGCCTGCCGAGCGACGGCAGCCCCGTCGACGCGCTGCGGGAGTCGCTGGCGGTGCTCGCGACCGAGCGCTTCGAGGACGCCCCGCCCCTGTCCTCGGGGATGGTCGGCTTCATCGGCTGGGAGGCGGTCCGGCACTGGGAGCGGCTGCCCCACCCGCCGCAGGACGATCTGCGCATCCCCGAGCTGGCCATGAACCTCGTCTCCGAGATGGCCGTGCACGACAACGCCGACGGCTCCGTGACCCTGGTGGCCAATGCCTACAACGCCGACGGCACCGACGAGCGCGTGGACGAGGCCTGGCACGACGCCGTCGCGCGCCTCGATGCGATGCTCGAGCGGCTGGACCGGCCCTCGCCCGCCTCGAGCGTGGCCGTGGCCCGCGACGTCGTGCCCCGCGACAGGATCGAGGCGGCTGTCGAGCAGTCGTGGCCGCGGGACGACTTCCTGCGCTCGATCGACGAGGCCAAGCGGGCGATCGTCGACGGAGAGATCTTCCAGGTGGTCATCTCCCGGCGCTTCGAGACGGAGTGCGCCGCCGATCCGCTCGACGTCTACCGGATGCTGCGCAGCATCAACCCGAGCCCGTACATGTACCTGTACTCGTTCGAGGACGCCGACGGGCGGCCGTTCCAGGTCGTCGGGTCCTCGCCCGAGGCGCTCGTCAATGTCTCCGACGGGGAGGTCGTCACGCATCCGATCGCGGGCTCCCGCCCGCGCGGGGCGACGGCCGAGCAGGACCAGGCCCTGGAGCGGGAGCTGCTGGCCGACGAGAAGGAGCGCGCCGAGCACCTGATGCTCGTGGACCTCTCCCGCAACGACCTCTCGAAGGTCTGCGAGCCCGGCACGGTGGCCGTGACCGAGTTCATGGAGATCGAGCGCTTCAGCCACATCATGCACATGTGCTCGAACGTCGTGGGGCGCCTGCGCCCTGGACTGAGCGCCTACGACGTCCTGGCGGCGACGTTCCCGGCGGGCACCCTCTCCGGGGCGCCCAAGCCGCGGGCGCTGCAGCTGCTCGACGAGTACGAGCCGATGCGCCGCGCCGTCTACGGCGGGGTCGTGGGCTACCTGGACTTCGCGGGGTCCATGGACGTGGCCATCGCGATCCGCTCGGCCCTGCTCGTGGACGGGCGGGCCTACGTCCAGGCAGGCGGCGGCATCGTGGCCGACTCCGTCCCGGAGGCCGAGGCCGAGGAGTCCCTCAACAAGGCGGCCGCGCCCCTGCGCGCCGCGCTGGCCGCGCAGTCGCTGACCCGGCCGCAGCGCCTGGGCGGCGCCGACGCCCCGGCCCGAGGAGCCGCCCGATGACCGCCCTGAAGCGCAAGCCCCTCGTCGTGCTGCTGTGCCTCGTGCTCGGGGCAGCCCTGTTCGGCTCCTCCGCGCTGGTCTGGGTCCACGCCAGCGCGAGCACCGCCGTGTCCCAGATGGACATCCCGGTGCGCGGCAGCGACGCCGCCCCTGCGGTCTCGGCCCTCGGGCTCGTGGCCATGGCCGGGGCCGTCGCCCTGACCATCGCGGGCCATCGCCTTCGCGGCGTGGTCGCCATCGTCATCATGCTGGCCGGCGCCGGTGCGCTGGCCGCGGTCATCGGGGCGATCATGGATCCCGTGGGCGTCTCCGAGGGGGTCGTGGGCGAGGCCACCGGCGTCATCGGCAGCGACGCGCAGCACGAGCTGACCGCGGGTCCCTGGCTCAGCGCCGCAGCCTCCGTGCTGGTCGTCCTGGGCGGCGCCTGGGCGCTGCTGTCCGCGCGGTCCTGGCCCCGCCCCGGGGCATCGCGCTTCGAGCGCGGCGCCGCCCAGCGCAGAGCCGCGGGAGAGGACCAGCGCGAGATCGGGCGCCGCGACGACATCGACGCCTGGGACGAGCTCACGGAGGGCCGCGATCCCACCGGGGTCTGAGCCCCGGCGCCGCCCGCCCCGTGCCGCCCTGTCCTGCTGTCGCTCACCGCGCCGGGCCCGGCGGGTGGCACAATGGATCCCAGCACCGCCGCCCGTCCGCGTCCCGACCGGATGCGGGCCCCCAACCACAGGGAGATACGACTCATGTCCCACGCGACCCCCAGCCCCGCCACCTCGACGTCGGAGGCGGCCTCCGCGGAGGCCGACCACGAGGGCCTCGGATCCGATGTCGTCGTCCTGGACCACACCGGCTACGTCGGCCACGGCAACACGGTGGCCGCCTGGGCCTGCATCGCCGTCATGACCGTGGGCGTCGTGCTGGCGCTGATCGGGCTGACGATGTCCCTGGGCAGCGTCCTGATGTGGATCGGCATCGTCGTGATCGTGATCGGGCTGAT
Source organism: Kocuria palustris (assembly GCF_007666205.1). Taxonomy (GTDB): domain Bacteria; phylum Actinomycetota; class Actinomycetes; order Actinomycetales; family Micrococcaceae; genus Kocuria; species Kocuria palustris_A. The sequence continues at coordinate 81,193 of NZ_VDOR01000011.1, forward strand.
CGTCGGCGCCGTGCTCAAGGCCATGGGCATGGGCTACGAGGGCGAGGTCCGCAAGCACGCGAGCGGCAGCCGCACGCACTGAGACCGCCCCGCACGACATGAGGGCGGGCGAGCGGCCCTGGACAACGGCTCGCGATCCGCGCGCTGACCCGCATCCGGCCCCGCCGGCCCTGCGGGTCGTCGCATGAGCAGGAGCCTCGTGCTCCGGGAGAGGACACGTCCCGCATGACCGAGCATCCCGAGGGAAGCGTGAGGGCCACCGGCACGGTCCTCGACTCCATCATCGAAGGGGTCCGCGAGGACCTCGAGGCCCGGCGCGCGGCCGTGCCCCTCGACGAGGTGCGCCGCGCCGCGGCCCAGGCCCCACCGGCCCGCGACGCCGTCGGGGCCCTGCGCGGCTCCCACCGGGACTCGCTCGAGATCATCGCCGAGGTCAAGCGATCCTCCCCGTCCAAGGGTGCCCTGGCCGGCATCGAGGACCCCGCGGCCCTGGCCGCCGCGTACGAGCGCGGGGGAGCCGCCGTCATCTCGGTGCTCACCGAGCAGCGCCGCTTCGGCGGATCGCTCGCGGACCTCGATGCCGTCCGCGCGGCCGTCGACGTCCCGGTCCTGCGCAAGGACTTCACGGTCGACGAGTACCAGATCCACGAGGCGCGCGCCCACGGCGCGGACCTGGTCCTGCTGATCGTCGCCGCCCTGGACGACGAGGCGCTGACCCGTCTGCTGCGCGTCACCGAGGACCTGGGCATGAGCGCGCTCGTGGAGACGCACACCGAGGAGGAGATCCGCCGGGCCGTGGCGGCCGGGGCCACGATCCTGGGCGTGAACACCCGCGACCTGAAGACCTTGGACGTCGACACCGAGCGGTTCGGCGACCTGGTCCAGCACCTGCCGGCTGATGCGGTGCTGGTCGCCGAGTCCGGCGTCGCCGGGGTCGAGCAGATCGAGGCCTACGCTCGCCAGGGGGCGCACGCCGTGCTGACCGGGGAGGCGCTCGTGAAGGCGGGCGATCCCGTCGGCGCGGTCGCGCAGTTCCGCACGACCGGCGAGAGCGTCCGAGCGGCCCGTCGCGCCGAGCAGGAGGCCGCGGACGGGCAGCGCCGCTGGTCGAACGCCGAGGGGCCGTACTTCGGCGACTTCGGCGGCCGCTGGATGCCGGAGTCCCTCATCGCCGCGCTCGACCAGGTGACCGACACCTTCGAGAAGGCCAAGGCGGACCCGGAGTTCCTGGAGGAGTTCCACCGCCTGTCCCGGGACTACGCCAACCGCCCGTCGCTGCTCACGGAGGCGCAGCGCTTCGGCGCCGAGGCTGGCTGCCGCGTGTTCCTCAAGCGCGAGGACCTGAACCACACCGGCTCCCACAAGATCAACAACGTGCTCGGGCAGGCCCTGCTGGCCCAGCGCATGGGCAAGACGCGCCTGATCGCCGAGACCGGCGCCGGTCAGCACGGCGTGGCCACCGCGACCGCAGCGGCCCTGCTCGGCATGGAGTGCGTCGTCTACATGGGTGCCGAGGACACCCGGCGCCAGGCGCTGAACGTCGCGCGCATGAACCTGCTGGGCGCGCGGGTCGTCGCCGTCGAGAACGGCTCGCGGACCCTGAAGGACGCGATCAACGAGGCGCTGCGCGACTGGGTCGCCTCCGTCGACACGACCCATTACCTGCTGGGCACGGCGGCCGGCCCGCACCCGTTCCCGGCGATGGTCCGCTGGTTCCACCAGCAGATCGGCGACGAGGCGCGCGCCCAGATCCTGGACCAGGCCGGGCGGCTGCCCGACGCCGTGGCGGCCTGCGTGGGCGGCGGGTCCAATGCGATCGGCATCTTCCACGCGTTCCTGGACGACGCCGACGTCGAGCTGCGCGGCTACGAGGCCGGCGGCGACGGCGTCGACACGGACCGCCACGCGGCCACCATCACCCTGGGGCGCCCGGGCGTGCTGCACGGCGCCAGGACGTTCCTCATGCAGGACACGGACGGGCAGACCATCGAGTCGCACTCGATCTCCGCGGGGCTGGACTACCCGGCCGTGGGACCGGAGCACGCGCATCTCGCGGCCTCGGGCCGCGCCGTCTACGAGCCGATCAGCGATGCGCAGGCCATGCACGCCTTCCAGCTGCTGTGCCGGACCGAGGGGATCATCCCGGCCATCGAGTCCTCGCACGCCCTGGCGGGCGCGCTCGAGCTCGGCCGTGCCTGGACCGAGCAGCTGGGCGCGGAGGAGGCCGCGCGGCGGATCGTCGTCGTGTCCCTGTCCGGTCGCGGCGACAAGGACGTGGCGACCGCGGCCGAGTGGTTCGACATGCTGCCGTCCGATTCCAAGGAAGAGAAGATCGCCGAGAAGGGGGAGCAGCTGTGAGCGGATCCGAGAGCACCGACGCATCCGTGACCGAGCAGACGGGCGCACCGCAGGCCGCCGTCGAGGCCGAGCGGCTCTCCGGGCCCGGCTCCCTGATCGACCGGCTCATCCCGGCCGACCTGGCGCCGAATCCCGAGTCCCGGCTGACCCGGCGCATCGCGCAGTGCCGGGAGGAGGGCCGCACCGCTCTCATCGGCTACCTCCCGGCCGGCTATCCGACGACGGACGGCTCCATCGAGGCGGCCGTGGCCCTCGGCAGCGGCGGGGCCGACGTGATCGAGATCGGCATGCCGTACTCGGATCCCGTCATGGACGGGGAGGTCATCCAGGCCGCCGCGGCCGAGGCGCTGGCCAACGGCGTCACGATCGCGGATCTGCTGCGGGTCGTGCGAGCCGTGGCCGAGCGCACCGACGCCGTGCCGGTCGTGATGACCTACTGGAACCCCGTCATGCAGTACGGGGTGGAGCGCTTCGCCGCCGATCTCGCGGCCGCCGGCGGGGCCGGGATCATCACCCCCGATCTCATCCCCGACGAGGCGCAGGAGTGGTTCGACGCCTCGACGGCCCACGGGCTGGACCGCATCTTCCTGGTGGCCCCTTCCAGCACCCGGGAGCGCATGGAGCTGACTGTGCGGGCCTCGTCCGGCTTCGTCTACGCGGTCTCCGTCATGGGCGTGACCGGGGCCCGCGATGCCGTCTCCGACGCCGCCCGCGATGTCGTCCAGCGCGCCCGTGCGGCCGGGGCCGAGAACGTGTGCGTCGGACTGGGCGTCTCGCGTCGCGAGCACGTCGAGGAGATCGGCGCCTACGCCGACGGCGCGATCGTCGGCACGGCCCTGGTGCGCGCCCTGCGCGACGGCGGTCCGGAGGCCGTCGGCCGCCTGGCCGCCGAGCTCGCCGGACGCGGCTGAGCAGGAAGGCCCCCCCCATGCTCCCCACGCCGACCCTCTCGATCCCGTCGCCGGGCTGGAGCGGATTCTCGCTCGGGCCGCTGTCCATCCACGCCTATGCGCTGTGCATCCTGCTCGGGATGGCCGCGGCGATCCTGCTCACGACGAAGCGGATGAACGACCGGGGCGAGGACGGCGACGTCGTCATGGATGCCGCCCTGCTGGCGATCCCCCTGGGGATCGTCGGCGCCCGGCTCTACCACGTCGTGATCACCGACCCGGCCTACTACTTCGGCTCGATGCAGGGCCTGCTCGAGATCCCGCAGCTGTGGAAGGGCGGCCTCGGCATCATGGGCGGCATCGCCTTCGGAGCACTGGCCGTGTGGATCGTGTGCCGGATGCGCGGCACCTCCTACGCGCTGTTCGCCGACTGCGTGGCACCGGCGCTGCTGGTCGCCCAGGCCCTGGGCCGGTGGGGCAACTGGTTCAACCAGGAGCTCTTCGGCCGCCCGACGACGCTGCCGTGGGGGCTCGAGATCGATGCGGCCTCCCCGAACTTCCCCGACGGGCTCCCGCCCGGGACCCTCTTCCACCCCACGTTCCTGTACGAGTCGATCTGGAACCTGCTCGGAGCCGCGCTGCTCATCGGGCTCGGACGCGGCCGGCGCACCGCGCATCGCGTGGACGGGGGCCGCAGCATGGCGCTGTACCTCGTCTGGTACGGCCTCGGCCGGATGCTCATCGAGCTCTTCCTGCGCATCGACCCCTCGGCCATGGTCCTGGGCCTGCGCATCCACGTGTTCACCGCCGCCGGTCTGATCGCGATCGGCCTCCTGCTCTTCGCCTGGCTCTCCCGGCGCAAGGCCCGCGTGCTGACGAGCACGTCCGCCGTCGCCCCGTCGCGCTCGGCCCCGTCCGTCTCCGGCTCCTCCGTCCCCGCGCGCTCCGACGACGCCGCGAGCGCCGAGGCCGGGGTCGCTCCCTCGGAGCAGTCCGCGGATCCCGGTGCGTCGGCGGATCGGGGATCGGTGCGGCTGCAGGCCTTCGTCGAGACCCGGCCTGCGGACCCATCGCATGCCGATGCTTCGCACGCCGCCGCGTCCGCTCGCTGAACCCGCGGCCGACACGCGCGGGCGTCCCGGAGGCGATGAGATGAGCGGCACATGACGACGGCCCCGCTCTGCCGCCGGCGCGGCGGATCGGGGCTCGACGTCGCGCTTCTGCCGTGATGTCGGCCACGGCCGGCTCGCCGACGACCGGCGTCGTTCGCTGTCGGCGCGAGATCACCTGCCCATGGGCCCATGCCCGGGGCAGGTGACGACGAGTAGGGTGGAGCCCGAGACGGGCAGTCCATGCCCGCTGAAAGACCCCGGCAGTGCTGCCGCGCAGGAATCCCTCCCTCGCTGCCTCGGGGAGCCTGCGCGACCATCTGCCCGTTCCGACCACGAGCAGGAGGAAATGCCATGCGCAGAGCGAAGATCGTGGCGACCATCGGTCCGGCCATCAGCTCCTACGAGAAGATCACCGAGGCCATCCAGGCCGGGCTGAACGTGGCCCGCCTGAACATGAGCCACGACACCCACGAGACGCACCTGTCGCAGTACCAGAACCTGCGCCGCGCCTCGGCGGACCTCGGGCAGAACGTCGCCATCATGGCGGACCTGCAGGGTCCCAAGATCCGCCTCGGCCGCTTCGCCGACGGCCCGCACGAGCTCGCCGTCGGCGACGTCTTCACCATCACCGTCGACGACATCGAGGGCGACCGCCTCCGTTGCTCGACGACGTTCAAGGGCCTGCCCCAGGACGTGAAGCCCGGCGACCCGCTGCTGATCGACGACGGAAAGGTCCGGCTGCGCGCCACCGAGGTCACCGCCACCGACGTGACGACCGTCGTCGAGGTCCCCGGCAAGGTCTCGAACAACAAGGGCATCAACCTGCCCGGCGTCGCGGTCAACGTCCCGGCCCTGTCGGCCAAGGACGAGGAGGATCTGCGCTGGGCCCTGGACACCGGCTGCGACCTGATCGCGCTGTCCTTCGTGCGCACGGGCGACGACATCCGGCGCGTGCACGAGATCATGGACGAGCAGGGCCGCCGCGTCCCCGTGATCGCGAAGATCGAGAAGCCGCAGGCCGTGGAGAACCTGCACGAGATCATCGACAGCTTCGACGGCATCATGGTCGCCCGCGGCGATCTCGGCGTCGAGCTGCCGCTCGAGGAGGTCCCGGTCGTGCAGAAGCGCGCGATCGAGCTGGCCCGCCGCTGGGCCAAGCCGGTCATCGTCGCGACCCAGGTCCTCGAGACCATGATGGAGAACCCGCGCCCCACGCGCGCCGAAGCCTCCGACTGCGCCAACGCGGTGCTCGACGGCGCCGACGCGGTCATGCTCTCGGGCGAGACCTCCATCGGCGCGTACCCGATCGAGGCCCTGCAGACCATGTCGCGGATCATCGTGGCCACCGAGCGCCAGGGCTGGGAGCGCATCGGCCAGATGGTGACCGAGCCCCGCACCCGCGGCGGGGCCATCACCCGCGCGGCGGTCACCATGGCGCGTCAGCTCGACGTCCAGTACCTCACCACGTTCACGCAGTCCGGCGACACCGCGCGCCGCCTGTGCCGCCTGCGGCCGCAGCAGCCGATCCTGGCGTTCACGCCGGATCCCAGCGTCGTCGCGTTCTGCTCGCTGCTGTGGGGCGTCGAGCCGATCCTCACCGAGCAGGTCAACCACACCGACGAGATGACCCGCCAGGTCGATCTCTATCTGCAGTCCGAGGGCCTGGCCGATCCCGACGACCTCGTGGTCATCTGCGCCGGCTCGCCCCCCGGCGTCGCCGGCTCGACCAATCTGGTCAAGGTGCACCGCGTGGGCGATGCCAACGACTCCGGCGCCACGGCCGAGGAGGCCCGGGAGCGCCACGAGAAGGTCGGTCCCTGGCGACCCTGATGCCCCGCGGCTGACCTGCGGCGGACGACGGACAGCACAGCACCCCCGGAGCCGATGGCCCGGGGGTGCTGCGCTGGGCGATCTCGCGGTGCCCAAGGTGGGACTCGAACCCTCGCGACACCGCAGGCCAGGGGAGGCGATCCCCGGAATCATGCGGATCTAAGTCACTGCCAAGGCCGCTGAATCACCCGGAATCGGGGGCATGTGTGGGCAGGATGTGGGCACAGGCGCCTGCTCATCGTGCCGATGGCGGCTCCGCTTCGTGGGAGCCGGGCTGCTTGGCGATATGGTCTCCACATGGAGAACCCCATCTGCAGCAACTGCCAGACCGACGCCTACCTTCACATCCTCGAGTACCAGTCCGCCCACACGGTTCGAGATGACCGTACGAGCCTTCAAGGCGCCCGGAGCGAGCGGCGCAAGGAGCCGGCCTTTTGCCGGTATCTCTGCGCTAGGTGCGGCACTGACGCCGGACATTCGGTGCCTGATGCTTGGGATGAGGTTCCCAGCGTAGGTTCCGACGCGCTGGCGCGACTTAGCGCTGAACAGGGCTTCTTCTTCGACAGGTACGGGCAGAAGACCGAGCAGACCACAGATTCACAGGGGCGCACGCTCGTCCGGAAGCAGATGCGCTAGGCCCATAGCTCCAGCGAGCCTCCCCATTCCAATCTGCGGAGGTGGCGATTGCCCGGGTGGACATCCCAGCATCGGACAGCTCCGACACCAGCTCCCGGCGCTTACTCCCCGGGCAGGGGAAACCTGTCGTGCCCGTCCTTGTCCCTCGCCGTGTTCCCTGCAGGCGTCGACCACGACAGATCCCACCAGACATGAAACTCCACTGGGAACGAGTAGAACTCCGGAGCAACAGCGCTCGATCGCGCCCGTATCCGCTCGAGAACGTCGGGTGACGATTGTGCATCCCGACGCCGCTGTTCAGCTCGCTGCTTCCTGAGTTGCTCACCTTGCAACTTGATCAGCGCCTCGTGGGCCTCCGGCGCGTCGATCACCAACGACATGCCAGCCTTCAAATCCTTGCCTTCGATGCTGTGGGCACCCTCACGATCGTTGCCCGCCGTGGTGATAGTCCCGGTGATCCCCAACGCGTCGCCCGTGCCACTGTTCGTCAGCGTGAGCTGGCCATCGTCGAAGTCCACTGCCACCCCGAGGGCAACGTGGTTCTTCTCCTGTGCTCGAGCGTCGGCTTTCTCCGTGTACTCGAGCGACCGATCAGCCTTCCCGTTCGCCTTGACGGCGAGAACGATGCCCACGATCGCGATGATGATGGCGATGACCGGGAGAACGATGCTTACGACGACCTCGAGCGCTGTCATGCCGTCACGTTAGAGCCTGCTGCGGCGCAGCCCGTGAAACGCCGCCCCGTCACGGCGATATAGCGCCCCGAGTCCGGCGGGTACGTCTCCACCCTGCGGCCACCGGCCCTTTCCTTCGTGCCACGGCCCGGTTCCATCGGCAGGAAGATGTGCAGCCCGCGGCCCGACTGGGACACCTCGATCAGCAGCGCGTCATCCCGGTGAGCGTCCACCAGCTCCCGCGCCCACGGGGCCAGCGCCCCGGACAAGCCGATGCAGTAGTCGAGATCCAGGCAGCCCACGCCCTCACCGAGCACCCACCCCAGCCCAACACCGTGCCGTGAGCCCACAGCAGCCTCATACGTCGTCCACGTCGCCGGATTCGTGGACGAGGCATACCGGCCGTTGTCGGCCCGCACAGGGGCCTTCTGGGCGTCATGACGCACCCACCGGGCCGAGCCCGTCATCACCGCGGGGAACACCGGCTGCGCGGCCTTCTTCCGGGCCCTGTGCGCGGCCACACGACACGCCCCCGAGCAGTACCGGGCACCAGCCCGGTAGAGCTTCATCGACGCCCCGCAGTGGGCACAGGACTGCTCAGTCATCGACGAACAGCCGATCCCACGACACCACGGTCCCCTCGATCACGTCAGCGAGAGCCTGTGCCTCCGCGATCAGCCCTGAGACGCCCTCAGCGCCCGTCTCCCGCGACGCCGCCACGAACGACTCCGCCCGTGCCCGCAGAGCCGCCGGCACCTCCTGAGACTCAACAGCACGCCGCCGCCTCACGACGCCGCCACCCTCAGCCCATACGCGCCCCGAGCACCACCACGACGCTGCGGAACGTTGTCCTCAGCATCCGGGATGCGCAGCGACGCGATCAGCTTCACGTAGAGGGCACCCTGCTGGCGGGCCTCCACCAGCGCAGGGTGCACCGTCTGATCCCCGCGGGCATTCAGCACTGTGACCGAGTTCGCCTCCGCCTCCGCGAACAGCACATCGAGCCGGTCAGCGACCCGGCACGCCTCCCGCAGCGTCAGCAGCTCGTGCTCCTCGAGCTCGTGCTCGTCCACGATCGACCGCCACAGCTTCTTCCCCGATGTCGCCAGCCCTTCCGGTGCCCGCGGTGCCTTTTGTCCGTCCATGTTCATCCTCCATCCGTTCAGCCGCTCAATCACGGCGATTATCTGTTACAAGGATACCCGCTCAGAGGCCCCAACGCACCCCACCAACACCACAACGCCCCAGCATTTCCCCTTGTCAGAGGCACCTTTAGAAAGATTCAGCTCACGCGCTCTGTCACCGCCTATACGCGAGCGACAGCGAAGCGGGGGCGGGAGGGGCGGGAGCCGGGGGGCCTGTGGTCCGTCAGTCCTTGGGGCGTAGCAGTCTGAATCGCCCCGGGTTTGTTAGAGGCTCGCAAGTGCCGCGTCGGCGGGTGCCGGTGCGGGGTT
>NZ_VDOR01000012.1 GCF_007666205.1 Kocuria palustris
CACCGTTTCAGCGCTGAAACGGTGAGCAATCGGCCGCTCGCAGTCGTACGAGTGAGGAATCGGTCACTCGTGGCAGGGATGGCGGGCCCGCCGACGACGGACTCCCGCCGTCAGCGGACAGGGCCCAGGACGACGGGGCCAGGGCGCGATACGGTGCGACCGACAGAGGAAGCCGCCGGTGGACGGCGACGATCGGCGGATCCTGCACCTCACCCTCGGCCTCAGGAGCGCTCTCGATGTCGCACGAACATCCTCGCGAAAAGGTGCCGTTCGCCAGAGCCTGCTGGATCCTCTTCGCGCTGATGTGGCTCTCCGCCGGGCTCGGCGCCGTTGCGGTCCAACTCATGCTCGACGACGCCGCCCATGAAGGCGTCGCCATGACGCTGTTCGTCCTCTGCGCCCCGGTGTCGGTGCTGCTGTGGTTCGTCCTGCGTGCGGTCGCCGGCTTCACGATGGCGGGGCACCCGCTCGGGCGATGGCTCGCGGCAGTTCTCGCCCGACCTCGCGCCCTGGCCTCGGCCGCCGCCCTCGCGACGGCCGGGCTCCTGCTGCCGCGCGCCGTCGTCGTGAACTCCTCCTGGGTCGAATGGGCCGTCGACGGACTCGTGATCGGGGCTGTGGCCCTCGTCGTCACGACGGTCGCGGCGGCCGCCTTCCGCAGGGCAGTCCCTTCGGACGGCTCGGACCCCCCTCCGCAGTGACCTCGACGCGCAGCCCCGAGCGCCGGGACTGACCGCTGCGTCGCGGGGGGGGGGGGGGGGCACCACCACGCCCTCCTCACCCCCTCCGTTTCCCCGCGAGTGGCCGCTGATGCCCCTCCCACCCCGCGAGCGGCCGATTGCTCACCGTTTCAGCGCTGAAACGGTGAGCAATCGGCCGCTCGCAGTCGTACGAGTGAGGAATCGGCCGGTCGACGCTCCGGGGGCGGCCTGTGGCACGGGCGAGAGGCCGACACGGGATACTGGGGCCATGACTCGACGCGTGATCATCGACTGCGACCCCGGTGTCGACGACGCCCTGGCCCTCATGCTCGCCCACGGCAGCCCCGAGCTCGACGTGGCGGCGGTGACCGTGGTGGGCGGCAATCAGACCCTCGAGAAGGTCACCCGCAATGCCCTCGCGCTCACCGAGGCCATCGGCCTGGAGGCGCCCGTGGCGGCGGGGGCGGCGAACCCGCTCGAGCGCGCCCCGCAGACCGCCGGCCACGTCCACGGGGACTCGGGCCTGGGGCAGCTCGTGCTCGCCGAGCCGCAGACCCGGCTGTCCGAGGAGCACGCCGTGGATCTGATCACCCGCGAGCTCCTCGACTCGGAGCCGGACTCGCTGACGATCATCGCCCTCGGCCCGCTGACCAATCTGGCGCTGGCCGCGCAGAAGGCCCCGGAGATCGTCGAGCGCGTCCACGAGATCGTGCTCATGGGCGGGGCGATCGCCGACGGCAACATCACCCCCGTCGCCGAGTTCAACGTCGCCGTGGACCCCGAAGCCGCCCGCATCGTCTTCGGGGCCGGCTGGCCCGTGACCATGATCGGGCTCGACGTCACGCACCGGGCGGTCGCGACCCTGGATGTCGAACGCTCGTTCGCGCACCTGGGCACCGACGCCGGTCAGATCGCCGTCGACCTCATCGCCAGCTATCGGGCCTCCTACCAGGACAACCAGGACTTCTCGGACCCGCCCTGCCACGACCCCGTCGCGGTGGCGCGCGTCATCCGTCCCGAGCTCGTCACGGTCCGCCGCGCGCCCATCGGCATCGAATGCTCGGGGGAGCTGACCACCGGCATGACCGTCGTCGACCTGCGCGGCCCCGAGGACCCGGACCTGCCCACGGCGGCGGCCACCGGGCTGGACGTCGAGGGCTTCTGGGACCTCGTCGTGCAGGCCACCGCGAGGATCGACGTCCGGGCCGGCGCCCTGCAGGCCGCCGAGCAGCGCATCCCGGAGATGGTCGAGACCACCGAGGACGCGGGCGATCAGGCCGCGCACGACCACGAGGAGACCCCGCGATGACCGACCGCTTCCCCGCCACCGACGGCGACGTCTGCATCATCGGCTCGCTCAACGCCGACCTCGTGGTGCGCACGCAGCGCCACCCCAAGCCGGGCGAGACCGTCCAGGGCGGCCCTCTCCGGACGACCCCCGGCGGCAAGTCGGCCAACCAGGCCGTGGCCGCCGCCCGCCTGGGCGCCCGCGTGCGGATGGTCGGCGCCGTGGGCGAGGACCCCCACGGCACGCTGCTGCTGCGATCCCTGGACGCCCAGGGCGTGGACACCACCCGCGTGCGCACGCTGACGACCACGGCCACGGGCACCGCCGTCATCATCGTCTCGGCCGACGGCGAGAACTCGATCGTGATCTCCCCCGGCGCCAACGGAGAGGTCACCGCCGAGCAGGTCACCCCGGAGCTGTTCGACGGCGTCGGGACGCTCACGCTGACCTTCGAGATCCCCGCCCCCACCGTCCTCGCAGCCGCCCGGGCGGCCCGCGCCGCCGGCGTGACCGTGGTGCTCAACCCGTCCCCCTTCCGCCTGCCCGAGCCCGAGCTGCTGGCCTGCACCGACCTGCTCGTGGTCAACGCGCACGAGATGGGCCAGCTGATCGGCGACGAGACCACCGACTTCGGGACGGTCCCCGCCGCGGACTGGGATGTCGAGGGCCACCGCCTCTTCCGGGCCACCGGCGTCGCGGACGCCGTCGTGACCCTGGGAGCCGGGGGCGCGGTGCTCCTGCGCACGCGCGAGGACCGGACCCGCCAGGAGTGGCTCTCCGGCTATGCCGTGCGCGCCCTGGACACGACCGGCGCCGGCGATGCCGTGACGGGGACCCTGGCCGCCGCGCTGGCCGCCGGCACCGATCTCCCGGAGGCCACCGCCCTGGCCATGCGGGTGGGTGCGATCGCCACGCAGAGCGAGGGCGCGCAGCCGTCGTACCCCTCCCGCGAGGATCTGGAGTCCCTGGCCGCGCCGAACCGGTGATGTGACGGCGGCTCGGGATGGGGCGTGACCCGGCCCACCAGGGCTGACTAACGTGTGGGGCATGACTGATCGAGCGGGCACCGTCGCCCTCCCCGAAGACCTCGTCGACCTCTCCGAGCTGCTCGAGGCCTATGCCTCGCGCACCCCGGACCTCTCGGATCCCGGGCAGCGGGTGTCCTTCGGGACCTCCGGGCACCGGGGCTCATCGCTGAGCTCGTCGTTCAACGACGCCCACATCGCGGCGATCACGCAGGCCATCGTGGAGTACCGGGCCCAGCAGGGCACCACCGGACCGCTGTTCATGGGCCAGGACACGCACGCGCTGTCCGCCGTCGCCCAGGACACCGCCCTGCAGGTCCTGGCCGCCAACGGCGTGACCGTGCTGCTCGACTCGCGCGACGGCTTCACCCCCACCCCGGCGCTGTCCCACGCGATCCTCACGTACAACCGGGACCGCGAGCAGGACCTCGCCGACGGCATCGTGATCACCCCGTCGCACAACCCGCCCTCCGACGGCGGCTTCAAGTACAACCCCACGCACGGCGGCCCCGCCGACACCGACGCCACCGGCTGGATCGCCGATCGCGCCAACGAGCTGCTCGAGGCCGGCAATGCCGACGTCCGGCGCATGCCGCTCGAGGACGCCAGGGTCGCCGACACCACGCAGTCCTTCGACTTCCTGGACAGCTACGTCTCCGCGCTGCCGGAGATCATCGACCTCGAGGCCATCAAGCGCGCCGGCGTGCGCATCGGCGCCGATCCCATGGGCTCGGCCTCGGTCGAGTACTGGAAGGAGATCGGGAAGCGCTTCGACCTCGACCTCACCGTCGTCAATCCCGAGGTCGACCCGCAGTGGGCGTTCATGACGCTGGACTGGGACGAAAAGATCCGCATGGACTGCTCCTCCCCGAGCGCCATGGCCTCGCTCATCCAGCAGCGGGACAGGTTCGACATCGCGACCGGCAACGACGCCGACTCCGACCGCCACGGCATCGTCACCCCCGACGCCGGGCTGATGAACCCCAATCACTACCTCGCGGTGGCGATCGACTTCCTCTTCGCCCACCGCGACGGCTGGCGCAAGGACGCGGGCATCGGCAAGACGCTCGTGTCGTCGTCGATCATCGACCGCGTGGCCGAGTCGCTGGACCGCCCGCTCGTGGAGGTCCCCGTGGGCTTCAAGTGGTTCGTGCCGGGCCTGCTCGACGGCTCCCTGGGCTTCGGCGGCGAGGAGTCCGCCGGCGCCTCGTTCCTGCGCAAGGACGGCTCCGTGTGGACCACCGACAAGGACGGCATCATCCTGGCGCTGCTGGCCGCGGAGATCATCGCGGTCACGGGGAAGACGCCGTCGCAGCGCTACGCCGAGCTGACCGAGCAGTTCGGCGCCCCGGTCTACGAGCGCATCGACGCCCCCGCCGATCGCGAGCAGAAGGCCGCGCTGAAGAAGCTGTCGCCCGAGCAGGTCACCGCGGACTCGCTGGCCGGCGACCCGATCACCGCCAAGCTCACCGAGGCCCCGGGCAACGGCGCGGCCGTCGGCGGGCTCAAGGTCACCACGGACCGCGCCTGGTTCGCCGCCCGCCCGTCGGGCACCGAGGACGTCTACAAGATCTACGCCGAGTCGTTCGCGGACGCCGATCACCTCCGGCAGGTGCAGCAGGAGGCCAAGGCGCTGGTCGACGGCGTCATCGGCTGAGGCGCCCGGGGGCTGCGACGAGCCGAGCCGGCCTGTCGCGGCGGAAGCGCCCTCCCGCCCTCGCGGCGGGAGGGCGCTCTTCTCCTGTCCGGGCCCGCGGGCCGTCAGCGGACCGTCACTGCTCCAGCAGGCCGAGGACGTCCGGCAGCCACAGGCTCAGCGCCGGGACGAACGTCACGATCAGCAGCCCGATCAGCAGCGCGGCGAAGAACGGCAGCAGGGCCTTGATCACCGGCTCGATGCGCATGTTCGCGACCTTGGCGGAGACGAACAGGACGTTGCCGACCGGCGGGGTGATGGTGCCCAGCGACAGCGCGAACACCACGATGAGGCCGAAGTGGATCGGGTCCACGCCGAACTCGACGACGATCGGCAGGAAGATCGGCGTGAAGATCAGGATCGCCGGGGTGGGATCCAGGAACGTGCCGACGGCCACGAGCAGCACCAGGATGAGCAGCAGGATCAGCACGGGCGACTCCGTGAGCCCCAGCATGGCCTCGGCGATCAGCTGCGGGATGCGCGAGTACGACATCACCCAGGACATGATCGTCGCCACGCCCACCAGGAGCATGACGATCGACGTCGTCCTGGTGGCCGAGAGCAGGATCTCCGGCAGCTGGCGCACGGAGATCTGCCGGTAGGCCATCCCCAGCACCAGGCTGTAGAGCACCGCGATCACGGCGGACTCGGTGGGGGTGAAGATGCCGGTGAGGATGCCGCCGATCACGATGACGATCATCAGCAGCGGCAGCAGCGCGCGCAGCAGCGTGACGCCCACGACCTTCAGGGGCACGCCCTCCCCGCCGCCGATCCGGTGCTTCCGCGAGTACAGGAACACGACGACCATGCAGAGCAGCGCCCAGAGCAGGCCGGGGCCGTAGCCGGCCATGAACAGCGTGGCGATCGACGTCGAGGACACGAGCGAGTAGACGATCAGCGTGTTCGACGGCGGCAGGAGCATGCCCGCCGGGGCCGAGGCCGCGTTGACCGCGGTCGAGAAGGCGCGGTCGTAGCCCTCGGCGCGCTGGCGGGGGCCCATGACGGTGCCGACCGCCGCGGCCGAGGCCACGGCGGCGCCGGAGACCGAGCCGAACAGGGCGTTGGCGACCACGTTGGTCTGCGCCAGGGACGCAGGCATGCGCCCCACGAGCACCTTGGCGGCGTCGACGAGCCGGGCGGCGATGCCTCCCGTGTTCATCAGCTCGCCCGCCAGCACGAAGAACGGGATGGCCAGCAGCGTGAACGAGTTGATGCCGGTGAACAGGCGCTGGGCGCCCACGAACGACGCGGTCTCGGGGCCGATCACGTAGGCCAGCGCCACGAAGGAGGACGTGCCCACGGCCACGGCCACGGGGACGCCGACGAACAGCAGGACGACGATGCCGATGAGCAGGATGAGCCCTGCGATGATGACGGGATCCATGATCGTCACCGCCCCTTCGTGGTGTCGGTGCCGTCGGCCGGGGCGGCGGAGCCCGGGGAGACGGCGCTCGAGCCGCCCGGGAGGGTCGTGCCCGGCGGGATGACGGGCTCCACGACCTCCATGCCCCGGGTCTGCCAGGGGGCCGAGGCGATCTGCGGGTTCGCCGTGGTCTGCCGGCCGATCTCGTCGTCCTCGGCGATGGGCAGCCCGGCCTCGCGGCCGGCCAGGATCTTCACGATGTGGAACACCGCGTAGAAGACGATCAGCGCTCCGGAGATCGGCAGCGCCAGGTACATCTGCCCCACGGTCACGGGGATGCCGGAGACCTGCTGGGTCCACGAGATCTCCGTGGCCCGGATCCCGCCCCAGATCAGGACCAGGATCGCGAACGCGGCCACGACGGCCAGCGTCAGGACGCCGATGACCCGCTGGCCCCCGGCGCCGGCCTTGCGGGCCAGGAAGTCGACCGCGATGTGGCCGCGGTCGGAGAACACGTAGGCCGAGCCGAACAGCGCCAGCCACACGAAGAGGTACTGCGCGGCCACGGAGGTCCACGTGCTGGGCGAGTCCAGGACCTGCCGGGTGAAGACCTGCCAGCTCACCACGATCACCAGCAGGGCGAACAGCACGACGCACAGCGTCGCCAGGATCGCGTCGATCACGCGCTTGAGCGGGCTCACGGCTGCGCCTCCCTGCGGATCGCGTCGAACAGCTCCTGGTCCTCGGGGCTGTCGAGGTACTTCTCGACGACCGGGCGCAGGGCGTCGCGGAAGGCAGCCTCGTCGACGTCGTTGAACTCGGTGCCGGACTCCTCGGCCTCGGCGATGACGGCCTCGGTCTCGGACTCCCACAGGGACGCGTGGTTCTCCGAGGCGCGCTGCCACTCCTGCTCGAAGATCTCGCGATCCTCCGCCGGCAGCGACTCGAGCAGGTCGGTGTTCATGACCACGTAGTCCAGCCCGACGAGGTGGTTGGTCTGCGCCACGTGGGGCGCGACCTCGTTGTGGTTCTGGGACATGTACGAGATCTCGTTGTTCTCGGCGCCGTCGAGCACGCCGGACTGCATGGCGGTGTAGACCTCGCCGTAGGCCATCGGGGTGGCCGAGGCGCCCATGGCGTTGATCATGTCGATGTGGATGTCCGACTCCTGCACGCGGACCTTCATGCCGCGCAGGTCCGCCGGCTCCTCGATCGGGCCCTGCGCCGTGTAGAGGTGGCGCGAGCCCTGGGTCAGGCCGCCGAGCACCGTGAGGTTGTTGGAGTCCTCGACCGAGGTGAACAGCTCGCCCACGATGGCCTCGTCGTTGACCACGCGCAGCTGGTGATCGATGTCCTCGAAGGCGGTCGGGAGGTTGAGGACCTGGAACCCCTCGCTGATGTTCTCCATCTGGGTCCCGGAGACGACGGCCATGTCGACCGCGCCGTCGCCGACCAGCTGGACGACCTCCTGCTGGGCGCCGAGCGTCTCGTTGGGGTAGACCTCGACGTCGAGGCGCCCGTCGGTGGCCTCGTGCAGGTCGTCGCCGAACTGCTCGAGGGCGATGTAGGAGGGGTGCTCCTCGGTCTGGTTCAGCGACAGCACCAGCGTCCTGGTCTCGGCCTGCTCGATGGCTCCACCCCCGGTGCAGGCGGTCAGGGCCAGGGCGGCCGCCGCGGTCATCGCCAGGAACGGCGATCTGGACAGTTGTGCGCGCATCATGCACCTCGTCTGCCGGGGAGGGGCGGGCGCGGCGGAGACGAGGTGCGCTCGGACGGAGATCGCGGACTCATTCCCCAGGCGCCGTTGCCGGGATATTCTGGGCATCCTCTCAGCATCGTCCTGGGCGGGGAAATCGAGGCCGCTTGTTGCCCCGGGGGGGGGCTCCGAGCGGCCTCGGCCGCGGCTCTTCGCGCCATCGGCGCTGATGAGGCGGGGATCTGCGCACAGCCGTCCGCCGGGCGACGCCGGCCGGCGCGGACCTGCGCCGCGCCCGGGCCTGCGGCCGCCGAATGCCCTCCGCGCATCGTCGGACGAGGCCGTGCGACCCCGTGTGACGCCGCGTGACGTGCGATGACCCCGCAGAGGCGCGCCTGAGTAGCGTGGAATACCCGGTCCGGGCGCGCGGTTATGCCGCTCGGACCCGCGGGAGGCGCGACGGCCTCGGGATGACGCCGGCGCTCCCGCCACGCAGACCACACAGGAGGCACGAACATGTCGCTGTTCCTCATCGAGACCGTCCCCGCCGACAAGGACAAGGACGCCGTCAACGGACTCGTCGAGACCGTGGGCAAGGCCCTGCCGGACTCCGGTGCCGAGCTCATCGAGTCCCAGGTGACCGCCGGCGCCGAGCGCATCTTCACGATCATCGAGGCCGGCTCCGCCGACGGACTGGCCGATGCCGTCACGTCGGCCGCGGGCGACGCCGCCGTCGAGGTCGACGGCCCGCACGAGGTCCGCCTCGTGGGCGCGGAGCTCGAGGACATCAAGAACCTCAAGGCCAAGAACTCCGCGGACTACCTGGTCGAGTGGGACATCCCCGCCGAGATCACCATGGACCAGTACCTGGCGCGCAAGAAGGCCAACGCCCCCAAGTACGCCGAGGTCCCGGAGGTCCAGTTCCTGCGCACCTACGTGCGCGAGGACACGGTCAAGTGCCTGTGCTTCTACGACGCTCCCGACGAGGAGACCGTCACCCGCGCCCGCAAGGCCGTGGACACCCCGATCGACCGCGTGCACAAGCTCGGCAGCTGACCCGCTCGGCGATCGCGGACGGCCCCAGGTCAGCATCGGCCTGGGGCCGTTCGCCGCCCGGCACCCGCCGCGTCGTCATCCGCCCCGTCCCGGAAGGAACCCATGTCCGCCTCCGCCCCTGAGATCCCCGCTCCCGGCGAGCCGTTCGAGCTGCGCCCGCTGGCGGACTACGCCCAGCGCGAGACCGTGCTCGAGGCCGCCGCGCGGCGCGCCCGCGCGGTGGACGAGAACGAGCGCTCCCCGTTCGACACCCTCCGGGAGCTCGGCGGGATGGGCCTGCTGGACCTCGGACTCGAGGGGCCGCTCGTGGAGCAGGCCGCCGTCGTGCACGATCTGGCCACGGAGTGCACGGCCACGGCCTTCTCCCTGTGGGCCCACCGCTCCTCGATCGAGTACCTCTCGGCCACCGGGCGGGAGATCCCCCGAGGCATGCGCGAGGGCACCGAGCCCGCCAGCTCCGCGATGGCCCCGGCCTTCAAGGCCGCGGCGGGCATCGGCGAGATCACCGTGACCCTCACGGAGCAGGACGGATCGCTCGTGCTCGACGGAACGATCCCGTGGGCCTCCAACCTCTACCCCCAGGGCTGGATCGTGCTGCCCGCGATCCGCCGGGACGACGACGGCGCCGAGACCCCCGTCATCGTGCTCACGCGCGATCAGGCCGAGGGCGTGAGCGTGCATCCGCTGCAGGACCTGATGGCCCTGGATGCGACCGCCTCCGGGATCCTCCGGTTCGAGTCCTCCCCGATCCGTCCCGAGGACGTCCTGACCGACGACGTCCCCGGCTTCCTGGCCGCGGTGCGCGGGCCGTTCCTGCTGCTGCAGTCCTCGTTCTGCCTGGGTCTCTCCGGAGCGGCGCTGGCCTCCGCGGACGCCGCCATGACGGGAGTGGCCGAGGTCTTCCGCCCGGAGCGCGACGAGATCGTCGCCGAGTACGAGCGCGTCCGCGCCGCTGTGCTCGAGATGGCCGCCGCGCCGCGGGAGCAGGAGGCCAGGGACCTGCTGCAGGTCCGGCTGGACGCCGCCCTGCTGACCGGGGCCGCGACCCGCCTGGAGGGCAAGACCGTCGGCGGCAAGGGCTACGCGATGGGCTCGCCGACGGCCCGCCGCGCCCGGGAGGCGGCGTTCCTGCCGGTGCAGTCGCCCACGGAGTCGCACCTGCGCTGGGAGCTGCAGAAGCTCGGATGAGCCAGCCCACCGGACCCCGGACGCCGCGCCCCGCCCTGAGCATCCGGGGCGTCTCCAAGACCTACCCGGGCGCCGATGCCCCCGCCCTCGACGACGTCTCGATGACCCTGCGCAAGGGCGAGGTGCTCGCCGTGCTGGGCCCGTCGGGCTCCGGCAAGTCCACGCTGCTGCGCGCGATCGCCGGCCTGGACACGATCGACTCCGGGACCGTCGAGGCGGGCAGCCCCGACGACCGGATCGCGGTCGTGTTCCAGTCCGCCGGACTGTTCCCCTGGCTGTCGGTCCGGGAGAACATCGCCCTCGGCGGGCGCTACCGCGCCAACCGCGATCGCTTCGACCCCGCCGAGGTGGATCGGCTGCTCGAGGTCCTGGGCCTGGCCGAGCTGGCCGGCGCCGCGGTCACCGAGCTCTCCGGCGGGCAGGCCCAGCGCGTGGCCGTCGGGCGCACCCTGGCCATCCAGCCGGACCTGCTGCTGCTGGACGAGCCCTTCTCCGCGCTCGACCCGGCGACCCGCCAGGACCTGCAGGTCTGGCTGCGGGACCTGGCCACGCAGCTCGAGCTGACGATCTTCCTGGTCACCCACGACGTGGACGAGGCGATGGCCCTCGGCGACCGGATCGGCTTCTTCGGCGGGCCGGCCGGCTTCAGCCGCGAATGGGTCCCCGCCCGCGACGGCACCACAGCCGCCGAGATCATCGCCCACTACCGCGGCGGCGCCGACGCGCCCGGATCGTGGGTCATCTGATGACGGGCCGGGATCTGACCCGCCGCCGCCTGCTCGGCGCGGGCGCGGCCGGGCTGGGGCTGACGGGGCTGGCCTGGGGCGCCGGCTCGGCCTACACCTCCGCGCGCGAGCAGACCCTGGCCTCGGCGGATCCGTCCACGCCCGTGCGGGTGGGGTACCTGCCGATCACCGATGCGACCCCGCTGCTGATCGGGCACGCCAACGGCTACTACGAGCAGGCCGGGGTCCCGGTCGAGGCGCCGGTGCTCTTCCGCAGCTGGTCGTCGCTGGCCGAGGCCTTCCTGGCGGGTCAGGTCGACGTCATCCACCTCCTGATGCCCATGGCCCTCTACATGCGCTACGGCCTGGAGGCCGACGTGCGGATCACCGCCTGGAACCACACCAACGGCTCGGCGCTGACCGTGCGCCCCGACGTCCCGGACCTGCAGGGCCTGGCCGGCGAGTCGATCGCGATCCCGGCCTGGTGGTCCGTGCACAACGTGGTCGTGCAGAAGATGCTGCGCGGTGCCGGGCTCACCCCGATCATGCGCCGCACCCCCTCGGCCGGCGAGGGGACCGTGCAGCTGCTGCCCATGGCCCCGGCGGACATGCTCCCGGCGCTGAACAACGGGGTGATCGGCGGCTACACGGTCGCCGATCCCTTCAACGCGGCCGCCGAGGCGCAGTCCGTGGGCGGGATCCGGCGCTTCCTGGGCGACTCGTGGCGCGATCACGTGTGCTGCGTGACCATGATGCGCGGGGACCTGCTGCGCCGGCGCCCCGAGCAGGCCGCCGGGTTCATGGACGGGCTGGTCCGCGCCCAGGCCTGGTCGCGCGGCAACCGCCCGGAGGCCGCCGCGATCCTGGCCGAGCGCTACCTCCCGCAGCCGCGGCCGGTGATCCTCACGGCCCTGACCCACGACCAGGCCCACGCCGAGGTCACGGTCCACCCGCCCTGGCACGGCGAGCGCATCGACTTCCGCCCCTGGCCCTTCGCCTCGACGACCGAGCTGCTGGTGCGCTCCATGCAGGAGACCGTGGTCGACGCGCCGTCCGACTTCCTGCAGGGACTGGATCCGGCCCGGGCCCACGAGGAGCTGGTCGACGACCGGCTGGTCCGTGAGAGCATCCGACGAGCCGGGGGGCTCGAGGCCTTCGGCCTGTCCTCGACCGAGCGCACCGAGGAGTTCAGCGCATGAGCAGCACGGCACCCGGCCCCGGCAGGAGCACGGACCTCGACGACGACCGCCCCGCCTCCGCCTCCGCCTCCCGCGGGCGGAGCGCAGGCACGGGCGAGGACGCCTCCGCCGCGGACCTCGATGCCCAGGGCCGCCGCGGCCCGGTGCGCCGCCGCCGCGCCCCGCAGGGCCCGTCCCGGGCCGTGCGCTGGGGCTGGGGGCTGTTCGGGCTCATCGTCACGATCGCGGTGTGGTGGGCGTTCACCCATGCGGCGGCCGGTGCGAACTCCATGATCGCGGCCTTCCAGCCCGAGCGCCTGCCCGGCGCGATCGGCTCGCTGTGGGAGCGCGGCGTGATCCTGCAGGACACCGCCACGAGCCTGTGGCGGCTGATCTGCGGGATGGCGATCGCAGCGGCCGTCGGCTTCCCGCTGGGGCTGCTGATCGGCTCCTCCGCCCGGTTCCGGTGGTCGTCGACGCCTCCCGTCCAGTTCCTGCGCATGGTCTCGCCGCTGTCCTGGGCGCCTGTCGCGGTGGCCCTGTTCGGCGTGGGGCACGCGCCCGTGATCTTCCTTGTCGCGATCGCGGCGATCTGGCCGGTCGCCATGAACACGGCCTCCGGCGTGGCCGCCCTGGATCCGCTGCACCTCCAGGTGGCCCGCACCCTGGGGGCCACCCGCCCCGAGATCCTGCGCACCGTCGTGCTGCCGAGCATCCGCCCGTTCACGATGACGGGCGTGCGGCTGGCCCTGGGCATCGCGTGGGTGGTCATCGTCCCCGCCGAGATGCTCGGCGTCTCCTCGGGACTGGGCTACGAGATCCTCAACGCCCGCGACCGCCTCGCCTACGACGAGATGCTCGTCGTCATCCTGGTCATCGGGCTCATCGGCATCGCCCTGGACTCACTGGCCCAGTGGATCCTGCGCGACCGCTCGCGGGGCTGAGCCCGTGGACCTCGCGCAGCTGCCCGGGCTCGCCCTGATCTGGTGCGTGGCCGTGTCCGCTCCCGGGCCGGACATGGTCCTGGTGCTCCAGCAGTCCATCGCCCGCTCGCGCCGGGCGGGGCTGCTCGCGGCGGCGGGCGTCACCACCGGGGCGACCGTCTGGCTGATGGGCGCCCTGTTCGGGCTCTCGGCGCTGCTGCAGGCGCTGCCGTGGCTCATGGCGTGGCTCGAGCTGCTCGGCGGCCTCCTTCTCGTCGTGATCGGAGCCACCGGCCTGCGCTCCTGGCGGGCCGCGCGGCGGGAGCGCGCGGTCCGGGATGTCACGGATGCCGCCCCGGCGCCGGCTCCGACGGCCTCGTCCTCCCGCGCGTTCCTGCGCGGACTGGCCACCAACCTGTCCAACCCGAAGGCCCTCGTGTTCTTCGGGGCGATCTTCACCCCGTTCCTCACCGGCCGGATCCTCAGCCTCGAGACCGCGATCGTCGTGGCGGTCCTGATCCTGCTGACCGCCGGATGGTTCTGCCTGGTGGCCATCACGGCCTCGGCGCCGCGCTTCGCCCCGGTGATCGACCGCTTCCGCTCGGGCTTCGACGTCGTGGCGAGCTGCTTCTTCGTCGCGGTCGGCCTGGGGTTCGTGCTCACCGCGCTCGTGCATCTGCTCGGCTGAGGCCGCCGCCCTCCGGTCGCAGCGCACCCGCGGCGCAGGCCGGCCGAGCACCCGGTCTCGCAGCGGGGCTACTCTGGTCGGCGATCATCGCCCGGCCAGCCGCGGCCGCGCCCCGCTCCCCCACCAGGAGATCGCCCCATGAGCAGCTCCGCTCCCCGCCCTGATCGGCACCCTGATCGGCACGGCGCCGAGACCGCGGCGGCCGGGACCGGAACGGCCGAGGCCCCCTCGGCGGGCGGCTCCGCCGATCGCGGCCTCCTGGCCCGCGCCGGGCTGGCCTGGTCGCTGCACGGCGACGGCCGCGGCGTCGCGCCCGGGGCCGTGGTCCATCCGCAGGAGCGGCTGTCGTGGCCGCGGACTATCGGCATCGGCGCCCAGCACGTCGTGGCGATGTTCGGCGCGACCTTCCTGGTGCCGCTGATCACCGGGTTCCCGCCGTCGACCACGCTGTTCTTCTCCGGCATCGGCACGATCCTCTTCCTCGTGATCACCCGGGGACTGGTGCCGTCGTACCTGGGCTCCTCGTTCGCGTTCATCGCCCCGATCTCCGCGGCCATCGGCCAGTACGGGCCCGGCGGCGCCCTGGGCGGCGTCGTCATGGCCGGCGCCGCGCTGCTCCTGATCGGCGTGCTCGTGCAGCTGCTGGGCGCGCGCTGGCTCTCGGCGCTCATGCCGCCGCTGGTCACCGGCACGATCGTGGCGCTGATCGGCTTCAACCTGGCCCCGGCGGCCAAGGACAACTTCATGCGCGCGCCCACCACGGCGCTGGTGACCCTGCTGGCCATCGTCCTGACCTCGGTGCTCTTCCGCGGCATCCTGGGTCGCCTGTCGATCCTGGTGGGTGTCGTGATCGGCTACCTCACCGCCGTCCTGCGCGGCGAGGTCGACTTCTCGGCGATCGGCGCCGCGTGGGAGGCCGAGGGGCTGGTGGGGCTGCCGCAGTTCCACGCCCCGGAGTTCCATGTCTCGCTGATCGGGCTGTTCGTGCCGGTCATCCTGGTGCTCGTGGCCGAGAACATCGGGCATGTGAAGTCCGTCGGGCTGATGACCCAGCAGGACCTCGACCCGCTGCTCGGGCGCACGATCATGTCCGACGGGCTGGCCACGGTGCTCGCCGGCTCCGGCGGCGGCTCCGGCACCACGACCTATGCCGAGAACATCGGCGTCATGGCGGCCACCAAGGTCTACTCGACGGCGGCGTACTGGGTGGCCGCGATCGTGGCCCTGCTGCTGTCGTTCCTCCCCGTCTTCGGCGCCGCGATCGCGACCGTGCCCGCGGGCGTGCTGGGCGGGGCGGCCACGGTCCTCTACGGCATGATCGGCATGCTCGGCGTGCGCATCTGGGTGCAGAACCGCGTGGACTTCTCCCACCCCGTGAACCTCACGACGGCCGCCGTGGCCATGATCATCGGCATCGCCGACTACACCTGGGATGCGTTCGGCATCCAGTTCGCGGGCATCGCCCTGGGCACCGCGGCGACGCTGATCGTCTTCCACGGGATGCGCGGCATCGCCCTGCGGCGCGGGACCGCCGGCGGCGACCCGCTGACCCCGGACGCCGCGGCGGGTCCGCACGAGCAGGTCTCGGGCCTGGGCTGAGTCCCGGGGCCGCGGCGAGGCGGCTCAGCCGCGGGTGCGCAGCTGCCCGCGCTGATCCAGCACGCGGCGCACGGCCACGACGTCGACCTCGGCCACCGTGGGCGGGGTCCACTGCGGGTCGTCCTCCTTGTCGACCATCGCGCAGCGCACGCCCTCGGCGAAGTCCGGGGAGGCGACCGTGTCGGCGGCCAGGGCCAGCTCACGCTCGAGGCACTCGGTCAGCGACTCGGCCTCGGCCCCGCGCTCGAGCAGCTCCCACGTGCGCACGAGCGACGTGGGCGACGCCCCCTCCAGGTCCTCCGCCGGCGCCCTGACGAGCACCTCGCCCAGGGTGTCGGCGCCGTAGACGTCCTCGATCTCGTCCCAGCGCTCGGGCAGCTCGGCCTCGGGGATGCCGTCGTTCTCGCCCGGCCCCGCGCAGTGCTCGGCGACGGCCGCGGCGACCCCGTCGCTGATCACGGCCTCCGTGAAGGCCTCCAGCCGCGAGCTCGGGACGAAGTTGTCCGCCAGGCCGACGGCCAGGGCGTCGGCGCCCGAGAGGCGTGCCCCGGTCAGCCCCAGCCAGCGTCCGACGGCCAGCGAGGGCCCGCGGCCCAGCAGGGAGACCCGCGGCAGGAACCACGAGGCGCCGATGTCCGGGAAGAAGCCGATCGCCGCCTCCGGCATGGCCATCACGGTGTCGTCCGTGACGATGCGGTGCGAGCCGTGGACCGACAGGCCCATGCCGCCGCCCATCGTGATCCCCTGCATGATCGCGACGAACGGCTTGGGGTACCGGGCGATGAGCGCGTCGACCGTGTACTCGTCGGCGAAGGCGCTCACCGCGTCCCCGTGCCGGTCGTCGAGCACGGCCTCGCGGATCTGGCGGATGTCGCCGCCGGCGCAGAACGCGCGCGGGGACGAGGACGTGATCAGCACCTGGGTGACGGCGTCGTCGTCCTGCCAGGCCCACAGGGTCTCCAAGAGGTCCCGGTACATGCGCGCGGTCAGAGCGTTGAGGGCCTTGGGGCGGTCCAGCGTGATCACGCCGGTGCCGCCGCGCACCTCGGTGCGGACGTGCTGCTCGGGGTCGGGTGCGGGTTCGGTCGCGGGGGTCTGCGTCATGGTCCCCACTGTAGGAGCGGCCCGGCTCGCGCAGGAGACTCCGCCCCGCGGTTGCCGCCCCTGTCATCGGCGCCGGCCCCGCCTCCTTCTGCCGGCACCGTCCGCCGGCCCGGCCGCGGGGCCCGCGCCGCGGTCCTCAGCCGATCAGCCGGCCCTTCATCTCCGGCAGCAGCAGCCCCGCGATCGCCGCGACGGCGAAGGCCGCGGAGAACACCCCGAAGACCACCGGCATGCCGCCTGCCGCGAACATCACGGGCACGGTCAGGGGAGCCAGGATCGAAGCGATGCGCCCCACCCCCGCGGCCAGCCCGGTCCCCGTCCCGCGCACGGAGGTGGGGTACAGCTCGGGCCCGATCGCGTAGAGCGTGCCCCACGCGCCGAGGTTGAAGAAGGACAGGCAGCACCCGGCCGCGATGACCGCGGCCTCGGAGCCGGCCAGACCGAAGCCGATGGCCGAGGCGGCCGAGCCCGCCAGGAAGATCACCAGGGTCACGCGCCGGCCCAGCACCTCGATCAGCCAGGCCGCCATCGCATAGCCGGGCAGCTGGGCCAGGGTGATGATGAGGGTGAAGCCGAACGAGCGCACCAGGCTGTAGCCCTGCTCCACGAGCAGCGACGGGATCCACGTGAACGCCCCGTAGTACGCGAGGTTGATGCAGAACCACACCGTCCACAGGGCGAGCGTGCGCCGCCGCAGCCCGGGGGCGAAGATCGACGTCGGCTGCCCCTCGGCGGCGGGGTCCTGCGCCTCGGCGGCCCGGCTCCCAGCGGCCCGGGCCTCCGCCGCGCGGGGGCCGGACTCGCCGGGCTCAGGGGCGCAGCGCCGCCCGCCGTCGGTCTCGAAGTCGCGCACGACCCGCTCGGCCTCGTCGTGGCGCCCCCTGGACTCCAGGAAGCGCACCGACTCGGGCAGCCCGAACCGGACCACGAGGGCGTAGAGGGCGGGCACCGCGCCGAGGGCGAGCGCCCAGCGCCAGCCGGAGTCCGAGGCCGCGACGACGAAGTAGCCGATCACTGCGGCGGCGATCCAGCCCAGGGCCCAGAAGGCCTCGAGCCACACGACCACGCGCCCGCGGATGCGCCGCGGCGCGAACTCCGAGACCAGGGTGGAGGCCACCGGCAGCTCCGAGCCGAGGCCGAGCCCCACGATGAAGCGCAGGACCAGCAGCGCGCCCACGGAGGCCACGAGCGCGCTGGCCCCCGTGGCCAGCCCGTACACGAGCAGGGTCAGGCTGAACACGGCGCGGCGTCCGATGCGATCGGCCAGCAGCCCGCCCAGGCTCGCGCCCAGCGCCATGCCCAGGAAGCCCGCCGAGATGATCCACGACTTCGTCTGCCCGTCCAGGCCCCACTGCTGGCCCAGGGCCGCGATGACGAAGGAGATCAGCCCGACGTCCATGGCATCCAGCGCCCACCCGATGCCGGAGGCGCCGAGCAGCCGCCGGTGGCGCCCGTTGAACGGCAGCTCGTCGAGCCGCTCGGTGCGGGTGGGGGCGGTGATGCTCTGTGTGCTCATCTCTCGGCTCTCGTGCGGGCCCGCGGACGCAAGCGTCCCGGGCGCGGTTCGGTGGGGTGCGGAAGGGGGATCGGCGGGGGCCCGGGCGGGATGCCGACGCGGCGCGGCGGCCGCCCGATGTCGCGGCGGCCCTGCGGAGCCGCTGCGACGGCCGAGCGCTGCCGGCCCGGTGCCGCGCGCTCGGCCGGAGGGACTCACAGGGTCAGCACGTGCTCGAGCAGATCCCGCGTGTACGCGCTGCCGGGACGGGCCAGGACGTCCTCGGTGGGTCCGTGATCCACGATCCGCCCCTTCTGCAGCACCGCCAGACGGTGGGCGATGTGCCGGGAGAGCGTGATGTTGTGCGTCACGAACAGCATGGCCATGCCCGTCTCGTCCTGGATCTCGCGCAGCAGCTCGATCACGGCGGCCTGCACGGAGACGTCGAGCGCGGAGGTCACCTCATCGCACACGAGCACCGACGGGGCGCTGACCAGGGCCCGGGCGATCGCGGCGCGCTGGCGCTCGCCGCCCGAGAGATCGCCCGGGCGGCGGTCGATGTACGACCGGCCCAGCCGGACCCGATCCAGCGCCGTGGACACCGCTTCGCGACGCTGGGCGGACGACATCCCGCCCGTCATCCGCAGCGGGACGGCGAGGGAGTCCCCGATGCTCCGCCGCGGGTTCAGCGAGGAGAACGGCGACTGGAAGATGTACTGGACCCGCTGCCGCTGCTCGGCCGTGCGCCGGCGGGTGGTCTCCGCCAGCGGCCGGCCGTCCAGCAGCACCTGCCCGGTCCACGACGCCGCCGACAGCCCCGCGATCGCCCGCGCCAGCGTCGTCTTGCCGGAGCCGGACTCGCCCAGCAGCATCGTGGTCCGCCCGGCGTGCAGCTCGAGGCGCAGGTCGTCGAGCACCGTCGTGGAGCCGTAGGACAGGCTCAGATCCTCGACCGCCAGCAGCGGCCGCGACGACGTGCCCGCCGCAGCGCCGGTCGCGGTCGCGGATCCGGGCTCCGGCACGGACGCGGACCCGCGCCCGGGCTCGGGCCCGGCCGCAGGCCCCGTCCCCTCGTCGCCGCGGGCCCACGGCAGGCTGCGCCGATCCGCGGCGGAGGCGCCGGCGACGCGGTCTCCGTCCGGCGATGCCCCCTGCTGCGGCGAGGCCGCGCTGCGCTCCTCGGCCGGGGCGCCCGCGCCGCGCCGGGAGACCGGCAGGCCCCCGCCGATGCGCTTGCGCCCCTCCAGGTCGGGCACGGCCGCGACGAGGCGCCGGGTGTAGTCGTGGCGCGGCGCGCGCAGCACCTGCTCGGTCTCCCCCGCCTCCACGATGCGGCCCTTGAGCATGACCGCGACCTCGTCGGCGATCTGGGCGACCACCGCGATGTCGTGGGTGATGTAGAGCCCGGCGGCATCGTGGCGGCGGGTCAGATCCGTGACGGTGTCGAGCACCAGGTCCTGCGTGGCCACGTCCAGCCCGGTCGTGGGCTCGTCCAGGATGATCACGGCCGGGCGGGTCGCGAAGGCCATGGCGATGCCGATGCGCTGCTGCTGGCCGCCCGAGAGCTGATGCGGGTAGCGGCGCTGCGCGGCGCGGTCGGACGGCAGGCCGACCTCCTCGAGCACCTCGGCCGCGCGCGCCGCCCGGGAGGCCTCGCCGTCGCCGTAGTCGTGGATGCGCAGCACCTCGGCGATCTGCTCGCCCACGCGCATGGAGCCGTTGAGCGACAGCGCCGGGTCCTGCGGCACGTAGGCGATCGTGGAGCCGCGCAGACGCCGCACCCGCCCCGCGTCCAGGGTGGTCAGCTCGGTGCGCTCGGGCACGAACCGGGAGGCCCCCTCGTGCAGCACGATCGAGCCCCCGCGCAGCTCGAGCCCCGGGCGCAGGTGCGCCATGCAGGCCAGGGCCGCCGTGGTCTTGCCCGAGCCGGACTCCCCCACGAGCGCCAGGATGCGCCCGGGGCGCAGCTCGAAGGACAGGTCGTGCAGGATCTGCCGTCCGCCGATCACGCCGAGACCCAGCCCCGAGACGCTCAGCGCGGTCTCGACGGCGGCGGCCGAGGCAGGGTCCGGGCCCCGCCGGCCCTCGGTGCGCGGTGCTGTGCTCGGGCTCATCGCCGTCCCTCCCCGGGGGTCGTGTCGGTGCCGGTCGAGGCGCTGCGGTCGGGGGCGCTTCCGGACGAGCGCCCCTCGGCCGCCGAGGCGGACCCGGACGAGGCCTCGGCCTCCGGGATCGGCGCGGCGGCGGCGTCGCTGCCCTGCGCCCCGGCGCGGACCCCCTCGAGGTCCTCCTCGACCACGGAGCTGCCCCCGGCGGAGGCGGCCGCGACGCCGTCGGCGATCAGATTGGTCCCGACCGTGAGCACCGCGATCGCCAGGACCGGCAGGATCACGCCCCAGGGCTGGACCGCGAGCGCGATGCGGTTCTCGTTGATCATCAGGCCCCAGTCCGCGGTGGGCGGCTGCATGCCCAGTCCCAGGAAGGACAGCGAGGCGAGGGCGCCGATCGAGTACGTCATGCGCAGGCCGAGCTCGACCATGAGCGGGCCGGTGACGTTCGGCAGGATGTCCTGGGCCAGGATCCGCCGCTGCGGCACCGCGTACATGTGCGAGGCCAGCACGTAGTCCTCGCCCACCACGCTCACGGCGGCCGAGCGCATCACGCGCGCCGTGCGCGGGGCGTGGGTCAGACCGACCACCAGGATCAGCACCCAGCCCTGGGGCCCCAGCACCGTCACCGCGAGCATCGCGAACACGAGCTGCGGCAGGGCCAGGCCGATGTCCCCCAGGCGCATGATCAGCGCGTCGAGCCAGCCGCCGCGCATCGCCGCGATCATGCCCAGGACGGCCCCCAGGCCCACGCCCAGGGCGGTGGCCGCCGCGGACCACAGCAGCAGGCGCCAGCCGCCGGCCAGCCAGCGGGAGAGGACGTCGCGGCCGAGGTTGTCGGTGCCCGCGGCGGCGTCGCCGAACACCAGGGGCCGGCCCACGAACTCGGTCGTGGTGTGCCCGGTCAGCGGCGCGGCCAGGAACGGCCCCAGGACCGCGATGAGCAGCACGACGGCCGTGAGGATCAGCCCGATCCGCGACTCGGGGCGGGCCAGGAAGCGGCGCAGCAGGCTGTCGCGGGCTGGCGCGGGCCCGATCGCGCCGGTGGAAGGGCTTCGCCCGGTGGAGGTGCTCATCGTCCGGACTCCGTCCGCAGCTTGGGGTCGGCCAGGATGCCGACGACGTCGGCCAGCAGGTTCACCACGACGTAGAACGCCGCGATCAGCAGCGAGATCGTCTGCACGACCTGGACGTCGCGGTTGCTCACCGCATCGACCATGGCCTGCCCGACCCCGGGGTAGCGGAACAGGACCTCGACGACCACGATGCCGCCGGCCAGCCAGGCGAGCTGCATGGCCACGACCTGGGCCACCGGCCCGATCGCGTGGGGCAGCGCGTGGCGCACGATGACCCGCCGCTCGGGCACGCCCTTGAGCCGCGCCATCTCGACGTAGCCGCTCGAGAGGACCTCGGTCATGGTCTGGCGCATCATGCGCACCATGTACGGCACGACGACGAGCACGAGCGTGGCCACCGGGAGCACGAGCTGCAGCGGGAACTCCCACACCCGCGTGCCCGGCGCGGCCATGGTCACCGAAGGCAGGATCTGCAGCACGGTCGTGGAGAACAGGGCCACGAGCACGATGCCGATCACGAACTCGGGCAGCGAAGCCAGGACCATGGCCCCGGTGTTCAGCGCGGTGTCGGAGGCCCGCCCGCGGCGCAGCGCGGCCCAGGTGCCCAGTGCGAGGCCCAGCGGCACCGCGATCACCGCGGCGATGGCCATGAGCACGAGCGAGTTCACGATCCGCTCGCCGAGCAGCTCGCTGATCGGGCCGCCCGTGGCCGCGGAGACGCCCAGGTCGCCGGACAGGATGCCGCCGAGCCAGCCCAGGTAGCGCTCCCACCAGGGCCGGTCGAGCTCGAGCTCGCTGCGCAGCGCCTCGAGGCGCTCCGGGGTGGCCTGCTGGCCCAGGATCGCCTGGGCGGGGTCGCCGGGCAGCAGCAGGGTGAAGACGAAGACGACGAAGGACACCGCGAGCAGGACCAGGGCGGAGACCGCCAGGCGCTTGAGGATCAGGCTCACCACGGCTCAGCCCTCCCCGTCGGCGTCGTCGGAGGCATCGGAGGCCGCCGGGGCCCCCGCACCGTCCCCGGTGTCGATCCACAGGTCGCGGAAGCGGAACGAGGCCACCGGCATGCCGGAGCGGTCGGAGACGCCGCCGCCCACGTAGCGCTGGTAGGCGTCGGCGACGTCGAAGAAGCCGAAGACGATGTTGCCGCCCTCGTCGCGGTGCAGCCGCATCGCCCGGCGGATCAGCTCGTCGCGCTCGGCGTCGTCCAGGGTCTCGCGGGCCTGGGCCACCAGCCGCGTGAACTCGGGCTCGTCCCAGTGCGTCTCGTTGTACGGCGAGTCGGGCAGCGAGGTGTCGGCGGCCTGCGTCAGGAAGTTGCGCGTGTAGTAGAAGGACTGCGCGAACGGGAACTCGAGGTACCCGGAGCCGAAGAAGGTCGTGGCGTCGACCCGGCGCAGGGAGACGTCGATGCCGGCGTCGGCGGCCTGCTCGGCGAACACCGTGGCGGCCTCGACGGCCCCGGCCTGGATGGGCGCGGTGACGAGCTCGACGCTCAGGCCGTCGGGGTGCCCGGCCTCGGCGAGCAGCCGCTTGGCGCCCTCGACGTCGCGCTCGCGCTGCGGCAGGTCCTCCGGGTAGCCCGCGTCGAACGGCGAGTACATGTCGTTGCCCGGGCGGCCCTGGCCCGCGAAGGCGACCTCGATCATCTGCTCCCGATCGATGACGAGCTTGAAGGCCTCCCGGACGCGGGGATCGTCGAACGGCGCCGTGTCCGTGCGCATGGTGAAGGGGATCCAGTTGCCGGTCTCGGAGGTGACCACGCGGATGCGGGGATCCTCCGAGATCACGTGGACCAGCGGCAGCGGCACCTGCGCGATGACGTCCACCTGCGAGGACAGCAGGGAGTTCATCAGGGCGTCCTCGTCGTCGAAGTTGATGAGGAGCACGTCGTCGACGTGCGGACGGCCCTGCCAGTAGTCGTCGAAGGCACGGAGATGGGTCGTGCCGCCGGGCTCGAAGTCGGCCAGCGAGAACGGGCCGGTGCCCACCGGGGCCTCGGGGTCGTAGTCCTGCGGGACGATGCCCATGACGTACTGCGCCAGGGCGTCGGGCAGCACGGCATCGGGGGCGCCCAGGACGAACCTGGCCGTGAGCTCGTCGACTTCCTCGACGCGCTCGAGGGCCCCGAGCTTGCTCGCCCCGTCCTTGGGGTCCTCGGGATTCAGGATCCGCTCGAAGGTCGCGCGCACGTCCGCCGAGGTGAGGGGACGGCCGTCGTGGAAGGTCACGCCCTCGCGCAGCCGGACCGTCCACACGTCGCCGGTCTCGTTCGGCTCGCCCGACGCTGCGAGCGAGGGCACCACGCGGTACTCGCCGTCGTAGGCGAACAGCGTGTCGTAGAGGTTGAACATGCGCGCGGCATCGCCGGTGCCCAGCGGGACGTGGGCGTCGACGGTGTCCGAGGCGCCGCCGCCGGTGATCCCGACGCGCAGCGAGCCGCCCCGGACGGGCGTGTCGCCGGCCTCGATGACGGCGGCCTGCGTGCCGCCGCAGCCGCTCAGGGCGAGCCCGGCGCCGCCGGCGACCGCCGCGCCGAGCAGGCCGCGGCGCGTGAGCTGAGCCGCTCGGGGGCGGCGGGGAGTGCGATGGGACAGGGAAGGTGCGAGGTCCGAGGGCATGGAGGCATCCGACGGTCGGCCCGGTGGTGCGGGAGTGCTGCGCCCGGACGATCACGGGGACCTGACCGGGTCGAGGGCAGTGGCTGCCCCAGCTACGGGATGCTGCCGGCGCTGCGCTCGTGGAAGCGCCAGCCGCGGCGGCGGGCGAGCAGGTCCCGTGCGGTCGCTGCCGTCATGGTCCTGCCCTCCGTCCTCGGTGTCTGCGGCGTCCTCGATGCCCGCGACCGCGGGCACCGGGAGCGGCACCTCGCCGCGGAGCCGACGAGCGCCGCCTCCTGAGTCGCACCTCACACAGTAGGCCCAGTCCCGGCCCGCGGCCAGTCGCATGTCGCGCCGCGACCCGGGCCGCCCGAGGTGCACGGGCGCGGCGGCCTCAGGCGGCGGCCGTGCGCCGCCGCACCGCGCGCAGGCCGAGATCGGCCCGATCGGTCACGATCGAGGCGACGCCGTCGTCGATCAGGTCCTGCATGTCCGAGGGCTCGTCGACCGTCCAGGCATGCACCTGGACGCCCGCGGCATGCGCCCGCTCGATGAGGCGGCGGGTCACCAGCCGGGCCTCCCGCAGCCGCTGGCCGAGCCACGGCAGCCGGCGCAGCCCGGGGACGGCCCACCGCACGTACAGGGGAAGCTGGACGACGTCGAAGGGAGCCACCCAGCGCCGGGTCGCCGCGCGCACGAGCGGCCAGGCCCGCGGCGCCGCGAGCATGCACCCGATGAACAGCGCCGAGCCGGTCGTCCCGGCGGAGGACGACGGCCGGGCCAGCCCGCGGGCGTCGAGCTGCCGCAGGGTGCCGCGACGGCGGCGCTCCGAGAACGACGCGATCCGCACCCGGTCCGCCGCGCTCGAGCGCTCGAGCAGCTCGGCCAGCGGCTCGACGGAGGCCGCGTCCTTCACGTCGACGTTGAAGCGGGCCTCCGGCAGCTCCTCGAGGAGATCCGCGAAGGTCAGCGGGAGCTCGGCCCCGGCGATGCTCAGCTCCATGATCTGCGCGAGCGTGTGCTCCCCGACCGGCCCCGAGCCCTCCGTCACGCGGTCCAGGCTGCCGTCGTGGAACACCAGGACGATGCCGTCGCGCGTGGTGTGGACGTCGAGCTCGAGCCACCGGCAACCGAGGTCCCAGGCCGCGCGGAAGGCGCGCAGGGTGTTCTCGGCGCCGTCGCGCGAGAAGCCGCGGTGGGCCATGATCGACGGGACCGAGCCGTCCCGGTTGGTGTCGAGGGTCGGCGCATGATGCGGCCCTCCGGCGGGGGAATCCATGGCCGCGATGCTACGTGCTCGGTTACCCGCGAGTCACCGAGGGCCTGGGCGAGCGGAGGCGCCCGGCGGGCGCGGACGACGCGGCCGGGTCACAGGGCGGCGCGCTGCGCCAAGAGCTGCTCGAGGACCTGGGCCACGCCGTCGTCGTCGAATCCGGGGGCCGTGCGCTCGACCGCCGCGACCACCGCCGGATCCCCCGAGCGCAGCGCGTAGCCGTAGCCGGCCCACTGCAGCATGCGCAGGTCGTTCTGCATGTCGCCGAAGGCCAGCACCTCGTGGGCGGAGATGCCGCGCTGCGCGCAGTGCTCGGCCAGGGCCTCGGCCTTGGACAGCCCGGGCAGCGCGAGCTCCGCCAGCGGCTCGCGGGGCACGGAGTGCGTCACCGAGACCAGGTCGGAGACCTCCGCCCGGACGCCCTCCACGAACTCCTCCGGCACCGCGCCGTCCAGTCGGGAGAGCAGCTTCACGATCCGGTCGTCGGGCTCGAGGATCTGCTCGAGGGGCCCGATGCGGGCATCGCGGATCCGGGTGCGGTCACGGGTGAGCCACCGCGGCTCCGCGGCCACGCCGCGCAGCGTCTCCGCGCTGAACAGCGCCCCCGGGAAGCGAGCGCGCAGCCGTGCGACCGCCTCGAGCGCCGCCGGGGCGCCGAGCGTGGAGCTCGAGAGCACGGTGTCGCCGGCCAGGTCGTACACGAGCGCGCCGTTGGAGCAGATGACGGCCCCGATCGGCGTCTGCTCCCGGCCCCCCGCGCGCGGCGCGACCGACTCGCGCAGCCGATGCAGATCCCGCAGCGGGTGCAGCCAGCGCGAGGGCCGGCCGGTCACGAACACGATCGGGATGCCGGCCTGCTCGAGGGAGGTCAGGGCCTCCTGGGTCCGCGGGCGGAAGCGGAAGTCCGGCCCGATCAGGGTGCCGTCGAGGTCGCTGGCGACGAGCCGGACCTCTCGGGCCATCCGCTGCGGGTCCGGACCCAGGAGGCCAACCGAGCTCACTTCTCCTCGTGCGTGCCCGTGATGAAGGCCCGGGCGATGCCGTGGGAGAACAGGTTGAAGTTCAGCACGGCAGGGGTGGCGCCCTCGACGTCCAGCTTCTCGGTGTCCACGGCGGTGACGCAGAAGATGTAGCGGTGGGGACCGTGGCCGGGGGGCGGAGCCGCTCCCTCGAAGGCATCGGAGCCGCCGTCGGTCTGATGGCGGGTGGCGCCCTGCGGCGGATTCGCGGCGGCGCCGGAGTCCAGCGAGGTGACGTCGGCGGGGATGTTGGACAGGGCCCAGTGCCAGTAGCCCGACGGGGTGGGGGCGTCCGGATCGAATGCCGTGACGACGTAGGACCTGGTGCCCTCCGGGGCTCCGGACCACGACAGCTGGGGGGAGACGTCCTGGCCGCTCACCTGGGCGGCCGCCAGCGGCTGGCCGTCGACGACGTCCTCCGAGCGCAGCTCGAACGTGGGCAGCTCGGGGAGTCCTGCATAGGGGTCGCGATCGAGCATGGGATCCTCCTGATCCGTCGATTCGTCGTTGCGGTCGGTTCCGGTCCCCGCCGACGACCCGCCGCGACGGGCGTCGCCGGGACCTCTCATTCTGCCTGCTGGACCGGGGGCCGCGCATCGTCCCGGCAACCCGGGGCGTCCTGATCGGCGCCGCCCCGGGGCCGCATCCGCGCCAGGTCCTCAAGCTCCGCGCGGCGGGGCAGATCCGCGCCGGCGCGCGAGACGGTCACGGCGGCGGCATCCGAGGCGCGGGCCAGGATCGCGCAGACCTGCGCCTCGTCCAGGGCGGCGAGCTTCTGGGCGGCGCCCGGCCCCGTGATGCCGAGGTCGACGGCCTGCGAGATCAGCGCGGCCATGAAGGTGTCGCCGGCGCCCACGGTGTCGACCACGTCCGTGCTCGTGGCCGGGACCTGCGCTCCCACGGGGCCGGTGGCGTCGGTGACCGCCCACGGGCCCAGCTCGCCGCGGGTCACGACGACCATGCCCGCGCCCATCCGCTGCCAGGACCGGGCCGACTCCTGCAGGGTCGAGCCCGGATAGAGCCACAGCAGGTCCTCGTCCGAGGCCTTGATGAGATCGGCCCGGGCCGCGAGCTCCTCGATGCGCGCGCGGACGCGCTCGACGTCCTGGGTGATCGTGGGCCGGCAGTTGGGATCCAGCGAGATCAGCGCCCGTCCCCGGGCGGCCTCGACGAGCCGCAGGACGGTGTCGGCGCCCGGCTCCAGGGCCGCGGCGATCGACCCGGTGTGCACGGCGTCGGAGGAGCCCGCGATGCGCTGCAGGTCCTCGTCGGAGAGCCGGGGGTCCCAGCTCAGCGAGAAGTCGTAGTCCGCAGAGCCGTCCTCCCCCAGGACGGCTTCGGCGGTCGAGGTGGGATCGACCTGCCGCGGCAGCGGGATCTCGACGCCCTCGGCCTCGAGGCTCTGCTCGAGGAGGCGGCCGTCGTCGTCGTCCCCCCAGGTGCCCAGGAATGTCACCGGGTGCTCGAGGCGCGCCAGCCCGACGGCCACGTTGAACGGGCTCCCGCCGGGGTGGCGCACCGCCTGTCCCCCCGGGCGGGAGACCACGTCCACGAGCGCCTCGCCGATGACTGTCAGCATGGCGCCACAGTAGCAGTGGGCCATGGCGCCCCCGGGGCCGGATCCGGCTAGGATCATGCGCGGAGCGGGGTCCCGAGCCCCCGCCGCCCCCGTCCTCACGAGCACCGGTCCCGCGCCGCGGGATGCGATGGTGCGAGCCGTGCCGCGACGCACGCAGCAGCGGTCCGGACAGAGTCGTCCGCACCGAGGAAGCAGGTCACCCGTGAACCCTGTCGAGCCCTGGAACGAGCGCGAGGCCCGCGTCGAAGCCATGATCCCCGTGATCGGCCGTCTCCACCGCGAGAACAAGGTCGTCCTGAGCATCCACGGACGCTCCCTGGTCCACAAGTCCGTGCTGGAGATCCTCAAGGCCCATCGCTTCGCCCGCCGCATCGTGGGCCACGAGCTGTCCACGTCCGTCACCGAGCAGCTGATCGGCATCATCGACACCCTCGAGCTCGGCGCCTGCCGGATCGACCTCGGCCGGCTCGCCGCCCTGCTCGAGGACTCCCAGCGCGAGGACGTCCAGCTGTTCGTGCGCGAGCAGCTGGCCGCCGTCATCGACCGCAAGGGACAGAACATCCCCCCGTCGCAGGACGTGGTGCTCTACGGCTTCGGCCGCATCGGCCGTCTGCTGACCCGCATCCTGGTGGAGCGCAACGACGGCACGGGCCTGAACCTGCGCGCCGTCGTGGTGCGCCGCAAGCCCGGCAACGACCTGGTCAAGCGCGCCTCCCTGCTGCGCCGCGACTCGATCCACGGCAAGTTCAACGGCTCGATCGTGGTGGACGAGCAGCGCAGCGTCATCTCGGCCAACGGCGTCGACATCCAGGTGATCTACGCCGACAGCCCCGCCGAGGTCGACTACACCGCCTACGGGATCGACGACGCGATCCTGATCGACAACACCGGCGTCTGGCGCGACGTCGACGGCCTGTCCCGTCACCTGCAGGCCAAGGGCATCGCCAAGGTCCTGCTGACCGCTCCGGGCAAGGGCGAGATGAAGAACATCGTCTGCGGCGTCAACGACTCCGACATCCTCCCCGAGGACACGATCATCTCCGCGGCCTCCTGCACCACCAACGCGATCACCCCCGTGGTGAAGGTCCTCGACGACGAGTACGGCATCGAGCAGGGCCATGTCGAGACCGTGCACGCGTTCACCAACGACCAGAACCTCACGGACAACTACC
This sequence comes from Kocuria palustris, assembly GCF_007666205.1. Taxonomy (GTDB): domain Bacteria; phylum Actinomycetota; class Actinomycetes; order Actinomycetales; family Micrococcaceae; genus Kocuria; species Kocuria palustris_A. Next base: position 28,550 of record NZ_VDOR01000012.1, read on the forward strand.
ACAACGGCCCCCGTCGCGGCCGCGCCGCCGGGCTCAACATGGTGCTCACCGAGACGGGCGCCGCCAAGGCCGTCTCCAAGGCGCTGCCCCGGCTCGAGGGCCGGCTGACCGGCAACGCCATCCGCGTCCCCGTCCCCGACGTCTCCATGGCCGTGCTGACGCTGCAGCTCGACCGCGCGCCGGCGGACAAGGACGAGCTGAACGGCTTCCTGCGCGGCATCTCCCTGGACTCGCCGCTCAGCCGCCAGATCGACTACACGGATTCGCCCGAGACCGTGTCCTCCGACCTGATCGGCTCGCGCTACGCCTCGATCGTCGACGGGCTCGCGACCGTCGTGAACCGCAAGACCGTCGTGGTCTACGTCTGGTACGACAACGAGTTCGGCTACTCCTCGCAGGTGGTCCGCGTGGCCGCCAAGATGGCGAACATCAAGCAGCCGTCGTTCCCGTCGGACTGGACGCACGCGAGCGCGCTGCCGTCGAACTGACGCCGACCGCACCACCGCTGCGGGCGGGGGCTCACTCGCGCTGCGGGTGAGCCCCCGCCCTCGTCGTCGGGGGAGCGTTCACGCGAGCGGCCGTTTTCTCACCCCAACGACCGCGACCGGCCGATTCCTCACCGTTTCGCGGCTGAAACGGTGAGGAATCGGCCACTCGCGTGGGGAAGGGTGAGGAATCGGCCACTCGCGTGGGGAGGGGTGAGGAAGCGGCCGCTCGCGGGGCAGCGGGATGCGGCCGCAGGGCGGGAGCTCAGCCGAGCAGCCACTCCTGCACCGCCAGGCCCAGGGCATGCAGGTCGTCGACATGCACCATCTCGCGGGCGGAGTGCATCGAGAGCAGCCCGACGCCCACGTCGAGGGTCCGCATGCCCAGCCGCCCGGCCGTGATGGGCCCGATCGTGGATCCGCACGGCACCGCGTTGTGGGAGACGAACTCCTGCGTGGGCACGCCCGCCCGCCGGCACGCGAGCCGCCACTGCGCGGCGCCGTCGGCGTCGGTCGTGTAGTGCTGGTCCGCGTTGATCTTCAGCAGCGGACCGCCGCCGGGGCGGGGGCGGTTCGCGGGATCGTGGTGGCCGGGGTGATTGGGGTGCACCAGATGCCCGGCATCCGCGGACAGGCACGACGACGACGCGAGGACGGCACGGCGGCGGTCCTCGTCCCAGCCGAGAGCGGCCCCCACGCGCACCAGCACGTCCTCGAGGAACGGACCGGCGGCGCCGGAGCGGGTGCGCGAGCCGACCTCCTCGTGATCGAAGGCGGCGAGCATCGCGATGTGCTCGGCCCCGCGCAGCTCCTCGAGCCGCTGGGTCAGCGCGGTGAGACCCGCATGCACCGAGGTGAGGTTGTCGAGGCGGCCCGAGGCCAGCAGCTCCCGGTCGGTGCCGAACAGCCGCGGAGGCTGCGTGTCCGCCAGGACCACGTCCCAGCCCAGCAGGTCCTCGCCCCTCAGCGCGGTCCCCGACGCTCCGCTCGCACTGCGGGCCAGCAGGTCGAGGATGTCGCCGGGCTCGTCCCCGCAGCCCCAGACAGGCTGCATGTGCTGCTGGGGGTCCAGGGCGAGTCCCTTGTTGGCGGTGCGGTCCAGGTGGATCGCCAGCTGCGGGATGCGGGCCACGGGCTCCGTGGCCACCAGGCGGGTGGCGACGCCGTCGTCGGTCTGCACGGCGACCCGCCCGGCCAGCCGCAGCTCGCGGTCCAGCCAGGAGTTCAGCAGCGGCCCCCCGTAGACCTCGACGCCGATCTGCCGCCATCCGGAGTGCCCCGTGCTCGGGCGCGGCTTGAGCTTGAACGACGGCGAATCGGTGTGCGCGCCCAGGACGCGGAAGCCCGTCCGCTCGTCCAGCCGCTCCGGGACCGCCCAGGCGATGAGCGCCCCGTCGCGGAGGACGTACGACGGCTGCCGGACGTCGTCGCCCGTCCACCGGCGCCGCTCGTCGAGCCGCTGGAAGCCTGCGGCCTCGAGCCTGCGAGCGCCCTCTGCCGCCGCGTGGAACGAGCTCGGCGACGCCATGACGCAGCGGCCGAGATCCTCGGCGGTGCGTCCCGCCGGCGTCTGCGGCCAGTCCGGATCGGCGGGGACGGAGGGGGTCAGCTCTGCCAGCGGTTCAGCCATGCGACCCAGTCTAGGGACGGGGCGTGCCTCCTCCGTCGGGCGCCTCACTTCGAGATGTGGTCTGCTCGCATCGGCGTGCGCGGTAGGTTCATGCCATGACCCCCATCGCATCGGAAGCGCAGCCCGGCACGGCGCCTCCGGAGCTCCCCGAGCCCGGGACGCGCCGCGGCCCCGCCCTGGGCCACGCCGCCCTGGGCATCGCCCTGGTCGCGCTGGTCCTGTCGACCCTCTGCGCGGCCCTCGTGGGCGTCGTGCTGATCGAGGCGCAGCAGCTCAGCGACGGCACCTGGACCGGGATGTCCCCCGATGCCCGGGCCAGGGCATGGGTGCTGCTCTCCTCGCAGGTGGCGTGCGGCCTCCTGGGCCTGGGGGGCCTGGTGCTGGGAGTGATCGCGTTCCTGCGCGGGCAGGGCCGCGGCGCGGCGCGCTCGGCGATCGTCGTGGCCTCGCTCGGCCCCCTGGTCGCCTGGGCCACCTGGGGCGTGGCCTCCGAGGTCGCGGCCTGAGGCCTCCGGCACCCGGAGCCGATCCGGCGCTCAGCGGCGCGCGCCCGGCCCGGACATCCCCCGTCCCTGCGGCGGGACGAGATCGTCTGCCCCGGACCGAGGTGCCGGGCCGGCCTGGGCGCCGAGCGGAGGTGCAGCCGGAGGCCCGACCTGCTGCCCGAGCGGGAGACCGGCCCGGGGACCGGCGCCCTGCGGCATCCTGCCTGCACCCGAGCGCCACGCGGCCAGCATGTCCGCGATCTCGGCGGCCGCCGGCAGCTCCCGGACCTCCGAGGCCCGCAGGCCGGTGAAGCGCTCCCAGTCCCGGCGCGCGCCGCTCGGCCACACCGGGCTGCGCCGGGTCACCGCCAGCCCGGAGCGCTTGGCGATCCGGATCGCGATCAGCGCGAAGGCGATCTGCATCACTGCGCTCGAGGTGAAGCCGAACCAGCCCACGGACTCGGACTGCGCCGCAGGGTCGTAGGGGACGAACAGCATGATCACCGTGGCGAAGAGGTTGTTGACCACGTGCAGCGAGATCGCGGCCTCGAGCCCGCCGGTGCGCCAGGTCACCCATCCGGCCACGACGGCCATCATGCCCACCGAGAGCTGGCCCCAGATGTCGTAGATGTGACCGAGCATGAACAGCGGCGCCGGCAGCAGGATCGCGAAGAGCGGGTGCCGCAGCCACCGCCCCAGCATCTGCGCCAGGTAGCCGCGGAACACGACCTCCTCGGCCGTGCACTGGATCGGGACGATGAGCAGGATCAGGATCAGCGAGAGCCACCACCAGGGCTGCGGCTCGAAGGGGGGCGTCTCCTCGGCGGGGGCCAGCACGGCCAGCAGCGCGCCGAGGCCGAACTGAACGACGGCGTAGATCGCGATCGCGACGCCCGCGGTCAGCAGCAGGTACTTCCACCGGATCCGACCGGTCACCGACCAGATCAGCGCCAGCGGGCGGGGACGCATGACCCAGCGTGCGAACAGCGCGATGGGCAGCCAGATGGCGACCGATCCGAACAGCAGGACCAGCAGCCACGGATCCGCCATGTTCATCTGGTTGGGATCGCCGACGAGGAAGGAGTCGGCTGCCTCGGGGTCGAACGCCAGGATCCCCAGCATCAGGAAGAGCACGAACACGATGCTCGCCCCGAGGTAGAGCACCCCGCTCAGGACGCCCTCCACGATCGGGCTCCACGGCCGATGCCGATGATCCGCGAGCGCGAGCCGGTGATACGGCAGGGCCCGCACCTCGGCCCCCAGCGGGAGGCGCCGCTGCGGGCCGGCGGTCGGGCCCGCAGGGCCCCGGGAGTCCGGCGGGGCGACGTCCCAGGGCGCTGCCGACGGGACGGGGGCCGGCGGGGAGGGCCGCCCCGCGATCGCTGTGCTCATGGCCTCCACGGTATCCAACGCGGACGACGACGCCCTCCCCCGCGAGGAGGGGCCGCTCCGGGGCGGCCTCCTCCTTTCGGAGGCACGACGCCGCCGCGCCGCTCAGCGGGCGAAGACCTCGGCGAACCGAGCGAGCAGCCGTCTCGGCTGATCGGCCTGCGGGCCGTCGATGACCCGGGACCGGACCTCCGCGGCGTCCTCGGGCCGGAAGTACCCGTGGTGCTTGTAGGCCTCGATCCGGCTGAGCAGGGCGACGTCGTCGAGCTCGGGATGGAACTGCGTGGCCCAGGCCCGCTCGCCCACCCGGAACATCTGCACGGGGCAGTCCTCTCCCGTGGCCAGCAGGACCGCGCCCTCCGGGAGATCGCGGATGGCCTCCTGATGCCCCACGTATCCCCAGAACTGCTCGGGCATCCCCTCCAGCAGGACGTCGCGGGCCCCCTCCTCGGTCACCGTGATGCGGATCGGGCCCACCTCCTCGGCGTAGGTCCCGTCCACGACGCCGCCCTGATGCACACCCAGGGTGCCGACCCCGTAGCACGCGCCGAAGAACGGGGTGCCGTGCCGCATCACGCGGTCGAGCAGTGCGCGCAGGTCCTTCTCGACGCGGACCTGCACCGCGGACTTCCGGTCGGCGGGCGTGGACGTGGTGAACGGGGAGCCGCCGACGAAGATCCCGGAGATCTCGTCCAGATCCGTCTGCGCGAGCTCGCGGGAGGCCTCCGGCCCCTGCTCGAGGCGGATCTGCCGCAGCCGCTGCTCGTCGAGCCCCGTGAACCGGCGGAAGGTCTCGTACTCCTCCGCCGAGATGACGTCCTCGGGGCGGGTGGAGATCAGGAGGAAGGGCTTCATCCCCGTGCTCCTCAGGCAGCCGCGCCCGCGAGCACGGCCGTCGCCGCATCCCGGGCGGCCTCGGGGGAGCCGGCCCGGACGGCGGCCTCGGCGGCGCGCTTCATCTGATCGTCCGTGGCCTCGCCGAGCTTCACGCCGACGGCGGCCAGCGCCGGGGCCGCCGCCGACAGCGACGTGATGCCGAGCCCGATCAGCACGCAGGCCAGCAGCGGGTCGGCGGCGGCCTCGCCGCACACCCCCACGGGCTTGCCAACGCGCTGCCCCGCTCGGGCGGCCATCTGCACGAGCCTGAGCACGGCGGGCTGCCACGGATCCGTCAGCTGGGCCAGCCCGGAGGCCATGCGGTCGGCCGCCATGGCGTACTGGGTGAGGTCGTTCGTGCCGATCGAGAAGAAGTCCACGTGCTCGAGCAGCTGATCGCTCAGCAGCGCCGCCGACGGCACCTCGATCATCACCCCGGGCTTGAGGCCGCGCTCGCGGCACAGGTCTCCGAACCAGCGGGCCTCGTCGACGGTCGCGATCATGGGGGCCATGACCCAGGGCTCGGCGCCCGATCCCTCCGCGGCCCGGGCGATGGCATCGAGCTGGCGGGTCAGGACGCCGTCGTCCTGGAAGGCGATGCGCACGCCGCGCACGCCGAGGGACGGGTTCGGCTCGTCCGGCATGGTCGCGAAGGCCAGCGGCTTGTCCGAGCCGGCGTCGAGGGTGCGCACGACGACCTTCGAGCCCTCGAACGCGTCGAAGACCTCGCGGTAGAGCGCCGCCTGGTCCTCGACCGTGGGCTCGGAGTGCGCCTTGAGGAACGACAGCTCGGTGCGGAACAGGCCGACCCCCTCCGGCAGGCCGGTGGCCACGGCCGTGCGGGCGCCGGCGCCGTCCTGGACATTGGCCAGCAGCTGGATGCGGGTGCCGTCGGCGGAGACGGCCGGGCCGGTCCAGGTGCGGATCCTGGCCAGGGTCTCGGCCGACTCGGCGGCGCGGGCGGCAGCGGAATCGGCCTCCGGCTCGAGCTCGATCACGCCGGACTCGCCGTCGACCAGGATCAGCTGGCCGTCCTGGACCCCGCGCAGCCCGGAGCCGGCGCCGACGACGCAGGGGATGCCGAACTGGCGGGCGATGATCGCGGTGTGGCTGGTCTTGCCGCCCAACTCGGTCACGATGCCCTGCACGAGCTCGGGGTCCAGCCCGGCGGTGTCGGCCGGAGCGAGGTCGTCGGCCAGCAGGACGATGGGCTCCGCGGGGCTCGGCACGCCGGGCTCGGGCTCGTCGCGCAGCTCGGCGATCACGCGGTCGCGGATGTCCTTGAGGTCGGTCGTGCGCTCGGCCATGACGCCGCCGAGCTTCTCGAACTTGGCGACGAACGCGTCGGTGGCGCGCGCCGCGGCGAGCTCGGCCGACGCGCCGCCGTCGATGTGCTTGCCGACGGCGCGGCGCCAGCCCTTGTCGGTCACGAGCGCGGCGGTCGCGGCGAGGACCTCTGCCGCGTGGCCCTCCGCGTGCTGGGCGCGGCCGTCCAGCCGCCCGGCGACGGTGGCGGCCGCGACGTCGAAGCGCTCCTTCTGCGCCTCGCGGTCCGCCTCCGGGACCTCCGGGCCGTCCGCGGGCAGGGCCGGGCGCGGCCGGACCCACATGGCCGGACGGGCGGCGACGCCGGCGACGACGCCGATGCCCTTCAGATCGTCGGCCCGGGCTGCGGGATCTCCCGAGCCGGCAGAGGCTGCGACATCAGCAGGGGCGAAACGGGCATCTTCGGACATGAAGAGCGCTCCTCATCATCGAGTCGCTGCGACGCATGGCGATGCGCGTCACAGCAGGGCCTGCCCGCAGTCTAGTGAAGTGCGCCACAGATTGACAATCCACTCACCCGGGCATGATCATGCTCATATGGGCGTAACGAATGTCACAGGACGTCCTCCCTCGGCGGAGGACGGAAGCGCGGCGGGCGGCCCCGACCCCGAGGCCGGCCAGTCGCTGTTCGCGCCCGAGCGCCGCCTCGCGATCTCGCAGCAGGCCGTGATCCAGGGGCGGGTCTCCGTCGCCGAGCTGGCCGCCCGGTTCGCGGTGGCCCCGGAGACCATCCGACGGGATCTCGACGTCCTGGAGCGCCAGGGGCGCATCCAGCGCGTGCACGGCGGAGCGATCCCGCCCATCGGGCGCAGCGGCAGGGAGGCGGCCGTCGACGACCGCCGGGCCACCCGGATCGAGGCCAAGACCGCGATCGCCCGCGCCGCGATGTCCCATCTGCCGCCGGCGCACGGCTCGATCCTGCTCGACGGCGGCAGCACCACCGGGCAGCTCGCGGCCGCCATGGCCGCCGCCGCGCGGGAGGACGCCCTGGACCCCGTGACGGTCGTGACCAACTTCCCGGCCGCCGGGGTCGAGCTCTCGCAGGCCGAGGCCGCGGACGTCCTCCTGCTGGGAGGGCGCCTGCGCCGCGTCACCGAGACCGTCGTGGGCGCGCAGACCAATGCCGCGCTCGGGTCCATCTCGGCGGACGTCGCGTTCCTGGGCGCCAACGGCATCTCCGCGGCCCTCGGGCTGACCACCCCGGATGCGGAGGAGGCCGCCGCCAAGCGCCTGATCGCCGCTCGGTCCCAGCGGGTGATCGCCCTGACCGACTCGTCCAAGTTCGGCCTCGAGCACCTGTGCACGTTCGCCGAGCTCGCCTGGGTCGACGTCCTCATCACCGATGCAGCCCCCCCACCACCCCTGGCCGAGGCCATGGACCGAGCAGAGATCGAGGTCGTGATCGCATGATCGTCACCTTCACCGCCAGCCCCAGCATCGACCGCACGGCCGCTCTGAGCGCCCCGCTCGAGCGCGGCGGGGTCAACCGCATCTCCTCCGTCCAGGACGGCCCGGGCGGCAAGGGGATCAACGTCTCCCGAGCCCTGACCCTCGCCGGGGCGCCCACCCTGGCCGTGCTGCCCGCTGCGAGCGGCGACCCCCTCCTGGCCGCCCTGGACGAGGCGGGCGTGGCGCACCGGGCCGTCGAGCTGCCGGGGCGGGTGCGCACCAACCTCACCCTGAGCGAGCCCGACGGCACGACCACCAAGCTCAACGAGCCCGGCGCCCGGCTCGACGACGCGGCGCAGCAGGCGTGCCGTGCCGCGCTGCGCGATGCCGCGTCCGACGGCGACTGGGTCGCGCTGTGCGGCTCGCTGCCCCCGGGCCCGTCGAGCGACTGGTACGCCCGCCTGGTCCGCGAGCTGCGCGGCAGCGGGGCCCGCATCGCCGTGGACACCTCGGACGCCCCCCTGGTCGCGCTGTCCGAGCAGCTCGAGACCGCCGCGCCCGAGATCCTCAAGCCCAACGGCCTCGAGCTCGGCCAGCTCGTGGGCGCCGACGGTCCCGCGATCGAGGCCGCCGCGGATGCCGGGGACTTCCTGCCCGCGGCGCGGGCCGCCCGCGAGCTCGTGCGCCGCGGGGTGGCGGAGGTCCTGGCCACGCTCGGCGGGGCCGGCGCCGTGCTCGCGACCGCCGAGGGCGCCTGGGTCGCCGCGCCCCCGCCCATCACCCCGGTGTCCACCGTGGGCGCCGGCGACTCGTCGCTGTCCGGGCTGCTCCTGGCGCACGCGGAGGGACTCGAGCCCGCCGAGCGCCTGCGCCGGGCCGTGGCCTTCGGCTCGGCGGCCACGGCTCTTCCGGGCACCGGCGTCCCCTCCCCCGAGCAGATCGACCTGGAGCGCACGGCCGTCACGCCGCTGGCGATCGGCTGAGCGCCCACCGCATCCCCGCCCCTCGACTCCCCTGCCCGGCAGGCGCAGAACCCCTCCGGACCCTGCCCGGGCGCCCGATCCCCGGAGGCTGGCCCCACCGAGCGGCCGTCGGCCGCCGCACCGAAGGACTGGACATGTCTGAGAACCCACCGCTGATCACCGCCGACCTGGTCTGCCTGGACCAGGACCTCGGCTCCGCCAAGACCAAGGTCATCACGCGCCTGGCCGGGATCGTCGCCGCCACCGGGCGCGCCGACTCGGCCAAGGGGCTGGCCGCCGACGCCCTGGCCCGCGAGGAGCAGTCCGCCACCGGGCAGCCCGGCGGCATCGGCATCCCGCACTGCCGCTCCGCGCACGTGCAGACCACCTCCCTGGCCTTCGCCCGCCTGCCCGAGCCGGTGGACTTCGGGGCCAAGGACGGCCCGGCCGACCTCATCTTCCTGATCGCCGCGGCCGACGGCGAGGGCCAGGCCCACCTCAAGCTGCTGTCCAAGCTGGCGCGCGCCATGGCCCGGAAGTCGTTCCTCAGCGCCCTGCGGGAGGCCGGCTCCGCCGAGGAGGTCGTGGCGATCGTCGAGGAGGTCCTGGCCCCGCGGCCCAAGCCGGCCACGGATCAGCTCGACGCCGCTCCGACGACGGGCGCCGGGGCAACGGCGGCAGGCGCAGGCGCAGGCGCAGGCGCAGCGGCCGCCGCATCGCCCTCGGGCCCCCAGTACGGAGGCGCTGCCGCACCGGGCGGCTCGACGGCCGCCTCGGCGGCGGAGCCCTCGGGCGGGGCAGCCGGGACGGACGCCGACGGCGCGGCCGGGGCATCCGGCGCCCCCGGGCGCCGCCTCGTGGCCGTGACGTCGTGCCCCACGGGCATCGCCCACACCTACATGGCGGCCGAGGCGCTCGAGCAGAAGGCCGCCGAGATGGGCCACGAGCTCGTGGTCGAGACCCAGGGCTCCTCCGGCGGCACGCCGCTGACCCAGGAGCAGATCGACGCGGCGGACGCCGTCGTCTTCGCGGTGGGCGTGGGCGTGCGCGACCGCGAGCGCTTCGGCGGCAAGCCGGGGGTCGAGGCCGGAGTCAACGTCGGCGTCTCCGACCCCGAGGGCCTGATCACCAAGGCCCTGGCAGCGGCCGACGACCCGAACGGGCACCGGATCGCCGGGGGCGGCGGCTCGGCGGCGGAGTCCTCCGGCGCGGGCCAGGGGGCCACGAGCTGGCCGCGGCGCATCCAGCAGGCGCTGATGACCGGCGTGTCCTACATGATCCCGTTCGTCTCGGCGGGCGGTCTGCTGATCGCGATCAGCTTCCTGATGGGCGATGCGGGCATCGCGAACATCGCCCCGGACATCGTGGCCGCGAACAGCCTCGCGAACCCGCCGAGCGCCGGGGACTTCCCCGACGTCGACCTGCTGCGCGGCGACGGCGCGTGGCTCTACCTGGCCGCCGTGCTCAACGTCGTCGGCGGCCTGGCCATGGGGTTCCTGGTCCCGGCGCTGTCGGGCTACATCGCCTACGCCCTGGCGGGCCGCCCCGGCATCGCCCCGGGCTTCGTGGGCGGGGCGATCGCCGTCGCGCTGAACGCCGGCTTCATCGGCGGCCTCGTCACCGGCCTCATCGCCGGCCTGATCGCCATGTGGATCGGCTCCCTGCGCGCCCCGCGCTGGCTGGCCGGGCTCATGCCCGTCGTCATCATCCCGCTGGCCACCACGCTGATCGTGGGCCTGCTGATGTACCTGCTGCTCGGCGCTCCGCTGGCCGCGCTGATGACCGCGCTGCAGAACGGGCTGTCGTCGATGTCCGGGTCCTCCGCAGTGCTGCTCGGCGTGATCCTCGGCCTGATGATGTGCTTCGACCTGGGCGGGCCCGTCAACAAGGCGGCCTACCTCTTCGGCACCGCGGGCCTCTCCGCCGGCGGCGAGGCGAATCAGATGATCATGGCCGCCGTCATGGCCTCCGGCATGGTCCCGCCGCTGGCGCTGGCGCTGTCCACGACCATCCGCGGCCGCCTCTACAGCGAGGCCGAGCGCGAGAACGGCCGCTCCGCGTGGCTGCTCGGCGCGGCCTTCATCTCCGAGGGCGCGATCCCGTTCGCCGCGGCCGATCCGCTGCGCGTCATCCCCTCGATGATGGCCGGCGGCGCCGTGACCGGAGGCCTGATCGCAGCCCTGGGCGTCACGCAGAACGCCCCCCACGGCGGTCTCTTCGTGCTCGGCACGGTGGGGAACCCCCTGGGCTTCCTGATCGCGCTGGTGGCCGGCGTCCTCGTCTCCGCGGCGATCATCACGCTGCTCAAGGCCCAGCGCCAGCGCTCGCTCATGGCCCGGGCGAAGGCCGAGGCGGAGCATGCCGATGCCCCCACGGCACAGACAGCCGCGGTCTGAACCGCCTAAACTGGACAGCACCACGACCAGCGGTGCGACGACGCACCCGACAGGAGGAAGCATGCCCAGCAAGAAGGTCATCGTCGGCTCGGCCGTCGGCCTGCACGCCCGTCCCGCTGCGATCATCTCCGAGGCCGCCGGGGAGTACGACGAGGAGATCCTGATCGGCCTCGTCGCCGATCCCGACGAGGAGCCCGCCGATGCCTCGTCCTCGCTGCTGATCATGGCGCTCGGCGCCGAGAAGGGCACCGAGGTCGAGGTCTCCTCCGACAGCGCCGAGGCCGTCGAGAAGATCGCCGGCCTGATCGAGCAGGACCTCGACGCCGGCTGACCCGACCGCTCCCTCGCACGGAGCCCGCAGCACGAGACCCGCGCAGCCGACCTGGCTGCGCGGGTCTCGTCGTCCCCGGCCCCGCCCCGGCTGGCGCGACGGCCGCCGTCGGGCGGGCGTCAGGAGGCGACGGCCTGCTGTTCGAGGGGCTGCCGCCGATCGGCGACCTTGACCGCCGCGACCCAGGTCAGCAGCAGGATGAACAGGACCAGGTAGGGGATGATCCAGATGGTCTCGGCGGCGTGCATGTGGACGCCGAACTTGTCGACGATCCAGAGCCCGCGCATGGGCCCGATGTAGGCGCCGATCAGCCAGATCCACGCCATGATCTGCGCCGGCCGTCGGAACCGCCCGCGCAGGACGTGCGGGAAGGCCTCGGTCCACAGGGCCACCGCGATGACCGGGAAGTAGACCTGGTGGTGCGACCAGGAGATCGGCGACATGAACAGCATCACGAGCGCGTTCATGGAGATCGCCGAGAGGGTCATGCCGCGGCGCAGCAGCGACGGCAGCGCGATCGCCACGGCCACCAGCATGATCAGCACGAGCGGGTAGCGGATGGGATCCACGAGCTCGTCGGGGAAGCCGAGCTTGATCACCACGCCGGTCAGGGCCGTGTTGTCGATGTACTTGATCGAGCCCACGCGGTCCGACGAGGACACGGCATCGGTCCAGAACTGGATCGAGTCCTGGAACAGGATCAGGAAGCCCAGTCCGACGGTGGCCGCGAAGGTCACGCCCATGGCCACGATCGCCCGGACGTTGCGCCCCATCAGGAAGATCAGGCCGAAGGCCAGCGGCGTCAGCTTGATGCCGGCCGCGATGCCGATCAGCACGCCGCGCGGGATGAAGGCGACGGCCCGCTCGATGCCGGAGCCGGTGCCGTCGGTGCGGCGCACGAGGTCCAGGAAGATCAGCGCGAAGAGCAGGATGTTGACCTGTCCCAGCGAGATCGTGCGGATCCACGGTCCGCAGAAGAGGATCACGGCGGTGATCAGCGCGACCGAGGCCGCGGTGCCCAGCGCGCGGCTGCCCGGCAGCGGGCGGCCGCGCCGCTCGGCGACGGCCAGCAGCGCACGGCCGAGCACGACGGCGCAGACGATGTCCAGCAGCAGGAGCAGGAAGCGCGTGACGTCGAACGGGATCCAGGCCAGCAGCCCGAACAGCAGGGCCGCGAACGGCGGATACGTGAAGGGCAGCGTGTCGGGCCCGCCCCACGGGACGGGGAACTCGAGGTCGTAGAGCGGCTGGGCGCGGGTCTCGGGATGAGCGACCCACTGAGCGCCCATGTTGTAGACCATCAGGTCCAGCGAGCCCTCCATCACGAGCCGGATGGACCAGGCCAGCACGGCGGCCAGGGCGATCCAGGCGAGCGCCTTGGCCCAGGCGGGGCCATGGCCCGCCGCGGGGGCGGGGGCTGCGCGGTCCGCGGCCTGGGGCGCGACGGCGCTGGAACGGGCGGATGAAGACAACCGGACCTCCTGGAGGGGACTGCGGCCCGGGCAGGGCCGCGACCAGGGTAGCGGCCCCGGTCCTCGCACTTCCGACGACCGGCCTCAGCGCCGTCGCAGACCCCGCATCATCGCCCTCACCGCCAGCGCGCCGGCGGCCGTCAGCACCGCGCCCCAGCGATCGGGTCGCACGACGCCGTGGGCGTCCTCGGAGGGGCCCAGCCCGGTGCTCTGGGCCGCGCCCGACTCGCCGCCGCCGGCCTCCCCCGGCGCCGGCGCGGCCGCCGGGGCCGGGGCTGCGATCGCCGCATCGGCGCCCAGCCGGTCGGTCTGCAGCCAGGTGGTCCGGGAGCGCAGGGACACCGGCAGCACGAGCTGATGCGGGTCGGCCCAGCCGCCCGGGGGCTCCGGCTCCTCCCGGGCTCCGGAGCGCCGCTGCTCGAGCTGCTCGGCAGGGGCGTGGGCGTCGGGGTCGAAGCTGTCGAGCAGCGGCGAGTAGGTGGTGATCCGCACCTCGCCGGCCTCGGCGCGGAACTGCAGCAGGCGCAGGAAGCCGGTGCGCCGCTCCCCCGCGGCCGCGACCGGGTCGGCCTCCGCTCCGCCGTCCGCACCCGAGGCGGCGCTCACCTCGCCCTCGTGCCCGTCGGCGGCCTTCTCGATCTCCTCTGCCGGCTCGGGCAGCCGGTGCGACTGGTAGTCGGCGAGCACGGCCGTCGTGGGGTGGACGGGATCGCTGCGCTCGACGCGCCAGCCGGTGCCGGAGATGTGGCCGCTGAGCACCAGGACCACGTTCGCGTTGCGGGCCACGATCCCCTCCTGGATCCGCAGGCCGTCGTCGGGCCCGAAGCTGCGGGGGCCGCCCCAGGGCGCGCCGGAGCCGTCGGGGCGCGTGCCCCGATCCAGGAAGTGATGGGTGCACAGGATCGCGTCCCGGTCGGAGTGCTCCTGGAGGACGTCGTTGGCCCACGCGATCTGCTCGTCGTCGACCCCGTAGCCCAGGTGGAGCATGAGCAGGCGCACGCTGCCGATCGTGAGCAGGTCGTAGTGGCAGCTCGCGTCCTCGGGGCGCCAGGGCCGGCCGCGCTGCGCGGTGACGCGCGGCGCCCCGGCAGCGGCGTCGCCCGCCGACGGGGCCCACGTCCCGGCGGCGTCGCGCAGCCGCTGCGGCCCGAAGAACCTGTTGTACAGGCTCAGCTCGGGCGCCGCGCCGCCATCCTGGTCATCCGAGCCCCAGCGGTTGTCGTGATTGCCCGGGAGCACGCCCCAGGGCAGCCCGATCCGCTCGAACCGCTCGAACATCTCCGAGGCCGCGGCGAACTCGCGCTCGGCGACGGCGCGGCGATCCCACCACCAGCACCAGTTCTGCACGACGTCGCCGGTGTGCGCGAGGTAGACGATCCTGCGAGTCCCCGCGCTGTCCTCGATCCAGTCCGTGATCGCGTCGATGGCGGCCTGGAAGCGCTCCCGCTTCTGCGGATCGCGCGTCTGCGCGGCCCCCTCGGCGAGGTACTGGGTATCGGTGAGGTGCACGATCGCGAAGTCGTAGTCCTCCGGATCCGCGAAGCCCGCCTCCGCCTCGCGCACGGGAGCAGCGAAGTCGTCCTCCCCGAGCACGAGCAGCCGCACCTCGGCGGGACCGTCAGCACCGGGGCCGACGTCGGCGCGGCCGGCAGCGCCTGCGGCACCGGCGGGGCCGTCAGCACGCTCGGCGCCGCGATCGCCCTCGGCCCCGCGGTGGAGCAGCTCGGGGGGCAGCTGCGCGCGCAGCTCGATGCGCCGCCCGCCGCGGCCCTCGGCCCGCGCGAGCATCCGCCAGGATCCGGCGTCACCGGTCTGCTGCGCCCACAGGGACACGCTGCGGCCCTCCGGCGCCGTCCCCGACCAGACGGCCTCCGCGCCGCGCCCCGGCGCGAGGCGCACGCTCGCGCGCACGTACGGCAGGTCGTGGCAGGGGCCCGTGTCGAGCAGGATGCCGTCGGCGCGCTGGACCTCGACGGCCCCGGCCTGCCGCTCGGAGGCCGGGTCGAGGTCGAAGAGCTCGGAGTCCGGGCGCAGCGCGGTGCGGCCCAGCCTCACCTCCCGCACCTGCCCGGGCGCGGGCCGCTGATCGTCGGGACGGGACATCGAGGTGGTCGGCACTGGCTCCCCCATGGCTGCTCGGAGACGGCGCCTGCGCGGAGGCCGCGCTGATCCGGGCGCCGTCGCGGGGCCGATCCTGCCACCGGCGGGTGAATTCCGGGTGGACGCGGGCCGACGGCCGATCGTGTCCGAGGCCGCGGCGGCGGCCCCGTCAGTCCCCGAGCGTGGGCAGCCCGGCCCCGCTCCACGACGACAGCCCGCCGTCGAGATGCCGGATCCGGCGCGAGATGCCCGCCGACTCGTCGGCGGCGCGCAGCAGGCTCAGCGCCTCGGCGGAGCGGATCCCCGCCTGGCAGTGCAGGACGAGGTCCCCGCACCCCGCCAGCGCGTCAGCGGCCTGCCCGGCAGTGAACTCCCCCAGCGGCATCGACCGGGCGCCGTCGATGCGCTCGAGCCGGTGCTCCCAGGGCTCGCGCACGTCCACGAGCTCGAAGGCCGCGCGGCCCGCCCGGCGCTCGCGCAGCAGCGCGTCGAGCTGCCGGGGGCTCACCAGGTCGGGGTCGGCGGCAGCGGCTTCCGCCGTCTCGTCACCCGGCGCACCGCTCGACGCTCGAGCGACGGGCGGCGGCCCCGGGGCGGCGGGCGCTGCGGGGTAGCCGTCGCGGAGGGGGTCCGCGAACGGCGACATGCGCGTCACGGGCGCCGCATCCAGCGATCGTCGCAGCGGGATCTGGGTCCATGTGCCGTCGAGCCCGTCGCAGATCGAGACCCGGCCCAGCAGCGGCGTCCCGACCCCCATGATCAGCTTCATGGTCTCCATCGCCAGGGCCGAGCCCAGCATGCCGGGCAGCGCTCCGAGCACCCCTGCTTCCGCGCAGCTCGGCACCGATCCGGGCTGCGGCGGCACCGGGTGCAGGTCGCGGTAGGTGGGGCCGTGCTGCGCCCAGAACACCGAGGCCTGCCCGTCGAAGCGCAGGATCGAGCCCCACACGTGCGGCAGGCCCGCGATCTCGCAGGCATCGGAGACGACGTAGCGGGTCGCGAAGTTGTCCGACCCGTCGATCACCACATCGCAGCCGCCCACGAGCTCCAGAGCGCTGCCGGCCTCGATCCGCTCCCGGTGCTCGATCACGCGGACGTCGGGGTTCAGCTCCCGGATCCGGGCGGCGGCCGAGGCGGTCTTGGCCCTGCCTATGCCGCCCGCGGCATGGATGACCTGGCGCTGCAGATTCGACAGCTCGACGGCGTCGTCGTCCACGATCCCCACGGTCCCCACCCCGGCGGCCGCGAGGTAGAGCAGGGCCGGGGAGCCGAGGGCGCCGGCCCCGATGCACAGCACCCGGGCGGCGCGCAGGCGCCGCTGCCCGAGCTCGCCGATCTGGGGCACGCGCAGATTGCGGGCGTAGCGGCGCAGCTCGTCCGCACTGAGCTCCGGGCCGGGCTCGACCAGGGGCGGGAGGCCCTCGGCGCTCACAGATTCACCCACTGGCTGCCGCCGTCGCCCAGATGCTGCTCCTTCCAGATCGGGACGGCCGCCTTGATCCGGTCCACGAGCTCGTCGCAGGCCTCGAACGCCGCCTTGCGGTGCGAGGCGCCCACGGCCACCTCCATGGCGGAGTCGCCGACGGACAGGTGACCGATGCGGTGCGCCGCCGCGATCCGCAGGCCGGGGCGGGCGTCGGCGATCTCCTGGCAGGCGGCTCGCAGCGCGTCGGCGGCCTGCGGGTGCGCGGTGTAGTCGAGGGAGGCGACCTCGCGTCCGCCGTCGTGGTCGCGCACGATGCCGCTGAACCCGACGACCGCGCCCACGGTCCGCGCCGCCGCGAGCGCGCGGACGCCGACGGGGTCCAGGGGCTGGTCCGTGACCCAGGAGTCGACGACCGCGGAGGGCGCCAGATCGGCGGGGTGATCGCCCTGCCGGCCCGAGGGCTGGAACCCGCCGTCGGCGGGGACGACCGCCGCCGCGTCCGACGGGGACCCGCTCGACGGGATCGTGCCCGGCGTCTGCGCGCCGGCAGGGACGGCCGGCGCCCGGGATGCCTCGGGCTTCGAGTGCCCCGCGTTCCGATCGCCCTCGAGCTGATGCAGGATGTGCTCGAGCAGCGGGAGGATCACGGCCATCCCGTCCTTCACCCCGCCGCGCGAGCCCGGGAGGTTCACCACGAGCGTGCGCCCGGAGACGCCGGCCAGACCGCGGGAGAGCACCGCGGTGCGCACGCTGCGCAGCCCCTCGGCCCACAGCGCATGCACGATCCCGGGCAGCTGCAGATCGAGCAGCTCGGCCGTGATCTCGGGGGTGCGGTCATCGGGCATCACCCCCGTGCCGCCCGAGGTCACGAGCAGGTCGGGGCGCTCGTCCGCCGGCAGCTCCCGCAGCCGGCGGTGCAGCTCCCGGCGCAGGGGCTCGCCGTCGGCCACCACGATCGGGTCCGGACAGTCCAGGCCGGCTGCGCGCAGCAGCTCCACGCCGGCCGGCCCCGCGGTGTCCTGATAGGTGCCCGCGGCCGCCCGGGTCGAGGAGACGACGACCACCGCTCGGCGCGGCGGCAGCTCGGGATCCCGCTGCCCCCAGGGCCTCGTGCGCTCGGACGTCGGGCTCATGGCTGCGGCTCCTCTCGTCTCCAGTCGCCCGACTTGCCGCCGGACTTGGCCGTCACGCGGATGCCGCCGATCTCGGCATGCCGGTCCACCGCCTTGATCATGTCGTACAGCGTCAGCACGGCCACGGAGACCGCGGTCAGGGCCTCCATCTCCACTCCGGTCACGCCGCGGGTCCGCACGCTCGCCCGCAGCCGCACCTCGGTCTCGCCCCGCTCGAAGTCGACGGCGACCTGGGAGATCGGCAGCGGGTGGCACAGCGGGACCAGGTCCGGGGTGCGCTTGGCCGCCATGATGCCGGCCACGCGCGCGACGGGCAGCGCATCGCCCTTGGGCAGATCGGCCGCGAAGATCATGGCGATCACATCGGGGCGCGTGCTCAGCCGCGCCTCGGCGGCGGCTTCCCTCGAGGTCTCGGCCTTCGCGGAGACGTCGACCATGTGCGCCGATCCATCGGCCCGCACGTGGGTCAGTCCCCCTGCCGGCCCGGTCTCCTCCGGGTGATGCTGCTCATCGCTCATGCGTGGTGCGCTCTCCTGCCTCTGCTCTGCCTGCGGCAGCCTCCACCGTAGGGGCTCGTCGCAGGCGCTGCCGTCGCATCGGCCGCCGGGCCGGCCGGTTCCGTGTCCGGGCTGCTCGCGGCCGTCGTCCCGGGGCCGCGGAAGGGGCCGGGGACGACGGCCGCCGGGCTCAGGCGGCCGCGACCCGGCGCTCGTCGATCCGGCCGCCGTTGCGCAGCACGAGGGCCACGAGCAGCCCCAGGACGCAGAACAGGGCCAGCAGCATCAGCCCGATGAAGTAGGAGTTGTGCTCCGGGCTGTAGGTCGCTCCCATGACCAGCGGCGGGAAGTAGCCGCCCAGGCCGCCGGCGGCCGCGATCACGCCCGAGACGGTGCCGACGGTCCGCGAGTCCGAGGCCCGGGAGACCCAGGCGAACACGCCGCCGGTGCCCAGGCCCAGGAACACGGCCATGATCAGGAACAGCGGGCCGTAGACGAACTCGTGCGAGGGCTGGAAGGCGATGATCGTCGCAAGGACGGCACCGCCGACGTAGGCGGTGATCGAGACGACCCTGGGCCCGAGCTTGTCGGCCAGGGTGCCGCCGATCGGGCGGGCGATCACGGCCGCCAGCGCGAAGCCGGCGGTGCGGGTCCCGGCCTCGGTGGCCGCGTAGCCGTAGACGTTGCCGAGGTAGGTCGGCAGGTAGTTGGAGAAGGCCACGAACGCGCCGAAGACGATCGCGTACATGAAGCACAGCATCCAGGTCTCCTTCAGCGCGAAGGCGGCCTTGAGCTTGGGCATCATCGGCGTGGGCTCGAGCCCGCGGCGCGTGGGCGACTCGCGCAGCAGCAGCCAGCAGATCGCGGCCGTCGCCGCGACGAGCACGGCGATCAGCACGTGGGCGCCCATGTAGCCCATGCCGCTGACGATGCGCGGGGTCACGAAGGCCGAGACGGCCGTTCCGGCCATGCCGGCGCCGAACACGCCGGTCGCGAATCCCTTGCGGTTGGCCTCGTACCAGGCGGAGCAGAACGGGATGCCGATCGCGAAGACGGTGCCCGCGATGCCCAGGAAGAACGAGACGAGGACGAGCAGGCCGAAGCTGTTCATCCGGCCCACGAGCGCCGTGAGCAGCACGAGCGGGGCGGTGATGCCCAGGATCGCGGTGAACATGACGCGCCCGCCGTAGCGGTCGGTCAGGGCGCCGACCGGGACGCGGGCCACCGATCCCACCAGGATCGGCATGGCCACGAGGATCGAGGTCTGCCCCGCGCTCAGGTCCATGGCCTCGGAGTACCGCGAGGACAGCGGCCCGATGATGGTCCAGGCCCAGAAGCCCATGACCGAGGCCAGGGTGGCGATGATGAGGTTGCGGGTCTGGCCGGCCTTCATCTCGGCGTCGACGGACGCCCGGGTGTCCGGAGAGGACATGGGTGATCTCCTGATGATCATGCCGCGCTCGCCGCGGCGGAGGATGGTGGTGAGGCGTTCTTCGGGAAGGGCCCGGGCGCGCGGGGCTGCCCCGCGCGCCCGGGTCAGCGCCGCCCGGCGGAGCTCGGCTGGCGGGGCTGCCGCTTGGGCCGCTGGGCGCCGGAGGGCGCGCGGTCCTGCGTGCCGATCGGGTCCCAGCCGCGGCGGACCGGCGCGTGGCCCGTGGTGCGGCCCCGGTCGCGGGAGCGGTACACGATGTACGGGCGGAACAGGTAGTGCACGGGCGCGGTGAACGCGTGGATCAGCCGGGTGAAGGGCCAGGCGATGAACAGCGCGAAGGCGAAGAGCACGTGGACCTTGAACGACGGCGACGACGCGGCCATGGCCCCGATGTCCGGCTGCAGGATCCAGATCGAGCGGAACCACGGGGAGACGGTCTCGCGGTAGTTGACCACCGTGTGGTCGAAGACCGAGATCAGGGTCGTGGCCAGGCCGGCCAGCAGGGCCAGGACCAGCAGCACGTACATGAGCTTGTCGTTGGCGGTCGTGGCCATGAACACCGGGCCGGTGGTGCGACGGCGGTAGATCAGCAGAGCGATCCCCACGAGGGTGCCGAAGCCCGCGAACAGCCCGATCGTCAGCGCCATGATGTGGTACATGTGCTCGGTCACGCCGGCGGCGTCGGTCCAGGACTTGGGGATGACCAGGCCGACGATGTGCCCGATCAGCACCGCCAGGATCCCGAAGTGGAACAGCGGCGAGGCGATCCGCAGCAGCTTGCCCTCGTAGAGCGACGACGAGCGGGTGGTCCACCCGAACTGGTCGTACTTGTAGCGCCAGATCGTGCCGCCGATGAAGATCAGCAGCACCACGTAGGGCAGCACTCCCCAGAGGAGGATGTCGATGAGGTTCATGGCGGCGTCAGTCCCTGGAGGTCGAGGAGGCGGCGGCCTCGCGGCGGTGGGAGGGGGCACAGCCGGCCGCGGTGTGCGCGGCCGTGGGGTGTGAGGCGGGATCCACGGGGACGGCGCCCGCCCGTCCGCCGGTCATCCCGGAGGCCGAGGCGTCGGACAGCGGGAGCAGCCTCGGATCGAAGGGCTGCAGGCCGACGGTCTCGGTGGGCGGCCCGTAGCCGGCCATCCTCATGACGGCGTCGCGGTCCTCGGGGGAGGCTCCGGGAAGCGTGGTGCACACGAGCTCGACGATCCCCAGATGCGGCAGGTCGTCGTCCTGCAGCGCCAGGCGCAGCAGCTCGAGCGAGGGCCGGTAGCGCTGGAGCAGCTCGGCGCCGTCGTCGGGGGCCACCAGGGCGGCGAACTCGAGCACCACCGGCAGATGATCCGGCAGCTCCGCGTCGTCCAGGCGGTAGCCGTGCTCCGCGTAGAGGGCCTTGAACGACAGCAGCGACTCGCCCCGGCGGCGGGTGTCGCCGTCGGTCCAGTACGTCAGGTGGAAGCTGTGCCGGCGGGAGAGGTCGTACTCCTGCACCCAGTCGCCCTGGATCTCGGACAGCGGCTTGGAGAGCATCCACCGCTCGATCCGATCGACCGGCGCGGTGTCCGCCCCGACCTCCGCGAGCGCGGCGCGGATCTGGGGGATCCGCTCGAGCAGCTCGCGGTCCGGGTAGCCCAGCAGCAGCGCGGCCGACTGGCGCACCACGGCGGAGCGCTGGGGGTCGCGGTCCTTCCACGGCTTCGTCTCGACCGTCCCCTTGCCGCCGAGGCCGAAGATCCTGGCCAGCAGGCTCACGAGGCCCCTCCCTTCGACCCGCCGGCCGGGGTGTCGGCGCGGTCGGGGAACAGGCCGTACGGCGTGCCGTTGCCGTCCCAGTTCAGGAGGTTGACCCGGCCGGCCATCTCGGAGGCATCGGCGGGGGCGTCGGCGGTCTGCCGCGCCTTGAGCGCCGCGAAGTTCTCGACGGCCACCGGCATGGGCTTGCCGGAGGCCTCGCCCAGCCCGCCCATCTGGCCCATGCCCGGGCCGCCGTCGCCGTCCAGGGAGCAGCCCATCTCCTCGAGGTTGTGGGCGTCCTCGGTGTGGGCGGTGGGGATGACGTAGCGCTCCGAGTACTTGGCGATCGCCATGAGCCGGTACATCTCGTACATCTGCGAGCCCGTCATGCCCACGGCCCGCGCGATCGACTCGTCGGCCTGGTCGCCGAGCGTGATGTCGCGCATGTACGAGCGCATGGCCGCGAGCTTGCGCAGCACGTCCGTGATGATCCCGGTGTCGCCTGCCGTGAACAGCTCCGCGAGGTACTCGACGGGGATGCGCAGCGAGTCGATCGCGCCGAAGAGCACGTCGATGTCCTGGCCGTCGTGGCCCTGCGAGGAGAGCAGGTCCACGATCGGCGACAGCGGCGGGACGTACCAGACCATGGGCATGGTGCGGTACTCGGGGTGCAGGGGCAGCGCGACCCGCAGCTCCTTGGCCAGCTTGTAGACCGGCGACCTCCGGGCGGCGTCCATCCAGTCGTCGGGGATGCCGTCGGCGCGGGCCTGGCGCTGGACCTCGGGGTCGTTCGGGTCGAGCATGAGGTCGAGCTGGGCCTCGTAGAGGTCCTACTCGTCGGGGGTCGCGGCGGCCTCGGTGACGCGGTCGGCGTCGTAGAGGAAGATGCCGATGTAGCGCATGCGCCCCACGCAGGTCTCGGCGCACACCGTCGGGATGCCGACCTCCACGCGGGGGTAGCAGAACGTGCACTTCTCGGCCTTGCCGGTCTTGTGGTTGTAGTAGATCTTCTTGTACGGGCAGCCGGTGATGCACTGGCGCCAGCCGCGGCACTGGTTCTGATCCACCAGCACGATGCCGTCCTCGGAGCGCTTGTAGATCGCCCCGGACGGGCACGCCGCCATGCAGGACGGGTTCAGGCAGTGCTCGCAGATGCGCGGCAGGTGGAACATGAACGTCTTCTCGAAGTCCATCTTCACGCGGTCCTCGGAGTCCCGGCGCAGCTTCTGCAGGACGGGGTCCTCGCGCTCCGTGGCCTCGACGCCGCCCAGGGAGTCGTCCCAGTTCGCGGACCACTCGACCTTGGTGTCCTGGCCCGTGATCAGCGACTTGGGCTTGGCCACCGGGAAGTCGTCGGAGGCCGGGGCCGAGACGAGGTTCTCGTAGTCGTACGTCCAGGGCTCGTAGTAGTCGTCCAGGTGGGGCTGGACGGGCGAGGAGAAGATCCCGAAGAGCTTCTGCAGCCGGTTGCCCGACTTGAGCTGCAGGTTGCCGCGGCGGTTGAGCATCCAGCCGCCGCGCCACTTCTCCTGGTCCTCGTAGCGGCGCGGATAGCCCTGCCCGGGGCGGGTCTCCACGTTGTTGAACCAGACGTACTCGGTGCCGGCGCGGTTGGTCCACGCCTGCTTGCAGGTCACGGAGCACGTGTGGCACCCGAGGCACTTGTCGAGGGTCATGACCATCGCGGTCTGAGCCATGATGCGCATCAGTACTGGACCTCCTGCGAGCGCTTGCGGACGACGGATGTGACGTCCCGGTTGTTGCCGGTCGGGCCGTGGTAGTTGAAGGCCCAGGACTGCTGGGCGTAGCCGCCGACCATGTGGGTGGGCTTGAGCATGATCCGGGTGACCGAGTTGTGGATGCCGCCGCGGCGGCCCGTGGCCTCGGACTTGGGGACGTCGATCGTGCGCTCCTGCGCGTGGTGGACGAACACCGCCCCGGCCCGCATGCGGTTGGTGACGATCGCGCGGCCCACGAACACGCCGTTGCTGTTGACGCACTCGACCCAGTCGTTGTCCCGCACGTCGATCAGCGCGGCGTCCTGATCGGACATCCACACCGAGGTGCCGCCGCGGGACAGCGAGAGCATGAACAGGTTGTCCTGGTACTCCGAGTGGATCGACCACTTGTTGTGCGGGGTCAGGTAGCGCACGGCCACCGACAGCTCGCCCCGCTCCCCGAGCCGGGGCTCCCCGAACAGCGCCGCGTTGTTCAGCGGCGGCCGGTAGGTCGGGAGGTTCTCGCCCATCTCCGACATCCAGTCGTGGTCCAGGAAGAAGTGCATGCGCCCGGTCAGGGTGTGGAACGGCTTGAGCCGCTCGATGTTCACCGTGAAGGGCGCATAGCGCCGACCGCCGGTCTCCGAGCCGGACCACTCCGGGGAGGTGATGACCGGCACCGGGGCGGCCTGGGTGTCGGCGAAGGTGATCTTCTTCTCCTCCGAGCCCAGCGCGAGGTCGTGCAGCTGCTTGCCCACGCGCTTCTCGAGGGTCTTGAAGCCCTGGACCGCCAGCTCGCCGTTCGTGGTCCCGGACAGGGCCAGGATGGCCTCGGCCATGCGGGCGTCGGTGTCCAGGGCCGGGCGGCCCTCCGCGGCCCCGGAGTCGTAGACGCCGTGCTTGCGGCCCAGCGAGTCGACCTCGTGGCTGACGTCGAACGTGACGTTCTTGGTGGTCAGCCCGAGCTTGTCGGCCAGGGGCCCGAGGGCCACGAACTTGTCGCCGATGGCCGTGTAGTCGCGCTCGACGATCTTGAGGTTCGGGAAGTTCTTCCCGGGCACGGCCGGCAGGTCCGTGCCGCGCCACTCGGGGGCGTGCCCGCCGGGCTGGTTGATCTGGCCCGGGGTGTCGTGGGTGATCGCGGTGGCCACGAGGTCGCGGCGGGTGTCCAGGCGCCCCTTGGACAGGCGCGAGACCTCGTCGGAGAGCAGCCGGAACAGCTCGTGGTCCGTCTTGGCCTCCCACGGCGGGGTGATCGCCGGGTTGAAGGCGTGGACGTACGGGTGCATGTCCGTGGAGGAGAGGTCGAACTTCTCGTACCAGGTGGCGGCCGGGAAGACGACGTCGGAGAGCAGCGTCGACGACGTCATGCGGAAGTCCGCCGAGACCAGCAGGTCGAGCTTCCCCTCCGGCGCCTCGTCGTGCCACTTCACGTCGCGCGGCTTGTGGTCCACGTGATCGGAGCCCAGGACGTTGTGGTGCGTGCCCAGCAGGTGCTTGAGGAAGTACTCCTCGCCCTTGGCCGAGGAGCCCAGCAGGTTGGAGCGCCACAGCACGAGCGTGCGCGCCCAGTTCTCGGGGGCGTCCGGATCCTCGACGGCGAACTGCAGCCTCTCCGCCTTGGCCTGATCCGCGATCCACTGCGCCTCGGACTCGGCCTCCCCGCGCTCGACGGCCGCGACCGCGGCATCGGCCACGTCGAGCGGGTTCTGCGTGAACTGCGGGTAGAACGGCATCCATCCCAGGCGCGTGGACTGCGCCACGACGTCGGCCGTGTGCATGCCCTTGAGGTGGCCCTTGGCCAGCGGCGACTGCAGGTGCGCCGAGGAGTGGCCGTCCTGGCGGAACTGGTCGGTGTGCAGGTACCAGAACGCGGTGCCGATCATGAACCGGGGCGGGCGGCTCCAGTCGCCGGCCGAGGCCATCGTGGCCCAGCCGGTGATGGGACGGGCCTTCTCCTGGCCCACGTAGTGCGCCCAGCCGCCGCCGTTGCGGCCCTGGCAGCCGCACAGCATGATCATCGCGAGGATCGCCCGGTACGTGACGTCGCCGTGGTACCACTGGCACAGCCCGCCGCCCAGGATGATCATCGAGCGGCCCTCGGAGCGCTCGGCATTGGCCGCGAACTCGCGCGCCACGCGGATGGCGGCCTCGGCCGGCACCGAGGACACCGCCTCCTGCCACGCGGGGGTGTAGGCGGTCTCGGCGTCGTCGTAGCCCTGGGACCACTGCCCCGGCAGGCCGTCGCGCCCGACCGAGTACTGGGCGAGCATCAGGTCGAAGACCGTGGTGACGGTCTTCCCGGCGACCGTGCGGGTCGGCACGCCGCGGCGGACCACGGTGCCCTCGCCGGAGGCCTCGACGAAGGCCGGCAGCGAGATCTCGGCGGCCGCCCCGTCCCAGTCGCCGAGGTCCATGATCGACAGCGCCGGGTCGTGGCCCTCGAGGTCCAGGTTCCAGTCGCCCTCGTCCTGGGCGTTGTAGCGGAAGCCCATGGAGCCCTTGGGGATGAACGCCTCGCTCGTTCCGCGCTCGAGCATCACGGTCTTGAAGGCGGGATCCGCCTGCTGCGAGCCGAGGTCCTGCGCGGTGAGGAACTTCCCGGGCACGAGCTGCCCGTCGTCGCTGCGGGTGAGCGTGACCAGGAACGGGAGGTCGGTGAACTGCTTGACGTAGCCCTCGAAGAACGGGGTGCGCTTCTGGACGAAGTGCTCCGTGAGGATGACGTGGCCCATGCTCATGGCCAGGGCGGCGTCCGAGCCGGGCTGGGCGGGCAGCCACTCGTCGGCGAACTTCGTGTTGTCGGCGTAGTCCGGGGACACCGAGACGACCTTGGTGCCGCGGTAGCGGACCTCCGCGACCCAGTGGGCGTCCGGGGTGCGGGTCACGGGGATGTTCGAGCCCCACATCATGAGGTAGGTGGCATCCCACCAGTCGCCGGACTCCGGGACGTCGGTCTGATCGCCGAAGACCTGCGGGGAGGCCACGGGCAGGTCCGCGTACCAGTCGTAGAAGCTGTTCATCACGCCGCCGATGAGGTTGATGAACCGGGCGCCGGCGGCGTGGGAGACCATCGACATCGCGGGGATCGGCGAGAAGCCGACGCAGCGGTCGGGGCCGTACGCGCCGATGGTGTGCACGTGCGCGGCCGCGGTCATCTCGACGGCCTCCTGCCACGACGCCCGCACCAGACCGCCCTTGCCGCGGCTGCGCTGGAAGGCGCGGCGCTTCTCCGGGTCGTTCACGATCGACGCCCAGGCCGCCACGGCATCGCCGCCGTGGGCCGCGCGCGCCTCGCGGTACATCTCGAGCAGGACGCCGCGCACATAGGGGTAGCGCACGCGGGTGGGCGAGTACGTGTACCAGGAGAAGGCCGCGCCGCGGGGGCAGCCGCGGGGCTCGTACTCCGGGCTGTCCGGGCCGACGGACGGATAGTCGGTCTCCTGGGCCTCCCAGGTGATGATCCCGTCCTTGACGTAGACCTTCCACGAGCAGGAGCCGGTGCAGTTCACGCCGTGGGTCGAGCGCACGACCTTGTCGTGGCTCCAGCGGTTGCGGTAGAAGGCGTCGCCCGCGCGGCCGCCCTCGCGGAACTCCGCACGGCCGTCCGGGGTCTGCTCCCGGCGGGTGAAGAAGCGCCCCGTCTTCAGCAGCGCCTGGGAGGCGGGCCCGTCGACCCCCGCCGGTGCGGACGCGGCATGCGCCCCGGAACTCGTATTCGTGCTCATGGCCCGAGGCTAACGAGCGGCCGGCTTTCCCGAAGAATCGTTCCGGGAGGTTGCACGCAATTGCAGGATTCGTCCCGCAAATGACTTGATATGCGTCAAGGAAATGCGGATCCATACCTGCGTTCGGCATGAACACGGGGATTCAGACATCCCGGCGACCTCGCGCACCATCGCATCGAATTAGAGCACGGCGATGTATTCGAAATGCTTTCGGGCCCCGGTGGGCGACCGCGAGGAGAAAGCGCAAGGAGTTTCCGGAGATATCATCCGGACAGCACTCACCGGATGCGCTCGTCACCCGCGTCCCGGAGACCTCGCGCCTCGGCGGCGTCGCTCCCCGGCCGGGCCTCGACGGTGCCGGCCCCCGTCGCCTGCTCGGCGTCCTCCTGCTCGGTCTCCTGCTCCCGCTGCGCCTCGCGCTCCTTCTGCCGCGCCGAGGGCGTCGAGGCGACCGCCAGCACCGCCGTGATCAGCAGCACGAGGAACGTGCCGTAGAACATCCACACGGACGGGTAGAACCAGAACAGCGCCATGCCCCACCCCACGAGCGTGAGCACGAGCGCGATCACCGAGAGCACGAGCAGCCCCAGCCGGACGGTCGAGAAGCGCTCGGCGCGGCCGCGGAGGCCGTAGAACCCGGCGAGGCCGGCCAGGAACAGCGTGAAGAAGAGCTGGCCCGTCAGGGTGATCGCATCCTGGTGGTACTGATGCATCCCGAGCGCCTGGATCACTGCGGTGGTCGCGAGCAGTGCGGGGGTGATGACGGCGGACTTCATGCGGGGATCTCCTGGGGCCGGTGACGGACCGGGCCAGTCTAGGACCGCGCGCTCGGGCCCGCCTGGGCGCCGGCACCCCATCGGCGCAGTAGATAGACACGCCAACTAGTGTGTGTGACTATCTACTCATGACTCCCCCAGCAGATTCCTCAGCCACCCGGCGCAGCGAATGGCTGCGCGGCGTGCTGCAGCCGTGCGTGCTGCAGTGCCTGGCCGACGGCCCCGCCTACGGCTACGCGATCATCGCCCGACTGGCCGACTCCGGGCTCGGGGAGATCAAGGGCGGGACGCTCTACCCCCTGCTCGCCCGCCTGGAGGCCCGCGAGCTCGTGACGGTCGAATGGCGCACCGGGGAGGGCGGACCCGGGCGCAAGTACTTCCGCCTCACCGACGCCGGCAGGGCCGAGCTGGCCGATGCCCGCACCGCCTGGGCGGCCTTCGCACGCGCCGTCGGCACCCACCTGGAGATCGACCGGGCGCCCGCCCGAGCCTGAGATCACCCCACCCCCATCAGAGAGGAGGCCCGATATGAGCACAGCACCCGAGCCCCGGACCGAGAGCCACGACATCTGGCAGCGCCCGTTCGTGCGGATGCACCGCCGCTGGTGCGACGACTTCATCCTCGAGCTGCGCCTGCGGGATGTCCCCGGCGCGCAGATCGGCGATCACCTGGCCGAGGTCGAGTCGCACTGCATCGAGACGGGCACGGATCCGCGGGAGGCCTTCGGCGATCCGAGCGAGTACGCCCGGGACATGGCCGACGGCGATGCCCCCGCGAAGGATCAGGGCCTCGTGCGCGTCACCCTGATCTCGCTGGCCGCGCTGCTCGTCTTCCTCACGGGCAGCGACGCGACCACCCGCTGGGCTCGTGGGGAGGCGCTGTCCTACAACCTGGCCGAGCTGACCTCCCTGGGCCTGCTGGCCGCCGGCGTGGCCTCGCTGCCCTTCGTGCTCGGGCCGCTGCTGCGCCGGGCCCGGCTCGGCATCGTCTTCTTCGCAGGACTCTTCGTGCTGGGTGCGCTGCGCGCCCTGGCCAGGCTGCTGCCGCTGGCTCCCGTGGTCCAGGGCATCCCGGCGGCGCCCGTCTCCGTGGGCGCCCTCCTGGTCCTGTGCGCGCTGTCGGTCCTCGAGATGCGCGAGCTCTCCGACGGAGACTGGGTCACCTCCCCCCTGCGCGCGCCGGCCGGTGCGCGCCCGCCGGCTCGTCGCGGCGTAGCGCTGATCGCCTGGATCCTCCCGATCGCCTTCGTCCTGCTGGGGGCGGTGTCCTCGCTCTTCGCCTGAGCCCCGGCCCGATGGCAGGCCGCGCCCGGCAGGACGCCGTGCCCCGGACACCCGCCCGACGAGCCCGAATGTGATGGGTACCATAGTCCGCAGCACGGCGCGACCGCGCCTCAAAGCCCCCCCGCCCCAGGAGGACCCATGACCATCATGATCGCCCGCGCCGGCACGGCCGAGGGCCAGGCCGCCCTGGACGCCGGACTGGCCGAGGCCGCCCGCCGCGACGAGGATGCCGTCATCTTCCACCTCGGCGGGGACGACAGCGATGCCGGCGCCTCCGAGCTCCGGGGCGTCAGGGTCGCGCATCGCACCCCGGAGGCCCGCGGCCGCGACGCCGTCGGCGATCTGCTCGACGCCGCGGAGGCGGTCGACGCCTCCCTGATCGTCGTGGGGATCAGGCACCGCAGCCCCATGGGCAAGCTGCTGCTCGGCAGCGCCGCGCAGCAGATCCTCCTCGAATCGGCCTGCCCCGTGCTGGCGGTCAAGCCCGAGCGCACCTGAGACCGCCGCTCCGGACAAGGGATCAGAGCAGCCGGACCTCCACGGGGGCTCCGGCGGGCACCACGCCCTCCCCCGGCTCGAGCACGATCAGGGCATCGGCCAGGGCCGCCGTGGCCAGCAGGTGGGATCCGTGCCCGCCGAGCTGCTGCGCTCGCCGCCCGTCCCAGCGCGCGCGCAGCACCCGGGTCCGGCCCGGCAGCCGCTCGAGGTCCGCGGCCGCCGGCGCCGTGAGCCTCCGGGGCTCCGCCGCGCCGGCCCCCGCCGCCGCGAGCGCCGGCCGCAGCAGGATCTCGGTCGAGACCCAGGTCGAGACGGGATTGCCGGGCAGGCACACGACTGCAGTGCCCTCGAGCATCGCGAGCCCCTGCGGACCGCCGGGCTGCAGGCCCACATGCAGGAACTCGCCGTCCGCATCCGAGAGCACCCGTCGCACGACCTCGAAGGCGCCCTCGGAGATGCCTCCCGAGGTGACCCACAGATCCGGGGCCCCGAAGCTCTCGGAGCCGAGCAGACGCCGGAGGCCGTCATCGTCGTCGGTCACGTGCCGCGCGGCGACGACCTCGAGACCCAGGCGCTCCAGCTGGGCGCGCAGCAGCGCGGCATTGGCGTTGTAGATCTGGGCCCCCGAGGCTTCCTGCCCCGGCTCCACGACCTCATCGCCCGTCGTCAGGATGCCGACGCGCAGCCGCGGGCGCACGAGGACGCGCTCGAGGCCGAGTCCGGCGATCGCCCCGAGCGCGATCGGGCTCAGGAGCGCCCCCGCGGGGGCCACGACCTGTCCCCGGGCCACGTCCTCGCCGGCCCGGCGCACGAAGCGGCCCGGCTCCTGCCCGGCGGGAAGCCGCACGGTGGCCCCCTCGGGAAGGAACTCCGAAGGCAGGGCCTCCTCGATCGGCACGACGGCATCGGCCCCGGGCGGGATCGGGGCGCCCGTCATCACCGGTGCGGCGCCGGAGCCCGGCAGCGGTGCGGGCTCGTGCCCCGCGGCCCCCGCCGCGCCGGCGGTGGAGACGACCATGGCCACCGTCCCGGCGGTGCTCGGGCCGCGGGTGTCGGCTGCGCCGACCGCGTACCCGTCCATCTGGGAGTTGTCGAAGGGCGGCAGGGGCATCGGGGCGGTGACATCCGCCGCCAGAACCCGTCCGGCGGCGCGGGCGAGCTCGAGCTCCTCCGGCTCCCGTGCAGCCCAGCGGCTGCGTCCGATCAGATCCCGGATCGCCGCGACGTGCTCGGCGATGCCGCGCGTCCGGTGGCCGTGACCGCTCCCCTGAGCCTGGCCGTGTCCCGTCATGCCGCTGCCCTCTCCCGCTGCCTCGCGTCCGCCCCGCCTCCACGACAAGTCCAGGC
Source organism: Kocuria palustris (assembly GCF_007666205.1). Lineage (GTDB taxonomy): Bacteria > Actinomycetota > Actinomycetes > Actinomycetales > Micrococcaceae > Kocuria > Kocuria palustris_A. The sequence continues at coordinate 58,961 of NZ_VDOR01000012.1, forward strand.
TACTCATGCGGACGGGCTTCCCACGGCCGCTAGCCTGGGAGCACGCCCCGGCGGGCGGCGCGGCCCGCCGGACTCCCGGCCGCCGCTCGGCGGCGCGACGACACGGAACGAGGTGGGCACCATGGCGACCGCACTCGGGATGCCGGGGCTGCGCACGCGGCTCGATCCCTCCCCCGCGGACCCGGCCGAGGGCCTGGTGGACCGGTTCGGCCGCCGGGCCGTCGACCTGCGGATCTCCCTGACCGACAAGTGCAATCTGCGCTGCACCTACTGCATGCCCGCCGAGGGGATGGACTGGCGGCCCTCCTCCGAGCTGCTCACCGCGCACGAGATCCGCCGCCTCGTGCGCATCGGCGTGCGGCATCTGGGCATCTGCGAGCTGCGGCTGACCGGCGGCGAGCCGCTGATCCGCCCGGATCTCGAGCAGATCATCGCCGGGGTGCGCCAGGATCACCCCGAGCTGCCGATCTCGATCACCACCAATGCGATCGGACTGGACCGGCGCGCGGCCCGGCTCGCCGCCGCCGGGCTGACCCGGCTCAACGTCTCCCTGGACACGCTCGAGCGCGAGACCTTCGCGGCCATGGCCCGCCGCGACCGCCTGCCCCAGGTCCTGGCCGGGATCGAGGCCGCCCAGGCGGCAGGGCTCGACCCCGTCAAGATCAACGCCGTCCTGCTGCGCGGGGTCAACGACCACGGGGCCGCCGATCTGCTCGAGTGGAGCCTGGAGCAGGGCCTCCAGCTGCGCTTCATCGAGCAGATGCCGCTGGACGCCGACCGCTCCTGGACGCGCCGGGGCATGATCACCGCCGCCGAGATCCGCGAGCTGCTGGGCGCCCGCTTCCGGCTCGATCCCCGGCCGGCCCCGCGCGCCGGGGCCCCCGCGGAGCTGTGGGACGTGCGGGCGCCGGATGCCGACCCGAGCAGCGCCCCGCTGGGGACCGTGGGCATCATCGCGTCCGTGACCGAGCCGTTCTGCGGCGACTGCCGCCGCACCCGGCTGACGGCCGAGGGCGAGATCCGCTCGTGCCTGTTCTCGCACGAGGAGTTCGGCCTGCGCGACCTGCTGCGCGACGAGTCCCCCGCCGGCGAGCTGCCCGAGGACGAGGCCGACGCCCTGATCGCGCAGCGCTGGCGGGCCGCCATGTGGATCAAGCCCGCGGCCCACGGCATGGACCGCACGGGGCTCGGGGCGGACGGCTTCGTGCAGCCCGAGCGCTCGATGTCCGCGATCGGCGGATGACACGCTGCGTGCCGCCCGCGCGGACGGCTCCCACGACCACGATCGACACCGGAGGTGCGCCATGGCGCTGACCATCAACTACTACGCCGCCGCCAAGGCCGCGGTCGGGCACGGCTCGGAGCAGCTCGACCATGCGGATCTGCCCCGCGACGACGACGGCCGCGTGACCCGCGGCGCCGTCGAGAACGCGCTGATCGCGGCCCACCCGGAGGCGCCGACCGGCCAGCAGCCGCTGGTCGAGGTGCTCCCGCGCTGCTCGTTCCTGCTCGACGGCCAGGCCTGCCCCGAGCCCGATCAGCAGATCCCCGACGGCTCCGCCCTCGATGTCCTGCCGCCCTTCGCCGGGGGCTGAGATGGCGGACCGGGGCGGGACGGTCCCGCTGAGCGCGATCCTGGTGGCGGGCGGCCGCTCCTCCCGGCTGGGCGGGACGCCCAAGGTCCTCCTGCGCCCGCGCGAAGGCGAGGCCCGCACCCTCGTGGAGACCGCCGTGGACGGGCTGCTCGGGCTCGGCCTGCCGCCCGAGCGGGTCGTCGTCGTGGGCCCGCCGGGGCTGCCCCTGCCGGAGCGGGTGCGGCGGACCCGGGAGGAGCCGCCCTTCTCCGGCCCGGCCTCCGCTCTGGCCGCGGGCGCGGCGGCCCTGAGCGCCTCGCCTCCCGGGCCCGCGGCCGCCGGCGCCTGGACGCTGACGCTGGCCTGCGACATGCCCCGCTGCCGCGATGCCGCTCGGGCGCTGATCGAGGCAGTCGAGGAGATCGAGGCGGCCGAGGCCTCCACCGATGATCCGGGCGGATCCGGGCCGCCGCGCGGGATCGTGCTGCGGGACCGCGGCATCGTCCAGCCCCTGGCCGCCGCCTACCGCTCGTCGGCCCTCGAGGAGCGGCTGGCGGCGCAGCCCGTCGTCGACCGCTCCGTGCGCGGGGTGCTGGGCCCGCTGTGGAACCGGGAGCGGGAGGTCGGGGGCCTGACCGACGATGTCGACACATGGGACGATGTGAGCAGGTTCGGGCTCGTGCCCGGACAGGACTGAGGAGACCATGCCCGAGCAGCAGAAGACCCCCGCCGCCCTCCGCCGCCCCGACTGGGCGACCGCCCGCCAGGCGGCCTATGACGTCGCAGCACCGCTTCCGCCGCACTGGCTCCCGCTCGAGGAGACCGTCGGGGAGACGCTGGCCGAGGATCTGCGCGCCGAGCGCCCGGTCCCCCACTACACCTCCTCCGCCATGGACGGGTGGGCCGTGCACGGCCCCGGCCCCTGGCGGATCAATCGCGGTCGGCTCGAGGAGGTGGACCAGCGGCTGGCATGGGCGCGCACCGAGGAGCCGCGGCTGGAGCCGGCGACGTCGATCGCCCCCGGGGAGGCCGCTCCGATCGTGACGGGCGGGCTGGTCCCGGAGGGAGCCACGGCGGTCCTGCGCTCGGAATGGGGCATCGAGGACGGGGAGCAGCTCGGGCTGAGCCCGCAGGCCCCCGAGGACGCCCCGCGGGAGGGGCAGCACCTCCGCCGGGCCGGCAGGGAGGCCGAGACCGGGGAGCTGCTCATCCGCGCCAGGACCCGCCTGACCCCCGGCCACGTCGCCTTCGCGGCCACGACGGGCCAGGACATGCTCCCGCTGCTGCGCCGCCCGCGGGTGACCCTGCTGCTCACCGGCGACGAGGTCGACGAGGCCGGACTGCCCGAGCCGGGCCGGGTGCGCGACGCCTTCGGCCCGCAGCTGCCGCAGTTCATCCACCAGCTCGGCGGACAGGTGGATGCCGCGCACCGGGTCGGCGACGACCGCGAGCAGATGCTCGAGCGGCTCTCCGGCAGCGCCACCGGGGCGGAGGGCCTCCTGGACTCCCGCGCGCACCTGATCATCACCACCGGCGGGACGGGCCGATCGACGGCCGATCATCTTCGCCCCTCGCTCGAGAGCAGCGGCGCCCAGCTGATCATCGACGAGCTCGGCCTGCGCCCGGGGCACCCGGCCCTGCTGGCCCGCATGCCCGACGACGGCCCGTACGTCCTGGGCCTGCCGGGCAATCCGCTGGCGGCCATGACCACCCTGATGCTGCTCGGCTCCGCCCTGCTCGCCGGGCTCGGCGGCAATGTCATCCCGCCGCTGACCGAGGTCGCCCTCACCCGGTCGCTGCCGGCCTCCACGACGGACCGCCTGGCACCGGGCCTGGCCTTCGTGGCCGGAGCCGCGGTCTCCGGGGCGACCATCACCGATCTGAGCGAGGGCGCCGCGGCGCGCGGGACGGAGCTGCCCAGCGCCGTGGCCCTGTCCCGGGCGGGCTCCGACGAGCTGCGCGGGTTCTCGCAGGCCAATGTGCTGCTGGTGATCCCCGCCGACGGGGTGCGACCGGGCGAGCCCGTCCAGGCCCTGCCGCTGCCCTGGCTGTGAGCCGGCCGCCCGGCCGGTGAGCCGGCCGCCCACCCCGCCGCCGCGGTCCGAGGACCGCGGCGGCCGACGGCTCAGGCCGTGACGAAGTACGTGATCCCGCAGATCACGAACACGGACGACGCCAGCAGCGCGCAGGCCAGCTCGATCGCGATGCCGATGCCCATGGCCTTGATCGCGACCCAGCTCGACTCGAGCGCAGCGCGCAGATCGCGCTGCCGGTAGGTCTCGGAGAGCAGCAGGCCCACCGCGAAGCCGATGAACAGGCCCAGCACCGGGATCACGAACAGGCCGATGACCGCGCCGACGACGCCGTAGAGCAGCGAGCGGTTGGGGATCTGCCGTCGTCGCAGCCGGGTGCCCGTGAGCACCATCGACGCCGACATCCCTGCGATCGCCAGCGGCACCCCGAGGGCCAGGGCGACCCAGCCCTCGGGCGCGCGCACCACCACGGCCCAGATCACCAGGCCGATCACGACGGTGATGGATCCGGGCAGGACCGGCACGACGATGCCGATGCAGCCGATGGCCAGGAGCAGGACGGCGACGACGGTCGCGATGATCTCGGGGAGCATGACCCCATTGTGCAGGGCCCGGGGCCCGAGACCGTGCGGGTCCGGGACTGCGGTGCGCCCTTTGCTACTCTGAGAAAAGTCTGGACGGATTCCGGTCCAGGCATTTCTTATGCAAGGAGACGAACATCATGGGCAGCGCAACGCAGGAACCGGGATCCTCCGCTCCGCCGGGCGGTTCCTCGGGTCAGGAGACGGCCGACGAGATCAGATCCACCCCGGCCACGGAGGCCGACAGCTTCTACGATCGCCAGAACCACCTGCGCGGCACGCTGCGCGAGTCGCTGGCGCGCACCGAGCCCGAGCGTCGCAAGGGCCTCGACAAGGTCGTCTTCGGCTGCGCGGCCGTCCTTGCCGTGGCTTTTGTGGCCTGGGGCTTCATCAGCCCCGAGGGCCTGGGCTCCGTGGCCACCTCGATGCTCGACGGCACCATCACGAACTTCGGCTGGCTCTACGTCATCGCGGCCACGGTCTTCGTGGTCTTCGTGATCGCGCTGGCCTTCTCCAAGTTCGGCAAGATCCCCCTGGGCCGCGACGGCGAGAAGCCGCAGTTCACCACCGCGTCGTGGATCTCGATGATGTTCGCCACCGGCATGGGCATCGGCCTGGTGTTCTACGGCGTGGGCGAGCCGCTGTGGTTCTACATGTCCCCGCCGCCCGAGACGGCCGAGCCCTCGACCTCCGAGGCGATGCGCACGGCCATGGGCACGACCCTGTTCCACTGGACCCTCTACCCCTGGGCCATGTACGCGGTCGTGGGCCTGGGCATGGCCTACGGGACCTTCCGACTGGGCCGCTCCCAGCTCTTCTCGTCGATGTTCACCTCGGTCTTCGGCCGCCGCTTCGTCAACGGCATCGGCGGGCGGATCATCAACATCCTGGCCATCCTGGCCACCCTCTTCGGATCGGCCTGCTCCCTGGGCCTCGGCGCGCTGCAGATCGGCGGCGGCATCACCGCCGCCGGGATGATGGACAGCGTCACGACGCCGATCCTGGTCGGCATCATCACGGTCCTGACCATCGCGTTCGTCGCCTCCGCCGTCTCGGGCATCGAGCGCGGCATCCAGTTCCTGTCGAACTCCAACATGGTGCTGGCCGTGATCATCGCGATCATCGTGTTCGTGGCCGGGCCCACGCTGTTCATCCTCGACATCATCCCGAACGCCGTCGGCGCCTACATCCAGCAGCTCCCGGAGATGGCCTCGCGGACCAACTCCTCCGGCGGCGAGGACATGGCGACCTGGCTGGGCACGTGGAGCATCTTCTACTGGGCCTGGTGGGTCTCGTGGGCGCCCTTCGTCGGCCTGTTCATCGCGCGCATCTCGCGCGGGCGCACCGTGCGCCAGTTCATCGCCGGCGTGCTGGTGGTCCCCTCGGGCGTCTCGACGATCTGGTTCGCGATCTTCGGCGGCGCCGGCATCGGCCTCCAGCAGCGCGCGGAGCAGGCCGGGGACTCCGGCTCGATGCTCGCGCAGCAGACCGCCGAGGGGCCGGACATCAACTTCGACGCGATCCTCTTCGACATGCTCGGCGCCCTGCCCCTGGGCCCCGTGCTCACCGGCATCCTGGTCGTGCTGACCGTGATCCTGATCGGCATCTTCTTCGTGACCGGCGCGGACTCGGCCTCGATCGTCATGGGCGGGCTCTCGGAGAACGGCGCGGAGGAGCCCTCCAAGGGCTCCATCGTGTTCTGGGGCGTCGCGACCGGCGCCGTGGCGGCCGTGATGCTGCTGGCCGGCGGCTCCGATCCCTCGGCGGCGCTCAACGGGCTGAAGAACATCACGATCGTCTCGTCCCTGCCGTTCATGATCGTGATGCTCATCCTGTGCGTCGCGCTCTACAGGGACCTCTCCCGCGACCCGCTCGTGCTGCGCACCGAGTACGCCCGCCAGATCCTGGTGGACACCGTCGCGCAGGTGCCGATCGACGCGGACGGGCCCCTGGCCCTGACCACGACCTCCCCGGACACCGGCGAGATCCCCGTCGTGGCCCCCGAGCGCCCCGATGCGGACGACGACGAGATCGTGATCCGCTCCTCGACGCTGGGCATCCCGGGCTCGCGGCCCGGCGGCCCGTGGGACAACCGCTGGGACGACCCGAACGGGCGGACCGGCGCGGCCGGCGCCCCGGGCGACGGCGCCGGCAGGCCGCGCGCCTGAGCCCCGCCGCCCCTGCCTGCTCGGGCGCAGGAGGGGCGCGGTGCAGGATCAGCCCGCGCGGAGGCCGTCGACATCCCGCATGTCGGCGGCCTCCGCGCGTGCCCTAGGTGTTGTGGGTCATGAGGTTCTTGGCGCGGGTGCGTCGATGAGATGAGGAACGGGCT
>NZ_VDOR01000013.1 GCF_007666205.1 Kocuria palustris
GCCGATTGCTCACCGTTTCAGCGCTGAAACGGTGAGCAATCGGCCGCTCGTGGGGTGGGAGGGCCATCAGCGGCCGCTCGCGGGGAAACGGGGGGGGTGAGGAGGGCGTCGTGGTGTCCCCCCCCTCCCGCGACGCAGCGGTCAGTCGCGGCGCTCCGGGCTGCGGCCCGGGTCGCTGGGCACCAGGCGGTTGACGATCGCGCCCACGATCATGGCGATCACGACGACGGCCGCGATGCGCAGGATCGGGCTCTGCACCCCGCCGAGCAGGAGGTTGGCCACCACCAGGGTGACGATGACGGTGATGACGGTCGACAGGATTCTCATGTCGTCACTGTCCCATGTCGAGGCGGCCCGCCCCGATCAGCGGGCCAGCGCCTCGCGGATCGGAGTGTCCCCGCGGCCGAACTCGATGAACTTCCCGATGGTCTCCGGCATGTCGAGGGCGTCGACGATGGTCTGGGCGACATCGCTGCGGGAGACATTGCGCTCCCCGTCCGGACCGGGCGACTCGCGGTCGCCGCCGAACTCCTCGATGGGCCCGAGGCCGATCGTGCCGGCCGGCTCGTCGTCCGTGAGGTAGCCGGGGCCCAGGATGGTCCAGTCCAGATCGGAGCGCCGCAGCATCTCGTCCGCCTCGGCCTTCGCCTGGACGTAGGGGTAGAAGCTGTCGTCCTCGGACAGGCCGTGCTCGAGGGCGGAGCCCTGGTAGGACACCATGACGTAGCGCTTCACGTCGGCTCGCTGGGCGGCATCGACGGAGCGCTGGGCGGCGTCGCGATCCACGGCGAAGGTCGTCTCAGCCCCGGCCCCGCCTGCACCGGCGGCCCACACGACCGCGTCGTGGCCGTCGACGGCGGCATCGATCTGCTCGGTGCTCGCGTCCTGAAGGTCCAGGACGAGCGGGGTCGCACCGGTCGCCTCGATCTCGCCCTTCTGCTCGGCCGAGCGGATCACGGCGGTGACCTGGTGCCCGGCGTCGGTCAGCTTGCGCTCGGCGATCATGGCGACGGCGCCGTGGCCGCCCAGGATGACGATCTTCGACATGGCTCCTCCTCGGGATGCTGGTGCTCACGGGAACCGGGGCCCGGGGCGGCGATATTCCGCGGCGCTCGCCGATTCCCGGGGGCGCACGACGGCTGCGTCGGCGGGGCTGATCAGCAGGCCCCGCCGTTCTCGCTCCGGCTCGAGGAGAGCTCCAGGCTGAACACGAGGCCGGCTACGGCGACGCCGAGGCCGATGAGCAGTGCGGGCGGCGGCCCGAACCATCCGGCTGACGGGCGGCGCGAGCTGTGCACGGCGACTCCTCCGATCGGGGCCGCCGAAGCGCGGCACCCTCAGCGTACGGCCGAGTGATACAGAGCATGTCCTATGACGCGATGCAGCGGGAAGCTCGCGTCGGCCGCCCGCAAGCGGCCGCAGCTCAGTCGACCTTGACCTCGGCCATCTCGCCCCAGTCGGAGGCGCCGATCTGCTCGGAGATGATCTGCGGAGTCGCGCGCAGATACTGCGGGAACTCCTGCTGCATCTTCTTGAAGTGCTCGGACTCGACGTGGGCCTCCGCGGCGTCGTCGTCGAAGCCCTCGACCAGGACGAAGTCGTTGACGTCGTCCACGGAGCGCGACCAGTCGAAGAACTTGTTGCCGGGCTCGGCACGTGTGGCCTCGGTGAACTCACGGGAGATCTCCGTCCACTGCGCGGAGTGCTCGGGCTTCACGGGGAACTTCACGACGATGAAGATCATGGGGAGTCTCCTTCTCGATCGATGGGGGATGAGTCAGCGGGTCACGCTATCGCGCCCGGACGGCTCTGTCGGCGGCATGCTCAGCCGATCGCGCACCGAGGGGTCGATCCCGGCCATGACCTGGTCCGCGAGCACGAGCAGGCCGATCTCGGAGCCTGGGCGGCCGATGAGCTGGATGCCCATGGGCACCTCCGCCCCCGAGACCTCGGAGCGGACGATCGCGGTGGGCACCACGACGGCGGGCAGCCCGATCACGTTGATCAGCGAGGTCCACGGGGTGTACCGGCACTGCCGCTCGTAGTCCTGATCGGCAGAGGCCGGATCCGAGGGGTCGTACCCTTCCCACCACCAGCCCAGCGGTCTGGGGGTCTGGGCCAGGGCCGGGGTCATCAGCACGTCCCAGCGGTCCCAGTCCTGCAGCAGGCGGCGCTCCATGTCCCGCAGGGTGCGGATCGCGGTGGCCAGCTGCGTGGCCGTGCGCTGCGAGGCGCGTCGGCGGTACTCCTGCGCCAGTCCCGTGAGCAGCGGCTCCTGCTCGGGCGACAGCGGGGCGGCGCCCACGGAGGTGGTCCACAGCTGGAAGAAGGCGTCGGGATAGGCGGGGTCGTGGCGGACGTCGGCGTCCTGGGCCCGGTGCCCGGCCGCCCGGAGCACGTCGACGCCGACGCCCAGCGCCTCCCGGGCCTGCGGCGACACCGGGGTGGGATGAGCGGCCTCGAAGGCCGAGGCCGTGCTCACGCCGATGGACAGCGCACGGGCGCCCCAGGGGCGCTCGCCCTCGCGGCCCCGACGCACTGCGTCGAGGGCCGGCCCGGGCGCGGCGTCGTCCGCCGAGGGCGTGCCCCACAGGTCCCGGGCCGCGGCGGCGCCGGGGGAGACGACGGGCCGGTAGGAGCGGTTGTCCCCGGGGACTGAAGGAGCCGGCTGGGTGAGGCCGTCGTAGAGCAGAGCAGCATCGACAGCGCTGCGGGCGATCGGACCGGTCACGGCCAGCATCCCGTGATCGCGCAGGCCGTCCCCGGTGGGCACGGTCCCCCGCCCCGGCTTGAGCCCGATCAGCCCGCAGGCCGCCGCGGGGATGCGGATCGAGCCGCCGCCGTCGGAGCCCACGAGGGCCGGGACGATGCCCGCCGCCACCGCGGCCGCCTGACCGCCCGATGAGCCGCCCGGCCCGGCCGAGGGATCCCAGGGATTGCGGGTGGAGGGGCCCAGCAGGTTCTCGCTGTAGCAGTTGAGCCCGAACTCGGGGACCTGGGTCTTGCCCAGCAGCTGGGCGCCGAGGCCGCGATGCAGCGCGGCGACGTCGTCATCGGCCTCGGCGATCGCGGCCGAGGCGGGGCCCTCCGGGGCCAGCGCGCGCGAACCGGAGGTCGTGGGCTGCCCCTGGACGTCGTGGAGGTCCTTGAGCGGCATGGGCAGACCGTGCCATCGGGCTCGCTCCGAGGCGGGCAGCGCGTCGAGCTGCGCTGCCCGGTCTGCGACCCGGTCCTCGGGCTCCAGGTGCACGAAGGCGCCCAGGGCCGGGCCCTCCTCCGGGGACTCGGCGGCGCGGGCGCGTGCGAGGGCCCGGACGGCGACCTGGCGTGCCGCGACGCGGCCGCGCCGCAGATCCTCCTGCAGCGCGGCCGCATCGGTCAGCGCAGCGCTCAGCTCCACGGGCTCTCCATGCCGATGTACTGGACCTCGGTGTACTCCTCGATGCCCTCGGCGCCGCCCTCGCGGCCCATGCCGGACTGCTTGATGCCGCCGAACGGGGTGGCCGCGTTGGAGATCACGCCGACGTTGAGGCCGAGCAGGCCGAAGTCCAGGCGATCGCCGATGCGGTGGGCGCGCTTGAGGTCCTCGGTGAAGACGTAGGAGGCCAGGCCGTACTCGGTCGAGTTCGCGAGCCGGACGGCGTCGTCCTCGTCCTCGAACGTGAGGATGGGCGCGACGGGGCCGAAGATCTCCTCGCAGGCTGCGCGGGCGTCGCGGGGGACGTCTGCCAGGACGGTGGGCGCGTAGAAGTAGCCCTCCTCTCCCACGCGCTCGCCTCCGGTGAGCACCTTGGCGCCGCGCTCGACGGCGTCGTCCACGAAGGCGGCGACGGACTCGAGGGCCTTCTTCTCGATCATGGGCCCGACCTCCGAGCCGTCCTCGAGGCCGTTGCCGACCTTCTTGGCCCCGATGGCCTCGGCCAGCCGGCGGCCGAACTCGTCGGCGATCGAGCTGTGGACCAGGATGCGATTGGCGGAGGTGCAGGCCTCGCCCATGTTGCGCATCTTGGCGGCCAGCGCCCCGGCCACGGCCTTGTCCAGATCGGCGTCCTCGAAGACCACGAACGGGCCGTTGCCGCCGAGCTCCATGGAGGTCCGCAGCACGTTCTCCGAGGCCGCGGCCAGCAGGTTCTTGCCCACGCCGGTCGAGCCGGTGAAGGACACCTTGCGCAGGCGGTCGTCCTTCATCAGCGGCTCGGAGATCGACGACGCCGAGGCCGAGGGCACGACGCTGAGCACGCCCGCGGGCAGGCCGGCGTCGAGCATGATCTGCGCGAAATGCAGCGAGGTCAGCGGGGTGAGCCGGGCAGGCTTGAGCACCATGGTGCAGCCGGCGGCGACGGCCGGGGCGATCTTCCGCGTGGCCATGGCCAGCGGGAAGTTCCACGGGGTGATCAGCAGGGCCGGGCCCACGGGCTTGTGGCGCACGATCATGCGCAGGCTGCCCTCCGGGGTGTCGGCGTAGCGGCCGTAGTGGCGCGGGGCCTCCTCGGAGAACCAGCGCAGGAACTCGCCGCCGTAGGCGACCTCGCCCAGGGCCTCGGCGAACGGCTTGCCCATCTCCAGGGTCATCAGCAGCGCGAGGTCCTCCTTGCGCTCCTGGACGAGGTCGAAGGCGCGGCGCAGGATCTCGGCGCGCTCGCGGGCGGGGGTCCGCGCCCACTCCTCCTGGGCGGCCGACGCCGCATCCAGCGCGGCGACGGCGTCCTGCTCCGTCCCGGAGGCCACGGCGGCGAGCGTCTGGCAGGTGGCCGGGTTCTCGACGTCGAAGGTCTCCCCGCCGGAGGCATCGCGCCAGGTGCCGTCGATCAGGATCCCCTTGGGGGTGCGCTCGAGCAGGTCGCGCACGATCTCCTTGCGCTGCTCGGGAGAGGCGTCGGTGAAGGAGGACTGCGAAGCGGTCATGGAAGAGCTGCCTTTCGGAGACGGCCGAGCGCGCGATCCGACGGACGTGCCGGGACGGGGCTCTGCGCGGTGGGGTCTTCTGGTGTGTTCCCGGTCTCAGCCTAGGAAGTCGGGCCGACATCGCAAGGGCCGACGAGCGCGGCGGTCATCCCCTGATCTCGGAGGGATCGATGGGCTCGGCGGCGGGGCCGTCGGCGTCCGAGTCCACGTCCTCCGGGCCGAGCGACGCGTTCTGCCAGCTCAGCGCCGTCCACGAGTCCCCGTCGCCCTCGACCACGACCACCCCGGTGTTGCCCAGGCCCTCGCGGGCCACGTAGGCCGCGCTGAGATTGCCGCAGCGCGCTGCCGCCCACGCGCGGATCATGGCCCCGTGCGAGAACAGGGCCGCGGTGCGCACCCCGGAGGACAGGACCTCCTGGACGACCTCGTCGAAGCGGCGGAGCACGTCGTGGCCGTTCTCCCCGGAGCCGGGGACGCTCTGATCCATCCCGCCGCTCGACCACCCGAACACGGTGCTCAGGTACAGCTGCGCGGACTCGTCGTCGCCGGCCATCTCCAGATCCCCGGCCCGGATCTCCCGGAGGCCGGGGCGGATGCTCGGCTCGAGTCCCAGGGCGTCGGCCAGCGGCTGAGCCGTGAGCTGCGTGCGGATGAGGTTCGAGACCCAGAGCGATTCGATCCCGGCCCCCGACAGGGCCTCCGGCAGCGCCTCGGCCTGCTCCCGGCCCAGCTCGGTCAGACCAGGGCCGGGCTCGGCGGTGTCGAGCAGCCGCTCGACGTTCGACGGCGTCTGGCCGTGGCGGATCAGGTAGAGCCTCATGGTCGATGCGGTCCTCTCGTCGAGTCGGTCCGCAGCCCACTCTAGGGACAGCTCCGATCCCGGCGTCAGCCCCGATTCCCGGGCCGATTCCGGTCCCGGCTCCGGGCCCGCAGGGCGGCCTGGAGCTGCTCCTCCGCCTCGGGGCCGGGCCGGATGCCGCGGGGGATGCGCAGCATGAGGATCACGCCCGCGGCGATCCACAGACCGAGCATGACGTAGGACTGCCAGGCCAGGGTCACGGAGATGGGAGTGAGGCCGGGGACGTACAGCACGAGCAGGATCGCGCAGAGGACGGCGGCCACGGAGCCGATCACGACGCCGCCGCGCCCCTGGCCGCCGATGCGCAGCGGCCGGTCCATGTGCGGCTGGTTCCGGCGCAGGAGCACGAACGTGACCGCCACGAGGCCGTAGGTGAGCACGATCATGGGGGAGCTGGCATCGACCGCCCACTCGAGCATGGGGGCGCCGAAGAAGGGCGCGAGGGCCGAGAGGATCCCGATGAACAGCAGCGCGTTGACCGGGGTCCGGTGCCGGGGGTGCATCCTCCCGAACCACGCGGGGAGCATCCCGGAGTTCGCCATCGCCCACATCAGCCGCGAGGCCCCCATGAGGAAGGCGATCCAGGACGTGATGATCCCGGCCAGCCCGCCGGCGATCACGACCTTGCCCCATACGGCGCTTCCCGTCAGCGCGGCGAACGCATCGGCGGTGACCAGCTGGAGCCCGCCGAGCTCGGAGGCGGGCAGCGCCATGGACGTGCTGAAGATGATGACGACGTAGAAGGCCACGGCCATGAGGACCGAGACCACGACCAGCCGCCCGATCCTGCGAGGCGGGATGTCGATCTCCTCGGCGGACTGGGGGATGACGTCGAAGCCCACGAACAGGAACGGCACCGCGCCCAGCACGGCCACGAAGCCGACGGCGCCGCCGGTGAACAGCGGCTGCGTGTTGGCGAGGTCCCCGCCGATCGCGCTGCCGCCCAGCAGCAGGACCGCCATGAGCAGGAGGAAGGACACGACCCAGGTCTGGACCATGCCGGCGAGCTTCACCCCGCGGATGTTGATCCACATGATCAGCAGCGCCGCGATCGATCCGACGAGCGCCCAGGTCAGATGGACGTCGAAGCCTGCGATGCTCCACAGCCGGATCTGCTCCAGCTGCGGGAAGATGTAGGCCGCGGTGGTGGGGGTCGAGACCGCCTCGAAGAGCACCACGGCGATGTAGCCGCCCGTGATGGCCCACGAGCCGAGCATCGAGATCCGGGGCCCCATCCCGCGCAGCAGGTAGTTGTGCTCGCCGCCGGCCTGCGGCATGGCCGCCACCAGCTCCGAGTACACCAGGCCGACGAGCGCCATCAGGATGCCGCCGGCGATCATGGCCAGCACGGCGCCGAGGGTTCCTGCGCCCTCGATCCAGCCGCCGGTCAGGGTGATCCAGCCGAAGCCGATCATGGCGCCGAAGCCGATGAAGAGCGCGTCCAGGGAGCCGAGGGCCTTGACGAAGGGGCTCTCGTGCTCGGAGGTCGTCTCCGGGGTCTGGGTCACGGCTGTCTCCTGGAGCTCGGGCGGGTGTGAGATCACGCACATTACCCAGTCCGCCGAGAGTGAAGCGGCCGCCGCTCCCATGGACTCCTCCGGCTGCGCTCCCTAGCGTGAGCACCATGACTGATTACGCCGTCGTGAATCCCGCCGACAACCAGAAGGTGCGCGACTTCGAGGCGCACACCGATGATCAGATCCGCCAGATGCTCGACCGCGCGCAGGAGGCCCAGCGCGGCTGGGCCGAGACCCCCATGCGCGAGCGCGCCGAGTCGATGGCCGCACTGGCCTCGCTCTACCGCAGCCGCAGCCGGGACCTGGCCTCGACCCAGGCCCGCGAGATGGGCAAGCCGCTGAGCCAGGGCATGGCCGAGATGGAGCTCGTGGCCAGCATCTACGACTACTACGCGCAGAACGCGGAGTCGTTCACGAAGCCCGAGGAGTACGAGGCCAGCACCGGCGGCATGGCGCGCGTGGAGCTGCAGCCCACCGGCACGATCCTCGGCATCATGCCGTGGAACTACCCGCACTACCAGGTGGCCCGCCTGGCCGCGCCGAACCTGATGCTGGGCAACACGATCCTGCTCAAGCACGCCGCGATGGTCCCCGAGTCGGCGCAGGCCCAGGAGGACCTCATGCGCGAGGCCGGGTTCCCGGAGGGCGTCTACCAGAACCTGTTCGCCTCGAACGAGCAGATCTCCGAGATCGTGATCCCGTCGCCGGTGGTCCAGGGCGTCTCCGTGACCGGCTCGGAGCGGGCGGGCAAGTCCGTGGCCGCGACCGCGGGCGCGAACCTCAAGAAGGTCGTGCTCGAGCTGGGCGGCTCCGACGCCTTCATCGTGCTGGACGACCAGGACATCGAGCGCGTGGCCAAGCAGGCCGTCGCGGCTCGCGTGGGCAACAACGGCCAGGCCTGCACGAACTCCAAGCGCTTCATCGTGGTGGAGGAGGCCTACGACGCCTTCGTGAAGGCCTTCGCCCAGAAGATGGCCGACATCGAGTTCGGCGATCCGCAGGACGAGGGCACGTTCCTCGGCCCGCTGGTGACCACCTCCCACCGCGACGAGCTCGCCGAGCAGCTGAAGGACGCCGTGGACAAGGGCGCGACCGTCGAGGCCGGCGGCCATGTCCCGGACCGCGACGGCGCCTGGATCGAGGCCACCGTGCTGACCGGTGTCACCCCGGACATGCGCGCCTACTCCGAGGAGCTCTTCGGCCCGATCGGCGTGGTCTACAAGGTCCCCGACGCCGCCGCGGCGATCGAGCTGGCCAACGACTCCCCGTTCGGCCTCGGCGGGATCGTCTTCGGCTCCGACGTCGAGAAGGCCACGGAGGTCGCCGAGCAGATCGACACCGGCATGGTCTACATCAACGGCCAGGCGGAGACCGTCCCCGACCTGCCCTTCGGCGGCGTCAAGCGCTCCGGCGTGGGCCGTGAGCTCGGCCCCTGGGGCATGCGCGAGTTCGCCAACGTCAAGCTGGTGCACACGCCCACGGCGTGAGCGCCCGTCCGCCCCTCCCGGCCCCGGTCCTGCTCAGGACCGGGGCCGGGCCCGTCCGCGGTCGGGCGCCGCAGGACCGGGCGCCCTGTGCCGTCGGGGCGGCGGATTAGGCTGGAGGGACGACGACGGCCCCGCCCGTCGCCCGCGAATCCTGCGCCGCAGGGCCCCGCGCCCCGGTGCCGAACGAACTGGAGGCTCCTCATGGACAACGTGGACAACCTGCCCAACGCCGACGTCAGCGAGATCCCCGAGGACGCCAGGATCCTCGACGTCCGCGAGGACTTCGAGTGGGAGGCCGGGCACATCGACGGCGCTCAGCACATCCCCCTGGGGGAGCTCTCCGCCCGCTACGGCGAGGTCCCCGTGGACGAGGACGTCTACGTGATCTGCCGCTCCGGGGGCCGGTCCCTGCGCGCCACGTCGTTCCTGGCCCAGAGCGGCTTCGACCCCATCAACGTGCTCGGCGGCATGGGCGCATGGGCCGATGCCGACAAGCCCATGGTCTCGGAGACCGATGACGCCCCCACGGTGAAGTGACCGCCCGCGCTTCATGACGATCGCCTATCTGGGTCCCGCGGGGACCTTCACCGAATCCGCCCTGCGCCAGATCGAGCCCGATGCCGCCCGGCATCAGCCGGTGGCCTCGGTCCCGGCGGCACTGTCCGCCGTGCGCGGCGGCAGGGCCGAATCCGCCGTCGTGCCGATCGAGAACTCCGTCGAGGGCGGGGTGACGGCCACGCTGGACGCCCTGGCCGCGGGTGCGGAGCTGCGGATCCGGGCCGAGATGCTCGTGCCGATCCGGTTCGCCCTGGTGTCGCTGCGGCCCAAGGAGCTCTCCGAGGTCCGCGCCGTCTCCACCCATTCGCATGCCTGGGCCCAGGTCAGGGGCTGGGTGGACGAGAACATGCGGGAGGTCGAATACATCCCGGCCTCCTCGACCGCCGCCGGCGCCCTGGGGCTGCTGGCCTCGGGCGATCAGGCGGGGTACGACGCCGCGATCTGCTCGCCCGCGATCGTCGCCGCCCATCCCGAGCTGGCCGTCCTGGCCGATGACATCGGGGACAACCGCGCCGCCGTGACCCGGTTCGTCCACGTCGCGGAGCCGGGCAGCCCGCTGCCGGAGCGCACCGGATCGGACCGCACCACCCTCGTCATCCCGCTGTGGACCGACCGCGCCGGGGCGCTGCTGGAGATCCTCGAGCAGTTCGCCACCCGGGGCGTGAACCTCTCGCGCATCGAGTCGCGCCCCACGGGCAACTCGCTGGGGGAGTACTTCTTCTCGGTCGATCTCGACGGGCACATCCTGGACGAGCGCGTGGCGGAGGCCGTCATGGGCCTGCGCCGCATCTGCCCCACCACCCGCTTCCTCGGCTCGTACCCCAAGGCCGAGACCGGGCTCGCCGACGTGGAGAGCCGCCACACCGACGGCGCCTTCCGCCAGGCCCGGGACTGGGTCCAGGAGCTGCGCGCCGGCCGCTGAGCCGACATGCCCCTCCGGTGCCGGGCAGACCGCTACGGTGTCCCCGACGGCGCTCGACCACGGGCGCCCGGAGGGCGAAGGAGCCGCGAGATGGTCGAAGAGCTCGAGGGCTGGGAGCAGACCCTCACCGCAGGACCGCTGCTGCTGATCGCGGCCGCCGCGATCGCGGTCCTGCTGCTGCTGATCATCAGGTTCAAGATGCATGCCTTCGTGGCGCTGATCGTGATCAGCTTCCTGACGGCGGTGGCTGCGGGCATCCCGTTCGAGGCGGTCGTGCCCGTGATGCTCGACGGCTTCGGGAGCACCCTCGCCAGCGTCGCGCTGCTCGTGGGCCTGGGCGCCATGCTCGGGCGGCTGATCGAGACCTCCGGCGGCGCGCAGGTGCTCGCCGAGAGGCTGATCTCGATCTTCGGGGAGAAGCGCGCGCCGCTGGCGCTCGGCGTCGCCTCGCTGCTCTTCGGCTTCCCGATCTTCTTCGACGCCGGCCTGGTCGTCATGCTCCCCGTCGTCTTCGCGGTCGCTCGGCGCCTGGGCGGGTCCGTGCTGCTCTACGCGCTGCCATCGGTGGGCGCGTTCTCGGTCATGCACGTCTTCCTGCCGCCGCACCCCGGCCCGGTCACGGCCGCTACCTTCTTCGAGGCGAACGTCGGGCTCGTCCTGCTCGTGGGCCTCGTGGCGGCGCTGCCGGCCTGGTACCTGTCGTCGTACCTGTTCGGGAGGATCGCGGGGCGCCGGATCGACCTTCCGGTGCCCACGATCCTGGGCGAGGCCGAGGCGGTGGAGAACCCGCCGCGGACCGGCACCGTCGTGCTCATCCTCCTGCTGCCGATGCTGCTGATCTTCCTCAACACCGGTCTGTCCACGCTGGTGGAGTCCGGGGCCATTCCCGAGGAGGTGGGCTCGCAGGCCTGGTTCCAGCTGCTCGTGTCCCTCGGCGCCACGCCGGTCGCGCTGACCATCTCGCTGCTGGCCGCCGCGCTGCTGATCGGCCGGGCCCGGGGCGTGAGCGGCAGCGCGATCGAGAAGACCTTCGAGTCCGCTCTCGGCCCCGTCTGCTCGGTCATCCTCATCACCGGTGCGGGCGGCATGTTCGGCGGAGTCCTGCGCAGCTCGGGCATCGGCGATGCACTGGCGCAGGTGCTCACGGACCTCGGCATCTCCGTCATCCTCGCGGGCTTCATCATCGCGGTGATCATGCGCGTGGCCCAGGGCTCCGCGACCGTCGCGCTGACGACCGCCGCCGGCCTGATCGCGCCCGCCGTGATGGCGGGCGACTTCAACGGCCTGCAGCTGGCCGCCCTCGTGATCGCGGTGGCCGCCGGCTCGGTGGCGCTGTCGCACGTCAACGACTCCGGCTTCTGGCTCGTCGGCCGGTTCCTGGAGATGGACGTGCGCACCACGTTCAAGACGTGGACGGTGCTCGAGACGATCATCGCGGTGGTCGGCTTCCTCGCCGCCCTCATCGTCTTCGCGCTGGCGAGCCTCCTGTAGCGACGGCGTCACCCGCGTCTCCGTCGTCTCCTGCGACTCCCGCGACCGGCCGATTCCTCACCCCACCCATCGCGAGCGGCCGATAATCCACTTCTCCTCCCGCGAGCGGCCGAAGAGTCACCTCTCCTTCCGCGACCGGCCGATTCCTCACCGTTTCACGCTCGAAACGGTGAGGAATCGGCCGGTCGCGGGAGGGGCGCGTTGGTGCGGTGAGGAAGCGGCCGCTCGCGGCGGAGGGGTCAGTCCTTGTCGTCGTGCTCGTGGTCGCGGCGGTGGAGGTGGAAGTCCGCCTGGATCGCCGGCTCGCTGTCCGGATGGCGCTGCTGCGTGTCCTCGTCGATCAGATCGAGCGAGCCGCGGACCATCGTGGGCGGCACGCGCAGCTCGAGGGACTTCGGCATGATCTCGGCCTCGAAGGCGACCACGTGCCCCACCGGGTCGCCGTCGAGCTCGCCGCTCGTGGGCTGGGCGAACTCGGCGCGCAGCTTCCGGCACTCGTAGTGGTCCAGCTCGGGCAGCTCGTGGCGGTGCTGGGTGATGACCTTGCCGGCCAGCCGCATCCAACCGAGAAGGTTGCGCGGAGCGATCACGACGACGTCCATGCTGCCGTCGTCCAGCTTGGCGCCGGGGACCAGCACCAGCCCGCCCGTCAGCGTCCCGCAGTTCGCGGCCATGATCGAACGGAGGCGGCGCGACTGCCACGGCCCGTCGTCGAGGCTGAAGCGGGCCCAGACCGGGGCCATCAGGACGCGGCGCATCCCGGCCTCGCCGTAGGCCATCCACCCGATGCGCTTCTTGAGCCGGTCGCTCGTGTGCTCCATGATCTCGGCGTCGAAGCCGACGCCGCCCATGACGCACAGCATCTTCTGATCGACGGCGCCGTCGTCGGACTCGGTGCGGAACGAGACCATGTCGATGAGCTTGTTCTCGCCGAACAGCGCGACGTCGACGGAGTGGTGGATGTCGTCGAGATGAGCGCCGAGGTTCCGGGCCAGCAGATTGCCGGTGCCCATGGGGATCAGCCCCAGGGGGGTCCCGGTGCCGGCGAGCACCTCGGCGACGGTGCGCACGGTGCCGTCGCCGCCGGCGGCCAGCACGACGTCCGCGCCCCAGTCGAGGGCGTCGCGGGTCATGGAGGTCCCGGGATCCTCGATCTTCGTCTCGAAGAAGCGCGGCTCGGGCCACCCGGCCTTCCGGCAGGCGAGCGTCGTGTGGTTGATGGCGTCGTCGGAGCCGTCCTTGGACGGGTTCACGATGACGGCCACATGCTGGACGCGGGGCTGGTCCAGGGATTCGGGCACGGGCGGGCTCCTGGGAAGGGGTCGCGGGAAGGGCACGGGATCGTGCGGACCGGGCGGGTGCCCAGACGCGGCGAGCCCACCGTACCGCGCGCCCATGAGAGCGGGCCCGGAGGATGCCCGCTCCGCTACCCTGGCCCGGTGATCGATATCAACATGCTCCGTGAGAATCCCGACCAGTTCCGCGCCTCGCAGGCCGCCCGCGGGGCCGACGAGTCCGTGGTGGACCGCGTGCTGGAGGCCGATGCCGCCCGCCGCTCCGCCATCACCGAGTACGAGACCCTGCGCGCCGAGCAGAAGTCCTTCGGCAAGAAGGTGGCCCAGGCCCAGGGCGAGGAGAAGCAGCGGCTGCTGGCGGAGGTCAAGGAGCTCGCCGATCGCGTCAAGGACGCCGACGCTCGGGCCGACGCCGCCCAGCGCAGCATCGACGAGCTGCTCCAGGCGCTGCCGAACCTGATCATCGAGGGCATCCCGTCCGGCGGCGAGGACGACTTCACCGTCCTCAAGCACGTCGGGGAGCCGCGCGACTTCGAGGCCGAGGGCTTCGAGCCCCGCGACCACCTGGAGATCGGCGAGCTCGTGGACGGCCTG
Organism: Kocuria palustris; assembly: GCF_007666205.1. Lineage (GTDB taxonomy): Bacteria > Actinomycetota > Actinomycetes > Actinomycetales > Micrococcaceae > Kocuria > Kocuria palustris_A. The sequence continues at coordinate 13,629 of NZ_VDOR01000013.1, forward strand.
GACATGGCCCGCGGCGCCAAGGTCGGCGGCTCCCGCTTCTACTTCCTCAAGCGCGACATCGCCCGCCTGGAGACCGCGCTGCTGCGCATGGGCCAGGACCTGGCCATGGACAACGACTTCATCGCCCTGACCACTCCCACCCTGGTGCGCCCGGAGATCATGGCGGGCACGGGCTTCGACGTCGAGCACGACGACGAGATCTACCGCCTGGAGAAGGACGACCTGTACCTGGTCGGCACCTCCGAGGTGGCGATCGCCGGCTACCACGCGGACGAGATCCTGGACCTGTCCGAGGGCCCGCTGCGCTACGCCGGGTGGTCGACCTGCTATCGCCGAGAGGCCGGCTCCGCGGGCAAGGACACCCGGGGCATCATCCGCGTGCACCAGTTCAACAAGCTGGAGATGTTCGTCTACTGCGCGCAGGACCAGGCCGAGGCCGAGCACGAGCGGCTGCTCGAGTGGGAGGAGCAGATGCTGCAGGCCTGCGGGCTGTCCTACCGCGTGATCGACACCGCGGCCGGCGATCTGGGCACGTCCGCGGCCCGCAAGTTCGACTGCGAGGCGTGGATCCCCACCCAGGGCCGCTACCGCGAGCTCACATCGACCTCGAACTGCACGACCTACCAGGCCCGCCGCCTCGGCATCCGCGAGCGCCTGGCGGACACCGCGGCAGAGGACGGCAAGGCCAGGAAGGGCGGCACCCGGACGGTCGCCACCCTCAACGGCACCCTGGCCACGACCCGCTGGCTCGTCGCGATCCTGGAGACCCACCAGCGGGCCGACGGCTCCGTCGTGATCCCGGAGGCGCTGCGCCCGTACATGCGCGGCCAGGAGGTCATCGAGGTCCGCTGAGGCCTCGGACCCTCGGACGGGGACCGGCATCCGGCCCGGCGTCGAGCGCCGGCCGGCGTTCGTGCGGTGAACGTCCTGTGAAGCGGCGGTCGTCGTGGCGACGGCCACGGCGGCCCGTCGCAGCGCTGTGGCAGAGTGCGGGGCATGACGCAGACCCAGCACTCCGGCATCGACGATCGGAAGCCCCAGCCGCAGGACCCCCAGCAGGATCCGCCGCACGCCCCGGACACGTCCACCCCGCCGTTCCCCGAGCCCGAGCGCGAGCCGGTCGGCAGCGACTGGGAGCTCGAGCCGGGGGTGCGCTACCTCGTGTGCCTGGACGTGGACGGCACGCTCGTGGACCACGACGGGCGCATGTCCCAGGAGGTCCTGGACGCTGCGCGGGCGGCCGCGGCGGCCGGGCACCACCTGGTGATCGCCACGGGGCGCTCGCGCGGGGCGACCCTGCCCGTGTGCGAGAAGCTCGGGCTGGCCACCGGGTACGCGGTCTCCTCCAACGGGGGCATCACGATGCACCTGTCGAGCGAGCACGAGGACTACCACCGCGTGATCGACGCGGTGACCTTCAACCCGGGGCCCGCGCTCGACGCCCTGGGCAAGGCTCTGCCCGCGGCCAAGTACGCGATCGAGACGGCCGACGGCAGCTTCTACTCGACGGAGCGCTTCCAGGACCGCTCCTTCGGGATCGAGGCCGTCCCCACGGATCTGCAGGGGCTGGCCGAGCTCGACGCCGTGCGCCTGGTCGTCTACAGCTCGCAGGACGAGCCCGAGGACTTCGCCGAGGCCATCGACCGCGCCGGGCTGCACGGCGTGGCCTACTCGGTGGGCTGGACCTCGTGGCTGGACGTCGCGGCCAACGGCGTCTCCAAGGCCAGCGCGCTGGAGCAGGTGCGCCGCAGCTTGGAGGTCGACCCCGCCCACACCGTGGCGATCGGCGACGGCCACAACGACATCGAGATGCTCGACTGGGCCGCCCGCGGGGTGGCCATGGGCCAGGCTCCCGACGAGGTCGTGGCCGTGGCCCGGGAGGTCACGACGAGCGTCTACCAGGACGGTGCCGCCCGCATCCTGCGCTCGCTGGTTCCGGCCGACTGAACGCGGGCCGGTGGGGCGCAGAGGGGCGGTTCCAGCTTCTGGGCAGAATCGATGCATTCTATAGTGCATCTAGCCGCAATGCGGGTATGTGTCTGCATGTGAATATGCCGATTCGGCATTTCTGGGGCTGAGCGCGCGGCGGGCCTAACGTGGGCGGGCGGGCCGACCGGCCCCGCTGCTCGGATCCGCTCCGATCTCGGCAGTCCCCGATCTGCCGGGAAGGCATCGCGTGTTCGACTATCTCGCTGAGCGCTGGCAGGTGATCCTGTTCTCCAGCTGGCAGCACCTGTGGCTCGTGGTGCAGTGCCTCGCGCTGGCCACCGTGATCGGCGTGGGCCTGGCCCTGCTGTGCTATCGCTCGCAGCGCCTGAGCAGCCTGGCCAACAGCGTCACCGCGATCGGCCTGACCATCCCGTCGTTCGCGCTCATCGGGCTCCTGGTCACGCCGCTGGGCTTCGGCATCGCCCCGGCCATCGTGGTGATCACCTTCTACGCCGCGCTGCCGATCCTGCGCAACGCCGTCGTGGGCCTCGCCGGCGTCCCGGCCACGACGGTCGAGTCGGCCCGCGGCATCGGCATGAGCCGCCTGTCCACCCTGCTGCGCGTCGAGCTGCCGATGGCCTGGCCCGTGATCCTCACCGGCATGCGGGTCTCGGGGCAGATGGTCATGGGCGTCGCGGCGATCGCCGCGTGGGTCCTGGGCCCCGGCCTGGGCGGTTTCATCTTCTCCGGGCTGTCCCGCCTCGGCGGCGCCAACGCCCTGGCCTCGGTGCTCACCGGCGTGATCGCCGTGGTCGTCGTGGCCCTCGTCCTCGATCTCCTGCTCGCCCTGCTCGGGCGCCTCACCACCTCGAGAGGTCTTCGTGTCTGAACAGCGCAGCACTGCAGAGAACGCCCCGTCCGGCGGACGGGGCCCCGACGGCCGCTCCGAGGTCACCGGCGTCCCGATCCTGCTCGACGGGGTCACCAAGCAGTACGGGCCCCGCTCGAACCCGGCCGTCGATCACCTGACCCTCGAGATCCCCGCGGGCTCGACCGTCATGTTCGTGGGCCCGTCCGGCTGCGGCAAGACGACGACCCTGAAGATGATCAACCGCCTCATCGAGCCCACCGAGGGCCGGATCGTGATCGACGGCGAGGACGTCACGACGATGAACGGCGACCAGCTGCGGCGTCGCATGGGCTACGTCATCCAGGCGGGCGGGCTCTTCCCGCACATGAGCGTGGCCGCCAACATCGGCCTGGTCCCGAAGTTGCTCGGCTGGGACCGCGGGCGCATCGCGCAGCGCGTCGACGAGCTTCTGGACCTGGTCTCCCTGGACCCGGAGCTGTACCGCGACCGCTATCCCAAGCAGCTCTCGGGCGGCCAGCAGCAGCGCGTGGGCGTGGCCCGGGCCCTGGCGGCCGACCCGCCCGTGCTGCTCATGGACGAGCCCTTCGGCGCCGTCGATCCCATCACGCGCGCTCGCCTCCAGGAGGAGATGATCTCCATCCAGCGCGAGCTGCAGAAGACCATCGTGATCGTCACCCACGACATCGACGAGGCAGTCAAGCTCGGCGACTGGGTCGTCGTCTTCGACGAGGGCGCTCGGATCCAGCAGTACGACCGCCCGGAGAAGCTGCTCTCCGAGCCGGCCAACGACTTCGTCGCGGACTTCGTGGGGTCGGGCGCCGGGCTCAAGGCGCTCGGGCTCTCGCGCGTGCGCGACATGCCGCGCCGCGAGGCCGTCGTGGTGCGAGCCCAGGACACCCCGCGGGCGGCGCTCGAGCGGGCGCGCGCCGCGGAGCACCGGCACGTCGTGGTGGTCGACGACTCCGGGCGCCCCCTGGCCTGGCCCTCGGTCGAGCAGCTCGCGAGGGCCGAGCGGCTGCCGGAGCGCTTCGACCCGCAGCTGCCGCTCGTCGGCGAGGACGCGACCCTCGAGGACGCCCTCAACACGATGCTCGTCTCGCGGCTGGGCGCAGGGCTGGTCGTCGGGGCCCGCGGGAGGTTCGAGGGCGTCGTCGACCTCGACGCGGTCATGGAGTCCCTCCAGGGCCAGCGCACCGCGGCCCGGGCCGGGGCGGCCCCGGTGGGCACCAATGCCGCCGAGGCCCGCGTGGAGCGCGACGAGGACACCGGCGAGATCCGCGTCATGGCCGCCGAGAGCACCGGGGGCTCCGGCTCAAGCGCCGCCGAGCCGCAGGGGGCACGGCGATGAGCGCGGCACCCGTCGGCACCGCGGCCGGGGTCGAGGCCGATCGGGGCGGGCGGCGCTCGCTGATCATCTACCCGATCGTCCTGCTGGCGCTGCTGGGCATCCTGCTGCTGTGGCTCGGCCAGGCGGATCTCACCGAGACCGAGCTGGTCACGCTGGCCCCGGGGCCCCTGCTCGCCGCGACGCTCGAGCACCTGCGCCTGACCGCGATCGCCACGGTGATCGTCCTGGTGATCGCGATCCCCCTGGGCATCCTGCTCACCCGCGCGCCCATGCGCCGCTGGACCGGGATCATCCTGGCGATCGCCAACATCGGCCAGGCGGCGCCGGCAGTCGGCCTGATCGTGCTGTTCGCGATGTGGATGGGCTTCGGCTCGACGGCCGCGATCGTGGCGCTGGTGGTCTACGCCGTCCTGCCGGTGCTGCGCAACACGATGGTCGGTCTGGACTCCGTGGACCGCTCCCTGGTGGAGGCCGGGCGCGGCATGGGGATGTCGGCGCTGTCCGTGCTGTGGCGCATCGAGCTGCCGCTTGCCGTCCCGCTGATGCTCGCGGGCATCCGCACCGCGCTCGTCCTGGTCGTCGGCACGGCGACCCTGGCGACCTTCGTCAGCGCCGGCGGGCTCGGCGTGGCCATCACGACCGGGGTGAACCTCGATCTCCCGCGCGTGCTGATCACCGGATCGATCCTGGTCTCGCTGCTCGCCCTGGCCATCGACTGGCTGGGCCGGGTCGTCGAGCACGTCGCACGCCCCAAGGGCCTGTGAGGCGGCCGTGGATGCCGCACGACAGCACCGGAACCGGACCGCGACAGCGGAGGGACGCATGACCAGCACCATCGCACCCGCCAGGGCGGACAGCCGCCGAGCCGGGCGACGCCGAAGGGCCCTGCCCGCCGCCTCGCTGGGCCTCGTGGCGGTCCTCGGGCTCAGCGGCTGCGGGCTCTCGCCGTCGGCCTCCTACGTCCCGCAGTTCGAGCCCGGCTCGATCGAGCCCGTCGACGGAGCCGAGGACGTCTCGGTCAACGTGGTGTCCAAGAACTTCACCGAGCAGCTCATCCTGGGCAAGATCCTGGTCCTGGCGGCCGAGGCCGGCGGGTACGACGTCACCGATCAGACGAACGTCCCCGGCTCGCAGCCCGTGCGGAAGATGATGGTCGAGGGGGAGGGCGATCTCACGATCGAGTACACCGGCACCGCGTGGATCACCTACATGGGGCACGAGGAGGGCATCCCCGATCCGCACGAGCAGTGGGAGGCCGTGGCCGAGGAGGACGAGGCCAACGACCTCGTGTGGGGTCCGCCGGCCACGTTCAACAACACCTACGCCCTGGCCGTGCGCTCGGAGTACGCCCAGGAGCACGGCCTGAGCACGATCTCCGACCTGCACGACCTGCCGGTCGAGGAGCGCACGCTGTGCGTGGAGGCCGAGTTCAACTCCCGCGCCGACGGCCTGAACCCCCTGCTGGAGCACTACGGCCTGGACCGCGACGGCCCCGAGATGCCCGACGACAACATCGGCATCTACGACACCGGTGCGATCTACACCGCCACCGACAACGGCGACTGCACCGTGGGCGAGGTCTTCGCGACCGACGGTCGCATCCTGTCCCTGGATCTCACGGTCCTCGAGGACGACCGGCAGTACTTCCCGGCTTACAACGGGTCGGCGGTCTACAACGGGCAGACGCTCGAGGAATCGCCCGAGCTGGCGGGGATCATGGACCAGATCATGCCCCGGCTCGACAACGAGACGCTCCAGGAGCTCAACGCACAGGTGGACGTGGAGGGGCGCGAGCCGGTGGACGTGGCCTACGACTGGATGGTCGAGGAGGGCTTCATCGCGGAGCCCGCCGCCGGCTGAGGCGCGCCGGGGAGGGCCCGGTCAGTCCTCGGGCGGCCAGAAGCGCGGCTCGATGTCGATCGAGCGGGCAATCAGCTCGTCCTCGAGCACCTCCCGGCAGATCAGCGGCAAGCGCAGGGAGCCGATCCGGTCGGTCTCGTCGAAGCACACGCGCATGTCCGCGAACCCCCGGCGGTAGCGCTGCAGGTCCCGGACCATGTCGACGATCTCGAGCAGCGCCTCCTGGCCGGCCAGCACCCAGAAGGTCTCCCGGTCCATCAGCTGGAACAGCCCGACGGCGCCGCCGGCGCGGGCGGTGTCCGCACCGGCGAAGGACGGCCGGACCACCCAGCCGCCGGAGTGCCCCTGCGCGGGGTCTGCGTCCCGCGCCGCGCCTCCCAGGAGGGGCGCGATGGGGTCGTACTCCCAGCAGCGGGCCTCCCGCAGCCACTGCGGGGGCTCCGGCACCAGGACGTCCGCGTCCGGCTCCCGCCAGTCCGCGGAGTCGTCGTCGAAGGCGGCCAGATGCAGGGTCTCCCAGAACCGGGGCAGCGGCAGATCCGCGCCCACGCTGTTGAGCAGGACGCCGTCCAGGCGCATGCCGCCGGTTGCGGCCACGGTCGTGGCGGTCTGGACCCGCATCCGATGCAGCATGCGGTCGATCTCCGCCAGATGCAGCGGCTCGCCGAGCACGACCGTGGCGCCCTGGTGCTCGAGCACATAGGGCACGCGCTGCGGGACCTCGTCCGATCGGCTCATCACACGGCACATGCAACCACAGCGGACCGACAGCACAAGGGGCGGCGATCGCCGCCCTCACGCGCCGCGCGGAGGCTGCGCAGCCTCCGCCGAGCGGCCGCGGCGGCCCGGCCCCGCGGACGACGACGGGCCCGCATCCCCGTCGGGGATGCGGGCCCGTGCGCGGATCCGGGCGAGAGGGGCTCAGTCCTTCTGCTCGGCCTCCGCGGCGGAGTCGTAGTGCGACTTCTCGAAGCGCTCCTGCGCCTCGCGGACCAGGCGCTCGGCCTCGTCCTTGCCGTCCCAGCCCTCGCCCTTGACCCACTTGTTGGCCTCGAGGTCCTTGTAGCGCTCGAAGAAGTGCTGGATCTCCTTCTGCTTGTAATCCATGATGTCGTCGAGACCCTGGATGTGGTCGTAGCGCTTGTCCGTGGACACGCACAGGATCTTGGCGTCGCCGCCGGCCTCGTCGGTCATGTTGAACACGGCCACTGGGCGGGCCTCGACGATCACGCCGGGCATGATCTCGACATCGAGCAGGACCATGGCGTCCAGCGGATCGCCGTCCTCGCCCAGGGTGTCCTCGAAATAGCCGTAGTGGGCGGGGTAGCCCATCGAGGTGAACAGCACGCGGTCCAGGCGGATGCGCCCGGTCTCGTGGTCGATCTCGTACTTCACGCGGGATCCCTTGGGGATCTCGATGGTGACGTCCAGCTCCATTGCTGCTCCTCGTGCTCCGTGGGTGCTGCTGCTCCGTTCGCATCTCAGAATAGCGGCCGGCGCCGTCCGGGCGCAGGTCGCGGGCGGCGGCGCGCGGGCCGGATCGGCACAATGGGGGCGTGAGCACCCCGCAGAGTCCCCGCGACGACCGGCGCGCCGGTTCCGGCCCGGAGCGCCCCCAGGCCCCGGATCGCCCCGACGCGCCGAGGCGCTCCCGGCGCAGCACGGGCGCGGCGGTCGTCGCCGCGCTGCTCGTGCTCGCGATCTCCGCCTCGCTCATCATCTCGGTCCCAGCCGCCTTCGGCGGGCCGGACGACGAGGCGGCCGTCGACCCGCCCCCGGTCGCGGTCCCCGCCCAGGACGCGCCCGGCGGCCCGCTGTCGCAGCAGACGCAGGACGGGATCCGCGCTGCGATCGACGGCTCGAGCTCCGGCGCCTCAGGGGTCCTGGTGCTGGATCCGGCCTCGGGCGAGGTGCTCTTCTCCGAGGGGGAGGGGGAGGCCCTGGTCCCGGCCTCCAACCAGAAGATCCTGACCCACTTCTCGCTGCTGCAGCACACGGGTCCGGATCAGCGCCTGGCCACGACGACGGTGGCCGGGCAGAGCCCGAACGACGTCGTGCTGGTGGCCGGCGGCGACACGCTGCTGGCCCCGGGCGAGGGCGATCCCGGCGCCGTCACGGGACGGGCGGGGATCGCCGATCTGGCGGCCTCGACCGCCGATGCCATGGGCGAGGACCTCGACCCCGGCCGGCCCGTGCGCGTGTCGAGGGACACGAGCATCTTCTCGGGCCCGGCGCTGAATCCCGCCTGGGCGCCCGGCGACATCGAGGCGCAGGAGATCGGGGAGATCAGCCCGATGGCCTTCGGGTCGCACCACGTGCCGGGGCAGGAGGGCGCCTACGACCCCGATCCGGTCGGCTCCGTGGCCGGGGCCTTCGAGGACGAGCTCGAGCGCGAGCTCGCAGAGCGGACGGGCCGGGACGTGCAGGTGGAGCCCGGCGACGACGTCGACACCGCCGCCGATCCGCTGCGGCCCGCGGATCAGCAGGAGGGCGTCGCGGAGCTCGCGCGGGTGGAGTCGGCCCCCGTCCAGGAGCAGGCCGGGCGGATGATGCGCGAGTCCGACAACCGCCTGGCCGAGGCGCTGGGCCGCGTGGCCGCCCGCTCGGCCGGGCACGACGGCAGCATCGAGGGCTCCCGACAGGCCGCGCACGAGGCCGTCGCCGCGACCCTGGGCCAGGGGGCCGCCGACGGACTCGAGATCGCGGACGCCTCCGGCATGACCATGGACGACCGCGTGAGCGCGGAGGTCCTGGGCGGGCTGCTCCAGAAGGCCGCCGCCGACGAGTCGGGCCGGTACGCCCCCATGATCGAGGCCTTCCCGGTGGGCGGGATCTCCGGGACCCTCTCCGAGCGCTTCGACGACCCCGAGGAGGCCGACGGGCGCGGAGTGACCCGCGCCAAGACGGGCACCCTCAACGTGGTCGCCGCCCTGTCCGGGCAGACCATCCGTGGCAGCGGGGCCCCGGCGGTCGTGGTGGTCCTCCTCGACGACGTCGAGGACGCCGACGCGGCCCGCGATGCCGCCGACCGCATCCATGCGCTCGTGGCCTCCGACGGCGCCTGAGCCTCCCGCTGCGCTGTCGCACGGGTGTGATGACATGGCCGCATGAGCACCCCTGACAAGCCCACGAGCTCCCCGCGCTCCGGCCTGATCGACTGGCCGGCGGCCGCGCGGATCGCCGCGCGCACCGCACCGCCGGGCCCCACCCCGGAACCGGCGCAGCTGCGGGAGGCCGTCGCCTCCATCCGCCGCCATGCGGAGGACGCGGTGCACCATGTCCACGGCATCTCCGGGCTGGAGGCCGCCCGCGGCCTCGATGACGCCCCCGTGGTGGTCGTGGACCGGGCCGGCTGGGCGACGGCCAACACCGCGACGTTCGAGCTGCTGCTGGAGCCGGCGCTCACCGAGCTGCGCCGCCTCCGGGGGGACCGGATGGGCCGCGGCATGAACGCCGAGCTCGTCCAGGCGGTCGGCGCCCGCGCGGCAGCGGCCGAGGCCGGCGGGCTCATGGCCTACCTCTCGACCAAGGTCCTCGGCCAGTACGACCCCTATGCCGGGCTGGTCTCCGAGCGCAGCGCGCAGCGCTTCCCGGGAGGGAGGCTCATGGTGGTCGCCCCGAACATCCTGCAGGTCGAGCAGGAGCTTAACGTCGAGCCCGAGGACTTCCGGCTGTGGGTCTGCCTGCACGAGCAGACCCATCGGGTGCAGTTCGCGGCCGCGCCGTGGCTGCGCGATCACATGATCCGGGACATGCGGGAGCTGACGGTCTCGCTGTCCGGCAGCCCCGACGCCTTCCGGAAGCGGCTCTCGGCCGCGGGCTCCGCCGCGGGCTCCGCCGCGGGCCGGGCGGTCAGGCGCATGCGCAGCGGGCAGGAGGAGCCGCGCGAGACCGGCACCTCGCTGCTGGGACCGCTCGGGGCGGCCCTGGACGAGCGCGAACGGGAGATGCTCGAGCGCACGACCGCGGTCATGAGCCTGCTGGAGGGCCATGCCAACTGGGTCATGGACGGCGTGGACGCCTCGATCGTCCCGTCCGTCAAGACGATCCGCCGGCGCTTCGAGCGCCGGGCCGATCTGCGGGGCCCGGTCGATCGTGCGATCCGCCGCCTCCTGGGCCTCGAGGCCAAGGCCGCGCAGTACGTTCAGGGCCAGCGCTTCGTCTCGGAGGTCGTCGAGGCCGCGGGCCGAGAGGGGTTCAACCTCGTGTGGGACTCACCCCGGAACCTGCCCACGGCCAGGGAGATCGCCCACCCCCGGGAATGGGTCGAGCGGGTCGCGGCCACATGAGAGGACGGGGCGGCCGTCGCACGTCGTGACCTTTCTGTGACATGATTGCAAAAGTGAGCACCGAGAACATCGACCAGCAGATCAAGCTGTACGGCCAGCCCCTCTCCGAGCGCTTCGGGGCCGTCGTGGGGGCCTACGGCATCACCCAGCGACGCCTCGCGGAGGTCCTGGGGCTGTCCGCGCCCATGCTCTCGCAGCTGAACTCCGGCCGCCGGATCAAGATCGGCAATCCCGCCGTCTACGAGCGCCTCGTGATGCTCGAGCAGCGCGCCGGCACCTCGGACATCGAGAAGGTCCTCACCGAGGTCGAGCAGTCGCAGCCGGTGCTGACCACCACCCAGATCCAGACCGGCATCCACGGCGAGTCCAACGCCGTGTCCGCACTGGCCTCCGTGGTCCCCCTGGCCGAGCTCGAGGCCGCCCTCGAATCCCTCGGCGCGCAGACGCCGACCCTGTCCAAGGTGATCGAGCTCGCCGCGCGCGAGGCCCGGCACCACGACTCCGCGGCAGGGCTGAGCTGACCCAGCACGGACGACGCGGCCGCCTGTCACCGGACGTGGCCCGCGCGCGGAGAGAGGTGCTCAGCGCCGTCCGCGCCCTCGGCCACGACCCCGCCGCAGACGACGGTCCGCTGCTCGTGGGCCTCTCCGGCGGCCCCGACTCCCTGGCCCTCGCGGCGGCCGCAGCCCACTGGGCGCGCCGCGGGGAGCTGCGCGTGGGCGCGGTCGTCGTGGACCACGGGCTGCAGCCCGGCTCGGACCGGGTGGCCGCCCGCGCGGCCGAGCAGGCCCGGGACCTGGGGCTGGATCCCGTCGAGATCCGCCCCGTCGAGGTCCGGGACCGCGGCGAGGGCCCGGAGGCCGCCGCCCGGGCGGCGCGCTTCGCGGCCCTGCATGCCGCTGCCGCGGAGCACGGTGCACGGGCCGTCCTGCTCGGGCACACACTGGACGATCAGGCGGAGTCGGTGCTGCTCGGGCTGGCCCGCGGCTCCGGCACCCGATCGCTGTCGGGCATGCCCCGGCAGCGCAGCCAGGGCCCCGTGCCCGTGCTGCGTCCGCTGCTCGGGCTGCGCCGCCGCCAGACCGAGGCCGTGTGCGCGGCCGAGCAGCTCGAGCCGTGGCACGACCCCGCGAACGCCGACGAGTCGATGCTGCGCGCCCGTGTGCGCCGCACCGTCCTGCCGGAGCTCGAGCGGCAGCTGGGCCCCGGGGTCGCGGAGGCGCTGGCCCGCACGGCCGAGATCCTCGGCCCCGATGCCGAGCTGCTCGAGCAGCAGTCCCGGTCCGTGCTCGAGCGGGCGCTCGCAGCTGCTCCCGGCCCGGATCCCGGCGAGGGTGCGCCGGCGGACCCGGTCCTCGTCCTGTCGCTGGAGGTCCTGCAGTCCGAGCCCGCGCCCCTGGTGCGCCGCGCCCTGGCGCGGGCCTGCACGGACCTGGGCGCGGAGCGCCCCACGTTCGAGCGCCTGAGCGCTCTGGCCGAGCTGGCCCGCGGGCGAGGGGAGGCCGGGCCCGTGCAGATGGCGGGTAAGGTGGCCGCGTACAGGCGCCGGCCCCGTCGCGGCGGCCGCGGTGCAGGCACGCTCGAGCTGATCCTGCAGCGCTGAGCGGCCCCTCGTCCGCCGCGCTGCGAGGACGTCCGGACGGCCGCCGTCGTCGCGACGACGGCCCCGGCGCGACCCGCGCGCACCGCGCGGGCACGGCAGCGGACCAAGGAGAGCTGTGAAGTCCGAGCATGTGGAGGGGGACCTCTCCGAGGTCCTGCACACCAAGGAGGAGATCGAGCAGCGGGTGGCCGAGCTGGCCGCCGAGATCGATGCCGACTACGGCGACAGGGACGTCCTGCTCGTGGGCGTCCTCAAGGGCGCCGTGATGATCATGGCCGACCTGTCCCGCGCCCTGGCCGGGCAGTACCCCATGGACTGGATGGCCGTCTCGTCCTACGGCTCCGGCACGAAGTCCTCCGGCGTCGTGCGGATCCTGAAGGACCTCGACACCGACCTCACGGACCGGCACGTGCTGATCGTGGAGGACGTCATCGACTCGGGCCTCACGCTGTCGTGGCTGCTGGCCAACCTGAGGTCGCGCGGCGCCGCCTCGGTCGAGATCTGCACGCTGCTGCGCAAGCCCGAGGCCGCCAAGGTCGAGATCGACGTCCGCTACGTCGGCTGGGACATCCCCAACGAGTTCGTGGTCGGCTACGGCCTGGACTGGAACGAGAAGTACCGCAACCTGGACTGCATCGCGGTGCTCTCCCCGTCGGTCTACTCCTGAAGCAGGGCTTCCCGCCCGGGTCGGTCCGCGGACCTGTCCGCCGACGGGTGAAGACCCGGTCCGGGTGCGCGGCGCGTCCGGACCGGGCGATACCCTTGCACATCAGGCTCCGGCCCGCCCGGCGGCCTCGCGACGCATCGCGCAGGGAAATGCGAAGAGAGGACCCACGGCCTTGGCCACTGCGAAGAAGAAGAAGAGCTTCCTGGGGGGACCCTTCATCTGGGTCCTGCTCGCGCTGCTCGTGCTGATCCCCGTCCTGTCCACCCTGACCTCCGGCGGGGGCAGCCGCGTGGACACGAACGTGGGCCTGCAGCTGCTGCAGGACGGCGACGCGACCGAGGCCAAGATCTACGACGGCGACCAGAGGGTCGAGCTGACGCTGGCCGAGGACTACTCCGCGGACGGCCGGGACTACGGGCGCAGCGTCGAGTTCTACTACGTCGAGCCGCGCGGCGACCAGGTGGTCCAGGCGATCGCCGACGCCGGTCTCGAGGGCTACACGGATCAGCCCGTGCAGACCAACTGGTTCCTCTCCCTGCTCCAGTTCCTGCTGCCGTTCCTGATCATCCTGGCCATCTTCTGGTTCATCTTCTCGCGGATGCAGGGCGGCGGCTCCCAGGTCATGAAGTTCGGCCGCTCCAAGGCCAAGAAGTTCGACATGGACAACCCGCAGGTCACGTTCAAGGACGTAGCCGGCGCGGACGAGGCCGTGCAGGAGCTGGACGAGATCAAGCAGTTCCTGGTCGACCGCGACCGCTACACCGCGCTGGGGGCCAAGGTCCCCAAGGGCGTGCTGCTCTACGGCCCTCCCGGCACGGGCAAGACCCTGCTGGCCAAGGCCGTCGCCGGCGAGGCCAGCGTCCCGTTCTTCTCGATCTCCGGCTCCGACTTCGTGGAGATGTTCGTGGGCGTGGGCGCCTCCCGCGTGCGCGACCTCTTCCAGACGGCCAAGGAGTCGGCCCCGGCGATCATCTTCGTGGACGAGATCGACGCCGTGGGACGCCAGCGCGGCGCCGGCATGGGCGGCGGCAACGACGAGCGCGAGCAGACGCTGAACCAGCTGCTCGTGGAGATGGACGGCTTCGAGGCCGGGACCAACGTCATCCTGATCGCCGCGACCAACCGCCCCGACGTCCTGGACCCCGCGCTGCTGCGGCCCGGCCGCTTCGACCGCCAGATCGGCGTCGACGCGCCCGACATGAAGGGCCGCGAGCAGATCCTGCGCGTGCACTCCGAGGGCAAGCCGCTGCACGAGTCGGTCGACCTGCACTCGGTGGCCAAGCGGACCCCGGGCTTCACGGGCGCGGAGCTGGCCAACGTCATGAACGAGGCCGCGCTGCTCACCGCCCGCTCGCACGCCCAGCTGATCGACGACCGCGCGGTCGACGAGGCCATCGACCGCGTGATCGCCGGCCCGCAGAAGCACTCGCGCCTCATGAAGGAGCACGAGCGCAAGGTGACCGCCTACCACGAGGGCGGGCACGCCCTGGTGGCCGCGGCGCTGCGCAACACCGATCCCGTCACCAAGATCACGATCCTGCCGCGCGGGCGCGCCCTGGGCTACACGATGGTCATGCCGGCCGACGACAAGTACTCCACGACCCGCCACGAGCTGCTCGATCAGATGGCCTACGCCATGGGCGGGCGCGCGGCCGAGGAGGTCGTGTTCAAGGACCCGTCCTCCGGCGCGGCCAACGACATCCAGAAGGCCACGGACACCGCCCGCAAGATGGTCACGCAGTACGGCATGAGCTCGCGCGTGGGCTCCATGAAGCTCGGCGGCGACGACTCCCAGCCGTTCATGGGCCGCGGCGGCTCCGAGGAGCGCGGCTACTCGGAGGCCACGGCGGCGATCGTCGACGCCGAGGTCCGCGCCCTGCTCGAGAACGCCCAGGACGAGGCGCACCGGATCCTGGTCCAGAACCGCGAGATCCTGGACCGCCTGGCCCTCGAGCTGCTCGAGCGGGAGACCCTGAACGAGGCCGAGATCGCCGAGATCTTCGCGCAGCTCGTGGTCCAGCCCGAGCGCGAGCAGTGGATCTCCGCCGAGGGCCGCCCGCAGTCGGAGCTGCCTCCTGTGACGACCTCCCGCGAGAAGGAGGAGCTCGCCGAGGCGTCGCCCGAGGAGCGCGAGCGCTTCGAGTCGATGCCCGGCGAGGGCGAGGACCCCGAGCAGCGTGCGGCCGGTCAGCGCCACGATGACGAGCCCGCCGACCGGCGTCCCGCCGGACGGGGCGGATCCCACGCGGCCGGGACCGGCCCCGGCCGCCGCGCGCCGGAGGACCGCCGCCGCACCGGGGACGGCGACGCGCCGTGGGACCAGGAGCGGCCCGAGGGGCGGGGCTGAGCATGGCGGATCCGCAGCACAGCCTCCGCGGCACGGGTGATCCGGCGGGAGCCTCGGATGTGACCGGGCCCGTCCGCGACGCGACGGCCGGCGGCCCCGGCGACCGCGCGGCCGTCGATCAGCCCAGGATCCGGGCCGCGGTGCGCGAGATCCTGGCGGCGATCGGGGAGGACCCCGAGCGCGAGGGGCTGCAGGAGACGCCCGATCGCGTGGCCAGGGCCTGCAGCGAGATCTTCTCGGGCGTGGCGAAGGACCCCTCCGAGGTCCTCAGCGCGACCTTCGACATCGGCCACTCCGAGATGGTCCTGGTCAAGGACATCTCCTTCTACTCGACCTGCGAGCACCATCTGGTGCCCTTCCACGGCAGCGCCCACATCGGATACATCCCGGGGCCCTCGGGCCGGGTCACGGGGCTGTCCAAGGTCGCGCGCCTCGTGGAGGTCTACGCCCGGCGCCCCCAGGTGCAGGAGCGGCTGACCACGCAGATCGTCGAAGCCATCATGGGCGAGCTCGAGGCGGCCGGCGCGATCGTCGTCGTCGAGTGCGAGCACCTGTGCATGTCCATGCGCGGCGTGCGCAAGCCCGGGACCATGACCGTCACCTCGGCCGTGCGCGGGCAGCTGCGCGAGCCGGCCACGCGCGCCGAGGCCATGAGCCTGATCCTGGGGAGGTGAGCGGAGCATGACGGACAGCACCGAGCACGCGACCGCCCGGCCCCCGGGCCGGGCACCCGGCTGGGGCGGCTGGGAGGACCTGCCCTCGCGACGCACGCTCGTCATGGGCATCCTCAACGTCACGCCGGACTCCTTCTCCGACGGCGGCCGGCACGACTCGCACGCGGCCGCGATCGAGCACGGGCTGCTGCTGGCCTCGCAGGGCGCGGACATCATCGACGTCGGCGGCGAGTCCACCCGCCCCGGCTCGCAGCGCGTCGACCCGCAGGAGGAGCGGCGCCGGATCCTCCCGGTGATCCGCGAGCTGTCGCAGGCGGGGATCGTGCTGTCGGTCGACACGTTCAACCCCTCGACCGCGGAGGCCGCCCTGGACGCGGGCGCCCACTGCGTCAACGACGTCTCCGGGGTCGCCGTGCGCGAGGGCATGATCCCGCTCGTGGTCGAGCGCCGGGCGCCCTACATCCTCATGCACTCCCGCGGCACCCCCGGGACCATGGACTCCCTGGCCGTCTACGACGACCTCGTGGGAGACGTGCTGCGCGAGCTGGACGAGGTGGCGCAGCGCTTCCTCGACGCCGGGGCGGATCCCGGGCAGCTCGTGCTGGACCCGGGCCTCGGCTTCGCCAAGGGCGGGCAGCAGGACTGGGAGCTGCTGCGGGCGCTGCCGCGCTTCGTCGAGACCGGCTACCCGATCCTCGTGGCGGCCTCCCGCAAGCGCTTCATCGGCCACCTGCTCGGGGACGGGTCCGGCCCGCGGCCCGCCTCGGGGCGGGACACGGCCACGGCCGCGATCTCCGCGATGTCGGCCGATCGGGGCGCGTGGGCCGTGCGGGTGCACGACGTCCCCTCGACCGTCGATGCCGTGGCCGCCGTGCATGCCTGGAACGGCATCCATCCGCCGCTGCTGCGGCCGGGGTCGGCGTGAGCGCCGGGGCCGGCCTCGAGCAGCCTGCCGCCGGGGGCGATCGCATCGCGCTGCGCGGGCTCACCGCCTTCGGCCGGCACGGGGTCCTCGAGCATGAACGGCGCGAGGGCCAGGAGTTCGCCGTCGATCTGGTGCTGCACCTCGATCTCGAGCCGGCCGGCTCTTCCGACGACCTGACCCGCACCGTGCACTACGGGGAGGTCGCCGAGGCCGTCCACCAGGAGATCGGCGGGGAGCCGCTGGAGCTCATCGAGGCCCTGGCGCAGCGGATCGCGCGGCGACTGCTCGCCGAGCACGAGCTCGTGGAGGCGGTCGAGGTCACCGTGCACAAGCCGCACGCGCCCATCGCGGTCGCCTTCGACGACGTCGCCGTCACCGTCGTGCGGAGGCGGCCCTGATGCCGCGCGCGCTGCTCGCCCTGGGCTCGAACCTCGGCGACCGCGGGCGGCTGCTGCGCTCGGCCGTCGAGGCGCTGCGGGCCGAGGAGCAGGTCGTCGTGGAGGGGGTCTCGCCCGTCGTCGTCACGCAGGCAGTGGGCGGGCCGGACGGGCAGCCCGACTTCCTCAACGGCGTCGTCCGGATCCGCACCTCGCTGCCGCCGCAGGGCCTGCTCGAGCTGTGCCAGCGGATCGAGGCCGAGCACGACCGCGTGCGCCTCGAGCGCTGGGGGCCGCGCACCCTGGATCTCGACATCATCGACTACGACGGGATCGTCCTGGACGATCCGGCCCTGACGCTGCCGCACCCGCGCGCGGCGGGCCGGGCCTTCGTGCTGGCGCCCTGGGCCATGCTCGAGCCCGAGGCCGTGCTCGCGGGGCGCCGGGTGAGCGAGCTGGCTCGGGAGGCCGAGGACCTCGGGGGCCTCGACCCGCGAGCCCTGCGTCTCGAGGACCTCGGGGCCGAGACCGGGGGAGGAGCCCGATCATGAGGGGACTGACCGTCCGGGTGCTCGCGACCGTCGCCGCGCTGGCCTTCGTGGCCGCCTGGGCGGCCGATCTGCTCTCGGGGCGACTGGGCGGGCCGCTGCTGGCGCTGCCGGTGCTCTCGGGCGTCGGGCTGCTCGTGTTCGCCGGCGTCCTGCTGATCATGGGGCTGCGAGTGCGACGGCTGCGCGACGGCGACCGCGAGCTGAGCATGGACCGCAGCTGGGGGACCATCACGGCCGCGCTGGCCCAGGCCGCGGCGATCCTGGGCGGTCTCACCCTGGGATGGCACGCGATGCTCGTGGTGGACCAGGCCGTGCTCGTGCCCCTCCGCTCGGATCAGGGCCCGCTGTGGGGGTGCCTCTTCCAGGTCGGGGTGGGCGCCGTCCTGATCGTGATCGGCTGGATCGTCGAGCGGTTCTGCCGCATCCCGCCCGATGACCCCGAGGCCGAGGAGGCGGGGCAGACCCGCCCGGGCACCGCCCCCGAGGGCGGCCTGGCCCGGGGCGGCGGCTGAGCGGCTCGTCCTTCCGGAGCGCGGATGCCGGACCGCCCGCTGCAGGATCCCCCTGACGACGGATGCGCGGGCGGCCCTCGCCTCCCTACTGTGGGAGCCCGACCGTCACCGGTCCCGGCCGTCGCCGTCCCCCGGCCGGGGTCCGATCCGCCCCGCGCCCCCGCCCGCAGAGGAGCATCGCGATCATGAGCCACGAGCCCGCCGGCGCCCCGAGGCTGAGCTCGGAGGATCCCGCCACCCTGCCGCCGTCGGGTCCCGAGGACGGGCCGTGGCAGGGGTTGCACCCCCGCTACCTGATCGTGCGGCTCCTCTCCGAGGCCATCGGCTATGCGGTGCTCCTCGCCGCGACGGTGTGGCCGCTGATCCTCAAGCTCGCCGGGCCGTGGGACGGGGCGAGCTGGTGGGCCGTGCTGCCCTGGCCGACCGCAGCGCTCGTGCTCGGCCTGGTGCAGCTCGCGCTGACGCCGCGGCGCGTGCGCGCCTACGGCTACCGCGAGGACGCCGACGACTTCGCCGTGCGCAAGGGCCTGCTCTTCCGCTCGCTCGTGGTGGTGCCCTACGGCCGCATGCAGTACGTCGACGTGAACTCCGGGCCGCTGCTGCGCGCGTTCGGTCTCGCCTCGATCACCCTCCACACGGCCTCGGCCGACACCGACACCGAGCTGCCGGGGGTGAGTGCCCAGGAGGCGAACCGGCTGCGCGAGCGCCTCACGGAGCGCGGCGAAGCCCGCCTGATCGAGCTGTGAGCCGGCCCGTGGACGACCGCGACCTCCGCGCTCGCGGGCCGCTGGACGGCGGCGACGAATGGCACCGGGTCCACCCGCTCTCCCCGCTCATCCGCGGCTGGGTCGTGGTGCTGGCCATCCTGGGCGTGCTGCTCTCGAACGTCGTGGACTCCTTCTTCGGCGGCGGCGACGAGGGGCCCGGGCTGAACGACCACCTCGAAGGGCTGCCCGGCTGGGCCTCCCTGCTCGAGGGCGCGGCCATGTGGGCCGCGCTGCTGGTCGTCACGGCGGCCGCGGCCGTCGTCGCGGCCGTCGCGGTGGCCCTGTTCTCCCTGTTCGTCTGGTGGTTCACGCGCTACCAGATCACGGCCACGCACGTGCGGCTGCGCACGGGCGCCCTGTTCCGGCAGGAGCGCCAGACCCGCCTGGACCGGGTCCAGGCCATCGACATCAAGCGGCCGCTCGTCCCGCGGATCGTCGGGCTCGCGGAGCTGCACTTCGAGGTGGCCGACGCCGGCGAGACCTCCGTCGTGCTGCGCTACCTGCGCCACGGCGCGGCGCGGCAGCTGCGCTCCCAGCTGCTCGCCGCGATCCGCGACCGGGGCGGGTCCCCGGCAGCCGCGCAGGGCCCCGCGGGGGACCGCCCCGCCGACGCCCCCGTCGCCCCCTGGGCGCAGAACCCCCTCCCCGCCCCCGACGGCTCGGCGGAGGAGGACGGCGAGTTCGTCCTGCGGGTGCCCACCTCCCGGGTGCTGCTGTCCTGGCTGCTGAGCCCGTCGATGGTATGGCTCGTGATCTTCGCGGTCGCCGCGGGGGTCCTGCTCGTCGTGGCCCCGGCGTTCATGGCCGCGGCCTTCGCGGGCTGGATCCCGGCGCTGATCGGCCTGGGAACGGCGCTGTTCCGCCGCCTCGAGGGCAGCTGGGGCTTCCGGGCGCATCGCACGTCCAAGGGGCTGCGGCTGAGCTACGGCCTGCTCAACGCCACCTCGCAGACCGTCCCGCTCGGGCGGATCCAGGCGGTGCGGGTGCGCCGGCCGCTGCTGTGGCGCCCGGCCGGCTGGAGCGAGGTGGCGATCAACGTGGCCGGCTACGGCGGTCTGGCGGAGACCGGCCAGGCCACCTCCCGCACGACGCTGATCCCCGTGGCCACCGACGAGCACCTGCGGCTGGTGCTGGCCGAGGCCCTGGGCGACTCCGACGCCGAGGCCGTCGCCGGCACGGTGCTCCACGGCCTGACGGGCGATCTCGTGCAGGACCCGCAGACGCCGTTCACGATCTCGCCGCGGCGCGCCGCTCGGCTCTCCTGGATCGTGCGCCGCCGCCGGGGCTTCGCCGTGACGGCGCACGAGGTGGTCACGGTCGACGGCCGGCTGGCGCGGGAGTGCACGGTCGTCCCGCACGGCAAGATCCAGTCGATGGGCGTCACCCGCGGGCCCCTGGCCCGGTGGCTGGGGCTGTCCGACGTCAGCCTGCACTCCATCCCCGGGCCGGTCAGCCCCGTGATCGGGCACATGGACCGCGAGACCGCCGAGCGGTTCGTGCGGGAGCAGACCGTGCGCTCGCGGCAGGCATGCACCCTGGTCTCCGACGCCGCCTGAGCCGGCCCGCCCGTCCGGGTGGCCCGCCTCCGCCGACGGACGCGGCCGTCCGGGCGGAGCGTGTGCGGCCCGGCGCATAGGCTGGTGCCGCTGCGCAGCCCGGGGCCTCGACGGGCCGCAGCCACCCGGACCCCAGGACCATGCAGGAGCTGACCGTGACCGAAGCCTCGAACCGCCCCGGACGACTCGGCGTGGGCGTCATCGGCGCCGGACGCGTGGGCGCGGTGCTGGGTGCTGCGCTGCGCGCGGCCGGGCATGCCGTGGTCGGCGTCGCGGCCGTCTCGGAGGCCTCGCGCGAGCGCGCCGAGCTGCTGCTGCCCGAGGTCCCGGTCCTCGCTCCGCAGGAGATCGTGGAGCGCGCCGAGCTCGTGCTGCTGGCCGTGCCGGACGACCAGCTGCCGGGCCTCGTGCAGGGCCTGGCCGACACGGGCCATTGGCAGGCGGGGCAGCTCGTGGCGCACACCGCAGGGCGGTGGGGGGTCGAGGTCCTCGAGCCGGCGCGGCAGGCCGGGGCCATCGGGCTGGCCATCCACCCGTCCATGACCTTCACGGGCCTGAGCCTCGACCTGCCCCGGCTGACGGACTGCGCCTTCGGGATCACCGCCCCGGCCGCCGTCCTGCCGATCGCGCAGGCGCTGGTCATGGAGATGGGCGGCGAGCCCGTCGTCATCGCCGAGGCGGACCGGCCGCTCTACCACGCGGCCCTGGCCCACGGGGCCAATCACCTCACGACGATCGTGGGACAGGCCCTCCAGCTGCTCGGCGAGCTGGGGCTCGAGCACCCGGAGCGCGTGCTCGGCCCCCTCGTGCGCGCGAGCCTGGACAACGCGCTGGCCTCCGGGGAGTCCGCGCTCACCGGCCCGGTGGCCCGCGGGGATGCGAGCACCGTCCGCGAGCACCGGCTGACGCTGGCCGAGCACGCCCTGGGGACGCAGGAGCAGGACATCTCCGAGGCCTATCTCGCGCTGGCCCGTCTCACGGCGGACCGGGCGAGGAGCCGCGGGATGCTCGACGACGCGCAGCACGCCGGGATCCTCGAGGCCCTGGGACGTCGGAGCGCGGACGGCCCGGGAGCATCGGAGGCCGAGGCCGGGGCCGCAGACCAGGAGGCCGAGCCGGCGTCCGCGCCCGCCGCCCGGGCCGACGGCCCGCAGGTGATCCGGGAGCCCGCCGAGCTGCGCGCAGCGCTGCGGGCGGCCGCCCGGCGGAAGGGGCCGGGCGCCTCGATCGGGCTCGTGCCCACCATGGGGGCCCTGCACGAGGGCCACGCCCACCTGGTGCGCCGGGCCCGGGATGAGAACGACGTCGTCGCGGTGTCGATCTTCGTGAACCCGCTGCAGTTCGGCCCGAACGAGGACTTCGAGCGCTATCCCTCCGACCTGCCGGCGGATCTGGAGCTGCTGGCCGGGCTGGACGTCGACCTCGTCTTCGCCCCGACGGTCGAGGCGATGTACCCCGGCGGGGGTCCGCTCGTGACCGTCAGCTCCGGGCGGCTCGGGACCGTCCTGGACGGCGCCTCGCGCCCCGGGCACTTCGACGGCGTGCTGACCGTCGTCAACAAGCTGATGACCCTGGCCTCCGGGCACACCGATCAGCCCCTGCGGGCGTACTTCGGGCAGAAGGACGCCCAGCAGCTGCTCGTCGTCCAGCGCATGGTCCGCGACACGAACCTGGACGTCGAGGTCCGTCCGGTGCCGATCGTGCGCGCCGACGACGGCCTGGCGCTGTCGTCGCGCAATGCCTACCTGGACGAGGACGAGCGCCGCGCCGCCCCGGTCCTCTCCCGCACCCTGGGCGAGCTGGCCCGGGGCGAGATCGACCTCCCGGAGGCGCGGCGCCGGATCGACGCGCAGGTCATCGCCGGGCGGCGCACCGTCGAGCTGGACTACCTCGTGGTCGTGGATCCGCAGACCCTGGCGGAGGTCCCGCCGCGGCGCGGGGCCCTGGCGCTGACGGCGGCCCGGGTGGGGACCACCCGGCTGATCGACAACCGCATGATCGAGGTTCCGGACGGCGCGTGAGGCGGCTCTCACCGACGATGGCGGGCGGCCTCCCGAGGCGACGACACCCGGGCCGATGGCTATCCTGGTGACCCGTGACCACTCCTGAGACGCGCGATCCCGCAGCCAGCCCCGACCCCGACTCCTCGTCCGCAGCGGCTGGTGCCGAGCAGAAGGACGAGCAGAGGCGGTTCCGCCTGGACAAGCGCGCGTCCCTGATGGACTCCGGCCGCGAGGCCTACCCCGTGGCGGTCGAGCGGAGCCACACCCTCCCCGAGATCCGCGAGGGCTGGAAGCATCTGGAGACCGGCGAGGAGACCGAGGACGTCGTCTCGGTGGCCGGTCGCGTGGTGTTCGTGCGCAACACCGGCAAGCTCTGCTTCGCGGCGCTGCAGGACGGCCACGGCGTCCAGCTGCAGCTCATGCTCTCCAAGGCCGTCGTCGGCGAGGACGCGCTGGCGCAGTGGAAGTCCCTGGTGGATCTGGGCGACTTCGTCTCCGCGACCGGCACCGTCATCCGCTCGCGCCGCGGCGAGCTCTCGGTCATGGTCCGGTCGTGGACCATGGCCTCCAAGGCCCTGCGTCCGCTGCCCAACCTCTACGAGGGCTCCGAGCTCAGCGAGGAGACCCGCGTCCGGCAGCGGTACCTCGATCTGCTCGTGCGCCAGGAGGCGCGCGACGTCGTCCGCACGCGCGCGAAGATCATCTCGACCGTGCGCCGGGCCCTCGAGGACGAGGACTACGTCGAGATCGAGACGCCGATGCTGCAGCTCGTGCACGGCGGCGCCGCCGCGCGGCCGTTCAGCACCCATCTGAACGCGTTCGACCAGGACATGACCCTGCGCATCGCGACCGAGCTCTACCTCAAGCGCGCCGTGGTCGGCGGGGTCGAGCGGGTCTTCGAGATCGGCCGGGTGTTCCGCAACGAGGGCGTGGACTCCACGCACTCCCCGGAGTTCACGACCCTCGAGGCCTACCAGGCCTGGGGCGATCAGCACACCATGGCCGAGCTGATCCAGCGCGTGATCGTGGCCTGCGCCGACGCCCTGGGCATCGACGGGCCGCTGCAGACCGCGAAGGGCGAGATCGACCTGCGCGGCGAATGGGCCTGGCTGGGCGTCTACCCCGGGCTCTCGGAGGCCGTGGGGCAGGAGATCACCCCGCAGACCCCCGCCGAGACCCTGCGCTCGATCGCGGCGGAGCACGACGTCTCCGTGGACCCTGCATGGGATGCCCAGAAGCTCGTGATCGAGCTCTTCGGCGAGATCGTGGAGCCCACGCTGATCCAGCCGACGTTCGTGTGCGACTACCCGCCGGCCGCCCAGCCGCTGGCGCGTCCGCACCGGGAGAAGCCCGGGGTCATCGAGGCCTGGGACCTGATCATCGGCGGCATGGAGCGCGGCACGGCGTTCTCGGAGCTGATCGACCCCGTCGTGCAGCGCGAGCGGCTCACCGAGCAGTCCCGCATGGCCGCGGCCGGCGACGACGAGGCCATGCAGCTCGACGAGGACTTCCTGCGCGCGCTCGAGCACGGCGCCCCGCCCATGGGCGGACTCGGACTGGGCCTGGACCGGCTCATCATGCTCTTCACGGACCTGGGCATCCGCGAGACCATCCTCTTCCCCCTGATGAAGCCCGAGAAGGACTGACCGCCATGGGTGAGTACATCGCCGTGCTCCTGCCGTCGATCGGCGTGGGGCTGATCTTCTGGTTCGTCATGCGGGCGCTCTTCCGGGCGGACCGGGGGGAGCGCCGCGCCCAGGAGGCCGTGCAGCGGGATCAGGCCGATGCCGAGAGGTGGTATCAGGAGCTCAAGGAGCGGGAGGGCGCTTCCGGGGAGTCCTCGGAAGAGCGCCCGCGGAGGATTCCGGATCCGCCGCAGAAGTGATTCCCCTCCGATTCCCCGGCCCTTTGCGGCCGGGGAATTGCCTTTCCCGGGACAAGGGCATTATATTGGCGGTCAATAGGGGCCGCTGTGATCGGCATTCGCCGGTCCGCGGGGATGCACGGATATCTCGCGGGCCCCGTGATTGCGACCATCATTGCATCGGCATCCAAGGAGCCTCCTTCCATGGCACAGACCGTGAAGATCATTCTCGAGGACGACCTCGACGGCGGGCCCGCCGACGAGACCGTCCGCTTCGGCCTCGACGGCGCGCAGTACGAGATCGACCTCTCGACCGACAATGCGGACAAGCTGCGCGCTGCGATCCGCCCGTTCGTCGGCAAGGCCCGCCGCGCCCAGTCCAAGCAGGCCGGCGGCCGCCCGAGCGCCAAGTCCTCGTCGGGCAGCCGCGGCAACCCGGACACGCCCAAGATCCGGGAGTGGGCCAAGCAGAACAACTACAACGTCTCCGATCGCGGCCGGATCCACCAGGAGATCCAGGATGCGTACTACGAAGCCCACAAGTGATCGGCGCAGGCCCGAGGCTGCGAGCGCCGCAGGATCGGCGGCGCGGCTGGAGGGCGGCTGCCGCACATTGATGCACCCCGGGAATCCCCGCATGTCGGACGACGTGCGGGGATTCTCCATGTCCCCCGGGGAATGCCTCCCGAAAGGGGGCGAAGGATTCTTCGATGCGCAGGTGTCGTGAATCTTCCCGAGGGATCCGAGACGCGCGTCGCGTCCGTTCGAGAATCCTCGGAATATCCCCGGAATCCGCTCGGTCCGCCCCTCCCGTGCGCCGTCCGATCATGCCCCGGGGGCTCGGGCGGGCACGTCTCGCCTGTGGCGAACAATGGCGGCGACCCCGTTCGACCTGCGTAGCATCGGTGCCAAACATCGACTGAGGAGTATCCATGTTCGAACGCTTCACCGACCGGGCCCGACGGGTCGTGGTCCTGGCCCAGGAAGAGGCCAGGATGCTCAACCACAACTACATCGGCACGGAGCACCTGCTGCTCGGCCTCATCCACGAGAACGAGGGCGTGGCCGCCAAGGCCCTGGACTCGCTGGGCATCACGCTCAACGGCGCCCGCGAGCAGGTCCAGGACATCATCGGCCCGGGCCAGCAGGCCCCCTCCGGGCACATCCCGTTCACGCCGCGCGCCAAGAAGGTCCTGGAGCTCTCGCTGCGCGAGGCGCTCCAGCTGGGGCACAACTACATCGGCACCGAGCACATCCTGCTGGGCATCATCCGCGCCGGCGAGGGCGTGGCCGCCCAGGTGCTGACCAAGCTCGGCACCGATCCCCAGAAGGTGCGCTCGACCGTGCTGGACCTGATCTCGGGCTATCAGTCCGGCTCGGGCGAGGAGAAGGAGACGGCCGGCACCGGCGGGCGCTCCTCCGGCGAGGGCACCCCCGCGGGCTCGGCCGTGCTGGATCAGTTCGGGCGCAACCTGACCGCCGCGGCCCGCGAGGGCCAGCTGGATCCCGTCATCGGGCGCGCCCGCGAGATGGAGCGCGTCATGCAGGTCCTGTCGCGGCGCACCAAGAACAACCCCGTGCTGATCGGCGAGCCGGGCGTCGGCAAGACCGCGGTCGTCGAGGGCCTGGCCCAGTCGATCGTGCGCGGCGACGTCCCCGAGACGCTCAAGGACAAGCACCTCTACACCCTGGACCTCGGCTCCCTGGTGGCGGGCTCGCGCTACCGCGGCGACTTCGAGGAGCGGCTCAAGAAGGTGCTCAAGGAGATCAAGTCCCGCGGCGACATCATCCTGTTCATCGACGAGATCCACACGCTCGTCGGCGCCGGCGCCGCGGAGGGCGCGATCGACGCCGCCTCGATCCTCAAGCCCATGCTGGCCCGCGGCGAGCTGCAGACCATCGGCGCGACCACGCTGGACGAGTACCGCAAGCACATCGAGAAGGACGCCGCGCTCGAGCGCCGCTTCCAGCCGATCCAGGTCGACGAGCCCTCCGAGGCCCACTCGGTCGAGATCCTCAAGGGCCTGCGCGACAAGTACGAGGCGCACCACCGCGTCTCGATCTCGGACGAGGCCCTCGAGGCGGCCGTGCACCAGTCCGCGCGCTACGTCTCGGACCGCTTCCTGCCGGACAAGGCGATCGATCTGATCGACGAGGCCGGCGCGCGGCTGCGCATCAAGCGCATGACGGCGCCGCCGGAGATCAAGGAGCTCGAGGAGCGGATCACCGAGCTCAAGCGGGCCAAGGAGGAGGCGATCGAGGGCCAGGACTACGAGAAGGCCGCCTCCCTGCGCGATCAGGAGCAGAAGCTGCTCACCGAGCGCGACGAGAAGGACAAGGACTGGCGCGAGGGCGGCGACCAGGTCGCCGAGGTCACGCCCGAGGTCATCTCCGAGGTGCTCTCCGCGGCCACCGGCGTGCCGCTGTACCGGCTCACCGACGAGGAGTCGGACCGCCTCCTGCGCATGGAGGACGAGCTGCACAAGCGCGTGGTCGGCCAGGAGGAGGCCATCAAGGCCCTGTCCCGCTCCATCCGACGCACGCGCGCCGGTCTCAAGGACCCCAAGCGCCCCGGCGGGTCGTTCATCTTCGCCGGGCCCACGGGCGTCGGCAAGACGGAGCTGGCCAAGTCGCTGGCGGAGTTCCTGTTCGGCGACGAGGACTCGCTCATCACGCTGGACATGTCCGAGTACCAGGAGAAGCACACCGTCTCCCGGCTCTTCGGCGCCCCTCCCGGCTACGTCGGCTTCGAGGAGGGCGGCCAGCTGACCGAGAAGGTCCGCCGCAAGCCGTTCTCCGTCGTGCTCTTCGACGAGGTCGAGAAGGC
Source organism: Kocuria palustris (assembly GCF_007666205.1). Classification (GTDB taxonomy): domain Bacteria; phylum Actinomycetota; class Actinomycetes; order Actinomycetales; family Micrococcaceae; genus Kocuria; species Kocuria palustris_A. The sequence continues at coordinate 40,599 of NZ_VDOR01000013.1, forward strand.
CCACCAGGATCTGTTCAACTCGCTGCTGCAGATCCTCGAGGACGGTCGCCTGACCGACTCGCAGGGCCGCGTGGTCGACTTCAAGAACACGATCATCATCATGACGACCAACCTGGGCACCAAGGACATCTCCCGCAGCGTGCCCATGGGCTTCCAGGCCGGCAACGACTCCACCACGAACTACGAGCGGATGCAGCAGCGCGTCAACGACGAGCTCAAGGAGCACTTCCGCCCCGAGTTCCTCAACCGCGTGGACGAGATCGTGGTCTTCCCGCAGCTCGAGGAGAAGGAGATCGTGCAGATCGTGGATCTGTTCGTGGCCCGTCTCCAGGAGCGCCTGCGCGAGCAGGACATGTCGATCGTGGTCTCGGATGCGGCCAAGAAGGTCCTGGCCCACCGCGGCTACGACCCGACCATGGGTGCGCGCCCGCTGCGCCGCACGATCCAGCGCGAGATCGAGGACGCGCTGTCGGAGAAGATCCTGTTCTCCGAGGTCAAGGCCGGGGAGCGGGTCACGGTGGACGTGGACGGCGAGGGCGAGGACGCCCGGCTGACGTTCTCGTCGGTGCCCATGTCCGAGCTGCCCGACACCGATTTCGACGACGACAAGGACGAGTCGGCCCAGGACCCGGACCTGGTGCCGGGCGAGGTCCCCTCCGGGGGCAACGTCCCGCACAGCGTCGACGGCGACACCGGCTCGGCCGGCGCCGAGGCCCCCGAGCCCGGCCACGGACCGGACTCCGGCCCCGCGACCGCCTGAGCGGCGACGGCCGGAGCACGATCCAACTGGGCCCCCGCGGATCCTTCCGCGGGGGCCCAGCCCTGTCCGGACCATCGGGCATCGGGGCAGGGGCGGCGAAGCCCTGCCGGAGCCGGTGCGGCAGGGGGCGGTCGTAGACTTCCGGGATGACTGTCGAGATGCGGCTGCGCCCCGCGACCACCGGTGACGTCCAGGCCATCAAGGCCCTGGTGAGCCCGCTGGCGCAGGAGGGCGTGCTCGTCATCAAGGAGACGGTGGCCTACTACGAGGGCATCCAGGAGTTCCTGGTCGCCGAGCTCGTCGACGACGATCCCGCGGGCGCGGGGCTGACCGGCGCCGACGGAGAGGTCCTGGGCCACCCGTCGTCGTCCGGACCCTCGGCGCGGATCGTCGGCTGCGGGGCCCTGCACGTGATGTGGCAGGACCTCGCCGAGATCCGCACGCTGGCCGCCGACCCGCGGGTGCGGGGACGCGGGATCGGCGGGCGGCTCGTGGCGGAGCTGCTCGAGCGCGCTCGGGGCCTCGGCGTGGAGCGCGTCTTCTGCCTGACCTTCGAGGTCGAGTTCTTCCGGCGCCAGGGCTTCGACGTCATGGCGGATCAGCGCCCCATCGACCCCGATGTCTTCGCCGAGCTGCTGCGCTCGCACGACGAGGGCGTGGCCGAGTTCCTGGACCTGGCCCGCGTGAAGCCCAACACCCTCGGCAACACCCGGATGATCCTGACGCTCTGAGCGTCTCGCTGCGGAGCCGCGAGACCGAGGACTCCCGTGCCGGGACCGCCCGGCTGCCGGCGACCCGAAGCCCGGGGGTGCCGGCCCTGCTCAGCGGCGTCCGGGCAGGGCGATGCCCTCGGGGGAGCGATCGGCCAGGCCGTCGGCCACGAGCCCGTCGACCGCGCGCCGACGCTGCTCGTGCGGCGATTCGAGCCGCAGCAGCGCCTCGAGCGGGCGGGCCAGGTCCGGGGAGCTCCCGCGTGGGAGGGCGACCTCCTGGTCCCGCGTGAGCCAGGACTCGGGGACCGGGTGCCGGGCTGCCCGCAGGACCGCCATGACCGCGCCGCGCACCTGGCGGTCGGTGCCCTTCCACGACTGCCCCCGCGGGGCCTCGTCCGGCTCGGGGCGTCCCGCCGCGACCCAGGCGCATGCCTCGCTGACCGGGCAGGCGCCGCACGACGGCGCGCGGGCGGTGCACACCAGCGCGCCCAGCTCCATGACCGACTGGTTCCAGGTCACCGACTGCGCCCGATCCTCGGGCAGCAGGGAGTCGGCAAGGCGGGTCTCCGCGGCCGTGAGTGCCCGGCTGGGCAGGGCCCGGCCCGAGAACAGGCGCGCGTGCACGCGCCGGATGTTGGTGTCGATCACCGTCTGCCGGTCGGCGAAGGCGAAGGCGGACACGGCGGCTGCCGTGTAGGACCCGATGCCGGGCAGCTTCAGCAGCGCCGCGTGGTCCCGGGGGACCTGCCCGTCGTGCTCGGCGACGATCGCCTGCGCGGCGGCCTGCAGCCGCAGCGCGCGGCGGGGGTAGCCCAGGCGGTCCCAGGCGCGCAGCACGTCGGCGGTGTCGGCCTCGGCGAGATCGGCCGGCGACGGCCAGCGCCGCAGCCAGTCGAGCCACCTCGGCAGCACGCGGACCACGGGCGTCTGCTGGAGCATGATCTCCGAGACGAGCACGCCCCAGGCCGAGCGGTCGGGCGCGCGCCAGGGCAGGTCGCGGCCGGCCTCGGCGTACCAGGACGCGATCCGGTCCCGGATCTCGGCCAGGCGCTGCGGATCCGCGGCGCTGGGATCAGCGGTGTGCGAGCGGGGCATCGCGCCACTGTAGCCTGGAGCCCATGGCACGGGACGACGCAGGCGAGGGGCGCGGGGACGCCCCCTGGGACTTCGATCTGCCGGATCTCGGAGCCTCGACGACCCCCGAGCACCATCGCCGCGGCCGTCCGCGCACCCGGGCCTCCGCCTCGTCCTCCGGGACGCCCGGCCCCGCGGGCGGGCGGCGCCTGGCGGATGAGCCGCTGGATATCGAGGCCCTCGACGCCGAGCCCGTCGATCAGGGCGACGATCAGCTCGTCCCGCCGTCCGCGGACGACCTCTCCACGCACGGCCCCGGCGCCTCCGGCCCGACTCTGCCGGACGAGGTGCCCGACGACCGCGACGCCCCCGGGCGACCCGGCGGCGACAGCCCCCGGCGTCGGCCCACCGCTCCCGATGACGACCTCCTGCCGTCCTGGGCCACCGGCCGATCCGTCCGGCGCCGCGCGCGGAGCACCGCCGGGACGCCGGGCGGCCAGGGCCGATCCGGACCCGCTGCGGCGGGGGATGCCGGCCGCGGCGCCTTCCTCGACGACCCCGACTCGGCCCCCGCCCAGGGAGCTCGACCCGGCGGAGGCGCCCGTCGTCACCGGAGCGAGCCGGACGCCCAGGACCATCGGGGCGGTCGGAGGGATCAGGACGATCGGGACTCCTGGGATGATCGGGACGGCTGGGACGACCGCTGGGCGGCGGACGAGGACGAGGTCGCCCCGGCCCCGCTGTGGCGCCGCCTGCTGGACGATCCGGGCCGGCTCACCCGCATCCTGATCCCCGCGGCCATCCTGCTGCTCGTGATCGCGCTGCTCATCTGGATCCTGAACGCGCTGACCGGGGGCGGCGAGGAGGAGCAGGGCGCTGACGAGCCCGCGGCCGTCGCCGAGTCCTCGGAGGACCCGTTCGACGGCTTCTCCGCCCGTCCCGAGGACGAGACGACCGACGGCGCCAGCGGTCCCGCCGCGCGCGCCTGCGGTGACGCGCTGTCGCTCGAGGCCTCGACGGACGAGCAGAGCTATCCGGAGGACCAGGATCCCGTCCTGATCATGACGCTGGAGAACACGGGCGAGGACCCCTGCATGGTCAATGCCGGGACGGCGCGGATGGACTTCCGGGTGGTGTCCGGCTCCGACACGGTCTTCGACTCGCAGCACTGCCAGATCGAGGGCCAGGACCGCCCGATCGAGCTCGAGCCCGGGGAGACGCAGTCGGCGCGCATGCAGTGGGATCGGCAGCGCTCGGCCCCGGGCTGCTCGGGAGAGCCCGAGCCGGCCGCTGCGGGCGGCTACGAGCTGGAGGTCTCGCTGGGGGAGGCCTCTGCCGCGCCCGTCGAGTTCACGCTGGAGGACGGCGCCGATGACGGCTCCGCCGAGGAGCCCGGCGGGTCTCCCGAGGCCTGAGTCCGGGCCGTCGGCCCGAATCCCGTGCCCCGTGGGCGAACCCCGGGGCCGGGGCCCTGACCTCCGCGCTCGGGTCCTGCGGGCTGCGTCCGGGCGGGTCAGCCCTGCGAGGGCGGGAAGAAGATCTGCAGCGCCTCCAGGAGGCTGGTGACCTCGCGGACGCGGAAGCCGTCGGGGATGCTCGACAGCCCCTGCGGGCTCGCCGGGACCACGGCGTGGGTGAAGCCCAGCCGCGCGACCTCGCGGATCCGCTGCTCGATCCCCGGCACGGGCCGGACCTCCCCGGCGAGCCCGACCTCGCCGAAGCACACGAGGCGCTGGGCCAGCGGCTTGTCCTGCGCGGCCGAGGCCAGGGCCAGAGCGGTCGCCAGATCGGCCGCGGGCTCGGCCAGGCGGACGCCGCCGACCGTGGAGACGTAGGCGTCCATGGCGGCCAGGCCCACCCCGGCGCGGCGCTGCAGCACGGCCAGGAGCATGGCCACGCGGGAGCTGTCCAGCCCGGAGGTGGCGCGTCGCGGCTGCGCGGTGGACGACTGATCGAGCAGCGCCTGCACCTCGGCCAGCAGGGGGCGGCGGCCCTCCATGGTCACGGTGAGACAGGTCCCCGACACCGGGTGCGCGGTGCGCGAGACGAAGAGGCCGGAGGGATCCGAGACCGAGCGGATACCGGTGTCGACGAGCTCGAAGCAGCCGACCTCGTCGGTGGGGCCGTAGCGGTTCTTCACGGCGCGCAGCAGCCGGATGCTGGAGTGCTTCTGGCCCTCGAACTGGCAGACCACGTCCACCAGGTGCTCGAGCAGCCGGGGGCCTGCGATCGCGCCCTCCTTGGTCACGTGCCCCACGAGCAGCACGGTCATGTTCCGGGCCTTGGCCGCGGCGATGATCGAGGCGGCGACCTCCCGGACCTGCGTCACGCCCCCGGCGGAGCCGTCGACCTCAGCACTGGCCAGGGTCTGCACGGAGTCGACCACGAGGACCTCGGGGGAGACGGCCTCGACCTGACCGAGCGCCGTGGACAGATCGGTCTCCGCGGTGAGGAAGAGGGTCTCGGCCAGGGCTCCCACGCGATCCGCGCGCATCTTCACCTGGGCGGCGGACTCCTCCCCGGTCACGTAGAGCACGGAGCGCGGCCCGCGCGGCGCGGTGCCCTCGGCCACACGGGCGGCGGCGTCCAGCAGCAGGGTGGACTTCCCGACCCCGGGCTCGCCGGCCAGCAGGATGACGGCGCCGGGGACCAGGCCGCCGCCGAGGACGCGATCGAGCTCGCCGACGCCCGTGGGGACGAAGGCGGCCTGGGTGGCGTCCACCTCGGCGATGGGCCGAGCCGGCTCGGCGATCGAGCGGGCCGGAGTGGTCCGGGCGCGGTGCTCGCCGATCTCCTCCACGGTGCCCCAGGCCTGGCACTGGCCGCAGCGTCCGACCCATTTGGCGGTCGTCCAGCCGCACTCCGCACAGCGGTAGCCGGGGGAGCTGCGCTTGGACCTGGTGCTCATGCGTTCGACCTCATGGGCCTCACGCTAGGGAGCCGGTACGACAGCACAGCGGCTCCGCGCAGCTCACATGCGGTCCCAGTCGTCGAGGGCCGGGAGGTGGGCCGTCGCGTCCTCGTGCTCCATGTTGGTGGCCTCCAGCAGGTCGACGACCAGCGGGCGCATGAGCAGCACGAGCGCCTGGCCCTCCAGGGTCCGCACGCCCAGATCCTGCGGGTGCAGCCGCTGGGCCACGGTGATCAGCTCGTTGCGGGCCTGGCGCAGGTAGGACTCCCGCGACTCGCGCTGCGGGACCGCCAGCGCGCTGCCCACCGTGGACACGGAGTCCGCCATGTCCACGAGGCACTCGGAGATCGAGGTGATCGCCTCCGGGGCCAGCGTGACGTGGTTGATGACCCCGGCCAGCCGCCGCACGAGGACCCGGCTGTCCCGGGCCGCGAGATCCAGGTAGCGGATCGAGGAGGCGATCTGATCCACCTCCGAGCGATGCCGGCGATGGACGGGGGAGGCCGAGGCGATCTCCTGCGACGCCTCCAGCGACGTGTTCACCGAGTCGATCTCGGACTGCGTGCGCCGGGCCCGCACCAGGCAGTGCCAGGCGCTCGTGGCGTCGTCCTGGACGATCGCCTCGGCGGCCTCGCGCAGGACCCCGGAGATCTCCGTCGTCAGCCGCCGGACGTGGGTGCGCGGCGCGCGGCGCGGATCCGACGGCACCAGGTAGACCATGATCAGGGCGAAGATCCCGCCGACCATGGCATCGGTCGACCGGGCGAAGGCGCCGTCGCCGGACGGGGGCAGCACGACCACGAGCAGCGACTGCAGGGCCATCTGCGTCGTGAACAGGACTCCGCTGTCCAGGAACCGGGCCAGCAGGATCGACGTCAGCATCACGACGGCCGCCTGCCAGGTGCCGGTGCCGATGAGGTGGATCAGGACCTCGGCCAGGGCGATGCCCAGCGTGCAGCCGATGCCGACCTCGAGGACGCGTCGATAGCGCCGGCCCCCCTTGGAGAAGCCCAGAGCCACGGTGGCGGCGGTGGCGGCGAAGATGGGGCCCGTGTGCCCCAGGACCGCCTCGGCGAAGACGAACGCGCCGATCGCGGCGGCGGTGAGCTGCAGCGACTGCAGGACGTCGCCGCGGGCGCGGATCCAGCCCTTCCGCACGCGCTCGGACAGATCCGTGCCGACGCGGCGCAGCAGTCCGGGGCCCTCGCTCGCGTCGCTCATGCCGGACATCCTAGGCGGCGGCGCCCGCCCGCCAGCAGGGGCGGCCCGGCTCGGCGGGGGACGCAGGGGCCCTGGGAGCGCCCCTGCTATGTGCGGCGAAACGCATGAGAACCGTCATCGAGCCGCGGAAGTTCACCTCGCGTTCACGGAGTGAGCGCTGTCCGGCTACGTCGCGATCCTAGAGTCATCGACCGTGGACGGGGCTGGTGAGCAGCTTCCGACATCCTGACGCGCCGGACCTCACCGGCGCTCGACGCCGGACCGGTCTGCGGGACGGCGCAGCAGCTTCAACTGGAACAGGGGCAAACGTGAAGGCTTCACGCATCGGCCAGAGCGCCGCACTTCTCTCGATCGGCGCCATCGCACTGACCGCCTGCGGCGGAGGCGGCGGTGAGGGCGGCGGGGGCGGCGGCACCACCACGCTGACCGGTGCCGGCGCGTCCTCCCAGGAGGCCGCCATGAACTCCTGGACCTCCGGCATCGAGGAGCAGGACTCCGGTGTCCAGGTCCGCTACTCCCCGGACGGCTCCGGTGCGGGCCGCGAGGCCTTCCTGGCCGGCGGTGCCGACTTCGCCGGCTCCGACGCCGTGATGGACGACGAGGAGTACGAGTCCTCGAAGGAGCAGTGCGGCCCGGACGGCGCCTTCCACATCCCGGCCTACATCTCCCCGATCGCCGTCGGCTTCAACCTCGAGGGCGTCGACTCCCTGAACCTCGATGCCGAGACCCTCGCGGGCATCTTCAGCGGCGAGATCACCACCTGGAACGACCCGGCCATCGCCGAGCAGAACCCGGACGTCGATCTGCCCGACACCAACATCACGGTCGTGCACCGCTCGGACGAGTCCGGCACCACCGAGAACTTCACCGAGTACCTCAACGCCGCCGCCCCGGACACCTGGACCGATGAGGCCGCCGAGTCCTGGCCGATCTCCGGCCAGGAGAACGCGCAGGGCACCTCCGGCGTGGTCTCCACCGCGTCCGAGACCGACGGCGCCATCACCTACGCGGACGCCTCCGCGATCGGCGACCTCGGCACCGTGGCCGTCGGCGTGGGCGACGAGTACGTCGAGTACTCGCCCGAGGCCGCCGCGACCGCGGTCGAGGCGTCCCACCCGATCGAGGGCCGCTCGGAGGCCGAGATGGCGCTCGAGCTGGACCGCGAGACGGACGCCGAGGGCGCCTACCCGATTGTGCTCGTGTCGTACCACATCTACTGCAACCAGTACGACAACGCGGACACCGCCGAGGCCGCCAAGACCTTCGGCAAGTACGTCGTCTCGGAGGACGGCCAGAACACCGCCGCCGAGGCCGCGGGCTCCGCGCCCCTGTCCGAGTCCATGCGCCAGGAGGCCGAGACCGCTCTCGACGGGATCACCTCCGGCGAGTGACCTCGTGTGCGCCCGGCCGCCAGCACGGGCAGCCGGGCGCACCCCCGGGCTCGCGCTCCCCCGGATCCACGATCCGGCGGAGAGCGAGCCCCTTGCCATGAGCGCGGCTTCGGCCGCCGCGCACGGCAGCCGCACCACGTCCACAGGACCTGAACCTGAAGGGGTCGACCATGTCCACCAATGTCTCTGAGAAGAGACCGCAGGAGAAGCAGCCCGGGGGCGGCAGCTCCTTCGCCTCGTCGAGCTCTGCCTCGGGCCGCTTCGGCGATCAGCTCTTCTCCGGCCTGAGCCTCGCGGCCGGCCTCCTGATCTTCGTCATCCTGCTGGCCGTCTTCGCGTTCCTCGGATTCGAGTCCCTCCAGATCCTGCAGATCCCCGAGTCCGCCATCAGCGGCGGCGAGGGCTTCCTGAGCTATGTGATGCCGCTGATCATCGGCACGGTCATGGCGGCGATCATCGCGCTGCTGATCGCCACGCCGCTCGGCATCCTGGTCGCGCTGTACATCTCGCACTTCGCCCCGGCAAAGGTCGCCAAGCCCGTCGGCTACGTGATCGACCTGCTCGCGGCCATCCCCTCGGTCGTCTACGGCGCCTGGGGCATGACGGTGCTCGCGCCCGCGCTGGTGCCCTTCTACAACTGGCTCGCCGAGCACTTCGGCTGGATCCCCCTCTTCGAGGGTCCCGCCTCCGGCACCGGGCGCACCATGCTCACCGCCGGCATCGTGCTGTCGATCATGATCCTGCCGATCATCACCTCGATGTCGCGCGAGCTCTTCGTCCAGACGCCCAAACTGCACGAGGAGGCCTCCCTGGCCCTGGGCGCGACCCGCCTGGAGATGATCGGCCAGGCCGTCATGCCCTTCGCGCGCGCCGGCATCATCTCCTCCGTCATGCTGGCCCTGGGCCGCGCCCTCGGCGAGACGATGGCCGTGGCCATGGTCCTGTCCACCGGCGGCCTGCAGGCCTCGCTCATCAAGACGGGCAACAACACGATCGCCGCCGAGATCGCGCTCAACTACCCGGAGGCCTTCGGCACCCGCTTCATCGAGCTGATCGCCGCCGGCTTCATGCTGTTCATCATCACTCTGATCGTGAACCTCGCGGCGCGTGCCATCACGTCCCGCTACAAGGACTTCTCGGGGGCCAACTGATGTCCACCAACATCGCACAGTCGAGCGTCAAGAGCTCGAAGCAGAACTCCCTCACCTCGGGCCAGCGCCCGAAGTGGCTCGTGCCGGCGATCATGGTCGCCGCGATCGTGATCGGCGCCGCGCTGGCCGCCCTGATCTCGTTCAACATCGCCCTGTGGGCGATCCTCGCCGCCGTCATCTTCCTGATCGCCGCTCCGATCGCCGTGGGGGCCATCGAGGGCGGCCGTCAGGGCAAGAACGCGGCCATGACCTACCTCGTCTACGCGGCATTCATCCTGGCGGTCATCCCGCTGATCTCCGTGGTGTGGACGGTGCTCGCTCGCGGCATCCCCACCATGTCGGTCGAGCTGCTGACCACCACCATGGACGGCATCACCGGCTACCAGGACCAGCAGGCTGCTGAGGAGGGCTCCGTCCCCGGCGGCATCCTGCACGCGATCGTCGGCTCGATCATCGTCACCCTGTGCGCCACGATCATCTCCGTGCCGATCGGCCTGCTCACCGCGATCTACCAGGTCGAGTACTCCAACGGCAATCTCCTCTCGCGCATCATCACGTTCCTGGTGGACGTCATGACGGGCATCCCGTCGATCGTGGCCGGCCTGTTCGCCTCCGCCCTGTTCGTGCTGATCCTCGGCGACGAGGGCGTGCGCATGGGCATCATCGGCGCCGTCGCCCTGACCGTCCTGATGATCCCCACCGTGGTGAAGTCCACGGAGGAGATGCTGAAGGTCGTGCCCATGGAGCTGCGCGAGGCCTCGTACGCCCTGGGCGTGCGCAAGTGGCGTACCATTCTCAAGGTGGTCATCCCCACCGCGATCTCGGGCATCGCCTCGGGCGTCACCCTGGCGATCGCACGAGTCGTGGGCGAGACGGCCCCGCTGATGGTCACCATCGGCTTCCTGGACGAGATGAACTTCAACCCGTTCAACGACTGGATGTCCTCGCTGCCGACCTTCATCTACCAGCAGCTCATGCGACCGATCTCGCCGACCACGCCGGATCCGTCCACGGACCGCGCCTGGGCCGCCGCACTGGTGCTGATCGTGTTCGTGATGCTGCTGAACCTGGCCGCCCGGCTCATCGCCAGCGCCTTCGCACCCAAGACCGCCGGCCGCTGAGCCAGCCGACGACCGAGAAAGAAGCTCTGAGATCATGTCGAAGCGAATCGACGTCGAGAACCTCGATGTCTACTACGGAGATTTCCGCGCCGTCGAGGGCGTGAACATCGATATCGACCCCAACACCGTGACCGCCTTCATCGGCCCGTCCGGCTGCGGCAAGTCGACCGTGCTGCGCTCGCTGAACCGCATGCACGAGGTCATCCCGGGTGCCTACACGACCGGCAAGGTCCTCATCGACGGCGAGGACATCTACGGCCGCGGCGTGGACCCCGTGACGGTGCGCTCGATGATCGGGATGGTGTTCCAGCGCCCGAACCCGTTCCCCACGATGTCCATCCGCGACAACGTGCTGGCCGGCGTGAAGCTGAACAACAAGTCGATCTCCAAGAAGGACGCCGACGAGCTGGTCGAGACCTCGCTGCGCGGCTCGAACCTGTGGAACGAGGTCAAGGACCGCCTGGACCGCCCGGGCTCGGGCCTGTCGGGCGGCCAGCAGCAGCGTCTGTGCATCGCCCGCGCGATCGCCGTGAAGCCGGACATCATCCTCATGGACGAGCCCTGCTCGGCTCTGGACCCGATCTCGACGATCGCGATCGAGGACCTGATCCACGACCTGAAGAAGGACTTCACGGTCGTCATCGTCACGCACAACATGCAGCAGGCGCAGCGCGTGGCCGATCGCACTGCGTTCTACAACCTGGAGGCCACGGGCAAGCCTGGTCGTCTCGTGGAGTACAACGACACCACGAACATCTTCCAGAACCCGCAGGAGAAGGCCACCGAGGACTACGTCTCCGGCCGCTTCGGCTGATCGGCCTCCGCTGGGTCGCACGTCGACGCAGCCACGCGAAGCCCCCGCTCGGATCATCCGGGCGGGGGCTTCGTCGTCGGAGGTCTGCGGTGCGGGGCAGGAACGATCGTCCCGAGGCAGGCGCAGCCGTGGGGCCCGGGCCGGGATCTGCGGTCCGCGGCGCGGGCGTGGTCAGCCCGCGAGGAGCGGCGAGGCGGCGGTGACCAGGACCGCGCTGGCGAGCGCGCAGACGGGCACCGTGAGGAGCCAGCACAGCAGGATCCTGACGACGACGACGTGATGCGTGGAGCGGAACCGCTGGTTGATGCCGGCGCCGAGCACCGCCGAGGACGTGGTCTGCGAGGTCGACAGCTCGAGGTCGGAGCCCAGGGCCACGGGAAGCACCAGGGCGCCGGCGACCAGCTGCGCGGTGGCGCCCCGGACGGCGTCGGGGCGGACCATCCGGGAGGAGATCGTGCGGGCGATGTGCCAGCCGCCCAGGAGGCTGCCCCCGGCCAGGGCCAGGGCGACCGCCAGCGCCACGGAGATCGGCAGGGCCGGGGCCTCGGCCGCCACCGCCCCGGTGCTGAGCACGATGGCGGTGATCAGAGCGATCATGCGGGGCCCGTGGAGCGCCCCGTGGCTCAGGTTCACGGCGGTCGAGCCGATGGCCAGGGCCGCGCGCGCCCCCATGGTGACCTGATCCGCCTCGAACCGGCTGGCCACGTGGACCACCGGGATGAGCACCAGCCACGCCAGCGCGAAGGCGGCCAGCGGGCCGACGAGCACGGGGATGAAGAGCCTGAGCAGCAGCTGCGCGGAATCGACGCCGGCCGGTGCGAGCCCGATCGCGGCCGAGGCGGCGGAGGCCCCCAGCAGAGCGCTGGTCAGGGTGGCGCCCATGGACACCGGCATGCCGCGGCGCCACGTCTCCAGGGCCCACCCGATGCTCACCACGAGGGCGGAGCAGACGATCAGCAGCCCCGGCCCCCGGGCGGGCATCAGCTGCGCGCCGCGCGCGGTCAGCTCGTGGACGGGCATGAGCAGCATGGCCAGCCCGACGCCCACGGCGTTCAGCGCGGCGGCCAGCCACAGGGCGGTGCGGGGGCCCAGGGCACGGTGGCGCACGGGGACCGCGATCGCGTTGGAGACGTCGTGCCCCGAGCTGATGACGGCGAAGGCGACGGCCAGGAGCAGCGCGACGACCGTGGCGGCGAGGAGCACGGATCAGGCCTCGGAGACGCTGATGCGCCCGATCTCGTGGGAGAGGGAGGCCATGGAGCGGGCCGCGTCATGCAGCTGATCGGCGATCTGCAGGGCCTGGAAGGCCTCCGCGGCGTCGAGGTCGCCGAAGAGCTGCTGCCGGTGCACCAGATAGGTGCGCTCGGTCTGCTTCCGCAGGCGATGGAGGTCGAACCAGTACGCGTCGAGCCCCTTGAGCGAGGACAGCCGGAGCACGGCCGTGCGCGAGAGGGAGGCCATGTGGCTGATGGTCGCGAGCTGCTCGGTGATGTACCGGGTCTGCGCCGTCCGGTGCGGTGACGCCGCCAGGGCATCGGCGGCCAGCAGCAGGTGCTCGGTCGCGCGGGCCAGGTGGCTGCTCAGGATGTAGATGTCCGAGCGCGGCAGGGGCAGCGCGTACGTCGTGCGGGCGGAGGTCATGGCTCCGAAGTGCAGATCAGCGGTGCGCGTCCCGATGGACTCGGCCAGGCCGGTGAGCTCGCCGAGCCGGTCCTCGTCCGCGCCGAGCAGCTCGGAGCAGCAGCGCACGGCCTCCTGCACCTGATCGACCAGTTGCGCCAGGGTGTGCAGCACCCCGCTGTCCTCGGGGAAGACCCGCAGTGCCATCGAGCCCACGCCTTCGGTCGCCGGAGATGAAGAGCCCGCAGCGGCTCTGCTGCGGGCGCGATGCTGTGATCGGACCGGCCGTCGGGCCGGTCAGTGGTCTGGGGTGCCGGACCGGGAGCGCCTCTCGGCGTGTGGCCGCTCGCAGCGGCTTCAAGATGGAGCCCGGGGCTGCCGCAGCCCGGCACCTGCCACCCATTGTACGAGCCGCCCCCTCAGATGGGTCAAAGCCGCTGATCGCAGCCGGGCGGGCGGGTCCGGCGGCTCAGTCCAGGGTCCCGGCGCGCCACGCCCGAGCCGCGGCCTCGAGGTCCTCGGCGGTGCGCTCGAGGCGCTGCGCGCCGGTGATCTCGGCGCGGGCCGCGCGCTCGCCGTCGTGGGCCAGTGCGGCGGCCTCGACTCCGAGCTCGCCGGCGGCGGGGCTGTCCGGGAGCCGATCGCGGCCGCTGCGCGGCGTCCACGGGTCGCCCAGGCGGACCCGGCCCAGGGCCGTCACCCGGCAGAACGCCGCGAAGCGCTCCAGGGCGACGTCGAAGTCGCCGCTCCAGGCGCCGGAGAGGATCGCATCGGCCATGGCCCGGATCTCGGCGGCCCGGGGCGGATCGGCGACGCCGGCCACGACGTAGGAGACCTGGGCGGTGTGCCGGCCCGCGTCGAACCAGCGGCTCAGGCGCACCGGATCGGCCTGGACCGCCGAGCGCAGGGCGTAGAGCCGCCACAGGGCGCCGGGCAGGCTCACGGCCGGGGCCTCCGACCACAGGGCCGCCAGGCCGTCGAGCCCTTCGGTGTCGGTGAACTCGACGAGCCGGCGGCGCACCTCCGGGTCCTCGTGCCCGCGGCCGCGATGCAGCACGGCAGCCGCGGTCACGTGGGCGGCCTCGGCCAGCACGGCGGGATCGACCCCTCCGACCCTCTGCTCGAAGGCCGCGGGGTCGAACTTCACCGGGCGGTGATGATCGCGTGCGGGAGACATGCCCCCAGGGTACGGCCGCGCCCCCGCCCGGCATCAGCCCGGGCGGGGGCGCTCAGCGCTCGGCGGAGCGGGGATGCTCAGTCCTCGATCGGCTCGTCGTTCCAGTGGTCGCCGGGCTCCCAGCCGATGTTGGCGCACAGGGCGGTCTCCAGGTCCTCGGAGGCCGCTCGGGCCATCGAGCGCCACAGCTCCAGGGCTGCATCGGGATGCTCCTGCTCGAGCCGGCGCAGCGCCGGGGCATCCAGCGCGCGGACCACCAGGTCGGTCCCGGCCACGGCCTGGACGCTCAGGCGCTCGTCGGTCACGCCGGAGGAGCGGAAGACCGTGCCCGGGCGCATGCGCCGCACGACCGTGCCGGTCTCCTCGACCCCGTGCGGCACCATCTCCACGATGCCCTCGACCACCAGGACCACGGCCGCGCCCTCCTTGTCGGGGTCCAGGACGGGCTCGCCCTTGCGCACCCGCAGGCGCTCGGCATTGGACCAGATGGTCTCGGCGAGATCGTCGGCGGCATCGCGCAGCAGGTCGGTGGCCTTCGCGGCCTCGACCGTGGAGGCGGCGTCCAGATCGGGCAGCTCGTCGGCGGCGACCGAGGTCGAGCCGTCCTCCTGGCTGCGCAGCTGCTCGATCAGCTGGTCCTCGACGTGGGCCAGGGCCTCCTCGCGGGTGCCGAAAACGGTCAGGTTGTCGGGCTTCGTCGTCGAGGTGATCTTGCGCGCCGCGGAGATCGCCGGCAGGGAGTCGGTGTAGGGGTTCGACGGGCCGCCGTCGGCGTCGGGATCGGCGTCGTCGTCGGACTCGTCCTCCCAGATGTCCTCCCAGACGGTGTCCCACGCGTCGTGCCAGTCCCCGGTCCAGGGATCGCCCACGACCAGCGCCACGTCCCGCCCGGCCGCGCACAGCTCGGTGGCCGTCACGGCGATCAGGTGCCGGCCGAACCCGGCGATCTGGTCGACGTCGCTGAGATCCAGGACCACGGAGCTCGCCGTCTGCGCGGACTGGCGCAGCGCGCGCACCGTCTCCTCGGTGCCCGGGAAGAGCAGGTTGCCCTGGATCTCGATCACGGCCACGTCGGCGGCGAGCTCGCTCAGGGCCCGGCGCGAGTCCTCGTCGCGGTGGGTCAGCGAGCGGGCGTCGGCCAGGGAGTGGATCGAGCGCACGGTGCGCTTGGACGGGCGCGGGCCGCGGGCGAAGTGCAGATCCATGGCCTGGGAGATCCGCTGGCAGGCGGCCGTGCCGCGGACGCTGTTGCCGTGCCGGTCCAGGGGAGGGGCGAAGGTGGCCACGGCCAGCTGGCCCGGCACGACCGCGATGATCCCGCCGCCCACGCCCGACTTGCCGGGCAGGCCGACGCGCACGAACCACTCGCCGGCGTCGTCGTACATGCCGCAGGAGTTCATCACGGAGAGCACGCGCTCGACCGTGACCGCGTCCATGACCCGCTGCTCGGTGAACGGATTGAGCCCGCCGGCCGCCAGCGTCGCGCCCATGATCGCCAGATCGCGCGTGTCGATCATGACCGAGCACTGGGCGAAGTAGTCCTCCAGCGCCTGGGTGGGATCCCCCTCGATGATGCCGACCGAGCTGAGCATCCAGCCCAGGGCGCGGTTGCGGTCCCCGTTCTGGTGCTCCTGGGCGTAGATGTCCGCGTTCATCTCCAGATCGCGCCCCGCGAAGTCGGAGAACAGGCGGCGCACGCGCTCGCGGCGCGACTGCCCGCGGTGCGGGTCGACGAGCCACGAGGCCGTGATGGCGCCGGCATTGATCATGGCGTTGGCCGGGCGATTGGTGTCCGGGTTGAGGGAGATGCGGTTGAAGGACTCGCCGCTGGGCTCGACGTCGATCTTGGCGTCCACGCCCTCGAAGCCGCGGTCCTCGATGGCCAGGCCGTACACGAAGGCCTTGGACAGGGACTGGATGGAGAACGGGTCGCGGCTGTCGCCGGCCTCGTAGATGTGCCCGTCCGCGGTGGCCACCACGACGGACAGCTTCTCCGGATCCGCATTCGCCAGGGCCGGGATGGACGACGACGGCTCGCCGTCCGTGAGCTCGCGGACCTCGTCCAGCACGGCCGCCAGCGCGCCCTCGATGGGGGAGGGGCCGAAGAGCTTCTCGGATTCTGACCACTCGGGGCTCGGGCGCTGGGTGTCGGCCCACCCGAGCGGGTCGCCGTTCTCGTCCACCTCGTAGGCGGAGTCGGTGTCATCGGGCTGCGGGACGGCATGCTGGCGCTGCTGAGCTTCTTGGGAGGTCACGACGACGACCGTACCGGGGCGGACCCCGGTTGCCGAAGTCCGGTGCAGCGGCCCCCGGGCGACGACGACGCGGAGAGAGGCGTCGCGACGGCCTGGTCTACGATGGTGGCCGTCGCTCTCGCGGCAGGGGGCACGGCGCCGCCCGGGCCGCCTGCGAGCGACGACGGGCCCTTAGCTCAGCTGGCAGAGCAGTGGACTTTTAATCCATGGGTCGTGGGTTCGATCCCCACAGGGCCCACCATTGTGATGTCTCAGTACATCGGAAACACCCCGAACCCTCAGGTTCGGGGTGTTTTTCGTTGTGGCTGGTACTTCCGCGTGGGGTCCAGGGTGAGCTCGCGGAGGATCTCTCCGGTGGCCTTGGCCACGATGGTGATCTCGCGGTCCTCAACGATCAGAACGACGTGGGTTCGGGCGTGGGCTCGGCCGATGCCGATGTGGAAGAGCTGGCCGTCGTAGCGCAGCGTGACTTTGCCCGTGGCGTCGATCTTGTCGGTGCGGAACCGGGTCGTGGCCGGTGCCAGGGGCCCTGGGGTGTCCTTCGGTGCGGCGATGTAGGCGGCGTACGGGGTGGTCTTCTTCGCTGAATGGATCCGCTGAGTGTTGTAGATCTCGCGGAACTGATCGAGCAGGGCCTGCAGGCCCGGCAGGTCTGCTGGTGGGGGCTGGGCTGCCAGCCACTTCTTCAGGGTCTGCTGGAAGCGCTCGACTTTGCCCTGGGTCTGCGGGTGGCCTCCGCGGCAGTCCCGCTTGGATGGTGGACAACGTGGCTTCGTAGACGGCGGGGCCGTCGGCCCACATGCGGGACTTGGTGGTGATCCAGCGGTGGATGCTGGCCGCGATCGCACGCGCCTCAGAGGCCGCTAGTTGTAAGAGGGCATGACGTTATTGGCAGGGGCCGGGACGCGTGAGGCCGGGGGATGATC
>NZ_VDOR01000014.1 GCF_007666205.1 Kocuria palustris
GTGGCGATCATCCCCCGGCCTCACGCGTCCCGGCCCCTGCCAATAACGTCATGCCCTCTTACACCTAGACTGGGGCCATGACCGAGACCCAGGCATCCGAGCAGACCTACGACACGATCCTCGTCGAGACCCGCGGGCGGGTCGGCGTCATCACCCTCAACCGGCCGAAGGCGCTGAACGCGCTGAACGCCCAGGTGCTCGCCGATGTCCTGTCGGCGGCACGGGCCTTCGACGCCGACGACGGCATCGGCGCGATCCTGCTGACCGGATCGGAGAAGGCCTTCGCGGCCGGCGCCGACATCAAGGAGATGTCCGAGCGCGGGTTCTCGGAGATGTTCGCGACCGACTGGTTCGGCGCCTGGCAGGAGCTGGCGCAGCTCCGCACGCCCACCATCGCGGCCGTGAGCGGCTACGCCCTGGGCGGCGGGTGCGAGCTGGCCATGCTGTGCGATCTGCTGATCGCGGCCGACTCGGCGACGTTCGGCCAGCCGGAGATCAACCTGGGGGTGCTGCCCGGCATGGGCGGCTCGCAGCGCCTGACCCGGGCCATCGGGCGGCCCAAGGCCATGGACATGGTCCTGACGGGGCGGCAGATGGATGCCGCGGAGGCGGAGTCGGCCGGCCTGGTCTCGCGCGTGGTCCCTGCCGACCAGCTGCTCGAGCAGGCGATGGACATCGCCGAGACGATCGCCTCGAAGTCCCTGATGGCCACGATGGCCGCCAAGGAGGCGGTGAACGCCGCCCTGGAGACGCCGCTGTCGCAGGGGCTGATCTCCGAGCGGCGCCTGTTCCACAGCCTCTTCGCCACGGAGGACCAGAAGGAGGGCATGGCCGCGTTCGTCGAGAAGCGCGAGCCGCAGTTCCGCCACCGCTGAGCGGGTGACCGAGGCCGAGCGGCGTCGTCGGCCACGCAACGGCATGGAACCGGCGCCGTCCGACACGGTCCGGCGATGACGAGGCCCGCCGCCCCGTGCAAGGGGCGGCGGGCCTCGTTCCATGGTCCTCGGCGGCGGCCGACGAGCGCCGACCGGGTGTCAGCCCTCGGTCGTGCGGGCCGGGCGCTGGGACAGCTCGGCATCGATGCGCAGCAGGCCGGAGCCGTCGTCGCCGACGCGGCGGATGCGGCCCATGATCTCGTCGACCGTCGACTCCTCCTCGATCTGCTCCGAGGTGAACCAGTTGAGGATGGGGCGGGCGTCGATGTCGCCGGCCTCCTCGGTGGCCCGGTAGAGGTTCTGGATGGCCTCGGAGACCTTCTGCTCGTGCTTGTAGGCGGCCTCGAAGAGCTCCAGGGCGGAGGGCTCCACGAACTGCGCCGGCGCATTCAGGCCGCCGATCTGCACGTGGCCGTTGCGGGCATCCACGTGATCGATGAACTTGTTGGCGTGGACGATCTCCTCGTCCGCCTGGTGACGGAACCACGCGGCCATGCCGACGAGATCCTGCGCCTCGGCCTCGATCGCCAGCTGGCGGTAGACCAGAGAGGCCTCGAACTCGAGGGTGATCTGCTCGTTGAACTTGGCTTCGATCTCCTGTGAAATATTCATAATAAGAACTATAGGAGACCGGGCGGCTCGGCACCAGATCATGTGCTATGAGATGCATCGCTGAGCTGAGGCTCAGCTGGCCGAGGTCAGGCTCACCGAACCTCTTCGGACCTCGCGGCGCCCGTCGCAGTCCTCGACGCCGACCTGCTCGAGCCAGGCCGTGGCGGCCTCGGCATCCTGGCCCCCGCCGTTCTCGGTCATGGCCAGGCGCGTCCTCGGCGCTCGGGCGGGGCCGCCCATCCGGGGCTGCGCTCGAAGCTCTCCATGATCCGCACCTCCCGCCGCCGGGTCCCAGGCCGAGCGCGGCGGGCCGCGGGAGCAAGAGCCCAGGTGACAGGCAGGTCCGGCGGCAGGGTGAGTTCCTCCGCAGCGAGTCCTAAGGTGGAGCGGCCGGTCGATTCCGCAGGATCCTCAGGGTCCCTGGCGGGTCGGCCGTCTTCGTGCCGGAAGGCAGCCATTCCACCAGGAAGGAACTCCCATGGCAGGAACCGCCGAACCGCCGTCGGGCAGCACCGTCGTCCACGGGGCGGATGTGCCGTTCGACCCCGGGACCGCGGGGAAGCAGTCCCCCCGGCGCTCCGTCGTCAACTGGCCCGTGTTCCTCGGGGCCTCGGCGATCATCGTCGCATTCGCCGTCTGGGCCGCCGTCTGGCCGGGGACCGCCGAGACCGTCATCTTCGGGGCGATGGACTGGATCGCCACGAACTTCGGCTGGTACTACGTGCTGACCGTGACGACCGTCGTCGTCTTCGTGCTCGTGGTCGCCCTGTCCCGTGTGGGGCAGACCAAGATGGGCCCCGACCACTCCAAGCCCAAGTACAACCCCTTCACCTGGGCGGCCATGCTCTTCGCCGCGGGCATCGGCGTGGACCTCATGTTCTTCGGGATCTCGGGACCGGCGACCAACATCCTCACTCCCCCGGACGTGGCGCCGATGTCGGAGGAGGCCGCACGGATGGCCCCCCTGTGGACGATCTTCCAGTACGGCATCCCCGGCTGGGCCCTCTACGCGCTGATGGGGATGGTCTTCGGCCTGGTGGCCTACCGCTACCACCTGCCCCTGAGCATCCGCTCGGCCCTCGCGCCCGTCTTCGGCAAGCGCATCCACGGCGGCATCGGCCATGCCGCCGAGATCGGCGCCACGATCGGCACCGTCTTCGGCATCTCGGTGTCGCTCGGCATCGGCGTGGTGTTCCTGAACTACGGCCTCTCGGCGATCTTCGGCATCCCCACGAACGTCGCCGTCCAGGTCGCGCTCATGGCGGTCGCCGTGCTGATCACGGTGGCATCGACCGTCTCCGGCGTGGACAAGGGCATCCGCAGGCTCTCCGAGCTGAACGTGCTGCTGGCCATCGTGCTGATGCTCTGGATCCTGTTCACCGGCCGCACCCACGAGCTGCTCAACGCGCTCGTGCAGAACATCGGCGACTTCTTCTCCCGCTTCCCCGGGATGCTGATGAACACGTTCGCCTACACCGACGGCACCGCCGCCTACCCGGCGGATCAGTGGATGGCCGACTGGACGCTGTTCTTCTGGGCCTGGTGGATCGCCTGGGCGCCCTTCGTGAGCCTGTTCCTCGCCCGCATCTCCCGCGGCCGCACGCTGCGCCAGTTCGTGTTCGGCGTGCTGCTCATCCCGTTCGCCTTCATCCTGCTGTGGGTCTCGATCTTCGGGAACGCGACCCTGATGAACGCCGACGACCCGGATTTCCTGGAGCTGGCGGTCAGCCTCCCCGAGTCCGGCTTCTTCAACCTCCTGGAGCAGTACCCGGGCGCCTTCTTCACAATCCCGCTGGCGCTGCTCACGGGGCTGTTCTTCTACGTGACCTCGGCGGACTCCGGCTCGCTGGTCCTGGCGAACATGTCGTCGAAGACCACGGACACGGACACCGACGGCGCCCCATGGCTGCGCATCGTCTGGGCCGTCATCACCGGCATCCTGACCCTCGTCATGCTGTTCATCGACGGGGTCTACACCCTGCAGGCCGCCACGGTCATCGTGGGGCTGCCCCTGTCGCTGCTCGTGTGGATCGTGATGCTCAGCCTCTGGAAGATGCTGCGCACCGAGCAGGTGAACCTCGACTCCCGCCGGGCCGCCCTGCCGGGGCTGCTCAGGAGCCGCGTGCGCGAGACCGGCCAGCAGGGCAGTTGGCGCAAGCGCCTGCAGGACCGGATGTCCTACGCCTCCGCCGCGGACGCTCAGGCCTTCGTGGAGCGCACCGCGGCCCCCGCCGTGGAGGAGGTCGCCGCCGAGCTGTCCGACCTCGGGCTGTCGGTCGCGTGCCACCGCGGCGAGAACCCGGACAGCGGCATCCCGTTCGTGGACCTCGTCGTGTCCTTCCCGGAGGCCGAGGAGTTCAAGTACCAGGCCTATCCCGTGGCCCACGCGATGCCGAGCTTCGCGGCGAACCTGTCCGCCGTGCGCGATGTCTACTACCGGATCGAGATCTTCTCGACCCACGGATCGCGCGGCCGCGACATCATGGGGTACACCAAGGACCAGGTGATCGCCGACGTCCTGGACGCCTACGACGCGCACATCGCCTACCTGCACCTCAGCGGCGACGGCGGCGGCCTGGCGACCGGGGCCGTCACCGGCACCGCTCCGGACACCTGGCTCGACACGGACGAGATCGACGTGGTCGACCGGCGGTCCGAGCGGGCCGCCCGCACCGCAGCACTGACCAGCCCCACCGACAAGGAGTGAGCAGCGACATGACCGAGAGCATCGCGACCCTGTACATCGACGGAGCGTGGGTCCCCGCCTCCGACGGCGGGACGCGCACCATCATCTGCCCCGCCGACGGCACCGAGGTCGGCGCCGTCTCCGAGGCCACCGGCGACGACGTCGAGCGCGCGATCCTGGCCGCCCGGAAGGCCTTCGAGGGACGCGCCTGGGTGGACACCCCCGCCGCGCAGCGCGGCGACTTCCTGATCCGCGTCTCGGACGCCCTGCTGGAGCGCAAGGACGAGTTCGCCCGGGCCGAGGCGCTCGACACCGGCAAGCGCCTCGTGGAGGCCGAGGGCGACATGGACGACATCGCCGCCTGCTTCCGGTACTTCGGCAAGATCGCCGACCAGGACCCGGGGCGGCTGGTCGATGCCGGCGACGACGCCGTGATCTCCCGCGTGGTCCGCGAGCCGATCGGCGTGTGCGGCATGATCACGCCGTGGAACTTCCCGCTGCTGCAGGCCGCGTGGAAGATCGCCCCCGCCCTGGCCGCGGGCAACGCCTTCGTGCTCAAGCCGGCGGAGCTGACTCCGCACACCGCGATCCTGATCGTGGACGTGCTCGACGAGCTCGGCCTTCCGGCCGGTGTGGCCAACCTGGTGCTGGGCGACGGCGGCGTCGTCGGCGCCCCTCTGTCCAGCCACCCGGAGATCGATCTGGTGTCCTTCACGGGCGGTCTGGCGACCGGCCGGAAGATCGCGGCCGCGGCGGCCGAGGGCGTCAAGAAGGTCGCCCTGGAGCTGGGCGGCAAGAACCCGAACGTCGTCTTCGCCGATGCCGACTTCGACGCGGCCGTCGACAACGCGCTCAACGCGGCCTTCACCGACTCGGGGCTCGTCTGCTCGGCCGGCACCCGGCTGATCGTGCAGGACACGATCGCCGAGCGCTTCGTCGACGAGGTGGTCCGCCGCGCCGGCGACATCGTCATGGGCGGCCCGTTCGACGAGAAGGCCGAGACCGGCCCGCTCATCTCGAAGGCCCACCGGGACAAGGTCACCGACTACGTCCAGCGCGGCATCGCCGCCGGCGCCCGCCTGAGGGTCGGCGGCCACTGGGGCGGACAGGAGCACGAGTCCGGCTTCTTCTACGCCCCGACGGTGCTGGACCAGTGCGACCGGGACAACCCCGCGGTGGTCGAGGAGGGCTTCGGCCCGGTCATCACGGTCGAGACCTTCTCGACCGAGGCCGAGGCCGTCGAGATCGCCAACCACACCGAGTACGGCCTGGCCGGGGCGGTGTGGACCTCCGACGCCGGAACGGCCAACCGCGTGTCCCGGCGGCTGCGCCACGGCACCATCTGGATCAACGACTACCACCCCTACCTGCCGCAGGCGGAGTGGGGCGGCTTCAAGTCCTCCGGCGTGGGCCGCGAGCTCGGCCCGTCGGGTCTGGAGGAGTACACCGAGGCCAAGCACATCTACGAGAACACCGAGCCGGCCGTGACCGGCTGGTTCCCGCAGAAGTGACCGGCAGCATGCCAAGCGTGCCGCAGAACGAGATGGAGGAGGACCGCATGGCCGATGAGCCCGTGTCGGAGAACCTGATCACCGAGTACGACTACATCGTCGTGGGAGGCGGCTCGGCGGGCGCCGTCGTCGCCGCTCGGCTGAGCGAGGACCCGGAGATCTCCGTGGCCCTCGTCGAGGCCGGCGACCACGATCTGGACCACGAGATGGTCCTGCAGCTCAACCGCTGGCCGGAGATGCTGGAGTCCGGGCTCGACTGGGACTACCCGATCGAGCCGCAGGAGAACGGCAATTCGTTCATGCGCCATGCCCGGGCCAAGGTCCTGGGCGGCTGCTCGTCGCACAACTCGTGCATCGCCTTCCACCCGCCCGCCGAGGACATGGACCTGTGGGAGCAGATGGGCGCCGAGGGCTGGGGCGCCGAGACGATGCTGCCGCTGATCAAGCGCCTCGAGTCCAACCCGTCGCGCCCCGGCGAGCGGCACGGGACCGACGGGCCCGTCCAGCTGATGGACGCCCCGCCGGTCGATCCCGTCGGCGTGGCCCTGCTCGAGGCGTGCGAGCAGGCCGGCATCCCCCGCGCCCGGTTCAACGACTTCGAGACGGTCGTCAACGGCGCGAGCTTCTTCCAGGTCAACCGCCAGGCGGACGGCCGCCGGGCCTCGTCGTCGGTGTCCTACCTGCACCCGATCCAGCAGCGCGACAATCTCGAGATCCTCACGAACCGCCAGGTCATGCAGGTGCTCTTCGACGACGAGCAGCGGGCCGTGGGCATCGAGTACATCGACAACTGCTTCGACCGGTCGTCGATCATGCGCGCCCGCAAGGAGGTCATCCTCTCGGCCGGGGCCATCGACACCCCCAAGCTGCTGATGCTCTCGGGGATCGGCCCGGCGGATCACCTGCAGGAGGTCGGCATCGACGTGCGGGTGGACTCCCCGGGCGTGGGCTCGAACCTCCAGGACCACCCGGAGGCGGTGATCTCCTGGGAGTGCACCCAGCGGATGACCCGCGACACGACGCAGTGGTGGGAGATCGGCATCTTCTCCCCCACCGAGGAGGGCCTGGAGCTGCCGGACCTGATGATGCACTACGGCTCGGTGCCCTTCGACATGCACACGCGCCGACAGGGCTACCCCACCTCCCCCGAGTCGTTCGCGCTGACCCCCAACGTCACGCACGCCAGGTCCCGCGGCACGGTGCGCCTGCGCTCGATCGACTACCGGGACAAGCCCAAGGTGGATCCGCGCTACTTCACCGACGAGGACGGCTACGACATGTCCATCGCCGTGGCCGGCATCCGGAGGGCGCGCGAGATCGTCGCGCAGCCGGCCATGGACGCCTACCGCGGCCGCGAGCTGTTCCCGGGCGAGGAGGCCCAGACGGACGAGGAGATCGCCGACTACGTCGCCAAGACGCACAACACGGTCTACCACCCCGCCGGGACCTGCCGGATGGGCCCGGTCGACGACGACATGTCCCCGCTGGATCCCCAGCTGCGGGTCAAGGGCGTCCAGGGCCTGCGCGTCGTCGACGGCTCGATCATGCCGCAGCTCGTCGCCGTGAACCCGAACATCACCACGATGCTGATCGGCGAGCGCGCCGCGGACATCATCCGCGGCGCCTGAGCGCCGACGCGCTGTCCGGCACGTCGTCCGGCGGCCGCGGCGCCAGGAGGGCCCCGCAGACCCATCGGCCTGCGGGGCCCTCGTCATGACCGCCATGTGCTTCCCCTCACACGCCGTCTCCGCCATGCTCGTCCCATCACCTCCGGCCCACGCGCCGACCCCGACCCAGGAGGCGACCATGACCACCGCCGAGCGCCGCGAGCTGCGGCGCCCCTCCCCCGAGCGCATCGAGGCCTCCGAGCTGTCCCGCTATGCGCGATGGCTGCAGCGCACGCGCGGCGTGCGCGCGCAGAGCTACGCGCAGCTGCATGCCTGGAGCGTCGAGCACCTGGACGAGTTCTGGGAGTCGATCTGGGAGCACTTCGACGTCATCGGCGAGCGCGGGACGGGCCCGGTGCGCACCGGCGATGCGATCCTCGGCACGACGTGGTTCCCCGGCGCGCGGCTGAACTACGCCGAGAACCTCCTGCGCTGGTCCGAGCAGCGCCCGGACGACGAGGCGATCATCGGCCGTCACGAGACCTCGCCGCGCACCGCGCTGAGCTGGGCCGAGCTGCGCGGCCGGGTGGGGTCGCTGTCCGCCCGGCTGCGCGAGCTGGGCGTGCGCCCCGGCGACACCGTGTGCGCCGTGCTGCCCAGCATCCCCGAGACGATCACGGCACTGCTGGCCGTCGCGGCCGTGGGGGCCGTGTGGTCGGTCGTCAACACGGACTTCGGCGTGCAGGGGATCCGGGACCGGTTCGAGCAGATCGAGCCCACTGTGCTGCTGACCGTGGACGAGGTCGAGTTCAACGGCCGTCGCCGTGACCAGCTGCCGCTGCTCGCGGAGATCGTCGAGGCCCTGCCCAGCCTGGAGCACCACATCCTGGTGGACACGCGGCCGGGAGCGCAGGCCCCCTCCATCGGCGTGCCGAGCCGCCTGTACTCCGAGCTGGTGTCCGAGCCGCAGGAGCCCGACTTCGAGCCCGTCGAGTTCTCCCACCCGCTGTGGGTCCTCTACTCCTCGGGCACCACCGGCCGCCCCAAGGGCATCGTGCACTCCCACGGAGGCGTCGTCCTGGAGGCGCACAAGGCCAATGCCCTGCAGTACGACCTCCGCCCCGGCGACCGCGGGTACTTCGCGGTCTCGACCACCTGGATGGTGTGGAACCTCCTCGTCGACTCCATGATGCGCGGCGTCACGGTCATCACCTACGACGGCGTGCCGACAGCCGACTCCGGGCAGGTCCACGTGCGGCTGGTCGACGAGGAGCACGCCGCCTTCTTCGGCACGGGGGCCGCTCTGCTGTCGCTGATGGAGCGATCGGGCACGTCACCGGGCGAGCGCTTCGAGCTCTCGGAGCTGCGCACCGTGCTCTCGACCGGCTCCCCGCTGCCGGACTCCGCGTGGACCTGGGTCCACGACCGCCTCAAGGCCGACGTCCACCTGGGCTCAGACTCCGGCGGGACCGATGTGGCCTCGGGGATCCTGGGCTCCAATGCGTGGGATCCGGTGCGCGTGGGCGAGCTGCAGGCCCCTTACCTGGGCGTGGCCGCGGTGACCCTGGACCCGGACGGGCGACGGATCCGCGACGAGGTGGGAGAGCTCGTGATCACCGAGCCCATGCCGTCCATGCCGGTCATGTTCTGGAACGACCCCGAGGGCACCGCCTACCGCGAGGCCTACTTCAGCCAGTTCGACGGCCTGTGGCGCCAGGGCGACTGGGCCACGGAGCGCTCCGAGGGCGGCTGGCAGATCCACGGCCGCTCGGACTCGACGATCAACCGCGGCGGCATCCGCATGGGCTCGGCCGACATCACCTATGCGGTCGACGCGGTCCCCG
Source organism: Kocuria palustris (assembly GCF_007666205.1). GTDB lineage: Bacteria > Actinomycetota > Actinomycetes > Actinomycetales > Micrococcaceae > Kocuria > Kocuria palustris_A. The sequence goes on from NZ_VDOR01000014.1 coordinate 9,196, forward strand.
GCGTGCAGGAGTCCATGGTGATCGGCGCCGAGCTCGAGGACGGCGGCTACTACATGCCGCTGTTCGTGGTCCCGCAGGAGGGAGTCGAGCTCGACGACGCCCTGCGCGAGGCCATCGTGCGCTCCATCCGAACCCGGGTCTCCCCGCGCTATGTCCCCGATGCGATCCTGGCCGCCCCGTCGGTGCCGACCACGCGCACCGGCAAGCTCATGGAGGTCCCGATCAAGCGGGTGTTCCAGGGCGGGGATCCGCAGGCCGTCAACCGCACCGCGGCGGCCGACGTCGAGACCCTGGAGTGGTACGTGGAGCAGGCCGCACGATTCGCGGCCGAGCGGGCCCGCGGCTCCTGAGACGCCCCGCCGGGAGCAGGCGGGGGCTGAACGGAGGCGGTGCCCCGGGACGTCCGCGGACGACCCGGGGCGCCGTGCTCCGGTGCGGCCGGCTCAGCCCTTGAGACGGTCGATGTGCTCGGAGGCCTGGGCCTTGGTCAGGTCGGCGGGGACGGTCTCGCCCGCCTGCTTGGCCAGGGTGTCCAGGTAGGACTTCTGGGACTCGGTCATGGGCTCGTCGCCGCTGACCCACTCCTCCGGATCCTTCTCCAGCGCGGAATCGCCGCCGGAATCGCCCGTGGCGCCCAGCATCTCGGCACCGCCCTCGGTGTCGTCGGTGACCGGCGTGTAGAGCTCGTCGTCGCCCTGTGCGTTCTCTGACATGGGAACAACCTCCTGGATCTGCGGCCGCCGCACGAGCGGCGGCCGGGTCGGGACGTCGACGCACGCCGCGGCGGTCGATGCCGCAGTGCGCGTCCGCGCTCATCATGGCACTGCCCACCGACGCAGCATCGGGGATGACGACGGCCGCCGCACGAGCGGCGGCGCTCAGGCGGTGCGCAGCCGCTGCACCAGCAGCACGACGGCCTGCGAGAGCACCATGCTGATCATCAGGACGACGATCGCCACGAGGCCGTCCGCGACGCTGATGCGCCCGTCGACGACGCTCGACCCCCACCATGTCACCGCGAAGACGGCCACGAGCATCACGCCGACGAAGACCAGCCGCAGCCACAGCGGATCGACCTGCGCGAAGACCGGGAGCATGGCCGCCCAGCCCAGGTTCGCGGCCGCCCAGAGGACCAAGGCCACGACCACGAGGCCCGCAGCATGCGGCGGGAGCGGCAGCGGCAGCAAGAGCGACGAGTCGACGTGCCACGGATGCTCCCCGCCCCGCAGCAGGTGCGGCCAGGCCAGCATGGCCGTCGTGAGCACCGCGGCCCAGGGCAGCCCGGCCAGGAGCACCGCCAGGCCGAGCCGGCGGCGCGGGAAGCCGCTGTCCGGCAGATCGGTGTCGAAGGCCCACCACGGCGACAGCAGAGCCCCGACCACCACGACGATGGCGCCGAGGAGAGCGCCGTCGAAGATGGGCTCGAAGGAGTTGTTCCGGATCAGACCGCGGGAGCCCAGGAAGACGAAGGCCCACGAGCCCAGCCCGATGGCGACCGCCCAGGCCGTCTGCCGGCGCAGGAAGCGGAGGATCTGAGCCGCCGACGACGGCTCGGCGGGCGTCGTCCGTGACGGCGGGATCATGCCTGATGGCTGGGGCACGACGGACTCCTTCGACGAGCGGTGTCGACGTCAGCCTAGTCAGACTATTTGCTTATGCAATACCGAGTCCTCGTGCCGGCGCGCTGCGGCCCCGGTCTCGGCGCGAGACCGGGGCCGCAGCGGCGCGAGGCGGTGTCGGATCAGAAGGTGCCGAAGTTCTGCGTGGCGTAGACATTGCCGTCGTCGCCTTCCGCCAGGCCGAACCCGGCCGCGTTGAACTGGGGATCCATGATGTTGGCCCGGTGCGAGGGGCTGTTCATCCAGTAGTCCACGAAGTAGGAGGCGGTCTCCTCCACGGAGCCCTGGGAGCCCATGCTGTAGGCGATGTTCTCGGCCATACCGGTGGAGCCGGCCGCACGGGTCTGCTCGATGAACGAGGGGTTGTGCGAGGGCGCCCCCGCGGCGGCCTGCTGCCCCGACCAGCCGGTGCTCATGGCATCCAGCTCGCCGCTTCCGGCCAGCGGGGACAGCCCGGCCTGGGCGCGGTGGTCGTTCACCTGCGCCAGGACCTCCTGGGAGACCTGCGCGGAGAAGGACGAGTCGACGGCGGGGGCGGCCTCGGGCTCGGGTGCCTGGGCGGCCGAGGCCTGTGCCCGGGGCTCGTCGGCGGCGACGGAGACCGCTGCCTGCGCGGGGGCGACTGCAGCACCGGTCCCGGCGGCGGCCAGAGCAGCGGCTGCGAGGCAGAGACGGGTCTTCTTCATGGGAATGCTCCTCAGCGAGTGGGGTGCGGGCGCGCTGCCCGAAGTCCGCTCGCGAACCTAGGAGCCGCAGCGACTCCCGCTCAAATCACTTTCGTTATCGAATCGTGATTCAGCCGTGATGCTCCTGTGACCTGAAGAGATGCTGAAGACCGCTGTCGCCCGCCATGAGGCGGATCGCGCTCCCCGGACTCGTCATCGCGATCGGAAGCCTGGGGATCTGCGCAGAATCACGGGCGCGGCCGACGCCCGGCCGTCGAGGAGGCCGGCGATCGCGCCGTGCCATGGGCGACGCTCAGACGACGCGGCCCGAGCGCGCGACCTGGTGCCGGCCGTGCACGAGCTGGTAGAAGACCCCGGCCACGACCACGAGTCCAGCCAGTCCCAGATACATGGGGCCGTAGCCCGTCGAGGAGAGGATCGCGCCCAGCAGCACCGGCCCCAGGCCGATGCCGACGTCGGCCAGCAGGAGCAGCGTCGAGATGCCGGTGCCGAGCCGATCGGCGGGCACGGCACTGACGGCGATGGCCTGGGCGGCCGGCATGAGCGTGCCGTAGCCCAGGCCGGTCAGCGCACCGGCGACGACGACCTGCCAGTCCTCGCCGGCCGCGGCCAGCACCACCAGCGCCAGGGCGAAGCACACGAGGCCGAACCACACGACCACGTTGTCGCCGCGCTGGTCCTGGACCCGGCCGAGCACGAAGCGCATCACGAGCATCGCCGCGGCATAGGCGACGAAGAACAGCCCGGCGCCGGCTGCGAGATCGCGCTCCACCGCATAGGCGTTGAGGTAGGTGATCACCCCGGCGTAGCACAGGCCGATCAGCACCATGAACAGCCCGATCGGCACGACGGCCGGGTGCACGATCTCGGACAGGGAGAAGCGGGCCTGCCGCGCAGCCGCGGCCTCGTCACGCTGCTCGGCCTCCTCGTCGGTGCGGGCGGGGGTGCCGGCAGCCGGCTTGCGCAGGAACAGCGCCAGGACGAGCCCGAGCACAGCGGTGCCCAGAGCCGTCGCGAAGAGGGCGCCGTAGCTGAAGGACCCGACCAGGAAGAGCCCCAGCGCGGGGCCGACGGCCGTGGCCAGGGTCGTGCCCAGGGCCACGTAGCCGGTGCCCTCGGCGCGACGGGCCGGCGGGATCACGGACTGGGCGATGGCCATGACCGCGGTGCTGGCGAACGCGTAGGCGAAGCCGTGCACGATGCGCACGGCGATCAGGGCGGGCAGCGAGGCTGCCGGGAGGTACAGCGCGCAGGCGATGATCACGACGGCCAGGGCCGCGAGCATGACCTTCCGGCGGCCGAGGCGGTCCACCACGAAGCCGGTGACCAGGCGCGCGACGGTGGCCCCGACGACGAATGCGCTCGAGGCGAAGCCGCTGGCCGCGTCGTCCGCGGCGAACTCCCGCACGGCATAGAGCGCCATGGTGGTCACGAGCAGGTAGAAGACCAGGTACTGCGAGAAGTTGACCAGCCACGCCAGCACGAAGGCAGGGGTGACCAGGCGCTGGGCGGCGGGGCGGTCGGTTCTGGGGATCTCACCGGTGGGGGCAGGCACGCGTCATCTCCTGGGGAACGGCATTTGTATGATGCAAATGTAGCACTGGAATTGCACGATACAATCGCCGCTGTCGGACGGCAGGTGCGAGCAGCGCCCGCAGACGCCGCAGGAGGAGCCGCCCCATGGATCGCCAGCCGCGCGAGGCCCTGATGTACGAGCACATGCTCATGTCCCGCCATGCGCTGCAGGGCTCCGCGCCGCGCCTGCGCCGGGCGACCCTGGAGCGCAGCGCCGCGGTGCTGCTCGCCCGGCTCCAGGCCTCGGGCCCGCAGACCGTGGCGGAGCTCGCCGAGGCCTTCGACCTGGACGTCTCCACGGTGCATCGGCAGGTCGCCGCCGCCATGAAGGCCGGTCTGATCGAACGGGTCGACGATCCCGACGGCGGCACGGCCCGGAAGCACCGGCCCACGCAGGAGGGCGCCTCCCGGCTGCGCGAGGACTTCCGCGGCCGCACCGAGTCGATCGCCGCCGTGACGGCCGGCTGGTCCGAGGAGGACGTCACGCAGCTCGCGCGCCTGATGCGGCGGTTCAACGAGTCCGCGGAGGCGATCCGGGAGCAGCCCTGGCCGCGTGAGGGCTGACCTCCGTGCGGTCGTGCGGGTCGTGCGGGTCGTGCGGGTCAGGCCAGGGGGTCGCCCGCCGACTTGTCGAGGGCCGCGCGCACGAGTGCCGCGGCCAGGCGCGGGAGGTCGTCGGCGGCCACCAGGTCCGCGAGCTCGCCGGGATCCGTCGGCAGCCCGACGCGGCGCGCTCCGTCGAGCGCCTTCCGGTCCAGGACAGGGGCGATCGACGGCCAGACGCCCTGCACCTCGCGGGCGAAGATCGAGGCGCCCGTGGGCCCGATCCCGGGGAACTCCTGCAGCCGCTTCAGCACCTCGTCGGCGGAGCCCGAGGCCTCGCGCAGCCGGCGCAGGTCCCCGCCGTAGGAGTCCAGCACGAGCTGGGCGCCCTCTCCCAGGCGCGTGGCCGTGGACTCGTCGTAGCGCTTGTACCGACCGCGCCCGAGGGCGGCCACGCGCTGCCGCCAGGAGGAGTCGCGCATCTTCTGCGGGGTGCCCAGGTCCGAGCCGATCAGCTCCCGGGCGGCCCCGACCGCGATATCGGCGCTGATCCGGGTCGAGAGCAGCGTGGTCAGCACGAGCAGGCGGTAGAGCGGGGCCGGCTCGTCCTTCAGGGTGATCCCCGCCTGCTCGGCGAAGGTCGTGCCGTGCCGCTCGAGCAGCGCTGCCACCGCGTCCCGGTGCGATCTCGTCATGCTCCGGCCTCCGTCCGGGTCGGCCCTGGGGCGGGCCGCAGGCTCTCGACCACGATCCGCGCTCCGCGCTCGCCGGCTCGGGTGGGCAGCAGGGGGAAGACATGCAGCTGGTCCTCGGCCTCGTGCCACGCGAGCTCGACGCCGACGGCCCGGGCCCGGTCGCGCAGCAGGCGCGCATCGGGGTTCAGGACGTCGCGGGTCCCGGTCAGCACCGTCAGGGGCCCGAGCCCGCGCAGATCCCCGGACAGCGGGCTGACCGCCGGATCCGTCAGCTCGTCGTCGCCCGCCCACTGCGCCGAGAGCACCTCTGCGCCGGGCACGCTCAGCCACGGGTCGATCGGCTCCAGCTCGGGGATCCGCGGGTTCTGCCAGGTGAGGTCCAGGGCGGGCGAGAGCAGCGCGGCGGCGGGCAGCGCGATGCCCTGATCGCGCAGCGCCAGCAGCGCGGAGAGCACGATCTGCCCTCCGCTGGAGTCGCCCGCCGCGCGCACCTGGCCCCCGGCTGCGAGCTCCTGGTGCACGAGCTCCACGACGCCGTCGCGGACCTGTCGGGCCCGGCCCCGCGGGAGCAGCGGGTGGATCGGGACGACGACCCGCTGCCGGGTCTCCCGCGCGATGCGCGCGATCAGCTGCCAGTGCTGCGGGCGGATCTCGTCGACCCAGCCCCCGCCGTGGACGTAGACGACGACCGGGAGGCCCGAAGGATCGCTGCCCCGCCGGCGCGTCGGCTCGACGTCGTAGACCGGCCAGCCGCCCGGATCGGGCAGGCGGCGGCTGATCCTCACGCCTCGCATCCGGCCGGGCGGCCCGAACGGCTGCGGACGCAGGTGCCGCTCGCGGATGCGCTCGCGGGCGCCGTCCTGCGACTCGAACGGGGCGCCGGCGCCCGCGGCGCGCAGGTACGGCGGGATCGCGGCGTCCGGCACGAGGATGCGCATGGCGGGGCCTCCGATCTCGGGGATCTCGGTCGGGCAGGGGCGATCCGAGTCTATTCCGGGGCGCCGATGACGTCGGCGAGCTCGAGCCACTGCGCCATCGAGCGCAGCTGCCCGGTCAGGGCCCCGCGGGCGGCCGCGGGGGCGTCGGGCTCCCAGGTCAGGCGCTGGACGCGCAGGGCGCCGGCGAGGCGATCGGCCTTGAGGTCCGCGCGGGCGACCAGCGTGTCGCCGTAGACGAACGGCAGGACGTAGTACCCGTGCCGGCGCTGGGGCCCGGGCGTGTAGATCTCCAGCCGGTACCGCATCCCGAACAGCGCCTCGGTGCGCTCGCGCTGCCAGACCAGCGAGTCGAACGGGCTGACGAGGGCCTCCACATGGGCCTTCCGCGGACGGCGGGCGGCCGTGTGGAGGTAGGCCGGGCCCAGCCCGCGGACCCCGACCTCCTCGAGCTCGCCGGCGGCCAGCAGATCGGCGACCGCGGCGCGGGACTCGTCCGCCCGCAGGCGGAAGTGATCGCGCAGGGTGCGCAGGCTCGCGATCCCGTGGGCGCGGGCGGCGATGCGGATCAGCTCCACGTGGGCCTCGTGCGCGTCCATGCGCCGCGACCGCTCGAGCAGCTCCGGGGAGAAGACCCGATCGGGCAGCACGTACGTCCGCTCGAACTGGCGATTGCGCCCGCTGCTGACGATCTGCCCCGACCAGAAGAGGAACTCCAGGGCGGTCTTGACCGCGGACCAGTTCCAGCCCCAGGCGTTCTCGCGCCCGGGCACCTCGTGCTCCACGAGCGCGTCGCACTCGCGGGCGGTGAGCGGCCCGTGCTGCGCGACCACCGCTCGGACCCGGTCCACCAGCTCGGGCTGCTCCCGGGCGATGCGGCGGATGCCGCCCCAGGCCTCGGTGCGGGCCCGCTCGCGCCGGAAGGCCAGCAGCGGCCAGGTCGACGGCGGGATCAGGCTGGCTTCGTGGGCCCAGTACTCCACGAGGCGGCGGGGCTGGCGGTCCCGGAGCCGATCCAGCCTGTCCCGGTCGTAGGGACCGAGACGCGAGAAGAAGGGGAGGTAGTGCGATCGGGTGAGCACGTTGACCGAGTCCACCTGGATCACGCCCACGCGGTCGATCACCCGGTTCAGGTGCCGTGCGGTGGCCGCTGCGGGGGCCGGCCGAGGGTCCAGGAATCCCTGGGCCGCCAGCGCGATCCGGCGGGCGGCGGCCGGGGTCAGCTCAGCCATGGCGCGTCCACGACCGTCAGCCGGCATCGATGCCGTGCTCGGCCAGCTTGGCCTCGATGAGCCGGCGGCACAGGTCCTCTGGGATCTCCCGGTCATAGGGCAGCTTGAGGAACCCGGCCCCGGACTCCTGCCCGGCCGCGGCCGCCTCGTCCTGCCATGAGGCGAAGAAGTCGGGGGTGAAGCGCAGCGAGCAGTGCTTGGCGAAGGCCTGCAGCATCCACAGCCGGTCCTTGCCGCTGAGGTAGGCCGGGGTGTTCCAGTGCAGCGTCTCGGCGACGGCGGGAGCATAGCCGAGGCTGATCTCCCGCAGCCGCAGCAGGTGCGGGCGCTGGTGGTCCTCGAGCCGGTCGAAGAAGTCCTGGGGGCTCTGGCGCTTGGGAGAGGGCATGGACCGAGGCTACCGCCGCGCCGACCGGGTCGGGCTCAGCGGCTCAGGATCTCCGTGAGCCGCTCCAGTGCCCGGGAGCAGGTCCGCTGCCGGGCCAGTCCCTCTCGGGCATGGGCTGCGGCGCTGAGCCCGCGCTCGGTCCAGACGAGCTGCACGATGCAGGGGTTCAGTCCCGCCCAGCCCGAGCCGACCATCCCCGTCATGTGCAGCACGGAGCCCCCCGGCCCGGACCATGCCTCGTCGGCCGCGCCGCCGAAGAGCTCCTGCCGCACCGCGCGCACCAGCTCCGGGTCCCGAGGCGCGGCCAGCTCGGCCTCCGCCCCGTCCAGGCGCGTGAGATGCCGGGAGCCGACGCCGGCACCGTGCGCTCCGCCGGCGCTGCCCGCGGCGGTCCCCGCCGTGCCTGCCCCGAACCCGCCGCCGACGGCCCCGCCCATGGCGCCGAGCTCCGCGAGCCGGGCGTCGAGCCGGGCCTCGACCTCGGTCAGGCTCAGCACCGGCGACGCGACGGCGACGGCTCGGCCCCGCAGCAGCAGCGGCATGAGCAGCAGGACCACGCCCCCGAGGCCGAAGAAGGCCGCGCCGATGAGCGGCACGGCGGCCGTCGCCCAGTCCCCCGCGGTCCGGTTCGGACCGCTCAGCGCAGCTGCGGCCATCCCCAGGCACCCGACCCCCATGCCGACGCAGCCCAGCCCCATGAGGACCGGGGCCGCGCCGCTGCCGGCGCCGAGCAGCTGGGAGGCCAGCACCAGGGCGCAGCCGCCGAAGAACGCGACCGCCACGATCCCGACGAGCGGTGCTCCGGCGAAGGCCACGAGGATCCCGAGGGCCGCGAAGAGCAGCGCGACCGCCAGGACCAGGATCTGCAGGACCCCTGCTGTGCGCCGCTTCGGACCGGATGACGGCTGCATGCGCGTGATGCTACCCCGATCATGTGCTAAAGCACATGGCCGGCCCGTCACGGGCTGCGTGATCTCAGGAGCCGGCAGGCCAGTCGTCGCGGACCGGTGCGCCTCCCACGACCACGTCCTCCTGGCGCCCCGTGACCCGTGTCCAGGAGTCCTGGGGGCGGTAGCCGAGCTCGACCATGGTGTTGGTGATGTCCCACCGGCGGTTCGGGTTCTCGGAGATCGCGTAGTACAGCCCGAAGGTCACGTCGGCCTCGATGGCCCGGCGCACCACCTCCACGCAGTCGTCCGGAGACAGCCACATGGCGTGCAGCAGCTCCTCGTCGGAGGCCAGGGGATCCTCGGCGTACCAGCCGATGCGCAGCGAGATGAACTCGAGGCCGAAGGCGTCGTGGTAGTAGCTGCCGAGGGCCTCGCCGAAGGCCTTGGAGACCCCGTAGAGCGAATCGGGACGGGGCAGCGTGGTCGGCAGGACGGGCCACTGCTCGTCGCGGTCGTGCATTCCGAAGGCGTGGTTCGACGATGCGAAGACCACGCGCCGCGCGCCGGCCTGCCGGGCGGCCTCCAGGACGTTGCGGGTGCCCACGATGTTGGTGCTCAGCACGTCGTCCCATTCGGAGTCCGGCGACGAGGCCCCGGCCAGGTGCACCACGGTGTCCACGCCGTCCATCAGCTCCTGCACGGAGCCCAGGTCGCTCAGATCGGCCGTGCGCAGGACCCGCTCCTGCTCCTCGTTCTTGGGGGTGCGGCCGTGCTGGACGATCTCGTAGTCGTGGCCCTTCTCGGTGAGGCGATCGGCCAGCAGCAGCCCGATGCCTCCCGTGGCCCCGGTGATGAGGATGCGACGGGTCTCGGCGGCGGAGGGGGAGGGTGAAGTCGTCATGGCCCCATCCTCGTGCCGGCGCAGGCGATCGGTCCAGGAGCCGCCGTCGGCAGGCTGCCCCCTCGGCGCGGGCCGCCGCCCCGGTCAGGACCGTGCGCCGCGGGATCTGCGCGCGGTCAGGGCACGCGTGCCGCGGCCCACCCGTCGCAGGATCGAGGTCCGCGGATCGGCCGGCCTGCTGACCTCGGCCTCGCCGCCCTCGCCGTGCAGCACCCTCCGGGCCGCGGCGGGGTCCAGGCCGGCGTAGAGCATGACGTCCCAGGCGAGCATCCGGATCAGGTGCTCCGCCGGAGCCGCCTCCCGCTCCCCGCCGGGCAGTGCGGAGAGCACCTCCGGCATGTCGTCGACCACGCGCTGGCGGTTCGCCCGATCCCCCGGATCCTCGGCCAGCCGCCGGATCAGCTCGGCGAGGCCCTGCAGCGCACGGGCGCGCTGCGCCCACAGGCCCCGGTCCTCCCGCAGAGCCAGGCGCACGGCGATGATCGCGTCGTCGCCGATCAGATCGAGGTGGCTCGCGTTCTCCGTCATCGAGACCAGCGGGCGGATCCCCGAGCGGCGGGTCAGGGAGTGCCGGGCCACGCGGCGGCTGCGATCCGTGGCCGAAGCCACCTCGGCGAGGTCGTCGCGCGTGCCGCGAAGGTCGCCCATGGCGGTCTCGGCGGCCCCCGCATCGTCCGCGCGCAGCGCCTCGGAGGCGGCCTCCAGACCGCCCGCCACCGCGGACAGCGCCTGCGATTCGGCCCGGTGCAGCAGGCGCATCGGATCCGGGGAGAAGAGCACCTGGGTGAAGACCAGCGCCACGCCGGCACCGATCAGCGCGTCGATGAAGCGGTGCGGACCGGCGCTGCCGTCGGAGATCGAGACCGTCAGCACGGCGGAGGCCGCGGCCTGGGCGACGACCAGGCGGCTGCCGCCGGCGGCCGTGGCGATCACCAGGGAGATCAGCACCGCGATCCCCAGGGCCGCCGCCTGGTGGGGGACGGCCAGCAGGACCAGCTCGCCGACGGCGATGCCCAGCAGCACGCCCCACAGCAGCCTCAGGGCCTGGACCCCGCGCTCGCCGACATCCGTGTTGAGGGAGATGACGGCGGCGATGGGCGCGAAGAACGGGTCCGAGTGGCCTGCGACCAGGCCCGCCAGGACGAACGCCAGCAGCGCCGCGGCCGCTCGCTGGAGCAGCGTCCAGCCCTCGGCGGCCAGGTTCTCCCGTGCCCTGCTGAGGCGGTCGCCCATGTCAGGCCAGCTTCTTCCCCTTGGTCTCGGGAAGGGCCTTCCACACGAAGACCACGCCGAGGATCGCGAACACGGTGTAGAGCCCGTAGGCGATGTCCAGGCCCGCGTTCGCGAGCACGGGGAACGTCAGGGTGATCAGCCAGTTCATGAGCCAGTTGACGGCCGTGCACACGGCCACGGCGATCGTGCGCAGGTCCGAGTCGAAGAGCTCGCCGAGCATGAGCCACATGACCGGCCCCCACGTGATGCCGAAGGCGATCGCGAAGCCGTTCATGCCGACCAGCGCGGCGATCGCCGCTCCCCGGGGCAGCGCGTCCTCGGCCCCGCCGGCCTGCGCGAACGCGATCGCCATGGTGGCCATCGACGCGATCATGAACAGGCCGCCGCCGATCAGCATGGGCCGGCGCCCCACGCGGTCCATGATCAGGATCGCCACGACGGTGGCCAGGATGCTCAGCCCGGCGGTCAGCATGCTCACGCCGAACGAGGCCTCGGTGGGCACGCCGACCGACTGCCAGATGGTGTTGGAGTACATCTTCACCACGTTGATGCCCACGAGCTGCTGGAAGGCCGCCAGCAGGATCCCGGCCCACACGATGCCCTGGAGCCCCAGGCGGCTGCCGCGCAGGTCCTTGAGCGAGGCCCTCGACTCGCGGTGCTCGAGCTTGTCGCGGATCCGCTCGAAGCGGCCCTCGACGTCGTCGCCGCCGGCGCGGTCGATGAACGCGCGCGCGGAGTCGTGGTCGCCCAGGCGGATGGCGTCGGGCGGGGACTGCGGGAGCCGCAGCGCGATCAGGAGGTAGACCAGGGCGATGACCGCCACGACGGCGAACATCCAGCGCCAGGCCTCCATGCCCCACAGCTGCGCCGTCTCCGAGCCGGCCGCGCGCGCGACGAGGTAGCCGGAGGCGAGGCCCAGGAACTGCCCCAGGACGATGGCCATCTGCCAGAACGTGCCCATGGTGCCGCGGATCCGCGGCGGGGAGACCTCGCTGACGTAGGCGGGGACCACCGCGCTGGCGGCGCCGATGCCCAGGCCCGTGCAGATGCGGAAGATCAGGATCAGCCAGAACCCGGCCGCGAACTGGGTGACGACCGAGCCCACGAGCATCAGAGCGCCGGCCAGCGCCATGACCCGGGTGCGCCCGATCCGCTCGGAGACGTCGCCGGCGAACCAGGCGCCGACGGCCGCGCCGATCATTGGCGATCGAGGTGATCAGCCCCGTCTGGAAGGAGCTGAGCTCGAGCGAGGGCGAGATCCCGTTGATCGCCGAGTTCATGGTGGACATGTCGAAGCCGAACAGGAAGCCGCCGATCACCGCGCCCAGGGCGAGCAGCGTGATGAATCGGGTGGGTCCCGAGGTCCGGGAGTCGGTCGGAGCGGATGCGGGCATGGGGATCCTCGGAATCGCTGAGTCGGGGGTGCGGGGCCTCGGCGGGCCCGCCCTTCACCGTATCCCGCTCCCGGAGGCCGGCGCCCGCCGCACGTTGCCGCCGTCACGCCCCACCCGGTCCCCGCGCCGCGCATGATCCACCATGATGGACAATCACGCGCAGATGATGGCATTCTGCGCCCATGGCAGATGATCTCGCCCCGGCTCTGGCGCGCACCATGCTCGAGGCGCGCACGCGCCTCGGCCTGTCCGCGGCGGCCCTCGCGGAGCGATCCGGGGTGTCCCGGGCGATGATCTCCAGGATCGAGCGCGGCGAGGCCCACCCGACCGCGGTGCTGCTCGGCCGCCTCTCCGGTGCCCTGGGCATGACGCTCTCGGAGCTGATCGCCCTGGCGGAGGGCGGCGACGATCCTCTCACCCGGGCCGCCGATCAGCCGGTCTGGACCGACCCCGCCACCGGGTACTCGCGCCGCGCCGTGTCCCGGCCGTCCGATGCCGCGCTCGAGCTGGTGGAGGTGAGCCTCCCGCCGGGGGCCGAGGTCGGCTACCCCGCGGAGGCCTACCGCTTCCTCGATCAGCTGGTGTGGATGCTCGCCGGGTCGCTGCGGATCCGCTCCGGGGCGCAGGTCCATGACCTGTCCCCCGGCGACTGCCTGCGCTTCGGCCCGCCGCAGGACACGGCGTTCATCAATCCGTCGGACTCGCCCGCCCGGTACCTCGTGGTGCTCGGCAAGCGCGGCCCGCGCACGTGAGCCCGGGCGAGCCCCGCCCGCTCCCGAGAGCCCCGAGAGAAGGAGGCCTCCTCATGGCCCAGCATCCGATGCACCCGCCCACCGTGCCCGTCGACCCCTCGTGGGGCCCCGACAGCGTCGTCGTCCAGGCGGGGCGCCCGGAGCGCACCGCGGGCGCTCCCATGAACCCGCCGGTCACCCTGAGCAGCACCTACGTCCACGACACCGACCGGGCCTACGGCCGCGACGGCAACGACGGCTGGATCGCGCTCGAAGCGGCCCTGGGTCAGCTCGACGGCGGCCGCGCGGTCGTCTTCGCCTCGGGACTCGCCGCGGCGACGTCGATCGCCGACCTGGTGCCCGTGGGCGGGACGATCGTGCTGCCGTCGTCGGCGTACTACGGCGTGGCCCACCTGTTCGCGCGGCTGGCGGACCAGGGCCGGCTCGCGGTGCGCACGGTGGATGCCGGCGACGCCGCGGCGGTGCTGGCCGCGGCCGAGGGGGCGGACGTCGTGTGGATCGAATCGATCGCGAATCCGACCATGGTGGTCTCCGACGTCGCGGCCATCGCCGAGGGGTCGAAGCGGCGCGGGGCGCTCACGGTCGTCGATGCGACCTTCGCCACGCCGCTGCGGCAGCGCCCGCTCGAGCTCGGAGCGGACATCGTGCTGCACTCGGCCTCCAAGATCATCGGAGGCCACTCCGATCTGCTGCTGGGGGCCGCGATCTGCGCCTCGGAGGAGCATGCCCAGCGCCTGGCGGCCCATCGTCACGATCACGGGTCGATCCCCGGGGCGCTCGAGACGTTCCTGACCGTGCGGGGCCTGCGGTCCCTGGACGTGCGCCTGGAGCGGGCCGAGTCGAATGCGACCGAGCTGGCCCGCCGCCTGGAGGGGCACCCTCGGGTCACGCGGGTGAACCGCCCGGATCTGCCCGACAGCCCGGAGCGCGCCAGGGCCGAGCGGGCACTGCCCCGGGGCTGCGGGAACATGCTCTCCTTCGAGCTCGACGCGACGCCGGAGCAGACCGACGAGATCCTCGTGGGCCTGTCCCTGCTGACCCACGCCACGAGCCTGGGCGGCGTGGAGACAGCGATCGAGCGACGGACGCGGTGGGCCGCCGAGGAGGCCGCAGGGGTTCCCATGACGCTGTGCCGCGTCTCCGTCGGCATCGAGGGCATCGACGACCTCTGGGCCGATCTGCAGGCCTCGATCCGCCGCGTCCTGGGCTGAAGCTCAGCGCATGAGGCGGCTGAGCAGCCGGTGCGCGCTGCGGCGCCCGAGCCGCTTGCCGTAGGCCTGCGGGCCGCTGCGCATCGCGCGCACATCGCCCTGCATCCGTCGTGCCCTGAAGAGCCAGTTCAGCATGGTCCCGTCCTCCTGGTGGTCGATCGGCGGAGCCCCGGCGGCCCGGCCGCCGAATCTCGACGACGCCGAGCAGGGGCTGCGTGGTTCCGGCCAGCGTAGGGCCTCCGGACGCTCCGGCGGGAGAGCTCGCTCCGGATCGAGCTCTCTGGCCGCCGGAGCATCCGGGGCATCCGTCGCCCGCTCAGCGGCCCCGGAGGTCCTGGGCGAGCATGACCAGGATCCCGCTGGGGCCCCGGAGGTAGGTCAGGCGGTAGACGCCCTCGTAGTCCGCGACGCCGCGCAGCGGCCGGCAGCCGTGCTCGGCCGCCGTCGCGAGGGCCGCGTCCAGGTCATCGACCTGGAAGGCGACCCGATGCATGCCGATCTCGTGCGGCTGCGTGGGCGTGGTCGGAACGGCCTCGGGGTGCACGTACTCGAAGAGCTCGAGGCGGCCGCTGCCGTCCGGGGTCTCGAGCATCGCGATATGGGCATGGTTGCCGTCCAGGCCCACGGTGGTGTCGGCCCACTGCCCGCGCACGGTGTCCCGGCCGATGACCGTGAGGCCGAGATCCGTGAAGAAGGCGACGGCGGCGTCGAGGTCCGCCACGGCGATGCCGACGTTCTCGAGTCTGATGCTCATGCCCGCACGCTAGCGCAGGGACGCCCGCCCTCAGGCCTCGACGGCGGCGGCACATGCCGCGACGATCGCCGCGGCGGCCTCGATCGCCTCCGCGACGTCCTGAGCGGTGGCCGTCGGACGGGCCTCGTCGGGGTACTCGGTGCTGTTGCGCACCTGCCGCATCCACTCGAACTCGGCCAGGGCGTCGTCGTGGACGTAGGCCGCGGCGGCGACCCCGGTGTTCACGTGCGCGCCGCCGACGGGCCGGGCCCGCAGCCCGTGGTCGGCGAGCACGCCGGCGAGCGCCTTGCGCGCGGCGTCATAGGCCGCGGTGAAGGCCATGGCCACGTCCTCGGTCCCGGAGAGCATCCGCGCGGTGCGCAGGTGCCGCTGCGCCGTGGCGATCACGCTGCGCGCATGCTCCGGATTCGGGCTCACGCGCTCGAGCTTCCGGGCCCGGAGCATCTGCTGGATCTCCGCCGGCGCCTCAGGCACGGACCGCTCCCGTCATGACGTCGACGACGGGGCGGCTGCGGACCGTCCGGACGAACGGGGACGCATCCTGCGACTCCCACTCCCGCGGCGTCAGACGAGTGATGCTCACGGGGGCGCCCAGCGCCTCGGTCGCGCGGGCGGCGATCTCGGTGAGCCGGCGGCGCGGGGTCTCCCCCACGACCAGCACGTCGATGTCGCGCGGGAAGCCCCCGGGCTCACCGGCTCGCCGGGCGGCCCACGAGCCGTAGATCAGGACCCGGTCGACGCCCTCGACGCCGTCGAAGGCCTCGCGCAGCACCGGCACCGGCCCGTAGGCGGATTGGATGATCTCGCGCATGGGCGCATGCAGCGGATGGTCCTGATCGGCCTGCACCATGCGGCTGCGCCCCTCCTGCCGATCGCGGAGGATGCCGCTGTCGACCAGTCTCCCCACCTCGCGATGGACCACCGCGGGGCTGACCCCGGTGCGGCGGCCCAGCTCGGCCAGGGAGAGCTCGCGGGCGGGATGCCCCAGCGTCTCGGCCAGGATGGCGCCCACGGCATCCGAGCGCACGAACGGCGTCAGCTGCGGGGGAAGAGTCTTCACAGAACCGGAAGATATATTCCGTTTATGGGAAGCGTCAAGGCCCGCCGCCCGCTCAGCGAGAATCGGGGCGGCGACGCGCGCGGATCCTGTTCCACCACCGCTGGTAGGTCTTGACGAGCCCGCCGACGACGAACGCCGCGAAGACCGTCCCCTCCCGGACCCCCTGGAGCTCACCGGACAGCCACAGGGAGAGGATCACCGCCAGGATCACCAGGAACCAGTCGAAGCACTGCTTGACCGTGCCGAACTGCCACCCCGAGACGGTCGCGATCGCCGCGACGATCCCCTCCCCGGGGATGTAGAGGATCCGCGGCAGCACCTGGATGAACACCCCGATGGACACCAGGACTGCCCCCAGGATCACCAGCAGCCACTGCTGCAGGTAGTCCGCCGGCTGCAGGAATCCCGTCAGGCGCAGGGAGACGTCGCACAGCCAGCCGAAGATCACGGCGACGGCGATCTGGAGGATGTTGATCGGGTGGAACCTGCGCCGCAGCAGGATCGCCTGCACCGCCACGAACACGAGGTTCATGAGGATCGTGATCCGGCCGAAGCTCAGCGGGAGGGGCCCGGCCAGCGCGGCGGGGACGGTCGAGATGGGCGAGGTGCCCAGCGCGGCGTGGACGGACACCGCGATGCCGACCGACATGATCCCCACGCCCGCCGCGAAGAGCAGCCAGCGCACGGGAAGGCCGAACTCGGGGGCGGGCATGGCCGGCCGGGCCGGCGGCTCGGAGGACTTCATGCCGAGGACCCTACGTCGGGGCGGGGGCGACCCAGGACCGCCGTCCGCTCAGCCCCGCTCGGCGACCCGTCCGACGAAGCCGAGGATCTCCGCCTCGACCTCCGCGCGCGTCGCCGGCTCGTTGTGCACCTCGTGGCGGACACCGGGGAACACGCAGGCGCGCACGTCGTCGTGGCCGCTGTCGCGAAGCCGGTTGGCCACGTGGAGCGCGCCTTCCCCGTACCCGGCGACCGGGTCCTGCTCGCCGGCCAGGATCAGCACGGGCAGACCGGTCGGCAGCGCGGAGTACCAGGACTCGCCGTTCGCCTGGTCGTAGAGGTCCACGAAGCCCTGCAGGAAGCGCGAGCTCAGGGGCGCGCCGAAGTTGTTGAAGGGGTCCCGGCCGTGATCCGCCACGACGTCGGCGTCGGCGGCGACCCAGGCGGTGGGCCCGGCATCCTCTCCGAAGCGCTCCAGGAAGCCGTCGAACAGCTGCCCGGCCAGGTGGTCCGGCGCTGGCTCGGCCCGGTCCTCCCCGGCGGCGAGGCGGGCGAGCTCGGCACGGTCCACCGAGTCCTCGATGCCGCGCATCTGCGCCGCGATGCCGCACAGGGCCAGACCGGCGAGCTGCGCCTCGGGACGCGAGGCGAGGACGCGGGCGATCATCGAGCCCCAGCTGTGGCCGAAGACCACGTACGGGACGTCGGGCAGCTCCTGGCGGACCCTGCCCTGCAGGGTCATCTCGTCGTCGACGACGACGCGGGCGGCCTCGTCGCCGGCATCGCCCCAGATCCCGGACTGCATGGCCGTGCGGCCGTGCCCGGCGTGGTCCCCGCCCACGACGGCATATCCCGCATCGAGAAGCGTGCTGATGAGGTGGAGGTAGCGCCTCGAGTGCTCGCCGAGGCCGTGGACGATGTGCACGACGGCCCTGGGCTGCGTGACCGGGGTGTGGAGCCAGGCCTGGATGGTGTCCCGGCCGTTGGCCGACGTGAACTCGAGCTCGTGCAGTGCCATGCGAGGCTCCTCTGCTGATCGATGCCGCGGCCACCGGCCGCCGATGTCGGCAGGTTATACCCGGCGGCATCGGGAATTGAGAAACCGCCCGGTCGCGCAGCGGGTCGAGCGGCAGACTTCCTGGTCGATCGGTCGGACACGTCGCACCGAGGCACGTCATGGAGGCCGAGGAGCCGCCGCGCATGCTCCGTGACACCGCCTCGCAGGACGGCCGCGGCCGCTGCCGGTCAGGGGCCCGTCGACGCTGATGAATGTACATTCATGTTAGGCTCCCAGGGACCGCTCAGGGTCTGCGAGCGGCCGCCCGCGTCGAACTGGAGCCCACCCGTGCCCGATATCAGCCGCCGCACCGTTGCCAGGAGCGTCGCCTGGGCCGTCCCCACCATCGCCGTGGCCGCCGCCGCGCCGGCCTACGCCGTCTCCCCCGGCAACCGCGTCGCGACCATCGGCGGGGGCGCGCCCGCGTACTACGGCTGGGGCGCCAACACGACCAACCCCAGGACCACGGCGACCACCACGCAGAAGCTCGAGTTCGCGGGTCAGGTCTCGCTGAGCGACCTGCCGAGGGACGCGGTCATCACCGGCATCAGCTACACGTACTGGTTCCAGAACCGCGTGGACACCGACACCAATCCCAACGGAGCCTCCGGTGCCCACGGCCCGGGCATCTACGTCCCGGGCAACGCCCGGGCGTCGACGTACAGCCCCGGGGTCTGCACCGTGAGCGGCAGCACGGTCAACGGCTGCCGGTTCACCTACGGGTCCGCCGCCATGTCAGCGCCCACCGACGGCAACACCAACACCAGGACGAACCCGTTCACCTCGGGCAGCGCCTCGGGGGCGGTGCGGACGAACCTGACGCAGCACACCTTCGACAACGGCCGGACGACCCTCGCGTGGCAGTTCGTCTTCACCGGGGATCCCGCCAAGGCGAACGCGCTGCTGACCACGGATGCGGAGGGCTACAAGCACCTGGCACTGCAGTCCACCCCGCAGATGAACGTCACCTACACCAACGTCCTGCAGAATCACCCCGCCCAGCGGACGATCCAGGTGGACCGCTTCTCCACGGTCACCTACACCTCCGGCGGACGGACCCACACCCTGACGCGTCGCATCGGCAACTCGGTCTTCTGCAACTCGAGCGCTCAGCCGGGCGGCGTGAACATGTGCTGACGGGCCCGCCGGTCCTGCGCTGACGAACGGCATCCCGCCTGCCCATCCTTCGGATCGGAAGGCGGGATGCCGTCGTTCCGGCCCCGCCGGGTTCTGCGCGGATTCAGCCGAAGGTCAGCACGATCTTGCCGACGGCCTCTCCGGAGCGCAGCCGGTCAGCGGCCTGCTGCGCGTCGGCGACGTCCACCGTGGAGTCGATGACGGGCCGGATGTCGCCCCGCGCGACCGCGGGCAGGACGGTCTCCTGAAGCGCCTCGAGAATCGGCAGCGTCTCCCAGTGTCGGGAGAAGCCGAACGAGACCCCGTGTACGCTCAGGTGCCGGTAGGACAGCGCATCGAGGTCGATCGTCGACGACGGGCCGGCCAGGCGCCCGATGTTCACCACGTGCCCGTCCTCGGCGGCCGCCGGGAGGCACTGCGCGAACGTGTCGCCGGCGATGTGGTCCAGCACGACGTCGACCCCGCGACCGTCCGTGGCGGCGAGCACGGCCCGCGTGAGGTCCTCGTCATCCGTCACGATCACCGTGTCGACACCGAGGTCCGCGAGCAGATCCCTCTTGCCCGCGCTCCGGGTGGTCCCGATGACCTGAGAGGCGGACAGGGCCTTCGCGATCTGCACCCCGATCATGCCGATGCCGGTGCTCGCGCCGGTGACGAGCACGCTCTGCCCGGGCTCGAACCCGGCCGCGGTGAGGGCGCCGAACTCGGTCAGCAGGGCCGTGGGCAGCGCGCAGGCCACGGCCGGCTCGAGGCCGGCCGGCCGAGGCAGCACGAAGCGATGATCGGCCACGAGGAATTCGGCGAACGACGACGGGAACGTGCCCATCACCGGGTCGCCCACCGCCCAGTCCCCGGCCTCCGGGCCGGCGGCGGCGATCTCGCCGGCGTACTCGAAGCCGGCGACGGACTCCTCGCCGGAGCCGCCGTTCGCGGGATCCGCCTCGGCCAGCATCGGCAGATCGGCACTGTTGGTCGCCGAGGCGCGATTGCGGATCAGCACCTGGCCCTTCCCGGGCTCCGGGGCCGGCATCTCGTCGAGGACCCATTCGGGTCCTCGACCGGCGATCAGGGCGCGCATGGTCTCGGTCATCGACTCCTCCGTCCGGTCGTCGTGGATGAGCCCGTCACTTGCCGCTGTACACAGGGAAGTCGCTGGACTCCCCGTAGTCGCTGGCCTGCAGATCGCGCAGCGTCGCCATGTCCTCGTCGGAGATCACGAAGTCCACGGCTGCATTGGAGCGCATGTGCTCGGGGTTGGCGGTCTTCGGCAGCGAGACCGCCCCCAGCTGCAGCGTGTAGCGGATGCACAGCTGCGCCACGGAGACGTCGTACGTCTGCGCCATGGCCTGCAGGTCGGGGTGGCGCAGGATCTCGCCGTGGCCCATGGGCGAGTAGGCCTCGATGAGGATCCCCTGCTCCCGGCAGCAGTCGATCAGCTCGTGCGGGGTGTTGCCCGGGTGGGCCAGCACCTGGTTCACGTGCGGGGTCACCGTGCCGTGGTCGATGACGTTCCCCAGATCAGCCGGCAGGAAGTTGGAGACGCCGATGCTGCGCAGCTTCCCGGCTCGGTGGGCGTCCTCCAGGGCGCGCCAGGCCTCGCGGTTGCCCTCGGCGTAGTCGCCGCCGCGGAAGTCGTCCCACGGCTGCGGGGCATGGATCAGCATGAGATCGAGGTGGCCGATCCCCAGCCGCTCCAGGGACTCGTCGATCGCTGCGACGGCCCCGTCGTAGTCCTTGATCTCCGCGGCGAGCTTGGAGGAGACGAACAGCTCCTCGCGCGGGACGCCGCTGGTGCGCACGCCCTCGCCCACGCCGCGCTCGTTGCCGTAGGCCTGAGCGGTGTCGATGTTCCGGTAGCCGATCTCGATCGCGGTGCGAACGGCCTCCGCGGCCTGGTCGTCCTCGATGAACCACGTGCCGAGTCCGAGCACGGGGATCTCGACGCCCCCGGTCAGGGTGGTCTTCTCGTTCAGGATGCTCATGCGCTCTCTCCGTTCTCCTGCGCGGTGGCGGGCAGTCGCCCGTACGTCTCCTCGTCGACGGGCTCGAGCCACTCGTTGCTGACGTCCTCGCCCGGCGTCACGAAGGCGACGTGGGAGAACCACGAGTCCGCCTTGGCGCCGTGCCAGTGCTTGAGACCTGCCGGCACCCGGATCACGGAGCCGGGGCCCATGCTCACCGGGTCCTGGCCCTCGGCCTGATACCAGCCCGAGCCGGCCGTGCACATGAGGATCTGGTCCCCGGCGCCGTCGCTGCCGTGGTGGATGTGCCAGTTGTTGCGGCAGCCCGGCTCGAACGTGATGTTGGCGACCGGCACGGCGCCGTCGGCCAGGGGCGCGTTGTAGCTGCGGCCGATGAAGTACTCGGCGAAGGCCTCGTTGGGCTCGCCCTGGGGGAAGATCTGGTCGAAGTCGTTCTGGGTCATCTCGTCATTCCTTCGGGGTGAGGGTGTGATCGTCCGAGTCCGGGGATCCGGAGGCAGCGGCCCGATCGGTGGCCGCCAGGCTGGCCAGCAGGTCCAGGCGCTCCCGGCTGGGCGAGCCGGGCTGTGCGGCGTAGATCATCAGGAACAGCCCGGGCTCCGCGGTCAGCTCCATCCCCTCGAAGGTCAGGGTGAGATCCCCGACGGCGCAGTGGTGGAACTCCTTGGTCCCGGAGCCGTGGCGGCGCACGTCGTGGGCGCCCCAGCGGGTGCGGAAGGCGTCGCAGCGAGTCGACAGCTCGCCGATCAGATCGTGCAGCTGCGGGTCCCGAGGGTCGTGGCCCGCGCCGGTGCGCAGGATGGCCACGGTGATGTCGGCGGCCTTGTCCCAGTCCGGGTAGAACTCCCGCGCGCGCTCGTCCAGGAAGCAGTGCCGCGCCAGATTGCCCTGGCCGGGGCCGTCGAAGACCTCCCGGTAGAACACCCGGGCCAGGTCGTTGACCGCCAGCAGGTCCAGGCGCTCGTTGCGCACGAAGGCCGGGCCGTCGGTGATGGCCTCCAGCGCCCGGACGAGGCTCTCGCGGGGCTCCCAGCCGCGGGCCCTGCGGCGCCGTACGGGCTGCCCGCCGCCGTTGGCGATGCGGGCGAGGTCGAAGAGGTGCTCGTGCTCGGCATCGTCGAGCTGCAGCGCGCGGGAGATGGCCGTCAGCACGGCATCCGAGACACCGGCCAGGCTCCCCCGCTCGATCTTGGCGTAGTACTCCGGGCTGACGTCGGCCAGCATCGCGACCTCGCTGCGCCGCAGGCCCGGCACGCGGCGCTGGCCCGAGACGGTCAGCCCCGCCTGCTCCGGCCCGATGTTCGCGCGGCGGGTCATGAGGAACTCCCGCACGTCGTCCCTGATCTCCATGCGGACCACCGTAGGCCCGGCGCCCGAGCGCCAGGGAGTCTCCGGTGGTGCACCCCTCGTCGGGGCCGCTCGGGTCGCCTACAGGTCTGAGCGCCCCGCCCCGTCTCAGGGGCGGAGGCACAGGCCGCGGGCCCTGCCGAAGAGCTCGATCGTCTGGTCCTCGGTGAAGCCGTCGATTCCGGGCAGCAGCAGGTACGGCACCTCGAAGCGCAGGTACGGCCGGGGCCCGACGCGGCGCTGCCACCAGAGGCTCTGCGCGCGGACCATGGCGCGGCCCTCGGGGCTCAGCGGCATGACCGGGCAGAGCCCGCCGACGTCGTTCTTCACGCGGATCCGGCGGCGCTCAGGCGGCCCCAGGACGCTCCACGGCAGCGGGCCGATGCCCCGCAGGCTCACGCCGAGGCCGTCGAGCACCACCGGCTGCTCCTCCACGCGCCATCGGCTGCCGATGCTCCGGATCGCCACCGCCGCCCCGACGCCGGCCAGAAGCCCGACGAATGCCAGCAGGACACCGAGCGGGATCAGCAGCGACCAGAGGCCGATCTCCTGCAGCGCCGCGCCGAGCGGCACCAGGAGGACGCCGACGACGCCGAGGGAGAGCAACACCGCAGCGGCGACCCGCTGACGCCCCAGCCAGCGGGCGACGACGTCGGAGCGGCGGCCGGGCAGCATCACCGCGCCCCGAGCGCGCAGATGCTGCAGGGTCGCGTCAGGCGTCACGACGATCCGCTGCATGGGCACAGTATGCATCGGCGAAAGACTCGCCTCGCGCCGAATATCAGCCATCATTCCGATGAAGCCGCGCAGACCGGGACATGGCATCCTGCGGCTGCTTCTCAGGACTTCCTGGACGTGCGAATTCGCCGACTAGCGCGATGACGTGCTGTCCAGCATCACACGGAATGTCTCGACGCCGCTCACGGAACCAGGACCGCGCGCCCCTGGACCCGGCCGTGGTGGAGGTCGTCGAAGGCCTGCACCGCGTCGTCGAGGGAATAGCGATTGACCTGCACGCCGATCCGGCCGTCCTCGGCGAGCTGGATGACCTCGCGCAGCTCCGCGACGGTGCCGCCGTACGGGCGCTCGATCTGGATGCCCCACGGGATCGGGCCGCCGTTGCCCACGAGGTAGTCCAGTTGAGCGCCCCCGAGCCCGACGAACATGATGGCGCCCCCGTTGCGCACGGTGTGCACTGCCAGGTCGGCCGTCGGCTGCACGCCGACGAAGTCGAGGACCACGTCGGCTCCCTTGCCGTCGGTGGCCTCGAGCACGCGGTCGGCGGCCTGCGCGTCCGATGGCAGCGCCAGATGCACTCCGTGCTCCTGGGCGTACTTCACCTTCTCCGGATCGGTGTCCAGCGCGATGATGCGCGCGCCCGTCGTCGCCTTCAGCAGCTGGATGCCCATGTGGCCCAGGCCGCCGAGCCCGATCACGACGACCGTCGCGTCCCCGGTGAGGCGGGGCCGCACCCGGTTGATGGCGTGCATGGGCGTGAGGGCGGCATCGGCCAGCGGCGCGGCGTCCGCCGGATCGAGCTTGTCCAGCGGCACCAGGTTGTGAGGCTTCACGACCAGGTGCTCGGCCATGCCGCCGGGGCTGCCGATGCCGGGGCACAGCGGAGCGAGCGCATCGCGCGGGTAGGCGACCTCGCAGTAGTTGTCGCGGCCCTTGGCGCACTCGCGGCAGTTGCCGCAGGACAGGATGAGGGACACGACCGCCCGATCGCCGGGCTGCCAGCCCCCGACCTTGTCGCCGACCCGATCGACCGTGCCCGCGGCCTCATGGCCGAGGATGCCGCCGACCCAGGGGCTGTCGTCTCCCGACCCGATGATCGCCAGGTCCGAGTGGCACACGCCGGCGCCGCCGATCTTCAGCAGGACCTCATCGGGGCCGGGCTCCGGGGCCGGCCGGTCGACGACCTCGATCTCGTTGTTCCGGGCAAAGATCACGGCGCGCATCGGGTTCCTCCGGGACTCGCGGATGAGAGCTGGTTCACTCACCAACCTAGGCGCCCGCCACGCCGGCAGTCACGGGCCTGCGCAACTGTGAAGCCGGCACCTTCAGGCCACCCGGAGAGCGACGAGGCGTCACCGCTGCGCTCTGCATCCCCACCAGGAGAGAACACCCATGGCCGACATCGCCGACCACGGCGCGTACATCGCGGCCGCATCCGAGCGCTTCCGGCCCGTCCTCCGCAATCTCCGGGACCTGCTCCGAACGGCACTTCCGGAGGCGGAGGAGATGGTCGCCTACGGCATGCCGGGGTTCAGGCTCCGCGGCTCGGTCGTCGCCGGCTGCGCGGCCTTCAGCAGGCAGGCCGGGCTGTATGTCCTGGGCCCGGCTATCTCGGAGCATGCCGAGGAGATCGCGGAAGCCGGCCTGAAGGCGACCAGGACCGGCATCACCTTCCCGCCGAGCAAGCCGCTCCCGGATGACCTCGTGATGCGGCTGGCGCGGACGTCGAGCCGGCATGCCGACGACTGAGCCCGTCCGGTCTCCAGCGCGCTCAGGCGGCCTTCTCCAGGTTCAGCAGCGCCGTCTTGGCCTCCAGCCCGCCGATGTAGCCGCCCAGACCGCCGTCGGCGCGAAGGACCCGATGGCACGGCACCACGACCGGCAGCGGATTGGTCGCGCACGCCGTGCCGACCGCGCGCACGGCCCTGGGGCTGCCGACGATCTCGGCGACCTCCTTGTAGGACTGCGTGCGCCCGTATCCGATATGCGGCAAGTGCCCCTGCACGGCCCGGCGGAATCCCGACGACAGCGCGAGGTCCAGGGGCAGATCGAAGGCGCGCCGGGCCCCGGCGAAGTACTCGTCCAGCTCGGCTGCCGCCGCGTCCAGCCGGCGGGGGGCCGCGAGCACTCGCGGGCTGATCCGCTGGGCCAGCGACTCCAGCACGGCGTCGAAGCCCTCGCGCTCGAAGGCGACCCGCACGAGACCGGCTTCGGTCGCGGCCAGCAGCAGCGGCCCGAGCGGCGAGTCGATCGTCCGGTAGGCGATGTCCACGAGCCCGTGCTCCCCGGCCGCCGCGTCCAGACGGGCGCGCAGGTCGATCATCGCGGTGGGCTCGAGCGGGAAGCGGACGGCGCTCTCGGTGTCCGCGCCGTCGTCGGCCGGACGGCCCGCGCCCGAAGCTGTGCTGATCGTCATCGCGATGCTCCCTTCGTCTCCTCGCCCGCCGTGTACGTCTGCCGGAGGCGCTTCATGCCGTCGGCCGCCGCGCGGCGCACGGCCTCTGGGCTGCCGCCGATCAGCTCGGCGGTCTCGGCGTGCGGCAGACCGCCGAGGTAGTGGTAGGCGATCGCGAGCCGCTGACGTTCCGGCAGGGCGGCGACGTCGGCCCACACCTCGGACCCGTCGTCTCCCGGTCTCCCATGCCGCGACGGGCGCTCCGGGAGGTCGTCGCTGGGGATCGCGTGCCGAGCGTGCGCCCGGGCGATGTCGATCGTCTTGCGGTGGGCGACGCGCACCAGCCAGGCCTCCACGTTCGTGTCCTCCGGCAGCTCCGGCCAGGACCTCAGTGCGGCCAGGAAGGTCTCGGACCAGGCGTCGTCGGCATCCGCTCCGGGCCCCAGCACGGCGCGGCAGACCCTCAGCACGGTCGCCCCGTGCCGCTGCACCGCCCGTTCGAATGGCTGCTTCATCGTCATCACACCGTAGACGCGCGGGCGAGGGGCGATGTGAGGTCTGGATCCGGATGAGCTGCGGGGCCATGGACCCGGGCGGTTCGGTCCCGGCGGCCCCGGACGGCCGTCCGCACAGGCGTGGATACGACGCGGTCGCGGCGCCAGCCGGCTAATCGCCCCGGCAACGCTTCACCGACTCGTCGAGTCCTCTGTCAAGGAGGGGGCCCGAGGACAGCTCCGAACCCTGATATCGCTGATGGTCACCGTGGCAGGGGGGGGCACTGGCCCGATCGGACGGTCAGACGTTGAAGCGGAACTCGACCACGTTATGGACAGAACTATCGTCACGAGCGCTCAAACTTGCGCGCCCTTGACAGGCCAGGTAGGATCGCGTCAAGTTCTCGATCACCGCGACCGCAAGGTGTTCGAGAAGGGATCACCCCACGTGGGCTGTGGTGAGCAGCGCATAGTCAGCACCGGGTAGCGCCGGGAACCACGTCGAGATTGAGATACAGACGACCCGGCAGGGAGTGACTTCTCCCGTAAGGCACGGAAGTCCCTCAGGGCCCAGTGGAGCATCGCGCACGGCGACCGGGAAAGTAGCCGGACAACTATTCCCCCGTCTCCGGACAGTTCAAGCTGTCTGGAGTTGTCATGGGGTACTCCCCGCCTCCCTCGTCCGACCTCACCCACTATCTCAACCTCACCGATGCCGTCGAACTTGGCTTCGGCGCGTATCAGACCCTTCGGCGATACATTGCCCAGGGCAAGCTTCCTGCGGTCAAAGTTGGAGGCCGCATCAAGGTTCTGCGGTCTGACCTTAATGCCCTCGCGGTCCCAAAGCGACAGCCCACCTTCGAGGAGGTCGAGGCCGCCGCAGAACGTCTCGCCAGCTCCGCTCCCCCGCTGAGCGACGCCCAGGTCCGTCGCCTCAGCGCGATCTTCGGCGGTGCGGCATGAGCGCCGGGCTCGCGTGCACGAAAGACCTCTTCTTCCCGCACGGCACCACTGAAACCCCTGGTAGAACGGCAATGGCGGCAGCGCCGTATGGGGAGCAGCCCCATGACGCCGCCGCCGCCGATGCTCGCGACCCGGTCGATGCGGCGGGCTGGTCTCGGACAGTGGTGGCAGACTCGGCGACGTCGCGGAAGTACCCGGCCCAGTTCGAGGTCCTGACTCGTTCAATAGCACGCGGAGCGCGCGGCGCTGCCGGCTTCGGGCAGTACCCCTCGGTGGCCGCGATGTCCACGGATCAGGATTCCATCGTCATCGGCTTCGACACCGAGTTCGTGACTGTCGATCTGATGGATGCCGACCGTGTATGGGTCGGCGAGGACGAGCACATGGTGCGGAAGATTGTGTCCTACCAGTTCGCCACGATTGACCCTCTCGATGACTCCCAGCTCCGGCTCTGCGTGGTCATCCCCCGAAGCTACAGGGGGCCGCGCGGCTCTCGTACGGCGCGGCTGTCCTTCGAGAAGGGCCTTGAGATCGCGATCATGAGCCTGGGTCTTCATGAGCACAGGCTCGCAGTTGGTTGGACTGACAAGGGCGTCTCGGCGCAGTCTGCCATCGGTGACGACGGCAAGTCCCACCCCTCGGTGTGGTTCAAGCACAGTCCCGAGGGGACGCCCAGGGCGTTGCCGATCACCTTGGTCGCGCACTACCAGCACGCCGACCTGACTACTTTCGTCGACCGCCGGAAGGCGATCAACGTCTGGAACCAGGCGTATCCCGGTCGGTCGAAGACGCTGTCTGATCGTGCGGGTTGGGACGGTCGACGTGCCCGGTGGCTGGACGGTCGTGCGCCGGACATTCTCCGCACGGTGATCTCGGCCAGCGCGGGCATGGTGTCGAACAAGCCCGCCCGCATGGTGCTTTCCGGCGAGAACTGGCGGTGGAAGCTGCCGGTGGAAGTCTCGATCCGCGACACGATGGCGCAGAGCGGTGCTGAGCCGCTCAAGGCACTCGGTGCGGCGATCGGGGCGCCGAAGCTGGATGTTCCTGGTGACTGGATCACCCGGATGGACGAGTACTTCGACGTGCATCCTGCGGAGTTCCTCGACTACGCGGCGAATGATGCCGTGATCGCTCTGGAATACGTGAGCCAGCTATACGGCGATCACCGTGCTGTCCCGTTGACCTTGCCCACTGCTGCGGCGAAGGCGGTGAAGGGCCTTATCCAGGACGAGCTGGGCGAGGGCCGCGACTTCAATACCGTCTTCGGCGGACTCCACAAGGTGACGAAGACCCGCGAGGGTGCTGCCGGTGTAGACGAGCAGCAGCTCGACTTCTACCGCGTCCGGGCGCTGGAGCCGATCGACGGCGCTGCGGCGACGTGGATCCATGCTGCGGCGATGAGCTTTCGAGGCGGGTACAACATGTCTGCCGAGCTTGGGCTGTTCGCGCGCGTGACCAGTGACTTCGATCTTCAGTCCTGCTACCCCACGTCCAGTTCGACGATTTGGGATGTCGACTACCAGCATCCCGATGGCGTGATTCTGAAGACGGTGAACAACGCCGACCTCACGCTGTCCGACTTCAAGACCCCACTCACGCCGTTCCTCGGGTTCGTGAGCTTCGAGTTCCCGAGCACGGTCGCGTTCCCTTCGTTGCCGGTTCCGGTCGAGGGGTCGATGGTCTATCCGCTCACAAGCGGTGGTGCTCGTGGGGTCTGGGCAACCGGTCCCGAGGTCTGGCTCGCCCTCACGCTTGGCGCGACTGTGACCTGTCAGATCGGCCACTTCGGACGGGTCCTCACCGATGAGCATGGTGAGCCCTCTCGGCTTCTCCGGGGTGCGTACAAGCAGCTCCTCGATGACCGTGCGCGGGCCAAGGCGGAGTTCGGTGCGAAGTCGTTCGAGCAGAACGTCCTGAAGCTGATGGCGAACTCTCCCTACGGCAAGCTGGCGCAGGGAGTTATGGGCCAGCGGGGCTGGGATGCCTGGGCGCAGGAACGTGATGCGGTCGGCGGGTCCGCGATCACCTCACCCTGGCACGCGTGCATGACTACCGGCCTCGTGCGCGCGGTTCTGCTTGCGACGCTGAACCAGCTTCACAACCTGGGCTACAGCACGCCGTCCTGCACTACGGACGGATTCATCACGGATGCCGATCTGGACGTGGTCGACAGCCTCGACCTTTTCGGGCTCGGTCCGATCTGGCGTGAGTCCCGGCTCGCGCTGACCGGTTCGCAGGGGATGTGGGAGCGCAAGCACCAGCAGACCGACCTGCTCAACATCACTACCCGGGCGAACTTCAGCCGACAGCCTGCCGGCGTCCTGGCACACGGTGGCTACAAGCTTCCAGAGGGCATCGAGCAGGACAGCCAGGCCGACCGCGACCTCATGTACGAGCTCATGGCGAGTCGTGAGGGCGCACTTCCGGTGACGATGAAGGTCTTTCCCTCGGTGCAGGAACTGACCCGCATCGACAAGCGGCTGGACTTCGCGCCGCGCGTGGTCCACAAGGAGCAGACCATCGAGTTCGACCGAAAGCGCCGCCCCGTCCCCGATGGGATGTCGGTCGACGTCATCGACATCGACGGCGTCCAGCATGAGGTCGCCCATGTGCACACCGTGCCCTGGGATTCTCCCGAGCAGGCCACGTTGGGGCGTTCGGTCGACCAGGGCCTCAAGGAGTGGGACGACGGCCTCGGCGAACCCGTGTGGATTCGCTCCCCCGTTCGGCGGACTGTCGAGCAGTGGAAGGACTACTTTGCGCGGCTCGACGCTCTGCTCGATGAGGACGGTTCGATCGCCCATGCAGCGCAGCTGGAGCACATCGCCAAAGGCATCGTGATCGCCTTCCGCCAGGAGATCATCGACATCCCGTGGCTCCATCCGGGACGGCCTCTGGCAGACAGGCTCGATGCGTTCGAAGCATTCGGGCTGCCTCGCGTGAAGGAGCGGTTCTGGTCGCACGCCCGGTCGAAGGCCGAGCGCCAGATCGACATCGACCTGGAGGCGATCCGCCCCTACGTCAAGTGGATGCAGGCGATCGACCCCTTTGACGAGTCGGCTTCTGCTGGCGCTTCGTGAGGTGGTGACGATGAGCTACAGCCTCGGAGGACTTGCCTTCGCCACCAAGCAGAAAGTCGCCAACCACGCCAGTGCCGTGCTGAACCGAGCGGGGCTCGGGGAGGTCCTGCGCGGTTCCGATGAGTCGTTCGCCCGTGACCTCCTCGCCCACCATCCAGAGGCCGACCGCAAGCACGGCGCTGGCGTCCTCTGGATCACCGTCGCCCTCATCCCTGAGTGGGGCACGAGGAACTTTCTCGTCTTTCGGGAGGACGGGTCGATCGACAACTGGTCGATCAAGAAGTGCATCAACAACTTGCGACCGGAAGGTCACTGAACCGAAAGGAACTGACCATGAGCAACAAGACCACGACCAATCTCGACGAGCTGATCGATCAGGAGCGCCGCCGAGCGTCCGAGCGCATCGCCAAGCTCAAGCGTGCTGCCGCCGCCGAGCAGCGCCGCATCGACGAGAAGGTCATCAATCTGCTGCGCGACCAGAGCCCCGATCTCTACGACCGGCTCTCCGAGGAGGCGGCCGCTACCTTGGAGGCAGAGAAGGCGAAGAGGTCGAGGCGTGCGAAGAAGGCGGCATCGTCTTCGGGGTCGGCGAACGACGGGACTGCCTCGCAGTCCGTCGATCCCGAGCATGAGGAGGCGGCACCGTGGAACGGCTGACGGCTCCGATCCGGGACTTGCGTCAGCGTCCCGGGACCCCCTCGCCCGCAGGGAGCGCAGCGACCGAGGACGAGGGCCAGCGGTTCTTGGAGGACATGAGCGCCAGCGAAATGTCCGACAAGAACCCTGCTGGCCGTCTTCCGTACGCCCCGGAGAGCGAGCCCGACTCCCCAGGCAGCGCTGGTCGGGCTCGTGCGGAGGGGTGTGCGGAAGACCCGGCCCTGGCAGCGGAGCTGCACCACGACTCCCAGGTGAACACCGGTCGTGGTGCTGCGCAGAGGGCAGGGTCGGCCGAGGCTCCGGTGGAGCCTCGGAACAGCCGTCGTCGGGAGGTCTCTCTCGACGTGCGGCTGACGGTGGCTGATCGCGATGCGATCCGCCGCCGTGCCCACGTGCTCAGCGTCAAGCCGAGCGCATGGGCTCGTGCCGTCATGCTCGACGCGCTGGACTCGAGGTCCTCGAAGGTCGATCAGCTGGAGAACAACGCGGGAGTGAAGGAGACTGCGCCTACGTCTCTTGCTCCGGCAGTAGAGCAGCTGCGTCGAGTTGGTGTGAACCTGAACCAGGCGCTCCGCAAGGATGCTGCCGTCGATGACAGTCTCCTTTACGCGGTGTTGGTTGCGGTGGACGAGGTGCGCGCCTCGCTCGGCGATCGGACACGGACATGAGCACCGTGAACGTCCGTCCCTCGACCAACGCTGCAGGAGCCGTTGGGTACATCCTCTACGGGCGTGACCCTGAGGTGCGAAAGGAGCTCATCAAGGTCGGATCGACGCGTGCAGCCGCGTATGCGATGTCCATGGTCGACGGCGGGACGACCCCGTCGGAGTTCATAGCGTGTGCCGAGGCGCACGCTGCTGTTCATGGTCGGACGAACCAGCTTCAGAGCTATGTGCTGGCGTTCCACCCCGACGAGTTCGACGTAACCTCCCAAGCCGAGCTTGAGCGCATCCGGGACGTGGCCGTTGAACTCGCCGAACGCATGCACAGCGCTGACTACATGGTCGCGGTGCACGCTGACTCTGCCGGAGGCCATGGGCACGCGCACATCCTCGTCATCAACCACGACAACCTCACCGGTAAGAGCCTCCAGCGGTACACATCGTGGAAGCACGGACTGCGCCAGCTGAACGACGAGCTGATGGCAGACGAGGGCCTGCGGGTGCTCCCCGACCCCGCGGAACCGAAGCCCGACTGGGAGCTGCGGCGCGAGGACTTCGCGCCGGGCGGATTCGAGCAGGCCCTCGGGGACAAGGTCTACGACGCACTGACCGACTCACGCTCAACGAATCGCGAGGCGTTCGAGCACGTCCTCGCCGGGCACGGGGTCACGCTCGCGGTGACGAACCGCGACGGCTGGAGTTACAAGATGCGCCGGGATGACAACGGGAAGCTCGGACGGAAGAAGGCCTCGGCGCTGACACCCGAATTCACAGCCGAAGGTGCTCAAGAGATCTTCGACTACCACTCACAGAAGGGACAGGCTCATGGGAGCACTGGACAGGATCAAGCAGGCCGACGAGCAGCAGAAGACTACCGAGCTCCTGGAGAACTTGATCTCACAGCACGACGCCGACAGGCAGCAGATCGCGAAGCTGACGAACACCGTCGCCGACCTGACCGAGTACGTGAAGGTGATGGACGAGGAGCAGACGATACGGCTGGATCGCCTGTCGACCTCGCGGCAGCTCGAGCTGCCCTCCACTCTGCCGCTCGACGCCGAGACGAGGAAGCGGCTGAACGAGATCGAGAAGACGCTGAGCGCCGTCGCGCAGCAGCTGAGCAGCAGCGAGGTCGTGAAGCTGCCCGACGGGTCCTCGGTCACCAGGGCGGACCTGGCCGCATACACGATGACACAGAAGATCAGCGAGGAGCTGAAGACGACGACTTCAGCCTCGGCTGACCTCGCCGAGGCCGTGCGCAAGCGCGGCCACGTCCGTATCGACACGGGCAAGCTCACCGAGCACGCTGTGAAGGTACTCGATGACCGACTTGCAGAGGCTGTCGAGGTTCCCGTCCAGAGGGTCGAGAAGACCGTCGAGGGGCTCGAAGAGCGGGTGGTCAGGCTCGGCTCCGAGAAGCTCGCCGAGCTTACCGGCCGCGCCCACGAAGTGGTCAGCGCCGTCGGGCGGGCCGAGCGGCGAGTCGAGCGACTCTCGGCGAGGGTCACCTGGGCGACGGTCGGTCGTATGTGCCTTGCCCTGGTCCCGTTCACCGTCGCGTTCATCATGCTCACGGGGATGGTCGGCGGGATCACGCAGATGCTCGGCCTCGGACCGCTGCTCGGATGGGCCTGGGACTCCTTCGCCGCCGCGAGTGCCTGGTGGGCGAAGGCACTCATTGCCCTCGCCGCCCTCGGCGGATGCGCTCTGTTCGCCTGGCTGCTCTGGTGGCTCGGAAAGAAGCTGTACGAGAGCTACCGCGGTTGGTAGTCGGAAGAAAAGTGAGTGCCCCGTAGCCGAAGCTACGGGGCACTCTGAACTCAGTCGACGTCGGGGGCATCGCCGAACAGCTCGGCATCGGTGTCGTAATACCCGAGAAGGTCGCGCTGCTGGCGGATCAGACCGACGGTTGCCTTGTGCAGGGCGAGCAGGTCATGGAGGTGAGCCTCCTCATCGCCCATCTCGGGGTTGCCGACCCACCAGCGAAACGATTCGGCGTGGCTGTAGGCGTTGGACTCAGCACTCATGATCGTTCCCTTCACAGGTCCCTGAAGACGTACACGGAGATCGCGTCGGCTCGGACAACCGTGTAATCGTGTTCGAGGTCGCGGGTCCAGGCAACCCAGTTGAAGTAACGCAGAAGCTGTTCCGGGGCGTCCTGCGGGATGAGGCCGATCTCCTCGGCGAGGGTCTCGGCGTAGTCCCGGAAGCTGCCCCACGTGCCGCAGAAGCGCTCTTCGAAGTCGGGAACAGACGGCAGGTCTCCGGTGCCTTCGGCAACGTAGCTACCGGAGGCCACCCAAGCGCACAGAGCATCGCGCTGATGCTCGGGGACCGCGAGGAGGACACGAGCCCACTCGGCGGCCTCCGACGGACTCATCTCGCCCGAGGCGGGGATGTTCTCGTGGTCCACGACCCACAGCTCCTCGCATCCAGGGCGCACACGATGAGCGCCGCCGTGGACGTCAGCAAGGGTGACTTCGTCGGCGGACTCGCCCTCGAACCACTCGCCGACGAGGCGAGCGTTGTTGTAGCAGGCGAGACAGCCGATCCAGGCTCGGGGCGTGGTATCGGTGTTCGTTCGGGTGGTCATGGCGGGTCTCCTCCGTGGTCGAGGAGAGCGGCGGGCGCGACAGGCAGTCGTGCTCGGTGAATCGACGCGCTTACGCCACGTCGCCGCTCTCAAGAGGTCTCCCGGCCACGCTCCGCGTGGCTACCCAGCCAGGTGGTCTACCTCCAGTCGACGACGACGGACTCGGTCCTGAACCCCTTGCGCCCGCGCGGCTGCGGGAGAAGCGTGATCGTGGCGAGGGTGTCGATGGTCTGACGGCGGAGGTCAAGTGACGCTTCCCGGAATGCTGAGGCAGGGTCATCGACGCCCAGGATCGGTGACAGCGCGCCCGTACGGCCTTGAATGAGCCGTTCGGCCTCCAGCTCCTGGATACGCGCTTCTGCGGCATCCCGTACGCGCTTGAGGTCGCGTGCCTCAATGATCTCGGCATCGTAGTCGGCCTCGGCGCGCAGGATGCGCGCTCTCTGGTCGCTGATCGCTGAGTCGATGCCTGCCGTGTGCGGACCGCCGTCTGCGACCTCGACCATTGCCTTCGCGTCCTTGCGCGCAAGACGCTTGGCGACGACCGTCGTGACGAAGTCGTCGATGGCGGCGCCCGAGCGCACGATGTGCCCCGCGCACTTGTACCCGCGCGGTGCCCCAGTCACCTTCTTCCCACACGTCTCGCCGGTATCCTCGTCGACGTACCCGCACCGGTAGAGCCCGCTGCCAAGGTGCTTGCGCTTCGTGGAGCCAGACGTGTTCGTGACGCGCTCGGTGTCGTCGAGGACCTGCTGCGCCTTCCACCATGTCTCATGGTCGACGATCGGTTCCCATTGCCCCCGGATAGGCTCTCCGGAGTCGTCACGCAGGATCTGTGCCTTCCACATCCGGCGGCGCTTACCGTCAGCCTGAGCAAACTTCGGCGTGTAGGTGCTCAGCGCTGCATAGCGCGGGTTCCGCAGTATGCCGAGCACGGTCGACGGCGACCACGGTCCGTCCTCGACGATCGGCCGGGGTTCGAGCCCCTGTTTCTCGCGGGCGGCGGCGCGCTCGACGCTCACCGTATGCGTGTGCTTAGGCAAGGGCGAGAGGCCGTCGATCTTCTCAGAGCCGCTGAGCGCCCGCGCGAGCGAGCGCAACGACTCGGGGTGCTCGATCCTGGTGAACAGCTCGTAGATCGCCCTCACTGCCTCAGCCTCGTGGAGGATCACTTCGCCGTCTACGGCGTAGCCGAGTGGTCGCATACCCTTCGGAGCACGACCCTGCATGGCGCGCTGACGCTGGGCGGCGGACTGACGGGCGCTCTTGCGTTCCATCTCAGCACGCGCCACGGCGGCCTTGATACGTGCATACATGCGCCCACCGTCGGTGGAGAGGTCCGCGTCACCGTTGGCTGTGACGAGGGCGAGTCCGCGCAGCTCGGCGGCGTCGATCCAGTCCTCCAGCTGTCGGGGCTGTCGGGTGAGCCTGTCGAGGTCGTAGCAGATGATCGCGTCGAACCGTCCGAGCAGGTAGTCCGCAACCATGCGGTCGTAATCCGGACGGATCGCTGTTCGGTCGGTGGCGCTCTTGGACTGGTCCACGTAGGTCTCGATGACGTCCCAGCGCCGGAACTGGGCGAGGTTCTCGCAGTCCTCGCGCTGGCGGTCGATGGCGAGCCCGTCCATCTCGCGGTCCTGCGAAATGCGCAGGTAGATGGCTGCCTTACGGGGTGCGATGGAGCGCTCGTTCATGAGTCAAGGCTACTGCCAGACATAAGCACTGTCCATCACTAATGACGTCTCGCTCGCACCTCATGCCCATAGGACTGTGCCAGCTGGGTCACTGGCTGGCATAACGTACCGACGAGCGCGGATCGATCTGTCAGCGCGGTTCCTATTGCCCAAACCTCGGCGAGAAGGGTCCCTGCGTGTTGCGTTGCAACCACTGCGGAGGGTAAAAGCCTGGGACGAGCCCGGGCCAGACTTCAGCGCTTTTTTCTTGCCTTCCTGGCGTTGTGGTCGTTGTACTCGACGACCGCAGCTTGGATGTCCAATCCGTCGTCCAGTGCTTTCCGTGCGCGTTCCAGGGCTCGATTACTGGCTCTTCGCAGATGAGGGTGTAGAAGCTGACGGCGCGGCGGTGTCGGGATAGAAGTCGAGGT
>NZ_VDOR01000015.1 GCF_007666205.1 Kocuria palustris
ACGGCGGCCATGGCGTCGCGGTGGATGTTCTCGTTCGGGCGGAACGTCCCGTCGGACCAGCCGTTGAGGTGGCCGTTCTGCTTGGCCCAGGTGATCTCGGCGGCGAACTGGTGCCTGGCCGGGACGTCGCGGAACGGCCCGGAGGACACGGCGGCGACCGCGTC
Organism: Kocuria palustris; assembly: GCF_007666205.1. Taxonomy (GTDB): domain Bacteria; phylum Actinomycetota; class Actinomycetes; order Actinomycetales; family Micrococcaceae; genus Kocuria; species Kocuria palustris_A. The sequence continues at coordinate 165 of NZ_VDOR01000015.1, forward strand.
GGCCGGAGAGACCTGCAGGCGGCCGAGCGGGCCCGTCGAGGTCGACTTGAGGGTGCGCTCGATCTGGGCCGGCGTCAGGCTCGGATTCGCCTCGAGCATCATCGCCGCGGTGCCCGCCACGAAGGGCGCGGCCATCGACGTGCCGTTCTTGTAGCCGTAGCTGGGCCGCACGGGCCCGGTGCGGCCGGTGTCGATCGCCGAGATGATCGCGTGCTGGCTCCCGTGCCCGCCCGGGGCGAGCACGTCGACGTGGGGGCCGGTGTTCGAGTACGAGGCCACCTGCCCGTTCTGATCGGCCGCACCGACCGCGATCACGCCGTTGCAGTTGGCCGGCGGATAGTCGGAGGCGTCGGCCGAGCCGTTGCCGGCCGAGACGACGACGGGCACGTTCGCGCCGTTCGCGTAGGAGATGGCCGACTGCATGGTGCGCCCGCACTGTCCGCGCAGGTTCAGCGACATGTTGATCACGTCGGAGGGATTGCGGTTGACGGCCCCGCCGATGGTCTGCCCGGCCGCATAGCGGATGCCGTCGGCGATATCCGATTCGAAGCCGTACGTGCAGCTGCCGAGCACGCGCACCGGCTGGATGCGGGCGTCGCGGGCGACCCCGGCGATGCCCTGCCCGTTGCCGGTGCTCGCCGCGGCGATGCCCGCGACGTGGCTGCCGTGCCATGTTGCGTCACAGGCGGAGCCGGCGGTGTCGCCCGGGTCGGTGGGATCCGAGTCGCGGCCGTCGCCGTCGACCGTGTAGCCGGGGTAGGCCGGGGAGACGAAGTCGTAGCCGGACACGCGCTTGCCGTTGAGATCGGGGTGGTTGGCCAGGCCCGTGTCCAGGACGCCGATCGTGGTGCCGCGGCCGGTGGCCGTGGCCCAGGCATCGGGCACGTTCCGGGCCTCGAGGGTGTACTGGACGCCGTAGAGGGGGTCGTTCGTGGCGGAGGCCCGGGCCACGCGGTCCGGCTCGGCGTACTCCACGCGGGGGTCCTCCTCGAGCTGCTCGACGAGCTCCTCCTGCTCGGCGGCCTCGAGCTCGGCGTCGAAGGCCATGACGTCGGCCGCGTCGCCGGTCTCCTTGAGCCGCTCGGGGGTCTGCGCGGCATCGCCGGCGGGCAGCACCTGCGCCTCCTCGGCGGCCTCGGCGACGGTCTGCTCCTTCTGCGCGTCGGTGTCCTGGGGATCCTGGAACTTCACGATGACGCGCGGGGTCTCCTGGGGCAGCTCCTCCTCGCCGGCCGCGGGGCCGGTCTCGTCGAGCTCCGAGCGGTCGACCGGGCCCGCCGGGGCGGGATCGATGCCCTGGGACGAGGCCTTGGCGGGGTCCTCCTGCGCGGAGGCGGGCAGCACGGACAGCGCCGGGGTCACCGCGAAGGCGGCGGCCAGGGCGAGGACGAGGGGCCGCGGCGCACGGCGGGGCCGTCGGGCGCGCGCATCGGTCAGGGGCGGCTGCGAGGACGGGGGCACGAGGGGAGAGGGCACGATCTGGTCCACTTCTGAGGGTGCGGGGGGAGGGGCGGGACGTCGGCTCGGGGGAGGCCGTCGTGTCCTCTGAACACCCTACGCATGCGGACAGCGAACAGCAGGAGGACTCACGGGCGGCGTTCAGCTCGCGCTCGGTCTCGAAGGCGTCCTGACGCCGGGCGGCCGACGGTGTACGATGGCTCGCTGGTGCCCAGCGCACCCGCACCCCAGCGTCATGGCTTCTGGCACAATCCAGCGGCCTCTCCAGCTAAGGAACACAGACTCATGAAGAACGACATCCACCCGGACTACCACCCGGTCCTCTTCCGCGACCTGGCCTCCGGCAAGGTCATCCTGACGCGCTCGACCGCGACGTCGCAGAAGACGGAGACCTGGGAGGACGGCAACGAGTACCCCGTCATCGAGGTCGAGATCTCGTCGGAGTCGCACCCGTTCTACACGGGCAAGCAGCGCATCATGGACTCCGCCGGCCGCGTCGAGCGCTTCAACGCGCGCTTCAAGTCCTTCGGCAAGTCCCGCGGCTGAGCCACCGGCCGGTCCGCCGCACGGCGCCCGACCGGCCGCTGCGCGAGGGGCCGCACCCGCTCGGGTGCGGCCCCTCTCACATTCCGCCGCGCACCCGCGCCACGGGCCGCGCGGCGGGCTACTGTCGACCACGATGAAGACCCCCCGCTTCACCCTCCCCTCCCTGCTCGTCGTCGGCGTCCTGGTGCTCTCCGGCTGCGCCGACGGCTCCCAGGGGCCCGACGCCCCGCAGACGCCGTCGGCCCCCGAGCCCTCCGAGCCATGGCCCACCGCCGCCCCGCCCGAGGATCCGCAGCAGTGGATCGCCGATCGCCGCGCCGAGCAGGCGGACGGCGCGGCCCCGGCCTCCGCCCCGGCGTCCGAGGACGCCGACCTGGCCCTCGATCTGAGCCTCGGCGATCCCGTGGGCACGACCTACCGGGAGGACGCCGCCGGCATCTCCTTCGAGGCCACCGAGCTCGCCGACGAGCGCCTCAGCGCCGAGAACCCGGATCTGGTGCGGCTGCTCGGCTCGCTGGAGCGGCCCACCCTGCGCTTCGGCGGGAACTCGACGGACCGCCGCTTCTTCTTCACCGCCCATGACGAGCCCGTCCCGACGGACTGGCCCCTCGAGGACGGCGAGGAGATCACGCGCGTGACGCCGGAGGACCTCGAGCGGGTCGCGCGCCTGGCCGAGGAGGTCGACGCCGACGTCATCGTCTCGGCCGACCTGGGGCACGCGGACCCCCATCGCGCGGGCGAGCTCGCCCAGCACGCCCAGGCCGCGTTCGGCGAGCGCCTGGCGGGGGTGATGATCGGCAACGAGCCCAACGGCTTCCCCGACATCCCCCAGAACCCCGTGCCGATCCGCGACGAGGACTGGGGGACCGAGGAGTACGTCGACGAGGCCCAGGACGCGGTGGACGCCGTGCGCGAGGCGGCCCCCGGCGTGGTGGTCGTCGTCCCGGGCGCGTACGACGCCGCCTGGTGGGAGGCCGCGACCGAGACCGAGCTGACGGAGCCGCCCGGGCACTCCGCGCTGGCCATGCACCAGTACCCGCTGCCGGAGTGCGGCGACCCGGACGGGGACGCCCACCGACCCGAGCAGGAGCCGACGGTCGAGAACATCACCTCGCCCGGAACGCGCGAGCGCGTGGACGACCTGGTCGCCGAGGCCTCCGCGACCGCCCGGCAGGCGAGCATGCCCCTGTGGATCACGGAGACCTCGGCCTCGTCATGCGCCGGGTCCAACGAGATCACCGAGACCCTGGCGGCGGGCGTCTACAGCGCCGACTACCTCCTGCGGGCCCAGCAGCTCGGAGCGCAGAAGGTCGCGTTCCACTCGTCGCTGGCACCGTGCCGCGGCGGGGCGCCCATGTCCCTGCTGTGCTCCTCCGGGACGTTCCAGACCCCGGGCGCCGCCTTCGTGCCGCGCACCAACGGGCTGGCACTGGCGCTGACGGGATCGCTGCCGGGCGGGGCGTTCCTGGAGGTCGACCAGAGCACGGCGGACGGGCGCGCCGACGGGGCCCGGGGGACCCGCAGCACCGCCTACGCGATCCGGCACGACGACGGCTCGCTGTCCGTGGCCGTCATGGACTTCCGCGATCCCGGCGAGCAGCCGCGCCCGGTCGAGCTGAGCGTGCCGGGCCGGCCGGAGCGGGCGAGCGTCTCGAGCCTGAGCGGGCCCGGGTGGACGCAGCACTACCCCGAGACGGCGCTGTTCGACGACGCGGATCCCGACGGCTCGTCCACCGACGACCCCACCCGGCCCGCGACGCAGGACGAGGACGACGTGGCCCTCGACGCCGAGGCCGCCGCGCGGCCCGTGGCCGACAGGCACGCATCCGTGGACGGCTTCGGGCTGCCCCTGCTGCCGCAGGACGACGCCGCGGCGGAGGTCCGGGCCGGCGAGGACGGCAGCGTCGTCACGTTCTCCGTTCCCGCGGGATCTGCCAGCGTGGTGCGCATCCCGGCCGTATGATGTGCCGACGACACCCCCGTACCGACGACCCGCCGGCCTCTGCCCCCTGATCCCTGGCCGGATCGGGTCGTGCTCCGAGCCTGGAGGCCCCCCGCATGAGCAATGAGATCCAGGACGACCTCTTCGGCGGGGACCGCCGGGGCTCCTCGAGCGACGACCGGCCCCGGAAGCGGGGCCGCGGGCGGAAGGTCCTGCTCGCCTTCCTGATCGCGTTCCTGGTGGTGCTGGTCGGGGTCATCGCGGTGATCGCGCTCTACATCGGCGGGCTGTCGCGCTCCTACGACGAGAACGTCACCTCCGTCCCGTCCACCGAGGCGTTCCCCGACGACGCCGACCGGCCCGAGGACTCCGAGGGGACCACGATCCTGCTGCTCGGCTCGGACAAGCGCCCCGAGGGAGGCGGCGAGCTGGGCCGAGAGGGCGCGCGCGCGGATTCGATCATGCTCCTGCACATCCCCGCCGACGGCGGCGAGGTCTACGTCATGTCGGTCATGCGCGACACCTGGGTCGACATCCCGGGCGTGGGCGAGGCCAAGGTCAACGCCGCCTACCAGAACGGCGGCATGCCGCTGATGGTCGAGACGCTCGAGGGCCACTTCGGCACCCGCATCGACGAGGTCATGGCCGTGGACTTCGAGGGCTTCGAGGGCCTGGTCGACGCCCTGGGCGGAGTGACCGTGGACGTCCCGCAGTCCTTCACCTCCGACTCCGGCACCGAGTACTCGGCCGGGCCCATGGAGATGGACGGCGAGACCGCGCTCGAGTTCTCGCGCGAGCGCTACAACTTCGCCGACGGCGACTACACGCGGGTGGAGAACCAGCGGGCGTTCATCCAGGCGCTGCTGGACCGCTTCCTGCAGCCCGAGGTCCTGGCCAACCCGGGCAGGATCTCGGAGATCGTGGACACCATCTCGCCGTTCCTGACGGTCTCCGACGGCATGGGCTCCGGCTACATCCGCGGCCTGGTGCCCAAGATGGTGGGCACCTCCCGCTCCGACATCCACATGTTCACGGTGCCCACCAACGGCACCGGCACCTCCGCCGACGGCCAGTCGATCGTGATCGCGGACGAGGAGGCGATGACCGAGATCGGCGATGCCATCGACGAGGGCACGCTGGACGAGCACTACGAGGGCCTGGCGGCGGACGACGGGAGCGGTCTGTGACGCCAGCGCCGCTGCGGGCACTGCTGCTGACGCACTCCTACTGGCCGGAGCACTCCCCGCCGCAGCGGCGGTGGCAGACCCTCATCCCGCATCTGGTCGATCGGGGATGGCGGATGACCGTCGTGGCCCCGGTGGCGCACTACGGGCCGGGACCGGACTACGACGCGACGACCCGCGGCCGGATCGGGCGAAGCTCGGGCGGGCCCGTGGGGGAGCGGATCGTCCGCGTCCCGTTCCTCACGGGCCGCGACGCGCGGCTGCCCAAGCTGCTCGATCAGATGGTGACCGCCCTCGGCAGCGCCGTGCGGGCGGCGGCGGTCCCCGATCACGACGTCCTGATCGTCACCGCTCCGTCGCTGCCGCTGCTGGCCGGCGGCTGGCTGGCGGCCCGGATCAGGCGGCGGGCGCTCGTGGTCGAGATGCGCGATGCCTGGCCCGATCTGGCGGCGGAGGCCGGCGTGGTGCAGGGCCGCGCGCAGAAGGCGATCAACTGGGCCGTCGAGTTCGTGCAGAACCGGGCGGAGCTGGTCGTCACGGTCACCGACGGCTTCGCCCAGACCTTGCGCAGCCGCGGAGTGCGGGAGGTCTGCACGGTGCGCAACGGCGTGCGGCTCGAGCGCACGCCCCTGCTGCCTCCGCCCCCGCTGGAGCGCGATCGGCTGGAGGTGCTGTACCTGGGCAACCACGGCGAGAGCCAGCGGCTCGAGCGGCTCATCGAGGCCGCCGCGCTCGTGGGGTCCGGGATGCGCCTGACGCTCGTGGGACAGGGCTCGCAGAAGGCCATGCTCAAGCGCCGCGCGGGCGAGCTGGGGGTGCCCGTGCGCTTCCTGGACCCTGTCTACCGCGACGAGGTCTTCGAGCTCTACCGGCAGTCCGACTCCCTCGTGATCTCGCTGCGCGACGACTGGAAGTCCTTCGAGGCCACGATCCCCTCCAAGACGTACGAGGTCATGGCCGTCGGCCGCCACCTCACCGCGATCGTGCGCGGGGAGGCGGCCTGGGTGCTGCGCCAGGCCGGGGCCGGGGACGTCGTCGGCTCGAGCGCCCGGGAGATCGCCGATCTCTGGGAGGGGCTGATCGCGGACCGCTCGCGGCTGCAGTGCACCCAGGACGGACGCGCCTGGGTGGCCGAGCACGCGGACTACCGGGATCTGGCCGGACGGTACGACGAGATCCTGCGCCGCGCCCTGGAGATCCGCGGCCGGCGGGCCGGGCGATGACCGCCGGGGGCGCCGCCCGCCGCTCGGATCCGCGGCTGCGCCATCTGAGCCTCGTGGCCCGCACCGCCTGGGAGCACCTGGGCGGGGACCCCGCGGTCTTCGCGCTGCAGGTCTCCCGGCGCCTGCCCGGCCCGGTCACGGCGCGGGCCGGGCGGATGCTGGCGGCCGCCGGGGACCGGGCGCTCGGTCTGCATGCCCTGGGCCTGAGCCTGCTGGGGGAGGACTCGGCGCTGTCCGAGGCCTTCGACCACACGGTGGCGGACCCGTCGACGCCCCCGCGCACGCTGCGGACCCTGGCCGAGGTCGCGCTCGCGGTGGACGCGGCCGATGACGCCTTCCGGCTGAGCGCCGCGATCCCCCGGTCGGCGGCGCCGCGCGGGCTGGCCGGGACCCTGGCCCGCCGCGACACGCATCTGGGGGCCCTGGGCCAGGCCCTGGTCCCGCTGCAGCGGGCCTGGCTGCGCGGGGACGCCGCACGGGCCGAGGCCGCGCAGCTGCTGCGCCTGGCCGACGAGCGAGCGCAGCTGCACGGCCGGTCGCCGTCGCTGCCGCCGCTGGAGGGCCCGTACCGCCCTCAGCCGCGCACCGTGGTCCACGTGCTGACCAACTCGCTGCCGCACACGCGCAGCGGCTACGCGATGCGCTCGCACGCCCTGCTCAGCGCCCAGGCCGAGGCCGGCTGGACGGTCCACGCCCAGACGCGCCCGGGCTATCCCGCCCAGGTGGGTCGCCTGCGGGCCCGGGACCTCGATGTCGTCGACGGCGTGCGCTATCACCGGATCTCGCCGGCCGCGCTGCCGCGCACGGCCTCGGGGCGGCTGCAGCTGCAGGCGCAGCGCCTGCTCGAGCTGTGCCTCGAGGTCCGGCCCGCGGTGCTGCACACGACCACCCACTTCGTGAACGCGCTCGTGGTCCGCGAGGTCGCGGCGGTCCTGGGCATCCCGTGGGTCTACGAGGTCCGCGGCCAGCTGGCCGACACCTGGGCCTCCCGCCGTCCCCCGGTCGCCGCGGTCTCCGAGCGCTACGCGTGCTTCCAGCAGCGCGAGGCGGAGGCCATGGCCGCCGCGGACGACGTGGCGACGCTGGGCGCGGCGATGGCGCGCCGGGTCGAAGAGGTCACGGGCGGGCGGGTGCCGGCCTCCGCCGTGCGGATCAGCCCCAATGCGGTCGGCGCCGAGCACGCCGCCGCACTCGAGCCGGTCGAAGAGGCCCGCGCCCGCCTGGACCTCGCGTCGCTCGGGATCGGCCCGGAGCAGTTCCTGATCGGCACCGTGTCCTCGGTGGTCGACTACGAGGGCCTGGACGATCTCGTGCGGGCCGTGGCCCTGCTGCCCGCGCCGATCACGGCCGTGATCGTGGGCGACGGCGCGGCCCGGCCCGGGCTCGAGGCGCTGGCCCGGGAGCTCGGAGTCGCGCAGCGGGTGGTCTTCCCGGGGCGCGTGGACCGCGACGGCGCCCGGACCTGGCAGCGGGCACTCGACGTCTTCGTCGTCCCGCGCAGGGATCGGGAGGTGACCCGCTCCGTCACCCCGCTCAAGCTCGCCGAGGCCTCCGCCCGCGGCGTCCCGGTGATCGCCTCGCGGCTGCCGGCCCTGCAGGAGCTCGTGGAGGACGGCGTCACCGGGATCCTCGTCCCGCCCGAGGACGCGGAATCGCTGGCCGACGCGGTGCGGCGCCTGTGGGCCGAACCGGGGTCGGGCCCTAGACTCGGTCAGGCCGCCCGCGCGGCGGTGCTGCGCGAGCGCACCTGGGACGCGGTGGCCGCGCGCACGCTCGCGCGCTACGACGAGCTCACGGACGCGCACGAGCAGATGGAACGGACGACGGAGGCGGGATGAGCGAGACCACGGATCACCGCTCCGAGCCCGCATCCGCAGCACCCGGGCCGCGGCGGATGCACTACGACTCCTCGACGCTCATGGCCGTCGGCGCCCGCCCGCCGCTGGGGGAGTACCTGCGCCGGCTGTGGGGCGCCCGGCACTTCGTGGTCTACGACGCCCGCGTGCGGCTGTCGGTCAGCCAGGAGCACACGATCCTGGGCAAGGTCTGGCTGATCCTCAACCCCATGATGCTGGGGCTGACCTTCTTCCTGATCTTCGGTCTGCTGCTGCGCACGGACCGCGGGATCGACAACTTCATCGGCTACCTGATCATCGGGCTGATGATGTTCCTCTACACCTCGCGCTCGGTGGCCACCGGGGCCCGGAGCATCGTGCAGGGCAAGAACCTGATCCGGGGCTTCTCCTTCCCCCGGGCGGCCCTGCCCATGGGCATCGTCGTGCGGGAGGCATGGAGCCAGCTCTACGTCCTGGCCGCGATGTTCCTCTTCGTGCTCATCGCGCCGCCGGCGGAGCCGATCACGCCGCTGTGGCTGCTGATCATCCCGATCTTCGTGCTGCAGACGATCTTCAACTGGGGCACCGGCATGCTGCTGGCCCCGCTGGTGCACAAGATCCCGGACGTGGCCAACCTGATCCAGCTGGGGACCAGGCTGTGGCTCTACGCCTCGGGGATCTTCTACGATCCGGCGCGCTTCACGGACAATCCCACGATCCTGGCCCTGTTCCACCTGAACCCGCTGTACCAGGTGCTCCAGATGGCCCGCGGCGCGATCCTCTACGCCGAGCCCCCGGCGCTGGGCTCGTGGCTCATCCTGATCGGCTGGGCCGTGGGCGCGCTCGTGATCGGCCTGCTGGTCTTCTGGTGGAACGAGGAGAGCTATGCCGATGAGAAGCGATGACTCCCTGTTCGAGGACCCCTCGGTCGATCCGCAGTGGCAGGGCCGCGAGCGCCGGTCGAGCGTCGGGCCCTGGGTGGCCGAGGACGGGTCCGGCCTGACCGGCACGCGGCTCAAGCCCGTGCGGGACCCGGCGGTCGTGATCGACGACGTGACCATGGTCTACCGGGTCACGAGCACCGGCGGCGCGGACGAGCAGAAGCTCTCGCGGCCCTCGCGGCTGCTGCGCCGCGCGCTGGGACGCCCGCCGCAGGTCGACAACCAGGCCCTCACCCGCGTCAGCCTCCTGGTCGAGCAGGGTGAGTTCGTGGGCTTCGTGGGCCGCAACGGCTCCGGGAAGTCCACGCTGATGAACATCGTGGCCGGGCAGATGAACCCCACCGCGGGGCGCGTCTGGGCGATCGACCGGCCGTCCAAGCTCGGGGTGAGCGTCTCGCTCGTGCCGGCGCTGTCGGGGGAGCGCAACATCCGCCTGGGCTGCCTGGCGCAGGGGATGACGCCGCGGCAGGTCGACGAGGCCATGGACGAGCTCATCGACATCGCCGCCCTGGGCAAGGCGCTGCACTGGCCCATGAAGGCCTACTCCTCGGGCATGGCCGCCCGGCTGCGCTTCGCGGTCGCCACGGCGACGAACCCGGAGGTGCTCATCCTGGACGAGGCCCTCGGGACGGGCGACGCCCAGTTCCAGGCCCGCGGCAAGGCCCGGATGGACGAGATCCGCGACAACGCCGGCTGCGTGCTGTTCGTGTCCCACTCGATGTCCGAGATCCGCGCCATGTGCACGCGGCTCGTGTGGATCGACGCCGGCGAGGTCGTGGCCGACGGCCCCGTCGAGGACGTCGTCAGCAGGTACGAGCAGTACATGCAGCTGCTGGCCGACGGGAACCTGCTCAGCGCCCGGAGGTTCCGCGACCAGGCCCAGTCCGAGCGCATCCCCCTGGAGCTCATCAACACCGCGTGATCCGCGCATCGCGTGACCGAGAGGACCCCGAACGTGTCTGTGCCGAAGCCCCCCAAGCCCTCGATCCCCTCCCTCCCCGCGATCCCCTCCGTCCCCTCCGTCGCCGAGCTGCGCACGATCCTGTGGCACCTGCGCCGCGGCGGGCCCCAGCAGGTGCGCAAGCACCTGCGCCGCAGAGCGCTGCCCGGCGGCTCCTCAGAGGCGGTGATCTCCGGGGCCGTGACGACCGGGGCGGCCGGTGCCGGGGGCGCCGGGAAGAAGCCGTCCGGGCGGCCGCGCGTCTCCTTCGCGCCGACCGAGTGGCCGCAGCGCTGGGACCGGCCCTTCGCCGACGTCGCGGTCGCCACGATCCTGGACGACTTCTCCTCCCGGGCCTTCAGCTACGAGTGGGATCAGATCCCGCTGTCGCGCACCGGGTGGCGCGATGAGCTCGACGAGCACCGCCCCCGCCTGCTGTTCGTCGAATCCGCCTGGCACGGCAACGGCGACCAGTGGCAGTACCAGCTCACGGGCACGTCGGGGGTCAAGGAGCCGTTCCGCGAGCTGGTCGCCGAGTTCCGCCGCCGGGGGATCCCCACGGTGTTCTGGAACAAGGAGGACCCGCCGCACTACGACGACTTCCTGGAGTGCGCCGGGCTCTTCGACATCGTGCTGACCTCCGACTCCAACCGGCTCGAGCACTACCGCCGCGATCTGGGCCACGACCGCGTGGGCGTGCTGGCCTTCGCCGCCCAGCCGGCTGTCCACTCGCCGGCCCGCGGCAAGTCGGGATTCGACTCGCGCGAGGTCGCCTTCGGCGGCATGTACTTCGCCCACAAGTTCCCCGAGCGCCGGGACCAGATGGACCTGCTGCTCGGCGGGGCGCTGGACGTGTCGCCCAAGATGCAGCGGGGCCTGGAGATCTTCTCCCGCTACCTGGGCGACGACGAGCGCTACCAGTTCCCGGCGCCGCTCGACCAGCGCGTGGTGGGCTCCCTGGACTACGCCCGCATGCTCACGGCCTACCAGGCGTACAAGGTCTTCCTCAACGTCAACTCGGTGGTCGACTCGCCGTCCATGTGCGCCCGGCGGATCTTCGAGATCGTCTCGCGCGGAACCGCGGTCGTCTCCACGCCGTCGGCGGCCGTGGGGGAGTACTTCCCCCAGTCGGAGCTGCCGGTGGTCGAGACCCGCGAGCAGGCGGCCGACGTCGTGCGGGCCCTCGTGCGCTCCAAGCAGCTGCGCGACCGCACGGTGCGCCGGGCTCAGCGGCGCGTGTGGGCCGAGCACACCTACACGCACCGGGCGGCCTCGGTCCTGGACCTCGCGCTGCCCCGGGAGGCCGGGTCGTGGCAGCCGTCCGTGCCCACCGTGTCCGTGCTGCTGTCCACCAACCGCCCGGACCGCCTGGCCGAGGCGATGGACTCCGTGGCGGCCCAGCGCGGCGTGTCGGTCCAGCTCGTGCTCGTGTGCCACGGCTTCGACCCCGCGACCGCTCGGGCGCAGGAGCTGGCCCGGCAGCGCGGGATCGAGGACCTCGTGATCGTCGAGGCCCCGGGCGAGTGGACGCTGGGCACGTGCCTCAACGCCGGCGTCCGGGCCGCCACGGGCTCCGTGATCGCCAAGATGGACGACGACGACTGGTACGGCCCCGACTACCTCGCCGATCAGCTCGCGATGCTGCGCGTGACCCAGGCGGACGTCGTCGGCAAGCAGGCGAGCTACCTCTACGTCGAGTCCTACGACGCCACGCTGCTGCGCTTCGGCGAGCGCGAGCATCGCTGGACGGACTTCGTGCTCGGGCCCACGCTCATGGCCTCCCGGGAGGTCTTCGAGGCCCACCCGTTCCGCGATCGCACCACGGGCGAGGACACGGGGTTCCTGCAGGACGTCGTGGACGGCGGCGGGCGCGTCTACGCCACGGACCGGTTCAACTTCCGCCAGTTCCGCGGCGGGCACGGCCACACCTGGAACGTCACGGATCAGCACGTCATCTCGACAGGCGTGGTCATGTTCTTCGGCCGGGACACCACTCACCTGTGCGTATGATGAGCCGCGCCTGAGCTTCCCCCGAACGGCCTACAAGTCCCCGCAACCGCTCTACTCCGCCGCCTCGCTGCCGAGGCGCAGATCAAGGACGCACCACCATGAACGAGAGCACGCAGACCGTCGTCTTCGTGGGTCTGGGCTACATCGGCCTGCCCACCGCCGTCACCCTCGCCAACAGCGGTGTGCGGGTGAAGGGGGTCGACGTCAACGAGTCCGTCGTCGAGCGGATCTCCCGGGGCGAGGTCACGATCGTCGAGCCGGGGCTCGAGGAGGAGCTCCGGCGGGCAGTGGAATCGGGTCAGCTCACCGCCTCGACCGAGATGCAGCACGGCGACGCCTTCGTGATCGCCGTGCCCACGCCGTTCAAGGACGATCACGTGGGGGACACGTCGTACATCGAGGCTGCCGCTCGGAACATCGCCCCCCTGCTCGAGGGCGACGAGCTCGTGATCCTCGAGTCCACCTCTCCGCCGCAGACCACCCGGCACCTGGGGGAGGTGCTGACCGCCGCGCGGCCGGACCTCACGACCGACCCGGAGGAGGCGCAGCAGGGGCAGAAGAAGCTGATCCACCTGGCCTACTGCCCCGAGCGCATCCTGCCGGGCCGGGCCATGGAGGAGCTCATCTCCAACGACCGCATCATCGGCGGCATGACCCCCGAGGCCGCCAAGCGCGGCAAGGCCGTCTACGAGACCTTCTGCAAGGGCGAGCTGCTCGAGACCGACGACGTCACCGCCGAGATGGCCAAGCTGACCGAGAACTCGTTCCGCGACGTCAACATCGCCTTCGCCAATGAGCTGTCCCTGATCTCGGACCGGCTGGGGATCGACGTGTGGGAGCTCATCGAGCTGGCCAACCACCACCCGCGCGTCAACATCCTCCAGCCGGGCCCGGGCGTGGGCGGGCACTGCATCGCCGTGGACCCCTGGTTCATCGTCTCCTCGGACCGGGAGAACTCGAACCTCATCCGCACGGCGCGCGAGGTCAACGACGGCAAGCCGGAGTGGGTCATCGGCAAGGTGCGCGAGGCCCTGGCCCACCGCTCCGATCCCGTGGTCGCCGCGCTCGGCCTGGCCTTCAAGGCCAATATCGACGATCTGCGCGAGTCCCCGGCGCTGAACATCACCAGGGATCTGGCCGAGGCGCTGCCGGAGGCCTCCGTGCTGGCGGTGGAGCCCAATGTCTCGGAGCTGCCCCAGGCGCTCGCGGGGCTGTCCAACGTGGAGCTGGTCGAGTACCAGGACGCCATCGAGCGCGCCGATGTGGTCCTGGTGCTCGTGGACCACGACGAGTTCAAGAGCGTCCCCGCCACGGCGCTGGCCGGCAAGACGGTGGTCGACACCAAGGGGCTGTGGCGCTGAGCCGCCCCCGGTGAACGACCGGCCGGCCGAGCCGCTTCGCGCCGAGGCGGCCCGGTCGGCATCTCCCCGGCCCACGACGAGAGGATTCCACGGTGCACGATGACGAGCGCCGCCGCCGCGGACAGGCGCGCCGGCTCCTGACGCAGGACGTCCCGCGGGATCCCGAGGGGGTCGTCGAGCAGCTCGAGACCCAGCGGACCGCCCTCCACGAGCTGCGCTCGCGGGTCCGCACCGCCGAGGCGACCGCGAAGACGGCCGGCGCCAGAGCAGGAGGGCTGGCCCGGGAGCTCAAGGAGGCCCGGGAGGAGATCGAGCGGCTGCGCGCGGCCGAGCGCGAGCGGACGGCCGCCGAGCCGACCGTGCCAGGGGCCGAGTCCGAGGTCGCCGCCGGGCCTGCCGCTGCCGGGCCTGCCGCTGCCGGGACTGCCGCCGCGTCGGCCGGGGCCGAAGCCCGGGCTGAGGATCCGGCCGAGGCCCGGGGCGTCGCCGCCGAGGCGAAGGCGGCCGAGCAGCCGGACCCGCAGTCCGCGGGGGACGCCGCCGGCGCGGATCCGAAGGCCTCGGAGCTGAGCCTCGAGCGGCTCGAGGACGAGCTGGAGCAGGAGCCGACGCCGGGGCGCCTGGCGGCCTGCCTCAACCGGCTCTGGTACGCCCACGGCGCCATGGACCGGGCCGCGGAGCTCATCGCGGGCCATGCCGGGCTGATCCCGGAGATGGCGCCCAAGCAGCGGGAGCTCGTCGAGAGGATCCGCGGGACGGCGCACCTCGAGACGATCCTCGATCGGATCGTGCCGGCCCGCAGCGCAGGAGCGGCCTATCTCCCGGAGCGCGACCGGATCATGTACTGCGCGTACTCGACCCCGGCCTTCCACTCCAACGGCTACAGCGTGCGCACCCGCGGCGTCGTCTCCGGGCTGCGCCAGGCCGGCGCCGACGTCTTCGTCGCGGCTCGTTCGGGCTACCCCTGGGACCTCAAGCGGGTCGAATCCAAGCCGGCCCGCCGGCGCCGCCACAGCACCCGGATCGACGGCGTCGAGTACGTGCACCGGCCCGAGGGCGATGCGACCGCGATGCGCGTGGACGACTACGTCCAGGTGGCCGCGGACAGCTACGTCCGCGAGGCGCGCCTGCGCAGGCCGTCGCTGATCCATGCCGCCTCCAACTTCCTGAGCGCGCTGCCCGCCCTGATCGCCGCCCGGCGGCTGGGGCTGCCGTTCGTCTACGAGGTGCGGGGGCTGTGGGAGGTCACCGAGGCATCCGCCAAGGAGGGCTGGGCCGACTCGGAGCGCTATGCCTGGCAGGCCCGCATGGAGGCCTTCGTCGCGGCAGAGGCCGACGCCGTGCTGGCCATCACCCAGGAGACCAAGGACGAGCTGGTCCGCCGCGGCGTGCCCGCCGATCGCATCCGGCTGCTGCCCAACGGCGTGGACACGGCCTCCTTCCTGCCGATCCCGCGGGACGACGGATACGCCAAGACCCACGGCATCACGGCCGACGCGCCGGTGATCGGCTTCGCGGGCTCCTTTGTGGCATACGAGGGCCTCGAGCTGCTGCTCCAGGCCGCCAACATCCTGCGCGGGCGCAAGGTGCCCTTCCAGATCGCCCTGGCCGGCAGCGGCGGCGTCTACCCCGAGCTGAAGGCGCTCAAGGAGCGGTACCGGCTCGGATCCCGCGTCCGCTTCGTCGGCCGCCTGCCGGCGGAGGAGATCCCGCGCTTCCTCTCCGCCGTGGACATCGTGGCCTGCCCCCGGCTCTCGCTGCCGGTCACGGAGATGGTCTCTCCGCTCAAGCCTCTCGAGGCCTATGCCGCCTCCAAGCCGACCGTCCTCTCCGACGTCTCCCCGCACCGCGTCCTGGCCGGGGAGGACCTCGAGCGCGGGCTGCTGTTCGAGCCGGGGAATCCGAAGTCCCTGGCCAACGCCCTCCAGGCGCTGGTCGAGGACCCCGAGCTGCGCACGGCCAAGGGCCGGGCCGGCCGGCTGTGGGCGGTCGACGAGCGGCAGTGGCCGCTGCTGGGCCGGCGGCTCCTGCAGGTCCACCGCGAGGCGGCCGAGGCGCACCGGACGGCCGCCGCCGAGGGGCGGCCGGTCTCGCAGCTGCGCATCGGGCTGATCGCGGACGAGTTCACGACCAAGACCCTGCAGCGCGCGGCCCGGATCGTCGTGCTCGAGCGCGACGGATTCGAGGTCCAGCTGCGGGAGGCGGACCTGGACCTGGTGTTCATCGAATCCGCGTGGAACGGCAACGACGGCCAGTGGCATCGCGGCGTCGGCTGGTACTCCGAGGAGGAGGACGAGCCCATGGCGCGGCTGCTGGAGCAGTGCCGCGGCCTGGGCATCCCGACCGTGTTCTGGAACAAGGAGGACCCGGTCCACATCGACCGGTTCCGCCGCACCGGTGCCCGGGCCGATCACGCGTTCACGACCGATGCCGACATGATCGGGGCATATCTGCGCGAGGCCCACGAGCTCGCCGGGGCGGGGGCTGCAACGGCCTCGTCGTCGTCGTTCTACGCCGATCCGGCGGTGCACAACCCGCTGCCGAGCGCCCGCCCTTACGAGGACTCGATCGCCTACGCGGGCACGTTCTACGGGGAGCGCTATGCCCAGCGCTCCCAGCAGCTCGAGCAGCTGCTCCGGGCGGCGCGGACCGCCGCGGACGGGGACCTGGTGATCTACGACCGCCAGCTCGCGGTGCCCGACTCGCCGTACCGCTTCCCCCCGGAGTTCGCCGGCGCGGTGCGCGGTGCGCTGCCCTATGACGAGGTGCTGGACAGCTACAAGTCCCACATCGCGAACCTGAACGTGAACTCGGTCTCCGAATCGCCCACGATGTTCTCGCGGCGCGTCGTGGAGATCGCCGCCAGCGGAGGCCTCGTCATGTCCGCGTGGTCGCGCGGGCTGACCGAGACCTTCGACGGGCTCATCCCCAACACCAGCAATGAGCTCTACTGGAAGGCGTACCTCCGCGCGTGGGCCCACGACCCGGAGGAGCACCTGGGCGAGGCCTGGCTGCAGATGCGCACGGTCCTGCGCAGCCACACCGTGGAGACGGCGCTGATCCTCATGGCGCGCACCGCGGGGATCGCGGTCCGCGGCCTGCGGCTGCCGTCCTGGGGCTGCGATCTGCGCGCGGAGGACGCCGACCGGGTGATCGGCCAGTCCGTCCCGCCGCAGGCGGTCCGGGCCGCCGGAGCGACGCAGGAGCAGCTCGATCGCGCCCGTGACCTGGGGATCGCCGTGCTCGATGCGGCCGACCCGCTGCCGTCGGACCTCGAGTGGTGGGCCGAGCTCCCGTTCGTCTTCGCCCGGACCTGGGCCGAGGACCTCCTGTGGTCGACCCGCTGGGGCGGCTGGGACATCCTGGCGTCCCGATACCGGGACGCGGCGCCGGGCGACGGTCGGATCCCGGCCCGGCCGGGCCCGATCCCCGAGGACGCGAACGGCCGTCTCAGCCGGCTCGACGCCGCAGGCTCAGCGGAGGCCCCGGAGGCGCTGGTCCTAACGCTGCCGCGGCCCGCCGAGGACCGGGAGAGGGCCCGGTCTGCGGCCGCCGCGCGGACCTCCTCGCAGGAGCCGGCCGATCCGGCGGCCGCCGGCCGCATCCTGGTGGCCGGGCACGATCTGAAGTTCGCCCGCTCCTGGATCGAGCACCTGACGGCCGGGGGCGCCGAGGTGCTGCTCGACGAATGGGAGAACCACGCGGAGCACGACGAGCAGCGCTCGCTCGA
Organism: Kocuria palustris; assembly: GCF_007666205.1. GTDB lineage: Bacteria > Actinomycetota > Actinomycetes > Actinomycetales > Micrococcaceae > Kocuria > Kocuria palustris_A. The sequence goes on from NZ_VDOR01000015.1 coordinate 17,335, forward strand.
GCTGCTCTCCCGGGCGGACACCGTGTTCTGCGAGTGGGGGCTCGGCAATGCCGTGTGGTACTCCCAGCACGTGCGCCCCGATCAGCGCCTGGTCGTGCGCGTCCACGCGCAGGAGCTGCGCCGCCCGTACCTGAGACGGATTCGGCATGCCGCTGTGGACCAGTACGTCTTCGTCGGCGAGCTCATGCGCGATGCCGCCGTGCGCAGCCACGGCGTGCCCCGCGGCAGGACCCGGGTGGTCCCCAACATCGTGCGCGCGGACGAGCTGCGCCGGCCCAAGACCGAGGCCGCCGAGACCACGGTGGGCCTGGTGGGCATCGTCCCCCAGGTCAAGCGGCTGGATCGTGCGGTGACGGTCATCGAGGACCTGGCCTCCCGGGATCCACGATGGACGCTGCGCGTGAAGGGGCGGCGGCCCGAGGACTACGCCTGGATGCTGCGCCGCGAGGACGAGATGGCCTGGTACGACGAGTGCTATCGACGCATCGAGGAGCTCAACCGGCGCGTCGGCCGCGAGGCGGTCGTATTCGATCCCCACGGCGACGACATGCCCGAGTGGTTCCGCGGCGTCGGCTACGCGCTGTCCGTGAGCGACCTCGAGTCCTTCCACCTCACGCTGCCGGACGGCGCCGCCTCCGGGGCCGTGCCGGTCTCGCTGGCCTGGCCCGGCGCGGATCGCATCTACCCTCGGGAGTGGCTCACCGCGGACCTCGGCGGCCTCGCCGACCGGATACGGGAGCTGCAGGACGACGACCAGGCGCGGGACGCGCTGGTGGGCAGGGCGGCGGAGTTCGTGCTCGGCCGCATGGACGAGGCCGTGGTGCATGCCGAGCTGGATCGGGTCCTGGTCGGCGAGAAGGAGAGCGCGCAGTGACGGACGGGCAGGACGGCGGCGGCTCGATGCCGCAGGAGGAGGTGCGCGTGCTCCAGGAGCTGCTCAGCGAGCAGGCCCGCGAGGTGGACGCGCTGGCCAAGGAGCTGGCTGCGAGCTACAAGAAGGAGATCGCCTTCTTCGGCAACCTCGAGCAGCGCGATCAGGCCGCCCGGCAGGCGGAGCTGCGCTGGCAGAAGAAGGTCTGGTGGCTGGAGTCCGAATGGCGCCGCGCCGGGGAATCGCTGCAGGAGGCCCAGACCGCCGAGAAGCGCGGACTGAAGAAGATCTGGTGGCTGGAAGCCGAGTGGCGGCGTCGGGGCGATGCCCTGCAGGCCGCCCGGGATGAGCTGGAGGCCGCCGGCGCGCAGCGGGATGCCGCCTGCTCGGAGCGGGATGCCGCGCGATCCGAGCTGGACGCGGTGCGCGCGGAGCTCGAGACCGCCAGGGCGCAGCGGGATGCCCTGCGCGACTCCGTGACCGGCAGGGCGCAGCGCGCGTACTGGACGGCCCGCAAGCGACTCCGACGTCAGGGGAGGGCCTCATGAACCGCGAACAGGTCCAGCTGCGGATCGCGAATGTGCGGCAGCGCCTCGACGAGCTCGAGGAGCAGAGGCTCCAGGCGGGAAGGAACCGCCACTGGTACCGGTCGGAGTCCTTCGCGCGGGCCCTCCAGCGGGGGGACGCGGATGCCCTGCGGCCGGCCGGCACCGATGAGCAGTGGGCGGCCGCCATGGACCGAGCGCTGCGCCGGGATCTCGTCCAGGAGCTGCAGGAGCAGGCCGCGGGCCTTCCGGAGCACCTGGGCAGCCGGTCGCTGCGCCCGCATCCGGTGCGGGTCGCGATGATCGCCGACGAGTTCCTCTACGACTCCCTGCGCGACACCGCGCAGGTCACCTACCTCCGCCCGGAGACCTTCCGGGAGGTCGCACGGGAGGCGGACCTGCTGCTCATCGCCTCCACGTGGCGCGGCCTGGACGACGAGTGGATCGGCGCCTCGTCTCCGGACGGCCTGGTGCGCACCGAGGTCATCCCGGCCTTCCGGGAGGCCGGTGTGCCCGTGGCCTTCTACTCCAAGGAGGACCCGCCGAACTACGTCAGGTTCCGCGGGCTCGCCCAGGAGGCGGACTTCATCTTCACCTCGGCGGAGGAGGTCGTCGCGGACTACGTCCGGGACTGCCCGCGAGCGCAGGCCGTGCGCGCTCTCACCTTCGGGGTGAACCCGCTGGTCCACAACCCGATCGGCTCCCGGCGGCACCGTCGCGGCGAGGTGCTCTTCGCGGGGTCCTGGCTCGAGCACAAGTACCCCCAGCGCAAGCGCGCGGCCCGGCGGATCTTCGACGGCGTGGTCGAGGCCGGGAGGGACCTGCTGATCCTCGATCGCAACTCCACGCTGGGGAACCCCCGGCACTTCTTCCCGCAGGAGTTCTTCGAATTCATCGGGCCGGGTGTCCCGCATGCGGACCTGATGCGGATCCAGCGCATGGTGGATGTGCAGATCAATCTGAACTCCGTGGCGAACTCCACCACGATGTTCGCCAATCGCGCCGTGGAGCTGCAGGCCATGGGAGCCGCGGTGATCTCCAACTACAGCCGCGCGCTCAACAATCTGTTCCCCGGCATCCTGATCGCGGACTCGCGCTTCGAGACCGCGGCCATGCTCGAGCAGCTGCAGGGCGAGGATCTCTATCGGCTCCAGGCCCAGGGGATCCACCATGTCTTCTGGGAGCACACCTCGCATCAGCGGATGGGCGAGCTCCTGGAGACCATCGGGCTGCCCACGACGGCGACCCATGGGCGCGCCGTGCTGGTCGCGGACGAGATCACCGACGCCGTGCGGCAGACGGCCGCCGCCCAGTCCGTGCCGGTCGAGCTGATGTCCGCGCAGCAGCTGCGCGAGGCCCGCTCCGCGGAGGATCTGCAGCGGACCGTGCTCCTCCCGGTGCGCGCGGACTACCGCTACCACCACGACTACGCGCGCTCGCAGGCGGCGGCGTTCGCCTACGCGGACGTCGACTTCACCGCCAAGAACGGTCTCGAGACGGCGACGGGGGCCGGGTCGCAGGACGACTTCGAGCGCATCGACCGCGCCGCGGACCCGCACCGCAGCGCCTTGTGGGCCGATTCGGAGACGGCACGGCGATGGACCGAGACCGGCGTCGTGGCGGGCAGCGGCCTCGGCCTCGATCCGTTCGGGGTGCTGACCGGCCCGGAGCAGATCACCCTGCGGGGGGCCGCCGGGCCCGAGCAGCCGCTGCTCACCGTCGTGGTGCCGGTCTACAACAACGGCCGGCACCTGGAGGGCAAGTGCTTCCGCTCTCTGCAGCGGTCCTCGATCTTCGAGCGGATGGAGGTCCTGCTCGTCGACGACGGCTCGACCGACGGGATCACGCCCCAGGTGATCCGGGATCTGGAGCGGCGCTTCCCCCAGGTCCGGACCCACTTCAACCCCGCGGGGGGCTCGGGCAGCGCATCCCGACCGCGCAATCAGGGCCTCGAGCTGGCGCGGGCGCCGTACGTGACCTATCTGGATCCGGACAACGAGGCCGTGAACGACGGCTATGCGCGGCTGCTCGAGATGGTGCGATCCGCGGATCTCGACTTCGCGATCGGCGACATGCTCAAGTTCTCCTACACCGCTCGCTACGTGAACAACGCCCGGATCCTCGACGAGGTGCTGGTGCCGGACGAGGAGGCCGGCGGCCGGATGGTTCCGGACGGCGCCATCGCGAGCATCGACTTCCAGCCCATGAGCATCCAGGCGCTCGTGGCGGACACCGCCTGGCTGCGCTCGACCGGCATCGAGCAGCCCGTGGGCGCTCTGGGGCAGGACTCCCTGGCCTTCCAGGAGATGCTCCACGCCGCGCGGCGCATCGACACGGTCCAGCTGCCGATCCACGTCTACTACGGCGCCGTGGCCAATTCGATGGTCAACACCGTCTCGCCCGGCTTCTACCGGAAGTACCTGCCGCTCGAGGAGGCCCGGGGCCGATGGCTGCGGGAGAACGGGCTGATGGACGAGTACATCGCCCGGCGTGCGCGTCCCTTCCTGAGCGGATGGCTCGTGGGCAAGTACAACACCGCCGTCGCGCCCGAGGACCGCGAGGAGTGCTTCGGCCTCCTGCAGCAGCTGGGCGCCTTCTACGGCATCGAGCTGGAGCCGGTGGACCCCGAGTCCCCGGACAGCGACATCCAGCTGGTCCCGCTCGAGACCTCGGAGGACGACGAGCCCGGCCCGGCGGCCGTCTCCGGATCTGAGGAGCCGATGCACCAGGACAGGACGGAGGTGAGGACCGATGGCTGATCTCGAGGCCGCCGCCCGCCAGGCGCTGGGCAAGCACTTCGTCCCCGGACCGGATGAGGAGCGGCAGGTCGAAGACCTGCTCCAGGGCAGGCTCACGCTTCCGCCGCATCGCACCTGGGACCTGCCCGAGGACCCCACCTGGAGCGAGGACCCGTTCCAGGACAACAACTGGCAGTTCCAGTTCCACATGCTGCGGTGGCTCGACCCGCTGCGCCGCGCCGCCCAGGGCGGCGATGACCGGGCGGCCCAGGTGTGGGAGCACTACGCCCGCTCCTGGGTCGCGTCGAATCCGCCCGGGGCGAGCGCCTCGCGCTGGGCCTGGGTCGACATGGCCGACGGCATCCGGGCGCTGGAGCTCTGCCACGGCCTGGCCGTCGTGGGGGAGCAGGACTGGCTGATCCGCAGCCTCGAGCAGCACCGCGACTGGCTCGACGACCCCGCGCATCTGAGGGCGGGCAATCACGGGCTGCACCAGATGATCGGCCTGTTCGTCGTCTCCTCGGTCCTGGCGGACCGGCGGGCCCAGGAGCGCGCCGTCGAGCTGCTCGGGACCCGGCTGCGAGAGTCCTGGGACGAGCAGGGGGTCAACGAGGAAGGGGCCCTGGCCTATCACCGGATGAACTATCTCTGGTGGCAGGAGGCCCTGACCTGGCTCGATCTCGAGGGGATCCGCCGCCCCGACGGCGCGCAGCGCATCGACCTGGCACCCGAGGTGATGGCCCACGCGACGTCGCCGCTGGGCCGGCTGGCGCGGATCGGGGACACGAACGGCGCCGCGATCGGGGACATCCGGCATCCGCTGGCCGCCTTCGTGACCTCCCAGGGGAGGCAGGGCCGCTCGCCCGAGAGCACGGCGGCCGTCTACGACCGCGGCTACGCCTTCGTGCGCAGCGGCTGGGGGGAGCACCGCCCCTTCGACCAGGAGACGTTCCTCGCGGCGGTCTTCGGCGCCCAGGACAAGATCCACGGCCACACCGACGGCGGGAGCCTCACCGTGTGCGCCGGCGGCGTGGCCTGGATCCAGGACGGGGGGCGGCACTACTACGGCCGCGACGCCACGCAGTCCTATCTCGTCTCCCGCGGCGCCCACTCGCTCGTGACCCTCCCGGGGCGCACGTCGCGCCGGTCGGTGCCGGTCGAGCTGGTGCGCAGCGAGGACACGGCCGCCGCCGTCGATCTCCTGCTGCGGGACCGCAGCTACGACGGCGTCGAGATCACCCGGCGGATCGTCTACCTCAAGCACTGGGACCTCACAGCGGTGCTCGACCGCGTCGTGTCCGAGGAGCCGGTGGCCGCGGAGCAGCGCTGGCACTGCGGCCGCGGCGTCGAGGCCACGAGCCTGAGCATCGGCTTCGCGCTGAAGCACCAGGGCTCGAGCTTCCACATCGCCGGGCTCCGGGACCGGCAGCGGCGGGACGTCCGTCGGGGCCAGGAGGACCCCATGCTCGGCTGGTCGGCCACCGGCTGGCGCCGTCGGGCTCCGGTGGACGTCGCCTCGTTCCACGACGAAGGCTCCGATCTGCGCTTCGACACCGTGCTCGGGACCTGGACCCCCATGGCCGCGGACCTCCTGCGGACGCGGCTGCAGGGGATCGAGGACATCACCGGGCCCCTGGAGGAGATCATCCCCGCGGCCCTGCGGCGGGCGCCGTGGACGGGTGCGCGGACGGCTGCGCCCCTGCCGTCGGGCGAGCCGCTGTCGGCGCAGGCGCTCGTGATGGGCCCCGAGACCCTCAAGGTCCTCGCGGACGGCCCCGGCCGGTACTTCGCCTTCGACCTCTACGACGGCGGGCAGCCGGTCCGCCGCGGTCCGTGGATCATGCGCCGGGAGCACGCCTTCGACCTCACCGGCGTGGATGCCCCCCGCCTGCGGATCCGCAATCGCAGCACTCCGGAGGATCTGCAGGCCGTCGTGATCGAGCAGCAGGACTGGGCGCTGCCGCTGCCGCGCCACGTGCCGCAGCCCGAGCCCGAGCCCGCCGCACCGGAGCCGGCCCCGGTGCGGACCCTCGTGCTCATCGAGACCATGTTCTGCGACTACGAGCAGGATCCCGACGTGCTCGACACCTACTTCGAGCGCTTCCGCCTGTGCCTGCGAGCGCTGCAGCGGCTCGAGGTGCCGCCGGGCGCGGAGATCCTGGTCACGATCTACTTCTCGACGGACAAGCAGGAGCATCTCGAGCGGACGCGGCGGCTGCTCGCCGCCGTCGACCTGCCCGACGGGCTGCGCCTGCGGATCCACGAGTACACCCACCCGGCGGGGGGCTATCCGGGCGACGACCGGATCGACTGGGTCAAGAGCCCGAACAAGCACGCCCCCTTCCGGGACCGGCTCTTCGCCGAGGCCCACCGCGACATCGCCTTCGGGGAGTTCGAGCGCCTGATCCGGATGGCGGTGGACGACGACGACGTCCTGCTGCCGCATCAGGCGCGGAACATGGTCGGCATGGCCGCAGCGGCCGAGGCGGAGTCGCCGGACGTCGATGTGATCGTCATGGGGCCGCTGCGCACCTACGTGGCCTACGTCGACGGCGAGGCAGTCGACGTCGAGGAGGTCGAGATGCGCCGCAGCCTGACGGGGAACAAGGCGTTCGTGATCCGGAACCCGGGGGCCGTCGACTTCTCCGAGCTCTCGCCCTGGTCGGCCCCCGAGCTGATGACGGCGGTCCAGGCCCGGTCGATCCGCGCACGGGGCCAGCAGCTGATGCCCGTGCACGGCAACGAGCCCGGCTTCGTCTACATGCGCTGGGGGCAGAACCTCTCGGCCCACCGGAAGGACTTCCACATCGTGCGGACCCACGGACGGCGCCGGCTGGATGCGCTCGACGAGGTGCTCGAGCTGAGGCCGGAGGCGGAGCCCCCGGGCCTGTCCTTCGACCTGGTGCCCCTCGACCTGCGGCTCACGGCCCGGCGCAGCGGCGGCCAGGTGCGCGTCATCAGCAACTTCGACAAGCTGCGGGCCGCAGCCGGGTACATCTGCTTCCAGGTCTTCCACGACGGGCGTCGGATCGCCGGGACCTCGTACGCGCGCAACGCCTCGGCGCGCTTCGAGGACGTCCCGGACGGCGCGCGGATCCGAGGGTTCGTGAAGTTCGACGGCGAGATCGTCGGCCGGAGCGAGGTGGGGGTCTGATGAGCGGCACCGACCATCCGACGCGGGCTCCGGAGGGTGACGCGGGATCCCCGTGGCGCCAGGAGTCCTCCTACGGGAAGAACGCGGTGCACCGGTGGGGCGACCTCGCCGAGTTCCACGCGGCCGCGCACCGGCCCGACGGGATCCACGTCATCGCGAGCGCCCACGGGGGCCCGTACGAGCTGCTGACGCAGGGCGAGCCCTTCGAGCAGCAGGAGGGCCCCGTGCTCGCGATCTTCTCCGGGGCGGTGGGCAAGCGGGAGGGGCGCCGGCCGCCGTTCCTGTCGGGCCGCAGCCTGGCGCCGGGGCTCGGCCTGCCCCTGATCGCGCTCTCGGACCCGTCGCTGTCCCTGGCCCCGGGGCTGAGCATCGCGTGGTACGCGGGCTCCGAGCACCAGCGGGTGCAGTCCGCGACCGAGGACCTGCTGCGGCCCCTGGCCGAGTCCCCGGGAGCAGACCTCTGGGTCGTCGGCGGCTCCGCCGGGGGCTTCGCCGCACTGGAGGCAGGCCATCGGCTGGGGGAGTCCTGCTCGGTCTTCGTCTGGAACCCCCAGACCGAGATCGCCGAGTACTCCCCGCGGTTCGTGCGGCAGTACGCCGAGGCCGCCTTCCCGTCCTCGCGGCCCGCACTGCGGACACCGCAGTGGAAGACGGGGCTGGGCGAGGCCATGGCCGCCGCCGGCTGCCGCGGCGATCTGACGGCCGATCTGCCGGCGGGCAGCGCCCCGCGACGGATCTTCTACCTCCAGAGCGCCGACGACGACCCGCATGTCCAGCGGCACGCGGTGCCGTACCTGGGCTCCCAGGGGTATCGCCGCCTCGAGCCGGGGATCTGGACCGATGGCACCGAACGGGTCGCCTGGTTCGCCGAGACGGGGAAGGGCCACACCCCGCCGGCCGGGGACCGCATCCACGCGATCCTGGAGCGGCTCACGCGACCCGACCGGGACCCGGTGCTCGATCAGGTCCTGGAGATGGACGCCCAGTCCTTCTTCGACCGATCGCGTCCGTGGACCAGGCCCGACGACCTCCGGCCCGTCCGCGACGAGGTGGCGGGTCTCGTGTCCTGGCGGGTGCGGGGCCACCGCGTCTCCTCGTCCCTGCGCATGCTCCCCGCCGACTACGCGCGTCTGCACTGGAAGGCCGCCGTCCTGGACGCCCGGGACCGGGTGCTGCAGTCGGCGGCCGATCTGAGCACGGCATCGTCGTGGGACTTCGTCCCGGACCCCGCGATGCGCCGGATGCGCGTGGAGCTGGTCGACGGAATGGGCCACCTCCTGGTGCGCCGTCACATCCCCCTGAAGGCGTCGTGAGGACAGAGATGACGAACGTGTACGCGCACATCACCGCGGTGAACGCCGAGCGGGGGAACCTCGGCGACCTGATGGGCTTCCACATCGCCGACGCCGTGCTCGGCGCCGGGTCCTACGATCGGCTGGGCATCCGCTCCAAGGACGCCCTGCCGGCGGGGACGGTGGCGATCGTGGGCTCGCTCATCGCCGCGGTCACGCATGCGCCCTGCCGGGTCGTGGGCGGAGGCCTGATCAACGGCAACCGCCGGGAGTACGGGCCGGGCTTCCGGGCAGACGGCGTGCGGGGCTTCCTGACGCAGGCCGTGCTCGAGCGCGATGCGAAGCAGCGCCCCGAGGTCATCGGAGATCCCGGCCTGCTGCTCGCGGACCTCGAGCCGATGCCCCGTGCGGTCCGCCGCAGGCCGCTGGGCTTCATCGTCCACGCCGTGGACCGGGAGGAGTTCGTGCGCCGCTACCCGGAGCACGAGCAGGACATCGTGGACAACTACGCGACGCGCTCGGAGTTCGTGCATGCCCTGGCGCAGTACCGGGCCATCGCCTCCACCAGCCTGCACGGCTGCATCTTCGCGCACTCCTACGGCGTCCCCGTGGCGCCCTTCGTGCTCACCGACCAGGTCTTCGGCGGCGACTTCAAGTTCCGCGACCACTACTCGGCACTCGGGATCGACATCCGCCGCCGTGCTCTCGAGGGCACCGCCGAGGAGATCCGCGAGGCCGTCCTGGAGACCCCCCAGCCCTCCCGCGAGCAGATCGATCGCCTCACGGCACGGCAGTGGACCGCGATCCGCGCGGCCCTCACCCAGGCATGACCCGCACCACCGCACCCGCCCCACGGAAGGCCGGAATGATCATGTCCCAGCGCACCATCGCAGCCGCCGCCCTCGTGTGCGGCCTCGCCCTCACGGCCTCGGCCTGCGCCTCGAGCGAGCCCGAGGAGAAGGCCGCCTCGCAGTCGCCGCAGGAGGAGGCCACGGCCCTGCCCCCGATCGAGACCCAGGAGGGCAGGATGCCGGATGTGACGGGCCGGGATCTGCACGAGGCCATCCTCGCCCTGCGCGAGGTCGGCCTGCTCTACGAGATGGAGGGGGAGGGCTTCGACGCCGAGGCCGAGGCCCAGAGCACTCGGGACTGGGAGGTCGTCGAGCAGTCCCCGGCGGCCGAGGCGGATGTCGAGCGCCGGGACACGGTCCAGCTGACCGTGGAGCGCCGCGGATGACCGGCGGATCCCGTCACCCGGGGGACGGAAGCACCGGGACCCGCCCGCCGAACGGAGCAGCAGCGCAGGATGGAGCCGAGGACATGGCCATGATCGACACCGCCGGGCCCGTCGATGCCGGCCGCACCCCCGACGGCGCCGCGGTGGCCCTCTGGACCCAGCGGGCGGACGCCGCGGAGATCCAGCCGGGCGGGCTTCGACCGGGGGACGGACCGGGGGCTCAGCCCCGGCTCCACCTCGTCGCCGGTGCGAGCCTGTCGCAGGTCCTCGCGACGGTGCGGCGGCTGCCCGGTGCACCCGCGATCTGGCTGGCCGATGACGCGACGACCGAGGAGCTCGCCGCTCTGCCGCCGAAGCAGCGCGTCGAGGCCCTCGAGGCGCTCGTGCGCGGCGGCTGCCTGCTGGCCGCCTCGACCGAGCAGCTGCGCCGGCTCGCGGGCTGGGCGCCGAAGCTGACCTCCCGGATGCACCTGCGGCCCGATGACTTCGGGACCTGGGCCGACGGCTGGCTGGGCTTCGTCGGCGGCGACGGCCTGCTGACGGTCCTCCACGACACCGCCGGCACCGCCGAGCTGCCCGGAGCGCTCGTCCTGCGGGAGGATCTCCGCACCCTCAGCCCGGCCGACACGCAGCTCGCGTCGTGGCTCCCGGCCGCCGGCGACCGGCGCGACGCCGCCGGGAGGATCGAGCCGCGGCTGGCGGCCTGGTACGCGAACACCGCGGCGGTCGAGCTCCGCGCCGACCTGCTGGTCCTCGACCGGCCGGAGGTCGCCGCCGCGCTCGTCCGCTCGCCGAACCTCAAGGTGTCGCTCGCACTGAGCGTGGGGGCCGGGTGGTTCCAGGACGCCCTCGCCGAGGACCCGGTGTCCGCGCGGCGCGTCGTGCGCAACGTGTCGGCCGGCGAGTGCGTGGTCCTGGCCTCGAGCGAGGCGGAGCGGCTCGCGCTGCAGGAGCAGGGCTTCTCGGGATCGCTCGAGATCGCGGACCTGCGCTCCGCCGACGGCCGCGCCCGGCTGCGGCGCCTGGCCGAGCTCGCGCGCCCGATGACGGAGCTGCCCGCTGCGCGCACCCTGCTCATGGCGGGCCACGACTTCAAGTTCGCCGGCGAGCTCGTGGAGCTGCTGCAGCACGTCGGCGGCCTGCGGATCGAGTTCGACCGGTGGCCGCAGCAGAACCGCCACAGCGTGGAGGACTCGGACGCGCGTCTGGCGGAGGCGGACATCATCTTCTGCGAGTTCGCCTCGCACAATGCGATCTGGTACTCGTGGCACAAGCGCCCGGGGCAGCGCCTCGTCGTGCGCTTCCACGGCTACGAGCTCTTCCAGGACTTCGTGCACGACATCAATCTGGCCGCCGTGGACGTGGTCGTCTTCGTCTCGGAGTTCTACCGGGAGCGCGTGATCGCCGAGCTCGGCTGGCCCCGCGACAAGACCGCGGTCGTGCACAACATGATCGACGTCTTCGACCTGGACCGGCCGAAGCACCCCGATGCCCGCTTCCACCTCGGCATCGCCGGCATCGTGCCGATCCTCAAGCGCCCCGACCGTGCGCTGGACCTGCTGGAGATCCTGCTGGCCTCTGACGACCGGTACGTCCTGCACGTCCGGGGACGCGCGCCCTGGGACTACGGCTGGATGTGGCAGGACCCCGTGGTCCAGGACGCCTACCGGGCGTTCTACGAGCGGCTCGCGGCGGATCCGGAGCTCCTGGCCCACGTGGCCTTCGACGCCTTCGGCGCCGACATGGGCGCCTGGTTCCGCCGGATCGGCTGGATGCTCTCGCCGTCGACGCGCGAGACCTTCCACCTCGCTCCCGTCGAGGGAACGGCCGGCGGCGCGATCCCGGTCGTGTGGCAGCGCGACGGAGCCGCCGAGATCTTCGAGGACGACTGGGTGCACGCGAGCACGCAGGACGCCGCGGCAGCCATCCTGCGGATCAATGCCTCGCAGCGCGGCCATGCCGAGGAGGCCGAGCGGGCCGAGCGCAGCGCTCGCCGCTTCGACGTGACGGCCCTGGCCCCCCGGTGGGCCGAGGTCCTGTTCCCCCAGCACGCGCTCGGTCCCGCCGCGCAACCCCAGGTCGATCCCCGCTTCGACGAGGAGTCGCTGCGGCAGCGCTGGCAGGAGCTGGGCACCCCGGCCGCGCTCGATCGGCTGCTGATCGGTCTGCTGGCCCGGCCGGAGACTCAGGGACGGGCCCTCGAGCTGGCGGACGAGCATCGGGACGAGCTCGGCGCGCTGAGCGCCGGGACGCGGCGCGAGCTCGAGGAGTGCCGCGTGCACCGGCAGCTGCGCGCGGGAGACCTGCTGCGGGCGCCCCGGACCACGGGCAGCGCCTACCTCGCCCGGCCGGGCGAGGTCCTCGTCATCGGGCCGGAGCAGCCCGTCGAGCCCGTGGCGGAGCCCGGGTCCGCAGACGAGCCCGCGACGGATCCCGCGGATGACGCCGGGGAGGCCGCCGGCCTGCTGCGGATCTCGGCCGGACCGGTCGGGGAGGAGCCGCAGCAGGTGGTCGAGGCCTCCGCGCAGCGCTCGGTGCTCGAGCGGATCCAGATCGCGGCCGACGGGCTGACCCGGCGGGCGCGCGTGCTGCGTCCGCAGGCGCTGTGCGTCGACCGCGCCTGCGTCGTCGCCTCCTGGGCGGCCGTGCTGGCCGGTCGCAGGCTCGGCGTGCCCGTGGCCGCCCTGGACGGGACCGGTCTGGAGGGGACAGGCCCGGACGCCTCCGCCGGCGGCGCTGCGGCGGCGCTGGAGTGCCCGGCGGAGCACGAGTTCGACGGCCTCGTGACGGATCCGGCGCAGCTCGACGAGGCGGCGGTGCAGCGGCTGCAGCGCGACTACGACGAGCTGGCCTCGGAGGTCGAGCAGATGCGCCTCGATCAGGTGACGGTCGGCATCATCTCCGACGAGTTCACGGAGCGGACGGTCTCCGAGCGCTGCGCGGTCGTGCACATCCCGCGGCAGGACGCGGATCTCACGGTGGCCGCCCACCGCCTGGACGCCCTGTTCGTGGAATCCGCCTGGTCCGGCCGCGAGAGCGAGTGGTTCCACGGGGTGGCCTACTACAAGGACTCCCGGCACGACATCGAACAGGCCGTCCGGGTGGCGCGCGCCAAGGGCATCCCCGTGATCTTCTGGAACAAGGAGGATCCGGTGCACTTCAGGTCCTTCGCGCCCACTGCGGCGCTGTGCGATGTCGTGTTCACGACCGACGCGGACCGGATCCCCGCCTACCTCGACAACGACACGCAGCATCGCAACCGCGCGGTCGCGTCCATGCCGTTCTTCGCGGAGCCCCGGCTGCATCACCCGCTGCCGGGATCGTGGTCCGAGCGCAGGACCGTCAGCTACGCCGGGACCTACTACGGCGCCCGGTACGCGGAGCGCTCGGCCGAGCTCGACAGGATCCTGTCCGCCGCGCAGCTCCACGGGCTGACGATCTACGACCGCCAGCGCAATCACCCGGGCTCCCCGTACTCCTTCCCGCAGCGCTACGAGGGATCGATCGACGGCGGCCTGTCCTACGACGAGGTGCTCGAGGCCTACAAGGCGCATCCCGTGCACATCAACGTGAACTCGGTGAACGACTCGCCGACCATGTTCTCCCGGAGGGTCGTCGAGATCGCGGCCTCCGGCGCCGTGGTGGTCAGCGGCAGGGGCCGCGGACTGCAGGAGAGCATCCCCGCGGTGCCCGTCAGCGAGGACGCCGACGCCCTGGGCCGGATCATGGGCGAGTGCCTGGGCGACGGCCGGGCCTGGCGGCGCAGGGCCTGGCAGCAGCTGCGTGCGGTGCGGCGGTCGTACCTGTGCCAGCACGCCCTGACCATCATGCTGCGCGCCGCCGGCCTGCCGATCAGCACCGCCCCGGCGCAGCCCTGGACGGCCGTCGTCGAGCGGCTGGACGAGGCCGCGGCCCGGGACCTGCTGCGTCAGACCCATCGACCCGCCGCGGTGCGGGTCGTCGCGGGCGAGGCCGAGGCAGGGGCGCTCGGGTTCCTCGAGGCGGCGGGCATCGGCTGCGTCGAGCAGGTGCGGACCCCGTGGGCCGCGCGGTGGGAGCAGGGCAGGCCCCAGACCTGGGCGGAGGATCTGCTCCACGCCGCGGAGTTCGTCCCGCAGGACGTCACGCGCATCGGCGCCCGCCGCGCAGCGGATGAGGAGCCGGGTCTGATGAGCTGGCGGGAGCCGGGGCTGCCCGTCGCGTTCTTCCGACCCGGGCGGGAGGACGGCCGCGCGATCAGCTGGCTGTTGGACGAGCAGGACGAGCAGGACGAGCAGGGAGGCGTGACCCGTGGCCGATGAGAGCACCCCCGTCGCCGGGCGCGCGGCGACCCCGCCGCCGCCGAACACCGGCCAGTCGACGCTGGGCGCCGTCCTGGGCCTGTCCGGGGACCCGCAGCTGCAGACGCGGCGATGGGTCCACGGGCTGATGACCCCGGGCCTCGCGCGCGATCTGCGGTCCCGGGGGATCGAGGTCTTCCCTGCGGCGCCCGGGCTGGCCGCCGAGTCGATCGGCGTGGTCCCCGCCCGCGCCCTGGTGATCGAGGACGCCGCCCTGGAGACGGGTCCGTGGGCCGGTGCGGGAGATGACACCGCCCCGGAGCTCGCCGAGCAGATCGCCGAGCTGCTGGCGCAGTGCGCAGAGCTGGCGGTGCCCGTGCTCCGGGTCAGCGCGACGGAGGACGGCCTCGGCCCCTGGGACGAGGAGAGCACCCTGGCAGGCGCTCTCGGATCGGCGGTCGTGATCGCGCCGGGCTCGGCGATGTTCGACGGCACCCCGGAGGGGGCGCCCTCGAGCCTGCTCGTGACGGCCCTGCGGGAGCACGTCGCAGCCGCCGTAGGCCCGAGCGCGCCGCAGCCGCAGAGCGACCCCTTCAGCTGAGGGGCTCACCGCAGGGGGCCTCTGTCCGGGGCTCGGCCGACAGGGACCGGGCTCGGCGGAGGGATCCGATCAGGAGTGCAGGACCTCCAGGACCTCCGCCGGCACCTCCGCCAGCGACAGCGCGGGGGCATCCGCGGCATCGATCAGGGCGCGATGCACCTGCACGCTGCCCCTGCCGATCCGGTCGAGGCCGCTCACCGGATGCTTGGTCCCGTAGTGCTCCGAGGCCCACCCGCGGTGCCCGCCGAACTCCTCGCCGCGGTAGGTCTCCGATTCCGCCGAGCCCACGAGGTGCAGGCTCACGGCCGGCGCGCCGTCCCGAGAGGCCTCCCACGAGTCCGCGGAGAGCCGGTGCAGGTGCAGGTCGGGGCCGAACAGCCAGCGCTGCCGTGCCGCGCTGCTGCGGGCGAGGGCGAGCAGCCGCACCTCGTCCTTCACGACGATCCACCGGTCGTCCAGCACCGCGACGGACCGGGCGATGCGGAAGCGGTCGGGCAGCCAGGCCTCGACGCCCATCCGGCAGTCTCCCTCCGCGGGGACCTCGTGATGGGTGAAGGCGGCGCCGTAGTCGGGGTGTGCGCGGACGAAGAACTGCCGGAGCTCGCCGTCGTGGTCCTGCGGTGCGATGACGCAGTGGCCCAGGCTCGACTCCATGGCCTTCCGGTACGGGTCGGTCTTGTCGTACAGGTAGGAGCCCGCGTCCACCAGCAGGGGAGCGCCGTCGCGGTGGACGGTCAGCGCCGTGTCGTCGGCGTGCTTGTGGACCTCGGTGCGGGCCCCGCCCACGAGCGAGACGTAGAGCCGCTCCGATTTGTAGACTGCCAGCCCGGAATCCGGGAACGCGGAGGATCGGTTGCGCGAGTGCACCACGGCAGGGCGGTACTTCCCGCTGTCGCCGATCGTCGGGATGGTGTCGTCCTGGAGCATGGTCAGCTCGAGCGCTTCGCGGGCGCGGTCGAGGATGGGCCGGAGCTGCTCGTCGATCGTCTCGCTGATCTGCTCGGCGTCCTGGATCCGCAGGACCTCGCGGTAGCAGTGCAGATTGAAGTTGTGGTAGCCCACGGTGTTCTCATTGCACATGCCGCGGTCGTCGAAGGCCTCTTCGGCCAGCTCCACGATCCGCGTCAGCGCGGTGTCCAGCGCGGTGCTCCCGCCCTCCACGCGCTCGACGGCCACGTGCCAGAGCAGCAGCGCGATGCTGCTCATCAGGCCGTGGTTGTTCGGGCGGTAGTTCGCATCGTCGAGCACCCAGGCGACGGTCTGATCCGCGATCTCGCGGATGCCGCGGCGGACCTCCTCGTCCTCGATCAGCTCGCCCGCCTCGAGGCAGGTCCTGATGCGGGTCGCGCAGGCGTGGTCCATGCTCGGCAGGTCGGTCCACCGCTGCGTGCCCCCCGGCCCGCCGAGGTGCTCGACGGCGGCCTTCCACCCCTCGACCAGCGACGGCAGGTCCTCGGGGTGACCCTGCCGCACGACCTCCCCGGCGCGTCGCAGCGGCTCCAGGGCGTAGAGCCACATCAGGGAGCTGCCCTTCTGGTTCGGGAACTCCTGGGCGAAGTCCAGCCCGGGGGAGCCGCCCACGACGATCTCGGCGCCGGTGAACAGCCGGATGCGCAGCGGACCGTCGGCGTCGCGGCTCCAGTCCGCGTCGCGGATCATCCGCTTCTCGAAGCTCGGCCGCAGCTGCGTCGGGAGTCCCTGGTCAAGTGCTGGGGTGCTCATGAGGCGACCTCCCGCAGACGGGCGATGAAGTGATCGTAGAAGGGGCGGGTGTAGTGGAAGGGGGACAGGCCCCAGCGGTGCGTGCTGTCGGCCACCAGGAGGTCGTCGGGGTACTCGATGACGGCGCAGCCGAGGCTGCGCTCGAGGGTGGTGTACATGTGCTTGAGGGTCCGGTTGTGCAGCTCGATGGGGAAGCGCTCCTGCAGATCCTGGCCGGTGTCGTCGTGCGTGGCCCAGTAGGCCTTGTTGAGCACCACCCGGCGGCCCTCAAGAGCCTCGACGAGCTCTGCGGCGGCCTGGTTCCACGCCGTGATGAATCCGGGGCGGCCGATGGAGATCTGGGCTTCGCGCTGCGGGGCGAATCCCGCGCGGGCCGCTTCGCTGCTGCAGGCCAGGATGCCGCCGGAGACCCGGGCCACCGGGATCCGCTCGTCGATGAGATCGATGATGACCAGGACCTCCGGGTCCAGATCGCGCAGAGTCGGAGGAAGGGTCTTCCGGACGTCCCGGTCGACCATCCGCTTCTGGAAGGCGCTCGGGATCGCCTCGAGGTCCATGCTGGCGGGGAGCTCTGCCGGCGCCCGGCCGAAGGCCGAGACGAGCGGGGTGCGGGCGAAGTAGTCGCTCAGCCCCGGAGCCCCGTCCAGCGCAAAGGCGTCCCGGGTGACGCAGCTGCCGTAGATGAAGGCACGAGTCTGCGCGGGGTCACGGGACTGCACCGGGCTCCGCACGACGGCGGGCTCGGGTGCCTCGCCGTCGCCCACGGCGAGCTGGCCGAGGTGGTGATTGAGCCCGTCCCGCACGGTCACGAGAAGCTCGGAGCCGGTCCACCGGGCGTCGGCGTCGTACTCCAGACGACGGGTGTGCCGGAACCAGGCGAGCTGCCCGCGCCTGTCTCCCAGGGACTGGGTCAGCCCGAATCGCAGGCCGCCGTATCCGGGCTCAGGGGCTCCCTCGGGCAGCGTCACGGTGACGGCGCTCTCCCCGGTCGCGTGCGCGGCACGAGCACCCGTCAGGATGCTCGTCGCGAGCGAGCGCAGATCCTTGGGCATCTGCGCCAGGGAGGCCGCATCGCAGGCTTCGTCGAGCACGATCCGGCGCGCGATGTCCAGGCTCGGGGCATCGCCGTGGAGGAACTCGGCCAGGGCGGAGACCAGCAGGTCGTGGGTCAGGGGGGCATGGCCTGCGCCCCAGTCCCCTCCCTGCACGACGTGATCGGGCCCCAGGATGCGGCTGCCCGTGCCGAGGTCCTGGAAGCGGTGGGCCTGGACGTAGGGCATGGCGTGCGCGCTGAGGTGCCAGTCGTTCAGGTTCTGCAGGTAGAGGAGCCGGTCGATGCACGACGGATCGTGGGTCGTGCGATCGACGAGGCTGTGCTCGATCCCCGCGCGAGCGCAGAGCTCGGTGCGCTCCTGCAGCCAGGTCTCGGCCGACGGGACCTCGGGGGAGTGCTCGGCGAACGCGGACTGCAGGTACTGGTCGACGAAGGTGCGGTTGTACCGCAGGATGTCGGTCTGCGGGTTCCAGACGAGCGCGGAGACCGGGCGATCCAGCAGCGCCGCATAGCGCAGCGCAGCGAAGCCGCCGCCCGAGCCGCCCACCAGGACGAGCTCTCGCCGCCAGGCGTCGGAGAGAGCGCGCAGCGCGTCCAGGATCGCGGCCGTGACGTCGGCGCCGTCGAATCCCGCGTACCACCCCAGGCGGACCTGGGAGTCCCTGTCCACGGCGGGATCGGAGATCGCGGCGTAGACGGGGGATACCGCCGGGCCGACGCGCCCGCCCGAGAAGAACGGGCCGGACTTCTCCTCGCGCGAGGGGACGTTGCCGTTGAAGAAGACGGGGATCGAGGAGGTCGTCCCGGCCTCCGGGGAGCCCTGCACCAGGACATCCAGGGTGACCTCGTCGTCGAGCGCGAGCTGGTGCACGCCGTCGGCGTCGCCGGCTTCCAGGGCCGTGCGGAGGCCGTCGGGACCCGCGTGCGTGTGGACGTGCCCCCACCTCTCGTAGCTGCTGGCGGTGCTCATGCTCGATCCTCTGCTGATGCGGTGTCGTGGTGGTCGGAGCCTGCTCGGCGGCGCATGGCGTCGAGCTCGGCCTCCAGATGGCGGATGCGCTCCTGCAGGACGCGCAGGTCGTCGCCGTCGCCCGGCGAGCCGCCCGAGCCCGCGGGGGCGCCCCCAGCCTGAGAAGGCGCGGGCGCCGTGAGCTTGTGGAGGAAGCGCCCGAAGCGGTCGAGCCGGGTCTCGAAGTCGTCGAAGCGCCGACCCAGGTGCTCGAGGGAATGCGCGATCGCGTCGGTCGCCGCGGGAGAGCCGCCGGCCACGGCCACGAGGGTCGGCGTCGCGTTCAGGCGGCCGAGCACGTGGTATCCGGCGTCGTCGAGCCAGGCGCGCAGCGCCTCCTCCTCGGCAGTGCTGCGGGCCTCGACGGCCAGGACGGGACGGTGCCGTCGGATCAGCCCGAGCGCTCCGGCCAGGACCTCGGCCTCCATGCCCTCGACGTCGATCTTGAGCAGGTCCACGGGCTGATCCCACGCGAGGTCGTCGAGGGCCACGATGCGGATGTCGCCGTCGGCGCCGCACAGCTCGAGGGTCGAGGCGCCCGTGTTCGCGCGGTCCCACGCGCCGACCCGGGCCCGGCCGCTGCGTCGCCCCACGCCGTAGGGCTCGACGCGGACCCGGGCATCGAGCTGGTTCTGGGCGACGTTGTGCGCGAGCACCGTGCACAGGGCCGGCACGGGCTCGAAGGCCCGCACGCGGCAGCCCATGACGCCGGCGAACCAGACCGCGTGATTGCCGATGTTGGCGCCCACGTCCGCGACCAGGCCCCCGGAGGGCACCAGTGCCGACAGGAACGTCAGCATCTCGTGCTCGTAGAAGCGCTGCTGGCCCTCGAGCCAGCGGAAGATGTGGTCCTGCTGGTCCAGTCCGCTCAGCCGCCAGGTGCGGCCGTCGGCCTCGACGGAGGTCGAGGGCAGCTCGGACAGCGGCGGGACCTCCGGCCAGGAGAACCGGTCGGCGGGGGGTGCGGGTGGCAGATCGGCGGTCATGCGGTCGGTTCGCTTTCTGTGAGGATCGCCCGGAGCGTGGCGTCGCGGCTGAGCGGGTTGTGGCCGGCCGCGTCGTCCTCGTACCGGTGGATGTGCAGGTGCGCGGCGAGATCGGGGCGCTGTCGGGCGAACGCCTCCACCTGCGGCAGGTCGACGATCCGGTCGTGCTTGGAGGCGATGTTGACCCAGTAGTCGATCTGGGAGGCGGCGCCGGTGGCTTCCCAGAGCCGCAGGACGCTCGTGCGCTGCGGGAGCCGCTCGCGCAGCGTGGCGGGCAGGATCCCGTCGAACCGGGCGAAGCGCAGCTCGTTGACGGCCTCGGCCATCCAGCGCGTCCAGTCGATCTGGGCGTTGTTGACCACAGCGCGCGAGCCGTCGTCCAGGGCGGCCGCCGACCACGCCCAGAATCCCCCCGCGGAGGAGCCGAAGTAGGTCCGCTGCGAGGGCTCCGGAGCTCCGAGCGCGCCGGCCAGCAGCCGGAGGGCCCGGACCGTTCCCGGGATGACGGACGTCCCGGCGGAGACCTGACCCCAGGACAGGCTCAGCGCGTCGGTGCCCAGGCTCCCCGGATCCGCGACGTAGATCTGGGTCCGGGGGATGTCCCGCCACCAGCTCGAGCGCTGGAACACCGGCTCGCGCTGGGAGCGCTCGAGGTCGACCGCGCCGTTGAACAGGGTCAGGACACGAGGCCGGCCGCTGTGCGCTCGGCGCACGACGAGCAGCGGCACCCGGCGGCCCTCGACCACGAGGTCGAGCCGCGTGGGGGTCTCGAGCGGGAACAGCCGGGGGGACAGACCGGGGATGTCGTGCGGGGCGACCCGCGGCGGCTGCGCGCCCAGCTCGGGCCGGGTCGCATCGGGGACGTCCACGGCCGCTGTCGCCGGCCCGGCCGGCTCCGCCGGCGAGAACTCCACGTCGCGGATCCAGGCCCTGCTGGCCTTCGCCCAGGTGGCAGAGCCCTCATGATCGCGCAGGGCGACGGCCGCCACGGAGACCCGGGCTCCGGACCGGAGATCTGCGAGCCTGACGTGCACCGGAGAGCTCGAGCGGCCGCCGTCCCAGCTGACCTTCGGCTCGCCGTCGACGAGGACCTGGAGGCGCCAGTGCCCGGCGGCGGCGCGATCGCCGTAGGTCGAGGCGATCGTGAAGCGCAGCTCGCCGGGGTGCTCGAGGGGCTCGAACCGCCGGGAGGACGAAGCGCCTTCGCGGAAGCTCCGGGCCGGAATGCTCAGCTGCGTCCCGGTGCCCGGTGCGGCGGTCCCTTCCGCATCGCCGGGCCTGCGCAGCCACGACGAGGCCTCGAGGGACGGGACTGCGGGGTCGGGCGCGCCGGCCCCCCGGCCGCTGCGGGCGGCGTCGCGGGTGATCTCGTAGAGATTGCGGTCGTCGTTCTTGCCGAAGAAGTTCAGCAGGGGGTACGACGCATTGATCAGCTCGGCGAAGAGGAATCCGCTCCGGCGGTCCTCGATGGGAAGCGACAGCGAGATCTCCAGCAGCGAGCGGACATTGAGCTGAACGCACGTCTCGAACGCCAGATCCGTCTCATTGAGGACCTCGGCGCCCCAGCGGCCCATCCGCATCTCCCAGTAATAGAGATCGCGCAGATGCATGCCGTGCAGATCGGTGTCGTACTGCCAGCGCTGCAGCCCCCGGCGGAAGACAGCGCGCCGCTCGGCCGTGGGCTCGGTGGGGCGGGTCTTGGCCGTGCGATGCAGGAACAGCTGCTCGAGCGAATCGATGGTGCTGTTGTCCTCGGCGACGTTCCAGTAGGCCCGTCCGACCTCGTAGCCGAATCCGCGGAGGTGGATGTGTGCTTCGGCGGAGAACTCGCGCAGGTAGTGGGGGAGCAGCCATGCTCCGTGGTTGCCGTACGTGTTCCGGGCGACGACGGATTCCTGCTCGGGCGTCAGCCCGGCCGATCTGTCCTCGATCCGGAAGAACGAGTGCCGGGCCTCCGGCAGCAGGACGCGCAGCCGCTCGACGATGCGCTCGTCCTTGGCCAGGGATTCGCGGTGCCTGCTCCCCGCCCGGCGGTCGGCCGTGTACGTGAACAGGGAGAGCCTCCGCAGGTGATCCCAGTTCAGGGCCAGCGTCGTGCGGGAGTCGGCGCCGCCGGTCAGGGACATGACGAGCTTCTGCGGGCGAGCGGCCAGCTCCTGCATCTGCCGGCTCCAGCGGCGGCGGAAGAGGTCGAGGCGCTCGTCCAGGGGCATGTCCCGGTAGGCGTTGGGGCGCCGGGGATAGAAGCGCCGCACGCGCCAGCCGGTCAGGTGCAGCTCGTGGTTCGGCAGCAGGGCCTCGATGCCCAGGTACGGCGTGCGGCCCCAGACATGCAGGATCCCCGGCCGCCCGTTCCGGGAGGTGCGCAGCGGATGCGCTGAGATGTCGTGGATCAGATGCGCGTGGCTGGAGACGAGCTCGGCCTTGGGGGAGAAGCACACGGAGCGCATGCCCAGGGCATCCTGGCGCAGCACGACGTCCGGTCCGTCGCCGGTCAGGACGACGTGGCGCCCGCCCAGGTGGTCGAGGGCGTCCAGCAGCGCCTCGTCGGATTCCTGCAGGGCCTCGGCGAGCCGCCGTGCAGGCGAGAGACGGCGCTCGTCGTCGCCGGCGTAGAGGCACAGGCCGTAGACCAGGACCCACCGCCGTCCGTCGGCCAGCGGCAGGAACTCGGCGGACTCCTGCGGATCGTGGCGCAGGATCCATCCCGAGGCGCCCAGCTCCCGGCCGGGCCAGTGCGCGACCGGGCCGATGCCGGTCCCGCGGCGGTGCAGGAGGAAGCCGCGGCGATAGGGCTGGAGATCGGGCAAGGGGCTGGGCACCTTTCGGGCAGAGGCGTGCGGGGTCTCAGGCGTCGTCGGCCGTCTCCGGATCGAAGTCCCTGATCCGCTCGCCCACGCCGAACATGTGCGCGATGGCGGCGATGGTGCGCTCGGCGGCGCGGCCGTCGCCGTAGGGATTCACCGCATTGGCCATGGTGTCGTAGAGCACCTGGTGGTGCAGCAGGGTGTCCACCTCGGCCACGATGAGGTCCTCGTCGGTCCCGATGAGCTTGACCGTGCCGGCGGTGACGGCCTCGGGGCGCTCGGTGTTCTCGCGCATGACCAGCACGGGCTTGCCCAGCGAGGGGGCCTCCTCCTGGACGCCGCCGGAGTCGGTCAGGACGATGTTCGCGACGGAGAGCAGCCGTGTGAACTCCCCGTAGGCCAGCGGCTCGGTGACCAGGACGTTGTCCAGGCCCTCCAGGGCCGGCAGCACGGCCTCGCGGACCACGGGGTTGCGGTGCGCGGGCAGCACGATGGTCAGCTCGGGCTCGGCCTGGGCGATGCGCGCCAGGGCACGGCCCACCCCGCGCATGGCATCGCCCTGGTTCTCGCGGCGGTGCGTGGTGACCAGCAGGACCTTGCGCCCCGAGGCGGCCAGCTCCTCGAGCTGCGGGTCCGTGAACGGCAGGGCCTTGGCCACGGTGTGGTGCAGCGCGTCGATCACCGTGTTGCCGGTGACGACGATGTCCTCCCCGTTGATGGACTCGGCCAGCAGGTTGTGGCGCGAGATCTCCGTGGGAGCCAGGTGCAGCGAGGTGATCTGGGAGGTCATCTTGCGATTGGCCTCCTCCGGGAACGGGGAGAAAAGGTTGAACGAGCGCAGTCCCGCCTCCGCGTGGATCACCGGGATGCCGCGGTAGAAGGCGGCGACGGCTCCGGCCGTCGAGGTGGTCGTGTCGCCCTGGACGACGACGGCGTCGGGGGCGCTCTGCTCGAAGATCGCGTCCAGCCCCTCGACGGTGCGGGTGAGCACGCCGTTGAGCGTCTGCCGCGGGCGGATGATGTTGAGGTCGTGATCCGGGGTGATGTCGAAGATCGGCGGATTCAAGCGGTCAGCGCAACATCTCCTGTGAGATGGGACAGTCACTGACCACAGGAGG
>NZ_VDOR01000016.1 GCF_007666205.1 Kocuria palustris
CCCCGCGGTTCTCGTGGTGGGGTGGGGGGTTGGGGGCCTTTCCCATACCCAAGGGGGGCTCTTTCGCGGCCCCGCTGTCGTCTGTCTCCGGGAGCGCAGTCGCCAGCACCCCGCAGAGCAGAGCCGACTGGAACGCCGGGTGCTGCGCCTCGCCGCGTCCCGAACCGCGGATTGCCCCGTGAGGAGAGAGCAGCCGGGCGGCGGCGTGCCAGGCTGGAGCCATGGATCTGGAACAGCAGCGCGCGCTCATGCGCAGCGGCGAGATGTACGACGACCTGACCCCGGAGCTCATCCGCGCCCGGGAGGCGGCGGTGCTGGCCGCGACGACCTACAACGAGAGCTTCTCGAGACCTCCGCAGGAGAGGCTCGTCCTGCTGCGCGATCTGATCGCGCATGCGGGGCAGCGCGCGCACTTCGAGCCGACGTTCCGCTGCGAGTTCGGCTTCGGGATCTCCGTGGGCGATGATTTCTACGCGAACTTCGACTGCGTCATGCTCGACGGCGGGGGCATCACCATCGGCGATTCGGTGCTCCTGGGGCCGCGGACGAGCATCTTCACGTCACAGCATGCGATCCACCCCGAGGAGCGTGCCGCCGGGGCCTGCTGGGCACGCCCCGTGGCCATCGGGGATCAGGTCTGGATCGGGGGCTCGGTGGTCATCAATCCGGGCGTCACGATCGGTGACGGGGCGATCATCGGCTCCGGGAGCGTCGTCACGCGGGATGTCCCGCCTCGGACGATCGCCGCAGGAGTGCCGGCCCGCCCGCTGCGGGAGGTCACCGAGGCGGACCGCACGGGATGGACACCCTCTGCCGGCGGATGAGTCCTCCGGCGCGGACGGGCGGCCGCCGAGCCGCCGTCGCCCGGGAGCGTGCGCCGAGCGCGCGGCCGCGCCATCGGCGCGTCGGACGCGATGGGCTCAGGCGAGCCCGTCGAGGAATCCGAGGAGGGCGGCGGTGAACTCCTCCGGTGCCTCCATGGGCGGAGTGTGTCCGACGCCGGGGATCGTGATCAGCCGGCCCTGGGGGAGGGCCGCGGCCATCCTGGCCCCCGCGCCGCCGTCGAAGGCGTCCTCGGAGCCGACGACGACGAGCGCCGGGATCTCGACGGCCGGCAGGAGCTCGGTGAAGTCCCGGCGATCCGCGCGGCCGCGCATGGCCGCCGCGGAGCCGTCGGCAGGTGCTTCCGCGATCATGCGGCGCACCGCCTCGGCGGCCTCGGGCCTCTCGTCGATGGTCTGCTGGGAGACCATGGCACCCAGCACCTTCTCCGCGTAGGCCTCCATGCCGTCGGACAGGATCCCGTCGGCGCCGACATTGCGGCGGCGACGCCCGGCGAGGTCCTCGGCCTCCGGGACGGTGTCGCAGATGACCAGGCCGCGCAGCCGCTCGCCGTGCTGCGCGGCGAACTCCATGGCCACCTGCCCGGCCATGGAGAACCCGAGGACCACCGCTCGCTCGATGCCGAGTCGCTGCAGGAGGGCCTCGAGGTCGTCGGAGAACTCCTCCGTGTAGACGATGCCGGGCGTGACGGAGGAGTCCCCGAAGCCGCGCAGGTCCGGCGCGATGACCCGCCAGCCGGCCTCGACGAGCGCCGGGATCTGGGCGTTCCACATGGAACGGTCGTAGGCGTGGCCGTGCAGCAGGACGATGACCGGGCCGGAGCCCTCGTCCGTGCAGGCGATGACGGTGTCCTCGGCGATCTCGAGGGTGCGGGTCTGCGAGCTCATCGTCCTGGAGCCTCCTGAGGCGTCGGGTCGGCCTCCGGCGGAGGGCCGCGTCGGGTCGGTGCCTGATGCCCAGGCTACTGCCCGGCGTGCCCCGACCGCCCGCGCTGTCGTCCCGCGGAGATAGCCTCAGGTCATCGAGACCGATCCGGTGATCGGAGCGGCACGGTTCCCGGCCCCGCCCGAGCCGGCGGGTCCGGGGAGGCGACAGCGCGGGCGACGGGCGAGGAGGTGCGCGACATGGCCAGGATCAGCAGGCTCAGGGGGCCCGGCGGCCCGGAGCTGTTCACGCTGCCCCGCGAGCCGCGCGAGATCGCCCCGGGGGCCGTCCATGTCCCGGACTGGCTCGACCTGGCGGAGCAGATCGCCCTGGTCGAGCGGTGCCGCTCATGGGTCAGGGGCGTGCACCGGATGCGCCACCAGGTGATGGCCGGCGGGGGCGTCATGTCGGTGCAGTCGACCGTGCTGGGCAGGACCTGGGGACGCCCCTGGGCTCCCATGGCAGGACGTGCGACGGAGACGACGCCGGGCGCCGCGTCCGCAGCCGATGCCTCATCCGGGCATGGCCGGGAGGAGGTGACCGGGGAGCTGCTGCCGCAGCCGCTCGTGGACCTCGGGCGCCGGGGAGTCGCGGCTGCCTACGGGGGCGATTCCCCGGAGGCGGCGTCGTTCGAGCCCACCACGGCGCTGATCAACTTCTACGATGCCGCGGCGGCGATGGGGATGCACCAGGACCGGGACGAATCGGGCCCGGAGCCGATCGTCTCGCTGTCCCTGGGGGATGCGTGCATCTTCCGCTTCGGCGGTCCCGAGTCGCGCAGCCAGGCCCACCAGGACGTCGAGCTGCGCAGCGGGGACCTGTTCGTCTTCGGGCGGGCTTCGCGGTGGGCCTATCACGGGGTGCCGGCGGTGCGCCCCGGCACGGGTGATCCGGCCCTGGGCATGCGCGGCGGAGGACGGCTGAACATCACCATCCGGCGCACCCAGCCCTCGGCGGATCACGGCATCGGATCCGGGACGGCACGGCTGCGCCGTCCCGGATCCCTCGCCGGTCCCGCGACACCGCATCATGAACGGGACGCCGCCGGGCACGACACGACGACAGGAGGCCACCGTGGAGATCGAGACCGGGCCGCAGGCGATCGAGGCTGAGCAGGGCTCCGAGCGGTTCACCGACGCCTACCGGCTGCTGGCCGAGGAGCTCGCCTCCGGAGTCGCGGTGGTGTCGGCTCGGCATCGCCGCCGCGATCACGCCGTGACCGTCACAGGGTGGCTGGACGTGTCCTACGACCCGCCCACCATGGCCGTGAGCCTCTTCGACGAAGCGCGCATCTGCGACGCCGTGGAGGCCTCGCCCACATGGGTCCTCAGCGTGCTGCGCCGGGACCAGGAATCGATCGCCACCTGGCTCGCCTCGCCGGGCAACCCTGTGGACGGTCTGCTGGACAGCGTCCCGTTCCGCCGCTCGCCCGTCGGAGGCGCCGCCGTGCTCGACGCCGCGCCTGCCTGGTTCGAGCTCGAGACCGAGCAGATCCACACCGCGGCCACGCACCGCCTCGTCGTCGGCCGGGTCGTCGCCATGGGGCGCGGGGGTCCGAGCGGAGCCGGCCCGGAGCACTCCCGGGGAGGCCCGCTCGTCCACTGGGGGCGGGGGTTCCACGGCCTCGACGGCTGAGCAGGGCCCTGACGCGGCGCGGAATCTTCCGCGCGGGGACTCGTGTTGTCGAGTATGACGCAGGCTGCCCGGAGCGCGCAGCGCATGTGGGAGCCTGAACGGCAGAGACAACGAGCGGCACCGAGCTCTGCGGCGGTCGGGGCCGCTGCGGAGGCCGGTGAGCGGCGGCATCGCCCGCCTCCCGCCGGAAGCAGCGGCGCCGCGCCATCGGGAACCGGCGCAGGAAAGGGAGTCACATGTCGGATGCAGCAGGCGGCGGTGCGACCGTCCAGGAGGGGCACGAGGCGGAGGAGCGCACGGCCGAGCTCGCGGACTTCGTCGTGCCCCCGTCCCGGCTGGAGGACACCTCGAGCCTCAAGGGCGGATTCGGCGCCATCTTCGGCAGCCACCCGGCCGGCGTCGCCGTCATCACCGCCGAGGGCCCGGACGGCCCGGTGGGGCTGACCGCCTCGTCGCTGTCCTCCGTGTCGGCCGAGCCGCCGATCATCGGGTTCTCGCTCCAGGCGCGCCGCGGCTCGGCGGCCCTGGTGGCCGAGGCCGAGACCCTGCTCGTGCATCTGCTGGACTCCTCCGACGTCGCGATCGCCAAGGCCTTCGCGACGCACGGGGCTCCGCGCTTCGGCGACGCCATGAACTGGCGCCGCCTGCCCACGGGCGAGCCCCTGCTGACGGACGTCGGGCGGGTCATGCGGGTCGAGCCCCTGGCTCGGATCAAGGCCGGGCCGGCCCTGGTCTTCAACTGCGGGGTCCTCGAGATCCTGGGCTCCGAGCCCGCCGGCGCCCCGCTCGTCTACCACCAGCGGCAGTTCCACAGCCTCTCGGAGAGCACCGTGGCCGAGTACCAGATCTGAGGGGGCGGGACGACACGGGCCCGCGCCCGTCGCCGAGAAGACCTCCGAGAATGTTGTTGACACGTCACGTGGACGCGCGTAAGTTGAGTGATGTATCAAGCAGTTGATCGCGGCGCAGCCGGGATCAGCGCAGCGACCCGCAGCGGCACGACCGCTGCCGACAGGAGGAATCCCATGAGCACCCTTGATCGTCTCGTCCCCGGCGTCTGGACCTTCGACCCCGCGCACTCCGAGGTCGGCTTCGTCGTCCGCCACGCCGGCATCTCCAAGGTCCGCGGCACGTTCCACGATGTCTCCGCCGAGTTCGTCGTCGGCGAGCAGCTCGAGGACTCGACCCTCGACGCCGTCATCAAGACCGCCTCGGTCGACACCGGCGACGAGAACCGCGACGGCCACCTGCGCACCGCCGACTTCTTCGACGTCGAGAGCAAGCCGGAGATGACCTTCCACGCGACCGAGTTCAGCCTCGGCGGCGGCGAGGGCACGATCACCGGCGATCTGACCATCAACGGCGTGACCAAGTCCGTCGTGCTGGACACCGAGTTCAACGGCGTCGTCGTGGACGCCTTCGAGGCCACCCGCGCCGGCTTCGAGGCCACGACCACGATCTCCCGCAAGGACTTCGGCCTGACCTGGAACGCCGCGATCGAGGCCGGCGGCGTCCTGGTCTCCGACAAGGTGGTCATCAACCTGGACGTGGCCTTCACCGCGCCCCAGGGCTGATCGCACGGCGCACCCGGCCGACTGCGCTCGCGACGGCGGCCGAGGTGCGCAACGACAGGAGGCAGCGCCCGCCGGCGGCGGGCGCTGCCTCCTGTCCGGCTCTCGATGTGCGGGCGCCGCAGCGGAGTCCTGCCAGCGCGGGGCTCCTGAAGGACGCGGGAGCTCAGCGCACGGACGTGACGACCCACCAGATCAGGGGGACCAGGACGACGAGCAGCAGGGTGAGGCGTCGCAGCCGCACCTCGAGCTGCGCGGCTCCGCGGGAGGAGCTGCGGGCCTCCTTGGCGATCTCGTCCCTCAGCGGCTCCGGGTCGGACGCCCGCGCCTCGGCATCGGCCTGGGAGGCCGACCGGTGTGCCTCCGACCCGCCGGCCGTGCGGCGGGCGTCGTCCTGGGCATCGGGGGCGCCGGAGTCGTCGACGGGGGTCACCGCCACCTCGTCGTCATGATCAGTCCGACCATCATCAGGCCGATGCCCACCGCGACGTTCCAGTAGCCGATGCCGGGGATCGGATAGCTGAAGTCCAGCAGGTACCACAGGATGAGCCAGAGCAGGCCGATGACGATCAGCCCGAACATGATGATCTTGTACCAGACCGGGGTGGGGTCGGCGTCCGGCGCGGTGCCGCGGGCCGAGGCCGAGATCTCCTCGGCGAGCTCCTCCGCGTCGCGGTCCTCATCGGCCTCCTCGCCCGAGGCGATGCGGGCCTCGCGGTCGGCGGCCGCGGCTCGCTGATCGCGCTCCCACCGGCGGCGCTGGGCTTCGGGGAGGGCCTCGACGGCCAGGCGGGTCAGCTCCTCGTCGACGACCGGTGCGGCGGTGGAGGACTGGGCGGATCCCGACACCGCCGAGGAGCCGCCGCGCAGGCGGCGCTTCTTGGACTGGGACACGTGTGCAACCTCCTGCTGGATGAACCGGGCCGCGACCGGACCGCGCGGACGGGCCCGCGGTGCGGCGTCGTCATGGAACCCGCTCGGATGTCGGCCGGGCCGAGAACGCGGCCCATACTAGCCCCAGGTCCCATGCGGCGACCGTGCACCGGCCGTGCACCGCCCGTACGGGCCCGCAGCCGCACGCGCCGGGTGCGCGCCGGTCTGCCCCCCCCCGACGTTTCCGCGTCAGCACCCCCGAGAGGCCAGCGTGAGCACTGCAGAGCCCACAGGTCCCCGTCGCCGGCACCCGGCCGGGGCCGCCGTCGTCTCCGTGATCGGCGAGCTGCTGCTGACTCTCGGTGCCGTGGTGCTGCTCTACGTCGTCTGGCAGCTGTGGTGGACCAATATCGAGGCCGACAGCGTCCAGAGCGAGGCGGTCGGCGAGATGACCCGCAGCTACGACGGGCCGCTCGAGCCGGCCCTGGGCGAGGTCCCGGACGCGACCGCGGTGGGCGAGCCCGTCGTCATGGACGAGGGGCCCGTCGGCACCGAGATCGGCGTCGTCTACATCCCGCGGCTGGGCCAGGACTACTCGCGTCCGGTGATCGAGGGCACGACCTCCCAGGTGCTCGACACCCTGGGGCTGGGCCACTACGAGGGGTCGGCCATGCCCGGCGAGCAGGGCAACTTCGCGGTGGCGGGCCACCGTCAGACCAACGGCGCGGTGCTCGACGCGATCGACACGCTGCGGGAGGGGGACCGCATCCACGTGCGGACCGCCGATGGCTACTACACCTACCGCTACGCGCAGACCCGCATCGTCGGCCCCGAGGACACAGCGGTGATCGCCCCGGTCCCGGGGGAGCCCGAGGAGCCGGCCGACGGGCGCTACATGACGCTGACGAGCTGCCACCCGCGCTACGGCGACACGGAGCGGATCGTCGTGCATGCGGAGCTGGAGTCCTGGCGCCCGAACTCCGCCGGGCCGCCGCCCGAGATAGCCCGGACCGTCCGGCACGACGCCGAGGGCGTCTGAGACAGGAGAGCACCCGTGTACGCCTGGATCTTCCGCCATCTCCCCGGCCCCTTCGCCGTCAGGGTCCTGCTGCTCGTCGTGCTGATCGCGGCAGCGATCCTGGCGCTGATGCAGTGGGTCTTCCCCTGGATCCAGCAGGAGTTCTCCCCGCTGCAGGGCGAGATCACCGTGGACACTCCGCCGGCCGCGCAGCAGTAGCCTGGGGAGCCGAAGACCATCCCTTCCGCACCAGGAGGCCAGGCATGACTGTGAAGATCCTCGTCGTCGACAACTACGACAGCTTCGTCTACACGCTCGTGGGCTATCTGCAGCAGCTGGGGGCCGAGACCACGGTGGTGCGCAACGACGAGCTGTCCGAGACCGAGATCGGCGAGCTGGCCGAGCGCCACGACGGGGTCATGCTCTCCCCGGGCCCCGGTGCCCCCGCGGACGCCGGGGTGTGCGCCTCGCTGGTCCGCGGCAGCGAGCGGACGGGCCGGCCCCTCTTCGGCGTCTGCCTGGGGCATCAGTCCCTCGGTGAGGTGTTCGGCGGGAGCGTCGGCCATTCCGAGCAGCTCATGCACGGCAAGACCTCCGAGGTCCATCACGACGGCGCCGGGGTGTTCGCCGGCGTCCCGTCCCCGTTCACCGCGACGCGCTACCACTCGCTGAGCGTGTCGCCCGAGGGCATCCCCGAGACGCTGCGGGTGACCGCCTGGACCGAGGACGGGCACATCATGGGCCTCTCCCACCGCGGGGCGCCCATCCACGGGGTGCAGTTCCACCCGGAGTCGGTGCTCACGGAATCGGGGCACCTCATGCTCGGCAACTGGCTGGAGATGTGCGGGCTCGAGGGCGCGGCCCGCTCCGCCGCCGGGCTGTCGCCGCTGCTGGCCCGCTGAGGGCGCCTCCTGCCCGAGAGATGACGACGAGGGGGCCTGCGCTCGGATCGAGCGCAGGCCCCCTCGTCGTCACGGCACCGTCATGCGGTGCCGGGCCGTGTCATCGCCCCGGCCCCAGGAGCAGGCGCAGGGCTCAGCACCGCGCGGGCCCTGCTGCGGGACTCAGGACTGCTCGGCGCCGGTCGGGGCTCCGCCGGAGGGCGAACCGCCCGCGCTGCCGGAGCCGCCGGAGGACGCGCCGCCGGTCGGGCGGCCGGCAGCCTGCTCGGAGCCGGAGCCGGAGCCGGTGTCGGCCGTGGCCGGGGCCTCAGCCGGCTGTCGGGACCCGGTGGCCGCGGCGCTCGGTGCGGGCTCACCTGCGCCGGGATCGCCCGAGCCCGGCGCGCCGGCGTCCGTGTCGCCGCCGGTGTTCCCGCCCGGGGTGCTCCCGGTGTCGCCACCCGTGTCACCGCCGGTGCTGCCGCCCGGAGTGTCGCCGCCCGTGCTGCCGCTCGGCGTGTCCCCGGTGTCGCCACCCGTGTCACCGCCGGCGTCTCCGCCGGTGTTGCCGCCGGTGTTCCCGCCCGGGGTGTCGTCGGCATTGCCGCCCGGGGCGCCGCCGGTGCTGCCGCCCGTGTCGCCGCCGCTGCTCCCCCCGGTGCTGCCGCCCGGGGTGTCGCCGCCGGTGTTGCCACCGGAGCCGCCGCCCGCGTTCCCACCGGTCTCGCCCCCGGAGCCGCCACCGCCGTCGCCCGTCGAGGACCGGCCATCGGCAGGGGCCGCCGCGACGGTGATCGTGATGGTGCTGCCCTGGGACACGTCGTCGCCGCCGTCCACGGACTGACGCACGACCGTGCCGGCCGGCTGGTCCGTCGTCTCCGTCTGCGCGACGGCCGTCTCGAGCTGCGTGTCGTCCGCGGCCAGGCGGTCGCTCGCCTCCTCCTGGGTCATGCCCGTGACGTCGGGGACCGTGACGCGCCCGGTCGACAGGGCGATGCCGACCGATGAGTCCCGGGCGACCTCTTCGCCGCCCTCGGGATCGGTGGCCACGACCATGTCGGCCGGGACATCCGGGGAGTTCCGGGTCCGGGTCTGCTCCTCCGGCTCGAGCCCCGCCGCGGAGATCATCTCGCGGACGTAGCTCTCGGACTGGCCCTCCAGGTCCGTGGGAACCGTCACGGCCTCGCTGCCCTCGGAGACCGTGAGGGTGACGGTCGAGCCCTCATCGACCTCCGAGCCCTCGCCGGGCTCGACCGAGACCACGTGATCGCGCGGCACATCGGTGCTGAGCTCCTCCTCGACCTCCACGGAGAGCCCGGCGTCGTCGAGCTGGCTCTGCGCCTCGTCGGCCTCGACGCCCACGACCTCGGGGATCTCCACCGAGTCCGGGCCGCGGCCGAACCAGAGGAAGGCCGCGATCGCGGCGCCGGCCAGGAGCAGCAGCGGGATCAGCCAGAGCAGGGGAGCGCGGCCCTCCCGCTCCTCGTCGCGCGCGGCCGCCGGGCGGCTGCCGCGCGGGGCATCGGGATCGAGCTCGGGCCCCGGGCCCGCCTGCGGCTCGTCGGCCGAGGACCTGATCGTGAAGACGGGCGCGGCCGCCGAGGCATCGGACCCCTCGCCGGCCGGCCCGGCCGCCTGGGCTGCGCCCGCGGCCGCTCCGGCGCCCAGCCCGGCGCCCGCGGCGACACCGGCCACCTGGGTGTGCGGACCGTCCTGGTCCTCGGACCCGATCCGGGCCCGATCCTGCGCGCCGGTCTGCCCGGAGCCCGTGCCGGCGCCGGCTGCCGAGGCGCCCAGGGCGGAAGCCCCGCCGACCGGGCGAGTCATCGTGGTCGCATCGATCTCGCTGACTCCGCGCAGGCCGATGACGGCCTGGCGCATCTCCTCCGCGGTCTGGAACCGGGCGTCCCGGGGCTTGGCCAGCGCCTTGCCCATGAACTCGTCGAAGTCGGGATGCAGCTGCGGTGCGAGGCTCGACGGCTGCGGCGGCGCGTCGCGGACGTGCTGCGCCGCGATGTCGACCGAGGCCTCGCCCACGAAGGGCGCACGCCCGGTGAGCATCTCGAAGAACACGCAGGCGGCCGAGTAGAGGTCGGAGCGGGCGTCGACGTTCTCGCCCCGGGCCTGCTCGGGGGAGAGGTACTGCGCGGTCCCCAGGACGGCCTGCGTCTGCGTCAGGGCGGCCTGGGTGTCCTCGACCGCGCGGGCGATGCCGAAGTCCATCACCTTGACGCGGTTGTCGGGCGTGATGACGACGTTGGCGGGCTTGATGTCCCGGTGGACGATGCCCGAGCGGTGGCTGTAGGCCAGCGCGTCGAGGATGCCCTCCATGGCATGCACGGACTCCTCCGTGCTGAGCCGGTCCTCGCGGATGAGCTGGCGCAGCGTCTGGCCCGGCACGTACTCCATGACGATGAAGGGGCAGGCGACATCCGAGGGCACGTCCGGGGGGATCTCGCCGGTGTCGTAGACGGACGTGATGGTGTGGTGGTTCAGCCCGGCGACCGCCTGGGCCTCCCGCTGGAACCTCTCCTGGAAGGAGTCGTCGCGCGCGAGCTCGGGCTTGAGGACCTTGATCGCGACATCGCGGCCGAGCCGCCTGTCGGAGGCCAGGTACACCGTGGCCATGCCGCCGCGTCCGATGGTCTCCTTGACCTCGTAGCGGTTGTTGATCAGCTCGGGGATGGGGGACTGCTCCATGATCAGCCTTCCGCCGGCAGCGACTCGGCGGCATCGGCCGCCGGGGCGGCGCCTGCTGCGGTCTCTGCGGTCTGCTCGGTCTCGGTCTCGGGGCCGCCCGGCTCCGGGGACGAGGGGGCCGGGGCGGCCGCGCTGGGCTGGGCCGCCTCCGAGGTCGTCGGGGAGGGGCCCGCGCCATCGGCGCTGCCCGCGACGTAGAGGTCGACGGAGGAGCCGACCTCCACCTCCTCGCCGCCGCCGGGCTGCACCCGCACGACGTCGCCGTCGTCCTGGGCGTCGGTCTCCTCGTAGTACACGTCGACGTTGACGCCCAGGCCGGTGATCTCTCCCGTCACCTCGCCGGCAGGGCGCCCCGTCAGGTCATCCGGGAGGGTCACCATCTCGGGCCCGCTCGAATGCGTCACGGTCACGGTGTCCCCGGGGGACAGGGTGCCCGCGGGCGAGACCGCCAGGACCTCCCCCTCCGGAGCGCTGCCGGCCTGGGCCACCTGCTCCACGTTGAGCCCGCGGGCCGTCAGATCCGCCACGACGTCGTCGACGTCCTGGCCGATGAGGTCCTCGGCGACGACCTCGACGGCGGCCGCGCCCGGCTGGGTCGAGGACGAGGCCGACGACGTCGACACGGTGCCCTCGGGCGCTCCGGACGTCTGCCCGCCGGACATCAGCAGAGCCGTCAGAAGGCCGACCACGGCCAGTGCGAGCACGACGACGAGCCAGATCAGGAGGCGGCCGGAGCCGGCGCCCGAACCGCCCGCGCTCGCGGAGCTGCCGCCGCGTCCTCCCGCCGGCGACGCCGGGGCGGCGGGGTTGCCGGTTCGGTCCGGGCTCGCGGAGGTGCCCGCGGCCGGGGGCACGGCGTCGATGGCGGCGGTCGCGTCGTCGGCCCGGTCCCCGGCGCCCCGTGCGGAGGCCGCGGTGGCTCCCGCGGCTCCGGCGGCTCCGGCGGCGCCCGCCGCCGCGGCGCTCGAGCCGCGGGAGCGGGGGCCGCCGTCGTCCGAGCGCGGGGACCGGCCCTGATCCAGGAAGGGGCGCATGCCGGGGACGGCCGCCGCGGCCGCCTCGAGATCCCCGCGCCGGATCGCGTCCACGGCGCCGGCCAGGGCGCCCGCCGTGGACGGGCGGTCGGCCGGGTCCTTGGCGAGCATCGACATGATCAGCGCGGCGGCGCCGGCCGGGATGTCCTTGGGCAGGGGCGGCGGGGGATCGTTGACCTGCGCGAGCGCGATCGCGATCTGCGAGTCCCCCGTGAACGGCCGCTTCCCGGCCAGGCACTCGTAGCCGATGATGCCCAGCGAGTAGATGTCGGAGGAGCCCGTGGCCGTCTGGCCGGTGGCCTGCTCGGGCGCCAGGTACTGGGCGGTGCCCATGACCTGCCCCGTGGCCGTGAGGGGCACCTGATCGGCCACGCGCGCGATGCCGAAGTCGGTGACCTTGACCCGCTTCTCCGGTGTGATCATGAGGTTGCCCGGCTTGACGTCGCGGTGCACCAGGCCCTGCGCGTGGGCGGCGGCCAGTGCGCGGGCGGTCTGGCCGATGTAGTTCAGGACGTCGTCGACGGGCAGCCGCCGGTCGCGGTCGATCAGGTTCGACAGCGGCTCCCCGGGCACGAGCTCCATGACCAGATAGGCGGAGCCGTCGTCCTCGCCGTAGTCGTAGACGTTCGCGACGCCGGGGTGGTTCAGCAGCGCGGTGTGCCGGGCCTCCGCGCGGAAGCGCTGGAGGAAGTTGGGATCGCCGTTGTACTCCTCCTTGAGGATCTTGACGGCGACGATGCGGCCGAGGACCTGATCCTTGGCCTTCCACACCTCGCCCATGCCGCCGATCGCGATGCGGTCGGTCAGGGCGTACCTCTCGCCGAGGACGGTCTTCTTGGACGGTCTCATCGATTCAACACCGCCTCGAACATTCGCTGGGCACTGGGGGAAGTCAGGGTGGACGCAGTGGAGACGTCGACGTCCTCGAACACGACGGCGATCGCGATCTCCGGGTCGTCGGCCGGGGCGAAGCCCGTGAACCAGGAGTCGGTCAGCCCGGATTCCGATCCGATCTCGGCCGTGCCGGTCTTGCCGGCGACGGAGTGGCCGGGGACGGCGGCACCGCGTGCGATCCCATTGTCCACGTCGGAGACCATCAGTTCCTCCACGGTGTCCGCGACGTCCTTCGATGTCGCCTGGTTCATCTGCTCGGGCTCGAAGCCCTGGATCGCGGAGAGGTCCGAGGAGCGGACCTGGTCGACGGCCTGGGGCTTCATGAGCACTCCGTCGTTCGCGATCGCCGCCGAGACCATGGCGACCTGCAGAGGGGTCGAGCGGACGTCGTACTGGCCGATGGATGCCATGGCCAGCTCGGCATCGGTCATCCCCGTGGGGAACGACGACGGCGTGACGTCCATGGGGATCGCGATCTCCTGGCCGTAGCCGAAGTTCTCGGCCGTCTGGGCGATCCGCTCCTCGCCGAGGTCCATCGCGATCTGCGCGAACGGCACGTTGCACGAGTTCTC
The DNA here is from genome assembly GCF_007666205.1 of Kocuria palustris. Lineage (GTDB taxonomy): Bacteria > Actinomycetota > Actinomycetes > Actinomycetales > Micrococcaceae > Kocuria > Kocuria palustris_A. Next base: position 12,946 of record NZ_VDOR01000016.1, read on the forward strand.
CAGCGCGAACTGCAGGTCCGCGACGTCGCGGGCGTCGCACGGTCCGCCGCGGTAGTTCGGCAGCGAGATCGAGGTGCCGGGCAGCTCGAGCTCGGCGGGGTTCGGGATCTCGGTGTCGGTCGTGTACTCGCCCGACTCCAGCGCGGCCACCGTGTCGATGATCTTGAATGTCGAGGCCGGCGAGTAGAGGTCGCCGCCGATCGCCCGGTTCGTCATGGGATCGGCGGGATCGCTGTGGTAGGCGTCCGCGGCGGCCACGACCTCCTCCGTGTCGTGCGAGGACATGGCGTTGGGGTCGAAGTCCGGGGACGAGGCCATGGCCAGGATGCGCCCGGTGTCCGGCTCGAGCGCGACGATCGAGCCCTGGCGCCCCTGCAGGGACTCGTCGGCGATCTGCTGCAGCTCGGGGTCCAGGGTGGTCTCGACGGAGGCGCCGGTCTGGTGATCGCCGGACAGGGTCGACATGACGCGGTCGTAGAACTGGTCGTCGGAGGAGCCCGAGAGCTCGTCGCCCATCTCCTTCTCCAGGCCCGTGGCCCCGTAGACGGGCGAGAAGTACCCGGTCACCTCGGAGTAGAGGTCCCCCTGCGGGTACTCGCGGGCGTAGGCGTAGTCGCCCTCCGCCGGCACGGAGCGCGCGATCTCCTCGCCGCCGGCCAGGATCGAGCCGCGGTCGCGGCCGAACTGCTCGTAGAGCGAGCGGGTGTTCCAGGGATCGGCGGCCAGCGAGCGCTGCTGGAAGAACATGATCGACGTGAGCGCCAGCAGCAGCACGGCGAACATCGCGACGGCTGCCAGCCAGACATGGCGGATCGAGCGGTTCACGGCCGGCCTCCTCTCTCGGGCTCGTCGCGGCGGCGATCGACGGGGCGGATCTCGGTGGGCTCGTCCTCCGCGGCGGGCCAGGACCCCTTCGCGGCCTCCGGCCGCTGGGAGTCCGGGGGGCCGGGGGCCGCTGCGGGGCCGTGGTCCCGGTCGGCGGAGCCGCGCTGCTCCCGCCGGGCCCGGCGGCGCTCGGCCCGCTCGGCGCGCGCCCTCTCCTCGGACCGGGCCCGCTCGGCGTCCTCCTGCTCGTGGGCCTCGAACTCCGCGATCTCCGCATCGGTGGCGGGCCCGTGGACGAGCGGGCGGCGTGCGGAGTGCGAGATCGCCAGCAGGATCGCCACGATCATCCAGTTCGAGAGCATCGACGAGCCGCCGGCGGACATGAACGGGGTCGTGAGCCCGGTCAGCGGGATGACCCGGGTGACGCCGCCGACCACGACGAACAGCTGGATGACCATGATCGAGGCCAGGCCCGCGGCCAGGAGCTTGCCGAAGGTGTCCGTCGTGCCCAGCGCGGCGCGGAAGCCGCGCGAGGCCAGCAGGAAGAAGAGCACGAGGATCGCGCTCACGCCGATGAGCCCGAGCTCCTCGCCGAAGGCGGCGATGATCATGTCCGAGTTGGCGTAGGACACCAGGTCGGGACGGCCCTGGCCCCAGCCCTGCCCGAACAGCCCTCCCGAGGCCAGCCCGAAGATGCCCTGGACGATCTGCCGCGAGCCGCCGACCGGCGCCTCGTAGATCTCCGGGTCGAAGGCGTGGATCCAGGAGTCCAGGCGGGCCGCGACGTGGCCGAAGGTCTGCGAGGCGACCACGCCGCCGGCGGCGACGAAGATCAGGCCGAGGATGATCCAGCTCAGCCGGCCCGTGGCCAGGTACAGCATGGCGACGAAGAGCCCGAAGAAGAGGATCGCGGTGCCGAGGTCGCGCTGCAGGACGAGCACGCCGATGGACACGAGCCATGCGGCGAACAGGGGCGCCAGATCGCGGAAGCGCGGCAGGTGCAGCGGGCCGATCTTGGGTCCGGCCAGCAGGATGACGTCGCGGTTGGTCGAGAGGTAGCCCGCGAAGAAGATCGCCAGGGTGATCTTGGCGATCTCGCCGGGCTGGAAGGTGCGCCCGCCGATCGAGATCCAGATCCGGGCGCCGTTGATCTCGGTGCCCAGCCCCGGCAGCAGGGGCAGGACCAGCAGGATCGCCGAGGCCAGCAGCGAGATGTACGTGATCCGACGCAGCGCGCGGTGGTCCCGCAGCAGCACGAGCACGATGGCCGCGGCCGCCAGGCCCACGCCCGTCCACAGGACCTGGCTGGACGCCGCCGTCGAGTCCATGAGCAGGTCGATCCGGTGGATCATGGCCAGGCCCAGGCCGTTGAGCGTGACCACGATCGGCAGGATGTACGGGTCGGCGTACGGGGCCCGCAGCCACAGGATGACGTGCAGCAGCAGAGCACCGCCGCCGAGCACGACGGCCGTGCGCAGGACGTGGGCGCTGTCCTCCGCGAAGCGCTCGGGGTCCACCAGGAAGTTCGCACCGACCCCCAGGGCGAGCGCGAGCAGCAGCAGCGCGAGCTCCGTCAGGCGCCGGCGGCGCTGCTGCGGCTCCAGCGCGGGGCCGGTTCCGGCGGCCGCGGTGCGGGCGGGGGCGGTCGTCGACATCAGCCCTGCCCTCCGTCATCGGCGCCCGCCGTGGCGGCGGGGGCGGACTCCTCCGCCTCGGGGAAGCTGACCGTTCCGGTCTCTGAGGGAGAGGGCTCGTCCGCGGGGCTCTCGCCGTCCGAGGCCTCCTCCTGCTGCTCGCGGTCGAAGCGGTCGGCGTCCGAGCGCAGTCCCAGCACGATGCTCTCGGCCTGGCCGAGATCCTCTGCGGCGATGGTGGATTCGACGCGGGAGCGGGCGTAGCCGGGGAGGTCGTCGACCGGGAGGTCGGTGGTGCGCTCGATCTCCGACAGCGAGATCGGGCCCAGGCTCTGCGAGATGCCCTGGTAGATCGCCACGTGGGACCCGTCGGAGCCGACGTAGTACTGCTCCCGGACCCAGTTCTGCGCCAGGAGCCCGGCCACGACCAGCGCGGCGATGACCACGAGGCCCACGAGCGCCCCGACGACCCGGCCGCGGCGCCGCGCTCCGCGCCCGCCCAGCGCGGAGTCGACCTCCGCGATGTCCGTGAGGCTGTCGGCGGCGGACGTGCGCACGAGCGTCGCGCGGCGCGCGGCCGCGGAGTCGCTGACCGTGGGGATGCGGCCGGTCTGCGTGGCATTGGCGGCCGCGCCGACCAGCACGTGCGGCAGCTCGTCGAGCCCCCGGCGCAGCTCGGCGGCGCTCGAGTCCCGGGGCCCCGGCCCGTCCTCGTGGTCGGGCTCGGCGGCCGCCCACGGCGCGGGCGTCTCGGGGGCCTCGGAGCCCCGGTCCGGGGCGGAGGAGCGGGCCCGCTCGGTGAGCTGATCCGAGGTCAGCGCCTCGTCGGGGTCGGGCACGGCCCCCGTGGGCTCCGTGTCGATCGGGGAGAGGTCGGCGGCGTCGACGACCTCCAGCACCGCGACGGTGACGTTGTCCGGGGCGCCGCGCTGGAGCGTGGCGCGCACGAGGGTCTGGGCGATCTCGTCGAGCTCTGCGTCGGAGCGCAGGAGCTCCTCGATCGCCGACGGCTTGACGACGGCGTTGAGGCCGTCGGAGCACAGCAGCCACCGCTCGCCGACGGCGGCGTCGTAGACCTCGGCCTCGAGCTCGGGGGAGGCGTCGACATCGCCCAGCACGCGCATGAGCACGTTGCGATGGGGGTGCGTCTCGGCCTCCTCCGGGCGCAGCCGGCCCTCCTCGATGAGCCGCTGCACGAAGGTGTGATCGGTCGTGATCTGCTCGAAGGCGTCCCCGCGCAGGCGGTAGGCGCGGGAGTCGCCGATGTGGCACAGCGCGATCTGGTCGCCGTCGATCAGCAGCGAGGTCACGGTGGTGCCCATCCCCGCCAGCCGCGGCTGCTGGCGCACCAGCTCGGCGAGGTTCTGGTTGGCGTTCTGGATCTCGTCGGCCAGCTCCGTCACGGCGCGGCCGGCGTAGCCGTCGCGGTCCAGGTGCGTCAGGTCGATCACGGCCGAGGCGGAGGCGACGTCGCCGCCCACATGGCCGCCCATGCCATCGGCGACGACGGCCAGGTGGCGTCCGGCGTAGGCGGAGTCGTCGTTCTTGGAGCGGATCCTGCCCACATCCGAGCGGGCCGCGAAGCGGAAGGCGAGGGCCATGCGTCAGGACCTCAGTTCCAGCACGGACTTGCCCACGCGGAAGGGCCGTCCGGCGTCCACGGCCGCCGCGCGCGTCAGACGCTGCTCGTCGAGGTAGGTGCCGTTGGTCGAACCGAGGTCCTCGAGGAACCAGCGGGAGCCCTGGGGGAAGAGGCGGGCGTGGCGCCCCGAGGCGTAGTCGTCCTCCAGCGGGATGTCGCAGTCGGGGGAGCGGCCCATGGTCGCGGGGGCGCTGCCGAGCTGATGGGCGCGCCCGGCCGTCGGGCCGTCGAGCACCACGAGGGTGCCGGGAAGGCGGCGCGCGGCGGGCTCGGCGGCCGCGCCGGCGGGCCCGGGCCGGCCCCGGCCGGAGGCGCTGCGCCCGGCGGGACGGCGGCGGCGGTCCACGGACAGGTCGCGGCCCTGCGTGAGGACCACGGCGATGATCATGGCCCACAGCAGGGCCAGGAAGCCGAAGCGCAGCAGCGTGACCGTCAGCTCAGACATTCTTCCGGTTCCTCCTGGGGGCCACGAGCCGGAAGACGATGCGGGTGCGGCCCATCTCGATGACCGCGCCGTTGACGAGCTCCGTGCGCCCGCGCAGGCGCTCGCCGTCCACGAGGGAGCCGTTGGTCGAGCCGAGGTCGACGGCCAGCCAGTGCTCGCCCTCGCGTCGGATCTCGAGGTGCTGGCGGGACACCCCGGTGTCCTCGACGGTGACGTCGGCGCTCGAGGAGCGGCCCAGCACCACGGAATCGGCCTCGATGCTCAGGCGCTGGCCGTCGACATCCAGCACGGGGATCCAGTGCTCGGGGGTGCGGTGGGGAGGCTCCCACTGCTCGCGCAGCGGCCGGCCGGCGGCCGGGGCAGGACGCGGGGCCTCCCGGGCCGCGGAGGGCGCCGGCGCCGCGTCCTCGGCGCTGGTGCGCCGCGCGGAGGAGATGATCTCGAAGCGCCCGCGCTCGATCTCGGGGCTGCGGGTGAAGGAGACGCGCACCGAGCCCTGCAGCGTGTAGGCCTGGGAGCGCGCGTGCTTGATGACGACCTCGCACAGCTCCTCGGCCAGCGGGGTCCCCCACTCCTGGGCGCGGGGGAAGTCCTCGTCGGAGAACTCCACGACGAAGTCGTTGGGCGCCATGGTGCGGCCGGCGGAGATGGTGAAGGAGTGCTCGTCGAGCTCGCGGCGCAGGGCGCTGGCGATCTCGACGGCCTCGATGCGGCGGCTCGACCCCGTGGAGAACGCGGTGCGCACGGCTCTCTCGATGCCGCGTTCCAGATTGTCCAGGAATCCCATGCGCCCTCCTTCCACGGTCGTCGGGTGCGCCGGTCGCTGCCGCGGGGGACAGCGTGCTCCCGATGCGTCTCGGGCCGCCAGGGTGCAGATGTGCTCCCAGGATAGTAGACGGTATCCGGCGCACCGCCTCGGGGCATCGCGAGCAGAGGTCATCCAGCCACACCAGGATGGGCGTCCGGTGTGCCGGACATGGACGTCCGCTGAGCCGGGCGGACCGCGGGAGCGCGGTCGCGGCGCTCGCTGCGCGCTTGTGACCTGGGGCGCGATCCTTCAAGGTGGTGCCATGGATATCGAGCAGACCACCGAGAGGAACCTGTCCGCCTTCTCCCGCGCTCCCCGCCGCCGCTCGCTGGGCCTGGCCCTGCCGGCGCTGGGGCTGTCCGCACTGGTCCTGGCCGGCTGCGGAGGCGGCGAGGAGGCGGCCCAGGAGGGCGGCGCCTCCGCCGAGGACTCCGCCTCCCAGGCCGTCGGCGACGACGCCACCACGGCCGAGGCCACGGACGACGCGACCGAGGACTCCACCGACGATGCGACGGACGACGCCTCGGAGGACGCGGCGGACGACGCTTCGGACGATGCCTCCGATGAGCCCTCATCCGAGGCCTCGGAGGGCGCCGGAGGGGGCGTCGCGGCCGGCGCGGGGATCCCCACGGATCCCGCGGACCTGGACGAGATCCTCGGGGCCGCCGAGGGCACGCTCGACGGCTCCACGGCAGTCTCGGTCGAGGACGCCCGCGACGCCGGCTGGGAGGTGACCGTGGTCGAGGGCACCCAGGAGCAGGAGGTGCGCGTCGCCGACGACCTGTCCACCGAGGTGATCGAGACCGAGTCCGATGACGACCAGGACGTCGATCCCGCCTCGGTCGGGACGTCGCTGAGCGAGGCCGTCGAGGCGGCCTCGGCGGATCAGGACGGCACGGTGACGGAGGTCGGTCTGGGCGAGGACGACGGCCGCACCGGGTGGACGGTCGAGTTCGACGACGAGATCGAGGTCGAGGTCGACGCGGACTCGGGCGACGTCGTGGGCACGGACAGCTGATCGCCGCCGGCCGGGACCGGCCCTGGTGAGCCGCGATCGCGGCGATCACGACGACGCACGGCCCGTCGCATCCCCGCCGGGGGAGCGACGGGCCGTGCGTCGTCCGTCCTGAGGGCGCGGTCGTCCCCGGCGCGGCCGGTGCGACAGCGGCGTGTCCTCAGCCCAGCACGCCGAACACCCACGCGGCCAGGGTCATGGTCACGAGCGTGATGAGCACCAGGCCCGCGAGGTTGAGCCACAGGCCGCCCTTGATCATCTGCGGGATCGTCACGTACCCGGACCCGTAGGCGATCGCATTGGGCGGGGTGGCCACGGGGAGCATGAACGCGCACGTGGCCACCAGCGCCACCGGGATCGCCAGCAGCAGGGGATCCAGTCCCATGCCCAGCGCGATGCCGCCGGCCACGGGCAGGAAGGTGGCCGCGGTGGCCGTGTTGGAGGTCAGCTCCGTCAGGAACAGGATGCCGGCCGCGAACAGCGCCACGAGCAGCACGACGGGCAGGCCGCCGAGCCCGGAGGCGACCTCGCCGATCCATTCGGTGAGCCCGGAGGACGAGAACTGCGCGGACAGCGCCAGGCCACCGCCGAACAGCAGCAGCACGCCCCACGGCAGCTTGAGCGCGGAGTCCCAGTCGAGCAGGCGCACGCCGCGCGCCGCTCCGGCGGGCAGCAGGAAGAGCAGCACCCCCACGAGCATGGCGATCCCGGCATCGGTGATCGGGGGCGTCTCGGCGCCGACCCAGTCGGTCACCAGCGGGACGAAGACCCAGGCCAGAGCGGCGAGCACGAAGATCACGAGCACCCGCTTCTCGCCGGGGGAGGCCGCGCCGAGCTTGGCGAGCTCGTCCTCGATCAGCTGCTTCCCGCCGGGGATCTCGTCGATCTCGGGCTTGAAGAGGACCTTGGTCAGCAGGACCCAGCACACGGCCATCATGGCCACGGCCAGCGGGACGCCCACGAGCATCCACTGCCCGAACCCGATCTGGACGTCGTGCTCGGAGGACATGTAGCCCACCAGGAGGGTGTTGGGCGGGGTGCCGATGATCGTGCCGAGCGATCCGATCGATGCCGCGTAGGCGATGCCGAGCATCAGAGCCGTGCCGAAGTCGGACTTCACGGGGGTCTGCGCGGCGTCGTCGTCCTCGGCCTGGGCGCCGTCGTCCTCGATCTCGTCGGAGGCCCGGTTGACGAGCAGCAGGACGGAGATGCCGATCGGCAGCATCATCACGGCCGTCGCGGTGTTCGAGACCCACATGGACAGGAAGCCGGTCGCGATCATGAAGCCGGCGATCATCTGCGGCGGCCTGGTGCCGATCAGCCGCACGGTCAGCAGGGCGATCCGCCGGTGCAGGTTCCAGCGCTGCATGGCCAGCGCCAGCAGGAACCCGCCCATGAACAGGAAGATGACGTTGTTGCCGTAGGAGGCGCCGACGTCGTCCAGGGGGGTCGAGCCCAGCGTGGGGAAGACGATCAGCGGGATCAGGGCCGTGGCCGGGATCGGCAGGGCCTCGGTCATCCACCACACGGCCATGAGCACGGCCGTGCCCGCGGTCAGGCGGGCCTCGTGGGGGACGTCGCCCGGCATCACGAGGTAGACCAGGATCCCCAGGGCCAGGCCGGCGGCCAGCCCGAGCCACTGGATCTGCACCGTCCGGGTGGGCTTGGCTGGCTCGCGCTCCCCGGGGGAGAGCTGGTCGATCTCCTCGTTGCGGTGCGGGTCGGCGTCCTGGCCGATCAGGTGATCGCCGGGCACCTTCCGCCCGACGGGGGTCGAGCCGCCGCGCGGATGATCGGGCAGGACGTCGTCGCGGGGTTCGGGGACGGACCAGGGGTGGATCGGCATGGGGGCTCCGCATCGTGATGTGACCGGTGGCACTTCAGACTATCTGCGGGATGCTCCCAGCACTCCATCAGGCCGGCAACCGGGTGTCGCCGGCCCGATGGAGCCGGCGTGCGTCAGTGCTCGCCGATGGTGGCCAGGCGCTGGGTGGCGGCCAGGCCCAGGATCTCGTCGATGACCTCGCGGGTCACGCCGGAGGAGCAGTCGGTGACCAGGTAGCCGGTCGTGCCCTGCGTGACGAGGGTCTGGCGGTCGACGTTGACCTGGTGCTGCGAGAACACGCTGTTCACCGAGGAGAGGACGCCGGGGACGTTCTCGTGGACGTGGAGCAGGCGGACGCCGGTGATCACGGGGGCCAGGGCGGCCTCGGGAAAGTTGACCGCCAGCTCCGTCGAGCCGTTCTCGATGTAGTCCAGCAGCTTGCCGGCCACGAACTGGCCGATGTTCTCCTGCGCCTCGGCGGTCGAGCCGCCCACGTGCGGGGTCAGGATGACGTTGGGCAGGCCCTGCAGGGGGGATGCGAAGGCCTCGCCCGCGGCCTTGGGCTCCTCGGGGTAGACGTCGATGCCGGCGCCGGCGATGTGCCCGGAGGTCAGGGCGTCGTGCAGGGCGTCGATGTCCACCACGTGCCCGCGCGAGAGGTTCAGGAACAGCGTGCGCGGGCGCATCTTCTCGAACTCGGCCCGCCCGATCAGGTTCCGGTTCGAGCTGCGGCCGTCGACGTGCACGGAGATGCACTCCGCGTTCTCGAAGAGCTCGTCCATGGTCGCGCACTTGCGGGCATTGCCCATGGGCAGCTCGTCGCGCACGTCGTAGAAGTAGACGTGCATGCCGAGGGCCTCGGCCACCACGGAGAGCTGCTTGCCGATGTTGCCGTAGCCGATCAGGCCCAGGGTGCGGCCGCGGACCTCGTGGGCGCCCTTGGCGGACTTGTCCCACAGGCCCTCGTGCATGCCGCGGTTCTTGTCCGTGAGGTGGCGGGCCAGGGCGATGATCTCGGCGATCGCCAGCTCCACGACCGAGCGCGTGTTGGAGTACGGGGCGTTGAAGCACGGGGTGGCGGTCTCGGCGGCGGCCTCCAGATCGATCTGATTGGTGCCGATGCAGAACGCGCCGACGGCCATCAGGTCCGGACGGGCCTCCAGGACGCGGCGCGTGACCTGGGTCTTGGAGCGGATGCCGAGCAGACCGACGCCCTCGAGCGCCTCGATCAGCTCGTCCTCGTCCAGCGCGCCGGGACGGGTCTCGACCTCGATCCCGTGGCGGCGCAGGATGTCTTCGGCTTCGGTGTGGATGTTCTCCAGGAGCAGGGCTTTCACGGCTCCGATCCTAGCGACCGTCCCGGACGCCGCCGCACGGCGGGGTCAGTCCCGCAGGTCGATCCCGAACACCCGGCGCACGGCCGTGACGACGTGGCGCCCGTGGCGGTGGGTCGACGGCGTCGAGGCGAAGGGCAGGAAGCGACCCGGGTGATCCGGATGGGTGATCTTCCCGTGGGTCGGTCCCGAGGTCGCCACCTCGAAGCCGGCGCCGCGCAGGCGCTTGAGCAGCTCCCTGCGGGTCGTCGGATAGCGCGTCCCCTGCTTGCCGGAGGCGCGGGGATCCGCGCCGGGCTCGTCCGGCAGCGGGGCCTCCGGGCGCCGGGCGGTCGCCCAGCCCGAGCGGTAGATGCCCACCACGATGCCCTCGGCCCGCGTGACCTGCACGCACAGCTCGCCGCGCAGGAAGTGATCGGTGCGCCCCAGATCGGCGGTCCAGACGTCGTCGGGGGCGTCGACGACGGCCTGCATCTGCTCGAGCGTCGCATCCCAGGCGCCCACGACGTGCACCCTGTCCTCGGACAGCCGCAGGCGCGAGCCGCGCGCGGTCGGGGCCGGCGCGCCGGTGTCCACGGTGTAGAGCGCGTCCTCGGGGGCCGGGGCGGGCCCGGGCTGCGGGGCCGCGGCGATCCGGGCCGCGACGTCGCGCCAGCGCTGCGCCTCGTGCCGCGCCTGGTCGCGCCGGCGCCGGGCGGCCTCGGCCTCCTGCCGGGCCTGTCGCGCGCGCACCTGCGGCGCCGGGGTCCAGTCGACGGGCTCGACCGACAGCGCGGGGTCCCGCCGGCCGCGCATGACCGACGGCGAGGGCGTGGGCCGGGGCTGGTCGGCCATGGTCGTCTCCTGCGATGGGGAGGGGGCGGATCGGGGACTGCGGGGATCGGGGCGGGCAGGCGGCGGATAGGGTTTCAGCCGTGCGCTGCGACTACCACGACCGAGGACTGTGCGACTCCTGCACCCTGATCGACCAACCCTATGCGCAGCAGCTCGCCGACAAGCAGGCGGCGGTGCGCTCGCAGCTCGACGCCGGCGCCGCCGACGTCTCCGCGCTGCAGTGGCTCGATCCGGTCGCCAGTGCCGAGGCGGGCTTCCGCAACAAGGCGAAGATGGTGGTCGCCGGCTCCGTGGACCGCCCGACGCTGGGCATCCTCGATCCCCGCGGCCGCGGCATCGACCTGCGGGAGTGCCCGCTGTACCCGGCGCCGATCGGGCAGGCCCTGCCCGTCGTCGCGGCGTTCTGCGCCCAGCTGCGCCTGCTGCCCTACGACGTCCCGAAGGGCCGCGGTGAGCTCAAGCACGTCCTCGTGACCGCGTCCCCCGACGGGGAGCTCATGCTGCGCTTCGTGCTGCGCTCGCCCCGGATGCTCGGGCGGATCAGGGAGCATCTGGGCATGCTGCTCGAGGCCCTGCCCGGGCTGCGCGTGGTGACGGCCAATCTCCAGCCCGAGCACCGGGCCGTGCTCGAGGGCCCGGAGGAGCACGTGCTCACCGAGCAGGACAGCCTGCGCATGCCCGTCAACGGGATCCCGCTGCGGCTGCGGCCCCGCTCCTTCTTCCAGACCAACACCGAGGTGGCCGCCGCCCTCTACCGGCAGGCCGTCGAGTGGGCGCGGCGGCTGGAGCCCTCCGAGGTCGTCGACCTGTACTGCGGCGTGGGCGGCTTCGCGCTGCACCTGGCCGCGCCGGAGCGCCGAGTGCACGGCGTGGAGATCTCCGCCGAGGCGGTCGAGGCCGCACGGGAGGCCGCCGCCGAGCTGGACCTGCCGGACTCGGGGCCGGGCTCGGCCTCCTTCTCGGCGGGGGACGCCACCGCGGTGGAGCGTGCGCTCGACGGCGAGGTCCCGCTCGTCGTCGTGAACCCGCCGCGTCGCGGGCTGGGAGCGCAGCTGGCCGGGCGGCTGGAGCGCTCGCGGGTGCAGCATCTCATCTACTCGAGCTGCAGTGCCCGCACCCTGGCGCGCGATCTGGCCGCCATGCCGTCGTGGCGGCCGCTCGAGGCCCGGCTGCTCGACATGTTCCCGCACACGGGGCACGCGGAGACCGCCGTCCTGCTGGAGCGCCGCTGACGGGCCGTCATCCCGCCCCGCCGGCCGCGCGGGGGCGGGCCGGCTCCGGCAGCTCGAGGCGGCCGCCGTCCGCGAAGCGGGACAGCTGCTCGCTGACGGTCAGGGTCCAGTTGCTGCCCAGGCTGCCGAGGTCCCGGAACTCCTCCACGTTCATCGTGTAGATCTCCGGGTTCCGGAACGGCGCCAGGACCCCGCGCAGCAGCTCCTGGACCCCCGGGCGGGCCAGCAGCTCCCAGGATCTGCGGTGGGCGCGCTGCAGGACCCGGATGCCGTCGACGATCTCGACGACGCCCTCCGCGGCGCCGCCCCCGTCGGAGAGGCTCAGCCTCCCGGGGGTCGTCGAGCAGATCGCATCGACCAGCAGCAGCAGGTCCTCGATGATCTGCGTCGCCGACTGCAGCTCCCCCTGGAGGAACGGGTCCGGGCCCTGGAGGCACGCTCTGCGGCTCCCGAGGAGCAGTCGGCTCAGGCCGGAGCGATGCTCGTGCGACTGGGGGCACGGGGGGATCTCGAAGCTGAGCAGGTACGTGCCCGGCCGCTCCGGCTCGAGGCCGCAGCGCACGTGGGCGGCCGGCTGCTCCGGACCCTCGTTCGAGAGCTCGGCGAACAGGGCGTCGGCCAGCGCTTCGCAGGCCTCGAACGCCGTGCGCGTGAGGCCGTCGAAGACCACGCGCGGCTCGAGGTGGACGGTCCGGTACTCGACGATGACGGAGTTGCGGGCACTGGGGGGCTCCGGGGGTGCGGAGAGCATGGTGGGCGTCATGGGCATCCTGACGGTCGGGACGGCGTCCCGGGCAGGGGAGGCCGTCGAGGGGCAGCAGGGACGACGCCGTGGGGGGATGCGGCGACGTGGTCTGCGCGATGGCCGGGTGCGCACGATCCGCCGGAGGATCAGCGCGGGGCTCGAGGGCCGCAGGGGCCCTCGAGCCCCATGTCACAGGGCCATTCGGGCAGATGCCTCCCATCATGGCCGAGCGGGTCGTCGACCGCTGGGGCCCGGTGTCCCCAGATCGGGGGACGTCCCCGGGGCGGAGGGGCCGGACAGAGAGCCGCCCCGTGGCGCAGCGGGACTGCGGCACGGGGCGGGGCCGGGCGGGTGCGTCGGCTCAGTACCCGGCCTCGGGGTCGACGACCCCCTCCAAGTCCGCTCCGTCGGCGAAGGCCTGCAGGTTGCGCTCGATCCGCGCGAAGATCAGCGGCCGGACCATGTCCATGGTGTCGGCGGTGTGCGGGGTGATCAGGCAGCGCGGCTCGGTCCACAGCGGGTGGCCGTCGGGCAGCGGCTCGGGGTCGGTGACGTCGATCCCGGCGCCGGCGATCCCCTCCTGCGCCAGGGCCTGCACGAGAGCCTCGGTGTCGATCAGCCCGCCGCGCGCGATGTTGACCAGGATCGCGTCGGTGCGCATGGACTCCAGCTCCGCGCGCCCGATCAGGTGGCGCGTGTCGTCCGTCATCGCGGCGGCCAGGATCACGACGTCCTGGAAGGGCAGCACGTCGGGGAGGTCCTGGACGCTGATCGTGCGGTCGGCCTGCCCGACCGGCTCGGGGCGCCGGCGCACGGCCGTGACCTCGACGTCGAAGACGTGCAGCAGGTCCATGATCCGCCGGCCGATCCCGCCGGCGCCGATGACCGCGGCCTTCATCCCGTGCAGCGACCGGCCCGACTGCTCCTCCCACGTCGTCGCGGTCACGCGGCGCGGGAGATCCCGCAGCAGCGCCAGCGTCAGGGCCAGGGCGTGCTCGCCCACCGGCTCGGCGTAGGCGCCCTTGGCCGAGGTCCAGGCGATCTCCGGGCGGCGACCGAGGGAGTCGGCGAAGCGCTCGATGCCCGCCGACGGCAGCTGCACCCAGCGGATCGCGTCGTGCGCCACGGCCTGCAGCAGGTCCTCCGGCTCGGAGCCGAACGGCACGACGACGGCATCGGCCTCGGCGGCGTCGTCGACGAGCTGCCCGCCGCCGGCGGCCACGGCCTTGCGGAAGCCGTCGTCGTCGGTGGGCAGCAGATGGATGCGGGGCTGGGTCATGGCGGTCTCCTGGCGGGGTCGTCGTCGGTCTCCGGGGCCATCCTCCGCCCCTGCCCTGGACGGGGCCTGTCCGGAGCCCCTGGTCACGGGCATGTGAAGTTCTCTTACCCGGGGCAGAAGGGGCTGGGTCGGCATGACGGAGGGCCCCGCCCGTCCGGGCGCCGTCGACGCGCCGCGTCATGGTTCTATCGATGTATGTTCATGCGGCTACTGTGCTGGCACCGGGCGACTCCGACCCGGCCGCTCACCCGTGCGCGCTGCGCTCGGGCCCGTTCCCAGAGGTCCCCATGAAGATCCGCCGCACCCTCAGCCTCGCCCTCTCCGCAGGGCTGCTGGCCGTCGCCCCGCTGGCCGTCGCACCTGCCGCTCAGGCAGCAGTCGTGAAGCCCCTGGACGTCGTGTCCATCAAGTACGACCCGGCCGGCCGGGACGACCGCACGAATGCGCACATCAACGGCGAGTACGTGGTCCTCAAGAACACCGGCACCAAGGCCCTCGACGTCACCGGCTACTCCATCAAGGACGCGGCGAACCACACGTTCGTCTTCCCCCGCGGCACGCGCATCGCGGCGGGCAAGCAGGTCATGGTGCGCACCGGCAAGGGCGCGAACACGGCCTCGACCCTGTACTGGAAGCAGGGGAACTACGTCTGGAACAACACCGGCGACACCCTGCGGCTCTACAGCGGCAAGGGGGCGCTGCTGGAGAAGTGCACCTACCGCGGCGGCGGGGTCAGCGCCGCCTGCTGAAACGGGGCCTGGCGACCGTCGATCGTCGACGACTGGGACCCGTTCTGCGCGCGAGGGGGCGCTGCTGCAGGGCATCACGCGGTGATGGCCTGCAGCAGCGCCCCCTCGTCATGCCATCGACTCAGCCGGCGGCGACGAGGGCCCGGTACTCGTCGATGAGCGCGACGATCTCGGGGTCCTCCGCCACGTCGGAGAGATCCTCGTAGAGGAAGCCGGTGTGCTCCATGAGCACGTAGCGGCCGCCCCGCACCTCGAAGACCAGATCCAGACGGCCGAGGTAGTGCTCCTGCTCCCCGCCGGCCTGCGTGATCGGCACCAGGTGCCCCTCGGGGTTCAGCTCCGTCTCCGGAGTGCGGATGATCTTGTGGGTGTCGGCGCCGATGACGGCGTCCACGCCCGCGACCCGGGCGATCCGGTGGTCGTCGTCGTTGCCCGCGTGGCTGAGGACCACGGTGATGTCGGAGAACTTCTCGGACTCGGCGACCAGGCCGCCCTCGAGCGCCTCGACCGGGTCGATGAAGTCCAGATCGGCCACATCCGGCCATCCGCGCAGCTCGGGCTTCATGGACGTGACGCCGACGACCCCCACCTTGGTCCCGCGGTAGTTCCGGGTCGTCCGGGCCTGAGCGAACGGCAGCAGCTTCCCCGTCCCGGTATCGATCACGTTGCCCAGCAGGATCGGGAAGTTCAGGGTCCGCTGGTAGTCCTTCATCTGCTCGTAGGAGGACTCGCGGGTGCCGGAGCCGGCCGGCGGCACCCGGAAGTCGTTGTTCCCGATGACGGCCGCGTCGTAGCCGATGGCCTTGAGGATCTGGGTCTCCAGGGCGCCCTGCAGCGACTGGAACTCGCCGCGCAGGAAGAGGTCGCCGCCGTCGAGCACCAGGACGTTGTCCTCCTCGGCGCGGACCCGGTCGATGAGCGTCGCGTACTTCGCCACGTTGTTCTCGTGCGGCTGCCCGTCCTGCCCGGCGACGACCTCGCGCAGGTGCCCGTGGAAGTCATTGGTCTGGAGGATGGTCAGCGGAAAGCGCCGTCCCTCCGCATGCTTGGCGCCGTTCGGTGCCGCGGCGGCCTGGGTCGCGGGCGTCAGCACGCCGACGGCCGCTGCGGAGAGGAGGAGGCGACGACGGGACAGGGCGGGCATGGCGAACTCCGATCGCGTGAGGGGCAGGGGAGTCTGGGCCTGCTCATCCCACTCGGGCCGGATGACGGGCTCCTGCCGCTGACCTGCTCTGCGGTGAACGCGTCATGAACGTCGCGTTCCAGGTCAGAGCGGGTGTCTCCTCGTGCAGGTCGATCGAGAGCCGGCACCGGCGATCGTCCGGACCGGAACCGCGGATGACCTCGCGTCAGCGGGGCTCGGGCCTCGGCGCCCAGCGAGCGATCTGCGCGGCCAGATGACCTGCCCCGTAGCCGTTGTCGATGTTGACCACGCCGATGCCAGGGGCGCAGGCGGAGAGCATGGTCAGCGCGGCCGTCGTGCCGCCGGCGGCCACGCCGTAGCCCACCGAGGTGGGCAGCGCGACCACGGGGGCGGCGATCTGACCCGCGATCACGGTGGGCAGCGCCCCGTCCATCCCGGCGGCGGCCACGACGCAGGCGGCGTCGCGCAGCTCGGGCAGCGCATCGAGCAGCCGGTGCAGTCCCGCGATGCCGATGTCCGCGATCAGCCGCACGGGCCGACCCAGATGCCGGGCGGTCTCGAGGGCCTCGAGGGCGACGGGCAGGTCGCTCGTGCCGGCGCAGGCCACGATCACCAGCCCTCCGGAGGGCTGCGGCGGCTCGGGCGGCCAGGCGAGCAGGCGCGCCTGCTCGTGGTGGGCGGCCTCGGGCAGCGCCGCCAGCACGGCCTCGGCCCGGGGCGCATCGGCGCGGGTGAACAGGACCGGGCCGAGCTCGCGATCGCCCGCCCGGGCCAGGCGCGCGTACTCGGCGGCGATCGCGGCGACCTGCTCGACGGACTTGGCATCGGACAGCACGGCCTCCGGAGCACCGCGACGACGGGCGCGGTCGAGGTCGAGCTGCACGAGCCCCTCGATCCGCCCGGTCGGCTCGGACCCGCGGGGCTCAGGCACTCAGGCTCCCGCGGGCATTGAGGATCTGCAGGGTGAAGGCCCCGGACTGCAGCCCGCCCAGATCGATGCTGACGTGGGCGAATCCTGCCTCGCGCCCGGCGCGGACCAGGGCCGCGCGCACGTCCGGCTCCAGGGCGCGGGGGAGCTCGTCGACGGGCAGCTCGAGCCGCGCCACGGTGCCGTGGTGCCGGGCGCGGGAGTCGCTGAAGCCCTGATCCGCGGCGGCGGCCTCGAGCGCCTCGACCTGGGCGAGCTTCTGCGGCGTCACGGACTCGCCGTGGGGGATGCGCGAGGCCAGGCAGGGGGCGGCGGGCTTGTCCGCCACGCTGAGCCCGAGCTGTCGGGCCGCTTCGCGCACCCGCGCCTTGTCCATGCCGGCCTCGGCAAGGGGCCGCAGCACCGCGTGCTCGGCGGCGGCCCGTGCGCCGGGGCGGTCGCGGCGGAGGGCGTCGTCGGCGTTCTCGCCGTAGGCCACGGCGTCCAGGCCCTGGTCGGCGGCCACGTCGTCGTCGATGCGGGTGAACAGCTCGTCCTTGCAGTGGAAGCAGCGATCCACGTCATTGGCGATGTAGTCCGGATCCTCGCCCTCGTGCGTGGGGATCTCGACCACCTCGGCGCCGATCCGGGCGGCCTCCTGGTGGGCCGTCGCGCGCTCGCGGGCGGCCAGGGACGGCGAGACCCCCAGCAGGGCGACCACCCGCGCGGAGCCCAGGGCACGCACGGCCAGGGCCAGCAGCGTCGCGGAGTCCACGCCGCCGGAGTAGGCGACCCCCAGGCGGCCCTCGGCGGGCAGCTCGGTCCGGAGGAGGCCGGCCACGGACTCGGCGTCGGCCAGGACCTGGCCCGTCAGGGCGGGCTGCGCGGACGGGCGGGTCACCGGGACTGCCGCCCGCTGCTCAGGCGGTGCAGGACCTCGCCGGCGTGATCGACCACCAGGGTGCCGGGATCGGCCCGCAGGGCATCGAGATCCAGAGAGTCCGGGTCCACGTACTCGACGTTGTACTCGGCGCACTCCTCGGGGGAGATCTGCGTGG
Source organism: Kocuria palustris (assembly GCF_007666205.1). GTDB lineage: Bacteria > Actinomycetota > Actinomycetes > Actinomycetales > Micrococcaceae > Kocuria > Kocuria palustris_A. The sequence goes on from NZ_VDOR01000016.1 coordinate 30,422, forward strand.
CGAACGCGCGGCGCACGCGGTTGCGCTCCTCGCCGGTCTCGGGATCGTAGGTGCCCAGGCCGGTGACGTGCGTCGAGTGCGCCAGCTCGCCCCACGGGTGGGATCCGAACCGGTCCCACTGCTTCGTGAAGTACTCGATGTTGTGGTAGCCGATGTCGCGCAGCCCCGGGTGCATCGCGGCCACCTCCGTGATGTGCGGGGCGTAGATGATGACCTGGCCGCCGTCGGCGCACACGGGCTCGAGCTTGTAGAAGCCCTTGGCTCCCGTCCAGATGTCCTCGTACATCTCGGGCATGATCGCCACGATCCGCTGGTACGGCTCGTCGACGTAGCGGATATGGGTCTGCGCGGAGACCTCGGCGCACGCGGCCCACGCCGCCTGGGGGTCGCCGAAGCTCATGGCGTGCAGGTCCGTGGAGCCCTGGGACACCATGGCCAGGCACAGCTTCTCCGACGGGACGCGCTCCGCGGCGGCGTCGATCAGCTGGCGCACCGGGGTGATGCCCAGCGCACCGATGATGCGGCTGGCCGTGATGAGCGCGCCCACCCAGTGGGAGATGTCGATGACGTCGTGCACCGAGCAGCCGGGGAAGAAGTACTTGTTGCCGCCGGAGAAGCCCACGACCTCGTGCGGGAAGACCGGGCCGATGACGAGGTTCACGTCCGACTCGACGCACAGCCTGTTGATCTGCACGCGCATGGGCGTCTCGGTGAGCAGGCCGCCGGAGAGCTCGGTGATGGTCTCGGCGTCGATCTCGCCCAGGTCCGCGATCTGGGACTCGTCCTCCCACGCGTGGTTGACCACCTCGAAGGCCGGGTAGGTCTCGTGCAGGCGCCCGGGTTCGTAGCCCAGCAGCCGCCCCAGCGCCTCCTCGGACATCGCGGCGTGGGTGCCCAGCGCGATCAGCACCGTGATGCTGCGGGCGCGCCCGGCCAGGGCCTCGTGCACCGCGGGCATCACGCGGGTCAGCGGCACGGAGCGGGTGCCGTCGGGCACGATCACGCACACGGAGCGGCCGTCGACGTCCGCGCCGGCCAGCTGCTCGGCGACGAAGGCCTCGATCTGCTCCTGCGTCAGCACCGTGTCCGGGCCGCCCACGCGCGCGGCCTGCTCGACCAGCCCCTCCGGGATCGGCAGGATCGGCGCGGCGTCGGGCTCCGGCGCCGGACCCTCCGGGGCCGCGGGGGTGTCCCGGACGGCGGCGTCGGGAACCGTGGGCTCGGCGGAGGACGACGACGATGTCTGGCTCATGCATTCACCCTGCCGCCGTCCCCGTGAGCGTGCAAGTGCGATGGCGCACGGAGGGCAAGGCAGGGCAACCGCGGCGGCATTTGGGAGGATCGGCCCATGACCGCCGCCGCTGATCGCACCGACCGCCTCGCCTGGATCGACGCCACCGCCGGGATCGCCGGCGACATGCTGCTGGGCGCCCTGGTGGAGGCCGGGGCCTCGCTGCAGGGCGTCCAGGAGGTCGTGGACGCCCTGCTGCCGGGGTCCGTGCGGCTCGCCGCCCGCCCGGTGGATCGCTGCGGACAGCGCTGCACCAAGGCGGATGTGGAGCTGCTGGTGGACGACCCGCCCCACCGCACCTGGGCGTCGATCCGCTCGATGCTGCGCGGCGCCCGGGACGGCGGCGCGATCCCGGCGCGCACCGCCGACCTCGCGCTCGCGGCCTTCGACCGCCTGGCCGAGGCGGAGGGCGCGACGCACGGCGTGGACCCCGACGACGTCCACTTCCACGAGGTCGGGGCCCTCGATTCCGTGGCCGACGTCGTGGGCGTGTGCGAGGCCTGGCGCCAGCTCGGCATCGGCTCCGCGGTGGGCTCGGTGCTGGCGGTGGGCTCCGGGCGGATCCGCGCCGCCCACGGCGACATCCCGGTCCCGGTGCCGGCGGTGGCCCGCCTGACGCTGGGCTGGCCCGCCGTCGCCGGCGAGCTGCTGCCCGCCCGTGGGCACGGGCATCAGCACGAGCACCCCCGCGGGCACGACCGCGCCCCGCACCGTCATCATGACGAGCACGAGCACGAGTCCGGCGGCCCCCATCCGGCCGGGACGTCGACGCCCGGGGCGGCCGTCGGGATCGGCGAGCTGGCCACTCCCACGGGCGTCGCGCTGCTGCGGACCCTGGCGGACTCCCACGGCCCGCAGCCGCCGATGATCGCGGAGGCCCTGGGCGTGGGCGCCGGCGGCCGGGACACCCCGGGCCGGCCCAATGCGGTGCGGGTCGTGATCGGCCGCCCGCTCGAGGCCGTCCATGACGCACCGCCGGTTCGGGCGGGGCAGACGGTGCCGAGCGGCGCCGCGCAGGCCGATCCGTCGGATGCGCACGCCACCCCTCGGCGGGCGGTGCAGCTCGAGGCCAATGTGGACGACCTCGATCCGAGGCTGTGGCCCGGGACGATCGACGCCCTGCTGGGGACCGGCGCGCTGGACGCGTGGCTGACGCCGATCGTGATGAAGAAGGGCCGGCCTGCCTGCACGCTGCATGCCCTGGTGCCCCTCGAGCAGGTCGAGGCTCAGGCCGAGCGCATCCTGGAGCTCACCGGGTCGCTGGGAGTGCGGCACGCCCCGGTCGAGCGGGTCGTGCGCACGCGCTCCTTCGCGGAGATCGACGTCGACGGGCAGTCGATCGCGGTCAAGATCGCCCGCGACGACTCGGGGGCGGTCCGCCGCGCGGAGCCGGAGTTCCGGGACGTGGCGCGTGCCGCTGCCGCCCTGGGGCGCTCCGAGCGCGCGGTGCTCGACCACGCCAAGGCGGCGGCGCGGACGCTGCTGGGCTGAGCCCTCGCAGCGTCGGTGAGGAGGCGGCCCGGTCGACGGCGGGCCCTACCGGCTCAGGCGCTGCAGCCGGTTCAGGCGGCGCAGGCCCGCTGCATCCTCGGGCGAGGGCTGCGAGACCGCGATCCGCTCGAGCCGCCGACGGGCCGCGTCCTCGTCGAGCGCCAGGCCGATCGTGACCAGTTCGCCCGTGGCCGGCGGCTGCGGCAGGCGGGCGACGTGGATCATGGGCCCCACCACATTGACCAGGAAGCCGCGGCGGCCGCGCGAGCCGTGGACGCGCACGCGCCCCTTGAGCCGATAGGCCCCGGCCGGAGGGTTCTCGAGCAGATCGGCCAGCAGACCGGGTGCGACCGGGGCCTCCAGCGGCACGGAGACGGAACGGGCGTGCTGGTGGTCGTGGTGCTCTGCGTGCTGCTCGCGCAGCAGGCGGGCCAGGGGCAGCTGGTCGGCGGGATCGTCGTCGGCCGCGGTGTCGAAGACCAGGGAGGGATCGATGCCGCCGCGCACGGCCTGCACGATCGGCACGTCGGGATTGCGGCGGCGCACGCGCTCGGCGATCCGCTCGAGCACGGCGTCGCGCTCCTGACCGCCCAGCAGATCCGCCTTGCCGATCACCGCCAGTGTGGCCGCCGCATAGCGGTTCGGCGGCATCTCACCGGTGTCGACGGTGCGGAAATGGGTCACCGCGTCGATCACCTCGATCACCCCGCCGTGGCGCACGTTCGCGACCTCCGAGCTGCCGATGATGCGCGACAGCGCCAGGGGATCCGCCGCCCCCGACGCCTCCACGAGGATCGCGTCCAGGCGCAGCCGGGGCCGGGCCAGACGCCGCAGCGCCTCGTCCAGCCCGCCCGCATCCGGCAGGCAGCACAGGCAGCCGCCGGAGATCGACGCCGCCTCGTCGACCTGACCGGAGACCAGGGCCGCGTCCACGTTGAGCTCGCCGAAGTCGTTGACCACCACGCCCAGCCGGGCCCCGGGGGCGCGCAGCAGGTGGTTGAGCAGGCTCGTCTTCCCGGCGCCCAGGTGGCCGGTCAGGGCGATCACGGGGACGCGGGTGGACATGGGGCTCCTCGGAGGGCTCGGATGATCAGGCGGTTCCACTGGGGGCGTCCACCGTACGCGGGGCGCCTGCTCCGCAGCCGCGGGGCCCCGGAGGGGGCTCGGCGCCGCACGAGCATGACCGGCACGCGAAAAGGGAGGCGAGGAGGCTGGCGACGAGGAGAGCGACGTGCCGGATGACATTCATGAGGATCCGCCTTTCCGCAGCGAGTCCACTGACTGGACGGTGCCGATGGGGATGGTCTCGGTCTGAACCGGGGTCTCGGGTGCCCGACGGGACGCCTGAGGCCCAGGCCGGAGGGCGGCCGCACCTGCGGCTGCGGGCCTGCGCTCGGCGGTCAGGCGGATCAGCGCAGGTGGCCGATGCCCGCCCGGATGTCGTCGGCGACCATGGACGGGCGCTCCCACGCCGCGAAATGCCCGCCGCGCTCGGCCTCCGTCCACTGGACGATCCGATCGGTCTTCTCCGCGAGCCGGCGCACCGGCCGCATGATGTCCTGAGGCATCGCGAGGATGGCCGTGGGCACGGAGGACGCCGGCAGGGGCTCGCCCCAGGCGGGCAGGCCGTACTTGTAGTACCGCGCGGACGACCCCAGCGTGCCGAAGAACCAGTAGATGCCGACGACGGTCAGCATCTCGTCGCGATCCAGGGCCTCCTCGGGGCCGCCCTCCACGCCGGACCAGTCCCGGAACCGTTCGACGAGCCAGGACATCAGTCCGATCGGGGAGTCGGTGAGCCCGTAGGCCAGCGACTGGGGCCTGGTGCCCTGCAGCATCGCGTAAGCGCCGAGGTCGTAGGCGTACCGGCGCCCGGCCTCGACCGCGCGAGCCTCCTCGGGGACGGACATGTCCGCCGTCTCGGCGGTCAGCTCCTCGCCGCCGATCATGCCGGTGGTGTGGATCCCCGCCACCGCCTCCGGGTGCCGGATGCCGATCTCCCGGACGACGCCGGCCCCGATGTCGTAGCCGTGGGCGAGGAACCGGTCGTAGCCCAGGCGCTGCATCAGCACCGCGACGGCGTCGGCGACGCGCGCCACGGTCCACCCGGAGACCGGGCCGGAGATCCCGAAGCCGGGGACCGTGGGGATGACCAGGTCGAAGGCCTGCTCACCCGCCTGCGGCTCCGTCAGAGCCGGGATCATGCCGAAGAAGTCGGTGGGGGCGCTCGGCCAGCCGTGGACGAGGACGAGCGGCACGGCGCCGCTCCGAGGGGAGCGGACGTGGAAGAAGTGGACGTCGTGGCCGTCGATGGGGGCGGTGAACTGCGGGACGGCATTGAGGCGGGCCTCCTGGGCGCGCCAGTCGAACCGGGTTCTCCAGTGGTCGGCGAGCTCCCGGGCATAGTCCAGAGGGAGCCCGTCGGACCACCCGGCATCGGGATTCTCATCGGGCCAGCGGGCGGCATCGAGGCGGCGATGGAGATCCGAGATCGCGTCGTCGCTGATGGCCAGGGTGTACGGGGCGATCTGCTCGGTGTCCATGGCGATCAGTCTAGGTGTAAGAGGGCATGACGTTATTGGCAGGGGCCGGGACGCGTGAGGCCGGGGGAT
>NZ_VDOR01000017.1 GCF_007666205.1 Kocuria palustris
AATCGCGAGTACCTGCGATCGCGAGGCATTCGGGCAGTGATCCCGGAGAAGAAGGACCAGGTCGCGAGCCGAAAGAGACGCGGGAGTAAGGGTGGACGGCCGCCGACGTTCGATGCTGGTGCCTATCGGAACCGCAACGTCGTGGAACGCTCGTTTGCCTACGTCAAACAGTGGCGAGGATTAGCAACGCGCTACGACAAGCTCGCGATCACCTATCGGGCGGCGGTCGTGATCAGCGCGATCCTGACATGGCTACGCCGATAAAGGAGACATGCCCTAGCGCGGATCTCGTCGCGAACCGGGCGGACCTCGTCGATTCCCTTGCCGGCCGGATCGTCGAGCTCCCATTCCTCGTAAGGCTTTCCGGGGTAGAACGGGCAGGCGTCACCGCAGCCCATAGTGATCACGACGTCGGAGGCCTGGACGGATTCCGGGGTGAGAATCTTGGGCGCCTGGTGGGAGAGGTCGATCCCGACCTCTCCATCGCGGCCACGGCTGCGGGGTTGATCGTGTCGGCGGGTGCAGACCCGGCGGAGCGGACCTTGATGCGGTCGCCGGCGAGTTCACGAAGCCAGCCGGCTGCCATCTGCGAACGACCGGCGTTGTGGACGCAGACGACCTGGACACTGGGCCGTGCGGTCATGAGGATCTCCAAAGCCGGCGGCGGGGGTTCAGGCGATGTCGAGGAAGGAACGGAGCTCGGCGAAAGCCGACGGTACGACGGAGTAGTGCGCCCAGCGGCCCTTCTGCTCGCGCGTGAGCAGGCCAGCGTCGACGAGCTTCTTCATGTGGTGACTCACGGTCGGCTGGCTGATACCCAGCGGCTCGGTGAGATCACAAGCGCAGACCGAATTGCAACCCTGAGCAGCGACATGGGATAGAAGCCGGAGACGGGTCGGATCGGAAAGCGCCTTGAGCAAGGACGCGATCCTCTCGGCCTCGACGCTGTCGACGGGCCCCGCTGAGAGCGTGCAGCACTCCTCAGGGCCGTTCATCGTCTCGAGCCCGGCAGCTGTGATCGCGGTCGTCGTGGACATGCCCCCACCTTACATTGACAGTCATCGATGTGAAGCATAGCGTTCACATCGATATCCGTCGATGGAAGGTTCAGCCCCCCTCATGAGTACGACCACCAAGGATGTGGAGCAGCCCCGCGTGATGAAGGAGATGTCCTTCCTCGATCGCTGGCTCCCGGTGTGGATCCTGGCCGCCATGGCCGTGGGTCTCCTGCTGGGGCGGTTCATCCCCGGCCTGAACACCGCGCTGGAAGCGGTGAAGATCGGATCCGTGTCCGTGCCTATTGCGATCGGACTGCTGGTGATGATGTACCCGGTCCTGGCGAAGGTCCGCTACGACGAGACCCGGCGCATCGGCGCGGACCGACGCCTGCTGGTGACCTCGCTGGTGCTGAACTGGATCGTCGGCCCGGCACTCATGTTCGCCCTGGCCTGGATCTTTCTGGCCGACCTTCCGGAGTACCGCACCGGCCTGATCATCGTCGGGCTCGCACGCTGCATCGCGATGGTCCTCATCTGGAACGACCTCGCCTGCGGTGACCGTGAGGCTGCCGCCGTGCTGGTCGCGATCAACTCCGTCTTCCAGGTGATCGCCTTCGGTGCCCTGGGCTGGTTCTACCTCCAGGCGCTGCCGTCCTGGGTGGGGCTGCCGACCACGTCGGCCGAGTTCTCGATCGGCGCGATCGTCCTCAGCGTGCTGATCTTCCTCGGGATCCCGCTGGTCGCAGGGTTCCTTACCCGCATCCTCGGGGAGCGAGCCAAGGGTCGGACCTGGTACGAGGAGCGGTTCCTCCCGAAGATCGGTCCCTGGGCGCTGTACGGGCTGCTGTTCACCATCGTGCTGCTGTTCGCCCTCCAGGGCGACGCGATCATCTCCGCACCGGTAGACGTGGCCCGCATCGCCCTGCCGCTGCTGGTCTACTTCGTCGTCATGTTCCTGGGGTCCTTCCTGCTCGGCCGCGCGATCGGCCTCGACTACGCGAAGTCCACCACCGTCGCTTTCACCGCCTCGGGCAACAACTTCGAGCTCGCCATCGCCGTCGCCATCGGCACCTTCGGCGTCACCTCCGGCCAGGCCCTCGCCGGCGTCGTCGGCCCGCTGATCGAAGTCCCCGTCCTCGTCGCCCTCGTCTACGTCGCCCTCGCTATGGGGCGGCGCCTGTTCCCCGGCGACACCACCGCCCCCACCCGATAACCCCACAGAAGGATGTCCTCCCGATGACCACGAAGCGCCCTTCAGTCCTGTTCGTCTGCGTGAAGAACGGCGGCAAGTCCCAGATGGCGGCCGCCCTGATGCGCCACCACGCCGGTGACGCGATCGAGGTCCACTCCGCCGGCACCCGCCCCGGCACCGCCCTCAATGCCCAGTCCACCGAAGCGATCGCCGAGGTCGGCGCGGACATGTCCTCCGCCGTCCCGCAACCGGTCACCCCGGAGCTACTGCGCCGTGTCGATCAGGTGATCGTCATCGGCGACGAAGCCGTCATCAAACCCGTCGAGGGCATGACCGCACCGGTCACGACCTGGCACACCGATGAACCCTCCCAGCGGGGCATCGAAGGGATGGAGCGCATGCGCCTGGTGCGCGACGACATCGACACCCACGTCCGCAAGCTCCTGACCGACCTCACCGGCACCGCGAACTGACCGCCCCGCAGCAAGGAGACTCATCATGTTGACCACCGCAACGAACTCACATCCCATTGTCGTCATCGGCGCTGGCCCCATCGGCCTTGCCGCCGCTGCCCACCTCGCTGAGCGCGGACTGCCGTTCCTGATCCTCGAGGCCGGGACCGCGGCAGGAGCCGCGATCGCCGAGTGGGGGCACACGCGGCTCTTCTCGCCGTGGCAGTACAACCTCGATGCCGCTGCGCAGCGTCTCCTCGAGGCCGACGGCTGGACCGCTCCCGACGCTGACGCCCTGCCGACCGGTCACGAACTGCGAGAGCAGTACCTCGAGCCCCTCGCCCAGCTACCCCAGCTGGCCGAGTCGATCCGCTACGACGCACGCGTCACCGCGGTCTCCCGAGCAGGCATGGACAGAACCCGCACCACACGCCGCGAGGAGACCCCCTTCCTCGTCCGAATCGAGACCGCTGACGGGCACAGCGAAGACGTGCTCGCCTCCGCGGTCATCGACGCCTCCGGCACCTGGTCCACGCCCAACCCCCTCGGACAGGCCGGGCTCCTTGCTCCCGGCGAGCAGCAGGCCCACGCCGCGGGCCACATCACCGCGCCGCTGCCTGACGTGCAGGGCCGCGACCGTGCCCGTTTCGCCGGCAAGCGAGTCATGGTGACCGGTGCCGGCCACTCAGCCGCCAATACCCTGCTGGACCTCGCGGACCTGGAGGCCGACACCACCATCATTTGGGCCGCTCGCACCGCAGACCTCACCCGCGTCTACGGGGGCGGCGACCAGGACGAACTCGCAGCTCGAGGAGCGCTCGGCTCGCGACTGCGCCAGCTGGTCGACTCCGGACGCATCGAGGTCCTCACCTCCTTCACCATCACTCGCTTCAGAGCCGACGACACGTTGACCGTCCACGCTGTGACCCCGGACGGGGAGCGAGAAGTGAGCGTCGATGTGCTGGTGCCCGCCACCGGGTTCCGCCCTGATCTCGGAATGCTCTCCGAACTCCGCCTGGCCCTGGACCCGGCCGTCGAAGCACCGTCCCAGCTGGGGCCGCTGATCGATCCCGAGTTCCACTCCTGCGGATCCGTCGAGCCTCACGGTGAGCGAGTCCTCGCCCACCCGGAGACGAACTTCTACATCGTCGGCATGAAGAGCTACGGCCGCGCCCCCACCTTCCTCATGGCCACCGGCTACGAACAGGTCCGCTCCATCGCAGCAGCCCTGGCCGGCGACCGCAAGGCAGCCGACGCAGTCCACCTCGAACTACCCGAGACCGGCGTATGCACCACCGACCTCGGCGGCAGCTGCGACGCCCCAGCCCCAGCCGGCGACGCCTGCTGCAGCAGCCCGCAACTGATCGAGCTCTCCGTCGGCCGATGAGCAAACAGCGGGACGGCACGACGTTCTGTGCCGCCCCGCTGGGGTATAGCTTTACGAGGCGACACTGTAAATTCAGCTCATACTGTATAGTTCAGTGAATGCTGACTATTGCCTCTCGTGTTGACGTGATGAACCGGCTGGGCCGAGCGATGGCCGACCCCACCCGGTCGCGGATCCTGATGACCTTGCTGGAACGGCCGGCCTACCCGGCCGAACTGGCGCGGGACTTGGGGCTGACCCGATCGAACGTATCGAACCACCTGGCGTGCTTGCGGGACTGCGGGATCGCGGTCGCCGTGGCCGAGGGCCGCCAGATCCGGTACGAGATCGCCGATGCACACCTGGCGCGGGCGCTGGCTGCTCTGGTCGAGGTCACCCTCGCGGTGGATGAGAGTGCCCCGTGCCTGGACCCGGCCTGCTCCGTGCCCGGCTGCTGCGAGAAGGGGGTGGGCGCGTGATCCTGTCCTCGGTTCTGCAGGCGATCGGTCTGTTCCTGGTCACGAACATCGACGACATCATCGTGCTCTCGCTGTTCTTCGCCCGCGGCGCGGGCCAGCGCGGGACCACCGCCCGGATCCTGATCGGGCAGTACCTCGGGTTCGCCGGCATCCTGGGCGCGGCCGTGCTCGTGTCGCTGGGGGCCGGGGCGTTCTTGCCCCCGGAAGTCATCCCCTACTTCGGGCTCATCCCGTTAGGCCTGGGGCTGTGGGCGGCATGGAACGCCTGGCGCGGCGGTGACGATGACGATGACGCCAAGATCGAGGGCAAGAACGTCGCCGTGTGGACGGTGGCCGGGGTGACCTTCGCTAACGGCGGGGACAACATCGGCGTCTACGTCCCGGTCTTCCTCAGCGTGGGCCCGGGAGCCGTGGTCGCGTACTGCATCGTGTTCCTGCTGCTGGTGGCGGTGCTGGTGGGTCTGGCCAAGTTCGTCGCCACTCGCCGGCCGATCGCCGAGGTCCTGGAACGCTGGGAGCACATCCTGTTCCCGATCGTGTTGATCGGCCTGGGGGTCTTCATCCTGGTCAGCGGTGGAGCCTTCGGCCTCTAATCACGCCCAACCCTCCCGCCGAACCGGGCCCGCCTACCGCGTCATGCTGGTCCGTCACCAAGCGGTGACGGACCAGCGGGGCCCGGAGGGTCAGACGGGAGTGGTAAAGGTTCCGGCCAGGCTCTGCAGATGGTATATCCACAGCATCCAGAGCCCGGAGACCATCAAGACCCCAACCACCACCAGCAGGGATCCACCGATGATGTTGAACACCCGGATGTTGCGGCGGATGAAGCTCAAGGCGCTGGTGACCCAGTTGATGCCCGCAGCGGTCAGCAGGAACGGGATACCCAGGCCCAGGCAGTAGATGAAGCCCAGCAACGCCCCCCGCCAGGCGCCACCGGTGGTAGTGCTCAGGGCCAGCACTGCGCTCAGGGTGGGGCCCATGCAGGGGGTCCAGCCCAGCCCGAAGACCACTCCGAGCACCGGGGCCCCGGCCAGACCAGTCCGGGGGGCCAGGTTCGGCTTGAGAGTGCGTTGGAGGAAGGAGAACTTACCGACCATGGCCAGGCCCATCACGATCATCATCACGCCCAGGACGCGGATCAGCGGGTCCTGCCAGCGCACCAGCCAGTACCCGATAGTGCCGAACGCGGCGCCGTAGAGGGTGAAGACCGCAGCGAAACCCAGGATGAACAGCCCGACCCCGGCCAGCACCCGCCGGCGGTTGTCCGGGTGGGTGGGATCGGTCAGCCCAGAGACGTAGCCGAGGTAGCCGGGCACCAGAGGCAAGATGCACGGGGACAGGAAGGACACGATCCCAGCGATCATCGCCAGCGGTGCGGCGATGAGCAGGGCCCCGGAATTCACCATCTCGGCGAAGTAATTCCCGATGCTCACACCAGCCTCCTCCCCGGGCCATCGCGCAGCGCAGAAGGCGAACGTCGGGCAGGTTCGGGACAAAGGGCTTCGGGGGTGGGCACGGTGGCGCGGACCTCCTGGGGTCGGGCGGTAGAGTCGGCCGCCGGGTGGGCGGCACCCGGCAATGTTACACATGATGCTGTACTGTCCTGGGCATGAGCACCGCGACCCTCACCCACACCTCGGCGCTGTCACGGCTGGGCCACGCCTTATCGGATGACACCCGGACTCGGATCCTGCTGGCTCTGCGAGAAGCCCCAGCCCGGCCCTCGGAACTGGCCGGGGCCTTGGGGGTCTCCAAGCAGGTGATGTCCAACCAGCTGGCCTGCCTGCGCGGCTGCGGTCTGGTCACCGCCACCGCCGAAGGCCGCAACGTCTGGTACGTCCTGGCCGAGCCCCGACTGGGCCAGGCCCTCGGGGACCTGCTGGAACTGACCCTCACCCTCGACCCGGATTGCTGCTCGGCGGAAGGCTGCACCTGCACATGAGCGCTTCGACCCTGAGTGCCCGCCCCCTCACGGCCGATCGCCGCGCGGTCCTGCACCGCCGGATCCGCTGGATCGTGGCCGGCACCATCACCTACAACGTCATCGAGGCGGTCATCGCCTTGGCCGCCGGGACCGTGGCCTCCTCCTCGGCCCTGATCGGCTTCGGCCTGGACTCCATCGTGGAGGTCCTCTCCGCGGCGGCGGTGGCCTGGCAGTTCGCCGCCCCGGACCCGCACCGCCGGGAGAAGATCGCGCTGCGGGTGATCGCGTTCTCCTTCTTCGGCCTGGCCGCCTTCGTCACCGTGGATGCGGTGCGCGCCCTGGCCGGGGCCGCGGAGCCGGAGCACTCCCCGGTGGGGATCGCGCTGGCCGCCGCGAGCCTGGCCATCATGCCGTTCTTGTCCTGGTTCGAGCGCCGCACCGGGCGGGAACTCGGCTCCGCCTCGGCAGTGGCCGACTCCAAGCAGACCCTGATCTGCACCTACCTCTCGGCGGTGCTGCTGGTGGGCCTGGTCCTCAACAGCGCCCTGGGCTGGTCCTGGGCCGACCCCCTGGCCGCCCTGGTGATCGCCGCCTTTGCGCTCAAGGAAGGCCTGGAGGCCTGGCGCGGGGAGGCCTGCTGCGCCCCCGTGACCGTTCTCTTGAACGAGGACGGCGAGGGCTGCGCTGACGGGTGCGGCTCGGGCTGCTCCTGCTGCGCCCACTGATTCCCATTCCGCGCCGGTTCATGAGTCCCACGATCCCGCCCGAGCACAGAACGGATACCTCCTGTGAGCACTACCTCCCCCACCTCCGGCCAGGGGAAGTCCCCGACGGCCAAGGTCGCTGTCTGGGTGGTCCTGGCCGCCGTCGTGATCGCAGCTGTAATCGCCTTTGTCGCCGCCCGGGTCGGCTCCACCGCGGCCGCACCCGAAGACGCCGGCCAGGTGGTACGCGAGAACAGCCAGGTGCTCTCCCAAGCCCCAAACGAACAAGCTGTGCTGGTGGAGTTCCTGGACTATGAGTGCGAGTCCTGCCGGGCCGCTTACCCCTTCATCGAGGAGCTGCGCGTGGACTATGCCGACACCGTCACCTTCGTTCACCGCTATTTCCCGTTGCCGGGTCACCGCAACTCCATGAACGCCGCCGTGGCCGTGGAGGCCGCCGCCCAACAGGACCAGTACGAGGCGATGTACCAGCGCATGTACGAGACCCAGGCCCAGTGGGGGGAGTCGGCCGAGGACAAGAGCGCGGTCTTCCGCGGCTTCGCCGAAGACATGGGCCTGGACATGGCTGCCTTCGATGCCGCGGTGGCCGATCCAGCTACCCAGGAGCGGGTTGAGCTGGATGTGGCCGATGGCGAGGCCTTGGGCGTGGGCGGGACCCCGACGTTCTACCTCGACGGGGAAGTCCTCAATCCCGAGTCCTTGGAGGAGTTCCGGGCCGAGGTTGAGGCCGCCGCCGCCGACTGACCCACTCGTTCAGCGACCGCCCCCGCCCGCACCGCACCTTCAGGGAAACCGTCATGACCGATCAGACCACCATCGCTCGCCCCCAGAATCCCGAGCCAGCTGCCGAGACGGGCCTACCCGGTTTCGCCCGCCGCCGCCCTTTCGCTCTGGTCATGCTGGTGTCCGGGGTGATCGGATGGATCGCCTCAGGCATCCTGGTGCTCGAACGCCTTCAGCTCTACCGCGACCCGAACCACGTGAGCAGCTGCGATATCAACCCCTGGGTGTCCTGCGGACAGGTCATGAGCACCTGGCAGTCGGAGCTGTTCGGCTTCCCCAACCCGCTGATCGGCATCGTCGCCTTCGCCGTGGTCATCACCACCGCCATGGCTGCCCTCTCCGGGGCCCAGTTCGGGCGGTGGTACTGGGTGGGTCTGCAAGTCGGAGTCATCGCCGGCACGGTGTTCGTGATCTGGCTGTGGTCTCAGGCGTTGTTCTCGATCTACATCCTGTGCCTGTACTGCATGATCGTGTGGGCGGCGATGATTCCGCTGTTCATCCTGCTGACCGTGCGCAACCTCGTCCACGGCGTCATTCCCGCCCCGGCCAGGTTGGTGCACTTCGCCTCCGACTGGGCCTGGACCCTGGTAGCCATCGCCTACGTGGCCGTGGCGGCCTCGGTGTTCTTCCGCTTTTTTACCGTCTTCACCGGCCTCTGATCCCGGCCCGGCCACCGTGAAAGAACCCCGGAACTAGACCGGGCCGGGGCCCGCCCCACCACGTTCCAAAGGAAAGACGAATGAACAGGACTCCCGCTGTGGAATGGCTGGAGCGCCGCCAGATCGCCCTCTACGTGCTGGCGATCGTCGCCGGGGCCTTGGCCGGGTGGTGGGTGGATCCCCGGGACCTCTGCCCTGGAAGCGGCGATCAACCCGGTACTGGGGCTGTTGCTGTTTGCCACGTTCCTGGCGGTGCCCTTCACCGCGATCGGGCGGGCCTTCACTGACTTGCGGTTCCTGGGCGCGGTATTGGTGGTGAACTTCCTCATCGTCCCTGTGGTGGTCTTCGGGCTGTCCCGGGTCGTGGCCGGCCACCAGGCGCTGCTGCTGGGGGTGCTGCTGGTGCTGCTGACCCCGTGCGTGGACTACGTGATCGTCTTCTCCGGGCTGGCTGGTGGCGCCGCCGACCGCCTGCTGGCTGCGGCCCCGGTGCTGATGCTGGCCCAGATGCTGCTGCTGCCGGGTTATCCGTGGGCCTTCGTCGGAGCCGAGACGGTGGCGCGGGTGGAGATCGCCCCGTTCGTGGAAGCGTTCCTGTTTCTGATCGTGCTGCCGCTGGCCGCGGCGGCCGCCGTGCAGTGGGCCGCGCCCCAGGCCGTGGCCGCCCGCCGGATCACTGCGGCCATGAGTGCGGGGATGGTGCCGCTGATGATGGCGACCCTGGTCATCGTGATCGCCTCTCAGATCCGCGGGGTCGGCGAAGAACTGACCACCCTGATCACGGTAGTGCCGCTCTACGTGGCCTTCCTCGTGCTCATGGTTCCGATCGGCCTGGTCGCCGCCCGGGTTGCCCGCCTGGACATGCCGGCCACCCGCGCCCTGGTCTTCAGCGCGGCCACCCGCAACTCCCTGGTCGTCCTCCCCCTGGCCCTGCCGGCCTCCCTGGCGCTGACACCGCTGGTAGTGGTCACTCAGACTTTGGTGGAACTGGTCGGCATGGTCATCTTCGTGCGCCTGATCCCCCGCCTGGTTCCGCGCCGGCCCGAAGCGCTCAATCCGCCATAGGGGCGCACGCCCCAACATCGAGTCGGTGAAACTGCCTCCCACTATTTCTGCCATCAGATGGTGCTGTAGAGGTGCTCTGCATGCGCAGCCCACAGACCTGCCATTCCGGCGCGCCGACCATCTTCGTTCGGATTCTGCTGCCGCCAGTTATCTTCATCAGACCGCCGCCATCTATCCCGAACAGTCACACACGACGGCGG
Source organism: Kocuria palustris (assembly GCF_007666205.1). Classification (GTDB taxonomy): domain Bacteria; phylum Actinomycetota; class Actinomycetes; order Actinomycetales; family Micrococcaceae; genus Kocuria; species Kocuria palustris_A. Next base: position 9,844 of record NZ_VDOR01000017.1, read on the forward strand.
CGGGAAGGTCGGGATGACCGAGCTGTGGGCCTGCCTGCCTGACGGGGTTGGCTCGTGGACGCGGGTCGTCGCTGTCGAGGTCGCGAAGGCCGGCGGGGTCGATCGTGTGCGGGCCTCGGTCGTGGCGAAGACCTGGGGATGGAGCGAGTCGACGGCCCGGCAGCGGATCGCGGACACGCTGTGGCTGCTGTCGGTGGCGCGCACGCTCGGAGAGCATGGCCGCATCACGCCGACGCAGAAGCTGGCGTGCTGAGTGATGCTGGGAGGCGCCTCGATGGGGTCGTGCCTGTCCTATGCGGTGTCCGAGATCGTCAGTGACGAAATGGTGGTACGGTCCGTAATGCGGACATGGATTATGAGACAAGAGCAAGCGTCATTTGGTACGCGTCGGTACGGTTGTCTGCGAGTGTCCGAGATCGAGTGATCCTGGACAGGGTGATAGGAAGGTCGTCAGCGTGGTTGTGTCGAAACTTGAGGTGGTCCCCCAGGGCGGGACTGCGGTCCCCAAGAGTCCAGAGATGGCTATGAAGCGCCTTCTTGCCGACGGGGTCACGTGGGGTGACTCGTCCCTGTGGCTCCCGGCTCTGCCTGAGGGCAGTGTCGATCTGTTCTTCATGTCCCCGCCCTACGCCGACCAGCGCGCTTACAGTCGCATCCACCCCGATCGGTACGTCGAGTGGTTCCTTCCCTTCGCGCGGTCGATGTACGACGCCACGAGGGAGTCTGGGTCACTGGTCATTAATATTAAGAACCGCGTCGCCAAGGACGGGCCATTGCGCGGTCAACGTCATCCTTACGTCTTCCAGCTCGTTCTGGCTTTGCAGAACATGGGCTGGCGCTGGATCGAGGAGTACATCTGGCAGAAGCCGAACGCGATCCCCGGAAAGTTTGGTCCGCGCACCAAGGACTCTTTCGAGCATGTTTTCCACTTTGCTCGCGGACCGAAGCCATATTTCAACCTCGACGCGATCCGCGTGCCGTACAAGACAACGCAGGACGAGATCGATCGCCGTAAACAGGACAAGAATGGTCGACGGTCCACCGAGGCAGGGTTCGGGCGTGACCGCGTCAACACCTACAAGCACGGCGGCGCTGACCCCGGCAACGTCATCCCTGTCAGTCAGACGTACAACCAACACAAGGGCGTCGCGCATACCGCGCCGATGCCCGAGGGGTTGGCCGAATTCTTCATCAAGGCGATGACACCGGCCAACGGCGTCGTTATTGACCCCTTCGCTGGTAGCGGGACAACTGCTGTTGTCGCTCGTCGCTTGGGTCGACGTGTCGGTGGAATCGAGCTACACGAGGAGTATGCACGATCCGCCCAAGAGCGCATCGCAGCGGATGAAGCGGTTCTCGTGACCAACGAGAAGGTGGTTGGCTAATGGCTTCAATCGAGTCCACCGTCAGGTCGATCGTCAGCGCGTCGACTTGGGACGCGCGTGTCGCCGCCATTCGGCTCGTGGGTGAGAATCACGGAACGCGCGAACATCAGGAGATCTACGCTAAAGTTGCCCGTGAGGCGTACGTGCCGCATCTGTCGCCAGATTTCGCCTACGTGCACTCGATGGACTACTACGATCTGTCGACTTTCCGCGCTGCTTATCGCAGTGCCAGCGCCGGGACGTCGAATTTCACTCATGTCGACGAGATGTCGCTGATAGCAACAATTCTCGAAGATCCGCGATCACTCCTCGCGTTGCGCACGGTGACTGGCCTACTGGTTAACGAGTTTGCCACCGCGACCAAGCTCGTAGCGGAACCACTAGGGCTTAAGCCGTTGTCTGCAGCAACTATCTCCAATATGGAAAAGAATGGCTCTCAGGCCCCCAAAAAGGAATTGCGCGAAGATAACGCTCGCGTCATCGCGCTCACTCTCCTGCAGATCATGAATGGTTCATTGTTTGGCGATCCGCCTGGCGATCTTCGCAGTAAGCAGGAGAAATTTGATACCCGAGATGGGTGGCGCACCGTAGCTCAGCTGGCCCGAGACGGTGTGCCCTACGACGCGTTCCTGCACCAACGTCACTACGGCGGCGCCTACCGCCAGCTTCTGGATGCTACTTCGAGCCTTCGGGGTGACATCATCGAGGACGCCGTCGAGGATCTTTTTAAGAATAACGGTATTCCGCATCTCCGTACCGGCGCACACAACCAGGCCGACATCGAGAAGCGCTTCGGAATCAAGGTCACGCCTGCGCCGGACTTTGTTGTCTTCGACAAATCCGACACCTTGCGAGCGATCCTCGAATGCAAGCTTGTCAATGACGGCGGTACCGCCCGAGATAAGGCCTTGCGGTTCGCGCGGCTGCGCGAGGAGTCGATCCGGCTCAACGGTGTGCCGCTGCTGGCCGTCCTGACTGGTATGGGCTGGATGCGTGTCAACGACACCCTCGGCCCCGTCGTGCGTGACACCCTCGGACGGGTATTCACTCTCTCAACGCTGCCGCAGATGCTCGATGTTGATCCGTTCCCAAGCTTGATCGGTATGGGGGTGGGTGAGGATTCGTGAGAATTGGCTATGCGCGCGTCAGCACGAAGTCGCAGGGCGAATCACTGGGCACCCAGCACGAGGCGCTGAGGGCCGCCGGATGCTCGAAGGTCTTCGAGGACGTCATCAGCGGAGCCAGGTCTGACCGGCCCGGCCTATGTGCTGCGCTGGAGTACATGCGCGACGACGACGTCCTCGTCGTCACACGGCTCGACCGATTGGGGCGTACGGCGCTGGACACGCTGCGCACGATCGACGAGCTGAGCCGCCGCGATCTCGCCGTGATCGTTATGAGTCCCGAGCTGGATACGAGGTCTAAAGAGGGCAGACTCATGGTCGCGATCATGAGTGGGCTCGCCGAGTTCGAGCGCGACCTGCTGATCGAGCGCACCCGCGAGGGCGTGGCGCATGCGCGGGCCGAGGGGCGCGTCGCGGGCCCGAAGCCGAAGCTGTCGTCCAAGCAGGTGCGCCTGGCGCGTAAAGCCGTCGTAGATGGCGAGTCTGTGTCGTCGGTCGCTAGGTCGTTGGGGGTGTCGCGACAGACGGTCTATCGCGCGATGGAGCGGGATCCTGGAGCCGTCAGATGAGTGGTGGAACCGAGTTGGGCGTATCGGATCAGCGGAGGCGGTTCGGGGACGCAAAGGTCTTCGCCGTCCCAGACTCTCTGGACGCTCTGCGGGGCCCGGCAAACGGGCCGGTGACGCTTTCGGAATGGGTCTACTGGGCTCCGGGGGATGCGACCTTTGACGTCGGCACGGACCTGGGTGTGAACATGGCCTATACCGCGGTGCTGTCCGAGGGCGAGCTCGATGACGTCTGCAATGTAGTCAACGCGGGTCGGCTGCGGGAGATCTGGTCGAATCTGCTGCTGCCAACTCGGTGTCATGCACGCTGGTTGGAGGCCTTCCCGGAACGGGAGCCTAAGTAGGCCATAGGCGAGCTGGAGCACCAGCAGACATTGGCACTAGCCGCCTGTCGACATCTACTGAACATGTCGTGGCAGACTGATGCTGCCTTCGGGCATGGAATCACCGGGCCGCAAGGCCCGTGCCCCTGGCGCCTTCTTGGTCGATGTGCGCCAGGGGCTTCTTTCGTGGGCGAGCAGGCCAGCGGCCCGGCCCCGATGTTTCGGGGCCGGGCCGCTGGCTTTCGTTCAACTCTTGGTGGGGAGGAAGCCGAGGATCCGGATGCCCTCGCCGGGGTAGATCTCGCTGCGGAACTCGGGCAGCTCCTCGCCGTTCAGCTCGATCGGGCCGCAGTCGTCGGCGTCGAGCCAGAGGGTGAGGTCGTTGTCGATCGCGTGGTCGAAGGCGGCGAAGATGTCCTCGTAGGTGACCGGGGCGCCGCCGAGGTGCTGGTGAAGCGACAGGAGGCCCTGGGCGCGGCGGATCTCGTCGCGCTTGTGCTGGATGCTGTTGCGGGTGCCCACCTCGCTTCCGCTCCAGCGGTAGGAGCAGTCCCGCAGGCCGTCGTCTGCCTTGGCCCACTCGCGCATGAGGGCGTCCGCCTTCTCGTCTTCGCCGCTGGTGATCGCGTCCGTGATCTGCTGGCGGATCTGCGAGATCGCGGCGCGGGCCTGCTCGCGCTCGGACTCGCCATTGCGGATGATCGTGTCGAGGCGCTGGGTGTCGTCGGAAATGGCCTGCTCCAGCGTGGCGATTTCGGTGTTAACGGTGGTGGTGTCGATGGTGTCCATGACATTTATCCTTCGGTTTGGAATCTGCATGCGAGTCTTGGTCTCCCGCATTTCCTGACACTTATATTCTAAAGTTCTCGACAGTAGATGTGCAAGCAAATCGAGCAAATATAGACGGATATTTTCAGATCACCAACTCCTTTGTCATTGCCGCATTTGCATTTGACTTTAATGAGGGAAGTGCATATTTCGTCATCCGCATTATTCTTTACCAATATCCCGCGCTGTGCTCATGGTGAGATGAAAGTGGAATTGGATGAGTGGGTGCGGGGCTGCCCAAGTGACCTTCGCGCTTTGAGGCGTGCGTGGCCGGAGCGGAGCGGAGGCTGCGTGCGCAGCGGGGGTGAATCGGCGAAGCCGAGAGGGGCCGGGCACCTGCCTGCGCCCGCTGTGCGGGTGCAGGTGGCGCTGTCCGGCGCACCGGACCGGGGGTCTGGGGCGCGCAGCCCCAGGGTTGAGGCCTGAGTTCTTGGGTGTGGTGAAGGTCTGGGTGAGAATGGAGATGGAATCGACCGGCCAAGGTCGAGTTGTTTACGAAGGGAGAGCGACTGTGATGCACGATCGGTATGAAAATCTCGTGGAAAATGATCTTCGGTGGCTCGCGCAGGGCATGGGTGTTCAGGTGGGGGAATCTCATGTGCAGACGGGCGTTGATTTTCCGCACCCTGGCGATGATGTTGGACGGGTGGCTGCTGTTGCATTTCGGAGGTTTGGTGCGAGTGAGGCGGGGGAGGTCCTGCGCTCATTCAAGCGTGGCTATGACCCGGTGCTGATCGCTGCGGGATATGAGGCGGCTTCGGATGAGGAGTTCATTCAGGGGTGTCGTATGGCGATGAGCGTTGAGCTTCAGCCGCCGGAAATCGCCCCTATTGCTGAATACCTGCGGCAGCGGGCGTCAGCTGGCCCGCTCACGGAGAAGGTTGATCAGGACCTGAGGGGAGTCTGATCGAGGCCGGCCCCGGCACTCGTGACACACGTATGCGCAGTGGGCGTCCGATGGGGTCGATGTAGGCAACACGACGACCTGAGGGGGCCACGATGGCTGTGCAGACGGAGTTCGAGATCACGTTCGCGTGCGGGCATGAGGAGACGCGGGATCTCAGCGATCGCCCCGCTGGTAAGCGCAAGGGGTTCGCGTACTGGCTGACCGGGCAGCAGTGCACGGAGTGCTGGAAGAAGGAGAACAAGGGCGAGCACCTGGAGGAGCGGCGGGAGGACGCTGCTGCGGATGCGAAGAAGATCGGGCTGCCGGAGCTGGAGGGCACGGAGAAGCAGCTGGAGTGGGCCCCGCTGTTCCGGGATTCCGTGATCAAGAAGGCCTTCGAGGAACTGGTGCGCGGCGATGAGGCGGCGATGACCGAGGCCGAGTTCGAGGAGCGGATCATGACGCATGCGCGGATGATCACTCGCGCCGGTTGGTGGATGGACAACTCCGATGCCGAGCCCGAGGACCTCGAGGAGCTGGTCTCGACGGCGCTGGACGACGAGGACCATTTCAACGGGTCCGAGAACACGCTGTGATCACGATCGAGGCGCCGGTGATCAGTCCGGGCGGGCCGCAGGCGCGTGAGCTGACGCTGAGTCGGTCGGGTCTGGTGCATTGGCTGGTGGCCGATGTCGCTGGGCACGTCGCTGAGCGGTATGGGCTCGCGGTTGATGCGGTGTGGCTGCTGGATCTGGAGGTGCCGGCGGGGCGAGTTGCCCCGCCGGGCGTCCACACGGTCATGAAGCGCATCTTGGTCGAGGTGGAGGCTGCCCAGGATGGGGTGTTCTCGCAGGTGCTGGCTCGATCTGGGCGGGCGCAGTGGGAGCTGCCGCAGTGGAGCCAGCAGTGGGGCTCCACGTTGGGGCGGCTGATGACCGAGGCGCAACAGGGCTCGCTGTGGGAAGCAGCTGTGGCGACGGCAGGCACCCTGGGGGCGCTGGCGATGCGCGTGGAGCAGGGCCGGGATCGGCTGGAGCAGCTGTCGGGCGTGCCCGTGGATCGAGAAGGCTGGTTCGGGTCGATGGCGTGGTCCCTGGAGCTGTCGCTGCGCCGGCACGTGCGGGAACGGCACCACTGGGCCCTGGATGACGTCGAGCTGTCTGTGGCATTCGAGCTGGGCGGTGAGCCGAAGTTCTGGCCGTCCAGGTCGTAGCTGTGGGTCGTGAGACTGGAGGGCATTCGAGGTGACTTGGGTGCCCTCCAGCTGTGTGTCCGGGTAGGACACACGGTGGCTGGGGGTGAAGCGATGACGCCGTGAAGGTGGTGATCGCTGATGCGTGACGGGAACGACGAGACGACCGGCAGGGACGCTGCTGGGTCGGACGGGGCCGAGACGGCCAATGACGAGCAGCCCACCCGCGAGAAGTGCCCGGGCATGGTGGGCCGGCAGGCCTGGGAGTTCTTTCATCCGCCTCATGCGCGGTGGACGGCACCTGGTGAGCAGCGGGCGCGGAGCACGGCGGCGCGGTTGAGCCAGGGGCTGGAGCGCTCCAGGGGCAAGCAGGTGGTGGTCGGTGTGGCTGCGCTGGTGCTGGTGATCGTGATGTGCGTGGGGACGTGGGCTGTGCTGCGCCCGGACGGGGAGCCGGCTGCTGGAGAGTCCGGACAGTCTGAGACGTCGGAGCCGAAGCAGGCGCTTCCTGGCGGGTCGTCTGGTGCTCAGGAGGAGGCATCTGGGCAGGCTGAGCCGGCGGGGGAGGCATCGCAGCCGGAGCCGTCGGGGCGTGAGGCTGATGAGGCTGCGCTGAAGGAGATCAACGCTGGTGATGGGCTGGTCACGGCCCGGGACGAGGATGCGGATGATCCGCTGGTGACGGGCGCGCGGTTCCTGCGATCGCTGCGGTCCACGGATACGACCTCGGACAGCGTCGAGGACTGGTACGAGGCTAGGGATTCGTTCCTGCCGGAGTCTCAGGCGGGCCGGCAGACGGACTGGGGCGAGGCCGGCGAGCAGGGTGCCGTGTCCTCGGCGGAGATCTCCTGGGCGGAGATGGATGCTGCGCTCGAGGACGGGCGTGGTGTCGCACCGGAGTTTGAGTTCGGTCCTGAGGCGCAGCCGGGGACGCATCTGGTGCAGGTCGGGATGCGTCTGGATCGACACATCACCGTCGATGGGGATGAGGTGCAGACCCCCTCGGGCGCGCTGATGGAGGCCGTGGTGGTCTGCCCGCCGGCTGATGGCGTGGATCGGTGCGTGGTGACGCGTTGGGCTGAGGAGCCGAGCGAGTTCGTGAACCTCGCAGATGAGGCCTGGGAGCCGGGCCTGTGAGGGGCACGGTGAAGCGGGCTGGGCTCGGGCTGCTGGTGAAGCTCGTGGGCTGGCCCGTGATGCTGTTCGGCACGGTCGCGATGGTGCTGATGCTGGGCCTGGCCTCACTGATGCTGTTCCTGGGCGCTGGGGCAGCTGAGGCAAAGGATCAGCACGACACGCAGGCAGCCGCCACGACCGCCGGCAGCACCTGCCAGGTCAATGCCGCCGAGGGCGACGGCGAGGGCGGGGCTCGGGTTGAGGTGCCGGAGGCCTTCAAGCAGCCGGTGAAGGACGCTGCGGAGGTCTCTGGGCTGCCTGAGGAGATCGTGGCGGCTCAGATCAACCAGGAGTCCGGATTCTCTACTTCGGCGAGCAGCCCCGTTGGGGCACAGGGCCCTGCGCAGTTCATGCCGGACACCTGGGAGACCTACGGCGAGGGTGGCGACGTCAACGACCCGGCGGATGCGATGGCCGGCTATGGCCGGTACATGAAGCATCTGCTGGAGGTGTCGAAGCCGAAGGCGGACAAGAACGAGGGTGGGCCGGACGCTGCGCGGCTGGCGGTGGCGTCCTACAACGCTGGTGAGGCGGCTCCGGGCTTGGCGGACGGCGAGGTCCCGCCGTATGAGGAGACGCAGAACTACGTCAAGACGATCTTCGACGGCGCGCAGGCGGACTACTCGGTCGAGTGCAAGCAGGTCGCCTCGGGCAGTGATCTTTCTGAGGTCGAGCTGGGTGATGGCGAGTGGGCGAAGCCGCTGCCGGGTGGTCAGCACACCTCCGGTTATGGGGCGCGCAACGTCATGCCTGGCTGCGCGCCGGGGGACTACAGCATTTCGAACGGCTGCCACGCGAACTTCCACCTCGGGGCGGACATCGCCACGCCGGGGGCCGGCAAGGCTCCGGGCGGGACGGTGGTGTCTCCGACTAAGGCGGAGGTCGTGTGCGTCCCGGACTTCGACGGGATGGTGCAGGTCAAGGTCACCAACGGTGACGACTCCGAGCTGCTGCTGAACTTCATCCATCTTGCCGAGCGCAACGTGAAGGTCGGCGATGAACTGGAGCGCGGCGACCCGATCAGCGTCGAGGGCAACGTGGGCCAGTTCGACATGAACACGCACCTGCACCTGGAGGCGATGAAGCCCGGGACGCCGGCGTGCACGCTGCCGTGGGAGCGCGACGACAAGGGAGATCTCTACAACGTGGATCCGGAACCGATTCTGAAAGAGAAGGGAGCGCTGTGATGCGCATGCACGAGATGAAGGTGGCTGGTGTCGGGGCGAGCGTGGTGGCCGCGCTACTGCTGGCCGGCTGCGGCAGTGATGGAGAGGACCGCCCGCCGGCCTACGAGCCAACGAATCCGGTATCTGCTGAGCCGACGTCGTCGCCTTCGGCGGCGGAGACGTTGCCGGGGGCAGCAGGTTCAGGTGAGCCAAATGACTCACCTGAGTCGTCGGCAAGCCCGGGAGCGACTGAGTCGGCAGGTGACCCAAATGGGTCACCTGCGGCGACCGCTTCCTCGACCTCGACGCCGGCAGAGGATCCGTCGTTGCCGGAGGGGTTCTCGACACCGTCGCCGGGGCCGGACGATGTTGCCGGCAATGGTGTGGTGGCCCCGTCTCCGTCGCCGGCAGTGGAGGGCGATGGCAGGGACTTCCCGGGGTTCTCGGATCAGTCCACGGTCGATCGGTCGAACGCGCGTGTGGTGGCGATCGAGGCCATGCGGGGACTGTCCGTGTGGGACACGACGCAGGACGTGGCTCCTGGCGACGCTGGTTCCCGAGTGGATGACCTGGTGACGTCGGATGCTCTTGCCGCTGGGGCTGAAGGCCCGGGCCGATGGGCACCGCTGTGGTGGCGGCAGGCGACGGCTGCCGGGGCCTGGTCGTCGGCGGAGGTCGATGTCGTGCCGGCGATGCACGAGCTGCCGGAACGCGACGGCGTGGAGTGGGTCACGGTGGACGTCTCCTGGTCTTGGCATGCCTCGGAGGATGAGGTCGTGCCGGAGGGTGGGGCGAAGACGTGCACCGTGGCGGTCGAGAAGGAGGGCGGGCAGCAGACGGTGACCGCGTTCGACTGCCAGGAGGCTGGATCCTCCGCGGAGGAGTCTTCGAGCTGAGTGGAGCTGCCGAGATACGGATGGGGCCGGGACACCATGTGGTGTCCCGGCCCCATCGTCGTCGGCGCAGTGGCCGGTCGTGGCTTCAGCGCTCAGCCTGGGCCTGGGTGGTCGAGGCAGCAGCTGCGGTGGTGACCTCGGAAGGGCTGCGCAGGGCGGCGAGCTGGCTGATCTTGTCGGGGCGGTAACCGGACCAGTGCTGCGCGCCTTCGTCGATCACGACGACGGGGGCCTGGCGGTAGCCGAGACCGTCGGTGATGTAGGCGTGTGCCTCGGGGTCGGTGGTGACGTCGCGGGTCGTGAACGTGAGCGAGTGCTTGGTCAGCTGCGCGCGGGTGCGGTCGCACTGAACGCAATCGGGCTTGGTGAAGACGGTGATCACGGGTCTGTCCTCCTGATGGGTCAGCCGGCCCCGGGCGGGGCCGGCTGAAGAGTCATCGCGGCTGGGGCAGGGGCTGTGGTTCACGCGGTGAGAGTGAGCCAGCCGACGCCAAGGGCGCCGAGGGTGAACCAACCGGCCTTCGTCGTCAGTGCCCAGGTGGTCAGGCGCAGCCCGGCAACGGCGAGACGGGCGCCGGAGAGCAGCATCCAGATCGACGCGACGGTGATCAGCAGCAGAAGCGGGATACCCATGGCGGTCTCCTCAGGTCGTGGTGGCTACAGCGTGAGCCGGTGCTCAGACATCGCAAGACGGGGCGGCGGTGTGTGAACTACACGGGAGCTGCCTGTGCCGATGAGTTCTCAGATGGCCGGTTGGACACGGACCCGAGATCGGGGCCGGGCCGGTCGTGAAGGAGGGCGCATGTGGACGTCGAACTCCGGTGAGGCCGTCAGCGGGCTCTCCGGACTGTCCGGAACCATCCTGGTCTCGTGTCTGATCCTGCTGGTCATCGGGCTCGTCGCAGGTGTGGTGGCCGTGGTCGCGCACAAGAAGGCGCAGCAGTCCGGCCTGACGGCAGGAGCGCTGGCGCAGGTCGGTCGCGTGGCCTTTGCCGCAGCGGTGATCACCAACGCCGGGGCGCTGGTCATGGCAGGGGCGACTCTCTACTCGGTTCCGAAGGTGGAGGCGCAGAAGGCGCCGCCGGTGGAGTCGAAGTCGGAGTGCTCCGAGTCGCGTACGGCCACGATCAACGCCGGCGTGTGGGAAGACGAGTTCAACGAGAAGGTCGAGATCCCGGAATTCGATCAGCCGCTTGCCTCGGCTGAAGCCGAGTACTGGCCGGATCCTTCCGAGAACTGCTCCGACAACACCGTGGATCCCTGCCGGATGGTGCACCTGACCGGAACGACTGGTGATGCCGCGAGCATGACCGACTTCGAGAAGGTCGATGAATGGATCCCGCCGAAGGGCGAGTGCGAGGACGGGGAACCGGAGGAGGTGGAGTTCAGCTGAGCCGGCTGATGTGAAGAAACCGACCCGACAAGAACCTGCTGCAAGCACTCACTGAATGACGAAGGAGAAAGACCATGAACGACCTGCTGAACCTCGGAATGATCAAGACCAACAACGCCGTGACGAATATCGCTGCGCAGGGTGAGTTCGACCCGGGGGTGTCCGTGCAGTCGGATGCGCCCTTCCTGCCGGCACTGCGCGATGTGGGCGGCTGGGCGATGGCCGGAGGGCTCGTGCTGATCGTGATCGTCGTCGTCATCGGCGGCGTGCTGATCGCCACCGGCTACCTGTCCACGGCACCGGGGCAGAAGACGAAGGGCTTCTGGGTGCTGCTGTTCTCCCTGATCGGCGCAGCCGTGATCGCAGGAGCCGGCGCCTGGGTGCGGTTCGGCTCGGGCATGGACCTGACCGGGGCGCAGCCGGGACTGATCAGCACGTCGATGCTCTCGATGCACGGTTCGCGCTGATCCGAGCCTGAGACAGACCGAAAGGAGGTGGAGTCATGGCTGCGGTGATGATCGGGCAGGACGGGGTCGGGAGCTGGCTCTCCGATGCGTCGAGGGACGGCTTCCAGGCCACCATCGAGCGGTTCGCGGAGGACTCGTGGACGTTCATGAAGGAGGCCTTCGAGGCCAGCAATCTCTCGGATGACTGGTGGGCCGGCGTCGTCGGCGCCGGGGACGATCCCGGCATGTTGCGGGTCATCACCGTGGTCATGGCTCCCATCCTGCTGTCGCTGGTGGCCGTGCAGGTCACCACGGGCGTTTTCCAGTCCAGGACCGACAAGATCGTGAGAGGCGCAGCGTCGGCACTTCTTGCGCTGCCGACGATGATGATCATGGTCACGCTGATCATGTCGGCAGCGTCGGCAATGGATGGGGCCACGAACTTCATTCTGGACGCGAACGGCGAAACGCAGAACATGAGTGGCTTCATGAAGCTGTTCGGGTTCGAGCTGAATGACCAGGGCGAGTTTCAGGAAGTCAATTCCGAATACAACATCTGGCGTGGTGTGGGCGATAACGCGGGCGATTTCTCGCTGATCGTGCCGGCTGTGCTGGCGGGTCTGATGTGGCTGGCGTCGATGCTGCTGTCGTTCATGTTGTCGATGCGCACGATGGTTCTCGTGGTGCTGGTGGCCTGCGCCTCCGTGGCGGTTTTCGCGCTGGCGCTGGATGCGACGAAGGCGTGGTTCTCCCGCTGGCTGGCGATGGTGGTGGGGCTGCTGATCGCTAAGCCTCTTTCGGCTGCGGTGCTGGTGCTGGGAATCAGCGTGTTCCAGTACGCGGCGACGACGCAGCAGTTCATCGCTGCTCTGGTGTGCGTGGTCCTGGCGGCGGTGGTGCCGCTGGCGACGATGGCGCTGTTCTCGTTCACGGCCACAGCTGCCTCCAGCGGGGCTGACCGCGCGGTGATGGGTGCTGGGGCTGCTGGTGGCCGTGCCGGTGGACGTGTGATCCAGCAGGCGACTCGATTCGTGAGGAAGTGAGCGGTATGAGCGAGAAGGTCGATACAGGGGCTGAGGTTCCCGATGTGCAGTTCCCGCGCAGCGGCGGGCAGAAGGCCGTGCTGTGGCTGGACGTGTCCCAGACGGTGACAGCGGCGGTGCTGGCCGGCATCTTCCTGCTGATCGTGGTGCTGGCCTCCACGTTCGGATGGTCGCTGTTCATGCTGGGGCTGCTGATCCTGGACGTGGTAGCGATCTTGGTCACCGTGATCCCGTTCCGGGGCCGGCCTCTGCCGTGGTGGATCAAGCAGCGGTTCCGTGCGCTGCGGCACCAGGGCCAGGGCCAGGATTCCTTCGTCTCGCACGCGCCCTCGGCCCGTGAGCTGGAAGCGGATGCTCAGGAGGAGGAGGCAGCGATCGCTGCGGGGATCGAGCCGCCGGTGCGTCTGCGGCTGCCTGGTGAGGCGGCGGAGCTGAGGCTGTATCAGCTGTCCAACGGCTCGGCCATGGTCTGGGATCCGGTGACGAAGACGGCGGCGATGGTCGCCCGGGTGGTCCCGCATGGGTTCCGGATGGCTGAGCCGGAGGATCAGAACGACGTGCTGGCGAACTGGGCGTCGCTGATCGACGCGCTGCACAGTGAGCCGGGCGTGCTGGCTGTGCAGGCCTCGGACACGATCACGACGGCCTCGGCAGCGGAGATCCGGCAGGCCTACGAGCGGCAGGTGGAGCACAGCGAGGAGGCCGGCACTCCGGCAGGGGCGTCGCTGTCGCCGCTGCTGCACAACGACTACCTGAACCTGCTCTCGGGGGATCGGTCCCAGGTCCAGCACGATCACCTGATCGGGGTGACGCTGTCGCAGGAGGGGCTGCGGGATCAGGTCAAGGCCTCAGGCGGAGGCATCAAGGGCATGCTGGCGGTCTGCGCCCGGTTCGAGGATCAGCTGGAGGAGCTGATCCGGGAGTGCAGCGTCGATGTCTCGGAGTGGCTGAGCGTGGATCTGCTGGCTCAGGCACTGCGCCGGGCGCTGGTACCGGATGAGTCCGTGGCGATCGCTGACGGGTCGATCCACGTGACGGCGGCGACGGCGGGACCGATGGGTGTGGACGTCGAGTGGGACCGGATGCGTGTGGACTCGGCGTGGCACCGCGTCATGGAGGTCGCGCAGTGGCCGACGCGACCGCAGCAGCCCGGGTTCATGCGCTTCCTCAACGGCGCGGACTTCCCGCACGTGGTGACGCAGGCGATCCGTCCGCAGGGCGTGGACGCGGGCATGAAGCGCGTGCAGCGCCGGATGAGCGATCAGCAGTCCGGGGCGATCATGCGCAGCCAGCTTGGGCAGACGGCCAGCATCGTGGAGGGCGCGGTCGAAAGCGATCTGGAGCGCACGAGCGCGGAGCTGCTGGCCGGTCACGGCATGGCGAAGTTCGTGGGCCTGATGGTCGTCTCGGGCGGATCGGCTGACGAGCTCGAACGGAACACGAAGCGGATGATCCAAGGCTCCACACGGGCAGGGTGCGAGCTGCGCACGCTCTACGGACAGCAGTGGGCCGGGTTCCTGGCGGCGGCTCTGCCGCTGGGTCGCAGCATGATCAAGGGGAAGTGACGATGGCTAAGCACAAGTCGCAAGCATTCACGATCTCCTGGGAGGCCGGGGATTGGACTCGTCCCCAGCGCCGGGCGGCACGGATCGCAGCGCGCAAGGAGACGGCGCGGATCCGGCAGGAGACGTCCGGGGGAACCCGCCGCAAGCAGAACGCGTCCGGGCTGGCCAAGCGCACCTGGGGGACTGGTGGTGAGGCCCGGGCGCGGAATCTGCGGGGCTCCTCGGTGATGGAGCGTCCGGAGATCCGTGAGGCTTCGACGTTCACGCTGGCTGGGGCGTACCCGTGGGTCTCGCAGTCCGGTCTGGGGACCGTCCGTGCCTTCATCGGCAACGTGACCGATGGCGGCGGCATGTTCTGCCTGGATCCGTGGGAGGCCTACCAGGAGGGGCTGATCACCGGCATGGCCTGTGTGCTGATCGGCACGGTGGGCACCGGTAAGTCCACGACGACGAAGGCGTGGGTCAAGCGGATGGTCCAGGCGGGTCGACGGGCGGTGATCATGTCGGACCCGAAGGCTGAGTGGGTCATCGTGGCCCGCGCCCTGGTGGCCGAAGGCGTGGATCCGGAGATCACCGTGGGCGTGCAGGGCCGCGTGATCAACCCGCTGGATCCGGGCAAGCGCTCTAGCGGGGTCAGCGATGAGGAGTGGCTGCGGATCGTGCAGTCGCGTCGGTCCTCGATCATGACGACGATCGCGCAGATTCTGGCGAAGCGCCGCCTCGATGGTGATGAGCGCCTGGCACTGACCGAGGCGATTGGTGCTGCCTCGCGAGCCAACGGCGAAAACCTGGAGGCGATGACCTCGCAGACGACGCTGGGGGAGTCGGCGGCCTCGGCGCCGACGATTCCGGACGTGATCCGTGAGCTGTATAACCCGCCGGCCGACGTCGAGGAGGTGACCGGCGGTGCTGGGCGGAAGGTCGCGAATCAGCTGCGGCAGCTGGTCGATGGCGACCTGGGAGGCCTGTTCGACGGGCGGTCCACGGTGACGATGGACGAGTCACTGCCGATGATCGTGTTCAACACCCGTCCGCTGCGCAACCTGCCGGTCGAGGCCCGGAAGATCGCCTCGCAGTGCGTGTCCTCGTGGGCCGAGTCGGTGTTCACGAACCGAGACTCGGGCCAGCGGATCTGCGTGTACGAGGAGGGCTGGGAAACGATGGATGACGAGTCCGCCCTGGAGCGCATGGTCGCGCAGCAGAAGCTGGCCCGCGACTACGGGCTGTTCAACATTCTGATCCTGCACAAGCTGAAGGATCTCTACCGGGCCGGTGATGTGGGCTCACGCGCCCGTGAGCTGGCGGAGTCGCTGCTGGCCGATACGGACATCCGAGTGATTCACCGGCAGAAGTCCGATCAGCTGCGGGCCACGATGGAGCTGCTGAAGCTCACCGGCTCGGAGGTTGAGGAGGTTTCGCGGGCTCCGAAGGGGCACGCGCTATGGAAGGTCGGCAGCCTGGAGGGCCGGATCGTGCGCACGGTGCGCACGGACCTGGAAGGCCAGCTGTTCGACACCGATCACGCCATGCGCGCGTCCTGAGGAGGGCTGGCCATGCAGAGCGACGAGGACATGTGGGGCAAGATCATCGGCGGGCTGATCGGGACGCTGGTGGCCGTGTGGCTGCTCGTCGTGGTCCTGGCGAGCCTGGTGGCGCTCGTGCAGTGCGGACAGCTGCCACAGGGCCTGGGCCCAGGCGCGGTGCTTGGTCTGTTCCGAGATGGGAAGCAGGCCCTGGCGACGGAGTCGGGGTGCGCGCCGTCGACGACGGCCATGGGTGTGCTGGCGCTCGTGTTCCTGGTCGTCGTAGCCGCGCTGGTCGTGGCGTGGGTGATCATGTGGCTTCGGTGGCGTGAGTCGGATCGGAAGCTGCTGCTGGACCTGCGGTGGCGGCGAGGGATCGCTAAGGCGCCGGAGGTCCGGCGCAAGGCTGGGCGGAAGGCACTGATGCAGAAGGCCTCAGTGGTGCGGCCCACACTGGATGATCCACAGGCCGAGGACGTGGGCTGGAAGCTGGGATCGTCGCAGGGCCGGGAGGTGTGGGTTTCGTCGGAGGACTCGGTCGTGATCCTGGGCCCGCCGCGTTCGGGCAAGGGATTCTTCATCGCCATCAATGCGCTGCTGGATGCTCCAGGGGCTGTGGTGACGACATCAACGCGAGGAGACAACGTCCGAGCGGTGTGGGAGGCGCGCAAGAGGATCGGGCCGGTCGCGCTGTTCGACCCGCAGGGGCTGACGAAGCTGCCGACGACGCTGAAGTGGCACCCGGCGCAGGGCTGCGAGTCCGCGATGACGGCTGCGCGTCGGGCGCAGGCGATCGTGGGGGCTTCGTCGATGGGGCAGTCGACGTCGAATCAGGAGTGGGCCGGTGTGGCCACGCAGATCATGCAGTACCTGCTGCACGCTGCGGCGATCGGTGAGGTCGATGCTTCGACGCTGGGCCGGTGGGGTGCTTCCCCGGGGCTGGCGGAGCAGGCGGTGCGGATCTTGAAGGAGTCGCCGGCGGCTGCCGCTGGCTGGGGTGAGGCGCTGGATGCTGAGCTGAACTCGGATCCGAGGATGCTGCCCTCGAAGTGGATGGGCGTCACCTCGGCGACGTCGTCGCTGATGCTGCCGGAGGTCGCTGATGTCCTAAATCCGGCGTGGGGTGAGGGCCTGGAGCCGGAGAAGTTCTTGAAGGAGAAGGGCACGCTGTTCCTGGTGGGCACGAAGTCCGGCGGTGGGGCGGCTGGTCCGATGCTGATGGCGCTAATGGACGCGATCACGTGGGCAGCTCGCGATATGGCGATCAGCCTGCCTGGCAACCGACTGGATCCGCCGCTGTCGCTGATCCTGGACGAGATCGCGAACATGGCCGCATGGCGGGAGCTGCCCACGATCATGTCCGACGGCGGCGGTGTGGGGATCTCCACGCTGGTCATTCTCCAGTCGCCCGGACAGGCTCGGGCGCAATGGGGCCAGTACGAGACAGAGCAGATCCTGGGATCGGCCACGGTGACGGTGCAGCTAGGCGGCTCCAACAGTTCGGATGATCTGGGCCGGTTCGTGTCGCTGGCGGGGCAGCGGAAGATCACCGATCAGTCCAGGACGTCGAGCGATTCCGGGGTGTCGGTGGCGGAGCAGTCGCGCCAGGACGATGTCGTGACGGTCTCGGAGCTGCGCCGGCTGCCGACGGGCACCGGGTTCATGCTGAAGGCCAATGTGCGTCCGGTGGTCGTGACGATGTCGCGGTGGACGCAGCGCAAGGACGCCGACGAGATCAAGGCTGCGATCGCTCGGTTCGATAAGCGGCTGGCGCAGGCGCTGACGTCGGGCGCTGAGACCGTGGGCCGGTGATGACGTGGGCATGTCGCTGGGTCGGCGTGGGGACGCCGGCTATCTGAAGGGGTATTTGCGATCACCTGCCTGGTTCGACCGCCGTCGGGCTTGGTTCCGGTCTGTGGTGCAACGCGGGCAGGTCGTGGTGTGCCTGGTGTGAATCGCCCCGGGTTTGTTAGAGGCTCGCAAGTGCCGCGTCGGCGGGTGCCGGTGCGGGGTT
>NZ_VDOR01000018.1 GCF_007666205.1 Kocuria palustris
GCCCGTTCCTCATCTCATCGACGCACCCGCGCCAAGAACCTCATGACCCACAACAGCTAGTCCTGGCACTCACGGCCGTGTTCGCCGCCGTCCTGATCCAGCGCGCTGCCCAGGATGCCGACGAGCGGGCCCGCGAGATCAGCCGCACGATGTCCATGGCGCTGGCCGACGACCCGTTCGTGATCGAGCAGGCGGCCGCGGATGACCCCCACGCCGAGCTGCAGCCGCTGGCCGATGACCTGGTGCGCGACACCGAGCTGGACTGGGTGACCATCATGTCGCCGGAGGGCATCCGATGGACCCATCCGCGCCCGGAGATGGTCGGGCAGCGCTTCCGCGGCTCGATCGAGGAAGCGCGTAGCGGGCAGGTCAGGACCTCGACCGAGCGCGGCCAGCTCGGCCTTTCGGCCCGCACCACCGCTCCGGTGCGCGATGAGGACGGGGAGATCGTGGCCCTGGTGTCGACGGGAGTGCTGATCGAGCACACCGCCGACGAGGTATGGGCGGAGGCCCCGCTGCTGATCGGCATGGCGCTGGCGGTGCTGGCGGCGGGGGCGGCAGCGCACCTGCCCCTGGCCCGCTACCTCTGGAGGCGCACCGGCGGACGAACGCCCGACGAGCTCGCCGAGGCCGTCTCCGTGCAGGACGCCGTTCTCGAGCAGGCTGCCCAGGGCCTGCTACTGATCGAGGACGACCGGCTCACGCTCGCCAACCCCCGGGCCCGCGAGCTGCTGGGCCTGGCGGAGTCTGCCCTGGAGGCTCTGCGGCAGCCGGACGGGCGCAGCCTCATCTACCGATGGGCCGGCCGGCGACGCCGCCGGGGCATGCCCCTGGCGTCGACGGACCTGACACCACCGCTGCTGGACCTGCTGACAGAGCGGCAGGAGGTCCACGAGCAGTGGATCGTGTGCGGCGAGCGCACCCTGATCGTCTCCCTGCTGCACGCGTCCGCGCCGTCGAACGGGATGGTTGCGATCCTGCGCGATCACACCGAGCTCACCCGGCTGTCCGGACAGCTGCGCGCGACCACCACAATGGCCCAGGCCCTGCGCTCGCAGACCCATGAGCATGCGAATCGGATGCACACGATCGTCGCCCTGCTGGAGCTCGACGAACCGGAGCAGGCGAGGCGTTTCGCCACTGAGGATCAGTGGCGCACCCTGAGCCTGGCCGGGGACCTCGGGTCAGGCATCGAGGACCCCGTGCTCACGGCCCTGCTGGTCGGCAAGGCCTCGGCAGCCCACGAGCGCGGAGTCCGGCTGGAGGTCCATGCCTCGGACGGCGGCTCCGGGCTGCCGCTGAGCGCCTCGGAGACAGTGACCGTGGTCGGCAACCTCCTCGACAATGCGATCGAGGCCGCTGCCTCCCCCAGTGGCGCACAGCCCCTGGTGGAGGTCGAGATCACGCGCGACGACGGCGCAACGGTCCTCAGCGTCGCGGACTCGGGCCCGGGCATCGACCCGTCGCTGCGGAAGCAGATCTTCGTACGCGGCGTGTCCTCCAAGGATGCGACCACGGTCGGCGGGCACGGCGTGGGGCTGGCCTTGGTGGGCGAGATCGTGCAGCGCCACGGCGGGCAGATCGAGGTCATCGACGACGGCGGCACGGCCTTCGTGCTCAGCTTCCCGCAGGCCTCGACGGAGGTCTCGGCGCAGGCTTCGGCGGGACGATCGTCGGGGGCCCGAATATGAGTGCGCCGCTGCGCGTCGTCGTGGTCGAGGACGAGGCCCTGACTCGGGAGGCGCATCTGCGCTTCGTGCGGCAGGCCCCCGGGTTCGAGGCCGTGGGCCGGGCGGCCACGGCCGCCGAGGCGCTGCGGGCCGTGCGCTCGCTGCGCCGCGACGGGCGGCCCGCCGACCTGCTGCTGCTGGACGTGAACCTCCCGGATGCCACGGGCATCGACGTCGCCCGGCACCTGCGCGCCGCCGGGGAGGACGTGGACATCCTGGCGGTGACGGCCCACCGCAACGCGGAGACGGTGCGCGCCGCCGCCTCACTGGGGGTCGTCGGTTACCTCGTGAAGCCCTTTTCTCGCGAGCAGCTGCTGAGCCGGCTGGCCGCCTATCACCGCCACCGCACGAGCCTGCGCGGTGGGCAGCCGCTCGACCAGGAGGCGATCGACCGCGCACTGGCGCGCCTGCGGCCCCTCGCCTCCGCCGACAGCCCCAAGGGGCTGGCCCCCGAGACCCTGGAGCGCGTGGCCCAGGAGCTGGCAATGCTGCCCTGGCAGTCGGCCGCCGAGCTGGCCGCCCGGGCGGGCATCTCCCGTGTGACGGCCCGGCGCTACCTGGAGCACCTCACCGAGGCCGGAAGCGCCGAGCGCCGGGCACGCCGCGGCACCGTGGGCCGCCCGGAGATGGAGTACCGCGCTCACGACGGCTGAGCGGGCCGCGCAGCCCAGGCCGCTTCGCGCCCCGCGCCCGCCACCGCTGGGCCCTGGATCCCGGACCTCAACGCCCGCGCAGCACAGGCCCCAGGGCCTCCAGCACCGACGGGTCCTCGATGGTCGAGGGCACGGGGGCGTCCTCCCCGTCGGCCATCTGCCGCATGGTCTTGCGCAGGATCTTGCCGGAGCGCGTCTTCGGCAGCCCGTCCACGACCTCGATCTGCTTGAGATCCGCGACCGCACCGACCTCGCGGCGCACCAGGTCGATGAGCTCCTGGCGCAGCTGGTCCTCCTCGATGTCTGCGCCCTGCTTGATCACGACGTAGCCGGCGGGACGCTGGCCCTTGAGCTCGTCGGCCAGGCCGATCACGGCGCACTCGGCCACCGCGGGGTGCTGGGCCAGGGTCTGCTCGAGCGCGCCGGTGGACAGGCGGTGTCCGGAGACGTTGATGACGTCGTCGGTGCGGCCCATGACGTAGACGTAGCCGTCCTCGTCCATGCGCCCGGAGTCGCCGGTCGCGTAGTACCCGGGGAAGGCCTCCAGGTAGGCGCCGCGGAAGCGCTCGTCGCTGCCCCACAGCGTGGCCAGCGTGCCCGGGGGCAGCGGCAGCCGGACCGCGATGCTGCCCTCCTCCCCCACGGGCAGCGGCTCCCCCACGGGATCCAGGATCTCGAGGTCGTAGCCGGGGATCGGCACGGTGGGCGAGCCGGACTTCAGCGGCAGCTGCTCCAGGCCCATGAGGTTGCCGCAGATGGCCCACCCGGTCTCGGTCTGCCACCAGTGGTCCACGACGGGCACGTCCAGGACCCTGCCCGCCCAGCTCCAGGTCTCCGGGTCCAGCCGCTCGCCGGCCACGAACAGGGCCTGCAGCGTGGAGAGGTCGTATTCGCCGGCCAGCGCGCCCTCCGGGTCCTGGCGGCGGATGGCCCGCAGCGCCGTGGGGGCGGTGAAGAACGCGGAGACCCCGTGATCGGCGATGATCCGCCAGAACGCGCCCGCATCCGGCGTGCCCACGGGCTTGCCCTCGTAGAGCACGGTCGTGGCCCCGGCCAGCAGCGGCCCGTACACGATGTAGGAGTGGCCGACCACCCAGCCGACGTCGGAGGCGGTGCACATGACCTGCCCCGGGCCGATGTCGTAGATGTGCTTCATGGACCAGGTGAGGGCCACCGCATGGCCGCCGTTGTCGCGCACGACGCCCTTGGGGGTTCCCGTGGTGCCCGAGGTGTAGAGGATGTAGAGCGGGTCGGTGGCCGCGACCTCGACGGGATCGGCGGGCTCGGCCGCGTCCACGGCCTCCTGCCAGTCGACCCACTCGAGCCCCTCGACCTCCGCGCGCTCGCTCATGGCGGCGACGTCGTGCTCGAAGCCGTCGCGGTGGACGACCAGCACCGACGACGGACGCTGCCGGGCCAGCTGGACGGACTGCTCGACGGCCGGCAGGTACTCGATCCGCCGCTTGGGCTCGATGCCGCCCGAGGCCGTGATGACCACGCGCGGCGAGCAGTCGTCGATCCGCACGGCGAGCTCGCGCGGGGCGAAGCCGCCGAAGACCACCGAGTGGACGGCGCCCAGGCGGGCGCAGGCCAGCATGGAGACCAGGGCCTCCGGGATCATCGGGAGGTAGATCAGCACCCGATCGCCCTTCTCGACCCCCAGCGAGCGCAGCGCCCCGGCGGCCGCGGCCACCCTCTCCTGCAGCTGGGCGTAGGTGATGACCTCCTGGGTGCCCTGGACCCCGGAGTCATGGATGATCGCCGGCTGGTCCCCGCGCCCGGCCTCCACATGGCGGTCCACCGCGTTGGCGCACGTGTTCAGGGAGGCGTCCGGGAACCACCGGTACAGCGGCGCCTGCGACTCGTCCAGCGCCCGGCGCGGCGGCCGGATCCAGTCGACGGCCTCGGCCGCCTCGAGCCAGAAGCCCTCCCGGTCCTCGACGCTGCGCGTCCAGGCCCGGGCGTAGGTGCCGTCTCCGGGCAGGGGATGCCTGCGGGGTTCCTGTGCCGTGTGCTGACTCATGAGGGTTCCTCTCGTGCTCTGCCCGGGGCCGTGCGCTGCCTGCCGGTCCGGTCGATGGTCCGGCGCCGATCCGATGCCGATCCGATGCCGCGGTCCGAGGGCGAGCTGCGGGTCGACTGCCGCCGATTCTAGTGACCTGGATCACGGAGCAACACCCCTGTGTATACATTGCGCCCGATTCGCACGGAATCGGCGCAGGATCTGGCGCAGATTCACTGCGCTGTGTATACATTGGAAGCACCGATGTGATCCGGGGCTCAGCAGGCCCCGGTCGACGGCATCGGGACGGGCATCCGGCGAGGACAGGACAGGAGGGCGGCCGTGCGAGCAGGACAGCGCGTGTACGAGCAGCTGCGCACCGAGATCCTCGACGGCGATCTCGCCCCCGGGCTGCCCCTGGCCGAGGTCGAGATCGCCCAGCGCTTCGGGACCTCTCGCACACCGGTCCGGGAGGCCCTGGGCCTGCTCGTGGCCGACGGCCTGGCGGAGCAGTCCTCGGGCCGCGGCACGTCCGTGACCCCCGTGTCGACCGACGACCTGCTGCCGCTGTTCGAGGTCCGGGAGGCCCTCGAGGTCCAGGCCGCCCGCCTGGCCGCCCGCCGCGGGCACGCCGGGGCGTTCGCCGACCTGGCCGTCGAGCTCGAGGGCGTGACCCTGCGGCTCGAGGACGGCCGCGACACCCCCGCCTACTTCGACCTCGTGGAGCGCATGGACCGCACCATCGACCGCGCCGCCGACAACCGGTGGCTGGACTCCACGCTGGCGGCCGTGCGCACGCAGCTCATCCGCATCCGCCGGCTCTCGGCGCACGACCCCTCCCGGCTGGCCGCGGCCGCCCGCGAGCACGCGAGCATCGCCCGCGCCATCTCCTCCGGCTCCGAGCAGCTCGCCGAGGCCGCCGTGCGCCTGCACCTGCACCACGCCCTCCAGGCCGCCCTGGACAAGTCCGACGCCCGGCACGACGGCGATCGGCAGCACGAGACCCCGCATCCCGACCACCCCACCACCGCACAGGCCGAGCCGGCAGCGCCGGCTCGCACCGTCGAGAGGACGTCATGACCGTCAACCACACCGTCAAGGTGCATCCGTCGTCAGCCCAGCTGCCCCGCGAGGAGCAGCTGGCCTGGAAGGTCGCCGAGGTGGCCGCAGACCCCGTCGAGGTCACCCCCGAGGTGACCGACATGGTGATCAACCGCATCATCGACAACGCCTCCGTGGCCATGGCCTCCCTCGAGCGCGGACCGATCATCTCCGCCCGGGACCAGGCCCTGCGCCACCGCCCGGCCGAGGGCGCGCGCGGCGCGCAGCTCTACGGCAAGGACCCGTCCGTGACCGTCTCCCCCGAGTGGGCCGCCTGGGCCAACGGCGTGGCCGTGCGCGAGCTGGACTTCCACGACACCTTCCTGGCCGCCGAGTACTCCCACCCCGGCGACAACATCCCGCCGATCCTGGCCGTCGCCCAGCACATGGGCGCCGGCGGCGCCGAGCTCGTCCGCGGCATCGCGACCGGCTACGAGATCCAGGTCGATCTGACCAAGTCCATCTGCCTGCACGCCCACAAGATCGACCACGTGGCGCACCTGGGCCCGTCGGCCGCCGCGGGCATCGGCACCCTGCTGGGCCTGGACCGAGAGGTCATCTACCACGCGATCGGGCAGGCCCTGCACACGACGACCGCCACCCGGCAGTCCCGCAAGGGCGAGATCTCGACGTGGAAGGCCCACGCCCCCGCGTTCGCCGGCAAGATGGCGGTCGAGGCCGTCGACCGCGCCATGCGCGGGCAGACCTCGCCGACCCCCATCTGGGAGGGCGAGGACGGCGTGATCGCCTGGCTGCTCGACGGCAAGGACGCCTCCTACGAGGTCCCCCTGCCCGGCCCGGGCGAGGCCAAGCAGGGGATCCTGGACACCTACACCAAGGAGCACTCGGCCGAGTACCAGGCGCAGGCCTGGATCGACCTCGCGCGCCGCCTGCACGAGGAGCACCCGGAGCTCGCCGACCCGGGGAACGTCGCCTCGATCGTGCTGCACACGTCGCATCACACGCACTACGTGATCGGCTCCGGTGCCCAGGACCCGCAGAAGTACGATCCCCGCGCCTCGCGCGAGACCCTGGACCACTCGATCCCCTACATCTTCACCGTCGCGCTGCAGGACGGCGGATGGCATCACGCGGACTCCTACGCTCCCGAGCGCGCCGGCCGCCCGGACACCGTGGAGCTGTGGCAGAAGGTGACCACGCAGGAGGACCCGGAGTGGACGCGGCGCTACCACTCCCTCGACATCTCCGAGAAGGCCTTCGGCGGCCGGGCGGAGATCGCCCTGACGGACGGCACCCGGATCGTCGAGGAGATCGCCGTGGCCGATGCCCACCCGCTCGGGGCGCGTCCGTTCGCCCGGGAGCAGTACATCGCCAAGCTGCGCACACTGGCCGACGGGGTCGTGGCCGACTCCGAGCTCGAGCGCTTCCTCCAGGCCGTCCAGGAGCTGCCGGATCTGGCCGCGGGCGATCTGGGCGCGCTCAACCTGACGGCCGCCGCCGAGCTGTCCACCGGAGCCGAGGGGATCTTCTGATGCTGTACTCGACCACCACGCCCCAGGCCAAGCGCGCGCGCTTCCGCGAGCTGCTCACCGAGGACCGCTGCGTCCAGTTCCCCGGGACCTTCACGCCGCTGGCCACCTCGATGATCCAGGAGAAGGGCTTCGACGGCGTCTACATCTCCGGCGGCGTCCTGGCCAACGAGCTCGGGCTGCCCGATGTCGGGCTGACGACGCTCACCGAGGTCGCCGGACGCGGGGCCCAGATCGCGCGCATGACGGATCTGCCCACGCTGATCGACGCCGACACCGGCTTCGGCGAGGCCATGAACGTCGCGCGCACGATCCAGGAGCTGGAGAACGCCGGCCTCTCCGGGTGCCACCTGGAGGATCAGGTCAATCCCAAGCGCTGCGGCCACCTGGACGGCAAGGCCGTCGTCGACCAGGACACGGCCGTGCAGCGGATCCAGGCCGCCGCCGGCGCCCGCCGCGATCCCGACTTCGTCATCATGGCGCGCACGGACATCCGCGCCGTCGACACCCTCGAGGCCACGATCGAGCGCGCCCAGGCGCTCGTCGAGGCCGGTGCGGACGCGATCTTCCCCGAGGCCATGAAGGACCTCGGCGAGTTCGAGGCCGTCGCCTCCGCCCTGGACGTCCCGGTGCTCGCGAACATGACCGAGTTCGGCAAGTCCGAGCTGTTCACGGTCGAGCAGCTGCACGCAGCCGGGGTCGCCATGGTGATCTACCCCGTGTCCCTGCAGCGCGCGGCCATGGGCGCGGTCGAGCGGCTGCTGGACACGATCCGCCAGGACGGCACCCAGGTGGCCGCGGTCCCCGACATGCAGACGCGCGCCCGCCTGTACGAGACCGTCGACTACGACGGCTACAGCACGTTCGACAGCCAGGTCTTCTCGTTCGACATCCCAGGAGGCACGTCATGACCGCTGCAGATCAGAGCACCCAGGAGCCGGAGGTCCACAAGGGCCTCGCGGGCGTCGTCGCCGACGTCACCGCCGTCTCCAAGGTCAATCCCGAGTCCAACTCCCTGCTCTACCGGGGCTACCCCGTGCAGGAGCTGGCCGCCTCGCGCTCGATCGAGGAGGTGGCCCTGCTGCTGTGGAACGGGGAGCTGCCCTCGGCCCAGGAGCTGGCCGACTTCGAGGAGCGCGAGCGCGCCCACCGCGACCTGAGCCCCGAGCTCAAGGCCGTCATCGACGCCCTGCCCACGGACTGCCACCCCATGGACGTGTGCCGCACCGCGGTCTCCGTCCTGGGTGCCCAGCACCCCAAGGCGGGCGACGACTCCCCCGAGGCCGAGCTCGAGAAGGCCCAGACGCTGTTCGCCGCCATGCCGGCCGTGGTCTGCTACGACCAGCGCCGCCGCCACGGCAAGGGCCCGATCTCCCCGCGCGACGACCTCAGCTACAGCGAGAACCTGCTGTGGATGGCCTTCGGGGAGGAGGCCGATCCGGAGGTCGTCGACGCGTTCAACGTGTCGATGATCCTGTACGCCGAGCACTCCTTCAACGCCTCGACGTTCACGGCCCGGGTCATCACCTCGACGCAGGCGGATCTGCACAGCGCCGTCGCCGGAGCGGTCGGGGCGCTCAAGGGCCCGCTGCACGGCGGCGCCAACGAGGCCGTCATGCACACCTTCGAGGAGCTCGGGATCCGCAAGGACGAGTCCGAGGAGGACGCCGAGAAGCGCGCCAAGCAGTGGATGGACCAGGCCCTGGCAGAGAAGAAGAAGATCATGGGCTTCGGGCACCGCGTCTACAAGAACGGCGATTCGCGCGTGCCGACCATGCAGGACGCCCTGTTCCGCATGCTCGACCACTACGACCGCCGCGAGATCCTGGGTCTCTACAACGGCCTGGCCCGCTCGATGGACGAGGCCAAGCAGATCAAGCCGAACCTCGACTACCCGGCGGGGCCCACCTACTGGCTCATGGGCTTCGACATCCCCATGTTCACCCCGCTGTTCGTGTGCGCCCGGCTCACCGGCTGGACCGCGCACATCATGGAGCAGCGCGCGGACAACTCCCTGATCCGCCCGCTGTCGGCCTACAACGGCCCCGAGGAGCGCCACGTCCCGGACGCGGCCTCCTGAGCAGCGACGCCACGAGGGCCGCCCCGTCCAGGTCTTCGCCGGGCGGGGCGGCCCTCGTGCCATGTCCTCGTGCCCTGCCCTCGTGCCCTGTGGGCGGGCCGCCGGCGGGCGCGGCGATTCGTAGACTCGCAGCCATGATCGAGATCCGCACCGCGAGCCCTGCGTCCCTGTCCGGGCCGGTCCTGAGCTCGCTGACCCGCATGCTCGACGGCCTCGTGCGCGACGGCGCGGCTCTCGGCTGGACCGCTCCGCCGACGCGCGACGAGATCGAGGCCCTGCTGCGCGGCATCGCCGATGCGCCGCCGGGCGATGCCTGCGCGGTCCTGGCCCTGGAGGGCCAGGAGGTGCTCGGCGCCGGGTGGTGGCAGCGCCATGCCACGCCGACGCAGCGGCAGAACGCGGACCTCGACAAGCTGGCGGTCGCCCCGCATGCCTCCGGCCGCGGACTGGGCCGGCGCATCCTCCGCAGGCTGCTGGCCGAGGCCGACGGCGCGGGGATCGAGCACCTCACCCTCGACCTGCGCGAGGGCAACGAGATCGCCCAGCGCCTCTACGCCTCCGAGGGATTCCGGGAGTACGGGCGGCTGCCCGGTTTCGTCGCACCCGGCGACGGCACCCGCTGCGGCAAGATCTTCCTGGTCCGCGCGCTCGGCTGACGCGGCCGCGGCGGCTCAGCGCGCTCGCGGGTGCGCCGTGGCCCAGACCTCGCGCAGCGAATCGGCGGTGACCAGGGTGTAGACCTGCGTGGTCGTGACCGAGGCGTGGCCCAGCAGCTCCTGGACCACCCGCAGGTCGGCACCGCCCTCGAGCAGGTGCGTGGCGAAGGAGTGGCGCAGGGTGTGCGGGCTGACCTCGATGCCCTCGGCCGTCAGCCCAGAGGCCTCCGCGGCCCCGATCACGGCGTTCCACACGGTCTGCCGACTGATCCGCCCACCGCGCTGGTTGAGGAAGACCGCGGCATCGGCCCTGCCCTTGGCCGCCAGATCGGGCCTGCCGCGCACCAGCCACGCCTCGACGGCCGCCACGGCCGGGCGCCCCAGCGGCACCATCCGCTGCTTCGATCCCTTGCCGAACAGACGCAGGAACGGCAGGCCCGACGATTCCTCCCCCGATCGCAGCGCCGCGGACAGGTCGTCCACATCGAGGCCGATGACCTCGGAGGCCCGGGCCCCGGTGGAGTAGAGCACCTCGAGCAGGGCGCGGTCCCGCAGACCGGCGGTGGTCGACGGGTCGGGGGCCTCCAGCAGCCGGGCGATCCGCTCGGCGGAGATCGCCTTGGGCAGGCGCATCCCGGCCGTGGGCGGCGGCACCTGGGCCGCGGGGTCGGCGTCGGCGATCCCCTCGAGCAGCCAGAAGCGGTGGGCTCCGCGCACCGCCACGACGACCCGGGCCGCACTTCGTGCGCCCAGGCCCGCGCCGCCGCCCTCCCCCTGCTCCGGACGCTGCAGCCAGCGCACGAAGGCGCTCACATGGGCGGCTGTGACGTCCCGGGGATCGTCCACCGTCGGGGCATGGGGCTCGTCCCCGATCCCGGTCAGGAACCGGATGTAGCGGCTCAGATCCCGGCGGTAGGCCGCCAGGGTGTTGGCCGCCAGCCCCCGCTCGACCGCCAGGTGCTGCAGATAGCGCTCGACCGCCCGCGTCAGCGCGGACGGTCGAGCGGATGCGGCATCGCGCGCCGCCGCGGCCTGGGGGTCAGCGGGCATCCGGGGGCGTGATGGTCGCAGGCGTGACCCCGTCGGAGTCGCGCAGACCCGGGTGGGCCGGCCACGCGGCGTCCGCCGGGCGCAGCGCGGCCCAGCCGGTGGCGCGAGCGGCGTGGGCGGCGAGCACTCCCGTGCACAGGTTCGGGTTGTGCAGCCGGCCGTCGAGCACCGCGGTCACGGCGTCGTCCAGGGCCACCCAGGCGGCCACGATCTCGGACTCCTCGTCCTCGCGCTGGAAGTCCTGCTCCAGCGTGCCGAGGTCCCGAGCCAGGTAGATCCGCAGGGATTCGGCCGAGGAGCCCGGGCTGTTGTGGAACTCGACCAGGGTGTCCAGGCGCCCGGCGGTGAGGTCGGCCTCCTCGCCGAGCTCGCGCAGCGCGGCGTCGGCGGGGTGCTCGCCCTGCAGGTCCAGGATCCCGGCGGGGATCTCCCACTGCGTCATCCCGACCGGGTGGCGGTACTGGCGGATGGCCAGGATGCGATCCTGCTCATCCAGGGCCAGGACCGCGACGGCGCCGGGATGCGTGATGTAGTCGCGGGTCATCTGCGGGCCGTCGTCGGAGAGCTCGAAGCGGTCCGACACGACGTTCCAGATCCGCCCCTCGTAGACGGTCTCCGAGGACAGGACGCGCCGCGGATCGACCCGGTCCGCGAGCTCGCCCTCGCCCAGCTCCAGGAACTCCACGGCTCAGAGCTCCGGGCTCTCGTCGGTGCGCGAGGCCTGGCGCTCGAGCCCGGCCCGGACCAGCCCGGCGAACAGCGGGTGGGCCTTGGTCGGCCGCGAGAGCAGCTCCGGATGGGCCTGCGTGGAGACGTAGAACGGATGGGTCTGACGGGGCAGCTCGACGAACTCGACCAGCGTGCCGTCGGGCGAGGTGCCCGAGATGACCAGACCGGCCTCGGTGAGCTGATCGCGGTAGTCGTTGCCGACCTCGTAGCGGTGGCGGTGGCGCTCCTGGACCTCCGTGGCGCCGTAGGCCTCGGCCACGACCGATCCCTCGGCGAGCGCCGCGGGGTACAGGCCCAGGCGCATGGTGCCGCCCAGGTCGCCGCCGCCCTCCACGAACTCCTTCTGCTCGGCCATCGTGGCGATGACCGGGGTGGCCGTGCCGGAGTCGAACTCGGTCGACGACGCATCGGCCAGCCCCACGACGCTGCGGGCGTACTCGATCACCATGGACTGCAGGCCCAGGCACAGCCCGAGCGTGGGCAGCCCCGTGGTGCGCGCATGCGTCAGGGCGCCGAGCTTGCCCTCGAGGCCGCGGATGCCGAAGCCGCCGGGCACGCAGATCGCGTCGACGTCGCCGAGCTCGCGGGCCGCGCCCTCGGGGGTCCGGCACAGGTCGGAGGCGACCCACTTGATCTTGACGCGGGCGTCGTTGGCGAAGCCGCCGGCGCGCAGGGCCTCGGAGACCGACAGGTAGGCGTCCGGCAGATCGATGTACTTGCCGACCAGGCCGATGGTCACGTAGTGCTTCGGCTCGTGCACGGCCCGCAGCAGCCGGTCCCAGTGCGAGAAGTCGGCCTCGGTGCGCTCGACCCCGAAGTAGTCGAGGATGTAGCCGTCGAGGTCCTGGCCGTGCAGCGTCTTGGGGATGTCGTAGATGCTCGGGGCATCGGCGCACGAGATCACGGCGTCGACGTCCACGTCGCAGGCATCGCCCACCTTGGCGCGCATGGAGTCGGGGACCTCGCGGTCGCAGCGCAGCACCAGGCCGTCGGGCTGGATGCCGAGATTGCGCAGCGCGGCCACCGAGTGCTGGGTCGGCTTGGTCTTGAGCTCGCCCGACGGCCCGATGAACGGGATCAGCGAGACATGGAGGTAGAACACGTTGCGGCGCCCGATGTCACGGCGGACCTGGCGGGCCGCCTCGATGAAGGGCTGCGATTCGATGTCGCCGACCGTGCCGCCGATCTCCGTGATGATCACGTCCGGGGCCTCCTCGCCCTCGGGGACGTGGTCGGCGTGCCAGCGCATGCGCGCCTTGAGCTCGTCGGTGATGTGCGGGATGACCTGGACCGTCTGGCCCAGGTACTCGCCGCGGCGCTCCTTGGCGATCACCGCCGAGTACACCTGGCCGGTGGTCACGTTGGAGGAGGCGTCGAGATCCTCGTCGAGGAAGCGCTCGTAGTGGCCGATGTCGAGATCGGTCTCGGCCCCGTCGTCGGTCACGAAGACCTCGCCGTGCTGGAACGGGTTCATGGTGCCCGGATCCACGTTGAGGTAGGGATCGAGCTTCTGCATCGTGACCTTGAGGCCGCGGGCCTTGAGGATCATGCCGAGGGAGGAGGCCGTCAGCCCCTTGCCCAGGGACGAGGCGACACCGCCCGTCACGAAGATCTGCCGGGTGACCTTGCCGGCGGAGCCGGAGGTCTCTGTCTGCGTTTCGCCGGCCGTTGCGGCGGCATTCTGAGCGTTGACCACGGGATTCGAGCCTATCACTGGAGCGAGCGGGGGGCTGAGGGGGGAGCTCACGAGGCGGCATCGCGCAGCAGCTCGCGGGCGTGCTCCTGGGCGGCCTGGGAGTCCTCGTGGCCGGCCAGCATGCGGGCGAGCTCGATGACGCGCTGCTCGTGGGAGAGCACCGTCACGTCGGAGACGGTCGAGTCGGAGCTCTTGGTGACCAGCACGTGCTCGTCGGCGAAGGCCGCGACCTGGGGCAGGTGCGTCACCACGAGCACCTGCACGTTCTGCGCGAGCATCTTCAGCCGGCGGCCGATCTCCAGGGCGGCCTTGCCGCCCACGCCGGAGTCCACCTCGTCGAAGACGAACGTGGGGACCGGGTCGACGGCGGCCAGCACGACCTCGAGCGCGAGCATCAGGCGCGAGAGCTCGCCGCCGGAGGCGCCCTTGCCGAGCGGACGCGGCGACGCGTCGGCGTGGGCGCGCAGCAGGAGTTCGACGGTGTCCCTGCCCCAGCGGTCGAAGCGCCCCGAGGGCTCCACGGAGACGATCAGCGCCGCGTTGGGCATGGCCAGGGCCTTCAGCTCCGCGCCGACCTCCGCGGCCAGATGCTCGGCGGCGGACCGGCGCCGGGCCGTGAGCTCTCCGGCGCGCGCCTCGAGCGTCTCGAGCAGCTCGGCGCGCCGCGCCGCGAGCTCCTCCTCGCGCCGGGGGTCGTCGCCGAGGGAGTCCAGGCGGGTGCGGGCGGTCTCGGCGAAGGCGAGCACCTCGGCGATGTCCGCGCCGTAGGTCTTGGTGAGCCCGCGCAGTGCGGCCCGGCGCGCCTCGACCTCGGCCAGGCGGGCGGGGCCGTCCTCGTCGAGCCCGGTCGAGTAGGCCGAGAGATCGGCGGCGACGTCGTTCGTGAGCACGGACAGCTCGCGGACGCGCTGCGCCAGCTGGGCCAGCTCGGGATCGGCGTCGGCCTCCTGGTCCAGAGCGGACAGGGCGCGGTCCACGAGCAGGATGGATGCTGGCGCCTCCGGGTCCTCGTCGCCCCCGGACAGCGCGGCGTGCGCGGTCAGGGACGCGGCTCGCAGCGATTCGAGGCTCGTGAGCTTCTGCGACTCCGCGTCGAGGGCCTCGTCCTCGCCGGGCACGGGCTCGACGGCGTCGATCTCCTCGAGCGCGGCACGCAGCGACTGCGCCTCCAGGGCCCGTTCGCGCCCCTTCTCGCGGATCTCCACGAGCTCGGCCTCGACCGCCTCGAAATCCGCCAGGGCGCTGCGGTACGACGCCAGCAGCGCCCCGAAGGACTCCCCGGACCCCTCGGCCGCCGCCTTCTTCGAACGCCCGGAGCGGCTCGGCGACGCACCGCGCTCCGCCGCGAACGTGTCCAGGGCGCGGCGCTGCGCCGCGGCCGAGGTCAGTCGCAGCTGATCCGACTGCCCGTGCACGGCCACGAGGGTCTCGCCGAGCTCGCCGAGCCGGGCCACCGGCGCGCTGCGCCCGCCCACATGCGCCCGCGAGCGCCCGGTCGCGGCCACGGTGCGGCTGAGCTGGACGGTCGCGGAGTCCTCCTCGCGGTCGACGTCTCCCCCGGCGTCCTCCACGAGCCCGACCGCCGCGTGATCGGCCGGCACCGTCACGACGGCCTCGGCCACGGCCTTCTCGGCCCCGGTGCGCACCGCGCCCGCGTCGGCCCTCCGGCCCAGGAGCATGCCCAGCGCGGTGACGACCATCGTCTTGCCGGCGCCGGTCTCCCCCGAGAGGATCGTCAGCCCGGGCCCCAGCGGCAGCACGGCGTCGGTGATGACGCCGAGGTCGCGGATGTGGATCTCCTCGATCATCGGTGCCGCTCCTCTCCCGGGACGTCGTCGAACCCCGGCGAGAAGCCCTCGCCGCGGGCGTCGGGTGCGATCTCCTGGCCCACGGACAGATGCTCGGGCATGCCCGGCTCCCGGCGCCGGATCGTCCTGCGGTACTCCGGCTGCACGATCGGCAGCGTCGAGGTGGCCGCGCGCGCCTCGTCCTGCTCGACGGGTCCGCGCCATCCGGCCGTCGGGAGCCCGAACTTCATGACCAGCCGCTCCGAGAACGGCGTCCGATGCATCCGCGTCAGCGTCACCGGCCGCTCGGCGCGGGTGACCTCGATGCGCGATCCGGGCGGCAGCTCGACCGTGCGGCGGCCGTCGCACCACAGGACGCCGCGGGCATCGGTGCGGGTCATCACCTCGACGGCGATCATCGACGACGGTGACACCACGAGCGGGCGCGAGAACAGGGCGTGGGGCGACAGCGGGACCATGAGCAGCGCCTCGACCTCCGGCCACACGACCGGCCCGCCGGCGGAGAAGGCATAGGCGGTCGAGCCCGTGGGGGTCGCCATGATGACGCCGTCGCAGCCGAACGACGACAGGGGGCGGCGGTCCACCTCCGTGACGACCTCGAGCATCTTCTCCCGGTCGCCCTTCTCCACGGAGGCCTCGTTGAGCGCCCAGGTGTGCAGCACGGGCCGGCCGGCATGCCAGACCTTGACGTCCAGGGCCATCCGCTCCTCGACCGTGTAGCGGCCGTCGACCACGGCCTGCACGGTCTCCCCCAGACCGGCGCGCTCGGACTCCGCGAGGAAGCCGACGTGGCCGAGGTTCACGCCGAGCAGCGGGACCTCGACATCGCGCACGACCTCCGCGGCGCGCAGGATCGAGCCGTCGCCGCCCAGGACCATGGCGAGCTCGATGTCCGACAGCGCGCAGTTGTCCGGGACGACGCCCACCGGCGGAAGCTCCCCCACCTCCGGAGCGGCCCGCATGGCATCGCGGTCCTCGGCCGTGAGCACGCCCTCCACGCCGGAATCGGCCAGCTGGCGCAGGGTCTGCTGCGCTGCGATCCGGGCATCGGGCCGTCCCATGTGCGCGAGCACCAGGATGCGCCGGGATGCGGACGTGCGCATGCCGGGGTCGTCGTCGATCATGCGCCCCACCCTACGTGCTCCCGGTGACGGCACGGCGCTCCGGAAGCTCGCGGTGCGGGCGCCCAGGGCCTCACCCGCGCCAGGGCTCCGCGGGTCGGAGCAGGTGCAGGAAGAACTCGTGATTGCCGTCCTGCCCGGGCAGCGGCGAGCGCACGCGCCCGAGCTCGCGCAGGCCGACCCGGGACGCGGCGGCGGCGACGGCCTCGACCGCTTCGAGGCGCAGCTGCTCCGAGGTCACCACGCCGTCGCGGCCGAGCCGCCCGGCCCCGACCTCGAACTGGGGCTTGACCATCAGCAGCAGGCGGCCGCCGGGCACGGTGGCCTCGGCCAAGGGGCCGATCACGAGCGTCAGGGAGATGAAGGAGACGTCGCAGACCGTGAGCTGAGCGGGCCCGCCGATGTCCTCGGGGGCCATATGACGCAGGTTGAGGCCCTCGTGCACGCGCACCCGGGGGTCCTCCCGCAGCTGCGGCACGAGCTGGCCGTGCCCGACGTCCACCGCGACGACCTCGCGCGCTCCGCGGCGCAGGAGCACATCGGTGAAGCCCCCGGTCGAAGCCCCCGCGTCCAGGCAGCGCAACCCCGCGACCGCCACGTCCGGGAAGGCCTCGAGGGCGCCGGCGAGCTTGTGCCCGGCGCGGCTGACATATTCGGGGCCCTCGCTCGCGGCGACCTCCACGACGGCGTCCTCGTGGACGGGCTGGGAGGCCTTGGCGGCGGGCCGCCCGTCCACGCTGACCCGCCCGGCGGCGATCCAGTCGGCCGCCAGGGTGCGCGATCGCGCCAGTCCCCGCCTCACGAGCGCTCGATCGAGCCGCTGCGTGCTCATGGCGCGGCGTCGAGCGCGGCCCGGGGCGCCGACACCGCCGGTCCCCTCACGTCGCGGCCCCGCCGGGACCGGAGGCACCGGGCGC
Source organism: Kocuria palustris (assembly GCF_007666205.1). Classification (GTDB taxonomy): domain Bacteria; phylum Actinomycetota; class Actinomycetes; order Actinomycetales; family Micrococcaceae; genus Kocuria; species Kocuria palustris_A. The sequence continues at coordinate 17,034 of NZ_VDOR01000018.1, forward strand.
ACCGGCGATGCGCGACTCGGCGGAGTCCAGCTCGCGGGTCAGGCGCTCGTGGGCCTGCTGGTAGGCCGCGGCGTGCTCCCCCACAGGACGCTGCTCGAGGCCTTCCAGGTCGCGCAGGACGCGGTCCGCCCCGGGGTGCTCCGTGCGGGTGCCCTCGACGGCGCTGTCCTCGGTGGAGCCGTCCCCCGGAATCGCGTCCTGGTCGCGGCGGTCTGCGTCGCCGTGCGGGCCGCTCACGCCGTCGCCCAGTCGATCTCGGGCAGCCGGGCGGTGTCGACCCGAGGATGCCGCGTCCACCAGGCCGCGCAGGCGGCGCGCCAGGCGTCCAGGTCGTCCTCGTCCCCCGAGATCCGCAGCCCGTCCTGCGTCGCCGCGGCCTCGGCGGCCCCGCACCTCGCCGTCGTCGAGGAGTCCCCGCTCTCCACGGAGATCTCCGCGGCCGGTGCGAAGAGACCCGTCAGGTCCCGGATCAGATGCGTCGGGCGCTCGTCGGTGACCGCGGCCAGGGCGGTGCGCACCGTGTCCACGCCCGTGAGCACGAGAGCGGTCGCGAACCCGGCCCGATGGCCGCCCAGGATGTCCGTGTCGAGGCGATCGCCCACCACGAGCGGCCGCTGGGCGCCCAGCCGCTGCGCACCCGCGCGGAAGATCGGCGCCTCGGGCTTGCCGGCGACCTCCGGCCTCCGCCCGGTCGCCCGGGCCACGGCATCCACGAGAGTGCCGTTGCCCGGTGCGATGCCGCGCTCGCGCGGGATCGAGCCGTCGGTGTTGGTCGCGATCCACAGGACCGACGGGTCGGCCAGGGTGAAGGCCGCCTCGGCCAGATCCGCCCACCCGATCTCGGGGTCGAAGCCCTGGACCACGGCCACCGGCTCGTCCGACTGGGCGCGGACGGGTGCGAGCCCCGCCTCGGCCACGTAGTCGGACAGAGCCGGAGCTCCGGTGATCAGCACCCGTGCGCCCGCAGGCAGGCGACCGCTCAGCAGCTCCGCCGCCGCCTGCGCCGAGCTCACGACGTCCTCCCCGCGGGTCTGCACCCCGAGCTCGCTCAGATGCTCGGCGACCGTCTCGACGGCGCGGGAGGCGTTGTTCGTCACGAAGAGCACCGGCACGCCCTCGGACTTGGCGCGCTCCAGGGACTCCGGGGCATGCGGGATCGCGTCCGGCCCGGCGTAGACCACGCCGTCCAGATCGGCCAGGATCGCGTCGACGTCGTCGATCAGCCGCTGCGTCATCTCAGGAGTCCTCCTGCTCGGCCTCGTCCTCGGCCCCGCCCACGATCGAGTCGTCGTCGGCGCCGGCATCGCGCTCGACGACGGCCGGGCCGGAGGCCTCCGAGGGATCCGCATCGTCGTCGAGATCCCCCGGGGCCGCGGACTCCCCGCCCATGAGCGCCAGATCCTCGTCGTCCAGCCCGGGCTGGCTGCGGCGCGCGGGCTCGTCCTCCTGCCCCTCGCCCGTCCCGGCGGCGCCGGAGGCCTCGGCGTCGTCGGAGCCGCCGGCCACGTCGGAGACCCGGTCGATATCGCGCCGGGCCGCCTGTGCCGAGTCGAGCTCCACGCCCATCTCGTCCTCGCCCAGGTCCACGATCTCCGGGTTCTCGAACTGGCCCGTGCCCAGGGCGGCCTCGGCCACCACGGCCTGGCGGTCCCAGGCATCTGCCTCTGCACCGCGGCCGACCCCGCGCAGGGCCTCGCCGTAGGCGCGGAACAGGCGCGGGCTGTAGGAGAACCCGCGGTTCCGATCGAGCTGCGGGATCTCCAGGGCCTTCAGCGAGCCGTCCAGGTCGCCCTCGTCGCGGCGGATGCCCGCCACGACGATCGCCAGCTCCACCCGCGACTCCGCGGGCAGCTCGGCGGCCTCCTCGGAGGTCGCGAGCTCGATCGCCTTGTCCTGGCGACCGAGGGCGCGCTCGCAGTCGACCATCAGGGGCAGGTGCACCTGGTCGCCGGTCATGCGCCGGTAGGTGCGCAGCTCCTTGAGGGCCTCGTGGAACTCCCCGGTCTCGTAGGCGGCGATCCCCGCGGCCTCGCGCACAGCGGCCACCCGGCCGGCGCGGCTCACGGCGTAGCGGGCGTGCTCGAGGGCGAAGGCGGGATCGTCGTCGATGTAGCGGGCGACCATCACCAGGTGCTGGGCCACGGCCTCGGCGTTGTCCGCCTCGAGGGCACGGACCTGGAACAGCGCATCGCGGTCCAGCTCCTGCCCCGTGATGTCGGCGTCGACCTCCGGACGCGGCGCGCGCACGGCGCGGCCGCGGTCCTCGAAGGCACCCGACGGGCGGTGCTGTCCGCCGCGCGGACCCCGTCCGCCGTCATGGCGGCCGTCGCGCCTGTCGTCCCGCTGACCATCGCGACGCTGGCCGCGCTGGTCGTCACGACGCTGGCCGCGCTGGTCGTCACGACGCTGGCCGCGGTGGGAGTCCTCGCCCCGGAATCCTCGGCGATCCCCGCCGCGCGCATCGGCACCGCGCCCGCCCGCGCCGCGATAGTCGGCCCGGCCGCTGTCCGAGCGGCCGCCGCCCGTCCGTCCCGGGCCGCGACGGTCGTCGCGCCGGTCCTCACGACCGGATCCGCCGCGATAGCCGCCCCGGCGATCATCGCGCCGCTCGCCCCTGGACCCGTCGCGGCGGTCGTCGCGGCGATCGCGCCTGCGGTCCCCGCCCCGGTCGCCCCAGCTCTCGCGTCGCTCGCCCGAGCGGGAGCCGTCACGACCGGACTCTCGGCGACCCCTGCTGACATCCCGGCGGTCATCGCCGCCGCGGAACGGACGGCGACCGGTTCGATCGCCGCTGGGCGCACTGCGGGGCGAGGCATCCCGCCGATCGTCGGCGCCTCGCGATCCGCCCCTGGCATCCCGGCCGCCTCGGCTGTATCCACTGCCGTCGTTCCGGCCGCCGCGGTCGCGGTCGTCCCGCCCCCGGCCGGCTCGATCGTCGCGGCCTCCGCCGCGTCGGCTGTCATCGCGTCGGCCCCCGCGGTCCTCCCCGCGGAAGCTGCGGCGCTCGCGGCCGGCCGGGCCTCCCCTGCGGTCCCCGTCGGAGTGCTGGGACCTGGCGTCGTCACGCCCGCCGCGATCCCGGTCGGAGCCGCTGCGGTCCCTGCCGCGATCGTTGCTGTCGTGCGACCAGGCCTCGGCCATGTCAGTCCTCCGGTGCGCTTCGCGCGATGTCGAATATGTGATCCGCGGCTCGTGCCGTTCCTGCTGTGGAATAGTGTTGGCCGCATCGGACGCGGCCTCGAGCCTTCGAACGGCACAGTCTACTCGTCCGGCGATCGCAGCAGCGGTCGCAGCCCCCTCCGCCTCGGCCCATCGACGGCGCACCGGGGCCCCTCCATGACCTCATGAAAGATCCGTCCATGCTCAAACGAGTCCTCACCTCGCTGCTCGCGAGGATCGTCGTCGCCATCGTCCTGGGCGCACTGTGCGGCCTGTTCTTCCCAGAACCCCTCGCACGCGTCTTCGTGACCTTCAACGATCTCTTCAGCGGCTTCCTCGGATTCCTGATCCCGGTGCTGATCCTGGCTCTCGTGGCCCCGGCGATCGCGGACCTCGGCCGCGGCGCGGGCAAGTGGCTGCTCATCACCGCCGCGGTGGCCTATGCGTCCACGATCTGCGCCGGCCTGCTCGCCTTCGGCACCTCGATGGCGCTGTTCCCGGCGATGCTCGCCGACGAGACGCACGGCGGAGGCCTCTCCGATCCGTCGGAGGAGTCGCTGTCGTCGTTCTTCTCGATCGAGATGCCCCCGCCGTTCGACATCATGACCGCCCTGCTGCTCGCATTCTGCATCGGTGTGGGGGTCACCCTCGTGCGAGGCACGACCCTCAAGAGCGGACTCGAGGAGCTGCGCGACATCGTCATGCTGATCGTGACCCGCATCGTCATCCCGCTGCTGCCGGTCTACGTCTTCGGCTCGTTCCTCTCGCTGACGATGAACGGCCAGATCGGCGTCGTCATCACGACCTTCTTCAAGGTCGTGATCACCGCACTCGTGCTGACCATCGTCGTGCTCATCGCGCAGTACGCGATCGCGGGCGCGATCGCCGGGAAGAACCCGTTCCGTCTGCTGAAGAACATGCTCCCGGCGTACTTCACCGCGCTGGGAACCTCATCGTCCGCGGCGACGATTCCCGTGACCCTCCAGGCCGCACGCACCAACGGCGTGAGCAAGGAGGTCGCCGACTTCACCGTCCCCCTCTGCGCCACCATCCACCTGGCAGGTTCGACCGTGAAGATCGTGCTGTTCTCGACCGCGGTCATGATGCTGACCGGGATCGAGATCGATCCGCTCCAGTACTTCGGCTTCATCCTCATGCTCGGCGTGACGATGGTGGCCGCGCCCGGTGTTCCGGGCGGCGCCATCATGGCCGCCGTCGGGATCCTGCAGTCCATGCTCGGGTTCGACGAGACCGCCATCTCGATCATGATCGCCACCTACGTGGCCATCGACTCGATCGGCACGGCGACCAACGTGACCGGCGACGGCGCCATCGCCGTGGCGATCGACCGGTTCTACAAGCGGTCCGAGAGCACTGACGGCGATCGCCTCGACGCCGGCTCCCCGGAACCCTCTGCCGCCTGACCAGACCGCAGCCGCGCGGGCCCCGACCTCCTCCCGAGGTCGGGGCCCTTGCCGTCTGAGACCTCCGCTCGTCCTCGGCCCGGGGACGACGATCCTTCCTCGGGCCCCCATGGATCACCGACGGCGTGGACGGAGCAGAGTCGTCGCACGCCGCAGGTGCCCGCTCGATGCAAGCGCGCTCGCGCCACGGGGGCGCCGTGCAGTGAGAGGGCGCCATAGCGCCCACCGACGTATCCGCGGGATGCAGACTCCGCTCGATGCCGGCCGAGGGCATGGAAGACGAGCTCACCGACAGGTGCCCGTGCAGGCCGGGGCACGACGGCATGCTCCGTCGCGGGCGATGTCGAAATGAGTGGCTGCACGACCGAACCGGGCGAGGCCAGGACGACGACGAGACGACGAGCCGCACCCGGAGAAGAGCCCAGACCGGCAGTCTGCGCACAGCGCCATCAGAACGGGGCGGCCGGCAGCGTCCGGGTGTTCGAGAACGCGCTCGGGCGTGTGGGTGGGCCCTGGACAGGGAAAGGAGGGAGCCCGTGGCCCCGCAAGGTCCCGCCGGCGTTTCAGTCGGCTCTGCTCTGCGGGGGTGCTCGCGTAGGACAATCCGGGCCCGCGGAAGAGCCCCCCTTGGGTATGGGAAAGGCCCCCAACCCCCCACCCCACCACGAGAACCGCGGGG
>NZ_VDOR01000019.1 GCF_007666205.1 Kocuria palustris
ATCATCCCCCGGCCTCACGCGTCCCGGCCCCTGCCAATAACGTCATGCCCTCTTACAACTAGCAGCAGCTGCAGGACCAGGACGCGGCGGGCCAGGGACATGGGGACTCCTCGTGCGGATCGGGATGTCGGAAGTCTCCCACCGGGCAGCGCAGATGTGGTGCTGGTCACGACCACAACGACCACAACATGACGCGCATCACAGACGCAGGCACGCTGACTCCAGCGCTGAACGAAGCGCGGCACCGCCCACTGCCGGCGCAGACCGGCGACGCATCACAGGAGGAGCTCGTGGCAGCAACCGCACCGCCGGGCCCGGCGGCCTCGACCGCACCCCGGAAGAAGAAGGACCGCACGCACACCCTCTACATCGCCGTGATCATCGCCGTGATCGCCGGCGCCGGCCTGGGGCTGATCGCACCGGAGGTCGGCCTGGCCCTCAAGCCCGTCGGAACCGCGTTCATCGCGCTGATCAAGATGATGATCGCCCCCGTCATCTTCTGCACGATCGTGCTGGGCGTGGGTTCGATCGCCAAGGCGGCCACGGTCGGCAAGGTCGGAGGAATGGCGCTGGCGTACTTCATCGCCATGTCCACCTTCGCCCTCGCCATCGGTCTGGTAGTGGGCAACATCGTCCAACCGGGCTCCGGACTGGACATGAGCAATGCGACGTACGAGATCCCCGCTGATGCCTCCCACGGCGCCGGTGAGGAGGATGGGACCGTCGGGTTCCTGCTGGCGATCATTCCCACCACGCTGGCCTCGGCGCTGACCTCCGGCAACATCCTGCAGACCCTGTTCGTCGCGCTGCTCGTGGGCTTCGCTCTCCAGGCGATGGGCGAGTCCGGGCGCCCCGTGCTCCAGGCCGTGACCTACATCCAGGCCGTCGTGTTCCGGCTGCTGATGATGGTCATGTGGCTGGCCCCGGTCGGTGCATTCGGCGCCATCGCCGCCGTCGTGGGGGCCACCGGCGTGGAGGCCATCACCTCGATGCTCGTGCTCATGCTCGCCTTCTACACCACCTGCGCCTTGTTCATCCTGGTGATCCTGGGCTTGATGCTGAAGCTCGTGACCGGAGTGAACATCTTCTCGCTCATGAAGTACCTGGCCCGCGAGTACCTTCTGATCTTCTCGACCTCGTCGTCGGAGGCGGCGCTGCCGCGGCTGATCGCCAAGATGGAGCACCTGGGCGTCTCCAAACCAGTCGTGGGCGTCGTGGTGCCCACCGGCTACTCGTTCAACCTCGACGGCACGGCCATCTACCTGACAATGGGCGCGCTGTTCGTGGCCGATGCCATGGGCACCCCGCTGGCGCTGGGGGAGCAGATCACCCTGCTGCTGTTCATGATCATCGCCTCCAAGGGCGCGGCCGGGGTCTCCGGTGCAGGCATCGCCACCCTGGCGGCGGGCCTGCAGTCGCACCGTCCCGACCTGGTCGACGGCGTGGGGCTGATCGTGGGCATCGACCGGTTCATGTCCGAGGCTCGCGCCCTGACCAACTTCTCCGGCAATGCCGTGGCCACGCTGGTGCTGGGCACCTGGGTCCACGAGATCGACCGGGATCGGGTGCGCCAGGTGCTCAGCGGGAAGCTGCCCTTCGACGAGGCGCAGATGGCCGTGGACCCGCACGCCTCGCCGACCGCGCCCGAGCAGGCCCTCGAGGGCCATGAGTCCTCGAAGCTCGTGTAACACCGAGCTCGAGAGCCCGCAGACGCCCCCTGTCCCTCCGCTGTCGCGGACGACAGGGGCGCGTCCATGCAGGTCCAGCCCCGCGGCGGTAGGGTGACTGGCCAGAGAAGGCGGGCGCGCGTCGGCGCGGCTCGCATGCCGTCCCAGACCAGGAGTGGTTCCCACAGTGAGCAGCAAGAACGAGGATCGGTTCCCCGAGCTCGGCGACGCCGAATCCGGCAGGACCGGGCCCACCGGGCGACCGCTGCGCCGCTTCCCGGATCCCCCCGAGCTCGACTCGCACGGTCCCGCGCGGATCATCGCGATGGTCAACCAGAAGGGCGGCGTCGGCAAGACGACCTCGACCATCAACCTCGGCGCCGCGCTCGCCGAGATGGGCCGCAAGGTCCTCATGGTGGACTTCGATCCGCAGGGCGCGCTGTCGGCCGGCTTCGGAGCGAATCCGCACGAGCTCGACCAGACCATCTACAACGTGATGATGGAGCGGGGCGTCGATCCCTGGGACGTGATCCTGGAGACCGAGGTCGAGGGCATCGACCTCATGCCGGCCAACATCGACCTGTCGGCCGCCGAGGTGCAGCTCGTCTCCGAGGTGGCCCGCGAGCAGGTCCTGGCCTCCGCGCTGCGCAAGGTCGAGGAGCACTACGACGTCATCCTCATCGACTGCCAGCCCTCCCTCGGGCTGCTGACGGTCAATGCGCTCACCGCCTCGCACGGCGTGATCATCCCGCTGATCTGCGAGTTCTTCGCCCTGCGCGCCGTGGCCCTGCTGGTGGACTCGATCGAGAAGGTCCAGGACCGCCTCAACCCCAAGCTGACCATCGACGGCGTCCTGGCCACGATGTTCGACTCGCGCACCCTGCACTCGCGCGAGGTCCTGGACCGGATCGTCGACGCCTTCGGCGACAAGGTCTTCGACACCGTCATCAAGCGCACCGTGAAGTTCCCGGACGCGACCGTGGCCGCCGAGCCGATCACGTCCTTCGCCTCCAACCACGCCGGAGCCGACGCCTACCGCCAGCTGGCCCGCGAGCTGATCTCGCGCGGCGGCGCCCCGTGATCCGCGCATGACCGCAGTCGTCCCCGAGATCGAGTCCTCGGGCCTCTCCGGCGCTCACGGGGAAGGGTTCGCGGTCGAGCTCGAGAACTTCGCGGGCCCGTTCGAGGTCCTGCTGGGCCTGATCGGCAAGCACGAGCTCGACATCACCACGGTCTCGCTGTCGATGGTCACCGACGAGTTCCTGGACTACGTCCGCGCCCTGCGGGAGACGAACTCGCCGGCGGCCCTCGATGCCGCGAGCGAGTTCCTGGTCGTGGCCGCGACGCTGCTCGACCTCAAGGCCGCCCGCCTGCTGCCGCGCGGCGAGGTCGACGACGAGGCCGATCTGGCCGTGCTCGAGGCCCGGGACCTGCTCTTCGCCCGGCTGCTGCAGTACAAGGCGTTCAAGGACGTCTCGCAGCTGATGGCCGAGACCATGCGCACGGAGTCGGCCCGCCAGGCCCGGTCGGTGCCGCTCGAGCCGCAGCTCGCGCAGCTGATGCCCGAGCTGATCTGGCGCACCACGCCCGAGGAGTTCGCCCGGATCGCGATCCGGGCCCTGACGCCCAAGGAGGCCGCGCCCACCGAGGTCGGCACGGATCACCTCCACGGCTCCGAGGTCACGGTCCGCGAGGAGGCCGATCAGCTGCGCCTCATGCTCGAGGACGGGCAGGAGCACAGCTTCCGGGAGCTGATCGCCGAGGCCGAATCCGTGCTCGTGGTGGTCGTGCGACTCCTGTCGGTCCTCGAGCTCTTCCGCGACCGGGCGATCGACGTCCGCCAGGACAAGCCGCTGTCCGATGTCTGGATCACCTGGACCGCCCCGGAGGGGTGGACGGCCGACCGGCTCTCCGACGAGCACGACGCTCCCGTGCCGGCCGATCCGACGGCCGAAGACCCTTCCTCGGAGGGCGGCCATGACTGAGTCCGAGGCGACGCCGTCCGGTGATCCGCAGCCGGAGGGACTGCAGGAAGCGCAGGGCCCCGCGACGCCGGCGGGCGATCCGCGGGAGGCGGGCGCTGCCGGCGCCATCGACGTCGACACCCTGCCCGGGGGGCTGGCCGCCGCGATCGAGGCCGTGCTGATGGTGGCCGACCGGCCCGTCAGCGATTTCGACTTCGCCGAGGTGCTCGGCCAGCCCGTCGCGGAGATCCGCGCAGCCCTGGACTCGCTGCGCGCCGAGTACGACGGCCTCACCGGCGACGACGGCCCCGCCGTGCCGCGCGGCTTCGAGCTGCGCAAGGTGGGCGGCGGCTGGCGCTTCTACTCGCGCTCGGAGTTCGCTCCGGTCGTGCAGGCCTTCGTGCTCGAGGGGCAGACCGCACGGCTGTCGCAGGCCGCGATGGAGACCCTGGCCGTGATCGCCTACCGGCAGCCGGTCAGCCGCGCGCGGGTCTCGGCGATCCGCGGCGTCAGCGTCGACGGCGTCGTGCGGACGCTGGTGGCCCGCGGGCTCGTGCAGGAGATGGAGCGCGACCCGCTGACCGGGGCGCTGCTGTACGGGACCACCCCGTACTTCCTGGAGAAGCTCGGCCTCGACTCGATCTCCGAGCTGCCGCAGATCTCCCCGTACCTGCCCGGCGTCGACGACGTCGGCGACTACGACGCCTGACGCATCTCTCCGCGGGCCGGCCGGCCCCGCCGGCGCGCCGTGTGTGATCGGGGCTGCTGCGGCGGCCGCGTCACAGGGGCTAGGATGGTCCGGCGTCTGCGCGGGCCCGTCCCGCGCCGTGCGCCGACGGGGCCCGACAGCGGCATCGCCGCGCTTCGCCGACGAAGCGGCTCCGGCCCGCCGCCGCGACCCCCGCCGCACCGAGGCCCCGCATCCAGCGCCGACCCGTCGGGTCCGGCCTCCACGGGGCGACCCCCTGAGCAGCGGGGCGACGACGGCCGCGTCGTCGCCGATCATCCCGGTCGCGGACCGCCCGGCGCCCACGACGCCGTCGGACAGCGATGCCGACAGACCACCACAGACCTGAGAAGGACAGTGCGACATGGCTGAGAACCACTCGAACTCCCGGGGGCAGCGACCCTCGCAGGGCCGCGGCAAGAGCCCGGCCCGTCCCGGAGGGCGCCCCGGCGCTCCCGGCAAGGGCCCCAGGAGCCCCAGGAGCGCCGCCGGCGGCAGCCCCAAGGGCCGCCCCGGAAAGCCGAACACCACGGCGAACGCCCGGGCAGGGGCCAAGGGCGGGAAGGCCCCCAAGGGTCCCAAGCCCTACGCCACGTCCGAGCGCTACGACCGGAAGATGCCGGACAAGGTCGCGGTCTACGGCCCGCATCGCCGCCGCCGCCCCAAGAACCCGCCGGTCGACCGGCTCGAGGTCCACGACTCCGAGGGCGTGCGCCTGCAGAAGCTGCTGGCCAACGCGGGCGTGGCCTCGCGCCGGGTCTGCGAGGAGATGATCGCCGAGGGCCGCGTGACGGTCGACGGCCAGAAGGTCACCGAGCTCGGCGTGCGGGTGGATCCCAAGACCGCGGAGATCACGGTCGACGGCCTGCCCATCCAGCTCGACGACAAGCTCGTCTACTTCGCCTTCAACAAGCCCGAGGGCGTCGTCTCCACGATGGAGGACCAGGAGGGGCGCCCGTGCATCTCGGACTTCCTCACCGCCTCCAAGCACGCCCAGCACCGCGTCTTCCACGTGGGGCGCCTGGACTCGGAGACCGAGGGGCTGCTGCTGCTGACCAATGACGGCGAGCTCACCAACCGCCTGACCCACCCCTCCTACCAGGTGCCCAAGACCTACCTCGTGCAGGTCCGCGGCCCCATGGAGAAGGGCATCGGCGAGCTCATGAAGCAGGGCGTCGAGCTCGAGGACGGACTGGCCAAGGTGGACGAGTTCCGCCTGGTCGACTCCGTGCCGGGCCACATCCTGGTCGAGGTCGTGCTGCACTCGGGCCGCAACCGCATCATCCGCCGGCTCTTCGACGCCGTGGGCTACCCCGTCGAGCGCCTCGTGCGCACGCAGGTGGGGCCCATCCGGATCGGCGATCAGAAGCAGGGCGTCGTGCGCGATCTGTCCCACACCGAGGTCGGGCACCTGCTGGCCTCCGTGGGACTGGGCAGCTGAGCGTGAGCGCACCATCGACGACGGGCCCCGGCGGGCCGGTGCTCATCATCGGCGCCGGCCTGCTGGGCGCCTCCGTGGGCCTGGGCCTGCAGCACCTGGGCGTCGAGACCTGGCTGCGCGACTCCTCGCCCACGGCGGAGGCGGTCGGCGCGGACATCGGCGCAGGACGCTCCGAGCGCGCGGCCCGGCAGACGGGGGAGACCATCCCGGAGCCGAGCCTGATCGTCGTGTCCACGCCGCCGGACGTCGTCGTGGAGACCGCGGCCCGGGCCCTGGCGGACCACCCCGCGGCGATCGTCACGGACGTCGCCTCGGTCAAGGGCGCGATCCAGGACGGGCTGCGCGAGCGCGGCGCCGATCTGCGCCGCTACGTGGGCTCGCACCCCATGGCCGGGCGCGAGCGCTCCGGGCCGGTGGCCGCGCGCGGCGAGCTGTTCACCTCCATGCCGTGGGTCGTCTGCGCCGCGCCGGAGACGGATCCCGCGGCCGTGCGGCGCGTGCGCACGCTGGCCCAGGACCTGGGCGCGCACGTCACGGAGCTGGCGGCCGACGAGCACGACGCCGCCGTCGCGCTGATCTCCCACATCCCGCAGGTCATGTCCTCGCTGCTGGCCTCGCGCCTGCAGGACACGCCGCTGCACCACCTGTCCCTGGCGGGGCAGGGGTTGCGCGACACGACGCGCATCGCGGCCTCGGACCCGGGGCTGTGGGTGCAGATCCTCTCCGCGAACGCCGCCTCGATCGCCCCGTCCCTGCGCGGGGTGCGCGATGACCTGGACCGGCTGATCGCCACCCTGGAGGACCCCACGGGCCCGGGCTCGCGCCTGGACATGGCGGAGCTGATCTCCGAGGGCAATGCCGGCCAGGCGCGGATCCCGGGCAAGCACGGCGGAGCCCCCAAGGCCTTCGCCCAGCTCACCGTCCTGGTGGACGACCGGCCCGGCACGCTGGGCGAGCTGTTCACGGCTGTCGGCGAGACCGGGATCAACCTGGAAGACTTGCGGCTGGAGCACTCCGTGGGCCGTCGCGTGGGCCTGGCGGAGATCTCCGTGGACCCGAACCGTCGGGACGAATTGGTCGAGGCGCTCGAGCAGCGCGGATGGAAGGTGGTCCAGTGACCCAGAGCAGCAGCGGGACGGCACAGGCCGTCGTGGCCATCGACGGGCCCTCCGGCTCCGGCAAGTCCACGGTCTCCAAGGAGCTCGCCCGCCGGCTGGACCTGGGCTACCTGGACACCGGCGCCATGTACCGCGCGGTGGCCTGGTGGGCCGTGCACCAGGACATCGACCTGAACGACGGCGAGGCCGTGGTCGAGGCCGCGCGCACCGCGCCGATCTCGATCTCGACCGACCCGGATCAGCAGCAGGTCTCCGTGGACGGCGTCGACGTCACCTCGGCGATCCGCTCCCCGGAGGTCACCTCCACGGTCTCCTCGGTCTCCACGATCCCGGCCGCCCGCGAGATCCTGGTCCAGCGCCAGCGCGGGATCATCGAGGACTCCGGGCGCCGGATCGTGGCCGAGGGCCGCGACATCACGACCGTCGTGGCCCCCGACGCCGACGTCCGCGTGCTGCTCACCGCCTCGGAGGAGGCCCGGCTCTCCCGCCGCGGCGCCCAGCTGGGCCGGTCGCAGTCCAAGGAGGCCCTGGCCGCCCAGGTCACCGGCCGCGACGCCAAGGACTCCAAGCTCGTGAACTTCACCGACGCCGCCGACGGCGTGACGCACCTGGACTCCTCCGAGCTGAGCATCGAGCAGACCGTCACCGCCGTGCTGGACCTCGTCCTGCGCGCGGTCCCCGAGCTCGCCTGAGCTCTCCCGCACTCACCCCGCACCACGAACAGGAGGGGCCCCGATGCCCGAGACCCCCGAGAACACCCCCGCCGACTCCGCGACCCCGTCCCAGTGGACCGGCCCGGCCCCGGAGGGCGCCCGCCCCGAGCGCCCGGTCGATCAGTACGAGCAGAAGATCCTCGGCGGCGGCGATCAGGACATCTCCGAGCGCCTGGCCGCGATCGACGACGAGGAGGCCGAGCTGCGCGCCGAGGCCCTGCGCCAGGGCCTCGAGGACTACGAGCTCGACGAGGAGGACCTGGCCCTGCTCGCCGAGTGGGCCGGCGAGGACGTCGCGGACCTGTACCGCAAGCCGGCCCCGGTCGTCGCGGTCGTCGGCCGCCCGAACGTCGGCAAGTCGACGCTCGTCAACCGCGTGATCGGACGCCGCGAGGCCGTCGTGGAGGACGTCCCCGGCGTGACCCGCGACCGCGTGCGCTACTCGGCCGAGTGGCTCGACCGCCCGTTCACCATGGTCGACACCGGCGGCTGGGAGGTCGACGCGACCGGGATCGATCACTCGGTGGCCGAGCAGGCGGAGCTGGCCGTCGAGCAGGCCGATGCCGTGCTGCTCGTGCTCGACACGACCGTGGGCGTCACCGCGACCGACGAGGCCATCGTCAAGATGCTGCGCCGGTCCCAGAAGCCCGTGATCCTGGTGGCGAACAAGTGCGATTCGCCGACCCTGGAGCTCGAGGCCGCCTCGCTGTGGGCCCTGGGCATGGGGGAGCCGCACCCGGTCTCCGCCCTGCACGGCAAGGGCGCCGGCGATCTGCTCGAGGCGCTGTTCGAGATCCTGCCCGAGCACAGCCAGGTGGCCGAGCCCGAGCTGGTCGGCGGTCCGCGCCGCGTGGCCCTGGTGGGACGGCCCAACGTGGGCAAGTCCTCGATGCTCAACAAGCTGGCCGGCTCCGAGCGCGTGGTCGTCAACGAGCTCGCGGGCACCACCCGCGACCCGGTCGACGAGAACATCGAGCTCGGCGGGCGGACCTGGCGCTTCGTGGACACGGCGGGCATCCGCCGTCGTCAGCACATGGCCAAGGGCGCGGAGTACTACGCCTCGCTGCGCACGCAGTCGGCGATCGAGCGCGCGGAGGTCGCCCTGATCCTGCTGGCCGTCGACGAGCCGCTGGCCGAGCAGGACGTGCGGATCGTGCAGACCTCGATCGACTCGGGCCGGGCGATCGTGCTGGCCTTCAACAAGTGGGACCTGCTCGACGACGAGCGCCGGCACTACCTCGAGCGCGAGATCGAGAAGGATCTGGCGCACGTGGCCTGGGCGCCGCGCGTGAACGTCTCGGCCAAGACCGGCTGGCACAAGGACAAGCTGGTCCCCGCCCTGGAGACCGCGCTCGAGTCCTGGGACACGCGCATCCCCACCGGGCGCCTCAACGCGTTCCTGGGCGAGCTCGTGGCCGCGCACCCGCACCCGCTGCGCGGCGGCAAGCAGCCCCGCATCCTGTTCGGCACGCAGGCCTCCACGCGCCCGCCCAAGTTCGTGCTGTTCACCACGGGCTTCCTGGACCCGGGCTACCGCCGCTTCATCGCCCGACGGCTGCGCGAGACCTTCGGCTTCGAGGGCACGCCGATCGAGGTCACCATGCGCGTGCGGGAGAGGCGCTCCCGCAAGCGCTGAGCCGGTGATGACGCCGCACCGTCGCGGTTCTGTGGTCTGACCACACGACGTGCGTAAGCTGGGACACATCTGCACGCACGCGCAGGCGGCCGGTCCGTTCCGCGCCCCCGGAGATGGAGTCCCAGTGTTCTCGAAGATCCTCGTCGCCAACCGCGGAGAGATCGCGGTCCGTGCCTTCCGCGCCGCCTACGAGCTCGGCGCCAAGACCGTGGCGGTCTTCCCCTATGAGGATCGCAACTCGATCCACCGGCAGAAGGCCGATGAGGCCTACCGGATCGGGGAGGAGGGCCATCCGGTCAAGGCGTACCTGGACGTGGACGAGATCATCCGCGTGGCCCTCGAGGCCGGCGCCGATGCGATCTACCCCGGCTACGGATTCCTGTCCGAGAACCCGGAGCTGGCCCGCAAGTGCGCGGAGAACGACATCACGTTCATCGGCCCGGCCGCCGACGTCCTGAACCTCGCCGGGGACAAGGTGGCCGCGCTCAAGGCCGCCAAGAAGGCCGGGATCCCCACCCTGGCCAGCTCGGAGCCCTCCGATGACAAGGAGAAGCTCGTCGAGTGGGCCCAGGAGATCGGCTTCCCGCTGTTCGTCAAGGCCGTGGCCGGCGGCGGCGGGCGCGGCATGCGCCGCGTGGAGACCGAGGACCAGCTCTCCGACGCCCTCGAGTCCGCCATGCGCGAGGCCGGCACGGCCTTCGGCGACCCCACCGTGTTCCTCGAGCAGGCCGTGCTCAAGCCGCGGCACATCGAGGTCCAGGTCCTGGCCGACGGCACCGGGGACACCGTGCATCTCTTCGAGCGCGACTGCTCGCTGCAGCGCCGGCACCAGAAGGTCATCGAGATGGCCCCGGCGCCCAACCTCGACGACGAGATCCGCCAGGCCCTGCACCAGGACGCGGTCTCGTTCGCGCGGCAGCTCGGCTACCGCAATGCCGGCACCGTCGAGTTCCTGGTCGACACCGTGGGGGAGCGGGCCGGGCAGCACGTGTTCATCGAGATGAACCCGCGCATCCAGGTCGAGCACACGGTGACCGAGGAGGTCACCGACATCGACCTGGTGCAGGCGCAGATGCGCATCGCCGCAGGCGAGACCCTCCAGGAGATCGGCATCCGCCAGGAGGACCTCTACGTGCGCGGCTTCGCGCTGCAGTGCCGCATCACCACCGAGGATCCGGCCAACGCATTCCGCCCGGACGTCGGCAAGGTCTCGGCCTACCGCTCGGCCGGCGGCTCCGGCGTGCGCCTGGACGGCGGCACGATCTACGCCGGTGCGGAGATCTCCCCGCACTTCGACTCGATGCTGGTCAAGCTGACCTGCCGCGGCCGCGACTACCAGACCGCCGTGCACCGGGCCTCGCGCGCGCTGGCCGAGTTCCGCATCCGCGGCGTGGCGACCAACATCCCGTTCCTGCAGTCCGTGCTCCAGGACCCCGAGTTCCTGGACGGGCAGGTCACGACCGACTTCATCGAGAACCATCCCGAGCTGCTCGAGGCCCGCGGCTCCGCCGACCGCGGCACGCGCGCCCTGCAGTACCTGGCCGACGTGACGGTCAACCAGCCCAACGGCCCGCGCGTGGAGGGCATCGATCCGCGCGAGAAGCTGCCGCGCCACCCCGGCGACAAGACCGAGGAGCCGGACCGCTCGCCGTTCGACGGCCCCTCCGAGGCCCCCGCGCCCGACGGCTGGCGCAAGGTCCTGCAGGAGAAGGGCCCGGAGGGCTTCGCCGCGCAGCTGCGCTCGCAGACCGCCGTGGCCGTCACGGACACCACGTTCCGCGATGCCCACCAGTCCCTGCTGGCCACCCGCATCCGCACCCGCGACCTGCTGGCCGCGGCACCGGCCTACGCGCACACCGTCCCGCAGCTGCTGTCGATCGAGGCCTGGGGCGGAGCCACCTACGACGTCGCCCTGCGGTTCCTGGGCGAGGATCCCTGGGACCGTCTGGCCCGGCTGCGCGCGGCCATGCCGAACATCCCGCTCCAGATGCTGCTGCGCGGGCGCAACACCGTGGGCTACACGCCGTATCCAGTGGAGGTGACCGACGCCTTCGTCAAGGAGGCCGCGGCCACCGGCGTGGACATCTTCCGCATCTTCGACGCCCTGAACGACGTCTCCCAGATGGAGCCGGCCATCAAGGCCGTGCGCGAGACCGGCACCGCCGTGGCCGAGGTGGCGCTGTGCTACACCTCCGATCTGCTGGATCCGGAGGAGAAGGTCTACACGCTGGACTACTACCTGGATCTGGCCCAGCAGTGCGTCGACGCCGGCGCGCACATCCTGGCGATCAAGGACATGGCCGGGCTGCTGCGCCCGGAGGCCGCGCGCCGTCTGGTCGCAGCACTCCGAGAGCGCTTCGACCTGCCCGTGCACCTGCACACCCACGACACCGCCGGCGGACAGGTGGCCACGCTGCTGGCCGCCGTCGATGCCGGAGTGGACGCCGTGGACGTCGCTGCCGCCTCGATGGCCGGGACCACGTCGCAGCCCTCGGCCTCGGCGCTCGTCGCCGCCCTGGCCCACACCGAGCGGGACACCGGGCTGTCCCTGGACGCGGTCTCCGATCTGGAGCCGTACTGGGAGATCGTGCGCGGGATCTACAAGCCGTTCGAGTCCGGTCTGGCCGGGCCCACCGGGCGCGTGTACCGCCACGAGATCCCGGGCGGGCAGCTGTCCAACCTGCGCCAGCAGGCGATCGCCCTGGGCCTGGGGGAGAAGTTCGAGAAGGTCGAGGACATGTACGCCGCGGCAGACCGGATGCTGGGGCATCTGGTCAAGGTCACGCCGTCGTCCAAGGTCGTGGGCGATCTGGCCCTGCAGCTCGTGGGCATGGACGTGGATCCGGCCGAGTTCGAGGAGAATCCGCAGAGCTTCGACATCCCGGACTCGGTGATCGGCTTCCTCAACGGCGAGCTCGGCACCCCGCCCGCCGGGTGGCCCGAGCCGTTCCGCTCCAAGGCGCTCGAGGGCCGGCACGAGACGCCGGCCGATGAGGAGCTCTCCGACGACGACCGCGCCGGACTCGCCTCCGAGGACGCCGCGGTGCGCCGCTCGACGCTCAACCGCCTGCTCTTCCCCGGCCCCACGCAGGAGTACGAGGCCAAGCGCGCCGAGTACGGCGACATGTCCGTGCTGCACACCCGCGATTTCCTCTACGGCCTGCTGCCGGAGAAGGAGCACATCGTCTCCCTGGGCCGCGGCGTGCGCCTGCTGGTCACGCTGCAGGCCATCTCCGAGGCCGACGAGAAGGGCATCCGCACCGTGATGGTCACGCTCAACGGCCAGATGCGCATGCTCGAGGTGCGCGACCAGTCCGTGGAGACCGACCACGTGGAGGCAGAGAAGGCGGACAGGTCCAACCCCGGCCACGTGGCTGCGCCGTTCGCCGGCGCCGTCACCCCCACGGTCTCCGAGGGCGACACTGTGGAGGCGGGCGATCGGATCGCCACGATCGAGGCCATGAAGATGGAGGCCTCCGTGACCACCCCGGTGGGCGGCACGATCAAGCGCGTGGTCGTCCAGGGGCCGGCGCAGGTCGAGGGCGGGGACCTGGTAATGGAGATCGAGACGGAGTGACTCCGCTCGTAGCAGACAATGATCATTGATTACAATAAGTTAGGTGACAAATTTGGGATTTGACCTATTTGTCAAAATCGTTGGCGTCGTCTCGGCAACTCTTGCAATCGGGACTACTATTCTTCGAATTGCATCAAGAAACTTTGGATACTCGCCAAAAAGAAGAAAATATTGGATCGCGAGACTGGAATCAAGTGTCGAAGAATATGACAAGACTGGGGGGCAGCAGGGATTTGACGATCGGATTGTCGACGTTAGGTGTCAGGCAGAAGGCTTTGAGGCCGCGAGGTCCATGGGTGTAGACTCGCGGATTGTCAACTGGGGGATTGGGACGGTACTGATAGTTGCTGCGATTCTTCTAGCCTTCTTTTGGTCCGGATGGGACCCTGCTTCCGTGACCGCCTCAAATAGCGAGGGGGGGGGGGGTGGACCCTCCCGAGAAGTATTATTTATTGGGTAATGACGGGATTTTTGGCAATCCTTGGAATTGTCTATTTCGCATGGGCGCTGATGGCCAATGACCTTATGACAAGATATTCCATGATTCTCTACTATGCAGGAAAGTTTGGTCATTCTAGTTTGGTCCGAAGCGATCCTTGGACGTTGGTGGCCACTTACGAGGAATGGGCAGGGGAAGGTCGGGATGAAGTCAATGAGCGGCAGAAAAAATGGAAATCATTTGGGCTATCCAGTATTAAGTACCCGACGCTTGCAGCCGTTTTCTCAGCATTCAATCCGCATGCACCTTCAGTTGTACCAAAAGACATTTGGGGCAGCAGGGGGGAACTAAAAGAGTTTTCACAGAACGACATGTCGAACGGAAATCCGTCGAGTGACAAAGGGTAGCCAATTGAAATACTTGGCGGAGTCCAGTCTTTCAGTTGCTTACATTCCTCATTCTTGCATTTAGTGTCGATATCCCATCTTGTTTACTGGCTCGAGTATTTCTGTGTGGAAAGAACCTGTAGGCTGCGCCTGGCGGGTCAGGGCGGACCCGAACGAAGACCATGGAGCAGGAGCCAGCGTGATGAAGCAGGTCGAGGTCGTGGGTGCCGTGCTGGTGGAGGCGCAGACAGTGCTTGCCGCCAGGCGCAGCGAGCAGATGAGCCTGCCCGGCAAGTGGGAGTTCCCCGGCGGCAAGATCGAGGCGGGGGAGACGCCCGAGGAGGCGCTTGCCCGGGAGCTCGTCGAGGAGCTGCAGTGCACCGCCGAGATCGGCGAGCACGTGGAGACCACGGTCTACGAGTACGAGAAGGCCATCGTCTCCCTGGCCACCTACTACTGCACCTTGCGCGAGGGCGCGCCCCGGTTGACCGAGCACGCCGAGATCCGCTGGGTGCCCGTTGCCGAGCTGCGCGAGCTGGACTGGGCGCCGGCGGACATCCCGGCCGTCGAGCGCGTGATCCAGGACCTGCAGGCATGAACAGCGGGATCCGCGCGGACACCGCCTTCGGGTTCCTGGATCGGCAGACCGCCGCCGAGCAGCTGCACCACCCGGTGCTGATCTCCAACGACGACGACAACACCATGCTCCGGGCCATCCTGGAGGAGCTGCGTCGCTCGAGGTCGTTCACCTTCTCGGTGGCTTTCGTGACCACCGACGCCCTGGCCATGCTCAAGCAGGCGCTGCTGGACTTCCCGGGGCGCGGGCGGATCGTCACCTCCACCTATCTGGGCTTCAACTCCCCGGATGCCCTGCGCGAGCTGCTCGAGCTGCCCGGCCTGGAGGTCCACCTCAATCCGCGGCCGGGCTTCCACTCCAAGGGCTACGTCTTCGACCAGGACGCCGGCACCACCGCGATCATCGGCAGCTCGAACCTGACGTCGAACGCACTGCTGCGCAACCGGGAATGGAACCTGCGCTTCTCCGCGCTGCCGGAGGGCGATATCGCCGAGCAGCTGCGCGCGGTCGTCGAGAATCAGATCCGCGAATCGGTTCCGCTGACCCACGAGCTGATCGACGCCTACGCACTCGAATACGCGCAGCGACCGCGCCCGACAGTCGCACCCGTCGATGGATTCCTGCCGCGGACGACGGGGGCGCCGTCGTCGTCGGTGATCGTTGCGAATGCCATGCAGGAGGAGGCGCTCGAGGCGATCGCCGCCCTGCGCACGGCAGGGGAGCGGCGCGGGCTCGTGATCTCGGCGACCGGCACCGGCAAGACCATTCTGGGTGCGCTCGAGGTGCGGCAGGCACAACCGCGCAAGATGCTGTTCCTGGTCCACCGCGAGCAGATCGTGGACAAGGCGCTCACCGAGTTCCAGCGCGTGCTCGAGGACCCCGCCGACGAGTTCGGCAAATTCGTGGGCCCCGTGCAGCAGCTGGATCGCCGGTATGTCTTCGCGACCATCCAATCCGCGTCTCGGCCGGAGGCCCTGGAGAGGATCGCTGCGGCCGGCTTCGACTACGTCATGATCGACGAGGTCCATCGCTCCGGTGCGGCCACCTATCGGCGGGTGATGGATCGGCTCACCCCGGATTTCCTCCTGGGGCTCACGGCCACGCCCGAGCGCACGGATGATGTGGACGTGTTCGAGCTCTTCGATCACAACATCGCCTATGAGATCCGGCTGCAGGCTGCCCTCGAGGCGGACATGCTCGTGCCGTTCCATTACTACGGGGTGCAGGACTTCCAGGACGACGACGGCAACCTGATCGACGACACCGCCCAGCTCGCTCGGCTCGTAGCACCCGAGCGCGTGGCGCATCTGCTGCGCATGATCGATCGCTACGGCCACAAGGGGCCGGTGCGCGGGCTGATCTTCTGCTCACGCATCCAGGAGGCCCAGGAGATCTCTGCGTTGCTCAATGAGCAGATGATGAACGGGTCCGGGCTGCGCACTGAGCCGCTGATCGGCGCGGATTCCATGGAGCATCGTGCGCGGGCCGTTCAGCGGCTGGAGGCCGGCGAGCTCGACTACCTGGTGACCGTCGATCTGTTCAATGAGGGCATCGACATCCCCTCGATCAATCAGGTGGTCATGATGCGCCAGACGCAGTCGCGGATCATCTTCACCCAGCAGCTCGGCCGCGGGCTGCGCCTGGCCGAGGGCAAGGACCATCTGCGGGTCATCGACTTCATCGGCAACTACGCGAACAACTACCTGATCCCGATCGCGCTGTTCGGGGACTCGTCGCTGAACAAGGACCAGCTGCGCTGCCAGGTCCTGGGCGCGCAGACAGCCGGGGCGATCTCTGGGCTGTCGTCCGTGAACTTCGACGAGATCGCCCGCGAGAAGATCCTGGCCGCCATCACCGACACCACCCTCGACTCCCTGGCGAATCTGAAGACTGCATATCGCGAGATGCATCAGCGGCTGGGGGAGCAGCCGTGGCTGATGGACTTCGCCCGCTTCGACACGGTGGATCCGGTGGTGCTGGCGACGGCGCGCACGAACTCCTATTGGGACTTCCTGTTGAAGGCTAAGGCCATCGACACCGCCCCGACGGATGCGCAGCGCGGCTTCCTGGCCCTCCTGGATCACGAGCTGCTGCCGGGCAAGCGTCCACATGAGCTGCTGCTGCTCCAGGCGCTGCTGGATGGGGAGTCGCTGACGCGGTCGCAGTTCCGCGAGCTGCTCCGCGCGCAGGACCTGACCGACGACGCCCGCACCGTCCTGTCCGTGGAGGGCGTGCTGTCGCTGAGATTCTTCACGCAGCAGGAGATCACGAAGTACGGGGAGGGCGTCGTCGACGTCGTGGGGGAGCGGTACCAACTGAGCCCGGCGTTCCTGGGTGAGTGGGACGCATCGGATGACTTCCGGGCCCACGTGCGCGACGCCGTGGACACCGGCCTGCACCTGGCGCGGCACCGTCATGGCTGGTCCAGCGGGCTGCAGCAGGGGCAGCGGTACTCGCGCAAAGACGTGTGCCGGCTGCTGGGGTGGGAGACGAATCAGCAGGGCGTGATGTTCGGGTACAAGATCGACGCCGCCACCCAGACCTGCCCGATCTTCATCACGTACCACAAGGACGAGGAGGTCTCCGCGTCGACCCAGTACGAGGACGAGCTGCTCGATCCGCAGACCGTGCGCTGGTACACGCGCAGCCGCAAGACGCTGCAGTCGCGCGAAGAGCGCGCGATCGCCGCCGATGAGGTCCCGCTGCATGTCTTCGCCAAGAAGGACGACGCGGAGGGCACGGACTTCTACTACCTGGGCCAGGCCGCCCCGCGGGAGGCCGAGCAGTCGCAGATGCCCGACGGCTCCGGGGCGATGCTGCCGGTGGTGACCATGAAGCTCGACCTCGAGGCTCCGCTGGAGGACAGCCTGTACGAGTACTTCCTGCGGCCGACGTCGTGACGGTGCGGACCGGTGCGCCGATGTGAACCGGGCGGGCGGATGGGGTACAGTACTTCGAGTGCTTGGAGCGATCTGGGTGCAGTGGACGTGTAGCGTCCACGGGATGTGGCGCAGCTTGGTAGCGCACCTGACTGGGGGTCAGGGGGTCGCAGGTTCAAATCCTGTCATCCCGACACTGTGATGTCTCAGGACATCGGAATAGCCGAACCTACGGTTTTCGTAGGTTCGGCTATTCGTGTTTCTGGGGTCTGGTGCGTTGTGGTCCGTGGGGCTTGCGGGTGGGCCGGTACTCGCGGTCCGGGTTGAGGATCAGTTCGCGGAGGACCTCCCCGGTGGCGGCGTCGATGACGCGGACCTGAAGGCCGTGGACGAGCAGCAGGACGTAGGTTCCTGCGTAGGTTCGTCCGATGCCGATGTGGTGGAGTCGGCCGTCGTGTCGCAGGGTCACCACGCCTGCTTCGTCGATCCGATCGGTGTGAACGCGGTCGTGGATCTCGCCGGCGATGAGGGCCCTGGGTGTGGCTTTGGGTCGGGTCGTGTAGGCAGTGTGCGGGGTTGCTCGGCGCGGCAGTGATCGATGGGGCCGGAGCTTGTTGTAGTACTCGCCGAAGGTGTCGAGCAGGATCTGCAGCTCGGCAATGGTCTCGGGCTGGTTCGGCTGGGCGGTGAGCCATTTCTTGAGGGTCTGCTGGAAGCGTTCGACTTTGCCGCAGGTGGTGGGGTGGCCCGGCGTGGAGTTCTTCTGGGTGATGTGCCACTGGGCCAGGCAGGTCTCCAGTGCGTTGCGGCCGCCGCGTCCGCCGGCCAGGCGGGTGGTGTAGACCATGCCGTTGTCGGTGAGGGTGCTGGCGGGGCGGCCATGCTCGGCGGTGGTGGCCAAGAAGGTGGTGGCCACGATCGTGGCGGTGATGCGGTGGTGGGCGCTGATGTGCAGAGCCGCCCGGGAGTGGTCGTCGAGCCAGGTGATGATCTCGGTATCGGCGCCGGCACTCAGGCGGTAGTGGGTGAAGTCGGATTGCCAGGTCTCGTTGGGCTGTTCGGCTTGGAAGCGGATGTAGGAGGACTTCGGCCGTTTCTTGGGCTGGGCGGTGATGAGTCCGGCGCGTTTGAGGATGCGGTGGATGCTCGAGCGCGAGAGCGTGATGCCGTGGTGGTGGTTCAGGTGCCAGGCGATGGTCTCGGGGCCGGCGTCGGTGCCGTGGGCGGTGAGGTCGCGGCGCAGGGTGAGGACCAGTTCGACGGTGGCTGCGGGGGTGGCCCGGGGGCTGGTGTTGGGGCGGCGGCTGCGGGGGTGATAGGCGGCCTCGCCGTGGGCGCGGTGTTCGGCCATGAGGCGGCTGATCCAGCCTTGTGAGACGCCGTAGGTGCGGGCGGTGTCGGCTTGGGTGGCGCCGGCGAGCACGGCGGTGATGACGAGGCGGCGTTTCGACATGGTCCAGCGTGGCTGGTGTCGCTGGGGTGGTCGAGGGCGATGTCGATGTCGTGGGACAGGGGTATTCCGATGTCGCGGGACAGGCTATTCCGATGTCGTGAGCCAGGACACTGTCATCCCGACCATTGTGATGTCGCACGACATCGGAACAGCCGAACCTACGGTTTTTGTAGGTTCGGCTGTTCGTGTTTCTGGGGTCTGGGGGGACTGATGCGCGATCGGGTGTCAGCTGGGTTTAGGCCGCCAGGCTGACGGTCGGGTTCATCATGGTCTCGTACTCGATGGGGGTCAATCGACCCAGACGGGCCTGACGGCGACGTCGGTGGTAGGTCCTCTCGATCCAGGTGATGATCGCGATCCGCAGTTCCTCTCGGGTCCGCCACCGCTTGCGGTCCAGGACGTTCTTCTGGAGCAGCGCGAAGAAGGACTCCATCGCGGCGTTGTCCCCGGCAGCACCGACCTTCCCCATCGGTCCCACGAGGTCGTGACCGTTCAGGGCGTGCACAAACTTCCGCGACCGGAACTGAGATCCGCGGTCCGAATGCACGATGCAGCCAGCGGCGTCGCGACGACGAGATACCGCGTTGTCCAGGGCGTTCACCGCGAGGCGCGCCTTCATCCGGTCGCTGATGGAGTAACCGACGATCCGACCGGAGAACACGTCCTTGATCGCGCAGAGGTAGAGCTTGCCCTCGTCGGCCCAGTGCTCGGTGATGTCGCTCAGCCACAGCTCATTGACATCGTCGGCTGTGAAGTCGCGTTTGACCAGGTCGTCGTGCACGGGCGGGCCCGGGCGCTTGCCGTTCTTGCCGCGCTTCTTGCCGAACACGAACCACCACTGGTTGCCTCGGCAGATCCGCCACGCAGTGCGCTCGCACATCATTTCGCCCGCTTCAGCGGCTTCGCCGGCGAGGAACCGATAGCCGAACTCGGGATCGTCACGGTGCGCGTCGAACAGGGCGTTCGCTCGA
The DNA here is from genome assembly GCF_007666205.1 of Kocuria palustris. Lineage (GTDB taxonomy): Bacteria > Actinomycetota > Actinomycetes > Actinomycetales > Micrococcaceae > Kocuria > Kocuria palustris_A. Next base: position 19,549 of record NZ_VDOR01000019.1, read on the forward strand.
TAGGCTTCGACCAGCTCAGACTCGGTGAGCTGCTGTTTCCGCCAACGGTAGTAAGGCTGGCGAGAGAGCTTCAGAACCCGCAGGGACACCGCGACAGGGATCCCATCGGCAGCGATCTCACTCACGAGCGGGTAGAACCTTTTCCCGGCAAGTTCGCCTGCGAGAGGTATGCGGCCGCGCGGCGCAGGACCTCGTTCTCCTGCTCCAGCAGCCGGTTCCGGCGACGCAGATCGCGCAGCTCGGAGGACTCCTCGCGGGTCTTACCGGGCCGGGCACCGTCCTCGACATCGGCCTGGCGCATCCAGTTCGTCAGACAGGATTCTGAGATGCCGAAGTCCTTCGCGATCGCTGCGAGCTTCTGGCCAGGTTCACGATTCCTCGCGACGCGGACGACGTCGTCTCGGAACTCCTGGGGATAGGGAGCGGGCATGGTCCACATCCTTCCCTGCAACGCTCCACAGCGCCACAGATCATGTGACACCTACCCGCGCATCAGTCCCACCAGCATGAACCCTGCCGTGAGCCTCGCGGCCTGACACCACAACTGTCACCTATCGATGCAGCGGCCCCCGTTGCTTCCACTGACGGACTAGTGAATACTAAGGCTGGGGAAGGTGTCGTCCAGGGGCCATTCAAATTGACTCGATGTATCTGGCTGAGGCAAATTGCGTCGATTAATGCCGACTGGAAAATGTCCTTCTTTGTTCTTGCAGATTGTATTCATTTCCCAACGATAAGAGGAATCTCGTGTCTAGATTGCAGGAGCTCGGCATGACGCTTGGCAATATCGATTTCGGCGGTGTTGATGCCGAGTCTGATGTTAGCCTCAATGATTATTTTGTGACCACACCTTATGTCCGTTCTGCTTTCGAGGGGCGTCGAACTCAATTTCTTGGCAGGAAAGGAAGTGGTAAATCCGCGCTCTTTTTGCAAATTCCCCGACTTGCTAAGGATAGGGATGAGCGTATTGTTGCAATCTCGCGGAGCCCAGATCATTATGCATGGGCAGCTCTTAGTGAGTATAAGGAACAAATGCTTTCATCAGAGCATGCCCACACGAATGCATGGAAGTTTACTCTAATTATCGAGGGAGCGAGCGAGCTAATACGTTCTGGCGAAAATTGGCGTGGAGAAGCGGCTGATTCTGCGAAAATGTTCAAGAAGTTTCTGCAGGACAACTTCGAAACTTTAGAGCCAGGAATTCTGAAGTCTGCCACTTCAGTTCTCAAAGGGATCTCTTCCTTTAACCTAAGTGCGTTTGGGTTTGGTGCAGGGCTATCGAGAGAGGAGCAGGCAAGGCATCCGGTCACGCCACATGTATTGAGTGCGTTTGTGGACGCGCTGGGGCCTATGGTCCGTCAGAGGCAGCTGATTATATCCCTTGACCGCCTAGATGATTCATGGGATGGGTCTGAAGAGTCCCGCTCACTTCTAGTAGGACTCCTCAAGGCGGCGAAGGATTTAAATGATCGTCTTCGGGGCAGAGAGATCGCTTCCGGCTTGCGGGTAAATGTCTTTCTGCGATCCGACATATATGATAACCTCGAATTTGACGACAAGGATAAGCATCGCCAACTTGAAGAATCAATAGCCTGGTCGCCTGACCTTCTAAAGGAAATGGTAAATGTCCGACTTCCTGACGGGATTTCAATTGAGGACATATTTGAGCCAGGTGAAATGCGAGGGTCTATATCGCCGTTCAATTACATAGTTAAGCGGACATTTTTGCGACCCCGTGAGGTCATTCAGTTCTTGGATGAGTGCGTTAATACTTCCGGCCGGGATTCGGTGGAAATCTCCAAGGATGAAATTAGATCCGCGGAAGAGCGCTACAGCAAGTGGAAGGTGGATGATCTGAGGCAGGAGTTCAATAAAGCTTTTCCGGACTTTGGTCGCCTGCTCGAGTGTTTGCGTCAGGAGCGTCACAGGTATGACAGCCTTGAAGATCTCGAGAGGCTGATCGAGAAAAAGGACCCTGAATTATTTGAGAAATACGGATCGCGTCGACTCTTGGAAACATTGTTTGATTACTCGGTAATTGGGGTGCGAATTGCCAATTAGGGATCCATTAAGTTTAAGGCTGAGGATACTAACCTGACGCTTCCCCTTTCCGCTGCGGCATATGTTCATCAGAGTTTGTACCGTGGTCTGGCTATCAGAGAATCCCGGCGCACAAGTGACTGACGGGACTCTATGTGGGAGGCTATTCGAGTCTTAATTCGATGGCCTTGCCGTAGGAAATAGAGCTAGATTATTTCAGACGGCGAGGCTGATGGCGGGGGGTCCTGTACTTAAATAGGATCAATTCAATCCACCCATTTTCTCTGCCACTGCTGTTTGAGCCCAGCCGCATGGATGTGATGCCGTACAAGATGGAACTCTAGTTGAGTGTCAGGTCCGTTACCCTTGCGCGAGCGCAACTAGTATTCCCATCTCGGCAATAGGGATGACCGCATTCGTCCGGAAGGCGGGCGTGCGAATCGTCGGCGGCACCTGCTCGTCTGGTTCGGTCTAGGTGCTGATAAGGTAACGGGATACGATGAGGCGGTAAGTGACTAAGCAGGAGTCGAGTAAGGGTCTGATGCGAAAAAAGCCGAGGCCTTCTTCAGGATCGGCGGATTCAAGCGGTGAGCGCAAGGAACTCTGCGAGCTTCTCTGATGGTGTCAGATAGCCCA
>NZ_VDOR01000001.1 GCF_007666205.1 Kocuria palustris
ACTCGCATTCTCCGGCCCATTATGGGCCAGACTCAGCGTGTCCACCACTCAGGGTTCATCCCCCCCGCAAGGAATGACGAGAAGGCGAACCCGAACATCCCCGCGATCCCGATCTGCATGCAGTTGTACGCAATCACGGCGACCAGGGAAGCACCCACCCCGGTGGGCCGCCCGAGGCCTTTGGCGATGTAAGCGAAGAAGGCTCCGGCGTTGTGCACATGCTGCGACATCGCTCCGTAGCCGATCGAGAACAGCAGCAGGAGGACGCCGAGGACCACGAAGGACAGCGGAATGCCCAGCAGGCCGGTCACGGCGATATTGCTCGGGACCCCGCCGGCCATGACCGTCAACGGGGCCGAGGCGGCGACGATCGTGAAGACGAGCCCGGGGATGCCGATGCTGCGGGCGACCAGCGACTCTTCGGCGCTCGGCTCGCCCCGAGCGCCCCTGGTAGGGATGAGAGTAGCCATGGGATAGGTCCTCACTTCGGCATGTGATCTGTCCCATGGATTGTCCGCGTCGCCCGCCATCGCCGATTGCCCCTGAGCGAACAGGGCTTGACCGCGGGTGCACCCTCATCCGGCCTCCCGCCGCAGCCTGCCAGGGGCCACGCCGTAGCGGGCGCGGAAGACGCGTGAGAAGTGCGCCGGGTCCGCGAACCCCCATCGCGCGCCGATGACAGCCACGGGGCGATCCGCGCACCGTGCGTCCAGGAGCTCTTCGCGGCAGCGGGCGAGCCGTCGTTCCCGGATCAGCGCAGCCACAGTCTCCCCAGTGCCCTCGAACAGCAGATGCAGGGCACGCACAGAGATGAAGTGTGCTGCCGCGATACTCGCCGGCGTGAGGTCCGGATCCGTCAGATGCCGCTCGATGTGCTCGACGATCGCAGCTCTCTGCTTGGCGCGCACAGCCTCGCCGTGAACCGCATGCGTCGACCCCGTCCGACTCGCCTCAACCCCGAGAACGTCGCTGACGAGAGTGCCGAGCAGGTCAACCGCGTTGCGCGCCAGCCGCGCCTCCAGCGAGCCGGACAGGCCCGGCGCCAGATCCATGGCCTGGCGCAGAAAGGACGCGACTGCCGGCCCGAGGTGATGCTCTCCCTCCAATGCCGTGGCTGTCAGCTGGCGCGCCGACTCGGGAGCGACCCCCAGCCCGGAATGCGGGAGCATCAGCACGTGGGTTGAGAACTCGCCATCGAAGCTGAGCGTGTACGGGATCGAGGTGTCGTAGAGGGCCAGGCTCCCTGGCCCCAGCATGATCTCCCTGCCGTCCTGGATCAGCAGCCCGGTTCCGCTGCGCTGGAGGCTGAGCTTGAACCTGCCGAGCTCCTCCTTCCGGATCAGTTCAGGGGTCCTCAGCACGGTGTGCGGACCCGCCGTGACCGTGGCCATCTCGTTGGTCCGATCGCCGCACACCCCCACCGCGCCCCTGAACCCCGCCCCGCCCCTGCCGCCGGCTTCGATCTCGAGGGGCACGAACGCCTCGGACACCAGCCGGCGCCACGAATCGAAGTCCCGGACGACTTCACGTCGCTGCATGGTTGCCTCCGCCCTGGTTCAGGACTGTGACGCGCATCTCGATTCCGGACACTCTAGCGCTCACGCCATCCGCAGGAGGGGGCGGAACGTACGTGACGCGGCCACACCGGGGTGGATTGACGATCGGCGCACGATCCGACACCGATGCACGGATGACATATGACGTCCGTCACAGCCATTCCTAGAGTTGAGGGACCGTTCAGGGCCGAGGCCCTCACCGTTCTGCCCTCCCCGAAGAGCAATGAGCACGAGGAATGAGGACACCATGACCTCCCGAGACAAGACCACGGACAGCCGGATCGACGAGGGAGACTTCTCCCTGGCCAGCCGCGAGGAGATCGATGTGGTGGTGCAGGCGATGCGTGATGCAGCGTTGCTGCCCGAGAGCTCGCGGATCACCTATCTGGGCCTGCTCGACCCGCCTCGTGGAGAGCTTCGCGCCGAGATCTCGCACGATCGTCGTTTCCGTGCCTACATCCTGGACACCGAAGGCGGCCCCACGCTCGACGTGACCATCTCGGCCGCCCGCGGAGAGATCCTGCGAAGCGTGCAGGTGGATTCCAGCGAGAGCGGGGAGCAGCCCATCATGGAGGAGGAGTTCGAGGTCGTCGAAGCCGTCCTGGCACAGGACGAGCGCTGGCTGGCCGCCCTGGCCGCTCGGGGCCTTCCGGTCGAGGAGGTCAGGGTCGCACCCCTGTCAGCAGGTGTCTTCGAGTACGAGGAGGAGAAGGGCCGGCGGATCCTTCGCGGCCTGGCCTTCCATCAGCAGCACGAGACGGATTCGGCCTGGGCCCACCCGATCGACGGTCTCGTCGCCTACGTCGACGTCACGAACCGGTCCGTGGACCAGGTCCTCGACTTCGGGCCGGTTCCGATCCCCGAAGAGCACGGGAACTACACCGATCCCGAACTCACAGGCCCGGTCAGAACTTCCCAGAAGCCGATCCGGATCACTCAGCCGGAGGGTCCCTCTTTCACCGTTGAGGGAGGCAATCACGTCGAATGGGAGAAGTGGTCCCTCGACATCGGGTTCGACATGCGCGAGGGCCTCGTCCTCCAGAACATCGCTTTCGATGACGCACAGGGGCGTCGGCGCATTCTCGATCGGGCCTCGATCGCGGAGATGGTGGTGCCCTACGGCGATCCCTCCCCTGTGCGGTCGTGGCAGAACTACTTCGACACCGGTGAATACCTGGTCGGCCAGTGGGCGAACTCGCTCGAGCTCGGCTGCGACTGCCTGGGCGACATCACCTACCTCTCCCCATGGGTCGTGAACAACCGAGGAGAGGCGCGTCAGATCAAGAACGGCATCTGCATGCACGAGGAGGACTGGTCGATCCTCTCCAAGCACACCGACCTGTGGTCGGGGATCGCCTACACCCGGCGCAATCGTCGGCTCGTGATCTCCTTCTTCACCACGGTGGGCAATTACGACTACGGCTTCTACTGGTACCTCTACCTCGACGGGGCGATCGAGTTCGAGGCGAAAGCCACCGGCATCGTGTTCACCTCTGCGGTCCCCGACGGCACCACGGACTACGCCTCCGAACTGGCCCCCGGGCTCGGGGCCCCGTACCACCAGCACCTTTTCGGCGCGCGCCTGGACTTCGCGCTGGACGGCGGCACGTCCCGAGTCCTCGAGGAAGAAGCGGTGCGCCTCCCGTTCTCCGATGAGAACCCCCGTGGCAATGCCTTCACCCGCCGACGGACCGTCCTCGCCTCCGAACTCCAGGCTCAGCGCGATACGGACCAGTCGGCCGGGCGGAGCTGGGTCGTTCAGAGCGCCCAGCACACCAACCGCCTCGGCCACCCCGTCGGCTACCGACTGCTGCCTGCCGGACTGCCGACCCTGCTCGCGGCCGAAGGCTCCTCGATCCACCGGCGAGCGACCTTCGCGGCCAAGGCGCTGTGGGTCTCGCAGTATCACGAGGAGGAGCGCTACCCCACCGGGGACTTTCCGAATCAGCACTCCGGCGGCGCCGGGCTGCCGGAATGGACCCAGGCGGACCGCCCGCTGGACGGCGAGGACCTGGTCGTGTGGCACTCGTTCGGCCTGACGCACTTCCCCCGCCCGGAGGACTGGCCGATCATGCCCGTGGACCGTGTGGGCTTCCGCCTCCTTCCCGACGGGTTCTTCGACCGCTCGCCGGTGCTGGACGTCCCATCCCCGGAACCGGGATCGTGCCACGTCGGCGACGGGTCCGAGGCTTCGGAGTCCGATGATGGCTGCGGCTGTCAGCACTGAGTCGACCGCCCAGGGGATGACTCTGCCCTGGGCGTCCGGTGCCGCCGGTCTCAGCTTCGCCTCAGCGCCGGTGCATGTGTGGCTGCTGTTCACCCACCGGCACTCAGCCGTGATGGCCGCCGCCCTGTGCCTGATGACCGCGGCCTGCGCTCTGTGCGCCGTGCACAGCCTCAGAAGCAGGGCCGGCAATAAGACCCCCGGCCTGCGAGGTCTGCTGGTGATGGCAGATGCCATGGCCATCACGCATTCCCTCATGCTGTTCTCCCCCGGTGGAGCGGGACACGGACACCACGGCAGTCACGGGCCCCTCGTCTTATCGGCCTCGCCGAACACCGAATCCACCGGGGTCTCGCTCCTGCTCCTGGTCGGCCTGGAGCTGGCCGCAGCCATGTGCGCGGCGCTCGCGCTGCGGTCGCGTCGCCGCACCCTCGCTTGATCCCGGGAGTCGGCAGACCCGCCGGATCATCCCGACCCCATATCCCGATACGGAGAATCGCCATGAACACCGACACCTCGACCCGCCCATCCTCGGACTTCCTGGTGATCGGGGCCGGCTCCGCAGGGTGTGTGCTGACCCGACGACTGCTCGATGCAGGACATTCCGTCACTCTGGTCGAGGCGGGGGATCAGGACATCAATCCGGATATCGACGATGTATCACGGCTCGGGCTTCTCTGGGGATCCCCGGTCGACTGGAACTACTACACCGAGCCCCAGCCCGGTCTGGACGGCCGCCGTGTGCACCTCCCGCGGGGCAAGGTCCTCGGGGGGTCGCATGCGCTCAACGCAGCCATCTGGGTCCGAGGCGACCGCAAGGACTACGACGGCTGGGCAGACAACGGCTGCCCAGGGTGGGGGTGGAGCCAGGTCGAGCCGTACTTCAGGGCCATAGAGGCGTATCCGGACGGAGACCCCGATTCCCGGGGCCACGACGGCCCACTGGACATCACCACGCAGTACCCGCACCACCCGATCCAGCAAGCCATGTTCGACGCGACGGTTCAGGAAGGCATCCCCGAGAATCCCGACTACAACTCCGGAACAGTCGACGGGGTCGGATGGATGCAGCTCAATGTCCGCGACGGCAAGCGGTTCAACACCTGGCGCGCCAACCTGAAGCCGGTCGCAGATCACCCCCAGCTCAAGCTGGTCACCGGGGGCCATGTCCGCCGACTCATCGTCGAGGGCATGACGGTCACCGGTGTGCAGGTGACCGTCGAGGGCCAGGACATCGAGTGCTCAGCCGAGGAAGTCGTGCTCTGCGCAGGAGCCATCGGGTCACCGGAGCTCCTCCTGCGCTCGGGCATCGGCCCGGCAGCGCATCTCCGCGAGGTGGGCATCGATGCCGAAGGGGTCGGTCAGAACCTCCAGGATCATCTGCTGACGCCCGTCGTCTGCACCACGGCGCACCCGATGCCGACGCCGGAGGTGGCCGCTGCCCAGGTCCACTACTGGGCCAAGTCGGACGCGTCTCTGCCGACCCCCGACACCCAGCCCATCTTCTTCTCGGTGCCCATGTACACGACAACTGCCGGAGACCCGATGGCGGGCCCCGAGGAGGGCTTCTCCCTGCTCGCCGGCATCGTCCGCCCGGTTTCGCGAGGACGGCTCACCCTCTCCGGCCCGGGACGCGAAGACCCCGTGCGGATCGACCTCGGCGCCTTCGCAGCGGAGGAGGACATGCGGTCGATGCTGTTCTCGCTCCGGCAGTGCCGTTCGATCGTCCGCCAGCCTGCACTGGCGGAGCTGGGCGCGGCCGAGATCCATCCAGGCCCCTCGGTGGGTGATTCAGATGAGGAGCTCATGGCCTACATCCGAAGCACGACGACCACCTATCACCACCAGGTAGGGACCTGCGCCATGGGGCCCAGCGGCGGCGAGGCCGTCGTCGATCCGGAGTCCTTCCGCGTCCATGGTCTGCAGGGGCTGCGAGTGGCAGATGCCTCGATCATGCCGCGCGTCCCGACGGGCAACACCAATGCACCCTCGGTCCTCATCGGAGAGAAGGCCGCCGCCTCGATCACCGGCTCCGTGCCGTTCTGACGCGTCGCCAGACCCCGGCCTGACCTCATCCGAGGCGCCGGGGCCGCCGATCTTCTCCGCTCAGCGGGCTCGCAGGCCGCCCATCGCGATCTTCACGAGGGTGTCGGCGAGCTCGTCGGGGGTCCCGATGCCCTCGGGGCTGTACCAGTCCACGACGGAGTTGAGCATCCCCAGGACCAGGCGAGGGGCGGCCACGCCGCTGATGTCCGTCCGAAGGTCCCCGTCCTCCTGGGCGCGGACGATGAGCTCGCCGAGCTGCCGGGTGAAGACGCGGCGGCGCTTCATGGCCGCGAGCTCGACCTCCGAGTTGCCGCGCAGCCGCAGCAGCAGCGTCACATAGGGCATCTGCTCGACGAGCACGTGCACGGACCCGCGCAGGACGGCCTCGATGCGCTCCACGGCGGGCAGGCCGCCGCCCTGCACCTCCTCGAACATCGCCTCCAGGGCCCCCAGGGCGCGCTCGAGGGCGAGCTCGAGCAGCTCCTCCTTGGAGGAGACGTGGTGGTAGATCGCGGACTTGGTCACACCGAGCCGGTCGGCGAGGGCGCCCATGGACGTCGCGTCGTAGCCGTTCTCGTTGAAGACCTCCACGCACACGGACAGCAGCTGATCGCGGTCGTAGCCGGGCCGTCCGCGCTTGGCGGGACGCTGCGAGGACTCTGACATGGGGCCGCTTTCGACGGGGAGGACGACGACTGCCGCCCGTCGCCGGAGCGAGGAGCAGCGGGCGACCAGCTTACCGAGCCCCGGGCGAGCGGTACTCGGCCCGCGGCCCTGCGCTGCGGCCCGGAGGAGAGTGTGCCCCCTGCGCGTCTCAGCCCCGGTCGGTCGGCTTGGGGCGCTCGTCGTAGATGCGGCGGATCTTGCCCGAGGAGCGCTCCAGCGCCCCGGGCTCCTCGACGACGATCTCGGCCGAAGACCCGATCTGCGTCTTGATCTCGTGCTGCAGCGTGTGGGCGGCCTCCTGCGCGGTCTCGACGGAGACCGTCTCGCGGCGCTCGATGTGCACCGACATCCGGTCCATGCGCTCCGGGCGGGTGAGGCGCAGCTGGAAGTGCGGCGACAGCTCCGGGATCTTCAGCGCGAGCTCCTCGATCTGCGATGGGAACAGGTTCACCCCGCGCAGGATGATCATGTCGTCGGAGCGCCCGGTGATCCGGCCCATGCGGCGGTGGCCGGGTCGAGCCGTGCCGGGCAGCAGGCGGGTCAGATCGTGGGTGCGGTAGCGGATGATCGGCAGCGCCTCCTTGGTCAGTGCCGTGAACACCAGCTCCCCCGGGCGCCCCATCTCCAGGACCTCGTCGGTGAAGGGGTCGATGATCTCGGGGCGGAAGTGGTCCTCCCAGATGTGGGAGCCGTCCTTGGACTCCGCGGACTCGCCTGCCACGCCGGGGCCCATGACCTCGGAGAGGCCGTAGATGTCGGTGGCGGTCATGCCGCCGAAGGTCCGCTCGATCTCGCGGCGCATCTCCTCGGTCCAGGGCTCGGCGCCCAGCACGGCATGCCGGAGCGAGGTCTCGGCAGGATCCAGGCCGGCCCTCGTGAAGCCGTCGGCCACGGTGAGCAGGTAGGTGGGCGTCGAGAGGATGGCCTGCGGCTCGAAGTCGCGGATCATCTGGACCTGCTTCTCGGTCTGCCCGCCGGACATGGGGATCACGGTGCAGCCGAGGCGCTCGGCGCCGTAGTGGGCGCCGAGGCCCCCGGTGAACAGGCCGTAGCCGTAGAGGTTGTGCACCTTGTCGCCGGGACGGAGTCCGCTGAGCCGGAAGCAGCGGGCCACGAGCGTTCCCCAGGTCTGCAGGTCGTTCTCGGTGTAGGCCACCACGGTGGGCTGGCCGGTGGTCCCGGACGAGGCGTGGATGCGGCGGATCTGCTCCATGGGCACGGCGAAGCCCTTGAAGGGATAGGACCTCCGCAGGAACTCCTTGTCGGTGTACGGGAACAGCTTCAGGTCCTCGAGCTCTCGGAGGTCCTCCGGATGGACGCCGGCTTCGTCGTAGAGCTCGCGGTAGGCGGGGACGCTGTCGTACGCGTGGTGCAGTGTCCACCGCAGGCGCTCGAGCTGCAGCGACTCGATCTGATCCCGGCTCATGGTCTCCTCGGGATCCGGCGCGGTGCGGTCGTCGGGGATCGGGGCGGGCGCGTACGGGTTGCGGAGGCTCTCAGCGGCCATGGCGGACTCCTGTGCGGTCGGCGGGACGGGTACGGGGCAGGGCCGGGCCTTCAGCGCCGGTCGATGCGGCGGCAGCGCCCGCGGAACTCCGCGATGGTGCGCTCGCCGCTGCGCACGGTGATGTCGCAGAGGCCGCTGCGGCCGGCCTGGGAGATCAGGCGCCCCTCGGCCTCGAGGACCTCGCCCTCCCGGCTCTGCGCGAGGAAGTTGATGTCCACGCCGGTGGCGACGGTCATGGTGCCGTCGTCCTCCGTGGGGTGATTGCACGTCAGCGCGAAGCAGGTGTCCGCCATGGCGAACACCATCCCGCCGTGGGTGATCGCGAAGCCGTTGAGCATCTCCCGCTTCACGGTCATCCGGAGGATGCAGTGCCCCGGATCGGCACGGACCACCTCGATGCCCATCCACTGCGTCGCGTGGTCCTCGGCCAGAATGCGGTGCTCTGCCACCGTTCCTCCTTCGCTGCCGCCGGGCGTGCGCCCGGCGCGGACTGCGGACGGCGGAATTACCGAACGCATGGTCAGGAATCACAGCGAACCAGCCGGGCGGACCGCGTGTCAAGGGTCACATCCGGCCGGCTCGAGCCGTTGACCGCCCCGCCCCGCCGATCTATCCTGACCAAACGGTCAGTAATTGAGACGGACCCCGGCCGCCAGGCTCCGGGCCACGGAAGGACCCACCATGACCCAGCAGGAACCCCGCATCCACTCGGTCCCCGCGGGCTCCGACGTCGCAGAGGCCGCGGATCGCGAGGGCCAGGAGCACTTCGATCACCTCATCGGCCAGGACGCCCGCGTCGAGCCCCGGGACTGGATGCCCGCCGCGTACCGCAGGACGCTGACGCGCCAGATGTCGCAGCACGCGCACTCCGAGATCATCGGCATGCAGCCGGAGGCCAACTGGATCACGCGCGCCCCGTCGCTCAAGCGCAAGGCCATCCTCATGGCCAAGGTCCAGGACGAGGCCGGTCACGGGCTCTACCTGTACTCCTCCACCGAGACCCTGGGCACCCCGCGCTCCGAGCTCAACCAGCAGCTGCTCGACGGCCGCGCCAAGTACTCCTCGATCTTCAACTACCCGGCGCGCACCTGGGCCGACATCGGGGCGATCGGCTGGCTCGTGGACGGCGCGGCGATCTGCAACCAGGTCCCGCTGTGCCGCGCCTCCTACGGCCCGTACGGACGCGCCATGGTGCGGATCTGCAAGGAGGAGTCCTTCCATCAGCGCCAGGGCTGGGAGATCCTCTGGGAGCTCTCGCACGGCACCCCGGCGCAGAAGCAGATGGCGCAGGACGCGGTGGACCGCTTCTACGGCCCCGCGCTGCAGATGTTCGGCCCGCCGGACGCCGACTCCCCGAACTCGCAGCAGTCGATGGCCTGGAAGATCAAGCGCTTCTCCAACGACGAGCTGCGCCAGCGCTTCGTCGACATGATCGTCCCCCAGGCCGAGGCCCTCGGGCTCACCCTCCCGGATCCGGACCTGGAGTGGAACGAGCAGCGGCAGCACTACGACTACGGCGAGCTGGACTGGGACGAGTTCTTCGCCGTCGTCAAGGGCCGCGGTCCGTGCAACGTCCAGCGCATGCAGCGGCGCCGCCGGGCCCACGAGGAGGGCGCCTGGGTCCGCGAGGCCGCGGCCGCCTACGCCGAGAAGTCCACCCGCACGACCGCCGAGCTGAGGGGAGCCTGAGATGGCCGAGCAGAACGAGGGGCAGCAGCCGGGCAGCCCGCAGGCCCGCGACCAGTGGCCGCTGTGGGAGGTGTTCGTGCGCTCGTCGCGCGGGCTGTCCCACGTGCATGCCGGATCGCTGCATGCCCCGGACGCCACCATGGCCGTGCGCAACGCCCGCGATCTCTACACCCGCCGCAACGAGGGCACCTCGGTGTGGGTCGTCCCGTCCGAGGCGGTCACCGCCTCCGACCCCGATTCGAAGGGCGGCTACTTCGAGTCCCCGGCCGGCAAGGCCTATCGCCACGCCACCTACTACACCCGCAGCGAGGGGGTGAAGCACCTGTGAGCTTCGCATCCACCGACTCCGCGACCGTCCAGTCCGCCGGCGACGCCATCACCCCGGAGGACGTCGCCGCGCAGGACCGCCGCGCCGACGAGGGCATCGCCCGCTATGCCCTGATGCTCGGCGACGACGCCCTGATCCTGGCCCAGCGCCTGGGCCACTGGATCTCGCGGGCCCCCGAGCTCGAGGAGGACGTCGCCCTGGGCAACATCGCCCTCGACCTCCTCGGCCACGCCCGCTTCCTCCTGACCTACGCCGGCAGCGCCTGGGGGGAGACCGAGGACGATCTGGCCTACTTCCGCGACGAGGAGCAGTTCCGCTCGTGCCGCCTGGTCGAGCAGGAGAACGGCGACTTCGGGCAGACCATCGCCCGGCAGCTGATCTTCAGCGCGTACCAGAACGAGCTCTACCGCGGCCTGAGCGCGTCGACGGATCCGACGCTGGCCGCCGTGGCCGCCAAGGCGGCCAAGGAGGTCGAGTACCACCTGGATCACGCGATCCAGTGGACGCTGCGCCTGGGACTGGGCACGGAGGAGTCCGCCCGCCGCATGCAGGCCGGCCTGTGGGCCCTGTGGCCCTATGTCGACGAGCTCTTCCTGGACGTCGAGGCCGCGACCGGGCTCGGCGACCGGGCCGTGCTGCCGTCGACGCTGCGCGAGCCCGCCATGGCCCGCATCACCGCGGTCCTCGACGACGCCGGGCTGCAGATCCCGCAGGTCGAGCCGGCCTTCGGCTCCGATCGCACCGGGCGGTTCTCGGAGCAGCGCGGCTACATCCTCGCGGAGATGCAGGTGCTGGCGCGCCGACACCCCGGCGCGACCTGGTGACGGAGCCGTCGTCGACGGACCCCCCGATCGGCGGTCGGCATTTCGAAGGAGGCGAGCAGACCATGACCACCGCACCCCGCGACGAGCTCTTCCCGCCCGTCGTCGACCTGATCCAGGACCCCGACGCCCTCCCGCGCCCCACGGGCGACGACATCCCCGTGCGCAGCGACGGCCTGCGCCCGGAGGACGCCGAGTCCGCACGGGTCTGGGACGTCGCCGCCACGGTCGCGGATCCGGAGATCCCGGTGCTGTCGATCGCCGATCTGGGCATCCTGCGGGCGGCCCGGATCGACGACGGCGCGGCCGTCGTCGTCATCACGCCGACGTACTCCGGCTGCCCGGCCATGGACACGATCTCCGCGGACGTCCGCGAGGCCCTGGCCCGGGACGGCTTCGAGCGCGTGCGGCTCGAGACCGTCCTGGAGCCCGCGTGGACCACCGACTGGATGACCGACGAGGGCCGGGCGCGGCTCGAGGCCTACGGCATCGCCCCGCCGACCGGGCGCAGCGCGGCCGGCGGGAAGGTCGGGCTGTCGCTGTCCGTGCGCTGCCCGCACTGCGGGTCGCCCTCCACCCGGGAGCTGACCCGCTTCGGCTCCACGTCCTGCAAGGCCCTGTGGGTCTGCCGGTCCTGCCACGAACCCTTCGACCACTTCAAGGTGCACTGATGAGCGAGAACACCACGACCGCGCAGGACGCCCCCGACCAGGCCGCCGCGGCTCCCGGCCGCCGCCGCGCGACGTTCAACACCCTCCCCGTCTCGGAGATCCGCCGGCTGACGGCCGACGCCGTCGAGGTCGCCTTCGCGGTGCCCGAGCACCTCCAGGACGACTACGACTACGCCCCGGGCCAGTACGTGGCCCTGCGCCGCGAGATCGACGGCCGGGAGGTCCGGCGCTCGTACTCGATCTGCTCGGCCCCCCGGCGCGGCGAGGTCCGCGTGGCCATCAAGAAGAGCCTCGGCGGCCTGTTCTCGACCTGGGCGAACGAGCAGCTGCAGGTGGGCGACGAGCTCGAGGTCATGAACCCGCAGGGCGCCTTCACCTCCCGGGCGGCCTCGGGGACGACCATCACCTCGATGAACGACGCCGAGCGCGTGGCCGCCGAGGAGGTCGCCCGCAAGCAGGACGTGCACCTCGTGGCCTTCGCCGCCGGCTCGGGCATCACCCCGATCATGGCGATCGCCCGGGCCGTGCTCAGCGCCTCGGACACCTCGACGGTGGACCTGGTCTACGCCAACCGCTCGTCCGCCGACGTCATGTTCGCCGAGGAGATCGGCGACCTGAAGGACCGCTCGCCGGCACGGTTCGCGGTCCACCACATCCTCTCGCGCGAGCAGCGCATCAATCCGCTGCACTCCGGGCGGGTGGACCAGCAGCGCCTCGACAGCCTGCTCGACGAGGTCCTGCAGGCCGAGCGCACCGACGAGTGGTTCCTGTGCGGGCCGTTCGAGCTCGTGCAGATGTGCCGCGACGCCCTGGCCGCGCGCGGGGTGCCCGAGGAGAACGTGCGGTTCGAGCTGTTCACCACCGGGACCCCCGAGAACCCGCAGGGCCAGGCCGGACGCGCCGTGATCGCGGATCCGTCGGGCAAGCAGGTCTCGATCACCTTCACCCTGGACGGGCTGACCTCGGAGGTCGACTCCCCCGCCGCTGCCCACGAGACCGTGCTCAACGCGGCGCTGCGGGCTCGTCCCGACGTCCCGTTCGCGTGCGCCGGCGGCGTGTGCGGCACGTGCCGCGCCCAGGTCACCGACGGCGGGTTCGAGATGGCCGAGAACTACGCGCTGGAGAAGGACGAGATCGAGGCCGGCTACGTCCTGACCTGCCAGACCCGCCCCACGGGCGAGGCGCTGAGCCTCACCTTCGACGCCTGAGCCCGCCGCTGCCGAGCACCGCCGACCCAGGAGGACCCATGATCGAGCTGAGCATCCAGGACGACGTCGCCGAGGTCGTGCTGAGCGCGCCGCAGAAGATGAACGCCCTGGATCCCTCGGCCCTGGCCGAGCTCTCGGAGGCCTACCGGGAGGCCGCGGACGCGGGAGTCCGCGCCCTGCTGCTGCGCGGCGAGGGCCGGGGGTTCTGCGCCGGGCGCGACATCTCGGACATCGACCCGGCCACGGACGACGCCCTGGGCTATCTCGAGGGCCGGGTGACGCCGCTGCTGCGGCAGATGGCGGAATTCCCCGCGCCCACGTTCGCGGCGGTGCAGGGAGCCTGCCTGGGGGTCGGCCTGGGTCTGGCGATCGCGACCGATGTCGTCTACGTCGCCGACGAGGCCCGGATCGGCTCGCCGTTCGCGAACCTCGGGGCCACGCTGGACTCCGGCGGCCACGCGCTGTTCACCGAGCGGCTCGGCGCGCACCGGACCCTGGATCTGATCTACACCGCCGAGCTGATGTCGGGGGCCGAGGCGGTGCGCTCGGGGCTGTTCTCCCGCTCGGTCCCGCAGGACGAGCTGCTCGGCTTCACCCGCGAGCGCGTCCGGAGCGCGGCCGCCGGGGCCACGGGCGCCTTCCTCGCCTCGCGGCGCCTGGTGGCGCAGATCCGCGACGAGCGGATCGGGCTGTGGGCGTCGATGGCCCAGGAGAACCGGGCCCAGGACGAGCTGTGCCGCACCGCCGACTACGCCGAGGGCTTCGCGGCCTTCCAGCAGAAGCGCAAGCCCGAGTTCACCGGACGAGGCTGATCCGGCCGCTCCGACGGCGCGCTGCGCACCGGCGCCCCGCTCCCCCTGTGCCGAGCACGGGAGGAGCGGGGCGCCGTCGTTCACGGCCCCTCGCATGGCCGTCCGCTGTGACCTTCGCCGGTAAATGGCGGTGTTCTGTCGATGCTCCGTGGCGGCTTTAGTTGGTGGTACCGATGACAAGCGTGGTCTGGCCGTCCGTGGTCGAGAGTCCTGCCGCCGATGCGAGGGCGGCAGTGTCATCGTCAGCAGCTGAGGTGTCCTCGTCGACGTAGCCAGATCTCCAGGGGAATGGTCGTCAGTGGCGGTACCGCGGCGATGATCGAGAGAGCTGTGACCCGCCATGGCCACCGCAGGGTGATGGCGGTGATGAGCGCTATGGCGAGGTAGATGAGGAACATGCCGCCGTGCAGGGCGCCGAAGATGCTGACACCGACGTCGGTTGTGCCCGTCACGTACTTGAGGAACATCCCCGCGAGCAGACCAGCCCAGGTGAAGGCTTCGAGAAAGGCCGCGACGATGGAGACTCTTGCCACAAGCGGAAGTCCATAACGCTGCTGGGTGCTTACGCTCATTGGTTCGCCTCGTTGCTCGGGAGTTCGTCTGCGTCCGCGACGGAGCGGGCGAGGTGCTCTGCCAGCGCGGCGCGCAGCTTGTGGTGTAGTGGGATCGCGCCGACGGATTCGCTGAGCCAAAGACCGTCGGCAGCGAGGTAGGCGACCATCTTCTGCAGTGCCCGAGGGTCGGTCGGGTCGATGCTGGCGGGGTCGGGGACCCAGCGAGTGATGACTCGTTTCCACGGCTTGCTGAGCTCGCTGTCGGTGCTCGCTTCGAGCATAAGCAGTAACTCCGCGCCGGTGGCGCCGCGGGCGCTGACTCGGGCATAGGCGGCGAGTCGCTCATCCTGCGATGCCTCATCCGGGTCCTTGCCCAGTGCGTGGATCATCTCCTCGTCCCAGTGCTGGGCTTGATGTTCGTGCAGCGCGAGCATCATGGCGTCCTTCGAGGGGAAGTGGTAGAGCAGCCCGCCTTTGGTGAGTCCGGAGGCGGCGGCGACGGATTCGTACGTGAGCGCCGTGACGCCGTCGGTCTCGACAACGCTGAGGGCGGCCTTGAGGATCGTGTCCCGTTTACTGGTCCGCATGGGCGGTCCTTTTTCGGTCAGTGCTCGGAGTGCAGCTGTGACTGGGTGCCAGGCAGGTACCGGCGCAGAAGCACTCCGGTGATGACTGCGCCCACCGCGAGAACGACTGCGACGACCAGCATCACAACGAGGTAGGCGGAGTCGAAAGCCGTCGCCGCCGCCTGGAGGATCTCTGCGTCACCCTGCGCAGCAGCCTGTGCCTCAGCGATGCTGTTGCCAGCCGCGTCCGGGGCGCCGTCGGGTAGAACGACGCGGGCGCTGTAGATAGCCGTGAGCAGGCTCCCGAGCACGGACACTGCAATGAGGCTGCCGAACTCGTAGGAGACTTCTTCGATCGAGGCGGCCATGCCTGCTCGGCGCACCGGCACGTTCCCGATAATCGCGGTGGAGGCGACCGCCACGGCGGCTCCGATACCAGCTCCGGTCAACAGCAGTCCGAGGATCAGCACGCCGAAGGACGACTGGAATCCGATGACCGTCACCACGACGCCGCCGGTGGCGAAGGCGAGACCGCCGGTGATGAGCGCGAGCAGTCCGGTGCGGTGCAGGAACGCGCCCCCCAGGAGCGCTGTCGGCAACGCGCCCACGGCGATCGCGGCGACCAAGAGCCCAGCTTCCAGCGGGCTGAATCCGGCGACCTGCTGGAATCGCTGCGTGGTGACGAGCTGGATGCCCCCGATCGCGAACATCGCGAACGACGCGGCCAGCACTCCGGCAGTGAACGCCGGGTTGCCGAAGATGGAGAACTCCAACAGAGGTTGCTCCATACCTCGCTGACGGCGCACGAACAGCCAGAACCCGATGGCAGCAACGAGCAGCGCAACAATGATGGTCGTTGCCGAAGGCGGCGCGTGGCCGATCTCTTTGATGGCCATCACCGTTCCGACAAGCCCGATCATCACCAAGATCGAGGAGATGGCATCCCATCGCTTCGAGGGATCCGGGTCGTTGGCCGGGCGGATCAGCCAGGTAGCGACCAGCGCCAGCACCACAACGGGCACGTTGATCAAGAACACCGAGCCCCACCAGAAGAACTCAAGGAGTGTGCCGCCAATAATCGGGCCGAGGGCGAACCCGATGACCGACATACTTCCCCAGACCGCGATGGCGATATTGCGCTCACGCTCGACCGTGAAAGTGGTGCGGATCAGCGCCAGGGTGGCCGGCATCATCGCTGCCGCACCGACAGCGAGCACAGCACGCGCAGCGATCATGACCTCGGGTGACGGAGCGAACGCTGCCAGCAGGGAAGCCAGTCCGAAGATCACCAGACCGACAACAAACATCCGCGTGTGGCCGATGCGATCCCCCAGGGTTCCGCTGCCCAGCAACAGCCCCGCCATCACCAGGGGGTAGGCATTGATGATCCAGAGGTTCTGTGTGTTCGAAGCCTGCAGTTCCTCAGTCAGCGTCGGCAGGGCCGTGTAGAGAATCGAGTTATCCAAGGTGATCAGCAGCAGACCTGCTCCAACCGTCACCAGCAGCGACCAGCGTCGCCTCTTCGTCATCGCGGACATGCGCGTCTTCCCCTCGTCGTGAACGACATAACTGTACCAGATGGATGGTGTAGTTAAGTCGACGGAGGGAGAGACTCACGGCGCGCGCTATGCATGGCGTGCGGGCGGCGAAGCTTGGAAGGTTTTAGAGCGAAGGCGCGGCACTTCGATGCAGGCAAAACCGGACGAGCTGGTGCCTCAGTTGAGTACAGGTTTATGAGACTTTCAGCGGGTGGTCGGCCTCAGGTTCGCTTCCTGCGTGAACGCGCTCTCGGGATTGTCTTGCGAAGTCGTCTCGACGGAAAGTGCCTCAAGGCGGTGACTTCCAGGACTTTCTGCACCATGCTGGGGGTATGAGGCTTCTGGGATATACGCGGGTGAGCACGGCGACGCAGGACGCGCAGCTGCAAGTCGATGCGCTGGTGGAGGGCGGGGTGCAGAAGCGGGACGTGTTCTCCGATGTGACCTCGGGTAGCCGGACCGCGATCGAGCGACCGGGGATGAAACGTCTGCTGGACTACGCCGAGGACGGCGACACGGTGGTGGTGTGGCGCATCGACCGGCTGGGCCGGTCCCTGCTCGACGTCCTGAATACGGTCACGCTGCTGCGCGGCCAGGGCGTGAAGATCAGATCGGTCTCGGACGGGATCGACCCGGAGACGACGTCGGGCCGGATGATGCTGGGCATGCTCGCGACCCTGGCCGAGTACGAGCGCGAGCTGATCACCGAACGGGTCAATGCCGGGATCGCCGCGGCGAAGCAGAACGGCACCCGCTTCGGCCGACCCCCGGTCGACCCGGCCGTGATCGCGGAGAAGCTCGAAATCGCGGGCGATGCCCGCGCGAAGGGCCGCACCGCCGAGGACGCCGCCCGACTCGTCGGCTGGTCCCGGGCGACGCTCTATCGCCATCGGCAGGCGGCCCGTGCCCGCGAGGCCGTCGCCGAGCAGGTGTGAGGTGGACGGGCCGGCGCGGTGGCGCATCCTGCGGCTGCACGTCGAGGACGGTATCCCGCTGAGCGCCCTGGCCCGGGAGACCGGGATCAGCCTGCGCACCCTGGAGCGCTGGCACGCCCGCTACCGTGCCGACGGGTACGCGGGCCTGGAGACAGGCCAGCGCTCGGACGCCGGCGCCCACCATCTGCCCAGGGAGCTCGTGCGGTTGATCGAGGGCCTGGCGCTCAGCAAGCCCCGGCCTGCGATCGCCACGATCCACCGCAAGGTCACCGACATCTGCGGTACCCGAGGGTGGCCGGTGCCCTCCTACGGGGTGGTCCGCTCGATCGCGGGTGCCCTCGATCCGGGCATGGTCACCCTCGCCCTGGAGGGCGCGGCGTCCTACTGGGACAAGCACGAACTGGTGCTGCGCCGGCACGCCGAGCAACCGAATGCGATGTGGCAAAGTGACCACACGCTGCTCGACATTCTCGTGGTGGGCGCCGACGGCAAACCAGTCCGCCCCTGGCTGACGACGATCCTCGATGACTGCTCCCGCGCGATCTGCGGCTACACCGTCTTCCTGGGTGCGCCGTCCGCGATGAACACCGCCCTGGCGCTGCGGCAGGCTATCTGGCACAAGAGCGACCCCGCGTGGCCGATGTGCGGGCTGCCGGACGTGCTCTATGTCGACCACGGCAGTGACTTCATCAGCCGCCACCTCGCCGGCACCGCTGTTGACCTGCACATCCGGCTGATCCACTCCACCGTCGCCCGTCCCCAGGGCCGGGGCAAGATCGAGCGGTTCTTCGGCACCGTCAACACCGAGCTTCTCGCTGACCTGCCCGGCCACATCACCGAGGGCCATCCCGCGCCGACGCCGAAGCTGTCCCTGGCCGAGCTCGACAGCGCGGTGGAGGGGTTCGTGGCCACCTACAACGACCGGATCCACAGCGAAATCGGCACCTCGCCGCGCACCGCGTGGATCGCCGAGGGCTGGCTGCCGCGCATGCCCGAGAGCCTGGAAGACCTCGACGGGCTGCTGCTCACGGTCGCCCAGTCCCGGGTGGTGCGCCGTGATGGCATCCGCTTCCAGGGGCTGCGCTACGTCTCCCCGACGCTGGCCGGCTACGTCGGACGGTCAGTAGTGATCCGCTACGACCCGCGCGATATCACTGAGATCCGCGTGTTCGACCACGACGAGTTCCTGTGCAAGGCCGTCAACCAGGACCATCACGACGAGAAGATCAGTCTCAAGGAGATCCAGGCTGCCCGCAACGCGCGCCGTCGCGCCCTGCGCCAAGGCATCAATGAACGGATCGCCGTCGTCGCCGCGCACACCACTGAGACGCCATCGACAGCCGAGCCGCCGGCGCCGCGGCGGAAGTTGAAGGTCTACAAGGAGGACTTGAGGTGAGCCAGCGCTTCATCGTGACCAAAGAGCACCGCCGCTTCACCGAGTTCGCCGACGCTGTCCGCCGCGGCCACACCATCGGTCTGTGCTTCGGACCGGCCGGGGTGGGCAAGACGCTGTCCGCGCGCCGCTACGCCCACTGGGAGAAGGCCTATGACCTGCTGACCTATTGGGGTCCGCGCGCCGACAGCGACGCCAAGATCTACGCCGCCCTCGCTCGGAGTCGTACCGTGCTCTACACCCCCAGCGTGCTCACCACCCCACGGGTGCTGAAGGATGAACTCGACCAGGCGATCACCCGCACCAATATCTGCATCGAGCAGCATCTGGAGGCAGTCGGTCAGATCACCCCGCAGACGTGGGGCCGACGGCACGGCAGGAACCACGTGCAGCTGGTCATCGTCGATGAGTCCGAACGGCTCCGCCCCACCGCGCTGGAGCTGCTGCGCGATCGCTACGACCGCGACAACATCGCCTTGATCCTGATCGGCATGCCCGGGCTGGAGAAGCAGTTCAGCCACTACCCGCAGTTCTACAGTCGTGTCGGCTTCGCCCACCAATACCGGCCCCTGGGCACGGACGAGCTGCTGTTCGTCCTCCAGCGCCACTGGCGCTCCCTGGGCAAGACCCTCGACCCCGAGGACTTCACCGACGCGCAAGCCATCGCTTCCATCACCCGCATCACCCGCGGGAACTTCCGACTGCTGGAGCGGCTCTTCCCGCAGATCGAGCGCGTCCTGAAGATCAACGAGCTCGACACCATCACCAACGACGTCATCGAAGCCGCCGCCAGCACCCTCGTCATCGGCACCACCTGAACAAAGACCGCCACTGAGCATCGACAGAACACCGCCATTTAACAGCGAAAGTCACAGCCGTCCGCCGCGCCCGCATTTCGTACACGAAATCAGCGGCCATGCACGTGCTTCTTGCCGCGATCCGGCAGAGGGGTGTTCCGCATCACATAGAATCGTATATGGTTCGGGACATCGCTCCCGACCCCCGGCCCGTCCACGAGCTCGGCATCCCATCCGTCGTGGCCCGCACGGCCGGCACGACCCCAGGAGACACCATGTCCCACACCCCCGGAGCAGACTCCGCCGCGCCGCCCCCGCAGGACGCCGAGCGCTCGCCGGACCAGCGGCGCGAGGAGCGCAAGGTCCTGGCGGGGACCATGGTCGGCACCACGATCGAGTGGTACGACTTCTTCATCTACGCCCAGGCCGCCGCGCTCATCCTCGGGCCGCTGTTCTTCGAGCCGCTCGGCACCACCGGCGCCCAGATCGCCTCATGGCTCTCGCTGGGCATCTCGTTCCTGGTCCGCCCGATCGGCGCGATCGTCGCCGGCCACGTCGGGGACCGCTACGGCCGCAAGGTCGTCCTCGTCATGACCCTCGTGGGCATGGGCGCGGCCACCGTGCTCATCGGCCTGCTGCCCACGTACGCGCAGATCGGCGCCGCGGCCCCGATCCTGCTCGTGCTGCTGCGCCTGGTCCAGGGCTTCTCGGCCGGCGGCGAATGGGGCGGGGCGGCCCTGATGTCCGTGGAGCACGCGCCCTCGCACCGCCGCGGCTGGTTCTCCGGCTTCCCGCAGATCGGCGTCCCCGCCGGGATGGTGCTCGCCTCCCTCATGACCTTCGGCCTCTCCACGGTCATCTCGGAGGAGGCCTACTTCTCCTGGGGCTGGCGGGTCCCGTTCCTCATCTCCTTCGTGCTGATCCTCATCGGCCACATCATCCGCAGCACCGTGCAGGAGTCGCCGGTGTACACCGAGATGCAGAAGCTGAAGAAGGACGCCTCCGCCCCGCTGTCCACGCTCTTCCGCTGCCACTGGAGGACCGTGCTGCAGGCGGCGCTGATCTTCGCCGGCAACAACGCGGCCGGCTACCTCGTGATCTCCTACCTCTCGCGCTACGGCACGACCCACCTGGGCATGGAGCGCACGGACACGCTGATCGCCTCGCTCGTGGGCGGCATCCTGTGGCTCGTGTTCACCCTGTGGGGCGCTCGGATCACGGACCGGATCGGCCGCGTGCTGACCTTCCAGCTCGGCTACGTCCTGCTGATCCTGTGGGCAGTGCCCATGTGGTTCCTGCTGGACACCGGGGCGCTGCCGGTCTTCATCCTGGCGATCGTCGTCCTGACGCTGGCCCTCGGCCCCACGCAGGGCGCCCTCCCGGCCCTGTTCGCCGAGATGTTCCCGGCCGGCGTGCGCCTGTCCGGGCTGTCCATCGGCTACGCCCTGGGCTCCGTGATCGGCGGCGCGTTCGCGCCGCTCATCGCGGATCTGATCCTCGGCTCGACCGGCCAGGGCTGGCCGATCGGCCTCTACATCGCCGGCGTCAGCCTCATCTCGCTCATCGCCGTCTCGCTGGTCCCCAGGTCGCTCCAGGGACGCGACCTGCAGGCCGAGCGGGCCGACGAGTCGCCCCTCCACGACGGCTGACCCGCTCCCTCCACGTGCCGCGCGGAAGGCAGGGGCGGTGCGGGGGGGTCAGACCTCCTTCAGGAAGCATGTGACCCGGATCGTGGAGATCCGGCGCTGGTCCCTCTGCGCGCGCACCGTCACCTCGTAGGTGGCCACGGACCGCCCGAGCTGGAGGGCCTCGGCCGTCGCCACGACCCAGCCGCTGCGGGCCGAGGAGTGATGCGTGGCGCTGACCTCCAGCCCCACGGCCACCCGCCCCAGGGCGGCCCCGTGGATGAAGGAGCCCATGGAGCCCAGCGACTCGGCCAGCGAGATCGTGGCCCCGCCGTGCAGCAGGCCGACCGGCTGGCGATTGCCCTCGACCGGCATGCGCGCGATCACTCGCTCGGCCGAGGCCTCGAGGTACTCGATCCCGAGCTTCTCGCTGAGCTCCCCGCCGTGCGCATTCAGCGCGGCCGCCTTGTCCTCGGCCTGGGCGAGCCGGGCGAGCGCCTCGGGGATGCCCGCCTCCGCGAGCGCCCGCGCACCGGCCTCGGCCCCGCCGGCGCCCCTCGGGGAGACCCTGCGGGCATCCGGCGGGGTCGGATCCTCGTGGGCGACGGGCGCGGACTGCACGGGCTCGGCGGACGAGTGCGGCGCGGGCTCGGTCATGGCGGCTCCTCTGGGACGGGTCGGCGACGGGCGCCGAACGTGATCTGCTCCACACGGTACCGCCCGACTCGCCCCGGGCGCAGGGCCGGCGCCCGCGGATCGGCGACCGGCCGGACGTGCGCCATGTCATATCCGACGCGCTGGACAGCCGCTCCGGTCGCAATAGATGATGTATCACGTATAGTTGGCCGGGGACGGCCGGGAGACCTGAGGAGGCAGCAGTGAGGATCGGCATCATCGTGGGAAGCGTCCGGGACGAGCAGAACGGCGCGGCCGTGGGCCGGTGGGTCCTCGAGCACGCCCGCGCGAAGGGCGGCGCGGAGTTCGAGCTCGTCTCCCTCAAGGACTACGAGCTGCCCGTGCTCACGTCGGCGACGCTGCCCGCGATGGCCGGCAAGTCCTACGACTCGCAGCAGGTCCAGGCCTGGTCGGACGCGATCGACGCCCTCGACGGCTACATCTTCGTCACCCCGGAGTACAACCACGGCGTCCCCGGCGGGTTCAAGAACGCGGTGGACTCCCTGGGCCCCGAGTGGAACGGCAAGGTCCTGGGCCTGGTCGGCTACGGCGCCGTGGGCGGCGTCCGCGCGGTCGAGCAGTGGCGGCTGATCATGGCCAACTTCTCCCAGACCGTCGTGCGCGCGGCCGTGGACCTCAGCCTCTTCGTCGACTTCGCCGACGGGGCGGTCGTCGACTCGGACCCCAAGGTCGCGACCCTGCACGGCATGATCGACGAGATGACCGCCGCCCGCGCATGAGCCCCGCGGCGCGCGTTACGCGCACGGCGATGGCGGCGCCTGCGCCGTCGGCCCCGCACTAGCCTGGCGGTATGACCGACAGCACCGCCACGCCCGGACACGAGCCCGCCGATCCGCCGGAGGAGGCGCTGACCTCCCTCGACGCCACGACCTTCGACCGCACGGCCCGCCCGCAGGACGACCTCTTCCGCTTCGTCAACGGGCCGTGGCTGCGGGAGGCGCAGATCCCCGAGGACAAGGCGCTGATCGGCGCCTTCGTCGTGCTGCGCGACCGCGCCGAGGAGGCCGTGCGCGAGATCGTGACCGAGGAGCCCGGCGAGGACCCGGACCCGATCCGCGCCAAGATCGCGGATCTCTATGCGTCCTACATGGACGAGGACCGCCTCGAGGCCCTGGGCGCGCAGCCGCTGGCCGAGGACCTCGAGGCCGTGGACGCGGTCGAGGACGTCGAGGGGCTGAGCCGCCTGTTCGGCCGGCTGCTCTCCCGCGGCGTCTCGTCGATCCTCGGCGTGGACACCGATGCCGACCCGGGCGATCCCACCCGCTCCCTCGTGTTCGTGGGGCAGTCCGGACTGGGCCTGCCGGACGAGGAGTACTACCGCGAGGCCCAGCACACCGAGATCCGCGAGAAGTACCGCGAGCACATCGCGCGCATGCTCGAGCTCGCCGGGCGCAGCCGCGCCCACGACGAGGCCGAGCGGATCTTCGGGCTCGAGACCGAGATCGCGCAGCGGCACTGGGACAAGGTCGAGGTCCGCGATCTCACCAAGATGTACAACCCGAAGTCCATGGACCAGCTCCAGGAGCTCGGCAGGCGGCTCGACTGGCGGGCCATGCTCCAGGAGGGCCTGGGGCTGCCCGACTCCGCGGTCGAGACCGTCGTGAACCAGCAGCCCTCGTTCTTCTCCGAGCTCGATCCGCTGATCCACGAGGCGCGCCTGGAGGACTGGAAGTCCTGGGCCCGCTGGCGGGTCATCGACTCCCGCGCGGCCCATCTGTCGTCGGACTTCGTGGAGGCGGACTTCGCGTTCTACGGCACGGTGCTCTCGGGCACCCCCGAGCTCAAGGAGCGCTGGAAGCGCGGCGTCGGACTGGTCAACGGCGTGCTGGGCGAGGCCGTGGGCCGCGTCTACGTTCAGCGCCACTTCTCCCCGACCGCCAAGTCCCGCATGGACGAGCTGGTCCAGAACCTCCTGTCCGCCTACCGCCAGTCGATCGAGACCCTGGACTGGATGACGGAGCCCACGCGCGCGGAGGCGCTGCGCAAGCTCGCATCGTTCACGCCCAAGATCGGCTACCCGGAGCAGTGGAAGGACTACTCCCAGCTCGAGATCCGCGCCGACGACCTCGTGGGCAACATCGTGCGCACCTCCGAGTTCGAGCGCGCCGAGCTGATCCGCAAGGCCGGGAGGCCGATCGAGAAGCACGAGTGGCTGATGACCCCGCAGACGGTCAACGCCTACTACCACCCGCTGCGCAACGAGATCGTCTTCCCGGCGGCCATCCTGCAGCCGCCGTTCTTCGACGAGGAGGCCGAGGACGCCGTGAACTACGGCGGCATCGGCGCGGTGATCGGCCACGAGATCGGCCACGGGTTCGACGACAAGGGCTCGACGGCCGACGGCGAGGGCCGCCTGCGCAACTGGTGGACCGACGAGGACCGCGCGGCCTTCGAGGAGCGCACCGAGCGCCTGGTCAGCCAGTACGACGGGCTCGTCCCGGACCAGCTCGCCGACCGCCCGGAGCCCCCGACGGTCAACGGCCGCATGACCCTGGGCGAGAACATCGGCGACCTGGGCGGGCTGTCCATCGCCTACAAGGCCTGGGCGCTCTCCCGCGGCATCGTCGAGGCGGCCGACGACCCCGACGAGGCGCGCGACCACGTCTCCGCCGACCCGCAGGCCTTCGACGAGCAGGACGACGACGGCTTCACCCCCGCGCAGAAGCTGTTCCTGTCCTGGTCCTTCGTCTGGCAGCAGAAGGCCCGCGACGAGACCACGGCCCAGCGCCTGGCCATCGACGTGCACTCCCCCAACGAGTTCCGCGCCAATCAGACGGCGCGCAACGTGGATGCCTTCCACGAGGCCTTCGGGACCACGGAGTCGGACCTGATGTGGCTCGACCCGCAGGAGCGCGTGCGCATCTGGTGATCGCGCTCGCGGCGACAGCCCGCGGCGCGGCGACGACGGCGGCCCGCCCTCATGATCGAGGGCCGGCCGCCGTCGTCATGTCCTGAGGCTCGCCGCAGCCCCGGGGGCGGTCCCCGGGTCAGCCGGCGGAGTGCTGAGCCGCGGTCTGCCGGTCGGCGTCGGCGCCGAGCGGCTGATCGGCGAGCTCGCCGCTGCGGAAGCGGCGGTTGGCCAGCGACGGGACGGTCCGGCGGACCTCGTCGACCCGCTCGGGGTCGATCTGCGCGACGAGCAGCCGCTCCCCCTCCTCGACCCGGGCGGTGAGCCCGCCCAGCGGGTCGCGGACCTGGGAGTGCCCGACCGTGTGGTCGTTGGACGTGTCCGCCGCGGCGATCCAGAGGGTGTTCTCGATGGCGCGCGCGGAGAGCAGGGTCTCCCACTGGCGGACCTTGTCCTCGCCCGAGAACCAGGCGGCGGGCACGAGCACGAGCTGCGCGCCGTCGTCGGCCAGGTGCCGGTAGAGCTCGGGGAAGCGCAGGTCGTAGCAGGTGCTCAGCCCGATGCGCAGCCCGGCGACCTCGATGCTCGCGGCGCCGGAGTCCCCGGGGCGGATGCGCTCGGACTCCTGATAGGAGAAGGCGTCGTAGAGGTGCAGCTTGCGATAGGTCGCCAGCAGGCCGCCATCCGCTCCCACGGCCACCAGGGTGTTGTAGGGGCGGTGGTCGTCGGAGGGCTCGTAGGCCCCGGCGACGATCGCGATGCGCTGCTGGTGGGCGAGCTCCTGCAGCGAGGCGACGAACGTGTCCCACTCCTCGGCCACGATCTCGGCGAAGCGGTCCTCGACCCCGCTCTCCACGCCGAGCATGGACTCCTCCGGGAAGACCACGAGATCCGCGCCGCGGGCAGCGGCATCGGTGACGAGGCGTCGGATGGTCCCCAGGTTGGCGGCCACGGACGGCGCGGGGTCGGTCTGCGCGAGGGCGAGGCGCATGGCGGCTCCTCCTTCGTGATGGGCGTCGGAACCGAGCCTAGAGCCCCCCGCTGCAGCGCCCGCGCCCGTGACCTCCGGTTGCGCCCCCGCTGCCGGTAGCGTCGCGGGCATGAGCCGCAGCACCGACGACAGCGCACCGTCCGGACGCCCCGCCCTGTCGCTGCGGCTGCTCGGCGGCGGCCGCGAGCCGGACCCGCGCTTCACCCTGGCCAACGAGCGCACCTTCCTGGCCTGGATCCGCACCGCCCTCGGCCTGCTGGCCGGCGGGATCGCGCTCGAGGCCTTCGCCGGCGGGGCGATCCCCGCGCCCGTGCGCGTCGGCCTGGCGGCGGGGCTCATCGCGCTGTCCATGCTCGTGGCGGTCTCGGCGATCGTGCGCTGGCTGCGCGTCGAGCGTGCCATGCGCCGCGAGCGCCCGCTGCCGGTCTCCGTCATGGCCCCGCTGCTGGCCCTGGGCACGGCCTCCGCGGGCGGGGTCCTGATCGGCGTCCTGATCGGCCGATGAGCCGCGCCGCCGATGGGCCGATCCACGACGACCCGGGCCTGCAGCCCGAGCGCACGTCCCTGTCCTGGGCCCGGACCCTGCTCTCGCTCGTGGCCGCCTCGGCCCTGCTGCTGCGCTGGCTGCCGCAGCACGGCTGGGCGATCGCGCTCCCCCTGGCCGCGGCCGCCGTGCTGGCCCTGGCGATCTGGCTGCGCCAGGGCCGGCGCTACCGGCGCGGAGCGCGGGGCATCGCGGGCGAGTCGGCAGCGCCCGATCCGCTCGAGGTCCTGGGCGTGGGCGGGGCCGTCGTGGTGCTGGGCGCTCTGAGCCTGGCCACGGTCCTGTGGGCCTGAGACCCTCCCCGCCGATGCGCGAGGGCCCCGGTCCCCCGGGGCCCTCGCGCGCGGCGGCGGCATCGCAGCCGCGCGATCCGGCTCAGCCGCGCGAGAGATCCGCCCGGGCGGGGTCCACCGCGGGCTCCTTCGTCGTGGCCTTGTGCCCGATCCAGAAGGCCAGGAACAGCGGCAGCCCGATGTAGGACGACAGCAGCGCCACGGGCGTCACCGAGCCGGTCACGAAGGCCTCGTAGCCCTGGCCCAGGATGACGAGCAGGCACATGACGAGCGCGACGATCGGGCCCGCCGGGAAGAACCGGGAGCGGAACGGCAGCTCGGAGACCGACCGGCCCTGGGCCCGGAAGGCCTTGCGGAAGCAGTAGTGCGTCCAGGCGATGCCGGCCCAGACGATGAACCCGGCCAGCGCGGAGGCGTTGAGCAGCCAGGTGTAGGCCGCGCCCTCGCCGATGAAGGTCGTGAGGAAGGCCAGCAGGCCGAACGACGACGTGGCCAGCAGGGCGCGCATGGGCACACCGCGGCGGTTGACCTTGGCCAGGAAGGCCGGGGCCTTGCCGTCGGTGGCCATGGACCAGAGCATGCGCGTGGACGCATACAGCCCGGAGTTGCCGGCCGAGAGGATGGCCGTGAGGATCACGGCGTTCATCACGGAGGCCGCGAAGGCCACGCCCGCGTTCTGCAGCACGAGGGTGAACGGCGAGATCGCGACGTCCTCGATATCCGAGGCCAGCAGGTTCGGGTGGGTGTACGGCAGCAGGAAGCCGATGACGATGATCGCCAGGACGTAGAAGAGCAGGATGCGCACGAAGACGGTGCGGATGGCCTTGGGGACCGTGCGCTCCGGGTCCTCCGCCTCGCCGGCGGCCACGCCCACGAGCTCGGTGCCCTGGAATGCGAACCCCGCGACCATGAAGATCGCCAGGATCGACATGGGCCCGCCGACGAACGGCGCCTCCCCGGTGGTCCAGTTCTCGAACCCGGGAGACTCCCCGCCCATGATGCCGAGCACCATGAGCAGACCCAGGGCCAGGAAGACGACGACCGCCGCGACCTTGATCGCCGAGAGCCAGAACTCGCCCTCGCCGTACGCCCGCGTGGACAGCGCATTGAGGCCGAAGACGATGAGCAGGAACAGCGCCGACCAGATCCATGCGGGGACGTCGGGCAGCCAGTAGCGCATCACGAGGGCCGCGGCCACGAGCTCGGCGGCCAGCGTGATCGCCCAGTTGAACCAGTAGTTCCAGCCGATCGCGAAGCCGAACGACGGGGAGACGTAGCGCGCGGCGTGATCGCCGAACGAGCCCGAGGTGGGGCGCCAGGCCGACATCTCGCCGAGGGACTGCATGAGCAGGAAGACCATGATGCCGATCGCGGTGTAGGCCACGAGCGCGCCGCCCGGTCCCGCGGTGGCGATCGAGTTGCCCGAGGCCACGAACAGGCCGGTGCCGATCGCGCCGCCCATGGCGATCATGGTCATGTGCCGGGTCTTGAGGCTGCGGCGCAGCCCCTCCCCCTCGGACCGCGCCGAGGCGGGGTCCAGTCTGGTGCTCTCTGTGGACACGATCGGTCACTTCCGTCGACGGGGCCGTGCGGGCTGCGCCCAGGCCGCACGGTCAGGGGCCCCGGCAGGCGGCAGGGCGCATCACGCCGGGACGAATGGAGCGATGCTATCGGACCTGCGCCTCTTCCCCGCCCAGTGCAGGGCGGGCCTCGCCCGGATCGCAGCCGCCGCCGACGACGGCCTCAGTCGATCAGGTCGCGGACCTCGATGGTGTTCTCGCGGCCCGGGCCGACGCCGATGGCCGAGATCCGCGTGCCGGACATGTCCTCGAGCGCCAGGATGTAGTCGCGGGCATGGGAGGGCAGGTCATCGAGCGTCTGGGCCTGCGAGATGTCCTCGCTCCAGCCGGGGAGGGTCTCGTAGATCGGCACCGCGTGGTGGAACTCGGTCTGGGTCATGGGCATCTCGTCATGGCGCACGCCGTCGACGTCGTAGGCCACGCAGACCGGGATCTCGTCGAGCCCGGTGAGGACGTCGAGCTTGGTCAGGAAGTAGTCCGTGAACCCGTTGATGCGCGACGCGTGGCGGGCCATGACGGCGTCGTACCAGCCGGTGCGCCGGGGCCGGCCCGTGTTCACGCCGAACTCGCCGCCCACGGTGCGCAGCCGCTCGCCGGAGTCGTCGAACAGCTCGGTCGGGAAGGGGCCCGCGCCCACGCGCGTGGTGTAGGCCTTGATGATGCCGATCGAGCGGGTGAGCCGGGTGGGTCCGATCCCGGCGCCCACGCAGGCGCCGCCGGTCGTGGGGTTCGACGAGGTCACGAACGGGTAGGTGCCGTGGTCGACGTCGAGGTAGGTGGCCTGCCCGCCCTCGAGCAGGACCGTCTCGTCCCGGTCCAGGGCGTCGTTGAGCAGACGGGTCGAGTCGACGATCATCGGCGCCATGCGCTCGGCGTAGCCCATGAAGTAGTCGACGATCTCGTCGACCTCGAACGCGCGCCGGTTGTAGACCTTGAGCAGCAGCTCGTTCTTCTGCCGCAGCGCGCCCTCGATCTTCTGCCGCAGGATGGACTCGTCGAGCACGTCCTGGGCGCGCAGGCCCAGGCGGCCGAT
Source organism: Kocuria palustris (assembly GCF_007666205.1). Classification (GTDB taxonomy): domain Bacteria; phylum Actinomycetota; class Actinomycetes; order Actinomycetales; family Micrococcaceae; genus Kocuria; species Kocuria palustris_A. The sequence continues at coordinate 28,922 of NZ_VDOR01000001.1, forward strand.
CTTGTCCATGTAGGCCGGGCCGATGCCGCGGCCGGTCGTGCCGATCGCGCGCTTGCCCAGGAACCGCTCGGTGACCTGGTCCAGCGTCTGGTGGTACGGGGCCACCAGATGCGCGTTGGCCGAGATGCGCAGCCGGGAGGTGTCCGCGCCGCGGGCCTCCAGGCCGTCGATCTCCTCGAACAGCGCCTGCGGGCTGACCACCACGCCGTTGCCGATCACGGGCGTGGCCCGCGGGGAGAGGATCCCGGCCGGCAGCAGCTTGAGCTCGAACTTGTCGCCGTTCACGACCACGGTGTGACCGGCGTTGTTGCCGCCGTTCGGCTTCACGACGTAGTCCGCCCGGCCGCCGAGGATGTCCGTGGCCTTGCCCTTGCCCTCATCGCCCCACTGGGCTCCGACGATCGAGATGGCTGGCATGCGACTGCTCTCCTGACTGGGCCCGCACGAGGTCTGGGGACTGCCGTGCGCCGCACCGGAGGGCGGCGACGACGGGACCCGCGCCGCAGGCCGAGGACGCTGCCGGTCCTGGGCGATCCTATCGCGCCGGTCGCGAGGACCCTCCGGCGCCGCCCGGGGGTTGACAGGCGAGCGAGGGTGCTGTGTGATCTGTCTCGCTATCTATCCAGAGCGACCGAGAGACCTGGCTCGCAGACGTCGCAGCAACCATCCCCGCACGGGGAACGGTGCTCCCGCCAGGACCGATGGAGCGTCCTTCCGACTTCCGTGGTCCACAGGATCCGTGTGCCCGCGCACCCGCGCCGGCGCCTGATCCGTGCGCGCCCCGTGGTCGTCCTCCATCGGGCTTCCACGGAAAGGCAAGACGGAATGCCCGATCATCACCCCACGGACCCCCGCCCGGGCCGGCCGCCCGCGCGGTCTGCGGCCCCTGCGCGGCGGGCGGCGGCCTCGCGCCGCGCGGTCCCCGCGCTGTCCTACGAGCTCTACCCGCCGCGCAGCGCGGCGAGCACCGAGTCCCTCCTGCGGACCATCGAGGCCCTCGCACCCACGGTGCCGGACTACGTCTCGGTCACGGCCGCGGTCGATCCGCAGCGCCGCGTGCAGTCCATGGCGCTGCTGTCCCACCTGATCTTCGAGACCCCCCTGCGCCCGCTGGCCCACGTCCTGTGCACCGGTGTCACCGAGGAGCAGCTGCGCGAGCTGATCGACGAGCTGCTCGAGATCGGGGTGCGCGGCGTCCTGGCCCTGCGCGGGGACCGCGACCCGTCCGCCGAGCCGGGCCCCGACGAGCTGCCCTTCGCCCGTCACCTGGTGGATCTCATCCGATCCGTCGAGCGCGAGCGGGCCGCCCGGCTGTGCGCCGGCAGCGTCTCGATCGGCGTGGCCGCCTACCCGGTCAAGCACCCCGAGTCGACCTCCGTCCACCAGGACCTCGAGGTGCTGCTGGCCAAGCAGCGCGCCGGGGCCGACTTCGCGATCACCCAGCTCTACCCCGACGCCGACGACTACGCGGCCTTCGTGTCCCGCGCCCGGCGGGCCGGCGTCGAGCTGCCGATCGTCCCCGGGATCATGCCGATCACGAGCCTGCGTCGATACCTGCGCATCTGCGCCCTGGCCGGGCTCGCGCCGGACCCGCTCCTGGCCCACGGGCTCGAGACGGCGTCCTCGCAGGCCGAGCGCCACCGCCTCGGCGTGCGCACGGCCGTGCGCAGCGCCCGGGCGGCCCTGGACGCCGGGGCTCCCGGGCTGCACCTCTACACGTTCAACGAGCACGAAGCCGCCCTGGACGTGCTCGAGCGCCTGGACCTGCCCCGCCCCAGGCCCTCGGCCGGCCTGGCCGGCCTCATCCCCGCATCCCAGCCCGCCGACGGGCGCCCCATCCGCACCTGCGAAGCATCCGCCGCCACTTCCGAGGAGAACCCCGTGACCATCTCGAACGACACCCCTGCCACGCAGCACAACGAGGCGGCCGCCTTCCCGTCCGCCACGATCCTGGGCTACCCCCGGATCGGCCCGCACCGCGAGCTCAAGCGCGCCCTGGAGTCGCACTGGGCCGGTCGCAGCGACCTCGAGCAGCTGGAGTCGACCGCAGCCGAGCTGCGCGCATCGACCGCGCAGCGTCTCGAGGACCTGGGCCTGGATCAGCCCTCGGCCGTCCCCGGCTCCTACGCCCTCTACGACCACGTGCTCGACACCCTGATCGCGCTCGGCGCCGTCCCCGCCCGCTTCGGCGACCTGCGCACGGGCTTCGGGACCGTGGACCGCGCCGGGGAGTTCGTGCTCGCCCGCGGCGACGACGCCCGTCAGCCGCTCGAGATGACCAAGTGGTTCGACACCAACTACCACTACCTGGTGCCGGAGATCGGCGCGCAGACGCCGTTCGCCGCCGCCCCCGGCCGCCTGCTGGAGCAGCTGGCCGAGGCGTCCGAGCAGGGCCGGAGCTTGCGCCCCGTGCTCGTGGGCCCGGTGACCTTCCTGGCCCTGGCCAAGGACGACGGCACTGCGGCCTCGCCCATCGAGCCGTTGGACCGCCTCGAGGAGCTGCTGCCGGTCTACGGGGAGCTCCTGGCCGCGCTGAAGGATGCCGGGGCCGAGTGGGTGCAGATCGACGAGCCCGCCCTGGTCGCGGACCACGCTCGGCTGTCCGGGGAGCAGCTGCGGGCGGCGGCCGAGCGATCGGCGGGCTTCCTGGCCCGGCTGCCCCGGCGCCCGCAGCTGCTGCTCACGACCCCGTACGGCGACGCCGGCCGCCTGCTCGAGCCCCTGGCATCCTCGGGGGCGGAGGCCGTGCACGTCGACCTGGTCCGCGGCGGCCTCGACGACGAGCAGCTCGGCCTCTTCACCGGTGCGGAGGCGCCGGTGCTCGTGGCGGGCATCGTCGACGGACGCAATATCTGGCGCACCGATCTCGAGTCGGCCCTGCGGCGCCTCGCATCGCTGCGGGAGGCCGGCGCCCGCGTCAGCGCCGCCACCTCGACCCCGCTGATCCACGTCCCCCACACCCTCGAGGCGGAGCCCGGGCTGGACCCCGAGATCCGCTCGTGGCTCGCCTTCGCCGACGAGAAGGTCCGCGAGGTCGCGGTGCTCGCGCGCGGCCTGGCCGGAGGCCGTCGGGCCGTGGCCGCCGAGCTCGAGGAGGCGACGGCCGCGCGCCGGTCCCGCGCGACGGCCGCCGGGGTCCGCATCGAGGAGGTCCGTGCCCGGGCGGCGGCCCTGACCTCGGCGGACTCGACCCGCGGCAGCGCAGCCGAGCGCCGCGCGGCGCAGGCCGAGCACTCGTTCGGCGGCGATCGCCTTCCCCTGCTGCCCACCACGACGATCGGGTCGTTCCCGCAGACGGGCGAGGTCCGCAGGGCCCGCGCCGATCATCGGGCCGGGCGGATCGACGACGCCGCCTACGACGGGTTCCTGCGCGAGGAGATCTCCCGGATCATCGCGCTGCAGGACGAGCTCGGGCTCGACGTGCTGGTCCACGGGGAGCCCGAGCGCAATGACATGGTCCAGTACTTCGCCGAGCACTTCGACGGCTTCGCGACCACGCAGAACGGCTGGGTGCAGTCCTACGGCTCCCGGGCCACGCGCCCGTCGATCCTGTGGGGCGACGTCTCCCGCGAGGGCGAGGGCCTGCGCGGCGCGGCGTTCACGGTCCCGTGGATCACGTGGGCGCAGCGGCAGACGCAGAAGCCGGTCAAGGGGATGCTCACCGGGCCGGTCACGATCCTGGCGTGGTCCTTCGTGCGCGATGACCAGCCCCTGGCCGAGACCGCCGATCAGGTGGCCCTGGCGCTGCGCGATGAGATCGCCGACCTCGAGGAGGCCGGGATCGGCATCATCCAGGTCGACGAGCCGGCCCTGCGCGAGCTGCTGCCCCTGCGCCGGGCGGAGCGCGCGGCATACCTCGACTGGTCGGTCGAGGCGTTCCGCCGGGCCACATCGTCGGTCTCGGACGCGACCCAGATCCACACGCACCTGTGCTACTCGGAGTTCGGCGAGGTGATCGCCGGGGTCGACGCGCTGAATGCGGACGTCACGAGCCTCGAGGCGGCCCGCTCCCGCATGGAGGTCCTGGCCGACGTCCGCGCGGTCGGCTTCGAGCGGGGCCTGGGCCCCGGGGTCTGGGACATCCACTCCCCGCGCGTCCCGGCGGTCGACGAGATCGAGTCGCTGCTGGTGCAGGCGCTCGAGCACGTGGACGCGCGGCTGCTGTGGGTGAACCCGGACTGCGGGCTCAAGACCCGCAGCTACGACGAGACCCGCACCTCGCTCGAGCACCTGGTCGAGGCCGCGCGGCGCGTCCGCCGGGGCCTCGGCGAGACTGCCGGCGAGGCCGGTGCCGCGTCGGTCGGGACAGCCGCCTCGCGGGTCTGAGCGCCGGGACGCCAAGCCGGCCCGTCCGGCGCCCAGGACCACGAACGGCGCGGCCGCACCGTCCGATCGGACGGTGCGGCCGCGTCGCTGCGCTCAGGAGCTCACAGGCGCTGCGGGGCTCGCAGCTCGCGGGAGCGGGGCCGCTCAGCGCTGGAGCTGCTCGGCGGCCTGCGGATCGGAGTCGTTGAGGAACTGCTGGATCCGCTGCGCCTCGTCGAGCTCGCCGATCGAGGCCGCGGCCTGCCCGAGAGCGGACAGCGCCCGCAGGAACCCGCGGTTGGGCTCGTGGCTGAAGGGGACGGGGCCGTGTCCCTTCCAGCCGCTGCCGCGCAGGGCGTCCAGACCGCGGTGGTATCCCACGCGGGCGTAGGCATAGCCCTCCAGCGTGCGGCCGTCCTCCAGCGCCTCCTCGGCCAGGATCGCCCAGGGCAGCTGCTCCTTGGGGAAGGCGCGGGCCAGGTCCTCGGCCTCGTCGCCGGCGTCGAAGCGCGCCGTGAGCTCCGTGTTCTCCTCCAGCAGGGTGGGGTCGGGCTCGCCCAGCAGGTTCTTCCCGATGTTCGACATCGGTGCTCCTCTCGTCGTGCTCGGGTCACTCCACGGTGACGGACTTGGCCAGGTTGCGCGGCTGGTCGACGTCGTAGCCCTTGGCCTCGGCCATCGCCGAGGCGAAGATCTGCAGCGGGACCGTCGTCAGCAGCGGCTGCAGCAGCGTGGGGGACTGCGGGACGCGGATCACGTGGTTGGCGTAGTCCTCGACCGAGGTGTCGCCCTCCTCGGCGATCACGATGGTCTCGGCCCCGCGGGCGCGGATCTCCTGGATGTTGGAGACGACCTTGGAGTGCAGCGTGTCGCGCCCGCGCGGGGACGGCACGATGACGAAGACCTTCTGGCCCGGCTCGATCAGCGCGATCGGGCCGTGCTTGAGCTCGCCGGCGGCGAAGCCCTCGGCGTGGATGTAGGCGATCTCCTTGAGCTTGAGCGCGCCCTCCATGGCCACGGGGAAGCCGACGTGGCGGCCCAGGAACAGCACGGACGTGGTCTCGGCGAAGTCCTGGCCGAGCTGGCGGATCTGATCCTCGCCGTCGATGACCGACTGGACCTTCTCCGGCATGGCCTGGAGCTCCTCCAGCACGTCCTGGATCTCGTCCGCGAACATGTTCCCGCGCAGCTGCGCCAGGTACAGGCCCAGCAGGTAGGCGGCGGTGATCTGCGCCAGGAAGGCCTTGGTCGAAGCCACGGCGATCTCCGGACCGGCGTGCGTGTAGAGCGAGGCGTCGGCGGCGCGCGGAATGGACGAGCCGTTGGTGTTGCAGATCGCGAGGACCTTGGCGCCCTGCTCGCTGGCGTGGCGCACGGCCATGAGGGTGTCCATGGTCTCGCCGGACTGCGACAGCGCCACGACGAGGGTCTTCTCGTTGACGATCGGGTCCCGGTAGCGGAACTCGTGGGCGAGCTCGACCTCGGTGGGGATGCGGCACCAGTGCTCGATCGCGTAGCGGGCGACCTGTCCGGCGTAGGCGGCGGTGCCGCAGGCGATCACGACGATCTTGTCCACGGAGCGCAGGACGGACTCGTCGATGCGCAGCTCGTCGAGGGTCAGCCGGCCGTTCTCGTCGAGTCGGCCCAGGAGGGTGTCGCGCACCGCGGCGGGCTGGTCGTGGATCTCCTTGTCCATGAAGGAGGAGAAGCCGCCCTTCTCCGCGGCCTCGGCGGACCAGTCGACCTCGAACGGGGTGCCCTGGGCCGGAGCGCCCTCGAAGTCGGTGATCTCGAAGCCCTCCGGGGTCACCGTCACGATCTGGTGGTCCGCCATCTCGACGGCGGACCTGGTGTGGTCGATGAAGCCCGAGACGTCGGAGCCCAGGAAGTTCTGGCCCTCGCCGACGCCGATGACCAGCGGGGAGTTCAGGCGAGCCGCGACGATGCGGTCCGGGTGATCGGCGTGGATGGCCAGCAGGGTGAAGGCCCCCTCGAGCCGGGCGCAGGCCAGCTGCATGGCCCGGGTCAGGTCCTGACCGGCCTCGTCGGCGTAGATGTGGCCGAGCAGGGTCGCGGCGACCTCGGTGTCGGTCTCGGAGACGAAGGAGTAGCCCTTGCCGGTCAGCTCGTTCTTGAGCTCGACGAAGTTCTCGATGATGCCGTTGTGCACCACGGCCAGACGGCCGTCGGCGACGACATGCGGGTGCGCGTTCTGATCGGTGGGCCCGCCGTGGGTGGCCCAGCGGGTGTGGCCGATGCCCAGGGGCGAGCGCGGAAGCGGGCGCTCGGCGAGCTCCGCGTCCAGTGCGGCGACCTTGCCGGCCTTCTTGCGGACGTCCATGACGCCGTCGGCCAGGACGGCCACGCCGGCCGAGTCGTAGCCGCGGTACTCGAGACGACGCAGCCCCTCGAGGACGACGTTCAGAGCATTCCGGTTCTCATCGATCTCGGGAGCGCGCCCGACGTATCCCACGATTCCACACATGCCGGGAATGCTACCGCAAACATGGATCGCCCCTCCCGGCGCTCCCCTCGGCCCTGCCGGCGCCGCCGAGCGCAGGCCGCAGCGCTCGGACACACGGACGGGCCGCCCTCCCGGCAGCGGGAGGGCGGCCCATCGCGGCGGTCGGGTCAGGCCGCCGAGCCGGTCACTTGACGCGGGTCCCGGCGGAGCCCAGGTTCTCGCAGGCCTGGACCACGCGGGCGGCCATGCTGTCCTCGGCCAGGGCGCCCCACACGCGGGGGTCGTACTTCTTCTTGTTGCCGACGTCGCCGTCGATCTTCAGCACGCCGTCGTAGTTGGCGAGCATGTGCCCGGCGACGGGGCGGGTGAAGGCGTACTGGGTGTCGGTGTCGACGTTCATCTTGATGACGCCGTAGGAGACCGCGTCCGAGATCTCCTGCTCGCTCGAGCCGGACCCGCCGTGGAAGACCAGGTCGAAGGGGCGGTCCTTGCCGTGCTTCTGGCCGACCTCGTCCTGGATCTGCTTGAGCAGCTCGGGACGCAGGCGCACGTTGCCCGGCTTGTAGACGCCGTGGACGTTGCCGAAGGTCAGCGCCGTGATGTAGCGGCCCTTCTCGCCCAGGCCCAGGGCCTCGACGGTCTTGAGGGCGTCATCGGTGGTCGTGTAGAGGGTGTCGTTGATCTCCCCGACGACGCCGTCCTCCTCGCCGCCGACCGCACCGATCTCGACCTCCAGGACGATGTGGGCCTTGCCGGTGCGCTCGATGAGCTCGGCGCCGATGCGCAGGTTCTCGTCGAGGTCGATCGCGGAGCCGTCCCACATGTGCGACTGGAAGATGGGGTCCTCGCCGCGGGCCACGGCCTTCTCGGACTCCTCCAGCAGCGGCAGCACGAAGCCCTCGAGCTTGTCCTGCGGGCAGTGGTCGGTGTGCAGCGCGATGTTGACGTCGTACTGCTTGGCGACCTCGCGAGCGTAGGCGGCGAAGGCCAGGGAGCCCACGACCATGTCCTTCTTGGAGGACCCGGACCAGTAGGCCGCGCCGCCGGTGGAGACCTGGATGATGCCGTCCGAGCCGGCGTCGGCGAAGCCGCGGATCGCCGCGTTCAGGGTCTGGGAGGAGGTGACGTTGATCGCGGGGTACGCGAAGCCCTTCTCCTTGGCGGTGTCGAGCATCTGTCCGTAGACGTCGGGTGTGGCGATGGGCATGCCAGGCTCCTTCTTCATCGGAGGAATCACCGGACGGCCGTTGCGCGCTGTCCGGCTCGTGCTCCCCCCATTCTAGGCGGTGCGGCCTCCCGGCGGCAGGGCGCCGGGCCCTGGCTCCCAGGCCGTCGCGCGCCGCGCTCAGCGGGGGATCTGGCCGTGGACGTGACGCCGGATCCAGGCGTGCATGGTCACCGCCGCGGCGGCGCCGGCGTTGATCGAGCGGGTCGAGCCGAACTGCTCGATCGCCACCGTCGCCTCGGCCGCCTCGAGGATCTCCGGAGAGACGCCGGGCCCCTCCTGCCCGAAGACCAGCGCGCAGCGCCGAGGGAGGTCGAAGGTCTCCAGCGGCCGCGAGCCCTCCACGTTGTCCACGGCGATCACCGCGAGATCCTGCTCGCGGGCCCAGGCCAGGAAGTCCTCGGCGCCGGGGTGGTGGCGCACGTGCTGATAGCGGTCCGTGACCATGGCGCCGCGCCGGTTCCAGCGGCGGCGCCCCACGATGTGCACCTCGCGGGCCAGGAACGCATTGGCAGTGCGGACCACCGAGCCGATGTTGAAGTCGTGGCCCCAGTTCTCGATCGCCACGTGGAAGTCGTGGCGATGCTCGTCGAGGTCCGCGACGATGGCCTCGAGGCTCCAGTAGCGGTACCGGTCGACGACGTTGCGCCGATCGCCGTCGCGCAGCAGCTCCGGGTCCCAGTGCTCGCCGGTCGGCCAGGGCCCCTCCCACGGGCCGACGCCGACCGCCGGCCGGTCCCGGTCCTCGGCTCCCTCCGCAGCCGGCGGGAGCTCAGTCAAGCCCGAGCTCGTCCTTGCCGAAGGCGTGGAGGCAGGGCACCCCGGCCGTCTCCTCGATCCGCTCCTCGGCGCCGGTGGCGCGGTCCACGATGATCGCCACGGCGACCACCTCCGCGCCGGCGCGCTGCAGGGCCTCCACGGCGGTCAGCGCGGACCCGCCGGTGGTCGAGGTGTCCTCGACGACGACGACGCGGCGGCCCTCGACCGAGGGGCCCTCGACCTGCCGGCCCATGCCATAGGACTTCTGGGCCTTCCGGACCACGAACGCGTCGACGGGGCGCCCGGCATCGCCCGCGGCGCGCATGATCGCCCCGCCCACGGGATCGGCGCCCATGGTCAGGCCGCCGACGGCCTCGAAGTCGATCCCGGCCTGGTCGAGCAGCTCGAGCATGACCTGCCCGACCAGGCGGGAGGCCTCGTGGTGCAGGGTCACGCGGCGCAGGTCGACGTAGTAGTCGGCCTCGATGCCCGAGGCCAGGGTGACCCGGCCGCGCACCACGGCGAGTTCGATGATGAGCTCGCGCAGCCGCTCGCGGGCGTCGGCGGGGCTCTGAGCGGCGTTCCGGGTCTCGGTGGTCATGCGGAGATTCTAGGCCGAGGCGCCGTCGTGGTCCGGATAGCGCAGCCCGATCTGCTCGCGGATCTCGTCGAGCAGCTCCATCTGCCGGATCGTGTCCGCCCACGGCATCACGGGTGTCTCCTGCAGCCCGGCCTGGATGCAGCGGGTGGCCTCGCGCATCTCGTGGCAGTACCCCGCGCCGACGATCTCGAAGCGCTCCTCGCGGCTGCGGCCCTGCGCGTCCGTGAGGACGAACGACGACGGCCGGTGCATGGGCGGGGCGATCTCGATCATCCCCTGCTCCCCGGAGATCACGGCCCGGCGGGGCCCCTGGGAGAACAGCGAGACGGTCAGCTGCGCCCCGCCGGCCTCGGACTGCACCGCGATCTGGGTGAGCCCGTCCACGCTGCCGCGCATGACGGAGGTCGCCGTGATCCCGGTCGGCTCGCCGAGCGCGAGCCACGGCCAGTGCAGGGCGTAGCAGCCCATGTCCAGCAGCGCGCCGCCGCCGGCGTCGACGCGCCACAGGCGGTGCTCGTCGTCGTCCGGCCCGCGGAAGCCGAGGTCGGCCTGCACCCAGCGGGGCCGGCCGATCTCCCCGGCGGCCAGGATCTCGGCGATGCGGTGGCGCACCGGGGAGAAGCGCGTCCACAGGGCCTCCATGAGGAACAGCCCGCGCTCGCGCGCCAGGGCCACCGCCTCGCGGGCCTGCGCCGCGTTCATGGTGAACGCCTTCTCGCACACGACGTGCTTGCCGGCCTCGAGCGCCGCCAGCAGATGCGCGTGGTGCTGCCCGTGGGGCGTGGCGATGTAGACGACGTCGACGTCCGGGTCGGCGAGCAGCCGGTCCATGCCGTCGTCGCCGCCGAAGGCCCGCTCGATCCCGTGCTCGGCGGCGAAGGACTCCGCGGCCGCGGCGGTGCGGGAGGAGACCGCGACCAGGCGGGCGTCGGCCAGGGCGGCGATGTCGGGGACCACCCTGCCCGCGATCGCCCCGGTCGAGATCACACCCCAGCCCAGGGTGCGGCCGGTGGGGCTCAGGACGTCGTCGGAGGTGCTCATGGCCCCCATGCTAGGGACGAGCGGGGCGGGCCGGCGCATCGGCCTCGGATCCGACGGCCCGGCCGGCCTCGAGGCGCACGGTGCGATGCGCCAGGGCACGGGCATCGCGGACGTCGTGGGTGACCAGCACGGCGGTGCGGCCCTCCAGGACGCGGCGCAGCAGCCTCCGCAGCTGCTCGGCCGCGTCCCGGTCCACCGCGGCCAGCGGCTCGTCCAGCAGCAGGACGTCGGGCTCCGCGGCCAGGGCGCGGGCCAGGGCCACGCGCTGGGCCTGGCCGCCCGAGAGCTCGCCCGCGCGCCGCTCGGCCAGATGCTCGGCGCCGACCTCCCTCAGCCACTCCCGGGCCCGCGCCCTCGCCTCAGTGCGAGGCAGCCCCGCGCATCGCGGGGCGAAGGCGGCGTTGTCCAGGACGGACAGCTGCGGGAAGAGCAGCGGCCGCTGGGCCAGCAGGGTGACCCGGCGCTCGTGCGGCGGCACCCAGGCCCCGCGGCCCCGGGTGTCCAGCAGCACCCGCTCGCCCAGCCGGACCCGGCCGGCATCGGGGATCAGCAGCCCGGCCAGGACCTCCAGGGCCGTGGACTTGCCTGCGCCGTTGGGCCCCATCAGCGCGATCGTCTCGCCGCCGCCGACGTCGAGGCCGAGGCGGACCGAGCGCGCGCGCACCTCGAGCCGCGCCTGCAGCGCGGGCCCGGCGGGCGCCCGGCCCCCGGGGGTGCGCGGCGCCGCCTCGCCGAGCGCCGGACCGCTGCGCGGCGGCTCATCGCGTCCCGGTGCGGGATCCGCGGCGGGGGAAGCGTCGGCGGCCCCGTCGTCACCCCGGGGGCGAGCGCGCTCGATCTGCCGCGGCGCGGACAGGCCCACGATCAGCACCGCGACGACGACCAGCACGAGCGCCAGTGCGATGGCCGCCTGCGGGTCCGACTCGCGCTGGAGATAGATCTCCAGCGGCAGCGTCCGCGTGACCCCCTGCAGCGAGCCGGCGAAGGTCAGCGTGGCACCGAACTCCCCCAGGCACCGGGCGAAGGCCAGCACGGCGCCCGAGGCCAGCCCCGGCAGCACCAGCGGCAGGGTGATCCGCCGCAGGACGGTCGACGGGGAGGCGCCGAGGGTCGCGGCCAGCGCCTCGTGCCGGTCCCCCGCGCTGCGCAGGGCGCCCTCGACGCCCACGACCAGGAACGGGAGGGCGACGAAGGTCTGCGACAGCACCACGGCGCTCGTGCTGAAGGTGATCTCGAGGCCGAGGACCTCGAGGACCCCGCCGAGCAGGCCCGCCCGCCCGAAGACGTAGAGCAGGGCCAGGCCGCCCACCACGGGCGGCAGCACGAGCGGCAGCAGCACGATCGAGCGCACGAACCGGTGCCCCGGGAAGCTGGTGCGGGCCAGCAGCAGCGCCATGGGGGTCCCCAGGACCACGCACAGCAGGGTGCTGACCGCGGCCGTGCGCAGGCTGAGCCCCAGGGCGTCGAAGGAGGCGGGGGACGTGATCAGCGGCCAGAGCCGTCCGGGCTCCACGCGCAGGAGCATCCCGAGCACCGGCAGCACGACCAGTCCGGCGCCCAGCAGCGCGGGCAGCAGCAGCCACCCCGGCAGCGCGAGCCGCGGCCGCCCGGGGCGGGGCGGACGGGATCGGCGGGTCGCGGCGCGGCGCACAGGGCTCACGGGGTGCCGAAGCCCTCCTGCTCGAGCCGCTGCCTCCCGGTCTCGCCGAGCACGAGCTCCGAGAACTCCCCGGCGAGATCCGTCTCCTCCGAGCCCTTCAGGACGGCGATCGGATAGTCGTTGACCGCCCGATCCGCCTCGGGGATCCCGACCTCCTCGACCTGATCCCCCGCCGAGATCACGTCGGTGCGGTAGACCACGCCGGCGTCGGCCTGCCCGGAGGCGACCTTGCCGAGGACGTCGGTCACGGAGCCCTCCTCGCTGACGGCCGCCGCATCGGCGCCGATCGCCTCCTCGAGCTCGGCCGTGGCGGCCCCGCAGGGCACGCGCTGCTCGCAGATGACGGTGTCCAGCTCCGGGGAGGACAGGTCCCGGAAGGATCCGACGCCGCCCGGATTGCCCGGCGGCACGGCGATCGTCAGGGTGTTGGTCGCGAAGATCCGCGGCTCGCCCTCGATCAGGCCGGCGTCGATCGCCTGACCCATCGTCCGCTCGTCGGCGGTCGCGAGGACGTCGGCGGAAGCGCCCTCCTGGAGCTGGCTCACGAGCGCGGAGGAGCCGCCCGAGCTGAGCCGGACCTCCACCCCCGGGTGCTCCTGCTCGAACCGATCGGCCAGGTCCTCGAAGCTGCCGGCCAGCGACGCAGCGGCGTAGACGGTCAGCGTGCGCCGCTGCTCGTCCTCGGCCGGGCCGGAGCATGCGCTCAGGCCCAGCAGCGCTGCGGCCGCGAGCGCCAGGGGGGCGGCCGCGCGGCGCCCCCGCCCTGCGGTCATCGGCCGTCCCCCGGCACCTCGACGACGACCTGGGTCGCCTTGACCGAGGCCGTGGCGATCGCACCCGGCTCGAGCCGCAGGTCCCGGACGGCCTCGGTGCTCATCAGGGAGACGACGCGGTGCGGACCGCACTGCATCTCGACCTGCGACATCACGGGATCGGAGCGGACCTCGGTCACGAGGCCCACCCAGCGGTTGCGCGCCGAGCTGGTCACCCCGGTGGGGTCCTGCGGAGCCGCGGAGCGCTCCTTGGCCAGCCGTGCGAGCTCGAGGCCGTCGACCGCGCTTCGCCCCGAGGCGTCGCGGTGATCGCCGAGCCGCCCGGCGGAGATCCACCGGCGCACGGTGTCGTCGCTGACGTCGAGGAAGCGGGCCGCCTGGGCCACGGTGAGCTGCTGCATGCCCTCGACCTTATGCGGGCACCCGCAGATGCGTCTCGATGTTGCCCCGGGTTCCGCAGATCAGCGCCCCTGGCGCCTCTGGGTCCCCGCTGCTCTTCATGCCGCGTGCGCGCCCGCTGGCTACGATGAGCCCATGCGCGAACTGCAGCAGGTCATCATCGAGGAGATGGGCGTCCGGCCCGAGATCGACCCCGCCCACGAGATCCGGCGCCGCATCGAGCTGCTGTGCGACTACGCGCAGGCCGCGCGCTCCTCGGGCTTCGTCCTGGGCATCTCGGGCGGGGTCGACTCGACCCTGGCCGGTCGGCTCGCGCAGCTGGCCGCCGAGCGGATGCGCGAGCAGGGCCGGGACGCCGCCTTCACGGCGGTGCGCCTGCCGTACCGCGTCCAGGCCGACGAGGACGACGCCCAGGCCGCCCTGCGCTTCATCGGAGCCGACGAGACCGTCACGCTCGACGTCGCCCCGGGCGTCGACGGGATCGATGCGGAGCTCACGCGCGCCCTGGGGGCGCGGACCTCCGACTTCAACCGGGGCAACATCAAGGCCCGCGTGCGGGCCGTGGCGCAGTACGCGATCGCCGGCGAGCGCGGGCTGCTCGTGCTGGGCACCGATCACGGCGCGGAGTCCGTGACGGGCTTCTTCACCAAGTTCGGCGACGGCGCAGCGGACGTGCTCCCGCTCCACGGCCTGGACAAGCGCCAGATCCGCGCGCTCGTGCGCCACCTGGGCGGGCCGGAGGCCCTGTGGTCGAAGGTGCCGACCGCCGATCTGCTCGACGACTCCCCGGGCCGCACGGACGAGGACGAGCTGGGCCTGGGCTACGACGACATCGACGACTACCTGGAGGGCCGGGAGGTCCCCGACGACGTCGCCGAGCGCATCGAGGCGCGGTGGCGGGCCTCGCGGCACAAGCGGACCACCCCGGCCACGCTGCTCGACGACTGGTGGCGCTGAGCCCCGCGGGCTGACGCGCCGTGGGCCGCGCGGCCCGCGGCCTCAGGCCCGGCGCAGCACGAGCCCCTGGTGGGCGCCGAGCACCACCGTCCCGCGCGCCTGCCGGCCGTCCGGGCCGACCAGCCCGTCGGGCACGGCCACGTGCCGGCGGCGCCGCCCGTCGGAGGCCAGGTTCACCACGGCCCAGCCGCGCTCGAACTCGCGGGACACCACGCTCACCACGCCCTCGGGCGGCCCGAGCGGCCGCCCGAGGTCCCACTGCATCTCGGGGATCCAGTGCGCCTGCGCGCCGTCCCCCGACCCCGCGCTGAACAGGCCGCGGCCCCCGCCCAGGATCCAGACCTGCGCCAGGCCGCACAGCACGAGCTGATCGATCTCGGTCTGGCCGATGCTCGGGCGCCGCAGCAGCGAGGCCGCGATCGGCATGTGCACGAGCACGAGCCGATCGGCGGGGACGCCCTCGGCGGCCTCCGGAGCGATCCGCGCCGCCTGCTGGCGGGCCGCCCCCGGGTCCAGCATCCGCCCGCTCGCCGTGGCCAGCCAGCGGGGCTCGCACACACCGCCCCACTCCGAGAGGGACCGCCATCGGCCCGGCGACCGGCGGGCGTCGCCGACGGTCGCGACCAGGATCCGGCCCGCCTCCGCGAGCGCCTCCCCGGCCTCGGCGACGAGGGCGTCGTGGGCGTCGCGCAGCTGCGACTCGGAGCCGAGGTCAGGCAGCGGGAGGTCGAGGGGGTGCGAGCCGAGATCGAGATCATCGACCAGGACGCCGTCGAAAGGGGAGCCGGCCAGCTCGCGCGCGACGGTCTCCGTCCAGGCCGCCCGGCACTCGGGGTCCCAGATCCGCAGCTGCCGCAGCCCGGGGCGGTCGTCCCAGGCGATGGTCCTGCCGGCGCGGTCCACGGCCAGCCACTGCCCGGTCGCGGCGGCCTGCTCCCAGCCCAACCCCGTGGAGCGCGCCGGGCCGGTCTCGCGCTCGTCGACCACGAAGGTGCGCTTGCGGCACAGCACGGTCAGAGTGGGCTCGGCCGCCTTCAGCCGCGCGGCGGCCTCGGTCTCCCGCGGCTCGAGCACGACGGCGCCGCAGGACCGCGCGGCGCGCTCGATCTCCTCTGCTCCGGGCGCCGGCCCCGCGGCGCCGCCCAGCCTCAGCCAGGCCCCCGGACGCCGCACTGCCCCTGCATCCCGGCCCTCGGCCGGTGACTGCCACATGTGACTCCCCCTCGTCGTCGGGTCGGCGCGAGCCGCGCGCGGCGACGGCCCACCGGCCGTGCGCCGGCGTCGGCGTCCCCGGATCCCCTGTCGGCGGCAGCCCCCGCTGCCGTCCCCGCCGCGGCGCTCCCCTTGCGCCGGCGGCGCCGTCGCGCCCTCGGATCGCAGACCCGGCGGACGCGGACCCGGCGGATTCCCGCACCGGACTCCCCATTGGAACCGACCGTGCATCGGAGCGGCAACGCGACACCCGTCCCCTCAACGGGCGCACCCGGGATGCGCGGGCCGCGGCCGGTCCCCGCCCCGACGGGCCCCGGACCCGCACACGCCCCTGCGCGGATCAGCATCCGCGCAGGTCAGGAGCCCCTGACGGAGCGTTCCGCGCCGGAGCCGCAGCCCCTCGCGCGCTCCGTCCCCGGGAGCCGGGGCGCGGCGCGATCGCCGATGTGACGGGCTGTGTCGCCGCCGGGTCCGGGGCCCTGGGGCTCAGGCGAGGGCCACCAGGATGATCGGCATGGCGATCACGGCCACCAGGATCGAGGACGACGCGATGAACGACGAGAGCTCGACGTCCCCGCCGATCTCGTAGGTGAAGCCCGGGACCATCGACGCCAGCGGCGCGAAGTACAGCGCGCACAGCACGGCCCGGACGGTCTGATCCAGCGGCAGCAGGTGCCAGGTGAGCAGGGCCGCGACCGCCGCCGTGCCGTAGCGCACCGCCAGGTGCTGGACCGCGGCGAGGTACTTGGAGCGCGGCAGGACGATCTGCAGCCCGATGCCGATCATGAGCATGGCCAGGAACGTGTTGGCCGAGGCCACGGTCTCGATCAGCGGCAGCAGCACCGCGGGCACGTGCAGATCCAGCAGGCGCATGATCACGAGGGCCACGTAGACGTCGAAGATCACCGACGAGAACATCCGCCGCACGAACGACCCGACGCCGCCGGCCCGCTCGGGGGCCGCCAGGGACATCGCCCACGCCCGCGAGGTGCCGGCCGTGTTCACGACGTTGCCGACGTCGAACATCGAGGCGTACACGACGGCCTGCGGCCCCGCGATGCCCGCCAGGTACGGCACCGCGAAGGCGCCCACGTTGTAGGAGCCCGCGTTCAGGACGCTGAAGGCCTGGTCGATCGAGGCGCCCCGCGGGCGCAGGAAGCGCCCGATCACCATCTGCGCGCCGCTGAGCACGAAGCCGATCACGGAGATCCCCAGCAGCGCGGCCGTCATGTCCACCTGGTCGAAGCTCACGATCAGCGCGGCCGGCAGCGTCACCTTGATGACGAGGTGGGAGAAGATCGGGAAGTGCTCGGCGCGGATCCAGCCGATGGCGCGGGTGAGCTGGCCGAGGCCGATGACGGCCACGAGCGCGAGCGCCTGCACGATGATCTCCACCCTCCCGACCCTATCCGCGCGGCGCTCGGCGCCGGGGCCGCGGCGTCGGAGCGCCCGGATACTGTGGGCGCCATGAAGATCGCCACGTGGAACGTGAACTCGATCCGGGCCCGCGCCGACCGCGTGGAGGCCTGGCTGGAGCGCTCGGACGTCGACGTCCTGGCCATCCAGGAGACCAAGGCCAAGGACGAGTCCTTCCCCTGGGAGGCCTTCGAGTTCTCCGGGTACGAGGTCGTCCACTTCGGGCTGAGCCAGTGGAACGGCGTGGCCATCGCCTCCCGGGTGGGCCTCGACGACGTCGAGCGGACCTTCGCCGGGCAGCCGTCGTTCGGCAAGGAGGGCCAGGAGCCCGTGCAGGAGGCCCGCGCGATCGGAGCCACCTGCGGCGGCGTGCGCGTCTGGTCGCTGTACATCCCGAACGGCCGCGGGCTCGAGGACCCGCACATGGCGTACAAGCTCGAGTGGCTCTCCGAGCTGCGCGACCGCGCCCGCGAGTGGCTGCAGGAGGATCCTCAGGCCCAGATCGCCCTGGTGGGCGACTGGAACGTGGCCCCGCAGGACGAGGACGTGTGGGACATGCAGTTCTTCCTGGACAACGGCATGACGCACGTCTCCGAGCCCGAGCGCTCCGCCTTCGCCGCCTTCCTGGAGGAGGGCTACCGCGACGTGGTCCGCGAGCGGCTGCCCGGCCCGGAGGTCTACACGTACTGGGACTACACGCAGCTGCGCTTCCCCAGGAACGAGGGGATGCGCATCGACTTCCAGCTGTGCTCCCCCGCCCTGGCCGAGCGCGTCGCGGGCGCCTCGATCGACCGCGACGAGCGCAAGGGCAAGGGCGCCTCGGACCACGTGCCGGTCGTCATCGAGGTGGCTCCGTGAGCCCGGCCGTCCGCTGCGGGCGCCGCTGAGGGGCCGATCATGGCCTCCCTGACCGGACTCGGCTCCGCCTGGCGGGCCGCCGTGGGCCCCGCCCAGAGGTTCTCGCTGCGCGTCTACGTCGCGCAGGAGGATCTCGACGGCATCTACCTGCCGCTGATCCCCCACGCCGTCTCCCCGGAGCAGGGCGCGCTCGCCCAGCTCGAGGAGCAGCTCGCGCGGCTGGCCGTCGCGGAGGACGGCCGGCTGCCGCCGCGCGTCGATGCCCTGTGGACCCTGCCGCGCTCGTGCGCACCCGCCGCACCCGCGGCGACGCCGGACACGCCGCTGTTCCACCCCTCGCAGCGGCTGCGGCGCAGCCTCCAGCTGTTCGCTGCCGTGGAGGAGGGTGCTCAGGAGGCCCCGCTGCTGCCGCTGCTGCTGCCCCAGGAGGAGGTCGTCGCCCGCGGCGAGAACGCGGCCCCCGAGCACTTCCTGCCGCAGTACGCCCGACAGGCCGACTGGACCGTGCCGCTGGCCTGGTTCGCGCTGTTCCGCGAGGACGACCTGGTGCGCACCCCGTTCCGCGGGCGGATGATCCACCGGCTCGTCGCCGATGCGGCCTCGGCCGCGCAGCGCGCGGCCCGTGCGGCCGAGGCCGTCGAGGCGATGGAGCGCGATGACGTCGCGGAGCTCGGCGAGGACCTGGCCCGGATGGGCCGCTGGGTGGGCTCGTTCCCCGCCGGGGCCCTGATCACCCTGGACTACGGCGCGATCGCCGATCGCCTCCAGCCGGACGAGAGCCCCCGCGACATGGAGGACGCCATGGCCTTCGTGGCCGACGGGGACCTGGACAGCGCGGCGATCGCGCTGCGGCGGCTCGTGCGCCGCTGGCTGCCGCTGGCCCAGCTCGAGCACGCGAGCTGAGCCGGCGGCGCCGTCGGCGATCCCCCGGAGGCGGGGCTCAGGCCCGCTCGGCGGCGCCCACGGCCGCATCCACCGTGGCCAGGAACCGGCCCGAGCGCAGGTACTCCTCCGCCTCGGCGAGCTCGGGGGCCAGGAAGCGGTCCGGTCCGGGCGCGCCCGTGCGCCCCTCGAGCTCGCGCAGCACGGCGGCGGCCGCCGGGCTCGGCTCGAGCGGGGCGCGCAGGGCGATCGCGCGCAGGCCCGCGAACAGCTCGATCGCCAGGACCCGGCGCAGGCTCTCCACGGACTTCCTGAGCTTCCGGGCGCCGTGCCAGCCCATGGACACGTGGTCCTCCTGCATGGCCGAGGACGGGATCGAGTCCACGGACGACGGGACCGCCAGGCGCTTGAGGTCCGAGACCAGGCCTGCCTGGGTGTACTGGGCGATCATCAGCCCGGAGTCGGTGCCGGGGTCGTCGGCCAGGAACGGCGGCAGGCCCTGGGAGCGGGCGGGATCCAGCATGCGGTCGGTGCGCCGCTCCGCCATCGAGGCCAGGTCGGCCACCGGGATGGCCATGAAGTCCAGCGCATAGGCCACCGGCGCGCCGTGGAAGTTGCCGTTCGAGGTGACCTGGCCGTCCTCGAGCACCACGGGGTTGTCGATCGAGGCGGCGAGCTCGCGCTGGGCCACCTGGCTCACGTAGTCCAGGGTGTCCCGGGCGGCGCCGGCGACCTGCGGGGCGCAGCGCAGCGAGTAGGCGTCCTGCACGCGGTCGTCGCCCTCCTTGTGGGAGGCGACGATCCCGGATCCCTGCAGCACGGCGAACATGGTGGTCGCGGAGGCCGCCTGGCCCGGGTGGGGGCGCAGCGGCTCGTGCAGCTCGGGGCGGAAGACCTGGTCCGTGCCCAGCAGCGCCTCGACGGAGAACGCCGCGGTGACATCGGCGATGCGCAGCAGGTCCCGCAGCTCCGCGATGGCCAGGATGAGCTGCCCGAGCATCCCGTCGGTGCCGTTGATCAGCGCCAGGCCCTCCTTCTCGGCCAGCACGACGGGCTCGATCCCGGCCTCGGCCAGCAGCTCGGGGACGGGCCGCTCGACGCCGTCGCGGTCGCGGGCGCGGCCCTCGCCCATGAGGACCAGCGCGCAGTGCGCCAGCGGCGCCAGATCGCCCGAGCAGCCCAGGGAGCCGAATTCGTGGACCACCGGGGTGATGCCCGCGTTGAGGACGTCGAGCATGGTCTGCAGGGTCTCCGGGCGGATGCCCGTGCGCCCGGAGGCCAGGGTCTTGGCGCGCAGCAGCATCAGCGCCCGCACCGTCTCGCGCTCGACCTCGGGCCCCATGCCGGCGGCGTGCGAGCGCACGAGCGACTTCTGCAGGTGCGTGCGCTTCTCCTGGGGGATGTGCTTGTTGGCCAGGGCGCCGAAGCCCGTGGAGATGCCGTAGACCGGCTGCGGATCCTCGGCCAGGCCGTCGATGTGCCTCCGGACCCCGGCGACCCGCTGCCGCGCGGACTCGGCGAGCTCGACCCGCGCCTCGTGGCGCGCGACCGCGATGACGTCCTCGATCCTCAGCCCCTCCGAGGACAGCTCGATCGCGTCCTGACCGCCTGCGCTGTGCTGCATGCTGCTCATCGGCTGCCTGCTCCTCCCGGTGCCGCCCGAAGCCTCCGGGGCACCCTCGCCGTGCGTGGATGCGGCCCATGCCACCATGCGCGCTCGCCCCGACCCGCCGCCTGGGGACCACGAGCGTCCGGGATCCCAGACCCGGGTGCGCAGCGGGGCATCAGTCCCGGGGCCCGTAGAGCCGCACGGACAGCCGGGCGGCGGCCTGCTGCAGCCGCTCGACGTACCGCCCGCGCAGCTCGTCGTCGACCTGCCCGCTCTCGTTGCGGAAGGTCAGCGCGATGCTGGCCACCGGCAGGCCCCGATGATCGAGGGCGGCCACGGCCACCGTGTCCAGCCCCGTGGTGACCTCCCCGGTCTCCAGTCCCCAGCCGCGGGCCCGGGTGCGCACGAGCTCCGCGGCCAGCTCGCTCGGCGTCGTGATCCGGTCCGCGCCGTCGCCCTGCACGGCGAAGGACTCCCGGCTCGGGTACAGAGCGCGCACCTGCGTGCGGGGCAGCAGCGCCAGCATGGACCGGCCGGAGGCCGTGCGGTGGGCGGGGATGCGCACGCCCACATTGGTGATCAGCGAGGGCCGGCGCGGGGCCCGCTCCTCGAGGACGTACAGGACGTCCCGGCCGTGCAGGGTGGCCAGGTGGGCGCTCTCCCCCAGGTCGTCGACCAGCCTGGACAGCACCGCCCGGCCCATGCGCGCCAGGGGGTCCTGGCGCACGTAGGCGGAGGACAGCTCGAAGGCCGCGACCCCCAGCCCGTAGAGATGCTCCTCCGGCAGCCACACGACGAACCCCTGGTCCTCCATCACCCGCAGGAGGTGATAGACCGAGGACCGGGGCAGCTCGAGGGCCCCGGCGATCGAGGCCGCCGCCACGGGCGCGCCCCGACCGGCCAGGTAGCTCAGGATCCGCAGGGTGCTGTGCGCCGCCGGGACCTTGGACGCTGCCATGTGATCGACCTCCGCTCCGTCGCTCGCGCTGCCTCGGCTGCCTGCCGGTCAGGCAGCCGGTCGGCGTCCGGTGCGGCGCGAGAGGCGCCCGGCGCGGCCGCCGCAGCCAACACTGTGCCAGTCCGCCCGGCCGCCGCGCGCAGGGCCTGCCAGGATGTCCTGCGGCACACGGTGCGGATCTGGCATCTCAGACAGGATCTCGGTCTGCGCGGCGCCGATCGCGGCGAAGTGCGCTTCGCTTCAGCAGGAGAGCGATCCACGTCACATCGGAGCGCTCGATCCGAGACGGAGGGCCCGCCCGCGGCCTCCGCGAGGACAGGACATCAGGAGACCCCATGACCCAGCATGACGCAGACGGGCCGCCTCCGGCGGCCGGACTCGCTCCCGG
This sequence comes from Kocuria palustris, assembly GCF_007666205.1. Classification (GTDB taxonomy): domain Bacteria; phylum Actinomycetota; class Actinomycetes; order Actinomycetales; family Micrococcaceae; genus Kocuria; species Kocuria palustris_A. The sequence goes on from NZ_VDOR01000001.1 coordinate 50,429, forward strand.
AGAGACCGGCACCGAGCTCAAGCGCGGTCTGACCAACCGGCACATCCAGTTCATCGCCCTCGGCTCGGCCATCGGCACCGGCCTGTTCTACGGCTCGGCCTCGGCGATCGCCATGGCCGGCCCGGCCGTTCTGCTGGTCTACCTCGTGGCCGGCTTCGCGGTCTTCATGGTCATGCGCGCGCTCGGGGAGATGGCCGTGCGCCACCCGATCCCGGGCTCCTTCGGGCAGTACGCGGCGCGCTACCTCGGCCCGTTCGCCGGCTACGTGACCGGCTGGACGTTCGTGTTCGAGATGGCGGTCGTGGCCATCGCGGACGTGACGGCCTTCGCGGTCTACATGAGCTTCTGGTTCCCCGAGACCCCCGCCTGGATCTGGATCGGCGCGGTCATCCTGTTCATCGGCGCGATCAACACCCGCAACGTGAAGACCTTCGGCGAGCTCGAGTTCTGGCTCTCGAGCATCAAGGTGCTCGCGATCATCGCGATGATCGTCGGCGGCATCGCCCTGATGATCATGGGCGTCTCCTACGCCCCCGGCGCCGCCCCCGGACCGCACAACCTCGTCGACCACGGCGGGTTCGCTCCCCAGGGCGTGTGGGGGATGCTCGCCTCGCTGTCCGTCGTGGTCTTCGCCTTCGGCGGCATCGAGACGATCGGCATCACCGCCGGCGAGTCCGACGACCCCGGGCGCACGATCCCCCGGGCGATCAACGCCGTGCCGTTCCGCATCCTGCTCTTCTACATCGGCGCTCTGGGCGTGATCATGTCGCTGGTCCCGTGGGACTCCATCGACGGGGAGACCAGCCCGTTCGTGCAGATCTTCGACGCCCTCGGCGTGCCGTGGGCCCCGTCGATCCTGAACATCGTCGTGATCACCGCCGCGATCTCGGCGATCAACGCCGACACCTACGGCGCCGGCCGCGTGCTCTTCGGCCTGGCCCGGCAGGGCCACGCGCCCAAGGCCTTCGCCTCCGTCTCGCGCACCGGCGTCCCGTGGCTGACGGTGATCGGCATGCTCCTGGTGCTCGCCCTGGGCGCGGTGCTCAACACGGTGATGACGAACGTCTTCCAGGTCATCGCCTCGATCGCGACCTTCGCGACCGTGTGGGTCTGGCTGATGATCCTGCTCTCGCACCTCGCCATGCGCCGGGAGATCGCGCTCAAGGGCCGCCCGGAGTCCGATTTCAAGGTGCCGCTGTGGCCGGTCGCGTCCTGGGCCGCCGTGGGCTTCGTCGTGCTCGTGATCGTGGTGCTGGGCATCGTCCCGGCGACCCGCGGCGCCCTGCTCGTGGGCGTCGTGTGGCTGCTGCTGCTGGGCGTGGGCTACCTGTTCATCCGCGGCCGCGGCCATGCCCGCCCGGACCTCGAGGACCACACCTCGACCCTGCCGCAGGTGCCGCCCCGCGGCTGAGCTCCGGCGCCGGGGCCCGGACGGCTCAGCGCGAGCTCTCCGGGCCCTGCCCGTTCTCGCCGGGCGCCCGGTCGCCCTGCTCGCGCTGCTGCTTCCTGATGACCTCGGTGTCGATCGCCCCGGTGATCGCCCGGTCGTCGGCCACGGACTCGCCGGCATAGCGCTCCAGGCGCTTCTCGTGGCCCTGGGTGTACGTGCGGCGGGGGTCCTCGCGCAGGGTCAGCAGCGCGCGGATGCGGTCGCGGCGGCCGGTCTCCCTGACGATCTGCACGCGGCGGCGCAGGGACCAGACCACGAACAGCGCGATCATGAACATCCCGACGTAGCCGATGACCGGGTACAGGTAGGACATCAGCGTCGAGAAGCCCACGAAGCTGATCGCGTACCCCGCCACGCAGACCAGCGGGAAGACCCAGCGGTAGTGCTGCGGGCGCTCGGCGGTCAGGCGGCGCCCCAGGGCGTAGAACATGCCGATCGCCGTGTTGAAGATCATCAGGAAGATGATCACGACCATGGTCGAGGCCGCGACCGGGTGGATCGACTCGAAGGTCTTCAGCATGGGGACGTCGGAGCCGGTCACCTCGGGGATGCGCAGGTAGAGCAGCACGGCGGCCATCACCACGAGCAGCGCGCACATCAGTCCGCCGAAGAAGCCGCCCCAGCGGGCCTCGCGGGTGTTCGGGAGGTTGCCGCCGATCACCAGGCTCATGGACACGGCCAGCATCATATTCATGCAGGCGTAGTTGATGCCGGAGAGCCACCAGGGCCGCACAGGCGTCTCGTTCTGCTGGGCGACCTCGTCGAACGCGGAGGTGTCCACGGGCAGCTGGAGCATCGTGTAGACGAAGGCCGCCAGGACCGCGATCACGATCAGCGGCGTCACCAGGGAGATGATGTTCGAGACGCGGTCGACGTCGAGCTGGCCCACCGCCAGCACGAGCAGGGTCATCAGCCCCGCTCCGATCCAGGTGGGGAGGCCGAAGTGCTGGTGGAGGGTGGAGCCGGCACCGGCCAGCATGACGAACCCCATCACGAACAGGGTGAACGTCACCGACCAGTCCAGGAACCGGGAGACCACCGGGTGGGCCACGTTGCGGAAGACCTTGTAGTGGTTCTCGGCCAGGAAGTAGCTGCCCAGCTGGACGATCACCATCCCGCCGACGGCCATGACCACCCCGGAGAGCACGGCGCCCACGATGCCGATGGCCCCGAAGGAGATGAAGTACTGGATCACCTCCTGCCCCGTGGCGAATCCGGCTCCGACCACCAGCCCCACGAAGGCCAGGGCGGTCATCAGGACGGTGCGCATGCGCATGGAGGGCTCCCGGGGAGGCGGTCGATCCGGCGCCTCGACCCGCTCGGATCCTCGCGGCGGGCGCCTCTGCGAACTCCACCGAGTGTAGGCACCGGGCCGCCCTGGGCCCCGTCGCCCCGGGACGCCGGGGCGGCCGTGTCCGTGCCGGCGCCTGCCGCCCCGGCGTCCTGCGCACCTCGGCCCCTACGGCTCCGGCCTCTGCCTCAGGGGCCCGCGGGACCCCCGTCCGCGCGCTCGCCGCGGGCCCGGGCCTCCTCGACGACCTCCGTGTCGATCGCCCCGGTCACGGCCTCCCCCTCGGCCGCGGACTCCCGGGCGGCCCGGGCCAGCCGCTGCTCGTGGCCCTCGGAGAACCGGCGGGCGGGGTCGTCGCGCAGGCGCAGCAGGGCGCGCATGCGGTCGCGGCGGCCGAGCTCCTGGGCGATCAGGCGACGGCTGCGGATCCACCACACGACGAAGACGGCGATCATCAGCATCCCGATGAAGCCGATGATCGGGTAGAGGAACGACATCAGCGTCGAGAAGCCCACGAAGCTCAGCCCGTAGCCCACCAGGCAGATGACGGTGAAGACCACGCGGAAGCGCTGGGGCGCCCGCACCGTGACGCGGCGCCCCAGGGCGTAGAACATCCCGATCGCGGTGTTGAAGATCATCAGGAAGATGATCACGACCATCACGGCCGAGACCGCGGGGTGGATCGCGTCGAAGAGCATCAGCATGGGGACCTCGGCCCGGCCGACGGTCTCGATGTTCAGGTAGAGCAGGACCGCCGACATCAGCACCAGGGCGGTGTAGAGCAGCCCGCCCAGGACGCCGCCGACTCCGGCCTCGCGCATGTTCGGGGTGCTCCCCCCGATCACCAGGCACATCGAGACCGCCACGAGCAGGTTCATGCCCGTGTAGTTCATGCCGGAGAGCCACCAGGGCCGGACCGGGGACTCGGCCTCCTGCGCGACGGCGCTCAGGTGCGAGAGGTCCGAGGGCAGCGTCAGCAGCGTGTGGACGAAGGCCGCCACGATGGCCAGGACGATCAGCGGGGTGACCGCCGAGATGACGTTCGAGACCCGGTCGACGTCGAGCTGGCCCACGAGGACGACGAGCAGCGTCATCAGGCCCGCGCCGATCCAGGCCGGCAGGCCGAACTGCTGCTCCAGGGTCGAGCCGGCCCCGGCGAGCATCACGAAGCCCACCGAGAACAGGGTGAAGGTGACCGAGTAGTCCAGGAACCGCGAGACCACCGGATGCGCCACGTTGCGGAAGACCGTGGAGTGGTTCCCGGCGAGGAAGTAGCTGCCGAGCTGGATGGTCACCCCGCCCGCGATCACCACGATGATCCCCGACAGCGCGGCCCCCGCGATGCCGATCGCGCCGAAGGAGATGAAGTACTGGATGATCTCCTGGCCCGTGGCGAATCCCGCCCCGACGATCAGCCCCACGAACGCCAGGGCGATCTTCACGGTGGTCATGGGTCTCATCGCGGGCTCTCCTCGCACTCGGCTCCGGCGCACCCCGGGGCCCGGCTGCGCGCCGGTGCGCGGGGACGCGCCCTTCCGCCCATGCTACGGAGGCCGGGACGCACGGCGGCCCGCGGAGCGCGTCCGCGGGCCGCAGGGCTCAGGAGGCCGTCGAGCTCAGGAGAGCGCCGGGCTCAGGAGACCGCGGTGCTGCCCCCCGCCGAGCCGCCGGGCTTGTCCGCGGCCTCGCGCGCCTGCTCGTCCACATCGTCGAGCTCCTCGACGACCTCCGAGTCGATGGCCTGGGTGAGCCACTCGCCCTTGGCGGGGGACTCCTGGGCCGCGCGCTGGATGCGCTCGTCGTGGCCCTCGCTGAACTCCTTCTCGGGATCGTCGCGCAGGCGCAGCAGCGCGCGCAGGCGGACGCGGCGGGCTGCCTCCTCGCCGAGCTCGGCGCGGTGCGTGATCCAGAAGAAGATCATGACGACGACCATGATCATGCCGATGTAGCCGATGACCGGGTAGACGTAGGTCATCAGGGCGTCGAAGCCCACGAAGCTCACGGCGTAGCCGATCAGGCACACGATCAGGAACACCGGGCGGTACTTCGACGGGCTGCGCGAGGTGAGGCGGCGGCCCAGCGCGTAGAACATGCCGATCGCGGTGTTGAAGATCATCCCGTAGATGATGAAGACCATGATCACCGCGAAGACCGGGTGGATGGTCTCGAAGAGCTCGAGCATCGGGACAGAGGCCTCGCCGACGGACTCGATGTTGACGTAGAGGACCACGGCCGCCATGACCAGCAGGACCGTGTAGAGCAGGCCGCCCAGCAGGCCGCCGCGGGCCGCGTCCCGGGGATCGGTCGTGCTGCCGCCGATCAGCAGGCACATGGACACGCCCAGGATCAGGGCCAGGCCGTTGTAGTTCAGGGCCGAGAGCAGCCACGGGGAGACGGGCGACTCGGCCTGCTGCGCGATCGCGCCGAGCCCGGAGGCCTCCGACGGCAGGTTGAACATCGTCCACGCGAAGGCGACGACCACCGCGACGATGATGGCCGGGGTGATCATCGAGATCAGGTTCGAGACCTTGTCGACGTTCAGCATCCCGGCGAGCATCACGAGCACGGTCATGATGAGCGAGCCCAGCCAGGCGGGGAAGCCGAACTGCTGCTCGAGCGTCGAGCCTGCGCCGGCGAGCATCACGAAGCCGACGGCGAACAGCGTGATCGTCACGGAGACGTCGAGGAACTTCGAGACCACCGGGTGCGCCACGTTGCGGAAGACCGCGTTGTGGTCGCGGGCCAGGAAGTAGCTGCCCACCTGGATGATCACGGCGCCCGCCGCGGCCATGACGAGCCCGGAGATCACCGCTCCCAGCAGACCGATCGAGCCGAAGGAGATGAAGTACTGGATGACCTCCTGGCCCGTGGCGAATCCCGCTCCCACGAGCAGGCCCACGAAGGCCAGGGCGATCTTGAAGGATCTCATCAGACTCACGGTGTGCGGGCTCCTCTTCGTCGTTCGTCGTCTCGGCCGGCGCCTCGCGCAGAGCCCGCCTCGGGGGCCGACCGCCCGGCGGCAGTCGTCGGCCCCCAGGTGCTCTGGGGGCCGGGGTCCGGAGGCAGGCGCGACGGCGCCAGCGGTTCACTGTAGGTGAAACCTCCGGCATTCCCCAGCACGGCAGGTCACGGGGAGGGCCGCCGGACCGGGGCCGCTCAGGCCGAGCAGTGCCGTCCGAGCCAGGTGTCGACGGGCTGCAGGCGGGTGCGCAGCTCGTCGAGCTCCCTCGGCTCGAGCTCGTGCCCGTAGCCCTCGAGCAGCTCGGCCGCGGCGGCGAAGTCGTCCTGCACGGCGGCCGGGACGCGCTCGGCGCGGCGGCCCGCATCGGCCGCGGTCCGCGACAGGTCCAGCTCCTGCGCCTGCTCGTCCTCGGCCAGCGGAAGCAGCGTGAGGGACAGGTGCAGCTGCGCGACGTCGAAGCAGTCGTCGTCGTCCGCCGGGCGAGGGGGCTCCGCGGCCGGCGCGGACTCCTCGGAGGCAGTGGGCGCGGGCGTGATCTCGAGGCCGCCCGGAGCGGGCCGGCCGTCGCCCACGCATCCCGTCAGGGCCGCCGCGGCGACCGCGGCCAGCGCGGCCGCCGCCGGCAGGGGGCGCGGGGCAGGAGCTCGGGTCACGCCCACACACTAGCGGCCCGCCCCGTCGGGGGCGGGCCGCCGGCCTCCGGATGCCCGTCAGGCGGCGGGACGCAGCACGAAGCCGCTGCGCGGCAGGGCCGGGAACCGGTTCAGCGGGATCGACAGGTCCTGGACGGGGACCTCGTAGTCCGCCGCGGACAGCTGCCGGACCACGCGCTTGAGCAGCTCGACGGTGCTCCACTCCCCGGGGCACCGGTGGTCCTCGGAATGCCGGCCCGCGCCCTGGGCGATGAGCGTGTTCGGGCTCTCCGCCCAGGAGAAGCCCTGGAAGCGCTCCGGCTGGAAGCTCTGCGGATCCGTCCAGAGCCGCCGGTCGTGGCATGTTCCGTAGAGATCGAGGATGACCCAGTCGCCGGTGCCGAAGCGGTGGCCGCGCCACTCGAAGGGCTCCTTCACGCGGCCCGGGACGGCCGGGAAGAACGGGTAGAACCGGCGCACCTCCTGCACGAAGGGCTCCAGGCCGCTCTCGTCCCCGGCGGCGAAGGACTCGCGCCAGCGGGGGTTCTGGTCCAGGGCGAGCGCGGCGAACACGATGAAGCGCTCGACCGCGAAGGTCGGGCGCAGGATGTTGATGATCTCGACGGCCGCGACCTCCGGGGACAGGGGCTGCCCGTCGGCGTCCTCGTGGCGGGCGAAGACCTCGAGGGCCGTGCCCTCCTCCGGACGCAGGCCTCCGGCGCGCACGTCCTCGACGAGGCCCGCGGCCCACTTCTCCGTCCCGCGGCGGCGCAGCTGGGCATACCAGTTGGCCGGCCCGAGCTGCGCGACGCGGTCGATCATCAGGCCCAGCTCCGTGCTCAGCCGGCCCACGTCGACCCGGTCCATCGGGATGCCCGCCCACCGGCACGAGGTGCGCGTGAGCACCTCGCGCGCCAGGGCCTGCAGCACGACGGTGGACCCGCCGGCGCGGCGCATGGCCGCCTGCCACTCCTCGTCGAAGATCTCCCCCAGCCGGTCCATGTCGGCGCTGCCCATCAGCGACAGGAAGGCCGCCTTGCGGTGCCGGTGGGCCTCGCCGTCGAGGTCCTGGACGGAGCCCTTGTCCTGGAGCAGGTGCTGGATCGTCGGGGGCATCGCGGACTCGCGGGTGAAGCGCCGCCCGTCGTAGAAGATGCCCGCGGCCTCCTCGCCGCGGATGAAGGTCACCGGCTGCAGCGCGATGCGGCTGGTCAGGACATCGGTCCCCAGCTCGTCGCACCGCGAGGAGATGTAGGAGTAGCCCTCCCGGAGGAAGGGGATCGTGCTGTCGAACGGCCGACGTGCCATGAGCGCTCACCTTTTCTCTCTGCGTGCCCGGTGCGGCAGCCCCGGCCGAGACCGCCAGCTGACTGACGATCCGAGGATAGTGAGCAGCGCTCGCGCTCGGCCAAGCGGAGGCCGTCGGTTGCCGGAAGGGCCTCCCGGACATGCGGAAGGCCCCCCGCACGAGGTGCGAGGGGCCTTCCGGGCCGTGGCTCCGACCGGCGTCGATCCGGTGACCTTACGATTTTCAGTCGTACGCTCTACCAACTGAGCTACAGAGCCGGGCATCCGATGCCTCAGATGCCAAGACGGCCTCAGCTGAGCTGACGCCGTCCGTGCGACCCTGACGGGACTTGAACCCGCGACCTCCGCCGTGACAGGGCGGCGCGCTAACCAACTGCGCTACAGGGCCTCGTGGAGATCTTTCGGGCGGTCCCGCGGGACCTCCCTGCCGTTTTCCAACGAGGCAAGATATTAGCACCACGACGACCGCTTCGCGCAAATCGACGGCCCCGCCCTGCCCTGCGCGCCCCGCTTCCCCGGCGCGAGGCCCGTCCCGACGACGCAGCGCCCGGTCGGCGGATGCCGTCCGGGCGCTGCGGCCGCTGGTACCCCCAACGGGATTCGAACCCGTGTCGCCGCCGTGAAAGGGCGGTGTCCTAGGCCTCTAGACGATGAGGGCGCGCCGCGCGCACAGCGCGCGGCCGAGTCGCGATCCTACCAGGTCGGTCCAGCCGCCTCCGGGCCGGTGTGCCGAGACCGGACCCGCGGATCCGACCGCGGGGCCGGGATCGCTCGGCGGCGGAGCCTGTCGGCGGCGCGCGAGACAATGGCCGCGTGATGCACGTCAGCGACGCCGAGTTCGAGTCCCTGGTCGACGATGCCCTCGACGGCATCCCGGAGGAGATCTTCGCGACCCTGGACAATGTCGTCGTGCTGATCGAGGCGGAGCCCCCGGCCGGGATGCCGGAGCTGCTCGGGCTCTACGAGGGCGTGCCGATCACCCAGCGGGACGCGTCGTGGATGGGCTCGCTGCCCGATCACATCCGGATCTTCCGCGGCCCCCTGCTGCGGCTGTGCGAGGACCGGGAGCAGCTGGTCCGCGAGGTGGCCGTGACGGTGGTCCACGAGATCGCCCACCACTTCGGGATCGAGGACCAGCGCCTCCACCGGCTCGGCTGGGGCTGACCCGGCTCCGTCCCGCCGCCGCCGCGGCGAGCGGGGCAGAATGTCCCCAGGACGGCATCGCCGTCCGCACCCTCATCCTCACCAGGAGACACCATGACCCCACCGGATGGGCTCCCCTCGCAGACGGGCCCCACCACCTGGACCACCTGGGACCGCTCGCACGAGGCGGAGGACGTCCGCACCGTGCGCCCCCAGAGCATCCAGGAGGTCGCCGACGCCCTGGAGGCGGCCGCCGCCGCAGGTCTGCGCACGCGGGTCACGGGCGCGGGCCACAGCTTCAGCCGGCTGGCCGAGCCGCAGGAGCTGCGCCTGGACACCTGCGGGCTCGTGGGGCTGGACCACGTCGACACGGCCGCGCGGCGGGCCACCTTCCTGGGCGGCACCCCCCTGATCCAGGCCGCGCGCGAGCTCGACGCCTGCGGACTGGCCTTCTCCAATCTGCCCGACACCCTGCATCAGAGCATCGCCGGGGCGATCTCGACCGCGACGCACGGCACCGGCGCCGGCTTCCAGTCGCTGTCGGGGCAGGTCGCCGGCCTGACCGTGGTGCTGGCCTCCGGGGAGATCGTGGAGTGCTCGCCGACGCAGCGCCCCGAGCTCTTCCAGGCCGCGCGCACCGGGCTGGGCGTGGTCGGCGTGATCGCCGCGGTCACCGTGCAGTGCGAGGACTCCTACCGGCTGCACTCGGCCGAGTTCAACGAGTCGCTCGCGCCCCTGATCGAGAACCTGGGCGAGCGCATGGCCGGGGCCGATCACTTCGAGCTGTTCTGGGCCCCGGGCAGCGACTCCGCGCACACCCGCATCATGAGCCGCCTGCACCGTCTGCCCGCCGAGTGGTCGGCACCGGGATCGCGGGTGGCCCAGAGCGTGCGGCGCAGCGACGACGCCGTGCTGCGCCGCGCCCTGCCCGCCGCCCTGAACCGGCTGGCCGGCGCCGCCCCGCGCGCGATCCCCGGGCTGCACCGCCTCGATGCCATGTCCCTGAGCTCGCGGCGCTACACCGACCTGTCGTACAAGGTCTTCGCGTCGTCGCGCCCGGTGAAGTTCGTGCAGACCGAATGGGCCGTCCCGCTCGAGGACCTGCCCGACGCCTTCCGCGAGGTCCAGGCGGTGCTCGAGCGCCACGAGACCGACCTCGGGCTGCCGTTGACCGTGCGCTGCTCGGCGCCGGAGGAGACCTGGCTCTCGCCCGCGCACGCCCGCTACACCGGCTGGATCACGGTGCGCCAGTTCTGGCGCCGCTGGCGCCCGGAGACCTTCCGGGAGCTCGAGGCGGTCTTCCTGGCCCACGGCGGACGGCCCCACTGGGGCGGGCGGCACAGTCTGCAGGCGGATCGGCTGCGGCCCATGTACGAGCGCTGGGACGACTTCCTCTCGGTGCGCGAGCAGGCCGATCCGCACGGGCGGCTGCTCAACGAGGCGGCGCGGGGCCTGCTGGGCCTGTGATGCCCGGGGCACGAGCCCGCTCCCTCAGGGCCGATGGAGCGGGCTCGTGCGGCAGGGGCGAGCCGGCGCGGGGCCGGCCTCCGGTCAGCTCTGACGCGAGACCCGGACCATCTCCTCGCGGTCGATGACCTTGACGCGCTCGCGGGGGTTGCCCTCGGCGTCATGGGACGACGCGCCCAGGGCCTGCTCGTGCTCGTCGAGCTGCAGCCAGCCGTCCCAGGTCGTGTACTCGATGCCCTTGGCCTCGAGCGTCTCGATGATCGCCTCGGGCTCGGGGCGCTGCGCCGACAGCGACCCGCGGTCCTCGAGCAGGTGCGTGATCGTCTCGAGGGCGTCCGACTTGGTCGCCCCGATCAGACCCACGGGCCCGCGCTTGATCCACCCGGACGCGTAGACCCCGGACTGGACATTGCCCTCGGGATCCCGCACGCGGCCCTCGGAGTTGAGGATGACGCCGCGGTGCAGGTCGAACGGGATCTCCGGCAGGGGGGAGCCCAGGTAGCCGATCGCGTAGTAGACCGCGCCCATGGGGTGGTCGACGAATTCGCTGATCGGGGACACGGAGCCGTCCTCGTTGAGGCGGGTGCGCTCGGTGCGCAGCGCGACGACCCTGCCGTCCTCCCCCAGGATCTCCTCCGGGCGCTGGAAGAAGTGCAGGTGCAGCCGGCGCGAGGCCGTCCTGGGCGCGTCGTCGTCCATCCACTTGCGCAGGGTCTTGAGCATGACCTTGACCTGGTTGGAGTCGCCGGCGGCCTCGTCGGCGACGTCCTCCGGGGAGAAGTCCTCGTCGTGGACGACCACATCGACATCGGGCACCTTGCCGAGCTCGCGCAGCTCGAGCGGGGTGAACTTCATCTGCGCCGGGCCGCGGCGGCCGAAGACGTGGACGTCCGTGACGGGATTCGCCTTGAGCCCCTGGTAGACGTTGCCGGGGATCTCGGTGGTGAGCATGTCGTCGGCGTGCTTGGCCAGCACGCGAGCCACGTCCAGGGCCACGTTGCCGTTGCCGATGACGGCGACCTGCTCGGCGTCCAGGGGCCACTCGCGCGGGTAGTCGGGGTGGCCGTCGTACCAGGCGACGAAGTCGGCGGCCCCGTGGACGCCCTCCAGGTCCTTGCCCGGGACCTCGAGCGGGGCGTCCTTGACGGCGCCGGTCGAGAACACGACGGCGTCGTAGAGATCCTGCAGATCGCCCAGGCTCAGATCGCGGCCGTACTCGACGTTGCCGAAGAAGCGCACCGCTCCCCCGCCCAGGATCTGGCGCAGGGCGGTGATGATGCCCTTGATGCGGGGGTGATCGGGGGCCACGCCGTAGCGGATCAGCCCGAAGGGCGTCGGGTAGCGGTCGAAGAGGTCGACCGAGACCTCGATCTCGCCGCTCTTCACGGCCTCCGACTTGCTGAGCATGTCCGCGGTGTAGATGCCCGCAGGACCGGCGCCGATGATCGCCACGCGCAGCGGGCGGGCGGTGCCCGGGGCCTGCGTCTGTTCCGTCATGGTCTCTCTCCTCCTCGGCCCCTTCGCGGGCCGTGCTGGGACGTGTCTGCGGCAGCCTCGGTCGAGGCGAGCCGATGATGCGCTGGGCTGCGGGTCAGGTCCGCAGCAGCCCGCGGCCGCGCAGCAGCCGTTTCTCGAGCGGGTTGAACAGCAGCAGCTCGATCACGATGCCCACCGCCAGGATGCTCAGCACCGCGGTCAGCACGACGGCCATGTCCGATACGGTGCGCCCCTGCGCCAGCAGGGAGCCCATGCCGAAGCCGATGGACCCGCCGATCGCGATGAGCTCCGCGCCCATCAGGGACCGCCACGAGAAGGCCCAGCCCTGCTTGAGCCCGGCGACGTAGCCGGGCATCGCCGCGGGCAGCACGACCTTCAGCGCCAGGGTGGAGCCCGTCGCGCCCATGATCCTGCCCGCCTTGAGCAGCTGCGGCGGGATCTGGTCCACGCCGGCGAGCATGCCGTTGACGATCGACGGGATCGCGCCCATGAGCACCACGAAGTACACCGTGGCGTCCGAGAGCCCGAACCATACGATCGCCGCCGGCACCCAGGCCACCGAGGGCAGCACCTGCATGCCCGAGATCAGCGGCCCGACGGCATGGCGCAGACCCTGCCACGAGGCGATCAGCAGCGCCAGCGGGGTGGCCACCGCGACCGCGATCAGGAACCCGCTGACCCCGCGCCACAGCGAGGTCGCCAGGGCCCCCGGCAGCGTGCCGTCGGCCGTGGCGGCCCCCACCTGCCGGGCCACGTCGAGCGGGCCGGGCATGATGTCCGGGCGCGGGTCGATCAGCGCGACGAGCAGCTGCCACACCAGCACGGCGGCCACCAGGGCCGCCAGCGGAGGGGCCACCCGCTCGCGGAAGACGTCGCCGGCGGTGCGGCGCCGCGGGCCGTCGCTCTGCAGGGCGTCGAGGCCCGCCAGGGCGCTGTCCGAGGACGGATCGGCGGGGCCGGCGACCTCGGGGTCGGCCTGATCCGCGGTGCGGGCCCCCGCGGAGCCCGGCGCGGCGGCGGGCACGGCGGCGCCGGCGGGTCCGGTCTGCGCGGCCGCCGTCGAGGACGCCCAGGGAGCCTCGGCGGACGGGCCGGTGGTGACGCGATCAGCGGGCATGGCGGCCGATCTCCTCCCTGAGCCGTCGGGTGATGGTGCGGGTCAGCTCGGCCCGCGTCTCCTCGGCGGTCTGGCCGCCGGCCTCGAATCCGTGGGCCTCGGGGTGCTTCCAGGGCCCGGTGTCCCACTGCTCCACGATCCGCCCGGGCCGCGACGACAGCAGCAGGACGCGCTGCCCCAGACGGACGGCCTCGGAGACGTTGTGGGTGATGAACACGATCGTGCGCCCCGTGACCTCCCAGATGCGCAGCAGCTCGTCCTGCAGCAGATCGCGCGTGATGGCGTCGAGGGCCGAGAACGGCTCGTCCATGAGCAGGACCTCGCGCTCCTGGGCCAGGCCCCGGGCCAGGCCCACGCGCTGGCGCATGCCGCCGGAGAGCTCGTGGGGGCGCTTGTCGGCGACCTGCGGCAGCCGCACGAGCTCGAGCAGCTCCTCGGCCCGGTCCCGCCGCCGTGCCCGCGGGACCCCGGCCAGCTCGAGGGCCAGCTCGACGTTGCGCCCGGCCGTCAGCCACGGGAACAGGGACGCGTCCTGGAACATGAACGCCGTGCCCTCGGCGGGGGCCGTGACGCTGCCGGACGAGGGCTGCTCGAGCCCCGCGATGATGTTCAGCAGCGTCGTCTTGCCGGAGCCGGAGGCACCGAGCAGGCTCACGAACTCCCCGCGGCGCACGTCGAGGTCCAGATCGGCGAGCACGGGGGCGTCGCCGAAGGACTTGGCCAGCCCACGGATGCGGATCACGCTCTGCTCGCCCGGGCGCGCGCCGCCCGTGTGCGCCCGGCTCACGGCTGCCCCTCCACGGGCTCCATGCCGCGCTGCTCGCGCACGCGGTTCAGCGGCTCGACGTCCACGAGGCCCTCGAGGGAGGCGTCCTGGGTGACCCCGGCGGACACGCCGTTGCCCAGGAGCGTGTCGTAGGTGCCGGCCATCGGGTCGGCGGTCCACTCCATCTGCTCGAGCGAGCTGATCAGCGTCTGCTCCGGCAGCTCCTGGCCCTGGGCCTCGACCATGGCCTCGTTGAGCAGGGCCGCGGCATCCTCCGGCGGCATCTGCTCGAGATGGGCGACCGAGTCCTCGAGGCCGCCGAGCAGCCGCTCGACGGTCTCGGGGTGCTGCTCGAGGAAGTCGGTGCGCACGGCCAGCACGGTCGTGGGGTAGCGGCCCTCGGGCCACAGATCGCCCTCGTCGACGAGCACGCGCCCGCCCTCCTCGCTCATCAGCGTGACCCACGGCTGCGGGCCCCAGAAGCCGTCGATCTGGCCCTGCCGGAAGGTCTGCAGCGCCTGTCCCGAGGGCATGGGCGTGATCGACACGGAGTCCGGGGAGCCGGTGTCGACCTCGTAGCCGCGCTCCTCGAGCCACACGCGCAGCGCGACGTCCTGGGTGCCGCCCAGCGCCGGGGTCGCGAACGTGCGCCCGGCCAGGTCGTCCTCGCCCGCGACGTCGTCGGAGACGATGAACCGGGCGCCTCCGGAGGTCGCCCCGCCGATGATCGTGATCGACTCGCCGCCGGACTGCACGTAGGAGTTGATCGCGGGGTTCGGGCCCATGAACGCGGCGTCGACCTCGCCGGAGTTCATCGCCTCGATGGTCGTGGGACCGGTCGAGAAGACCTGCGTGCTCAGCTCGGTGCCCCCCAGGGCGTCGTCGAAGACGCCGTCGTGGACCCCGGCCAGGGCCGGGCCGTGGGTGAGGTTGGCGAAGTACCCCAGGGTCAGCTCATCGGCCTCCGAGGTCCGGATCCGCTGCTGCTCGAGGGCGTCGAGGGTGCCGTTCGCGCGCAGCGCGGTGGCCGCCGTGGTCAGCACGAGCAGCAGCGCCAGGCCGGCGAGCACGAGCGGCCAGCCGCCGGCGCGCCGCCTGCGCCGTCGGCCGTCGCCGGGGTCGCCGGGCGTGCGGGTGACGGTCTCGAGCTCGCCCGGGCCGGCGGCCCGCCCTGCGCCCTGCTCACCCGGTGCGTCCCGCTTCCGGGCGGACACTCAGCTCTCCCCGACCAGGCCCGCGGCCAGGGTGCCGCCCGACTGCTCGTCGATCAGCAGGAACGCCCCGGTGCGGCGCAGCTCGGAGTAGTCGTCCAGCGGCAGCGCCGAGGGGGTCCGCAGCGTGACCCTGCCGATGTCGTTGAGCTCGAGGGACTGCGCCGGCTCGAGCCGCATGGACTCCAGGTCCAGGGCGCCCGCGATCTCGCCGACCATGGCCTTGACCGTGGCGCTGCCGTGCTTGATCAGCACGCGGGCGCGCGGTCGCAGCGGGGCGTCGCCGAGCCACGCCAGGCGGGCCGAGAACTCCTTGACGGGCTCCGGCGGGGCCGGGTGCGCGGCGGCGATGAGCTCGCCGCGGGCGACGTCGATGTCATCGGCCAGGCGCAGGGTCACCGAGCGGGGGGCGGCGGCCTCCGCGAGCTGCTCGCCCGGCAGCGGGCCCGCCTTCTGCGCGGCGGTGCCGGCGACGTCGATCCCCACCACGGTGGTCCTGCGGCCCGAGGGCTGCACGACGACCTCGTCCCCCACGGCCACGGTGCCCGAGGCGATCTGCCCGGCGTAGCCGCGGTAGTCGCGGGTGGCCTCGGGGTCCACGCCCTGGGCGACCCCGCCCTGGGGGCGGATCACGCACTGCACCGGGAGGCGGAACGGGCGGGCCTCGCCCCGGCCGGACTCGTCGACCGTGGGCAGCTCCTCCAGGATGCGCAGCAGCGGGCGCCCGTCGTAGTCGCCCGTCGCGTACCAGGCGGTGCGCTCGGAGGGCTCCACGACGTTGTCGCCCTCGAGGGCGCTGACGGGGACGACCTTGAGGTTCTCGACGAGCTCGGCGGAGCCCAGGCGCCCGGCGACCTCCGTGATGTCGGCGCGGATCTCGTCGAAGCGCTCCTGGGACCAGTCCACGAGGTCGATCTTGTTGACCGCGACCACGACGTGCGGGACGCGCAGCAGCGCGCTCACGGCCAGGTGGCGCCGGGTCTGCTCGAGCACGCCGTGGCGGGCGTCGACGAGCAGCACGACGGCGTCGGCGGTCGAGGCGCCGGTGACCGTGTTCTTGGTGTACTGCACGTGCCCGGGGCAGTCGGCGAGCACGAACGAGCGGCGGTCGGTCGCGAAGTAGCGGTAGGCGACGTCGATCGTGATGCCCTGCTCGCGCTCGGCGCGCAGGCCGTCGGTCAGCAGCGCCAGATCGAGCCTGCCCTCGCCGCCGCCGAAGCCCCGCTCGGCCGAGGTGCGGGCCACGGCCTCGAGCTGATCGGCCAGGATCGCCTTGGCGTCGTGCAGGAGCCGGCCCACCAGGGTGGACTTGCCGTCGTCGACGGAGCCGGCGGTCGCGAAGCGGAACAGCGATCCGGGGTCGATGGTCGAGGTCACGGCGGGGGCAGGGGCGGAGGTCTCGGTCACGGGCACCTTCTGACGTTCGTGGATGCGCTCAGCGCGGCGGTCGGGGGCGGCTGGGACGGGCGGGGGCTGCGCCCCGGCCGATCAGAAGTAGCCGTCCTTCTTGCGGTCCTCCATGGCGGCCTCGGAGATGCGGTCGTCGGCGCGCGTGGCGCCGCGCTCGGTCAGCGTGGAGAAGCCGACCTCCGCGACCACGGCGGCGACGTCGGCGGCATCGGAGAGGACCGCCCCGGTGCAGGACATGTCGCCCACGGTGCGGTAGCGGACCGTCCGGGTCTCGACCTGCTCGTCGCCGCGGGGCCGGGACACCGGGCTCACCGACATCCACATGCCGTCGCGCCGGAAGACCTCGCGGTCGTGGGCGAAGTAGATCGGGGGCAGATCGATCGACTCCCGCTCGATGTAGCGCCAGACGTCGAGCTCGGTCCAGTTGGAGATCGGGAAGGCCCGCACGTGCTGGCCCGCGGTGTGGCGGCCGTTGTAGAGGTTCCACAGCTCGGGGCGCTGATTGCGGGGATCCCACTGCCCGAACTCGTCGCGCAGGGAGATGATGCGCTCCTTGGCCCGGGCCTTGTCCTCGTCGCGGCGGGCGCCGCCGAACACGGCGTCGAACCGGTGGTCCGCGATCGCGTCCAGCAGCGGGGTGGTCTGCAGCGGGTTGCGGGTGCCGTCGGCGCGCTCGGCCAGTCGGCCGTCGTCGATGTAGTCCTGCACGGAGGCGACGACGAGCCGCACCCCGAGCCGCTCGGCCGTGCGGTCGCGGAAGTCCAGGACCTCCGGGAAGTTGTGCCCCGTGTCCACGTGCAGCACCGGGAACGGGATCGCCGCGGGCCAGAACGCCTTGGCCGCCAGGTGCAGCATCACCACGGAGTCCTTGCCGCCCGAGAACAGCATGGCGGGCCGGTCGAACTCGGCGACGACCTCGCGGATGATGTGGATGGCCTCGGACTCCAGGGCGTCCAGGGCGGACTGCTGGCCCGTGGCCGACACGGCGGTCTCTGTCATGGGGTCCTGCTCTCCTGAGGTGGGGTGCGGGGGGGGGTGCTCGCGGCGGCGGGGCCGACCCCGCCGCGGGCATCACAGGTGGATGCCGCACTCGATCTTGTCGCTGCCGGACCAGCGTCCGGCCCGGGGGTCCTCCCCGGGTGCCACCTTGCGCGTGCACGGCGCACAGCCGATCGAGAGGTAGCCCTCGGACAGCAGGGGGTTCACGGGCAGTCCCGCGCTGTCGGAGTGCTCCATCAGGTCATCGAGCGACCAGCGGACCATGGGGTTGACCTTGACCAGCTTATGGGTCTCGTCGAAGGACACGAGCGGGGCGTTGGTGCGCGTGGGCGACTCGTCGCGGCGCACCCCGGTGAACCAGATCTCGTAGTCCTCGAGCGCACCGGCCAGCGGCTCGACCTTGCGCATGGCGCAGCAGGCCGACGGGTCGGTCCGGAAGAGGTCCTTGCCGTGCTTCTCGTCCTGCTCCGCGACGGAGAGCTTCGGCATGACGTCCAGGACGGTGATGTCCAGCATGGCCTCGGCGGCCGCCTTGGTGCCCTGGGTCTCCGGGAAGTGGTATCCGGTCTCCAGGAAGAGCACGTCCACGCCGGGGATCTGCTCGGCGACGAGCGCCGGCAGGACCAGATCGGCCATCGAGCAGGCCACGGCGACGCGGGCGTGGGGGAAGGTCTCGGCGACCCAGCGGATCGCGGCGACGTGGTCGGCCTCGCCCTGAGTCGGGACCTTGCCGTCGGCGTCGAGCTCGGCGCCCAGCTCGCGGGCCCCGGCGGCCGCCAGCTCCCGCAGCTCGTCCTCGGCGCGCAGGCCCTTCTCGGCGGATGCGGTGGTCATCTCAGATCGTCCTCCTCGGCGCGGGTGCTCCATGCGGCGAAACTCTCCCCATCCTGCCGTTGTTCCGCGAAGCGGCGGGTGAGGCGCTCGACGTAGTCGGGCAGATCGTCCTGATAGACCTTCAGACCCCGCACGGTGCGGCCCAGATTGGCCTCGCCCCCGTGCTCGGAGCTGGTCAGCCCACCGCCGAGGTGGACCTGGTACCCCGGCTTCTGGCCGCCGTCCTCGGTGGGCAGCAGCTGGCCCTTCAGGCCGATGTCCGCGACCTGGAAGCGGGCGCAGGAGTTGGGGCACCCGTTGATGTGCAGCGAGATGGGATCGTCCAGCTGGAGGTCCGCGAGACGACGCTCGAGCTCGTCGATCGCATCCGAGGCGACCTGCTTGGTCTCCACGATCGCGAGCTTGCAGAACTCGATGCCCGTGCAGGCCACGGTCGAGCGGCGGAACGGCGAGGGCCGGACCTTGAGGTCGATCGCGTCGAGCGCCTCGATCGCGGCCTCGACGTCGTCGTCGGCGATGTCGAGCAGCAGGATCTTCTGCTGCGGGGTCAGGCGCACGCGGTCGCTGCCGAAGCGCTCCATGACCTCGGCCAGCTGCCCCAGCCGCTCGCCGGGCACGCGGCCCGCTCGCGGGGCCGCGCCGAGCATGTTCCGGCCGTCCTTCTGCCGGGTCACGCCGATGTGATCGGCCGGGCCCGTGGGAGCCCCCGGAGCGGGGCCGTCGGCCAGCGCGTAGCCCAGGTACTCGGTCTCCAGGACCTCGCGGAAGCGCTCGACGCCCCAGTCCTTGACCAGGAACTTCATGCGGGCGCGGTTGCGCAGGCGCCGGTAGCCGTAGTCGCGGAAGATCGCGGTCACGCCGCGCCAGACGTCGACGACCTGGTCCTCGGCCACGAACGCGCCGAGCCGCCGGCCCAGGAACGGCTGGACGGACAGCGCGCCGCCGACCCACAGGTCGTACCCGGGTCCGAGCTCCGGGTGCAGCACGCCGACGAACGAGCAGTCGTTGATCTCGTGGGCCACGTCCAGCGACGGGTGGCCGGTCACCGCGGTCTTGTACTTGCGCGGCAGGTTCGAGAACTCGAGCTTGTGGACCTCCTCGCGCAGCGCGTCGATCGCGGGAGTGGGGTCCAGCACCTCGTCGGCGGCGGCGCCGGCCACGGGGGATCCCAGGATGACGCGGGGGACGTCGCCGCAGGCGGAGACGGTGTCCATCCCGGCCTCCTCGAGGCGCCGCCAGATCTCCGGGACGTCCTCGATCCGGATCCAGTGGTACTGGATGTTCTGGCGATCCGTGATGTCCGAGGTGCCGCGGGCGAACTCCTGCGAGATCTGCGCGAGGACGCCGAGCTGCTCGCGGGTCAGGGCGCCGCCGTCCAGGCGCACGCGCATCATGAAGTACTCGTCCTCGAGCTCCTCGGCCGACAGCGAGCCGGTGCGCCCGCCGTCGATCCCGGGGCGGCGCTGGGTGTAGAGGCCCCACCACCGGAAGCGGCCGTGGAGGTCGTCGGCGTCGATCGAGGCGAAGCCCTCGCGGGCGTACTTCTGCTCGATCCGCGCGCGCACGGCGAAGCCGTCGTCCTCGGCCTTGAACTGCTCGTTGTGGTTCAGCGGCTCGCGGCCGTCGACCTTCCATTGGCCCTCGGGCTTGGGCTTTCGGGCGCGCGCTGCCCGCTGCGGCGTCTCGGTCGTCATGGGCCCCAGTGAACGGCGCGGGCGGCGACGATGTCATCTTCCCCGTCACGCGGCGTCATGCTCGACCCGCGGGCCCGCCGTGTGCTATCCGCACTGGCCTTCGTCGCGGAAGGCGTCCTCGAGCCGCAGCTGCGCGGACAGCCGGGGCCAGTCGCGGATCAGCCGCAGGACGCCGTCGTCCGCGCCCGGCTCGGCGAGGCCGAGAGCCGCGCGGGCCCGGACGCGCACGGGCTCGATCCGCGCCAGCGCCGTGCCGTCCGGCGCGGCGACCTCGGCGATGCGGCCGCGGGCGGCGGCCGCCTCGCACGCCCGGGACAGCTGCCCCGGGGGGATCCGGCACGCGCTCAGCAGCTCGACCTCGAACCGGGGCCGGGCGCGCGCCCGGGGACGCCGCGCCCCCGCCGTGAAGCCGACCCGCGGGTCGGCGGCGAGCATCTCGCGCAGCTCGGCGGGACTCGAGCCGTCCTGCGGCAGCCGCACGTGGACGTCCCCCGCGGCGAGCAGATCGCGCACCGCCAGGGCGGCGGCGCCCGTGCCGGCGTGCTCGTGCCAGTCCCGCCGCCACGTGACGAGGATGTCGGGGACCGCGTGCACCAGGCCCGCGGGCCGGGCGATCGGATGCGTGATCCGGGGCGCCAGGCGCAGGCTCTCCCGGTTCTTCTGCCGCGCGGCGGCCGCCCGGTCCGCGGCGGAGCGTCCGCCCCAGTCGGCACCGCGATGCACGGCGCGAGCCCCGGGCTCGTGCCGCAGATCGCAGCCGGCCAGCACGGCCTGCCAGCCCAGCTCCCAGTCCTCCCCGCCGTAGCCGACCATCGTCGGGTCGAAGCCGCCCAGGCGCTCGAACGTCTCGCGCCGGCACGAGAGCACGGCGGAGATGACGAAGCGGAAGCTCGCATCGTCGTGGCGGCGCAGATGGTCCGTGGCGGCCCAGGCGTCGCGCAGCCACTGCGGCTCCCCCAGGTCCCGGGGCGGATCGACCGCCTCGTCCACATGGGTCCGCGTCCCCACGATCAGCGCGTGCGGCTGCTCCGCCAGCGCGCGGGCCACGGCGGCCAGATAGCCGGGCTCGGGGACGGTGTCGCCGTCGAGGAAGGCCAGGATCTGCCCCGTCGCCGCGCGCGCGCCCAGGTTGCGGGCCGCGGCGGCGCGGAACCCGCGGTCCTCCTGGCGCACGACCCGCACGCCGTCGGGAACCCGCGGGGCGGTCGCGGAGCCGTCGTCGGCCACGACGATCTCGGCCGGCGGCGCCGGCCGCTGGGCCCGCAGGCCGGCCAGCACGGCGTCCAGGCCGGCCTGATCCTCGTAGTGGGGCACGACGACGGAGATCCGCGGGCTCTCCCGGAGCCCGGCCGGGGCGCTCATCGAGCGGCCTCCGCCCAGGCGGTCTCATAGGCCGCCGCGACCTGCGGCCAGCCCCACGACGGCGCGGCCTGGACGGCGCGGGTCCGCCCGGGATCGGCCAGCAGCTCGCGCAGCGCCTCGCCCAGCTCCTCCCGGTCGCGGCGCACGACGCGTCCGGGCCAGCGCTCGTCGACCTCGCGCATGTAGGGGCCGTCGGCGACGAGCGGGATCCGCCCGTGCGCGATCCACGTGTTCAGCGACCCGGAGGCCGAGACGTGGCGGTGCGGGCAGACGGGGACGTCCGCGGCGGCCAGCTCGGCGGCCAGCTCCGCCTCCGGGACGTAGCCGGTGATCTCGAAGGCGACGCCGCGCCGGGCTGCCCGCTCGCCGAGCCCGGCGGCCTCGTCGTCGTGGCCGGCGGCGACGCCGCCGATCGCGCGCACCCGGGTCCCGGGCGGCACCTGATCGATGACGTCCTCGAGGCCCTTGCCGGGGTAGACGAAGCCGAGCACGCCCACGCACGGGGAGCCGGGGCCGGCCTCCGACGGGCGGCTCTCCGGCGCGGGGCCCGCCGAGCTCGCGGCGGGGGAGGCAGCGGCGCCGGGAGCGGCAGCGGGGTCCTCGAGCGGCAGCGGGACCACGCGGATCGCGCCGCGGCCCCCGGGCTGCGCGCCGCCCAGCTCCCGGAGCTGCCCGGCCTCGTGCTCCGAGTGGGCGATCACGAGATCGGCCTGCCCGAGCAGCCGGGCATAGGCCCGGCTGCGCCGCGCGAAGCGCTCGTGCCCCTCCTGCGGCTGCGGGACGTCGTGGGGCCCCACGCTCAGCAGGTGCGAGCCGCGCAGCCGCAGGACCGCATCGACGGCCGCCTGGGGGTCCGGGCCGAAGAGGGCATCGGTGAAGCTCACGTGGAGCACGCCGGCAGGCGCCTCCGTCCCGGCGGCGGGATCGGCAGGCGCTCCGGCGGCGGGCGCGCCGGGTGCGGTCCGGCCGGTCCCGAAGTCCCGGGACTCGACGGACCCGACGGACTCGACGCTCTGCGCGCGCACCAGCCGGTGCTCCAGCTCGTCCGTCCCCCGCCGGCGAGCCGCGTCGAAGAGGCCCAGCCCGTGGCGCACGACCCCGTGCGCCTGGGGGCCGATCACGAGGTGCCGGACCTCCGCCCGCGGGGGCGCGGTGCGCGACCGAGCAGGCGCGGAGGGCAGGGGGCTCATGCGAGCAGCCCCAGCATCCGCATCCGCTCGCCGTGGCGCTGCAGGCCCCGTTCGACCAGCCGCGGCCTGGCACGGCAGAACGCGAGCTGCTCGCGGGCGATGGTCGCCTCGTCGAGCTCCACGAAGTCGTCGGGCGGGCCGACCCGCCAGCCGTCGTGGCGCGCATCCGGGCGCAGCCGGGCCCCCAGCGCGCGGGCGTGGTCGGGATCCACGGGGGCCTCGATCGAGCGCAGCAGCTCGCGGCCGGGATCGGGGATGCCTGCCGGGTCCGGGGCGAAGCCGAGGCCGCGGCCGAGCTCGGCGAGCACGCGCTCGGCCAGAGCGGTCAGCGTCGCATTGTCGGGGTGGTTGATCGTGTGCCAGTGCGGGCGGGTCTCGAGCACGTCCGACATGACCACCGTGCCGTGCGCCCGCTCGCGCGCCCCGAGCTGCCCGACCGACTCCTCGTGCAGCCGCTCGAGCGTCTGCGCGTCCAGCTCGGGAGCATGCGGGGGCAGGGAGCCGTCGTCCCCGTCGGCGCCGTGCGCTGCGAGCGCCAGGGTGCGCAGGTCCGAGTAGGGCACCCCGGGCGGATCGAGCGAGCTGTCGTCGGGGTCGCGGACGATGACCTGGAAGGGGTGCAGGCCCGCATAGCGCAGGACCGGGACGCGCACGGCCAGCGACGACGGGGGCAGCAGCGCCTCGAGCTGCCGCGTCCCGGAGGGCAGCCCCCGGTAGTCGTCGCGCACGTGCTGCATCACGAGCGCGTCGGTCCGGGCGAGCAGCCGGGCGGCCGCGGCGACGTCCCTGTCGTCCCATTCGAAGACCGGGGGCACGCGCACCGAGCGCAGGCCCGGATCGGAGTCCAGCAGGATGCGCAGCGACTCGGCCTGGCAGTTGCCGATCACGACCACCAGAGCCCGGTCGTCGGACTCTGCGACGGGATCCTCCTGCGCGTAGAAGCCGGCGTAGTGCTGGAGTCGGCCCGGGGAGCTCATTCTGTGATAATAACGTCGCTGATGACCGCGGAGCCCCTCTGGCTCCCGCCCGACAGCGCCGACCACCAGCGCCGACCACGGAGGGGATCCATGAGCACTGCCGTCCGGGACCGATCGGTCCTCCGGGTGGCCCCTGTGCCGGCGCATCACCCCTATGTGGAGGCCGTGACGCCGTTCGAGGCCTGGGACGGCGTCGAGCGCTTCGTCCCCCCCGAGGTCGCCGACCTGCCCCCGGGCCGGTGGCGGCCCCACCCGCTGCTCGACGCGCAGCGCCTGCGCGAGGCGGCCGACGAGCTCGACGTGCTCCACGTGCACTTCGGCTTCGAGCACCGCAGCCCGCAGCAGATCCGCGCGCTCGCCCGGCAGTGCCGCGAGTCCGGGATCCGGCTCGTGCTGACCGTCCACGACCTGCAGAACCCCCATCTGAGCACGCCCGAGCAGCAGGCCGAGCACCTCGAGCGCCTGGCGGCGCTGATCGGGGCCGCACAGACCGTCATCACCCTGACCGGCTCGGCGGCCCGCGAGATCCGCGAGCGCTTCGGCCGCGAGGCGGTCGTGATCCCCCACCCGCTCGTCGTGGCGCCGCAGCGCGCGCAGCGCCTGCAGGAGCAGGCCCGCGCGGACGGCGGGCGGCCGATGGATGCCGCCGTCTTCCTCAAGGACCTGCGCGCCGCCACGGTGCGCGATCCCGGCTGGTACCGCGACCTCGCCGGCGGACTGGGCGGGCGCCGCCTCACGGTCTTCGTGGACGAGCGCGCCGCGGACGCCGAGCCGGCGCGCGACCTGGCCGGGATCGAGGGCCTCGAGCTCGTGGTGCATCCGCGGATGGACGACGACGAGCTGCACTCCCGGATCGCCCGCTGCACGGCCGTGGTGCTGCCGTACCTGCGCGGCTCCCACTCCGGCTGGCTGGAGATGTGCCGGGACCTGGGCGCGGTCGTCGCGGCCCCGGACTGCGGGCACTACCGGGACCAGGCCGACCGGCCGGGGGCCGTGATCGAGTACGCGACCGGCGACGGGCGCGACGCCGCCCGCGCCGTGCGGGAGGCCCTCGCGGCGGGGCCCCTGCCGTATGCGGGGGACCGCCGGGCCCAGGCGGAGCAGGCCGCCCGGGCCCACCGCCGGCTGCTCTCGGAGGGCGGCTCATGAGGGTGGCCGTGGTCGGCCCGTCGCGCATGCCGATCGCCCCTCCCTTCGGCGGAGGCCTCGAGGTCTTCGTGCATCGCCTGGTCACCGGCCTGCGCCTGCGCGGGATCGACGTCGACCTCTTCGCGGCGCGCGGCTCCCTGGGCCATCGCCGCGATCTGGAGTTCCCCGGGGTGGACTGGCAGGGGCACATGCACAGCGCCCGCGATGACCGCTACCCCCCGGGAGCGGAGGAGTCGGAGGCCGCCGCGCACGACCGGGTCCGCGAGCACCTGGAGGCCGCCGACTACGACCTGATCCACAACAACAGCGTCCACTCCTCGATGCTGCTGATGGACCCGTCGGCGCGCGCTCCCATGGTCACGACGCTGCACACGCCGCCCCAGGACGCCATGCAGTGCGCGCTGCGGCGCCGCGGCCTCGCCGCAGGCCGCTTCACCGCCGTGAGCCGGTTCACCGCCCGCCAGTGGGGGGTGCCGCACGCCGCGGACGTGATCCACAACGGCGTGGAGACCGAGCGGTGGCGCCTGGGCCCCGGCGGCGACGGCGCGGTGTGGTTCGGGCGCCTCACCCGGGAGAAGGCGCCCCATCTGGCGATCGAGGCCTGCCGGCGGCTCGGGATCCCGCTGACCCTGATCGGCCGCAGCGCCGAGCCGAGCTACTTCGAGGCGCAGATCGCCCCGCACCTGGGCGACGGCGTCCGCTGGCTCGGGGCCATGGCCCCCAGCGAGATCGCCCTGGAGGTGGGCCGATCGCGGCTGGCCCTGGCGACCCCGCAGTGGGACGAGCCGTTCGGCCTCGTGCTGATCGAGGCCCTGTCCTGCGGGACGCCCGTGGCCGCCTTCGGCCGCGGCGGCATCCCCGAGATCCTCTCCTCGACCCCGGAGCACCTGGCGCGGCCCGACGACGTCGACGACCTCGTGCGCGCGGCGCGCACCGCCATGCGGCAGCCCCGCGCGGAGGCCCGGGCGATCGCCGTGGAGCGCTTCGACCTGGGTCTGATGATCGATCGCTACCTGGCGCTGTTCGAGGAGACGGCGGCGCGATGATCGGGTTCTACGCGCACCACCACGGCGCCGGGCACCTGACGCGGTGCCGCGCGGTCGCCCGCGCGCTGGCCCCGCGGCACGAGGCCGTCATCCTCTCCTCCCACCCCGAGGCCGATGTGGTCCTGCCGATGGACGCTCCCGCCGACCCCGCCGGGGCCACCGCCCACGGCGCCCTGCACTGGGCGCCCCAGGGCCACGACGGCTACACCGAGCGCATGGCCGTGATCGCGGCGTGGGTGCGCGAGCACCGGCCCGCCGCATTCCACGTCGACCTCTCCGCGGAGGTCACCGCGCTCGTGCGGCTGCTCGGGGTGCCGACGTCGATCCAGGCCCTGCCCGGCGTGCGCGACGACCTGCCGCACGAGCTCTCGCACCGCATGGCGGACCGGATCCTGGCGGCCTGGCCGGACTGGGTCCCGCTGCCGGGCCACCTGGTCCCC
Organism: Kocuria palustris; assembly: GCF_007666205.1. Taxonomy (GTDB): domain Bacteria; phylum Actinomycetota; class Actinomycetes; order Actinomycetales; family Micrococcaceae; genus Kocuria; species Kocuria palustris_A. Next base: position 76,374 of record NZ_VDOR01000001.1, read on the forward strand.
GCCGCCGAGAGGGTGCGCCGCGTCGGCGGGATCACGCGGTTCGAGGACCGCGAGCTGCCGGCCCGGCGCGGGCGCGACGCGGTGATCCTGCTGGGCCGCGGCGGCCACGACGCCTCCGCGGACTACTGGCGCGAGGTCGCCGGCATCGTCGGCGGGAGGCTCAGCGGGCACTGCCGCCTGCTCGGGCTCGACGAGTGGGTGGAGGACCCCTTCGAGGCTCTGGCGAGCGCGGCCGTGGTGGTCACCGCGGCCGGGCAGAACTCGATCGCCGACGTGGCCGCCGCCGGCGCTCCGGCCGTCGTGCTCCCCCAGCGGCGGCCCTTCCGGGAGCAGGAGGCCACGGCGCGGATCCTGGCCGACGCCGGGCTGGCGGTCGTCCCCGAGGCCCCGGGGCTGCCCGAGCCGCGCGCCTGGCCGGAGCTGATCGAGCGAGCGCTGCAGCTGGGCCCGGGAGAGCAGCGGCGGCGGCTCTGGCAGGTCGACGGCGCGGCTCTGCGCGCCGCCGAGGTCCTCGGGCAGCTGGCCGATGGCGGCGCTGGGGCCGACGCCGGCACCGGCCCGGGAAGGACGCGGCCGTGAGCACTCGCCCCGTGGCCGCGACGCGGTCGTCGCTGCACGTCGTGACCGTGTGCTCGATCGGGCGCCGGGGGCATCTGCTGCGCCAGCTCGAGGCCGTGCGCCGCTGGCTGCCGGATGCCGTCCACCACACGGTGCAGATCGGCCCCGAGCCGTTCGACGTCCCCGGCTCCCGGGGCCTGGAGCGCACCGGCCCGGGGCCGGTGAACCTGGCGGCGGCGCGCAATGCCGCCGGGGACGCGGCCGCCCGGGACGGCGCGGAGGTCATCGTGTTCCTGGACGCCGACTGCGTCCCCGGACCGGAGCTCGGCCCGGCCTACGCCGCGGCCGCGGCCGAGCACCCCGGGGTGCTGTGCGGGCCGGTGACCTACCTGCGCGCGGAGGACCGGGGCTGCGAGCTGTCGCGGCTGCCCGCCCTGCGCAGCCCCCACCCGGCGCGCCCGGATCCGCCCGCCGGCGAGGTCCGCCGGGCGAGCCCGGCGCAGCGGGTGCTGTTCTGGTCGCTGAGCTTCGCCCTGACGAGCGCGACCTGGCGGGAGCTGCGGCGGCGCTTCGGCGGGTTCTGCGAGCGGTTCACCGGCTACGGGGGCGAGGACACGGACTTCGCCATGAGCCTGGCCCACGAGGGCATCCCCCTGCAGTGGGTCGGCGGCGCCGATGCCTTCCACCAGTGGCATCCGGTGTCCTCGCCCCCGGTCGAGCACCTGGACGACATCCTGCGCAACGGGGAGGTCTTCGCCCGGCGCTGGGGCTGGTGGCCCATGGAGGGCTGGTTCGAGGCCTTCGAGCAGCGCGGCCTGGTCGTGGCCGACGGACCCGGGTGGCGCCGCGCCGATGGTCCTCCGCCCGCGGGGCAGGACGCGCCGCCGGCGGCGGGCTCAGAACCCTGAGGGCAGGGACGACCCGCGGTCGAAGGGCTCGGTGGCGGACACGAGGCCGTCGGCGCCGATCAGCGTGACCGCCTCCGCCGTGCCGCGCTTGGAGCCGCCGCGGATCTGCGCGCCCATGTCGACGATCACGTTCTCGAGCTCGACCCCGGGGCCGACGCGCACGCCGTCCAGCAGGACCGAGTTCCGCACGACCGCGCCCTCCTCGACCACCACTCCCGGGCTGAGCACGGAGTGCTCCACGGTCCCCCGGATGCGGGACCCGGCGGAGATCATGGAGTCGGAGACGTCGGCCGAGGCGGCCATGCGCGCCGGGACCAGCTGCGGCTGCCCCGAGACGATCGGCCAGTCGGGATCATCGAGCACGGCGCCGTCGCCGTCGAGGATCTGCAGCTGCGCCGTCCAGTACGACTGCAGCGTCCCCAGGTCCATCCAGTACCCGGCCATGCGGTGCTCGACCACCTTGCGGCGCTCGACGAACCACGGGATGAGGTCGTGGCCGTAGTCCTCGAGCCGGCCGTGCTCCTCGTGCAGCTCCTCGAGAGCCTCGAGCAGCTGGGGGCCCTCGAAGAGGAACATCTCCGCGGCCACGATCTGCGAGGAGGGCTCCTCGGGCTTGTAGTCGAAGTCCGTGACGCGCCCCTGGCCGTCCGTGTGGACCACGGAGAACCGGGAGGCGTCGACGTCGACGCGCGTGGTGACCATGGTCAGGTCCGCGCGCTGCTGCTGATGGGTGTCGATCACGTCCAGGAAGTTCAGCGTGTAGAGGTGATCGGCCGAGAGCACGAGCACGAGATCCGGGGCGAACCGCCGGATGGTCTCCTTCTGCCGGTAGAGCGAGTCGGAGTTGCCCTGGGGGAAGCCCTCGCCCTCCGCGCCCTGGAAGGGCGGGAGGACATGCAGACCGCCGTGGGTGCGGTCGAAGTCCCAGGGGCGGCCGTTGCTCAGGTGCTGGTTCAGCGAATCCGGCAGGTACTGCTCGATCACCCACACGTCCGAGAGGTGGGAGTGCATCAGGTTCGACATCGAGATGTCGATCAGCCGGTACGTGCCGGCGACCGGCAGCGCGGGCTTGACCCGGTGCTCGGTCAGGGCGTCCAGCCGGGAGCCCTTGCCTCCGGCCAGCACCAGCGCCATGGTCCGTGGGATCCGCATGCGGGTCTCCTCGCCTCGTGTTCGCGTCCTGCCTGATCATACGGTCGGATGCGGCGGGCTCGTCATGGGCGTGCCATAGTGTCCCGGTCCCCGGCCCGTCCACCGGCCCCGCCGCGTCCGCTGCCCCGGGCGCCGGCGGCCCCACGTCCACGAACGGATCCATGTCCCCCTCAGCAGACACCTCCTCCCCGGTCGCCCTCGATCCGGACGCGCGCTGTCCCTGCGGCTCCGGCGACGTCTACGGCGGCTGCTGCCTGCCCCTGCACCGCGGCAGGAAGGCGCCCACGGCCGAGGCCCTCATGCGCTCGCGCTTCAGCGCCTTCGCCCTGGGCGACGAGCAGCACCTCCTGCGCACCTGGCACCCGGAGACCCGCCCCGCATCCGTCGACCTGGACCCCGAGCTGCGCTGGTACCGCCTCGACGTCCACGGCGCCACCGGCGGCGGGCCGTTCGAGGACTGGGGCACCGTCGACTTCACCGCCCACTACCGTCCGGTCCCGGGCGCCGACGGCCCCCGCGGCAGCCAGCGCGAGAACTCCCGCTTCCGCCGCGTCGACGGGCAGTGGCTCTACCTGGACGGGGCGCTCTACTCGGTCTGAGCCCCGCCGCCCGGCCGGCTGCGCCGGCTCCGGGGAACGGACCCGCGCATGTGCTCGGCCCCACACCGGCGGGGCCGCTCCCGGCCCGGCGCGGCGGGCGGGGCGGTCGTAGAATCGGCTGATCCGTCGGCACCGGCCCCGCTCGACGGCGCCCTTCTCGAGAGAGCCGCACCATGTCCTCACCCTCCTCGCGCCCTTCGTCGCAGCCCCCCTGGGAGCACGCCGGCGCACCCGTCGAGCACACGGCCCCGGCGAGCGGGCAGCCCGCGCCCCGGTCCGGCCCCTCCGCCGTCGCCGATCCCCCCGGCCGCTCCGAGCCGGGCGGGCGGCCCGCGCCCAAGAACCGTCTGGACCGCTGGTTCATGATCTCGGAGCGCGGCTCGACGGTCGGCCGCGAGGTCCGCGGCGGCATCGCGACGTTCATCGCCATGAGCTACATCGTGGTGCTCAACCCGCTCGTGCTCGGCCTCGGCGCCGACTCCGCGGGCGCCACGCTCGGCGTCGACCGCGTGGCCGCCATGACCGCGCTCATCGGCGGCGTGATGACCCTCCTGATGGGCGTCGTGGCCAAGGCCCCGTTCGCCGTCGCCACGGGCCTGGGCGTCAACGCCTTCCTGGCCGTCACGATCGCCACGACCCCCGGGCTCACCTGGGCGCAGGCGATGGGGCTGGTGATCTGGGCCGGGCTCATCATGTTCGTGCTCGTGCTCACCGGCTTCCGCACCGCGGTCTTCAACGCGGTCCCGGCCTCGCTGAAGTCGGCGATCGTCGTGGGCATCGGCCTGTTCATCGCCCTCGTCGGGCTCGTCAACTCCGGGTTCGTGCGCCGCATGCCCGATGCCGCGGGCACCACCGTCCCCGTGGACCTCGGGGTGGGCGGCGAGCTCATCGGGTGGCCGCTGCTGACCTTCGTGCTGACGCTGCTGGTGACGATCACGCTGATGGTGCGCAACGTGCGCGGCGCGATCCTGATCGCCGTCGTGCTCGGCACGGTCCTGGCCCATGTCCTCGAGGCCGTCGTGCCCTCGGGCTCCTCGGCCGACTCCCCGACCGGCTGGTCGCTCGTCGTGCCCTCGACGCCCACGGGCCTGTTCTCCCTGCCGGACCTCTCCCTCATCGGCGACGCCGATCCCGTGGGGCTGTGGTCCCAGCTCGGCGTCACGACCGTGCTGCTGCTGATCTTCACGATCCTGCTGTCGATCTTCTTCGACGCCATGGGGACCATGGTGGGGCTCTCCGAGCAGGCGGGCCTGGTCCGCGACGGGAAGATCGACAACGTCGACCGCGTGCTGCTCGTCGACGCGGCCGGCGCGGTCGCGGGCGGCGTCGGCTCGGTGTCGTCGAACCAGATCTTCGTGGAGTCCTCGACGGGCATCGCCGAGGGCGCGCGCACCGGCCTGGCCAACGTGGTCACGGGCCTGCTGTTCCTGGCGGCCATGTTCATCACCCCGCTCGTCGAGGTGGTCCCGTTCGAGGCGGTGGCCCCGGCCATGGTCGTCGTGGGCTTCCTGATGGCCAAGAACGTCGTGCGCATCGACTGGGACGACTGGGGCATCGCCGTGCCGTCGTTCCTCACGTTCGTGCTCATGCCGTTCACGTACTCGATCGCCGACGGCATCGGCGCGGGCTTCATCTCCTACGTGTTCATCCGCGTGGTGCAGGGCCGCATCCGGGAGATCCACCCGCTCATGTGGGTGGTCGCGGCGGCCTTCGTGGCGTACTTCGGCATCGGCGTGATCGAGGGCTGGCTCGCCTGAGCCCTGCCGAAAGAGCACTCCCCTGCGCTGCGGCCGCCTACAGCGCAGGAGAGCGCCCTGTCGGCATGCGGGGGTCGCGGCGGGGCGGGGTCGTCCCGGCGAAGGCGCGCACCCAGCTCGCGTCCTTGTGCTGGGCGGGCACCGGATCGATCAGCAGCTCGCGCTCCATGGCCGCGGCCTCCGGGGAGGCGGCCATGGGCAGCGGCGCGTGCGAGGCGGCCAGGACGACGTTGCCGTAGCGCCGCCCCTTGAGCATCGCGGGATCGGCGATCGCGGCGACGTGGCCGAACACCTCCCGCAGGGCGGCGGCCTCGGCGCGGGCGCCCTGGAGGTCGCGGGTGTCGCCCACGTTCAGCAGGTACAGCCCGCCGGGGGCCAGCACGCGATCGACCTGGCGGGCGAACTCGACGGTGGTCAGCGGCTCGGGCGTCACGGCTCCGGCGAAGACGTCGCGGATCACGACCTCCCGGGTGGACTCGGTCAGCGACTCGGTGACCTCCCGGGCCTCCCCCGCACGCACACGCAGCAGCGGGGCGCGGGGCAGGTCGAACCACCCGCGCACGAGCTCGACCAGCCGGGCGTCCAGCTCGACGACCACTTGCCGCGCCTGCGGCCACTGCCAGTGCACCCAGCGCGCCATGGAGCACGCGCCTCCGCCCAGGTGCAGCACCCGCAGCGACGACGGCTCCAGGTGCGCACCCACGTGCATGCGCAGCACCGCGGCCATCCAGCGCATGTACTCGAAGTCGAGCTGGTCGGGGCGGGCGGGATCCACGTGCGAGGACGGGACGCCGTTGACCAGCACGGTCCAGGCTCCCGGGCTCAGATCATCGGGGCGCAGCTCGACGCTCCCCGTGGTGATCGGCCAGGTCCCGGCCTGCAGCGCATCCGGATCCGCAGCTGCCTGCTCGTCCGCTCTGCGGCCCCTGCGCTGTCGACCCATGCGCCTCAGTCTAGGAGCGCCGCATCCGGTAGGTGTCCTGCCCGGACCAGGGGCCGTCGGCGGGGAAGCGCCGCCCGATCTCGCGGAAGCCGTGCTTGCGGTAGAAGGCCTCGGCCCGCTCGTTGCCGCTCATGATCCAGAGGTAGACCGGCTCGTCCCCTCCGGCCGCGGCCTCGAGCAGCCGGGCGCCCAGGCCCGAGCCGTGCGTGCTCTCGAGCGTGTAGAGCTTCACGAGCTCCCGCTCCGGGGCCAGCTGCGGCTCGAGCTCCAGCTCCCACTCCAGCGGCCCGCGGCACAGCGATGCGAAGCCCACGGCCTCGCCGCGCGCGTCCTCCGCGAGCACCACCAGCCGGTCGGGATCCGTCAAGAACTCGCGGTCCTCCGCGGCGATGTCGGCGACGGAGTCCTCGCCCAGCAGGGCCTCGACGAACTCCGCCCCGTACAGCGGCAGATAGGTCTCCCGCAGGCACGCGACGTGCAGGCGGGTCAGCTGCTCGGCGTCGTCGGGTCCGGCGGTCCGCAGCGCGAAGCCGGCCGAGGCGCTCAGGACGACTCCTCGGGAGCCTGACCGGGGCGCCCGCCCTCGAGCTGCTGACGCTGGATGGCGGCCTCGAGGCGCTCGACCTTGCCGTCGATCTCGCCCGTGTGCCCGGGGCGGATGTCCGCCTTGAGCACGAGCGAGACGCGGGGGCCGTAGCGCCCGACGGCCTCGGTGGCCTCCTTCACGACGGCCATGACCTCGTCCCACTCGCCCTCGACCGAGGTGAACATCGAGTCTGTGCGGTGCGGCAGGCCGGAGTCGCGGACCACCTGGACGGCGGCGGCGACGGCGTCGTGGACGGAGCCGGCGGGATTGTCCCCGCCCATGGGCGATACGGAGAAGGCGACGATCATGCCCCCAGCCTAGGCCGACCCGCGGGCATCCGGACAGGCCCGCGGGCGCCCAGGGGGGGGAGCTCGGCCTCGGGCGTCGACTCCGTGCCGGACGCGCCCCGCCCCGGTCGCGACCGCCGCCGCGAGCGGCGGCAGCCGGCGGCGGCCGCGGAAGCGCGGATGCGAATTCCCGGGGAAGCCCGGGCAACCCCGGGCCCGGCGTCGGGGCCACGACCTAGGCTGAGGGGCAGACCGGCCCGTGCGCCCGTCGACGCGCTCGGGACCGGACCGGCTGCGCGCGGGGCGGGGCACGGAGACGACCTCACCGAGGAGGAGCATCCCCATGACCCAAGGCATCTACCTCAGCGCCATGACGCCGGCCGCCGGCAAGTCCCTGATCGCACTGGGCCTGACGGACACCCTGTTCAAGAACTCGGACCGCGTGGGCTTCCTGCGCCCGGTGCACCTGGGCGAGACCCCGGAGCAGGACCCCATGCTCGCGCTCATGGCGCAGACCTTCGAGCTGCCCCCGGAGCGCTGCCGCGGCGCCGTGACCCTGGAGCGCTGCCGCGAGCTGCTGGCCTCGGGGGACCACGACGCCCTCGACTCGGCGGCCGTGGACGCCTATGCCGAGATGGCCGAGCACTGCGACGTCATCGTGGTCGACGGCACCGACCTGCTGGCCCACAACGCGGCCACCGCGGAGTTCGACCTCAACGCCCGGCTGGCCAACGACATGGGCTGCTCGGTCCTGGCCGTCATCGGCGGGCAGCAGGCGGAGCAGCCCAAGGACCTGCTCAACGCCGTCGAGGTCACCCGCACCGAGCTGCGCGACGCCAAGTGCGACATCTTCGCGATCATGGTCAACCGCTGCCCGGCGGACTGGGTCGACGAGGTCGCCCAGAACGCCCAGCGCGGAGCCCACAACCTGCCGGTCTACGTGATCCCGGAGGTCCCCGAGGTCATCAGCCCCACGGTCGAGGAGCTCGTCGAGTCGGCGGGCCTGAGCACCGAGCTGACCGACGTCACCCTGGACCGCGACATCAAGGGCGTGAAGATCGCGGCCATGAACGTCGAGCACTTCCTGGACCTGCTCGCCGACGGCGACCTCGTCATCGCCCCCGGCGACCGCTCGGACGTCCTGATGTCGACCCTGGCCGCCGCGCTCGCCCCGGATCAGGCCACCCCGGCCGGCGTGCTGCTCACGGGGGGCTTCGTGCCCCAGGGCCTCGTCCGCTCGTTCCTGACCGGGGCGCCGTTCCCCGTGCTGACCACCGAGGACGACACCTACACGGCGGCCCATCGCGTGCGCGCGTCCCGCGGCCGCATCGTCAAGGGCGGGCCCCGCAAGACGGCGGCCGCGCTGGGCGCGTGGTCCAAGCGCGTCGACGGCGCCGAGCTCGCCGATCGCCTGCGCCTCGAGCGCCCCGAGCGCCGGACCCCGCTGCGCTTCCTCCACGAACTCGTGGAGAAGGCCCGCTCGGACCGCCGCACGATCGTGCTGCCCGAGGGCGACGATCCCCGCATCCTGCGCGCCGCGGAGATGATCCACCGCCGCAGCTTCTGCGACCTGGTGATCCTGGGCGAGCCCGACGAGGTCGCGCGGCTGTGCGATGCCGAGGGCATCGACCTGGACTTCGAGGCCGACGGGCTCGAGCTGATCGACTTCCGCAACGACGAGCAGCGCCGCGAGCGCTATGCCGATGCCTACGTCGAGCACCGCAAGCACAAGGGCATGGACAAGGACACCGCCCTGGAGCGCATGCTCGACGGCTCGTACTTCGGCACCATGATGGTCCAGCTCGGCGACGTCGACGGCATGGTCTCGGGCGCGGCCCACACGACCGCCAACACCATCCGCCCCGCCCTCGAGTTCGTGAAGACGAAGGAGGGCGTCGGCGTCGTCTCCTCGGTGTTCTTCATGCTCCTGGCCGACCGCGTGCTGGTCTACGGCGACTGCGCTGTGAACCCCAACCCGGATGCGCAGCAGCTGGCCGACATCGCCAAGGCCTCGGCGCGCACCGCCCGCGACTTCGGCGTCGATCCGCGCGTGGCCATGCTGTCCTACTCGACCGGCAGCTCCGGGTCGGGCGAGGACGTCGAGCGCGTCACCGAGGCGACCCGGATCGTGCAGGAGGCCGGTCCGGACTTCCCGGTCGAGGGCCCCATCCAGTACGACGCCGCCGTGGACGCCTCGATCGCCCAGAAGAAGCTGCCCGGCTCCGAGGTCGCCGGCCAGGCCACCGTCTTCGTGTTCCCGGACCTGAACACCGGGAACAACACGTACAAGGCCGTCCAGCAGTCCGCCGGCGCCGTGGCCGTGGGCCCGGTCCTGCAGGGGCTGCGCAAGCCCGTCAACGACCTCTCCCGCGGCACCACGGTCGAGGACATCGTCAACACGGTGGCCATCACCGCGATCCAGGCCCAGAAGGGCTGATCCCCCGCCGGCTCCCGAGCCGCCGCACCCGGCGGCTCGGGCCGCCTTCGGCCGTCCCCGGCCACCCCGACCACCCGCCTCCCCACCGAAGGAGTCCCATGCTCATCCTCGTCGTCAACTGCGGCTCGTCCTCCCTCAAGTACCAGGTGCGGGAGGTCGTCGCCCCCGAGGGCAGCGAGCCCTCGCAGTACACGTCGTCCATGCCCCGCGTGGACGAGCTCGTGAACATCGAGCAGGCCACCCAGGGCGCCGAGGGCGGCGAGGTCCTCACCGAGGGACTGATCCAGAACATCGGCACGTCCGAGGTCGAGAACCACACGCAGGCCCTGGACATCCTGGCCGAGCGCCTCGAGGAGGAGCTCGGCGACCGGACGATCGACGCCGCCGGCCACCGCGTGGTGCACGGCGGCGAGCGGTTCTCCGCCCCGGTGCTCGTCAGCAACGAGATCATCCGCGCCGTCGAGCGCCTGGCCCCGCTGGCGCCGCTGCACAATCCGGCCCACGCCCTGGGCCTGCGCGCGATCCAGCGCAAGTGGCCGCACCTGCCGCAGGTCTGCGTCTTCGACACCGCCTTCCACCGCTCCATGCCGGAGCACGCGTGGCGCTACGCGCTGCCCGAGGAGATGTACTCCGAGTACGGCATCCGCCGCTACGGGTTCCACGGGACCTCGCACGACTACGTCACGGGCGAGGCGGCCCGATTCCTGGGCATCGACCGCGATCGGTTCGACGCCGTGGTGGCCCACCTGGGCAACGGCGCCTCGGCCACCGCGATCAGGGGCGGGAGGTCCTACGACACCTCGATGGGCTACACCCCGCTGGCGGGGCTGATCATGGGCACGCGCACGGGCGACCTGGACCCGTCGATCGTCACCGCCCTGCTCGAGCGCTACCCCGACATGGACGCCGGGCGACTCGACCGGATCATGAACAAGGAGTCCGGGCTCCAGGCGCTGGCCGGGCACTCGGACATGCGCACGGTCGAGGAGCGGGCCCAGTCGGGCGACGAGCGCGCGGAGCTGGCCCTGGAGATGACGGCCTACCGCCTGGCCAAGTACATCGGCGGCTACCACGTGGCCGTCGGCGGCGCGCAGGCGCTGATCTTCACCGCCGGCATCGGCGAGAACGCCGACGGCTTCCGCGAGCGGACGGTCTCGAAGCTGGGCGCACTGGGCGCGAAGCTCGACCCGCAGGCCAATGCGGTGCGCGGCGACGAGACCCGCCGCATCTCCGCCCCGGACTCGGAGCTGGAGATCCTGGTGGTCCCGACCGACGAGGAGCGCGCGATCGCCGAGGCCACCGCCTCGCTGGTCAGCCGGCGGCGCTGAGCCCCTCGGCGGCGCTCGCCCCGCAGGACGAGGAGCCCCCGATGCCGTGACGGCATCGGGGGCTCCTGCTCGCGGGCCTCCCTGCACGAAGGCGGGGCGCCGGTCTGAGGCGTCAGGCGGCGGGGGTGACCGGGGGCTCGTCGGACCAGGGGAAGACGATCCACTCGTCGGTCGACTTCCAGACGTAGTCGGGCTCCACCAGCGAGCGCGGCTTGGAGTAGATGACCGCGGAGCGGGTGTCCGACTGGTAGCCCTTGAGCAGCTCGAGGACCAGGGCCAGCGTGCGCCCGGAGTCCGCCACGTCGTCGACCACGAGGACCTTCTTGGACTGGATCGACTCGACGTCCAGCATGGGGGCCAGCAGGACGGGGTCGGGCAGGGTCTCGTGGACGTCCGTGTAGAACTCGACGTTGACCGCATCCAGCAGCTTGACGCCCAGCGCGTAGGACAGCGCGCCGGCCGGGACCAGGCCGCCGCGGGCAATGCCGATGATGATGTCCGGCACGAAGCCGCTGTCGGCGATCTCCTGCGAGAGCTCGCGCGTGGCGTCGCCGAAGCCCTGCCAGGTGAGGATCTCCTTGTCCTCGACGTCCGTGGAGTCTGCGTGGTAAGCCATGTCCACACTCTAGACCCCGCGTCCGCGCCCCGGCACGGGCCCCGACCCGCCGTGATGGCCGGTCACGCCGTCGTCGCGCCGACGGGCGGAGGGGTGCGGCCCAGCGCGCGCATGTGCAGGACCATCCCGGCTGTCATGGCCCCGGCGCGCAGCGTCTCGCCGATCAGCACCCACCAGGCCATGCCGGTCGCCGTGTCGGTGCCGGCCAGCCACGAGCCGCCCACGACGACGCCGAGCTGCACGGCGCTGATGGCGGTGAAGGCGCGCTCTCCCCCGCCCAGCATCAGCACATTGCTCGAGGCGGAGGTCAGCGCGTTGACGAGGGTCGCCGCGACCATGAGCACGGAGGCCAGCCAGGCGCCCCGGTACTCCGGTCCCAGCAGGTCCACGAGCCGGTCCTCGCCGAGTGCGAGCAGGAAGACCAGCAGCAGGACCGGGATCAGCGCCGAGGCGATCGCGGCCTCCGCGAGCAGCCGGGCCAGCCGTGCACGGTGCCGCACGGACATGGCGATCCGGGGCATGTAGACCGTGGCCACCGCCGAGGTCCCCATGCTGCCGGCGGACTGGACCTTCTGGGCCACCTCGAAGGCCCCGGTCATGGCCAGGGACCGGGTCCCCAGCACGAACATCGGGCCGCGCACGCACAGCGCCGTCAGGGCGGACCCGGCGCCCATCGTCAGCGCCGAGCGCCACGGCACCGGCGCGAGCTCCCCCGGCCCGATCGCGGCCGCCTCGCAGCGGCGGCCGCTCGACGGCGCCAGGCGCCAGAGGATGACCGCGACGACCAGGAAGCACAGCACCTGCCCCGGGATCAGCAGGCCCGGTGCGGCGGCGGAGGCGATCAGCGCGGCGATCAGCCCCAGGCCGGGCAGCACCGCGGACTCCAGGAGCTGCCCGGTCAGGGGCCGCCTGCGGGCGGTGCGCTGGACCAGGTGCAGCCGGGAGGACGCCGAGGCGGCCGCCACCAGCAGGCCCATGACCACCCACTCGCCCCGCCCCCCGCCGAGCTGGACCGCCGCCGCGGCCGCGAGGCCGACCGCGCCGAGGACCAGCCAGATCCGGCGCAGCACGGCGCCGTCGCGGCGGCCCAGGGCCATGGCCTCCTGCGCGCGCCCCTCGTCCCACAGCGGCGACTGGGCGCGCATCCCGGCGACGTCGAGCCCGAAGGTGCCGGCCATGCGGGCCACGAGGGCGATGGCCCAGATCAGCCCGTTGAGACCGACCGCCTCGATCGGGAAGCGCAGGGCGACGACGGCCACCAGCAGCATCTGCAGCACCGCGCCGCCCACCCGGATGGCGAGCACCAGCGCGGACTGGATCCGGGCGCCCTGCAGGCGCTCAGCGGCCACGCGAGACGAGCTCCCGCAGGAGGTACAGGATGAACTTCGTGTTGCCCACGACGTAGCGGCGTAGCATCCTGCGCGGCTCGAGGGCCAGGCGGAAGAGCCACTCGAGCCCCAGCCTCTGCAGGACCTCGGGAGCTCTGCGGGTCCGCCCGGCCACCACGTCGAAGGACCCGCCCACGCCGACGCTCACGCCGACGTCGAGCTGCTCGGCGAACCCGTAGATGAAGTCCTCCTTCATGGGCGAGGGCAGCGCGACGAACAGGATGTCGACGTCGAGCAGGCGGATGGTCTCGGCCATCTCGGCATCCGTCATGCGCTGCCGCCAGTAGCCGTCGCGATGGCCCACGACGTTCGCCCCGCGCGCGGCGAACGCGCGGCGGACCTGGCCGACGACCTCCTCCCGGGCGCCGAGCAGGAAGATCCGCTGGCCCTCCCGGGCGGAGAGCTCGACGAGCCGGTCCATGACGTCGATCCCCGCGACGCGCTGCGGGAGCGGCCGCCCGAGCAGGCGAGCGGCCCAGACCACGGCCTGCCCGTCCGCGCTGACGATCGTGCCGCGGTTGAACTCCTCCCGCTTGGCGGGGTCCTCGATGGCGGCCACGAGCTTGGCCGCGTTCACGGACAGGTGGTTCTGCCCCTTGCCCGTCGCGATCATCTCCCGCAGCCGGTCGATGGTCTGATCCATCGTCAGCGCATCCACGCCGACGCCCATCACGTCGGTGCGAGGCGCCGCGGCCTCGTGCCGCATCTGATCCGTCATCGGTCTCCCCCCAGAGTCCGTGTCGGGCAGCCGCTCCGGCTATGCCCAGGAGGCCAGCGCGACAGCCGCGTGGCCCTGATTCCACCGCATGTGCGGAAGCCCCCTGCCCCCGCTGCGGAAGCCCCCGTCCTCGCCCTGCAGGCTCAGCAGGTGCCGCACCGCCGGACCCGGATCCGGCGTCTGCCAGCCGCGCTGCGCCGCGCGGGCCAGATAGCCGACCGTCGTCGCGACGTTGTGCACGTCCGTGGAGGCGTGCCGGTCGTCCGCGTAGTACAGCGGAAGGCCGTCCGGGCTCAGGCAGCGCTCGTTCCAGAACGCCGCGCCCCGGGCGGCCGCATCCCCCGATGGGAAGCCCATCTGCTCCAGCGCCCGGAGCGAGTCCAGGTTGTAGATCGTGTGGAAGCTGTCGATCCACTCGAGCCCCGGGCCCTCTCCGTACGGCCAGGAGCCGTCCGGCGCCTGGGCGCGGACCGTGCGGTCCACCGCCCGGCGGATCGGATCCGGGTCGCCCCCGAGCCGAGCCAGCGACTCCGCCGCCAGGAGCGACCCATTGTGCACCAGCCGGTCCGAGGTCGTCGTGTACCGGAAGTGGCCGGACGCATGGAACTGCCCCTCGAGCCACTCGCGCACCGCCGGGGAGACCCGCTCCAGCCGCCCGGCCGCCTCGAGGGCCCGCAGCGCGAACGTCACGGCGATGACGTTCGGGCTGCCGGCCGGGTAGAAGGCCCAGCGGGTCTGGACGTCGAACTCGTAGCCCCAGGGCCCGGGCCCGCGCTCGTCGATGATCCGGTCGGCGAGCTCGCGCGCCGTCGCCGCGTCGCCGCGCAGGGATGCCGCCGTCGAGAACAGCGCCAGGCCCTTGGTCATGCGCACCGGCGGCACCCGCGTGACGGTGCGCAGCCTCCGGCCCAGGCGCTTGTGGGCCTGCACCCAGACCTGCCGGGGCGCCCGGCCCCGCAGGACCCGGGCGCACGGGGAGAGCAGCCCGTCGTAGGGATCCGTGCCCGCGTAGTCCCGCTCGTGCGCGAATGCGACGGCGCGGCGGAGCGCGTCGTCGACCTGCGCCTGCAGCCGGGGTTCGAGCCGTGGCGGGGTCATCGTCGCCGTCCTGTCGTGCTCGCCGCGGCACCGGAGGCCTGTTCGAGGATGTCGTCGAAGCGGCCCCGGTAGCCGGCCAGGGTGTAGCCGGCCTCCCAGGTCCGCCGGGCCGCGACCGCCAAGCGGTGCCGGGCGGCGGGGTCGTCGAGCACGTCGCGCAGGGTCTCTGCGAGCGCGGCGGAGTCGCCCACGGGCACCAGCCGGCCGTTCTCGCCGTCGTCGATGACCTCCGGGACGGCTCCGACGGGCGTGGCGATCGGGGCCAGTCCCCAGGCCATGCCCTCGAGCAGCGACAGCGGCAGGTTCTCCGCGCGGCTGGGCAGCACCAGGACCTGAGCGCGGCGCAGCTGCTCCTGCAGCTGCGCGGGCTCCAGCCACCCGGTCAGCTCGACACGCGGGGCGGCCTCGACCGCGGCGCGGATCGAGCCGTCGGGATCGTCGAGATCGCCGGCGAGGACCAGGACCGCATCGCGGCCGGCGCCGATCCGCCGCCAGGCCTCGACCAGCTCGGGGGCGCCCTTGCGCGCGCCGACCCGGCCCGCGAACAGGACCCGCACGGGCTCGGAGTCGGGCCGTCGGGGGGCCTCCTTCGGCCCCGGCACGGCATTCGGCAGGACGGCGATGCGCCCGGCCTGCACGCCGAGCCGGTCCTCGACGAACCGCGCCCATCCCTCCCCCAGGACGATCACCCGCTCGGCGCGGCGGAACATGCCCCGGACGGCCCGGCGCCCGAGCCGCCCCCGGCCCGCGAGGAAATCGGCGTAGCCGCCGCCGTGGAGGTGCAGGACGTACGGGCGGCGCCGCAGCCCGGCCAGCGCCGTCAGCACGAGCTTGCGCCAGGTGCTGCCGTGCGAGGAGACCGCGAAGACCCGGACCTGCGCGGCGGACGGGCCGAGGCAGCCGGCCGCGCAGCGCAGGAAAGCGGCCAGCCGGACCGGGCGCGAGCCGGCCGCGCCTCCCGACTCCACGAACTCGAGCGCCGTGCGCTCGGAGCTCGTCGCCTGCAGGTTGGCGGCCATGACGCCGATCCCGCCGGCCGAGCCCGGCCCGGGCCCGATGACTGCGCCTGTGATCATGGCGTCCTCTCCCGTGCCTCGTCGGCCGCCGCCCAGGGCGCGGTCCTGGCCCGCACGTGCTCGCGCTGCCGAGGACCGCCGCGCAGGGCCCGGCGGCCCATCCGCGGCTCCGTGCTCAGCGCCAGGCACAGCCCCGCCGCGGCGAACGGCAGGCCGTACATCGGCGGCGAGACGAAGACCGGGGCGACGACGGACTCGATCAGCAGCTCGGCGAACCACGCCACCGTGACCGCGCCGATCCAGCGGCTGTGCCCGTCGGTCGCGGTGCGCATCATCCGCCACCCCGGCGCCACGAACATCACGAGCGCGCCGATGTAGCAGACGGCCCCCAGGATCCCGGTCTCGGCCAGCGGGGCCGGCCAGAAGGTGTCCGACAGGAAGCCGCCCATCTCCCCCTGGCCCATGCCGTGGATCCGCTCGTAGCCCAGGTCGGTGTAGATCGGGCTGTAGTCGTCGGAGGCGGTGAACGAGGCGAACCGGCCGAAGCCGACGCCCAGCGGGAAGGAGGCGACGGCCAGCAGGGCCCCGTCGATCGTCATCCGGATGCGGGCGACGCGCTCCCAGTCGGTCGTGTACTCGGCCACCGTGCCCTGGACGACGGCCATGAGCGGCTCCCACGCGAGGACGAGGCCCACGGGGAGCAGGACGGCGATGCTCGCGAGGTACAGCCCCCGGGGATGCGGGACGGCCGCGCGCACGCCGAGGGCGGCGACGAGGGCCGCGACGATCGACTTGCGCCGGAAGGCCGCGATGCAGGCCAGCCCCGTGGCGATCATCAGGCCGAGGGTGAAGGGGGTGCGGCGCACCAGCGTGCGATAGAGGAACACGGCCAGGAACGCCAGGGCCATGGTGGTGCCGAGGCCTACCGGGTGGTCGAAGGGCCCGGTGAGGCTCGAGAACCCCCCGCGCTCGCTGACGGCCTCCGTGCGCCCCACGAGCTCGTTCCACGGTCCGGGGGCGGCGGCGTTGAGCGCGCAGACGAAGAGGATCACGACGATGACGGCCGCTCCCGCGGTGGCGATGCGCGGCAGGTCGCAGCGGCGCCAGTCCAGCTGAGCCGCCGCGAAGCCCAGCGCCGGGCCCTTGACGAAGAGGAACGCCCCGGTGAGGGCGGTGGGCCACGGCACCGCCTGGACCGCCGCGCTGATCAGCCCGAGCAGGACGAAGGCGAGCAGGAACCAGAGCGCGGCGAAGAAGCGCAGCGACCCGCGGTCCAGCAGCCTGCGGCAGCAGGCGATCCCGACGGCCAGGACGACGGCCAGCTCGTCGCCGTAGTTCAGCACGGCGGCGCCGCCGACGGTCCCAATGGTCTGGGAGATCATCGAGTAGACGATGATGGCGCCCAGGGCGGCCTTGGGGCGCCGCAGGCCGACCCGCAGGATCCAGCCGAGCGCGGCGAGGACCGCGATCCCGAGCAGAGCCCAGGACACGACCGGGACTGCAGTCTGCACGCGCGCTCCTTCCCCCGGGACGGCCCCGCGCCGTCGGACGGCCGGCACCGGGAGGCATCCCCCGCCGTCGCGGTGCGGCCGATTCGCGCGCCCGAGCCGCTCCCCAGCGGCGGCGCGCAGGCTCATGATGTCATGCGCCTCGGCGGATGACGGCCCGCGGGGGCCGATGTCCACTCTTCTTCTGCAGAGTCATCGAATTGCTCGGGGGCCTCCCGGCGGCCCCGCCGGATTAGGGTGGGCGCCGAGTCGGATCCCGCGGCGAGCCGCGGCCTCCGGCCGCCGCCGCGCCCTGGGGAGGGCCGGCGACACGACCTCGGGGGGGAGCACCAGATCATGCAGACCAGCAGACGGACCGATGCCCGGCCGCGCACCGACGGGGCCGAGCCCATGGTCACGGATGTCTCCGTCGACCAGCTCGGCGCGGCCCTGCGGCGGCGCTGGTGGGCGCCGCTGATCGGCATGCTCCTGGGCCTCGGCATCGCCCTGGGCCTGGCGTCCTCGGAGCCCCCGCAGTACGAGTCGGCCACGACGGTCCTGGTCCACGCGGGCACGGCCGACGACACGGCCGCCGAGCGGCTGGCCGCCGAGGAGCTCGCGATCTCGCGCACCACGACCTACGAGGCGCTGGGCGAGTCCCTGGTGGTCGCCGAGGCCGCGAAGGGGGAGCTCGGGACCGACGAGTCCGCGGCGGCCCTGCTGGAGAAGGTCTCCGTGACCGCCACGCCGAACACGACGGGCCTGGAGATCACGGCCGTCGGGGAGTCCGCGCAGGATGCGAATGCGCTCGCCGGGGCCTGGCGCCATGCGCTCGCCTCGGTGGCCGAGACCAGCGCGGAGGACTCCGAGGTGACCATCGAGCCCGCCGGCGATCCGACCATGCCCGAGGCGGCCTCCGGGCTGAGCAGGACGACGATCGGCGTCATGGGAGCGGCGGTCGGCCTGCTGCTCGGCCTCATCGCCGCCGTGGCGACCACGCGGCCGCGCACCGAGCTGCGCTGAGCCCTCGGCCCCGTCCCGGGCCTGCCCTCATCAGGCCCAGGTCGCGGTGATGCCCTCGACGTTCTGGTCCACGATGCGGTCCTTGCCGCCGGGCGGGATCTCCAGGCGGTCCACGAGCTCGAGGCCCAGCTCGACCTGGCCCGCGGTCCGGTGGCGCATGACGCCGTAGAACTCCTGGAGGGCCTCGTCGGTGGCCGTCGACGACGGCTCGACCCGCAGGGTCGCGTGCCCCGGGACGTCCTGCCGGAAGCGGAAGCGGCGCACGCACAGGAACTGATGCCCGTGCACGTTCAGCGAGGTCGTGGCGAAGAGCGAGCCGTCGGCGCGGATCAGCCCCTCGCGGCCGCGGCGCGAGCGGATCTCCCGGAAGGTGGGCTGCCCCCACGGGTCGGTCCCCACGCGCTCGGCGGAGTCCCCGGTGTCGTAGCGCAGGAACGGCTGCCCGCGGATCATCAGCCCCGTGGTGACCAGCCGCCCTCGCTCGCCGGGCCCGACCGGACGCCCGTCCTCGTCGAGCAGCTCCGTGATGCCGTAGAGGGGCGCCGGGCGGAACGTGCCGCCGGGGTCCATCGGGGCGAAGCACGTCCGCTCGCTCAGCCCGTAGAAGTTCGAGATCCCGGCATGCGGGAACACGCGGCGGAGGATCTCGTGCTCCCCCGGCGTGTACTCCTCGGAGACGGCCAGGATCCCGCGGATGCGCAGCCGCCAGTCGTCGTCCGGCAGCTCGTCCTCGATCAGGCGGGCCATGTAGCTCAGCCCCGACGGGTAGCCGTGCAGATAGCGGATGCCGCGCTCGCGCACCCACCCCCAGTGCTCCCGGATGCGCTCGGGCGACAGCGCCTGGACCCGCAGGATCAGCTCGCCGGTCACGCGCTGCAGGTGGTGGTCCGCATCATCCGGCAGCTCGGCGGCGCCGCGCAGGAAGAGCCGCCAGTCGTCGAGCTCGTAGCCCGTGGCCCGGTGCCAGGCGTCGTAGACGTAGGCCCACTCCGCGGCCCCGCGCTCCCGATCCAGGTGGAAGAGGATCGGATCGCCCGAGGTCCCCGAGGTCGCGGTGAGCTGCACGCGGTCCCGGGGCACGGTCAGCATGCGCAGCGAGTTCTCGGACAGCGCCTGCCGCGTCAGCACCGGGAGCCGGGACAGCCGCTCGAAGGCGGGGGCCCCGGTCTCGCGCAGCGCGTCGTACCCCGGCGTCGAGCCGTAGTAGTCCGTCCCCGCGGCATCGTCCAGCAGCTCGGCGAGGCGCCGCTCGCGCTCCCGGGCGCCCCAGGACGGGACCGTCCGGGCCTTGCGGATCTCGCGCACGGTGGCCTTGAACACCGGACCGTAGCGCAGCGACGGCGGCACGGCTCGGACGATGGGCGCGAACCTCTCCCGCCGGCCGGCGGGCAGGTGCGCGATCGACTCACGCAGCGATCTCAAGCTCTCCCCTTCGATCGGATCCCCCGGCCGGAGCCGACGGGATCATCGCCTTCGACCTCGGGGGCCTCTCCTCGACCCTACGTGTTCATCCGCAAACTCTCCATGCGATTGCAGAGTTCAGGCCCACGTGCTGACGACGCCCGGGATGTTCTGCTCGATCAGCCGTTCCTTGCCGCTGCCCGGCAGCTCCAGCGCGTCGACGAGCTCGAGCTGCGCCTCGATGCCCCGGCCGAGCCGGGCCCGCATGACGCGCATGAGCTCCTCGAGCTGCTCCGGGCCGGAGCCCGGCGCCTGCTCGACGAGCAGCGTCGCGCGGCCGGGCTCGTCCTGCCGGATGCGCAGCCGCCTGACGCAGCGGGACTCGGGCTCGGTGATGTTGAGCAGCGTCGCCGGCAGGAGGGACCCGTCGCGGCGCACGAGGCCCTCGCGACCGCGCCGGGAGCGGATCTCCCGGAAGGTCGGCCGCCCCCAGGGGTCGGTGCCCGCGCGCTCGGCGGAGTCGCCCGTGTCGTAGCGCAGGAACGGCTGCCCGGTCAGCCGCAGCCCCGTGGTGACGAGGCGGCCGCGCTCCCCGATGCCGACCGCCCGCCCGGCTTCGTCGACCAGCTCCGCGACCCCGTAGAGCGGCTCGGGGTGGAACACCCGCCGCTCGTCCATGGGCGCGAAGCACGTGCGCTCGCTGAGGCCGTAGAAGTTGGCGATGCGCGCGTTCGGGAACGCCCGGTCGAGGACCTCGGTCTGCGCCGTCGTGAGCTCCTCCGAGACCGTGAGCAGCCCCCGGATCTCATGCCGCCACTCGTCCTGCGGCAGCTCGGTCTCCAGCAGGCGCGCCAGGTAGGTCAGCGCGGACGGGAAGCCGTGCAGGAAGCGGATCCCGCGCTGCGAGGCCAGGCCCCACTGCTCCTGCACCCGCTCCGGGCCCAGTGCCTGCACGCGCAGGACCACCTCCCCCGTCGAGCCCTGGACGAACCAGTCGGCGCCGCCCGGCAGCTCGGCGCCGCGCAGGCGCAGCCGCCAGTCGCGCGGGTCGTAGCCGGCCGCCCTGTCCCAGGCGCTCAGGACGTAGGCCCATTCCCCGGCGCCCCTGGCCCGGTCCAGCCGGAAGACGATCGGCTCCCCCGAGCTGCCGGAGGTCGACACGACCTCGACCCGGCTCTCGGGGACGGTCAGCATCCGCCCGGAGTTCTCCGACAGCTCCTCGCGGGTGAGGATCGGCAGCCGCGAGAGCCGCTGCATCGGCGGCAGGCGGCGATCGCGGAGGGCCTCGTAGCCGGCTGCCGAGCCGTAGTAGTCGGTTCCGGCCGCGGCGTCGAGCAGCGACTGCAGCCGGCGGTCGCGCTCCTCGCGGCCCCAGGAGGGGATGGTGCGGGCCTTGCGGATGTCGCGCTGCGTCTGCCGGAACACCGGTCCGAGCTTGAGCCGCGGCGGCAGATGCCGCGCCAGCCCTGCGACGCGCTCGCGCTGCTCCGGGGGCAGGTGGGCGATGGTCTCCCGCAGTGACATGTCGGCTCCCCTCCGTGAAGGCGCCGATCGGGCCGCCGCTGCTCAGCGGCGACCCGATCGGTCCCTGTTCTCGTCCTTGCCGGACGATTATCCACGCCGGGGTGCCGATGGGAGCACCCCGCCGCCTCAGCCCATCAGCTCGTCGCGCAGGCGCTGCATCTCGCCGAAGCTGTTGCCGAAGCGGTGCAGCGTGATCGACACGGCCTGCTCGTGGAGCATCTCCTGGATCTCCACGCGGGAGGCGCCGACCACGGGGTGCATGAGCACCGCGACATCCGGCGTGGCACCCAGCTCAGCGACCAGATCGGGATCCTCGCCGACCATCTTGATGCGGGCTCCGACGCCGAGCTCCAGGACCTCGGGATCCGATGCCTCCTCCGCGGCGGCGGCGGCGCCGCTGCCGAAGGGCAGGCGGTTCCGCAGCTTCTGCACCGTCGAGCGCTGCTGCTGCGCCGGCTCGGGCGCCGTGCGCGCGGAGGTGCGGGCCCCGAGCAGGCGGCGGTCCTTCGCCTGGGCGCGGAACGCGGCGTCGTCGAGGGCCGGCAGCACCTGGGTGAACAGCGCGCGCACGGACCGGGGCAGGGCCTCCAGGACCGCCGGGGCGGCCGAGAGGGTGACCTCGGAGCCCGAGCGGGCGGCGGCCAGGCCCACGCGGATCACATCGGTGATCGGAGCGTCCTCCGCGGCGCGCACCACGATGTCGCGGGGGCGGTAGCGGAAGATGTTGGCCTCGCTGCGCAGGCCCGTCGGGTCCTTGGCCACGCCGAACTCGGACTCCCAGGCCCGCTGATCCGCACCGGCGCAGGCGCGCAGCCAGGTCAGATCGGTCTCGGGCAGCGCCTTCAGCACGTCGGCGTCGCCGAGCACCTCGCGCACGGCCGGGAGCAGACCCGGCTGCCCCTCGACGGCCTCGGCCTCGCGGAAGCCGGACTTCTCCCACCGGCCCATCTGCGTGAGGTAGTTCGGCCCGCCAGCCTTGGCCCCCAGGCCCACCGACGACTTCTTCCAGCCGCCGAAGGGCTGGCGCTGGACGATGGCGCCCGTGATGCCGCGGTTGACGTAGAGGTTGCCGGCCTCGACGCCCTCGAGCCAGGTGCGCACCTCCTTGACGTCGAGCGAGTGGATGCCCGCGGTCAGGCCGTAGTCGACGGCGTTCTGCCACTGCATGGCCTGCTCGAGGTCCTTGGCGTGCATGAGCCCGAGCACGGGGCCGAAGACCTCGGTCTCGTGGAAGAACGAGCCCGGCTTGACGCCCTTCTTGATGCCCGGGCGCCACAGGCGGCCGGAGTCGTCGAGCTGCTGCGGCTCGAGCAGCCACTCCTCGCCCTCGTCGAGCTGGGTCAGCGCGCGCATGAGCTTGTCGTTGGGCTGCTCGACCGTGGGGCCGACGATGGCCTGGAGGTTCTCGGGCCAGTCCACGACCATCGACGACGCGGCGTCGAGCAGCTGCTTCTCGTAGCGCTCGGAGGTCGCGACCGACCCGACCATGATGCCCAGCGACGCGGCCGAGCACTTCTGCCCGGCGTGGCCGAAGGCGCTCGTCACCAGATCCCACACCGCCTGGTCGCGGTCCGCGGCCGGGGTGATGATCAGCGCGTTCTTGCCCGAGGTCTCGCCGATGACGGGGCGGCCGCTGCGCCAGCCGCCGAACAGCTCGGCGGTCTCGTAGGCGCCGGTGAGCACGATGCGGTCCACGCCCGGGTGGCTCACGAGCGCCTTGCCCGTGTCGCCCTCGACGGCGTCGACCAGCTGCAGGACATCGCGCGGGACGCCGGCCTCCCAGAGGGCCTCCATGAGCGCCGTCGAGCAGCGCACGGTCTGCGGCGACGGCTTGTGGATCACGGCGGCGCCGGCGGCCAGCGGGGCCACGGTGGAGCCGGTCGGGATCGCCAGCGGGAAGTTCCACGGCGGGGTGACCAGATCCAGGACGTCCGGATCGAACTCGGCGCCGTCCACGGTCTCGAGCTCCTCGGCGTGGCGGGCGTACCAGCGGCAGAAGTCGATCGCCTCGGAGACCTCGGCGTCGGACTGCACGAAGGCCTTGCCGGTCTCGGCGGCCACGACGGCCATCAGGTGGCCGCGCCGCCCCGCCAGCACGTCGGCGGCGCGGTTGAGGATCTCGGCGCGCTCGCGGGCGCCGCGCTCGCGCCAGCCCTTGGCCGCGCTGCGGCCGGTCTCGACGATCTCGGCGACATCGTCCAGGCCGAGCTCCGGCGGCGTGGGCAGGCCCTCGTACCAGGCCCGGTCCGTGACGAGGTCGCGCAGCTCGAGCGCCCACTGCTGGTTCGCGGGCAGGGAGATGTCGGTGTCCGGCTCGTTGCGGAACGGCTCGTCCAGCGGCTGGTGGCCGCGGTAGTCGGCCTCGCGGCCGGCCGCCTCCTGGGTGCGGTCCTGCATGCGGTGGGGCAGCGGGGCGGACTCGCCGCCGAGCTCGAGCCCCTCCTCGAGGAGCTGATCGACCGCGGCGCGGAAGCGGCCCTCCTCGCGCCGGAAGATCTCGTTGCCGGGCTCGATCTCGAAGATCCCCGACATGAAGTTCTCGGACTCGGCGTTCTCCTCGAGGCGGCGCACCAGGTAGGCCACGGCCACGTCGAACTCCTCCGGGGACACGGCGGGCACGTAGTACAGCACGCCCCCGACGTCGTCCGAGACGGCCATCGACTGCTCGGCGGCCATGCCCTGGAGCATCTCGAACTCGATGCGCTCCGTGACGCCGCGGTGCTGCGCGAGCAGGCGCGCGAAGGCGATGTCGAAGATGTTGTGCCCGGCGACGCCCAGGCGCATCCCGCGCAGGCGCTCGGGGGTGAAGGCCCAGGCGAGCACGCGCTTGTAGTTGGCGTCCGTGGCCTGCTTGGTGGGCATGACGGCCACCGGCCAGTCGTGCATCTCCGCGTCCACGCGCTCCATGGGCAGGTTGGCGCCCTTGACCAGGCGGATCTTGATCTGCGCACCGCCGTCGGCCACGCGACGGGAGGCCCACTCGGAGAGGTGCTGGACGGCGCCGAGCGCATCGGGCAGGTACGCCTGCACGACGATGCCCGCCTCGAGGTTCTTGAGCTCGGGGCGCTCGAGCAGCGTCGTGAAGACCTCGGTGGTGAGGTGGAGGTCCGAGTAGACCTCCATGTCCAGGTTGATGAACTTGGTGCCGGCCGGGGCGTCGGCCGCCTTGCGGTACAGCGGCAGCAGGCGCTCGACCACGCGCTCGACCGTGCCGTCGAAGCCCCAGTGGGACAGCTGCGGGACCACGGAGGAGACCTTGATGGACGCGTAGTCCACGTCGTCGCGCGCCAGGAGGCGGTCGACGTCGTCCAGGTGCTTGTCCGCCTCCGCGAGGCCGAGGACCTCCTCGCCCAGGAGGTTGATGTTCAGGGCGTCGCCGCGCTCGGTGATGTGCTCGACGGCCTTGCCGAACGGGCCCGGGCGGGAGTCGACCACGAGGTGGCCGACCATCTGGCGCAGGCGCGCGCGGGCGATCGGGATGACGACGGCCGGGGCCAGGTGGCTCATGTAGCTGCCGCCGAGGATCTGCGAGCGGTCGAGCCCGGACAGCGACTTGGGGGCGATCCCCGCGATGCGCTGCAGGGCCTTGGCCGCGGCGGCGCTGTCCTCGGTGCGGATCACGCGATCCACGAAGCCGACGGTGAAGTCGAGGCCGTTGGGGTCCTTGAGGATCGCGGAGAGGCGGTCGGCGGCATCCGACTCCGCAGCGCCCTCCTCCGAGAGCTTCTGCGCCTTGCGCATCCATGTGGTGGCCTGCTCGACGGCAGGATCGACCAGGGCCGCCAGATCCGCCAGCTCGGCGGGACGGCCGTCGAGGGTGTTGTCAGTGTGAGGGGTGACCAAGAGTCTGTTCGCTTTCATACACATGCTGCACGCAGTGACCGTGGCACTCCCACGGTCCTCGGCCACGAGTCGGGGGCACTCACCTGGATCAGGGCGCTCATGGGCCGATGATCACACTCTACGAGACGCGCCCCACACCGCGCACTCCGTGCGCATGCTGATGAATCTCGCCGGCCAGACGCGAACCGCGCCGCGGCTCCGCCTCAGCGGCGGCGGAAGGCCCACGGGGCGATCCGGCGCAGGGTGCGCCCGACCCTGCTGACCAGCGAGTGCTCCTTGATCCGCTGCTCTGCCTCGAGGATCCGCTCGCGCTCGCGCTCCAGGTCGGCCAGGATGCGGCGGTTCTGCTCGAGGATCTCCCGCTGACCGGATTCCAGCGCCTCGAGCCGGCCGTGCAGCTGCTGGAACTCGCGGGCCATCCACAGCGGCAGCCCGATCCCGTTCTGATCGGTCCACTGCCGAAGATGACGCTCCCGCACGGCCAGATCGTGCAGGCCGTGCTCGTCTCTCGCGGCGAACATCGAGTTGCCCTCGACCCCGGCAGCCGTCGGGCGCTGGTGCCAGAAGGCCAGCGCGGGCCCGTCCAGGAACCCGATCGTCGCGGACTGGGCCGTGCGCAGGTGGAACTCCCAGTCGCCGACGGCCGGCAGGGACTCGTCGTAGTCCCCCACGAGCCCGTGCAGGCGGCGGCGGTAGAGGAAGGAGATGGGCACCCCGCGGTTGATGCTGAGCAGATCGCTGAGCGTGATGGAGCGCTGATCGGCCCAGAACGGCGCCCGCCCGGTCTCCCGGATCGACGGCCGGCCGTCCGAAGCACCGGGGGCCGCGCCGCCGTCCGATCCTGCTCCCGCCTCCGCTGCCGTGCCCGTCCCCGTTCCGATGATCTCCTCGTAGACGATCTCGGTGCGCGCCATGACGCCGATGTCCGTGCACGACGGGCGCTCCAGGAAGGCGACCGCGCGCTGCAGGAACCGGGGGTCCCACGTGTCGTCGTCGTCGTGCACGACCACGAACTCGCTGTCCGTGGCCCGCAGCCCGCGGTTGGAGGCGGCCTCCATGCCCACGCCGCGACGGTGGCTCAGGATCTCGCAGCGGCCGCGGAACCGGTCGGCGCGGGCGTCCACGAGCCGCTGGACGGGCTCGGGATCGCCGCCGTCGTTGACCACGACCAGCCGCCAGTCCGCCAGGGTCTGGGCCAGGACGTCGTCGAGGGCGCGCTCGAGCAGCAGCGGCCGGTCCCTGGTCCGCATCACGACGGCGACCGAGGCCGGCGAGCGCGGAGCCACGTCGGCCACGGGATCCGTCCAGTCCCGGCGCAGGGCGCGGGAGAACTCGGTGCCGGCTCCGGCTGCCGGGATCTCCGGGACCGCCGAGGGCCCGGGCAGGGCCCCCGAGAGCCCCACGAGCACCCCGTCCCACCACGCCGCGCACGTCTCGCGCACGGCGGCCCGGCGGGCGAGCAGATCGGACGAGGACTCGCGCCGCCCCTCGACGGCCTCCTCGGTCCAGCGCTGGGCGGCCTGGTGGGTGTCCCAGGCGGCCTCGCGCGGCGTGATCAGCGCCGCCAGGGGGACCACCTGCCCCGAGATCCCCCACGTGCGGCAGGCCCCGTCCATGCGGACCTCGGCGTAGCGGTCCGCCGCGATCGGCAGCACCGCAGCGCCCCCGGCCAGGCCGAAGACGAGAGGGTGGTAGCGCGAGGTCACCACGTAGTCGGCCGTGAGCATGCGGCGCACGCTGTCCGCGGCATCCTCGATGGGGCGCTGCACCGCGTGGCTGCGCATGCGCGCCGCCACCCGGCGGTGGAACCGCTCGTCGCCGTCGTGCTCGCCCGGCCGCGCCAGGTGGGGCACGAGCTCGACGACGCCTCCCGTGCGGTGGACCAGGGCGTCCAGCACGACGGCGTAGACCTCCGCGGCCTCGTGCTCCTCGAACGGGCCGGCCCCCGGGGCGAAGGTCGCGACGATGCGCGGCGCGGTGGGATCCTCCGCCGGGGCGTCCGCGCCCGGGGCGGGGGCTGCCGGGGTCGGAGCGGCCTCGCCGAGCGCCGTCGAGCCGCTGGGCGCGTTCCACGGCCCGGCCAGGACGTCGAGGGCCCAGCCCACGGAGTCGTCCGGGCAGGCGCGCAGCCCGGGATGGCCGGGGCACAGCTCGCGGGCCAGGCGAAGGGAGGCGGGGTCGCGCAGGCCCACGAGCACGGCCGCCTCGAGCATCCGCGCCAGGACCGGACGGTCCCGGGCCGAGAGCTCCGGGCCGAGCGTCTGCCCGCTGATGACCACGGGCAGCCCCAGCGAGCGGGCGATCTCGACCGCGGCCGCCCGCTCGGAGAGCAGCCACCCGTAGCGGGAGTTCAGGTTGCCGCCGCCGGCGATCAGGAGGGCGTCCACGCCGCGCAGGGCCTCGATCAGCTCGAAGACCTGGTCCTCCGGCGGCAGCGCGTCCGTGCGCCCCGAGACCACCGCGCGGATCTCCTCGAGGTAGCGCGCGCGGTCCTCCGGGGGCCACGGGAACTCGAGGGTGCGCACCGGCACGACCGACTCGAAGCGGGCCGCCGTGTGCTCCGGATCCCGACTGAGCAGCACCGGCTGCTCGATGCCCCGCGCCTGCAGCGCGGCGACGGCGGCGTGGCCCATGGCCTCGTCGCCCACGTGGTAGTCGATCTGCCCGACGTCGACCAGGATGGCTGCCTGCATGGCGACGATCCTCCCACAGGACCCTGCGCCCCTCCTGGCCGTTCCGGCCGCTCAGGGGCGTCCGCTCAGCGCTCGCGGGTCAGGTCCTCCTGCTCCGGGGCCTCGGGGTCGTCCTCGGGGCGGTCGTGGGCGACGGGCGCGGGACGCCGCCCTTCGGCCAGGTCGAGGGCCCCCACGGCCTGGATCAGGCCCAGGTGCGAGACCACGTGGGGCAGGTTGCCCAGCATGCGCCCGCCCCGGCCGGGCTCGCCCTCGTAGACGGTCGAGAACAGCCCGAGATCGCTGCCGCGGCGCACCACCCGCGCCAGCGTGCGCCGGGCCTCGTCGAGGCGCCCGCTGCGGGCCTGGTACGTCGCCAGCCACAGCGTCACGCCGACGTGGGGGCTGTCCGGGCCCGCGAAGCCGTCCTGGCCGATCTGGGCCTCGAACTCCTCCGGATCCGCGCCCGGGGGCACCGCGATGTTCTCGTAGCGGCGCAGCCCGCCCAGATCGGTCCCGAGCTCGGACACGATGCGCTCAGCCGTACGCACCATGCGCTCGTCGTCCCAGGCGACGAAGCCCAGGCTCGGCAGCTGCAGCAGCGAGGCGTCCACGCTCTGGGAGCCGTAGCGCTGCACGAAGCTGCCGACCGCCGGGTCGTAGCCCGAGGTCCAGATCTCGAGGGCCAGCTGGTCGCGATGCGATTCCCACAGCTGCAGGTCGCCGTCGAGCCCGTGGACCCGGACCGCGTCCACGCCGGCCTGCAGGGCCGCCCACATCATCACCCGGGAGTGGGTGTGGAACCCGCGATCGCCGCGCATCTCCCAGATGCCCTGGTCGGCCTCCTCGAAGCCCGCGATCACGTGCCCCAGCAGGGCCTTCTGGATGGGCCACGAGAGCTGGTCCTCCTCGAGACCGCGGCGACGCAGCTTCTCGAAGGCGACCAGCAGGTACCCGGCCGTATCGGACTGCAGCCTCCCGGACGACGAGTTGCCCACGCGCACGGGCCGCGAGCGCTCGTAGCCGCTCAGGTCCATGGTGTGCTCGCCGGTCCCGCGCTCGCTGCCCACGCCGTAGACGCTCTGGATGTCGTCGGTGTGCCCGGCCACCGAGCGCAGCAGCCAGTTGCGCAGCTGCAGCGCCTCGCGGTCGTGGCCGTGGTCGAGCATGACCTCGAGGGCCTGGGCGCCGTCGCGCAGCCACGAGTAGCGGGCATCCCAGTTGCGCTCCCCGCCGATCCGCTCGGGAAGGGAGGTCGACGTCGAGGCCACGAGACCGCCGCTGCGCTGGTGCATCAGGGCGCGGACCACCAGCAGGGAGCGCCGCACCGCCTCCTCGCGCTCGCGCAGATCCAGCAGGGGCACGTCCTCGGACTCCGCGGCCGCCCCGCCGTAGGAGGGCTCGGAGGGCTCGCCGTCCTCCGCGTCCTCGCGCTCGCCCTCTGCGGCCTGGCCGCTGCCGGGCCACTGCGCATCCCACTCGCGCCACGTCTCGAGGGCGGTGCGCAGCTCGTCGCCGACGTCCAGCATGGCCGGCGGCTGGCGGTGCGACTCGAAGTGGGTGAGCACCAGATCCCGCGTCTGACCGGCCGAGACGGTGAAGCGGGAGACGTGGCGGGGCCCGCCCTCGTCCTCGATCCGCTCGGGGGCGACCTCGCTGCGCAGGACCATGGCATCGGGCCCGGCCATGGCGATCAGCTCGTCCTCGCCGGGCTCGCCGGTCTCGGGATCCTCGGCGCCCGCGAAGTGCGAGATCCAGGGGACCGTCCTCCCGTAGCCGAAGCGCAGGCGCAGGTCCTGGATCATCTCGACCTCCCCGGTGAGGCCCTCCACGCGGCGCGCGATGTCGAGCTGGGGGCTCAGCGGCATGAAGTCGGTCACCCGCACCGAGCCGGTGGCGGTGATCCACACGGTGTGCAGCACGAAGGTGTGCTCGGCGTAGAAGCGGTCGCCCACGCGGCACTCGTCGCGCCACTGCTCGACGGGCAGGTCGCGGCCCTCGTCGTCCGCCGTCGCGGCCGGAGCCAGCAGCCAGCGGCCGTCGTCCGCATCGCCCAGGAGCGCGCCGAAGACCGACGGGGAGTCGTAGCGGGGCACGCACAGCCAGTCGATCGAGCCGCGGCGCGAGACCAGCGGACCGGTCTGCATGTCGGAGAGCAGTGCGTAGTCCTCGAGGGGGGATGCCATGCCACCAATCTGGCATATCCGCAGCCCTCGCGGGCGCCGCGCCCGCGGCGGGGACGCGCGGGGCGCCGCGGCCGACGATCTCCGGTCGTCGCAGCGGCGCCCCGCGGCCCCGCTCCGGAGCCGATGCCCCGGAGCGGGCACTCTCCCCGCCCCCTGCCGGCGGTCTCCCGTCCGCGGCAGGGGGCCCGGCCGCCTGTCCGGGGGCGGCCGGTCTCCGCCCGAGCAGCCTCGGGCGGAGCCCTGTCCGTCGCCGGCTCGGTGCGGGAGCCGATGACGCGTCGTGATCCGTGCGCGGGCCGCGCACGGAGGTCCGTGGGCCCCGGGCCGGCGGTCCCCGCGCGCAGAGGCGGGAGGCGGGCCCGGGCCGGGTCGATCAGATCCGGCGGGCGCCGGCGGCCCGCCGCAGCAGCGCGAGCCCGCCGACGAGCGAGCCCGCGGCCAGGAGGGCCGGAACGAGCCGCTGGGCACCCCGCTCGACGCCCGGCCGATCGGCGGCGCCGAGGACCAGCAGCGGCAGGGATGCCGTGATGATGCGGGTGGAGCGTCGAACGGACATGTCGTCCTCCTCGTCTCATGTGCTGTTGCAATCTTCGCAGAAGCACATTGCAGATGCAAACAGCATCTCGAGGAGCCGCCGCGGATGACGAAGGCCGCGGACCGGATGCTCCGGTCCGCGGCCCTTCCCGTCGGCGGCGTCGCTGCGCAGGGTCGCCCGCCGGCCTGTCAGGTCCGGGGAGCCGCCCGCGTCACTGCTCGGGGTGGACCCGCTGGCCGAACTGCGGCCCGCCGTCGTCATCCCGGCGATCGCTCCCGTCGGCGGCAGGGCGCTCGGAGCCGCCGGCGGCCCCGGTCTCCTCGACCGCCTGCTGCTCGCGGCGCTGCCGGGCCTCGCGGGAGGCGCGCTTCTCGGCATAGAGCTTGGCCGACGAGCGGTTGACGCCCGTGCCCTCGCCCAGGGAGGGGTCGTTCGGCTTCTCGATCATCATGAGCGTCGCGCAGACGACCACGGAGGCGATGAAGGCGATCCCGCCGATGATCAGGCCGAGATCCAGGCGCAGTCCGCCCTCGGTCCCGCCCGAGCCCACGATCGACGCGATGGCGAACGCCACGAGGCCCAGGACCGCGGACACCCCCAGAGGTGCCTTCACGTCCGGCGCGCGGCGGGCGGGCCGTCGGTTGTCTCGGGCCAAGGGGCTGTCCTCCTGAGTCGTCGATGTGCGCGGCCGCCGCTCCCGCTGCGCGGGGGCCGGCGCCGCGGCGCTGGCGGGCTCCTGCGCGGGCGCCCGAGGGGCCCCGGGGCGCAGGAGGTACACCGGGCCAGTCTACTCCGAGCGGTGCGGCGCGGTCTCGTCGGCCGGACCGGACGAGGGATCGGCCTCCCGGGCGCCCTCGCGCGCGTCGTGGCGCAGGGACAGCGCGCCCAGCAGCAGGAGCACGCCGGAGATGATGGCGGCCCCGCCCACGACCCCCAGGATCGCGTGCGGGCCCAGGCCTGCCACGAGCAGGACGCCGATCGCGGCGGCGGCCGTGACCAGGCCCGCGATCTGCCAGTCCCGGGCCAGCGGGTGCTGCGAGCGGCGGGACGTGCCCACCCAGCCCTCGGGCAGGCCGGCGAGGAAGAGCACCACGGAAGCGACCAGGGCCAGCACCGCAGCCGTCTCCGGGATCATGACCACCGCGATGCCGCCCAGGATCCACATGACCCCGGTCGAGCGCGGCACGGAGGCCAGCGTCCCCAGATCCAGGCTCGGATGCTCGCGGGCGCGCAGATCGGTCCACAGCACGCAGACGCCGACGGCGGCCATCCACAGGCCGAGCAGCCAGATGCTCAGGCCCAGGCCGGGGGCCGTCACGAAGATCGTCCCGGCCGCGAAGGCCAGCGTCACGAGCGCGCGGACCAGGGTGGGTGCGACGAGGCTGCGCAGAGCGGCGGGGTCGTGGGACACGGGACATCCACTTTCCGGAGAAGACGACGGCGGGGCACCCGCCATGCGGATGCCCCGCCACTGTAGTGCCCGGCCCCGGCCGCCCGAGGATCCGGGGCGGCAGCCTCCGGCAGTCCCGCCCGCGCCTCAGGCGTCGAAGCGCGCGCCCCTGGGGTTCGACGGCTCGATCATGAAGAAGAGCAGGATGAACGACCCGACGAGCGGCACGAAGGTGATGAAGTACCACCAGCCGGAGCGATCCGCGTCGTGCAGCCGCCGCACGGTGACGGCCAGGGACGGGACGAGCACCGCCAGCGTGAAGACCATGTAGAGCAGAGCCGCCAGCAGCGCGAATCCCGTGCCGGCTGCACCGGTCGCGCCGACGTCGCCGCCATTGCTGCTCGCCGGGATCGTGACCAGCAGCGAGGCCAGCATCAGGACGATGATGAAGGCGAAGCCCGCGAGCATGAGCACCAGGGTGACCCACCAGTACTCGGAGCGCGATGCCCGCCCCGTGAACTGGGCGTACTTGCCGAAGAAGTTCCGGATCGCCCCCGCCGGCCCGACCGCTTCGCCGGGCTGCGTCCCCTGCGGCGGCTGGGCCCATCCGCCGTGGGCGGCGCCGTGCCCGAACCCGCCCGGCACATAGCCGCTCGGCTGCGGGCCGGGCGGCTGGGCCGAGGACTGCTGATGGGGCCCGGGCTGCTCGTGCGGCTCCGGGTTGTACTGGGGCGTGCTCATGGACTTCCTCCGAATGCCGGGGACGGCGCTGCCGGGCGGCGGACCCTTGAGCCCGGGCCGCCTCCGCGCCTGACTGCTGTCAGGAGCATCCTGGGCCATGGGCGGCGGGGCCGGCGGCTGCGCGGCCGCGATCCGTCGCAGATGACATCCCCCCCCCCCGGGGGCGCGACCCCGGCGCCGATGGTCCCGGCGCCTGCCGCCACGGGTCGATGGCCCGGGACGGCGACGGGCGCCCCTGCCCGCCGGAGGGGAAGGGGCGCCCGTCGAGAGCCGGGACGCGGGTCCGGATCAGCCTGCGTCGGCCTGGCTGCGGTTCGGGACCACCATGACGGGGCACTCGGCATCGACCAGCACGGCCTGGGAGACCGAGCCGATCAGCAGGCCGCGGAAGCCGCCGCGCCCGCGGGTGCCCATGACGATGATGTCGGCGGAGCCGGAGGCCTGCACAAGGGCGTCGGCCGGGCGGCCCGACAGGATGTGGATGCTGGTGCCCAGGCCGGGGAACTGCTCGGCGATGCTGTCCTCGACCTCCTGGAGCATGGTCCGGGCCGGCTCGGTCAGCTGCTCGGCGACCGCCGCGTCCAGCTCCGCCGACCCCGAGGGCAGCGACGTCATGGAGGGGATCACGGTCACGAGTGAGAGGCCCTTGCCGTGGGCCTGGGCGTACTCGGCGGCCCGCTTGACCGACGGGGACTCGATGCCGAGCTTGTCGACGGCCACGACCACGCGGCCGGTGAAGTCGCCCTCGGAGGACTCCCAGCCGTCCGGCAGGACGATCACGGGGCACTCGGCGTGGGCGGCGGTCGCCGCGGAGACCGAGCCGAGCCGTCCGCGCAGGCCGTGGAGGCCGCGCTTGCCCAGGACCACGAGGGAGCTGGTGCGGGATTCGGCCACGAGCACTCCGGCGACGTCGCCGCGCTCGAGGACGCCCTGGGCGGAGACCCCGGCGTCCTTGGCCTTCTGCACGCCGCGGCGAGCGGTCTGCTCCGCCTCGTCCTCGATCTTCTCCAGGAACGGCCCGGTGATCGCGGCGTCGGCGACGACGGGGCGCCCCGTGGAGACGACCACGGTCAGCTCGCCCTGGGCCGCCTTGGCCTCCTGGATGGCCCACTCCAGGGCCTGCTCCGCGAACTCGGAGCCGTCGTAGCCGACGAGGATCTTCTGCGTCATCGCTCTGCCTTTCCACGTTGAAAGCCGGTGGAGAGGCCCGGAGCGACCTGGTGGATCGGGCCCGGGGACCGGTCGCAGGTGCACCGCGGTCCCGACCGCCTCTCCGCTCCCATTGTATGACGCCGCGCACAGAAGCCCCGTCCGAGGTGGCAACCAGCGGCATCCGGGCCCCGGCCGGCGCGGACGCCGCCCCGTCGGCCCAGGAGGCGGCGGCGGGCGGGCGCCCGCGGCGTCCCTCAGGCCTGCAGGAGCCAGCGGTCGCCGCGGGCCCGCACGCCCAGGGTGACGGCGCGGGCGCCCATGTAGCCGAACGCGTAGGCCGCCCACAGCAGCATCAGCCCGGCCGTGCCACCCGCGCCGGACGCGGCGAGCGCGCCGAGCAGCGGCAGGTAGACCACGAGGTTCACCACCCCGGCCAGCGCCAGGTAGCGGGCATCCCCCGCGCCGATCAGCACGCCGTCGAGCACGAACACCCACGCCGCCAGCGGCTGACCCAGGGCCACCACGATCATCCCCAGGGCGAAGAGCCGCTGGACCTCGGGCGACGGCGTGAGCAGCGGGGCGGCCAGCGGCAGGACCAGTCCCACCACGAGGCCGGTCGCGACCCCGAAGACCATGCCGAACGCGACGATGCGCCGCACGAGCGCGCGGACCGCGGCTCGGGCCCGCTCGCCCTCGGCCCCGGCGGCTCGGGGGTCCCGCGCCCCCGTCTCGCGCCCCACGAGCGCCTGCGCGGCGATGGCCAGCGCGTCCAGCGCGTAGGCCATGACGTTGAAGATCGTCATGATCAGCTGATAGGCCGCGAGGCTCTCCGCCCCCTGCCGCGTCGCGACCACGACGGTGAGCATCAGGGCCGCACGCAGGGACACCGTGCGCAGCATCAGCCACGACCCCACGCCCATCAGGGCGCCGACCCGCCGCGGAGTCGTCCCCAGCCCCACGCCCTCGGCCCGGCACTTCCGACCGAGCAGGAGCAGGTACGCCGCGGCCATGGCCCACTGCGTGAGGCTCGTCCCCAGTGCGGCTCCGGCCACGCCCAGGCCGGCCCCGTGGACCAGCGCCACGTTGGCGCCCCCATTGGCCGCGGCCCCCGCCATGGCGATGACCAGCGGCGTCCGGGTGTCCTGCAGGCCGCGCAGCACGCCGGTCGCGGCCGTGACGAGCAGGATCGCCGGCAGTCCCGGCAGCGACCACCAGAGGTACGACGACGCCTGCGCGAGCACCTCCCCCTGGCCGCCCATGGCCCGCAGCAGCGGCCGTCCGAGCGCGGCGCCCAGCAGGGCCAGGGCGAGGCCGAGCCCCGCGCCGAGCCAGAGCCCGTCGCGCCCGACGGCCAGGGCGTCGCGCATCCGCCCGGCCCCCAGGTGCTTGGCCACGGCGGGCGTCGTCGAGTAGGCCAGGAAGACCATCAGGCCCACCGCGGTCTGGACGACCGCCCCGGCCAGGGCCACCCCGGCCAGCGGCTCCGTGCCCAGCCGGCCCACGATCACCGTGTCGGCCAGCAGGAAGAGCGGCTCTGCGATCAGCGCCCCGAAGGCCGGCACAGCCAGCGCCAGGATGCGCCGGTTGAGCCCACGGCCCCCGGGGACCTCCCTGTGCTCCGCCACGACCTGCCCTCCGCTGCGCTCGCTCCTCTGCCCGACGGGCTCGACGTGCCCGCCCCGGGCCGACAGCGCCCGTTGCTAGCCTGCCACTGTATCCAGCCCAGTCCGCCCGCCCTCCAGGAGGTCGCGATGGCCCGCTCGTCCGGCGGGCGCCCCGTGCGCTCCTCCCACCCGTCGTGGCCGCCGCTGCGGGTGCGGGCGCTGCTCAACGGCCTGGTCGCGGTCCTGGCCGGCGTCGGTCTGCTGTGGCTGACCTGGGGCGCGCTCGACTTCACCGTCTACGACGCCTCCGCCGTCCCCGCCGCCGTGCGGATCATCGCCCTGTGGCTCGCGGTCGCCATGCCGATCGCGTGGCTGGCCATCGGCCTGCATCTGATCGCGGCGGCCGCGCTCGGCGGCGACCGCGTCCTGCTCGCGCACGGCTCGGCCGAGTGGGAGCCCGGGCCCCGCGACGACGTGCTGCGCGGCATCCGGATCCGCCGCTGGCGGCTGGGGCTCACCGGGCAGCGCCGGATCTCCGCGCGGACCCTGGGCTGGCTGCCGGAGCTGTCCCCCTACCCCCTGGCTCCGCTGGCCGCCGGGATCCTGGTGCTGCTCGCGATGACCGCATGGATGGCCCGCGGGTACGGCCTCGGAGTCATCGCGCTGCTGCTGGCCGCGCTGTGGCTGGGCTGGCGCCTGCTGCGGGGCTGGCAGGCCTGGACCGACGTGCACGATCTGACGGGTGCCCGCACCGCGGAGGATCGCCCCCTGGCGGAGGAGGACCCCACCCCCGACGAGGCCTGGGACGAGCCCGAGGCCCCCGTCGTCGTCCTGCCCCGCGATCTCCGCGAGGAGCGGCGGTCGTCGGGCATCGCCGCCACGCGGCCGATCGACCGCGCGCACGAGGCCGCGGACGACCCCGCGGCCGGGCCGCCCCTGACCGTGGACGACGCCGAGCACCGCGCCGCCCGCCGCCGGCCCGCCCCGGAGCCGGAACCGGAACCGGACACGGCGCAGCTCGAGGTCGTGGCCGGCGACGAGCCGGACGCCCCGGCCAGGCGCGGCTCCCGCGCGTCCTCGCGCGCCGCCCGAGCTCGCACGCGGCGCGGCGACCGCCAGCCCGACGAGGGGCCTCCCGAGGTCCTGGTGGACCGCTCGGTCCAGCGCGCGATCCGCGCCAAGCAGGCCGCCCGCGAGCGTCGCCGCGCAGAGGGGGAGGGCGCCGAGGCCTCGCCGGGGCAGGGACGAGGCGGGAGCGGGCGGACCCGCCCGGGGCGCCGGGCCCCGGTGCAGCCGCGTCCTCAGGGGATGCGGGCCTACCTGGGCAGGCGGACGCGCCAGGGCCAGGAAAACTCCGGGACGCGGGCCCTGCGCGAGTCCGCGCAGCCGCCGAGGACCGCCACGCACGGAGGCGAGGAGCCGTTCGACCAGACGGGCTCGCAGCACCGGGCCGGTGGAGGCGCACCGACCGCCGCCGATGCGATCGACGAGATCTACGGGCGGGAGGACACCGCCCCGTCCCTGCTGTCCTACCTCTCGCGCCGCCGGGACGACGGCCGCTGCTGAGCCCCGCGGCCGGGAGCTCAGTGGCCGCGCAGCTGCTCGATCTTGCGCCGATCCTTCTTGGTGGGCCGTCCCGCGCCCCGGTCGCGCCGCGGGGCGGCCGCGCGCAGCTGCGGGGGCGGCGGGGTCGAGCGGTCCTCGTAGCACTCGCGGGCCACGGGGGCGCCGACGCGCTTGAGCAGCAGCCGGCGCACCACGAGCTCCTGCTGCCAGCCGGGGCGCCGGACGGTGACCGCATCGCCCACCCGCAGCGCCTGGGCCGCCTTCACGGGCGCGCCGTTGAGCCGCACGTGGCCGGCCCGGCAGGCCGTGGTGGCCTCCGATCGCGTCTTGAAGATGCGCACCGACCACAGCCACACGTCCAGGCGGACGGAGGAGGGGCCGTTGTCCGAGGGAGCGCTCATGCCCTCCATGATCCCATGCGGCAGTCGGCCGGGTCCTGTCAGGTGTGCTCTTGCTCACATCCGGGCCCGGGAGTAGCGTGCACCGCACCACAGGCCGACAGACGGGAGTCCGGATGGAGAGCGCGTTCCGCAGCGGCACCGAGACGGGCAGGGCTGCCGAAGCCGTGCAGGGACAGGCCGGAGCAGACCGCAGCAGCCGACCGGTTGACGATCGAGCCCAGCACAACGGGAGACGGGTCATCAACACACCGGCGGCGCGCATGCGGCGCAGGCGAGAACCATCGAGAGAGCACGGTGGCGAGCCGACCCCGCAGTAGGACCGAGAAGACCGCAGGACCCCGGAGGCGATCGCGACGCCCCGGGGTCCTCGCATGTCCGGGCACCCGGGCACCCGGACACAGAGCCGCGCCCCCGGTCGTGCAGACCGGGGGCGCGGCTCGTCGTCATCACGCGCCTGCGCTCAGCCGAGCGCGGACGACGCGCGGGTCAGTCGCTCAGGAGGCGACCGCGGAGGCCAGCCGGTTCATGGACTGCTCCAGCTCCTCCTCGGAGATCATCGGGAAGTGGACCTTCTTGAGGATCTCCGGGTTGGCGTCCTTCCAGGTGTAGGTCTGGGTGACGCGCGTCTGGGTCTCGCCCAGGTTCTCGAGCTCCCAGACCCACTCCCAGCCGTTGTCCTCGACCGTGGTGCCCTGTTTGGCGGGCTTCCAGGCGATCAGCTTGTTGGGGTCGAAGCCGGTGACCGTGTTGTCGGTCTTGTACTCCCCGCCCTGGTCGTCGCGGTACATGTCCATCGTGAAGACGTCGCCGACCTTCTCGATGCGCTGGTCCGAGCCGTTCTTGACGCTGCCCGAGCCGTCGATGTCGACGTGGCGGGCAGGGAGGGACAGGACCTCGAAGATGTCGGCGGCAGCGGCGTCGATCTCGCGGGTGACGATGACCGAGGTGTCATTGGTCGTCATGAGGAGGTCTCCTTTCATGAGGTGGCGTTCGCGGGCTCCACAGTAGGAAGCCTGCGGCCCCGATCACAACGACGTTCTCCCGTAGGTGAACACCTCGGTCGCCCCTGGCTAGGCTGAGCGCATGAAAGGGCAGCTGCGGACCGTGCTCGGCCTGGACATCGGCGGGACCTCGACCCGCGGTCTGCGCGCCGACGGCCCCGCAGGAGCGCCGGCGCGCGAGCTGCGCCTCCGCGCGGAGGCCTCCGGCGGCAGCGCGAACATCCAGAACGTCTCGTCGGACGCGGCCCGCGACGTGCTCTCCCGAGTGCTGGGCGAGCTGGGCGCGAAGGACGTCGCCGCCTTCGGACGCACGGACGTCGTGATCGGCGCCGGGGGCGTCGACACCGACGCGGACGCGCAGCGCCTGCGCGGCCTCGTGCTCGAAGCCGCCCCTGGGCTGGCGGGCGCCTCCCTCCGGATCGTGCACGACACGCGCCTGCTGCTGGCCGCCGCCGGCGCGGACACCGGGATCGCCCTGATCGCGGGGACCGGCTCGGTCGCCTGGGGGTGCTCCCCGGACGGGTGCGAGGCCCGCCGCGGCGGCTGGGGCTACCTGCTCGGCGACGAGGGCAGCGCCTGGTGGCTGGGGCGCGAGGCCGCGCGCCGGGCCCTGGCCCGCGCGGACTCCGGAGCCCCCGCCGATGCGCTCGACCGCGCCGTGCTCGCCGCTCGCGGGCTGCGGCGGCCCTCCGAGCTGATCGGCGACTTCCATGCGCACCCGGACCGGACCGCGTGGGCGAGCCTGGCGGCCGAGGTCGATCGCTGCGCTCGGCACGGCCACGACGGCGCCCGCGCGCTGCTCCGGACCGCCGCCGGAGAGCTGATCCGCCTGGCGGCCGGCGTGGGCGAGCAGCTCGGGCTCACGGGCCCGCTCGTGGTCGGCGGCGGCCTGACGGCGTCGTCCCTCCTGGTCGAGGCCCTGGCCGACCGGGCCGGCGGGGCCGGGCTGGCCGCCCCGCTGCCGCTGAGCGAGCCGCCCGTCCGGGGCGCGCTGCACCTGGCCGACCGCCCGCCGGCCCCGGCCGGCGCGCCAGCAGGGGCCGAGCCGCCCGCGTAGGCTCGGGCACGACATCCCTTCCGACGAAAGAGGTGCCGATCGTGTCTCCGAACCGCTCTCGCGGCTCCACCGGAGGATCCGCCGACCGCCCGGACGACGCCTCGTCCGGGCCGCTGTCCTGTCCGTCCCGGCTGCTGCAGGCCGGCCCCGATCAGCTGCGCCCGCTCACCGCGCAGCCCGAGGCCTCCCGCGAGTCGCTGCGCGCCGTCGCCGCGGACTCCTCGGCGGCCGTCGAGGACCGGATCGCCGCGGCCGTCCTGCTGGACGCCGTGCTCGACGATCCCCGCGCCGCGGAGACGGTCGCCGCGGAGGACGCCGAGACGCCGGAGGCGCTGCGCCTGCGGTTCTCCCCTCAGCTGCGCCCGTCGGCGGCCAGGATCCTCGGCACGCCGGCCACGATGCGCCTGCTGACGTGGGCCGCCGAGAGCACCCCGGGGGCTCCGCCCGTCGAGGCCGCGGAGGCCGCCGCGCACCTGGGCGTCGACGACGACGGCCGAATCTACGGGCGCGTCTCCCAGCGAGCCGTGCAGATCGCCGAGCACGGCGGCCTGGGCCGGGCCGCGAAGGATCGCCTGCGCACCTTCACGGACGCGCTCGGGGCCGCGGACCAGCAGGCCAGGAGGCAGCGGGCCGAGCGCGCGGCCTCCCGCCCCGATGTCGCCGCTGCCTCGGAGCAGGACCCCGCTTCGGAGGCGCCCGCCTCCGATCCGCGCACACGGGCGGCCCCCGAGGCCCCTGCCCGCCGGGGCCCTGAGGAGCCGGGGCCGGACCCGCACGATGCCGACGACGACGCGGCACCGGCCTCGTGGACCTCGGCGGACGATGCGGCCCTGGCCTCCATGCTCGGCCACGGCGCCGACGCGCCGAAGGACGAGCGCGGGCTGGAGGACCGCGACCGGGACGGGCAGGGCCCGGGCACCGCATCGGCACGGGACAAGGGCGACGACGGCCGCGGGCCGTCGTCGCCCGCCGTCGGCGGCGCCATCGCCGCCTCCGGATCCGGTCCGGGCCGCGATGCCCCGGCGGATCCGATGGCCGGGCAGCAGCCGCCGGAGGCCCCGGCGTTCGGCCGCCCCGTCGGCTTCGACGGCGGCGCCGACGGCACCGCCGGGTCGGGCGCCTCAGCAGCCGGCGGGCCCGGGGGCCCGCTGGAGGAGGGCGTCGACGACCGGCCGGGGACCGGGCCGGGATACGGCCCCACCGGAGGGACGACCGGCACGGAGCCGCCGCGCTCCTACGACTTCCGCTATCTCGGCGACGACACGAGGTCGCCGAGCAGCGAGGCCGAGAAGGCGGAGTTCCGGACCACGCTGCGCAATTGGGGCCTGTTCGCTCTGGCCCTGGTCTTCGTGCTGATCATCGTGGGCATCATCATCTGATCCCCGTGCCGATCCGGCCGCGATGAAGGCCCTGCCCCCTCGAGGGGGCAGGGCCTTCCGCGGTCCTCGCCGCCGGGCCGGGGACCGAGCGCCTGTCCGGCCGCTCGCCCGATCACTTCGCGGTGAACTCCCACGGGCCGTTGGACTCGACCGTGATGAAGTACTCCTCGTCCGGCAGCTCCATGGTGCCCTCGCCCGGTCCCTGCTCGTTGAAGACCGTCTGCGCGGTGGGGCCGTCCGGGTCGGCCGTCTCGGCCTTGACGATGAAGTTGCCGTCGCCCTCGACCTCGACGTCGAAGCCGGTCTTCTCCTCGCCCTGCCAGTGGAAGACCTTGGCCCCGTCGCCCTTGACGGACTGGCCGGCGGAGACGTCCGGGATGTCCTCGATCGAGTAGACGTCGAACTCCCACTCGACGCCGTCCTCGGCCTCGACCTCGACATCGGTGATCCGATCGTCCATCCAGTAGGGGTCCTCGAAGCTGATGCCGGTCTGGCCGTTGCCGATGCCGCCCATGGACACGGACGATCCGTCGGTGCGCTGGCCCGTGAAGTAGGTGTACGAGTGATTGCCGCCGGTGGCCTTGCGGCTCGTGTAGACCGGGGCGTCCTCGCCGTCAGGGTGCTCGAGGGCGAACGTCGCATTGCCGGTCCCGGACTCCGACTGCGCCGGCTCGGCATCGGGGAGACCGGAGAGCTCGACGGTGCCGCCCGAGGCCGCGGCGGCGCCGGACCCGCTCTCCGCGTCGTCGGCGGAGGGCTCCTCCGACGGCTCGGGCGAGGAGGTCTCGGAGGCGTCCTCCGAGGGCTGCTGGCTGCTCGGCTCCTCCGCAGGCGACGACTCCGCCGACGAGCTCTCCTCGGATCCGCCGGCGCCCTCGGAGGCCGAGGGGTCGTCGCCCCCCTCATCCGCGGACGGGACGCAGCCCGCCAGGACCAGCCCGGCGCTCAGCGACAGCGCGCCCAGGACCAGCGGCGAGCGCCGCCTGCGCGCTCCCTCGTCCGGGCGGGGTCGGCCGATCCCGGCGCCGGGATGTCCGGCGGCGGACTGACCGGCGCCGGTCTGCTCGGGGTTCTGGGGATGCTCGGGGGTCTCGGGGGTCCGAAAGCGCATGGGGGGTCCTCTCCGCAGTGGGTCGGCGGGCGCCGGGGGCCAGCCGTGTGAGGTCCATCATCCTCCGCTTATTCCCTAACGCACATCATTTTCCCAGCATGACCGTCCATGACAGCGACAGGCGGAGCAGCCGGGGTGCCGGCGACGGCCACGCAGTCATAGGCTCGAGGCGGGCGGCATCGTCGAGACGAGCGCGCCCGCAGCCCTTCGCAGGACACGATCGACCCGCAGGAGCAGCAGATGACCGCAGCGCAGCAGATCCTCAGCGACCTCGCCCGTCGCTCCTCCCGGACCGCAGGCCTGGTGCTCGACGGCCTGAGCCTCGAGGATGCGCACACCCAGCCGGGAGGGACCCACAACTCCATCGTGTGGCTCGTGTGGCATGCGGCGCGCCAGGAGGACGTCCAGGTCGCGCAGCTGACCGGCCAGGAGCAGGTCTGGACGGCCGGCGCCTGGGCCGACCGTCTGGGCATCGACCGCGGAGCCGACGACTTCGGCTTCGGGGACACCGTCCAGCAGGTCGGGCAGGTCACCACGACGTCGCTCGACGATCTGGCCGCCTACCTCGAGGCCGTGACGGAGCACGCGGCGCAGCACGTCGAGACCCTGTCGGACGAGGCCCTCGTGGGGGTCGTCGACGACTCCTACGACCCGCCCGTCACGCGCGCCGTCCGGCTGGTCTCGACCTTCGAGGACGCCTCGACCCACCTGGGGCAGGCCGCCTACGCCCGCAGCCTCGTGGAGAGCGGCTGGTCGATCGGCTTCTGAGGCCCCGCCGCCCGCACCGGGACGCTGGACCCCGGCTCGGCCCGTCGACGGGTCAGCCCGTCAGCCCGGAGTACCACCGCCACGTGCGGTCCTTGTCCGCGGTCATCGACCCGGACACGATCCACGCGACGTCGTCGGTGTCCAGCGGGAAGAGCGGGCGCCGAGCCGCCTCCTCCCCCGGGAGGTCGGCGGCGCCGGAGTCCGTCTCCGGAGCGCCGTCGACGAGGCCCGCCCACGGGTCCTCCTGAAGCTCCTCCGGACGCGCCAGGCTCCACAGCTGGGCGAATCCAAGCGTCCGCCCGCACCGGTCGGCCAGCTCACGAGCGGTCTCGTCCGCATCCTGCGCCCCGCGCATCGGCTCCCCGTCCGCGCAGCGCACCTGCTGGGCGCCGCTCGGCGCGGCCTGCTCGCCGGGGGTCCGCGCATCCGCGACCTGCAGGAAGGCCGTCAGCAGCGCCAGGCAGGCATCCAGCACGCGCAGATCCGGGTCCGCTCCCTCGGACGCTCCCGGATGGTCGGTCGCAGCGGACGCCCCTTCGTCGAGCTGCTCCCAGGCCCAGCGCAGCCAGGACCACTGCTCTCGGGAGCCGGGCCGCACCTGGGGCCGCCACCGGGCCGCCGCGCTGCCCCAGCGCTCGTCGAGCTCGACGGCCCCGGCGACCTCGGAGTCCCGGGGCTGCTGCGGCGGAGGCGGGGGCGCGGGGTGGCTGAACATGCTGCCAGGCTACTGACCGCGGCGGGTCGCCGCCGGACACCGCGCAGCGCGCACGGCGCAGCCGCGCCGCGGCACCGCTGTCGAGCGGATCCGCGGCGCGGCTGCGGCACCCCGAGGGGCCGGGGCTCCCCGACCGGCGGCCCGGGCCGATGACCGGGGCTGCCGGTCAGGACTCCGAGGAGGCGCCGGCGGCCTCGTACTCCTCCTCGGTCATCGGGGTGAAGCTCCAGGCGCCGTCGGCCTCGACGGTGATGATGTACTCGCCCTCCTCGATCTCCATGCCGCCGGTGATGGCGCCGATCTCGTTGAACACGTACTGCGAGCCGGAGCCGTCGTCGACCGGGGACTCGCCGTGGACGATGAAGTTCGACTCGCCGTCGTGCTCGACGCCCATGTACGCGTCCTCCTCCGAGTTCCAGCGGAAGACCCCCGGGCCCTCGGCCTCGACGGTGTCGCCCGCGCCGGCCTCCGGCATGGCATCGAGGTCGTAGAAGCTGATCGTGTAGGTCTCCCCCTCGCCGGCTTGCATGTCCCACTCGGAGGTGCTGGAGGCCAGTCCGCCGCTGGAGCCGTAGGGG
Source organism: Kocuria palustris (assembly GCF_007666205.1). Classification (GTDB taxonomy): domain Bacteria; phylum Actinomycetota; class Actinomycetes; order Actinomycetales; family Micrococcaceae; genus Kocuria; species Kocuria palustris_A. Next base: position 119,899 of record NZ_VDOR01000001.1, read on the forward strand.
TCCAGCAGGAACGTGGCGGTCTCGCCCGAGTCCGCCCCGGGCAGCGCCTGGCCCTTGTCGGCCTCGCCGTAGATGTAGGTGTGCTCCTTGTCGGAGGTGTTCTCGAAGACGACCACGAGCGGCTCGTCGTGCTCGGGGACCTCGACGGCGCCGCTGCCGTGACCTTGGACGACCTCGATCGGCTCGCCGTTCATGGCGCTCGCGTCGACGGTGTCGCCGGAGGCGGAGCCGGCCTGCTTCCCGCCCGTCGTCCCGCCCTTGGCGTCGGTGCTCGGCTCGTCGTCCGGCTCGGGTGTCGACTCCTCGGTCGAGTCCTCCGTCGGCTCCTCGGAGGGCTCCTGGGTCTCGGGGGCGGACGGCTCCTGCGTCGGCTCCGTCGTCTCCGTCGTCTCCGTGGCCTGCGTGGTCTCGGTGGGCTCGTCGGGGTCGGCAGCCCCCTGGGGGACGCAGGCGGTCAGGCCGAAGGCCGCGGTCACCGCCAGCATGCCGACGGTCAGCGGGGTGCGGAGAGTGCGGGTGGTGCTCATGACGACCTCCTGGGATCGTGTGCTGCGTGCTGCTCGGGTCGAGTGCTCGTCGGCCCTCTTCGTTCCGACACCAATGAGTTAACCATTGCAAATGTGCGTGTGCAAACCCAGAGGCCCCGGGGGGCGTCGTGTGACGAATATTTTCGTCAGCAAACCGTCTTCCTGTTGCCCCGGCACGGCTGAGGGCCCCGTCCGCGCATCCGCGGACGGGGCCCTGCACTGCGGGTCCGCGCCCAGCCCCTCAGGCCGGCGCCCGACGCCCCGTCACTCCTCGACCGGCTCGTAGTCCGACTCGTAGTCCTCCTCGCTGATGGGGCTGAAGCTCCACTTGCCGTCGGCGTTGACGGTGATGATGTACTCCCCGTCCTCGACCTCCAGGCCGCCGTCGATCTTGCCGATCTCGTTGAAGGCCAGCTGCGACGTGTTCCCCGTGTCCTCGGGGGATTCGCCCTCGACGATGAAGTTCGACTCGCCGTCGTGCTTGACCGCGAAGTAGCCGTCGTCCTCGAGATTGAGGCGGAACAGGCCGTAGCCCTCGGCCTCGGCGCCCTCCCCGTCGGCGACCGTCGGGATGGAGTCCATGGGGTAGAAGCTGATCTTGTAGGCCTCGCCCTCGTCGGCCTCCATGGTCCACTTCCGGGTCGTGGACTCGAGGCCTCCGCTGTAGCCGTACGGGTCGAGCAGGAAGGTCACCGTCTCGCCGGAATCGGCCCCCTCCAGGGACTGGCCGGGATCCGCGGTGCCGTAGATGTAGGAGAACTCCTCGTCCGACTTGTTCTCGAAGACCACGACGAGCGGCTCGTCGTGCTCGGGGACGTCGACGGTCCCGCCGCCCTCGCCCTCGACGACCTCGATCGGATCGCCCGACAGGGCGGTGGCATCGGCCATCCTGCCGCCGCCCGCCGGGGCCGCCCCGCCGGAGTCCTCCGAGGCATCGTCGGAGGACTCCTCGGAGGCCGACGAGGAGTCGTCGGAGGATGCCGAGGACTCGTCCGAGGACGACTCCTCCGCGGGCTGCTCCTCGGCCTGGGTCTCCTGCGGGGTCTCGGGCGCGGCGGCCTCCTCGTTCTGCCCCGAGCCCCCGGAGTCCTCCTCCACGGTCGGCACGCAGCCGACCAGGCCGAAGGTCGCGGTGACGGCCAGCAGGCCGACGGTCAGGGGGGTGCGGAGACGGCGATCCACGCTCATGCGAAGCTCCTCGGGAAGCGGCGCCCGTCATCGGGCGGAGGGGGCGCGAGGACGTGATCGCCCTCGCGCTCGAGACCAGTCCAGGCAACCATCCGGAGCCGCGCTGCAGATGTCGGCGCGGCAAGATTTCAATACATGACGCGGGATGGATATGCAGGAATGTCTTGAGATCCAGCCGGTCGCGGCGCGTGCCGCTCCGGCGCCCGGGCCTAGTCTGGGCCCATGACGACGCGCACCGCCCTGCTCGCCACCGCCCGCACCGCGCTGTTCACGCCGTCGCTGCGGCCCGATCGGATCCTGAAGGCGACCGGCTCGGACGCCGACGTGGTGATCGCGGATCTCGAGGACGCCGTGCCGGCAGCGGACAAGGACGCAGCCCGGGAGCATCTGATCGCTCTGCTCTCCGGGACCCATGATGCCGGCCGGCTCGGAGCACCCGTCGCCGTGCGGATCAACAGCCCCTCGACCGATGCGGGGCGCGCCGACCTGGAGGCGCTGCGCGCGATCGCCCGGCCGGACGGGGGGCGGGGCTCGGCACGGGCCGCAGCGGCGGCGGTCGGCGCCGGGGCACCGGTGGGCCCGCAGACGCCCGATCTGCTGGATGCGGTCCTGATCCCCAAGCTCGACACGGCCGAGCAGCTCCGCGAGGTCCGCGACGGCCTCGGTCCCGGCATCGGGATCGTGGGCACCGTAGAGTCCGCGGCCGGGCTCCTGGCGCTCGAGGAGGTCACCGCACAGGAGGGCATGGTGCGCCTGGCGGTCGGCGCTCTGGATCTGGCCTTCGACCTGGGCTGCTCGGCGGACTCGCGCACCATGGCCGCCGCGATGGCCCGGGTGGTCACGGCCTCGCGGGCCCGGGGCCTGGCCGGGCCGCTGGATTCGCCCACGCCGCAGTTCCGCGAGCTCGACCCGGTCCGCGAGGACGCGCAGCGGGCCAGGGAGGACGGCTTCACCGGCAAGCTGTGCATCCATCCGGCGCAGATCCCCGTCGTCGCCCGGGCCTTCGCCCCCACGGAGGACGAGATCGCCTGGGCGCATTCGGTGGTCGACGCCGCGGACGGCGCCAGCGCCGTGGACGGGGCCATGGTCGATGCCCCCGTGATCGCCCGGGCCCGTCGCATCCTGGCCGGCGGCTGATCCGCCGCGGCGGCCTCCGGCGCGGCGGTCCGCGCTCCGGCGTCCCCGACGCCCCGCCGGGTCCTGCCCCGGCCCGGCCCGGCCCGGAGCCCTACACTCCGAGCGGAGGCCCGGGATCAGCTCGGGCCCGCCGAGAGGAGATCGCATGCCCGCGCAGCAGCTGAACCCCGTCCAGGGCGGGCCCATCTGGATCGATCTGACCACCCACGACCTCGACGGCGCCCGGTCCTTCTACTCCGAGCTCTTCGGCTGGAGCTTCCAGGACGGCGGCCCGGAGTTCGGGCACTACCACATGATCTCCCACGAGGGCCGAGCGATCGGCGGCGCGATGTCCTCGCTCATGACCCCCGACGGGCCCGTCGAGCAGCCCCAGGCCCCGACGGCGTGGACGGTGTACCTGCGCACCGCGGATATCGCCGACAGCGTCTCCCGGGCCGAGGCGGACGGGGCCCGGGTCTCCTTCCCGCCCATGCCGGTGGCCGATCTGGGCATCATGACCGTGCTGAGCGATCCGGCCGGCGCCGCGGTGGGCCTGTGGCAGCCGGGGACCTTCGACGGGATCCAGGCAGCCGCCGCCCCGGGGCTGCCCTGCTGGTTCGAGTGCATGTCGATGGACTTCGAGGCCTCCGAGGCGTTCTACCGCGACGCGCTGGACTGGGACGTCGCGCGCATGGGCGCGGATGATCACGAGCAGTCCGAGGACGCCCCGTCGGGCATGCGCTACTCGACCCACGGCGCGGGCGAGGCCGCCGCGGCGGGGCTGTGCGAGGCGTCGTCGTTCCTCCCTGCCGGCACCCCGTCGTACTGGCGCGTCTACCTCGGCACCGACGACGTCGATGCGGCCCTCGCGACGGCGACCCGACTGGGCGGGACCGTGCTGGACGGCCCCATGGACTCCCCCTACGGCCGCCTGGCCACCGTGGCCGACCCCCAGGGCGCGAGCTTCCAGCTCATCCAGGCGGTCTGAGCCCGGGCCGGGGCCGGTAGACCCCCGGGGCTTCCGGGCACCGCGGTTGATGCGGGTCAAGGCCGCGGGGGCGTCCCCGGGTCACAGTGGACGGTGACCCACGACGGCACCCGCCGTCCGCGCGCGACGTCGCCGCATCCTCCGGCGCGCTGCGTGCCGGTCTGCCGACCGACCCGGAAACGGAGCATCCATGGAGCCGCTGAACCGCATCGTCGACGAGCTGCTCGAGGCGGCGCGCGCCGAGGAGCACGGCCGCGCCGCGCGTCTGCTCGTGCACGACGGCCCGCTGCGCCAGACCCTCGTGGCCCTGAGATCCGGGGCCGTGCTGGCCGATCACAACTCCCCGCCCGCCGCGAGCATGCAGGTCCTGCGCGGGCGCGTGCACGTGACGGCCCAGGAGCACGACGAGCTCTCCGAGGGCGAGATCGCCGCCCTCACCCACCACCGCCACGGGGTGGAGGCGCAGGAGGACTCCGCGTTCCTGCTGACCACCGTCACCGGCGTGCCCGGGATGGACAGTCACGCCGACGGGGACTGAGGCGGCCCGCCTGCCGGCCTAGCTCCGGGCCCAGACGATCTCGCTCGAACCCAGGAGGCGGCCCTGGGGATCCCGCACCCGGGACTGGGTGATCGCGACCCGGCGACCGTCCTTGAGCACCTCGACGCCCACGTCCAGCGTCGGGCCGCCGACGGGCACGGGGCGGTGGTAGGTCGTCTCGATCGCCACGGCGCGCAGGGGCCGGGTCTGCTCCTGCGACTCCGCGCGGGCGGTCAGGACGCGGCTGCCTGCCATCTCGTGCAGGCGCATCTGGATCCCGCCGTGCAGGATCCGAGCGCTGTTCGCCGCCTCGACGCCAGGGACCACAGTGAAGCGGGTCTCGTCGTCGCCGGGAGCCAGGGGGAGGGCCTCGGCCCAGTCCGTCGGGGCGGGGACGTCGCCCCACGCCTCGGTGGGGGCCGAGGCGTCCATCGTGTAGCCGCCCGGGCCGTCGACGGCCATGAACCGGCCGAGCGCCTCGGCGACCGGGCGCCCGTCCTCGCCCACCAGCACGCCGCGAGCGACGATGCCCTCCGGCCGGGCGCTGAGCAGCTGGCCCGCACCGCGCAGCGTCTCACCCGGGAGGGCGGGGGCGAGCTGCTCGAGACGCAGCGACAGCGTGAGCATGGCCTCGCCCGCACCGAGTCCGTCGCGGATCCCCTGGGCGACGGCGATGTCGCAGGCCGCGCCCAGATGGCTCGCGACCGGTGCCTGCGGCATGCGCGACAGGACCGCGAACCGGCCGTCGTCCATGCGCAGCGCGCGAGTGCTCGAGAGAGCATCGCCAGGCTGGCGGGAGGCGAGCACGACGGTGGCGTCGTCAGCGGTGAAATCGTGCCCGATGGCCGCCAGGGCGGGCGAGGGCTGCAGCGGCTGGGAGGACATGGGCGATGCTCCTGAGATCGAGAGGGGACCCCTTCACCCTAGGCCGTCCGCCGCGGCCGCAGGAGGGCCGTCCGCGCTCAGCTGCGGGCCGCGCGCTCGGCGCCCGAGATCGCCAGGACCGCGCAGGAGAGCCAGATCGCGCTCGCCGGCCCGAGCGGGGCGGCCACCGCGCCTGCGATCAGCGGCATCCCCACCTGCCCCAGGCGGTTGGCCATGAGCCGCACGGCCAGCGCCGATCCGCGCCAGCTCGCCGGCACGGCCGTGGTGATCATCGACATCGTCAGGGGCTGCCCGAGGCCCAGGAAGAATCCGCCGATCGCCAGGAGGACGGCGGCGAGCCACACATGCTCCATGACCAGCGGCGGGATGGCGAGGGCGCCGGCCGAGCCCAGCAGGCTCGCCGTGAGCAGGCCGGACCGGGAGAAGCGCACCACCAGCCGGGGCAGGACCACGCGCGAGAGGATCGAGGCCCCGCCGCGGATCGCCAGCAGCACGCCCACGACCACGGGCGCCACACCGGCCTGCTCGCCGACGAGCGGCAGGAAGGCGGTGAGGATGTCGAGCATGGCCAGCAGCCCCAGGGACGCCGCCATCTGCGGCGTCACCCCGGGCGTGCGCATGACGCTGAGGATCGAGGCCTTCGGGGCGCCGTCGTCGTCGCTCCTTCCCGGCCGCATGGCCCCGGAGCTCGAGCGCAGGACGACCGGCACCATGGCCGCGAGCGCGAGCCCCGCGCCGACCCACAGGGCGAGCTCGATCCGGGCCAGGCCGTCGGCGGACCCGGTGACGGCCTGCGAGCCCACGAGGGCCCCGCCCAGCAGCGGCCCGACCATCTGCCCGACGGAGTACGACGCCGTGAACCAGCCGAAGCCGGCGTCGAGCCGGCTGTCGGGGGCGATGCGCGCGATCGACGTCTGCCCGGCGATCGTGAACGCAAGGTGCCCCAGGCCCAGGACGGCGCTGGCCGCCGCGATCCCGAGGACCGAGGGCAGCACGGCCAGGCCGATGCCGCCGATCACCAGCAGGGCCACGCCCGCGCCGAGCATCAGCCGCAGCGACGAGAGGCGGTCCGAGAGCCGCCCCAGCCACAGGGCGGTGAGCAGCGGCAGGACGGCGTAGGCGGCCGTCGTGATGCCGATCGTGAGCGGGCCCGCCCCGAGGGCGATCAGCTTGTAGCTCGTGATCGGCCGCAGCAGGTTCAGCGCGGTCTGGGTGAGCGCCCCGGCCAGGCACAGCAGCCACAGCCACATCAGGGGGCGCGGGGAACGAGTCATCGCAGGCGAGGATACGCCCGCCTCAATCGAGGGGCGCGGCGATCTCCGGGTCCAGGCGCCGGCGGGCGTCGCGGCGGCGCCAGTGCGCGCGCAGGACGATCACGAGCGCGATGAGCACCACGAGGACCGCCGCCGTGATCAGGGGCTCGCGCAGCCACGCCTGGATGACGGCCATGCCGACCGTGCCGTAGATGCACCCCCACATGAAGGTCCCCGCGAGCATGGCGGGGATCCAGCGCACCAGCGGCATGCGCGTCAGCCCGGTCGTGACGATGACGGCGGTCTGGAAGCCGACCGTCAGGAAGCAGGCCGGCACCGCGAGCACGCCCCAGCGGTTCACGAAGGCCTCGGCGCGCAGATAGGCCGGCGAGGAGACCACGCGCTGGACGAGCCGAGAGCGCCGGCCGCCGCTGCCGGCCGCCCGGGCGATCCAGAAGACGATCGACGTCCGCAGGATGCCGACGGCCCAGAAGAACAGGACGGCCCCGACGACCGGCAGCGACTCGATCCAGGCCGCCATCGCTTCGACGACAGAGGAGAGCCGGGCGATCATCCGGCCACCCTACAAGCGCGTCATCGGGCGGCTTGGCGACGGGGTGTCGACCCGACGGCGGCGCCGACCCCACCGGGGGCCGGCGCCGTCGTCCCGGATCGGCAGGCCAGAGGCCTCAGCCCTTCTTCGCCTCCGGGTTCACCGGGTACGGCGGGACGTCGCCGCGCGCGATCGCCAGGGCGTTCTCGGCGCACATCTCGCCCATGCGGGCGCGGGCGGACTTCTCGGCCGAGCCCACGTGCGGAAGCAGGTACGCGTTGGGCAGATCGACGAGTCCCGGGGCGAGCTCGGGCTCGTCCTCGAAGACGTCCAGTCCCGCGGCGGAGATCTCGCCCTCGCGCAGGGCCGCCACGAGGGCCTTCTCGTCGACCACGGGACCGCGAGCCGTGTTGACCAGCACGGCCGTGGACTTCATGGCACGGAGCTCGGCCTCGCCGATGAGGTGCTCGGTGCCCTCCGCCAGCGGGACGTGCAGCGAGATGTGGTCGGAGGTCTCGATCAGCTCCTGGAACGGGACCTGGCGCACCCTCCCGGCCAGATCGCCCAGCTCCTCGTCGGAGACCTCGCGGTCCTCGGGAGCGCGCTGCACGAACACGACCTCCATGCCGAAGCCGAGCGCGCGCCGCGCCATGGCCTTGCCGATCCGGCCCAGCCCCACGATGCCCAGGCGGGTCCCCGAGACGTCCTCGGAGAGCATCTCGTCGGGCTGCAGCGGCTGGAACCGGCCGCCGCTGTCGCGCACGAGCTGCTGCATCTCGTAAGCGCGCCGCGCAGCGCCCAGCAGCAGGAGCATGGCGATGTTGGCCGTGGGGTCGGAGACGACGTCGGGGGTGTTGCCGATGAGCAGCCCGTGCTCGGTGGCCGCGTCGACGTCGAAGTTGTTGAAGCCCACGCCGAAGTTCGCGAAGCCCTTGACCGTGGCCCGCGCCATGAGATCGGCGTCGACCTTCTGGGACAGCTGCTGGATCACGGCGTCGTACTCGCCGCCGGTCACCGCCGCCTCGAAGTCCTCCCGGGAGATCCCCTCGACGACGTCGACCTCACCGGCCTCCCGGAGCATCTCGACCGCGGGACCGGGGACGTTGAAGGTGCACAGGAACGACGGCATGGGGCTTCCTCTCGACGGTCGGACCGGGCTGTGCGCTGGAGGGCCAGCGATCGCGTGCGGCCCGGGTCACACGCGCGCGCGTCTCATCGTCTCCGGGATCGCGCCGGGAGTCCACTGGGCCGGGAGCGGTCCCGCGGTCCGGACACGGCTCCGCCCCCGGCGCCACGCGGCGACGGGGGCGGAGCCGACCGCTCGGCGGCTGCCGGCCGACGGCGGGGAGTCGACGACTCAGCGACTCAGATGAGCGAGGAGGCGCCGGAGCAGGCCTTCTCCAGACGCTGCTGGACGTCCTCCCAGTTGACGATGTTCCACCAGGCCTTGACGTAGTCCGGCTTCACGTTCTGGTAGTCCAGGTAGAAGGCGTGCTCCCACATGTCCAGCTGCAGCAGCGGGAACGTGGCGACGGGGACGCCGTTCTGCTGGTCGTACATCTGCTCGATGACCAGGTTGCCGGCCATCGGCTCGTAGGCCAGGATCGCCCAGCCGGAGCCCTGGATCGTGGTGGCCGCAGCGGTGAACTGCGCCTGGAAGGCGTCGAAGGAGCCGAAGGCGTCGTCGATCGCGGAAGCCAGCTCGCCGGTGGGCTTGTCGCCGCCGTCCGGGGACATGTTCTTCCAGAAGATCGAGTGGTTGACGTGGCCGCCCAGGTTGAACTGGAGGTCCTTGGAGAGCTTCGCCGCACCGGCCGAGTCGCCGTTGGCGCGGGCCTCCTCCATGGACTCGAGAGCCTTGTTGGCCGCCGTCACGTACGTGTTGTGGTGCTTGTCGTGATGCAGCTCCATGATGCGACCGGAGATGTGCGGCTCCAGCGCGGAGAAATCATAGGGCAGGTCGGGCAGAACGAACTTCTCAGCCATGACACTTCCTTCCTCTGTCGATGTGACTCTTCCATCCAATAGACGTGAGTCACGCGGGTCAAGGAGGTTCAGCCGATGGCTGAGCCGCTCGTCGGACCCATGGCGGAGGCTCCCTCAGCGGGGGATGACCCGGATCCAGCGCCACCCGTGGGCCTCCAGGAGGATCCCTTCGCGCAGGTCGATCTCGGAGTCGTCGCGCAGGCGGGTGCCGCGCGGCAGGAACCCGGACAGGGTCTCCCCCGTGACGTACTGGGCCCAGTCGGAGAAGTTCGCCAGGCACAGCACGACCGTCTCGACGGCCCCGCTGTCCGGGTCCGGGCGCATGCGCTGCAGACCCAGCACGGCGGGGTTGCGGGCGTCGAACGGCACGACCTGCTGGCCGTCGAACTCCGGGGCCGACGCGCGCATCTGGGCCAGGCGCCGGATCGAGCCGTAGACCTGGGCGGCCGTGGCGAACAGGTCGTGGCGCTGCGCGAGCAGCTCGGGCCCGATCCGCGGGCGATGCAGCCAGCGCGGGTCCCCCTCGTGGCCGGGCTCCTCCGCCCATTCCACGTCGTTGAGCACCGCGAGCTCGTCGCCGAGCCACAGCTCGGGAACCCCTCCCATGGAGAAGGCGACGGCGTGGGCCAGCAGCAGACGGTCGGCGCCGGGCCCGGTGTCCTCGCGGAGGCCGCTGAGCGAGGCGGAGGTCCCGCACACCCCGGAGACGGTGCGCAGGCACCCGGCGCCGGCGGCGAAGGAGCCGGGGAAGCCCCCGGTGTAGAAGCTCTCCAGGAACTCGCGATGCGCCTGGGGATCCGTGTCGGGCGGGACCTGGCTGTCGTCGAAGCTCCAGCTCAGGGCATCGTGCTGGCGCACCGGCAGGAGGTGCCCGGCTCCCTGCGGAGCCGCGTCCACCGCGCGCTCGAGCATCTCGACGCTGCGGGTGGCCAGCGCGCTCCAGATCAGCGACGTCCGCCCGAGCCCCTGGCCGACCGCAGCCCCGGCGAGGCTCACGTCGCCCGCCTCCTGCGACTCGAGCGTGACCGACGGCGCGGCGATGCGCAGCACCGCGGCCAGCGCCTCGAGGATCAGCAGCCCCCGGCGGTGGGACTCCCCGGCGTCGTCGTCGCCGCACAGCCGCGAGGCGGCGTCGACCCGCAGGACCTGCGCCCCGCAGCCCGCCACGTGCAGCAGCTCGCCGACGACGGCCAGCAGCACGCGCGGCGTGGACCAGTCCAGATCCCACTGCTCCGGCCCGGCCGTCGAGCGCACGAGCCGCGGGTCCGAGGTGCGCGCGGGATCGACCGGGACCCATTCCCCGCCTGCCGCCGAGCGGGCCTGGACCTCGCTCAGCGACAACGGGCGGGACGAGCCGGGACGCGTCCGGCGGCGCATCTGGTAGAGGTCCTCGAAGTACGGGCTGCCCTCGGCCGCCGCCCGGGCCCAGGGGTGGTCCGAGGCCGTCCGGGACGTCACGACGTCGAGCATCAGGGCGATGCCGGACTCCCGCAGCGCCTCGGCGAGAGCCTGCAGCTCCTCGGGGGATCCGAGCCGGGGATCGGTCTGCCGGTGGCTCGAGACGGCGAAGCCGCCGTCGGGATGCACCGGGTGCGCGCGGAACGGCGGCATCAGGCGCAGATGGGTGACGCCCAGCTCCTGCAGGTACGGGATGCGCTCGCGCACTCCGGCGAAGCCCCCCGCCCAGCGGTCGGCATAGGCCGCCGCGGCCAGGGTGCCGCCCGACAGCCACCAGGGCTCGGCACCCTCGGCGGAGGCGTCGGCGGCGCGCAGGGATTCGGGACGGGCGGACCAGGAGTGGGCCAGCACGGAGGCGAGATCGCCGACGACGACCGCCAGCTCCTGCGGCTCGACCCGGTCGCCGTACACCCCGTGGACGAGGTCGACCAGCCCGCCGAGGTGCTCGTCGAGCCGACGGCGGAACTCGTCCGCCCGGGGGAGGGCGCCGATCTGCTCGTCCGCCAGCCGGGCCCACGCGATGCGCAGCAGCTCGGCCCGGGGCTCATCCTGACCCGTCGCGCCCCTCGGCGGCTGCGCGGAGGGGGCATCGAGGCCGACGAGCCGCAGCGATGCGGCTCCGCGCCTGCCTGCCGCGGCGGCGCGGAAGCCGGATCCGCCACGCGGCCCCCCAGCGGGCTCGGGGGCCGGCGGATCGTGCGGCGGCGGCTCGCCGCCGTCGGCGAGGCGGGCGCGGATGGCGAACTGAGTGATGTCGTCTCCCTGGTGTCATCCCGCGCAGCGGATGCGGGAACGGACTCAGGATCGCCATCGACTCCGAGTGGGGCATGCCGTCCGACGAGCGGCTCCTGGGCGCGATCACCAAGGGCGCTTCCAGTCAGGACCCGGCCAGCATAGCGACCGCCTCGCAGGACGCCACTTCGTTGCATGCCGGCCCCGTTTCATTGCACGACGGCCCCGTGGGCCCTTCAGGGGACGTGACGGCAGATGTCGGGAGCTCCGGGCGCCGAGGCGGCGTCGTCCACCGTGACGCACAGGCGGTCCACACGACGATCCACAGAGTTCTCCACAGATGGTGGACAGTCCACGGGATGAGCCACAGGTTGTCCACCGAGTTCTCCACAGGCTCCGCTCGGCAGCCTCCCGGCACGAGCGTCATCGGCACTCGTGAGACCGCTGTTTCCCCTGGTCATCCCCGGGATCATCGTGGTTCGACGATCTCGACGACAGCCCATAGCACACGACGAGGGGCGGTGACGATCTGTGGATCGTGTCCTGCCGCCTGTGGAGACCCGGTGGACAGCGCGGCCTTCCCTGTGGAGAGACCGGGAGGGCCTGGGGATTCCCACAGGGGGGCACTGGCCGACCGCCGCCTCATGACAGGGCGCCGAGTCTCCCCAGGCTGTGGACAGCCGGCTCAATCGATCTGGCGATACCAGTTCTCCTTGAGCCAGTGGTCGGCGGCCTGCTGCGCGGAGACGGCCTCGTCGCCCGAGACCTGCTGATTGAGCTCGATGAGGTCCTCGGTGGTCAGCTTCTCCGAGACGTCGTCCATGACCTCGGCGGCGCCGTCCGGCAGCCGCTGCTGCGCCACGAGCGGGATGACCTGCTGGGCCGCGAAGTTGCTCTCGGGATCTTCGAGGACCACGAGGTTCTCCTCCACGATGGCCGGCGTGGTGGTGAACACGTCGGCGGCATCGGCGTCGCCGCTGGTCAGCGCCCCGATGGTGAGCGGTCCGCCGGCGTCGTTGATCGGGTCGAAGGATCCGGGCTCGCATCCGTAGTGCTCCGCCAGCCCGTCGAGCCCGTAGGTGCGCTCCTGGAACTCCGGCGGGCCTGCGAAGGTCATCTCCCCGCACAGGGGCCCGATGTCCGCGAGGCTGCTCAGCCCGTGCTCTTCGGCCGTCTCCTGGGTGACGACGATCGAGTCCTTGTTCTGCGCCGGAGCCGGCTCGAGCACCGACAGGCCCTCCGGGAGCGCCGAGGGGAGGGCGTCGAGGATCTCCTGCTCCTCGGTCGCCGTGGCCTCCGGATCCATGAAGGTCAGCAGGTTGCCCGTGTAGTCCGGGACGACGTCGATCGAGCCGTCCTCGAGCGCCCCGATGTAGGCCTCGCGAGCGCCGATGCCCAGCTGGGTGTCGGCCTCGATCCCCCGGGAGATCAGGGCCCCCGCATAGATCTCCGCGATGATCTGCGACTCCGGGAAGTCCGCCGAGCCCACGGTGACCGATCCGTCCGGGGTGCTCGCTCCGCCGCCCGTGGCCAGCGGATCCGAGTTCAGGCCGCAGCCGCTGAGCAGCAGCGCGGCCGCCGCGGCTCCGGCCCCCAAGGCGCGGCGCCGGCCCGCGCGGGGTGTCGGATGGGCGTCTGGGCGGCTCATGCGGTGCCTCCGTTCAGGGCGCGGATGCCGGGCGAGGTCAGCCGGCGCTGCAGCAGCGACAGGAGCAGGTCGACCAGGATGGCCAGCACGGCCACGAGCAGCACCGAGCCGAGCATGCGGCCGTAGTCGCGCACGGCCAGTCCGTCGATGAGGTAGCGCCCCAGCCCGCCCAGGTTGATGTAGGCGGCGACGGTCGTGGTCGAGATGACCTGCAGGGCCGCATTCCGGATGCCGCCCATGAGCACGGGGATCGCCAGCGGGATCTCGACGCCCGTGAGCACCTGCCGCGATGTCATTCCCTGGGCATAGGCCGCGTCCTTCACCTGCGGCGGCACCTCTGCCACCCCGGCGCAGGCCGCGGTCAGGATGGGCGGCACTGCCAGGATCACGAGCGCCAGCAGCGGCGGGACGAGCCCGAGCCCCAGCAGCAGCGAGAACAGGGTCAGGAGACCGAGCGTCGGCAGGGCGCGCAGGGCCCCTGCCGCGCCGATCACCAGACCGGCGCCGCGCCCCGTATGCCCCACGGCCGCCCCGAGCGGCACGGCGATGAGCAGGGCGATCAGCAGGGTCAGCCCGGAGTAGAGCAGGTGCTCCAGGATGCGCATGGGGATCCCGGCGTCGCCGCTCCACTGCAGGGGATCGGACAGCCATGCCCAGGTCTGCTCGAGGAGGTTCACGCGGCACCTCCTGCCAGCGCGTTCGGATCGGCGACGGCCGCATCGGGTCGTCGGCCCGGCGCCGGCTCACGGGATGCGGAGGGCTGTGCGGCTCGGCCCCCTCCCGGGCGCTGCCAGCGCGTGAGCACCCGCCCGAGCAGCCGCAGGAGCTGATCCAGCACGAGCGCCAGCACCACCGTGAGCACGACGCCCACCGCGATCTCCTCCACGATGCCGCGGCGCAGGCCGTCGGTGAACAGCGTGCCCAGGGACTGGATGCCGATGACCGCGCCGACCGAGACCATCGAGATGTTGGCCACCAGCGCGGTGCGCACCCCCGCCAGCATGACGGGCACGGCCAGGGGCAGCTCGACCGAGAAGAAGCGCTGCCGCCGGGTGTAGCCCATGGCCGTGGCCGCCTGCAGCACGTGCCGGTCGACCGAGTCGAAGGCGTCGGCGCACGAGCGGACCAGCAGGGCGATGACGTACAGCGTCAGTGCGACGATCACGTTCCACACCGAGGTGATCAGCGTGCCCAGGATCAGCGGGAGGAGCACGAACAGCGTCAGCGACGGGATGGTGTAGAGCAGCGCCGCGCCGTTGACGAACAGGGGCCGCAGCCACCGGGAGCCCACAGCGGCGCGGGCCACCGGGATCGAGATCAGCAGGCCGACGACCACCGGCACGACGGACTGCACCAGGTGCGTGAGCAGCAGCTCGCGCACCCACGGCAGGTTCTCCGGCAGCCAGGTCATCGGCGCGACTCCCGATCGTGACGCGCCGCCTCGATCTCCGCGAGCACGTCCTCGGGGCGCAGGACGCCGCGCACGCGGCCGTCGTCGTCGACCGCGACGGCCAGGCCCGACGGCGAGGACAGCGCCGCGTCCAGGGCCGAGCGCAGCGGGGCGCCCTGCCGGTGCAGGGAGCCGCCGACGCGCTGGGCGTCCTCGCGGTCGCCGAGCTCGGGCTCCGGCTCGCGGCTCCACGGGGCGGCCGGGGCGCGCTCCGGGGAGGGAGCCAGCCAGCCGACGGGGCGGCCGTCGTCGTCGACCTCGAGCGTCCACGCCGCGGCCGGGGCCTCGCCGCCGACGGACGACGTGCGGCCCTGCGGATCCCGGACGCGCACGCCGGTCAGGGCCACGTCGGCCTGATCGAACTCCAGAGCCCGGAAGCCGCGGTCCCGGCCCACGAAGTCGGCCACGAACCCGTCGGCCGGCGCGCGCAGGACCTGCTCGGGGGTGTCGTACTGGGCCAGGCGCCCGCCCTTGGCCATGACGGCCACCCGGTCGCCGAGCAGGACGGCCTCGTCCATGTCGTGGGTGACGAACACGATGGTCTTGTCGAGCCGCCGCTTGAGCGAGATCAGCTCGCGCTGCAGATCGGCGCGCACGAGCGGGTCCACGGCCGAGAAGGGCTCGTCCATGAGCAGGATGGGCGGGTCCGCGGCCAGCGCGCGGGCCACGCCGACGCGCTGCTGCTGCCCGCCCGAGAGCTGCGACGGATAGCGCGATCCCAGAGCGGGGTCGAGCCCGATGGTCTCCATGAGCTCGTCGGCCCGCTCCCGGCCCGAGGAGCGCGACCGCCCCTGCAGCCGCGGCACGGTCATGATGTTCTCGCGCACCGTGCGGTGCGGCATGAGGCCCGAGGCCTGCATGACGTAGCCCATCGACCGCCGCAGCTCGTGGGCGGGGACGCCGGAGACGTCGCGGCCGTCGACCTCCACGGCCCCCGAGGTCGGCTCGACCATGCGGTTGATCATCCGCAGCGACGTGGTCTTGCCGCAGCCGGAGGGGCCCACGAAGACCGTCAGCGAGCCGCGCGGCACCTCCAGATCGAGGTCGTCGACCGCGGTGGTTCCGTCGGGATAGGTCTTGCGGACGCCGCGGAAGGCGATCGCGATCTGGCCGGGTGCGCTCACAGGGATGTCCTGACGTCGGGGAGCTCCCACTGTAATCCGAGTCACCAGCAACTTCTAAGCGCCCTGGCAGTTTCCCGCGACCGGCGTGGCGGCGGAGGTCGCAGCCGACGCATCGGGGCGGCTGCGCTTACTCTGCTCGCATGACCCGGACCCCCGCGATGATCTCGCGCTCCCGCCCCTCTGCGATCGCCCCCCGCGCGAGCCTCCGGATCGGAGCCGCGCGATGAGCGGCGGGCTGATCGCACTGCTCGACGACGTCGCGGCGATCGCCCGGGTGACCGCCGCCTCCGTCGACGACATCGGCGCCGCGGCCGGCCGCGCCTCCGTGAAGGCCGCCGGCGTGGTGGTCGACGACACCGCCGTGACCCCGCAGTACGTCAAGGACGTCGAGGCCTCCCGCGAGCTGCCGATCATCTGGCGGATCACCAAGGGCTCGCTGCGCAACAAGCTGCTGATCATCCTGCCGATCGCGCTGCTGCTCAGCCAGTTCGCGCCCTGGGCGCTCACGCCGATCCTCATGCTCGGCGGGTCCTACCTGTGCTTCGAGGGTGCCGAGAAGATCTGGAGCGCGCTGGCCGGGCACACGCACGAGGAGCCCGCGGTCGACCAGCAGGACGACGCCGACGGCAAGTCGGCCGAGGACAGGATGGTCGCCGGGGCCGTGCGCACCGACCTCATCCTCTCGGCCGAGATCATGGTCATCTCGCTCAACGAGGTCGCCTCCGAGGGCTTCCTGGCGCGCGCGATCATCCTGGCGATCGTGGCGGTGCTGATCACCGGCGTCGTCTACGGCGTCGTCGCCCTGCTGATCCGCATGGACGACGCCGGGCTCAAGCTCGCGGCCACCCGCTCCGGTGCCCTGCAGACGATCGGGCGCTCCATGGTCAAGGCCATGCCGCGGATCCTGCAGGTCATCTCGGTGGTCGGCACCGTGGCCATGCTCTGGGTGGGCGGCCACATCATCCTGGTGGGGCTCGACGAGTTCGGCTGGCACACCCTCTACGGCTTCGTGCACCACGCGGGCGAGGCCGCGGCCCACGCCGTGCCGGTGCTCCAGGCAGCGGTCTCCTGGATCGTGAACACCTTCTTCTCGGCGGTGCTCGGGCTGATCTGGGGCGCGATCCTCGTCGCCGTGGTGACGCTCGCGCAGAAGGCCCGCGGCCGCACGGCCCACTGACGCCCGCCTGCCGCCGTCGACGCTCCCTCCCCTGCCCCCCCCTCGCGCGAGCGGCCGATTCCTCACCGTTCCCTGCGCGAGTGGCCGCTTCCTCACCCTTCCCCCCGCGAGTGGCCGACTTTCCACCGTTTCGACGCTGAAACGGTGAGAAAGCGGCCGGTCGCGGCAAGAGGGGTGAGGAAGCGGCCGCTCGCGGGCAGAGAGATCCGGATGGGGCGGCAAGAGGGGTGAGGAAACGGCCGCTCGGTCACTCCTGGTCGGCGAACTGCGTCTCGTAGAGCTCCGCATAGCGCCCGCCGGCGGCCAGGAGCTGCTCGTGCGGGCCCTGCTCGACCACGCGCCCGGCCTCGATCACCAGGATGCGATCCGCCTTGCGGATGGTCGACAGGCGGTGCGCGATCACCAGCGCGGTGCGATCGGCCATGGCCTCGTCGAGCGCGGCCTGGACGTGGGCCTCGCTCGTGGAGTCCAGCGCGGAGGTGGCCTCGTCGAGGATCACGACCCGCGGTGCCGCCAGCAGCAGGCGCGCGATGGTCAGCCGCTGCCGCTCGCCGCCCGAGAGCCGGTAGCCGCGCTCGCCGATCATCGTGTCGAGCCCGTCGCCGAGCTCGCGGACCACGTGGTCCATGCGGGCGCGCGCCAGCGCCGACCACATCTGCTCGTCATCGGCGTCGGGTGCGGCGAGCGCGAGGTTCTGCCGGATCGTCTCGTGGAAGAGATGGCCGTCCTGGGTGACCATCCCGACGGCTCCCTGGAGGTCCGAGAACGCCGCATCGCGCACGTCGACGCCGCCGATCCGCACGGCGCCCGACGTGGCGTCGTAGAGCCGCGGCACCAGGGAGGCGATCGTGGACTTGCCGGCGCCCGAGGACCCGACGAGTGCGACCGTCTGCCCGTGCTCGACCGTGAAGCCGACGCCGTGCAGCACCTCCTCGCCGGCCCGGGAGTCGAGGGTCGTGACGTCCTCGAGCGAGGCCAGCGACGTCTCCTGCGCCGTGGGGTAGGTGAAGCGCACGTCGTCGAACTCGACCGCCACGGGGCCGTCGGGCAGCGGGGTCGTGGTCTCGCGCTCGCGGATCAGCGGCGGGAGGTCGAGGATCTCGAAGACCCGCTCGAAGCTCACGAGCGCGCTCATGATGTCCAGCCGGGCGTTGGCCAGCATGGTCAGCGGCGTGTAGAGCCGGGTCAGGAGCATGGCCAGGGTGACGACCTGCCCGGCGTCGAGGTTGCCCAGGATGGCCTGCACGCCGCCCACGCCGTAGACGAGCGCCAGCGCCAGGGCAGAGACCAGCGTCAGGGCGGTGACGAAGGTGGCCTGGAGCATGGCCACCCGGATGCCGATCGTGCGCACGCGGCCGGCGCGGCGGGCGAACTCGTCGGACTCGGACTGCGGACGGCCGAAGAGCTTGATGAGGGTCGCGCCGCCGGCCGAGAAGCGCTCGGTCATCTGCGTCGACATCGAGGCGTTGTGCTGGGCGGCCTCGCGCTGCAGCGCGGCCAGGCGCCCGCCCATGAGCCGGGCCGGGATCAGGAAGATGGGCAGCAGCAGGACCGACAGCAGGGTGACCTGCCACGAGATCGAGACCATCACCCCGACCGTGAGGATCAGCGAGACCAGGTTCGAGACCACGCCGGAGAGGGTGTTCGAGAACGCCCGCTGAGCCCCGAGGACGTCGTTGTTCAGCCGCGAGATCAGCGCGCCGGTGCGCGTGCGGGTGAAGAAGGCCACCGGCAGCGTCTGGACGTGGTCGTAGACCGCGGTGCGCAGGTCGAGGATCAGGCCCTCGCCGATGCTCGACGACAGCCAGCGGTTGAGGATGCCGAACGCGGCATCCAGCAGCGCGACCAGCGCGATCAGCAGGGCCAGCCGCACCACGACGTCCACCGCGCCGCTGCCGGTGATCGCATTGACCACCCGCCCGGCCAGCACCGGCGTGATCACGCCCAGCACGGCCACGACCACCGACGTCAGCACGAACGCGAGCAGCATCCTGGAGTGCGGTCGCGCGAAGCGCAGCACGCGGCCGACGGTCTCCCGGGAGATGCGCGAGCCCTTGGCCTGGTCGGAGCGCCGGGCGCTGTACATCAGGGTCCGGGCGGAGTCGTGCATGCTCATTGCGCCAAGAGTAGGCCCGTCCCGGCGGCGACCGGCGCGCCGGGGCCCGACTCCTCACAGGGCGAACAGGGGCGGGTGGACGCCCGGCCGGATGAGCGGGAGCGGTCGTCGCCCCCCCCGGGCACGTCGGGGCCGACCCGCGCGGCCCTGGGCGCCCCGGGCCCGTCTCACACGCGCCGGGGCTCGGCCGCCTCCGTCAGCGCGTGGCCGATCTCTGCGATCTGGTCGACCTGACCGGAGCTCAGGCGGTCGAAGATGATCTCCCGCACGTGCGCCACATGCCGCGGCGCGCCCTGCCGGATCTTCTGCCAGCCCTCCTCCGTGAGGGTGGCCACCACCACGCGGCGATCCTGCTCGTTGGCGCTGCGCCGCACGAAGCCGTGGCGCTCCAGCCGGGCGACGATGCGGGAGAGGCGGGACTGGCCGGTGTAGGTCGCGGCCGCCAGGTCCGACATGCGGTGGCTGCGGTCGGGGGCCTCCGAGAGCATCGCCAGGACCAGGTACTCCGCGAGGCTGAGCCCCTCGTCCTCGATGAGCTGCCGCTCCACGATGCCGGGCATCTTGAACATCAGGGCGACCAGGGACAGCCAGGCCTCGCGCTCATCGTCGGTGAGCCACTCCGTCTCGTGCATAGTCATCACCCTACTGTGCATCTCACATACTTGACGCATCACGCAAAACTGGTAAGAATACTTTCCGACGCAACAGCCAGACGGCTTGCCGCTTCTCGAACGGAGTCCCCCATGTCTGCTCAGCCCACCTCCGCCGGAACCGCCCCGGGAATGGTCGCCCTGGACCGCCACGACCTCACCGCGGTGCCCCGCAGCGCCGCGCAGCGCCGCTGGCAGGAGGGCGACGCACCGCTGCCCGCCTTCTACATCGGCCACGGCTTCCCCGGCCTGCTCGACGACCAGCTGTGGATGTCGGAGCTCTTCGAGTGGGCCGTGTCCCTGCCCAAGCCCAAGGGCATCGTCATCGTCTCGGCCCACTGGGAGCAGGCGCCCACCATGATCACCGCCCCGGCGGCCGGAACCCCTCTGGTCTACGACTTCGGGGGTTTCGAGGACCGCTTCTACCGCCTGCAGTACGCGACCCCGGACGCCACCGAGCTGGGCCTGCGCATCGCCCGCACCATGCCGGACGACGAGCCGCTCTACCAGCACCGCTTGCGCGGACTCGACCACGGCGCCTGGGTCCCCCTGCGCGCCATGTACCCGCTGGCCGACGTCCCGGCCCTGCAGGTGTCCATGCCCACGCACGAGCCGGATCGGCTGATGGATCTGGGCCGGCGCCTGCGGGAGCTGCGCGCCGAGGGCTACCTGGTCGTCGGCTCCGGCTTCATGACCCACGGCCGCCCGGCCGTCCAGCTGCTGCGCGCCGATGACGGCAGCGCCGAGAGCTGGTCCACGGACTTCGACCTGTGGGCCGCGGAGATGCTCGACGCCGGCCGCGTGGACGCGCTGGCCGACTTCCGCACGCAAGCCCCGGGCATGCCGCACGCCCACCCCACGGTCGAGCACTTCACGCCCCTGTTCATCACCCTGGGCGCGGCATCCTCCCCCGACGAGGAGGTCCGCACCCGGATCGAGGGCTTCAAGATCGGGCTGTCCAAGCGCTCGATCGAGATGAGCTGACGCCCCTCGCGAGGCCCGCCCTCCCCCTCTCCTCTGCCAGGATGGACGGCATGGATGATCAGGGAACCTGGCCCGTGCCGCTGTCCGCGCAGGATGGGACCGACGCGCGCGCCTTCGACCGCCAGATGATGGACGAGATCCGCTCGGACCCGCAGGCGCTGCAGGAGATCGGCGGCGTGAAGGGCAATGTGCTGATCGTGCTCGTGCCGTTCCTGGCGGCCGTCGCCGCGGTGATCCTGCTGCTGCAGTGGATGCGCGACGGCTCCTGGATCTGGTTCGCGCTGCTCGCGGTCGTGCTGATCGTCGCGGCGATCATCTGGATCGGACGCCTGCGCGCCGTCATGGGCCAGGCCCGTGAGGTCCTGGGCCGTGCGGCCACCGGCTCGGTCGGCTACGGCATCGGCATCATCCGCGATCTGCACCTCGAGTCGGAGGCCGAGAACGGCATGTCTTCCGACGACCCCGTCGACCCGGCCGAGGAGACGGGTCCCGCGGAGGGGGCCGGGCGGGCGGAGCACCTCGACGACAACCGCACGCGGGCCGGCGTCGACGAGCCCGTGACGGCGGCGGATGCCTCGCAGCCGTCGGGGGCGACGGCGGCGGGAGCGCCGGAGGAGGCGGAGCCGTCCCCGGAGGACGGCGACGACCTCTCGTCGATCGAGGCCCGGCTGACCCTGGCGGTGACGCCGGCGCGGGGCAAGCCGTTCACGGCCGAGCTCACGCAGCGCTACGCCACGATCGACGCCCTGCGCCTGGAGCGGGGACAGCACGGCCCCGTGCGCTATCTGCTGCGCGACCCCGAGGCCACCGCGGCCGTCGACAGCAGCCTCAGCCCCGAGGCCGTCGAGCGCCTGTATCGCGCCGCCGCGCTCAACGGCTGAGGCCCCGCCCGGCAACAGCGAGGCCTCCCGCACCGTCCGGCGTCTGGCGACCGGCCGAACCTTCACCGCGCCGCGAGCGACCGGCCGAACTCTCACCGCACGACGATCCATTGGCCGCTTCTTCACCGATTCCACGACGAAACGGTGAAGAAGCGGCCACTCGCCTCGGGAGGGGTGAGGATTCGGCCACTCGCGTCGGGAGGGGTGAGGATTCGGCCACTCGCGGGGCGCGTCGGGCGGGGGCGCGTCGGCCGGGAGCGGGGCGGGCGGCATCAGGGGCGAGGCGCGCCCCGGCACCTCGGACGGGTCACCTCAGCTCGGCAGCTGCGGATCCGCGCCGTCGGCGAGGGCCTGGAGCCGATCGAGCAGCTTGGGGCTGAGGTCCTCCCCGGCCTCGAGCACCCGGGGCACGAGTTCCCGTTCGAGCGTCCGCGCCCGGAACGCCTCGGCGACCGTCACTCCGTGCCCGGGCCGGGAGGCCACCCGCACCTCGTCGCCGCGCCGGATCTCGCCGGCGCTCTCGACGGCCAGGTACGCCCCGGAGCGCGCCCGCTGCGTGAAGCGGCGGATCCAGCCCTGCTCCTGCATCACCCCGGCGAAGGTGCCGCACGGGATGCGCGGCTCGGTCACGCGCAGCCGGGCCGTTCCGATCTCCCAGACCTCGCCGATCACGGCGTCGTCCACGGCCACGCCCTCGAGCGTGAGGTTCTCGCCGAACATGCCGTCGTCGATCGCCCGGTCCAGCTCGCGCTCCCACCGGTCCAGCTCGGCCCGGTCGAACGCGTAGAGGGCCTGGAACCGGCCTCCGTGGTGCGCCCGATCGCCCACGAAGTCGCCCGCCGCCCCGGAGGCGACCGCGGCGGACGGATCCCTGGGCCCGGGATCGGCGATCGCCACGGGGCCGTCGACGGGCTCCTTGAAGATCCCCGTCGACACGCGGCGCGGCGCCGGGTTCTCGCGCTCGGCGCCGATGTTGAGGCTGCGCACGATCCCTCGGCCCTGGAACGGAGGGTCCGCGGGGGCGCCGCCGTCGTGCGGCTGCGGGAGATGCACGGTCATGTCGGCAGACTAGACCCTGCTGCCTGGGGTCGCCCCGCGCCCTTTGCTACGGTGGCCGCTGGTGAGCCGGGAAGTCTGGTCGGCCCGCGAGAGCGGAATGCACACAGCAGTGCCCGCACGCAGGCCGTCCCCACCCTCCGAAGCGACTCCTTCCCGGTCGTCGTCCGGCGAGGACGCGCTGCTGCGGGACGAACCCCACAGGAGCTCGATGACACCGCCCGCAACGACCGCCGACGCCCCCCAGGGCGACGCCCCCGACAAGCCGACCTACGGCGCCGCCGACACTCCCTCCGAGAGCGGCCTCGGCCGACTGCTGCGCTCGGAGCCGGTCGCCGGCGTCCTGCTGCTGATCGCGACCGTCCTGGCGCTGATCGCCGCGAACGCGCCCGTGCTGCGCGATCTCTACGAGTCGGTCAGCGACTTCCACTTCGGCCCCGTGCTGGGCGATCCGGACAGCCCGCTGCTGAGCCTGGACCTGAGCGTGAGCCACTGGGCCGCGGACGGCCTGCTGGCCGTGTTCTTCTTCCTGGTGGGCCTGGAGCTCAAGCAGGAGTTCGTGGACGGCGAGCTGCGCAATCCCGGCAAGGCGGCCGTGCCGATCGCCGCGGCCGCGGGCGGCGTGATCCTGCCGGCTCTGATCTTCGCGGCCATCGTCTCCGCGGGAGGCGGCGAGGCGCTCGGCGGCTGGGCCGTGCCCACCGCGACCGACATCGCCTTCGCGACCGCCGTCCTGGCCATCGTCGGCTCGCACCTGCCGCTGGCCATGCGCACGTTCCTGCTGACGCTGGCCGTCGTCGACGACCTGATCGCCATCACGATCATCGCGGTGTTCTACACGTCGGATCTGAGCCTGGGGCACCTGGGCGCTGCGATCGTGCCGATCGCGGTCTTCGCCGTGCTGGCCAGGAAGGGCCAGCGGACGTTCTCCGAGAAGGCGTGGACGTCCTGGCTCGTGCTGTTCCCGCTCGGCGCGATCACGTGGGCACTGTTCTACAACTCGGGCGTCCACGCGACGATCGCCGGGGTGGTGCTGGCCTTCATGGTCCCGGTGCACCCGTCCCGGAAGCAGGGCGACGGCACCGGGGCGGCAGGCCTGGCCTCCCACCTGGAGCACCGCGTCCGCCCGTTCTCGGCGGCACTGTGCGTGCCGATCTTCGCGTTCTTCTCCGCCGGCGTGTTCGTGGGCGGATGGAGCGGACTGACCGAGGCCTGGACCTCGGCCACCGCCCTGGGCGTGATCGCGGGCCTGGTGATCGGCAAGGCGCTGGGCATCACCGGCACCACGTTCCTGGTCACGCGGATCAGGCGGTTCAACCTGGATCCGGACATCCAGTGGATCGACGTGCTCGGGCTCGCGCTGCTCGGCGGCATCGGCTTCACGGTCTCGCTGCTGATCAGCGAGCTCTCGTTCGGCTCCGGCTCGGAGCTGGACGCCACCGCGAAGGTCGGCATCCTGACCGGCTCGGTGCTCGCCGCGATCCTGGGCGGCACGCTGCTGTCCGTGCGCAACCGGCACTACCGCAGGCTCGGCGAGGCCGGGCCCCAGGCAGAGGCCCGGAACGAGTCCGGGGACCGCGGCTCGGACATGATCCCCAGCCGGGACTGACTGCCTGCCCCGCACCGCATCGCACCGGATCACGACGACGGGAGGGCCGGGACTCGATGTCCCGGCCCTCCCGTCGTGCGGCGGCGCGGCGGACCCGGCTCAGCCGGAGCGGGGCCGCGGCTCAGCCGCCCGGCGCCCGCCCGCCCGGGTCACTCCCGGGCGCCGGCCGCCGAGGAGCCCGACGGGCGCGCGGAGCCGGGCACCGCGGTGGAGCCGGCGCGGGAGTACGCCGACTTGTCGCCCTTGCCGGGCTTGCCGTCGCGCGGGGCGGGGACGGCGGCGCGCGTGCTCTCGACCGGCTGCCCGTCGGCATCGCGGACGGCGTCGGCCTCGATCTCCGCATCGGGGGCGGCGGCGTCGCGCAGCGCCATGCGCTCGCGCGCGGAGCGATCGGCGTCGCCGGGGCGGGCCGACACGCGGCGGGTGCCGTCGCCGGGGCGGTCGGCGGGCCGGTCGTCGATCTCGGTGACCGCCACGGCCGTGATGTTCAGTGCGATGCCGGCCAGGCCGAGCACCCAGGCGAGGACGAACCAGCCGAAGCTCGCGAACAGCAGGGCCAGGAGGACCAGGCCCAGCGAGGTCAGGACGGCGGGAGTGAGGCGTCGGAAGTCGAACTTCATGGGTCCATTCCATCACAGGCAGATCAGGGGGACCTGCCTGCGCGGATGTGGTGAGCGACTCTCCCAGCAGAGGCCCAGCCGATGAGCGCCTACCGTGGAGGACATGAGCGAGAACCAGAAGGCCCAGGAGCCGGAGGAGTCCCTGACGCAGCGCGCCGGCCGGCTCAACGACCAGCTCCGGGCGATCGGCCCGGACGTGCTCGACCTGTGCCGCTCGGCCTCCAAGGTCGCCGTGCTCTCCGGCGCGGGGATCTCCGCGGAGTCCGGCGTGCCCACGTTCCGCGCCCCGGAGACCGGCCTGTGGGCCCGGTACTCCCCGCAGGAGCTGGCCACCCCCGAGGCGTGGGAGGCCGATCCCGAGCTCGTGTGGGCCTGGTATATGCAGCGAGCGCGATATGTCCGCCAGTGCGCCCCGAATCCCGGGCACCGTGCGCTGGCCTCCTGGAGCGAGTACGCCGAGGTCTCGATCGCCACGCAGAACATCGACGACCTGCACGAGCGGGGCGGGTCCTCGTCGGTCTCGCACCTGCACGGCTCCCTCTACTCGTTCCGATGCTCGCAGTGCGGGCGCCCGGCCGATCAGTGGCAGGTCGCCGACCTGCGCCTCGGGGAGCCGCCCCTGGAGGAGCCGCAGCCCGAGGCCCCGCCCGAGTGCCTGGAGTGCGACGGGCCCATCCGCCCGGACGTCACGTGGTTCGGCGAGGCCCTGCCCGAGGGCGCCTTCGACGAGGCCGAGTCCGCGATGGCCGCGGCAGAGCTGGTGCTCGTGGTCGGGACGTCGGGACTCGTGCAGCCGGCCGCCTCCCTGCCGCTGACGGCCCTGGGGCTCGGCGTCCCGGTCGTGGAGATCAATCCGGAGCCGACCGGCTTCTCCTCCTACGCCGATCACAGCGTCCAGCTCCCGTCGGGGACGGCGCTGCCGCTCATGCTCTCCGCCGCCCGCCGCAGCCCGGGCCGAGCCTGAGCTCGAGCCCCGTCCCGCATCCCCGCAGAGGAGATCCATGACAGCACCCCGACTGACCATGCTCGACGAGCGCACGATCCCGCAGCTGGGCGTGGGCACCCGGACCATGGACCCCGGTGATGTCCAGAGAGCCGTCGAGGCCGCCCTGGAGACCGGGTACCGCCACATCGACGCCGCTGCGCTGCACGGCGGCGAGCAGGCCGTGGCCCGGGCGGTCGCGGCCTCCGGTCTGCCCCGGGAGGACCTCTTCCTCGCGGCCGAGCTCCCGGAGGGGGCCCGCGGGCGCGATGACGTGATGGCCGCCTGCGATGCCGCGCTCGAGCGGCTCGGCACGGACCACGTCGACCTGTGCCTCCTGCGCCGACCGGGTCCGCAGGCCGACGACCGGCCGGCGGCCTGGAGGGCGATGGGCGAGATCCGGGACTCGGGGCTGGCCCGGTCCGTCGGCGTCGCCGACGTCCCCGCCGGGATGCTCCAGGAGGCCGTGGACACGGGCGTCATGCCGATGGTCCATCAGATCGAGCTGCATCCCTGGTTCCCGCAGATCGAGATGCGGGCGGCGGCCGCCGCCCACGGGATCCTCACCGAGGCCCGGTCCCCCCTGAGCCGGGGCGAGCAGCTGCTCGAGGACCCCGTCATCGTCGGGATCGCCGAGGAGATCGGGGCCACCCCCGCTCAGACCGTCCTGGCCTGGCACCTGGCGATCGGCGACGTCGTCGTCCCCACATCCGTCACACCCGAGCACATCCGGGAGAACTGGGGCGCGCTGGACATCGTCCTGGGCGAGGAGGAGCTCGAGCAGATCACCGCGCTGGGCAGGGAGGACGGGCGAGTGGGCCGGACCGCCGCGCAGCTCGGCTGAGCCCGCGCTCCCGTCGTCGCGCGGCATCTCCTGCGCGGACACGGCGGATGTGCCGCATCCGCGACGCGGCGGTCGTACAGTGGGCGCACCCTGTGGGGTCCATCACAGCTTCCTGTGATGCCGTGAGCAGCGCACCACCTGCCCCCGGCAGACCCCTCCGCCACTGTCCCCGGGAGACATCCAGTGAGCACCAACTCGCGCGAGAGCGCGCCGTCCGACCCGCGCGGCACCTCCACAGACGGCGCCCCGCCCATCGAGAGCGGAGACCTGGCCAAGGTCATGGGCCCCGGCCTGCTGCTGCTGTTCATCGTCGGCGACATCCTGGGCACGGGCGTCTACGCCCTGACCGGAACGATCGCCGGCGAGATCGGCGGCGCGGCCTGGGCCCCGATCCTGCTGGCGTTCTTCGTCGCCACGGTCACCGCCTTCTCCTACCTGGAGATGGTGACCAAGTACCCCGGCGCCTCGGGCGCCGCCCTCTACACCCACAAGGCCTTCGGCATCGGCCTGCTGACGTTCATGGTCACCTTCGCGGTGCTGGCCTCGGGCCTGACCTCCGCGTCGACGGCCGCGCGCACCGTGGCCTCGAACCTCGTGGCCGGCTTCGGCTGGGAGGACCCGCCCATCACCGCCGTGACCCTCATGGCCGTGGGCTTCATGTTCCTGCTCATGATCATCAATCTGCGCAGCGTCAAGGAGTCCCTGATGCTGAACGTGGTGCTGACCTGCATCGAGCTCAGCGGCCTGGCGATCGTGATCCTCATCGGCCTGTGGGCGGTCACGCAGGGCAACGCGGACTTCTCGCGGACCATGATCTTCGAGACGCCGGAGGACAAGTCCCTGTTCCTGGTGCTGACCTCCGTCACCTCGCTGGCCTTCTTCTCCTTCGTGGGCTTCGAGGACTCGGTCAACATGGTCGAGGAGACCAAGGACCCGCAGCGGACCTTTCCGCGGATCATGCTGATCGGCCTGTGCATCACCGGCGCGGTCTACGTCCTGGTCTCCATCCTGGCCGTGGCCGTCGTGCCGATCGGCGTGCTGGGCGAGTCCACGACCCCGCTGCTCGAGGTCGTCAACGCCGGCGCCCCGGGTATTCCGATCGGGGCGATCTACCCGTTCCTGACGATCTTCGCGGTGGCCAACACCGCGCTGATCAACATGCTCATGGCCTCGCGCCTGCTCTACGGCATGGCTGCCCAGGGCGTGCTGCCGGGCTTCCTGTCCAAGGTCAGCACCAAGCACTCCGTGCCGTGGGCCTCGGTGGTCTTCACCACCCTGCTGGCCGCCGCGCTGATCCTCGTGGTCGGCCAGCTCATGGCCAAGGAGACCGCCGCCGCGCTCGGCGGCACGACCGCCCTGCTCCTGCTCGGCGTCTTCGCCGTGGTCAACGTCTCCGTGATCGTGCTGCGCCGCGACCGGTCCCGCGAGGGCACCGGGTACTTCCGGGCCCCGACGTTCATCCCGTTCGTCGGCGCGGCCACCACGCTGTTCCTCATCGGCCCGTGGGCCCAGGACCCGATCGAGTACCAGATCGCGGCCGTCCTGCTGGGCATCGGCCTGCTGCTCTCGGCGCTCAACTGGGCCTACAAGCGCTTCGTGAAGCACGAGCCCATGGGCTTCGAGGACACCCAGGCCATCGCCCATCTCGGCGAGGAGCCGCACGGCCACGACATCCGCGGAGAGCATCGCTCGACCCACGATCGCCCGCAGCGGTGATCATCGCCCCGCCCGCGGCGGGGATGCGGTGACCGCGAGGGGCCCGTCGACTCGCTCGACGGGCCCCTCCGCCGTCCCGGTCGCCGGGACCGGGGACTTCCCGCAGGCGCGGGTCGCCAGGACCGACCCTCCGCAGCCGGCCGCCGGGACCGGGGGAGCGGGCAGCGCGCCGCGGCACGACGAAGGGCGCATCTCCCGCGGGGAGATGCGCCCTTCGGACAGCGCGGCGATCAGGCTGCGGCGTCGTCCTCGCGGATGACGGGCAGCTCCTCGGTGTCGGGGCCGTCGTCGAGATCACGGGGCGCGGAGACGGCGGTCGCGCCGCGGGCCCCGGAGCGCGCGTAGGCGGTCTCGACGTCGCTGTAGCGCGGGGCTTCGCGGTGGGCGAGCTTGCGATCGGCGCGCGGGGCGCCCCAGCCGAGGCGATCGGCCAGCGCCGGGACGATCCGGTTGGCCAGACCGCAGCCCAGCACGACGCCGGCCCAGGCCACCGGCAGGGCCAGCACGACGTCGAGCACGTAGGCCGAGGAGGTCAGCAGGGCCGACAGCGCCACCAGGAGGCTGAGCCCGCCGCCGATGGCCAGGATCGGCATGCCGGGGAGGTGGCGGCGCGAGGCGACCAGGAAGGCGAGCGTGATCCCGATCGCGGCGCACACGGGAGCCGAGGGCAGGGAGGAGCCGACCTCAGCGGTCAGCACCCCGTCGCCCATTCCGGGGGCCGGGCGGCCGATGAACTGCTGCGCGGTGCTCGCGACCACGACCATCACCACGGAGGTCACCGCGAACCCGGCGGCATCGCGTCCGGCGCGCTTGACGACGGCCAGCCAGGCGGTCAGCGCGGCGATGATGCCGTAGACCCACGGCGCGCCGAAGATGCCGTGGACGAAGCCCGCGACGGCCAGGGTGAGGCCGGATCGGGCGGGCTCGAGGGCCGCGAGGACCTGGGACTCCATGGCGCCGATCTCAGGCGTGAGGCTCACGATCCGTCCGAGGGCTCCGATCGCCAGGACGACGATCAGCGGGACGATGATCCAGTGCTCCAGCTGCGGCAGGCGCCAGGTGGTCCGGTCCGGCGAGGGGGAAGAAGACTGCGCCGGGATAGACATTCTTCGATTCTGGCATCACGACGCGCGTGACCCGGCAGACACAGCGCGGGGGAACAAAAATGCGCAGGGAATTTTCTCCGTTCCCACAGGTCCTGTCATGTTCACGGGAACAACCAGGACGTCCGGGGCGCTGAAGCATCAGATCCCCACATCACGATCCGATGACCGTCGCGTCATCGCCCGTCAGCACCAGGAGGAGCACGCCGGATGACCCTCGAGAACCGCCCCAGCGCCGATCAGCCCGCCGCGCTGCAGCACATCGCCGACGGCGGCGCCGTCGTCTACTGGCGCCCCGGCTGCGGATTCTGCGCGGCCCTCGACGACTCGCTGGGCGAGATCGGCGACCGCGCCCTGTGGGTCGACATCTGGCAGGACGATGCCGCGAAGGACTACGTCGCCGAGATCAACGACGGGAACTCGACCGTCCCGACGCTCGTGACCACGAAGGCCGCCTTCGTCGTCGCGACCCCCGAGGAGCGGGCGCTCGCCGCGACCGCCCTGGAGCAGGCCGCCCCCGCCGGCTGACCTGCGGGCCCGCCGCCCGCGGCCCCGCAGCGCCCCCGGAGCGCGTCGCCGATCGGCGGCGCGCTCCGCCGTCGATCTGCGACGGCGGCGCCCGATGGACATCGCCCCTGCCCGGACCTACCCTGTGCCCACTGTTCACCTCCGGTTCATCATGGGCGATCCTCCTTGCCCAGCCGCAGGCGACGGCGCGGCGGGCCTGCCCGCGCGCCACCTCCGGCTCGTCGACCACGGGCACGGGCACAGCGAAGGAGCTGAGATTGTCCACCTACACCTCGCCGATGTCCCTGGGCGGGCAGACGGCGAACATGGGCGCGGTCCTGCGGATCAGCCTGGTGGCCGCCATGGGCGGCTTCCTGTTCGGCTACGACTCCGCCGTGATCAACGGCGCCACCAGCGCCATGCAGGAGTACTTCGGCGTCTCCCCCGGGGCCCTGGGCTCGGCCGTCGCCTCGGCCCTGCTCGGCGCGGCCGTCGGCGCGTTCTTCGGAGGCCGCCTGGCCGACAGCATCGGCCGCGTCAGGGTCATGCGCATCGCCGCGATCCTGTTCCTCGTCTCGGCCGTCTTCTGCGCCTGGGACCCGTTCTTCGGCGCTGACACCGCAGGCTTCGCATGGCTGGTCTTCTGGCGCGTGGTCGGCGGCCTCGGCGTGGGCGTCGCCTCGATCATCGCCCCGGCGTACATCGCCGAGGTCGCTCCCGCCGACGTCCGCGGGCGCCTGGGCTCGCTGCAGCAGCTGGGCATCGTGACCGGCATCTTCGCCTCCCAGATCATCAACCGCATCATCGTGGGCGTCGCGGGCTCCGCGGACGCGCATGTCCTGGGCGGCATGGACGCCTGGCGGCTCATGTTCCTGGTCTGCGCCGTCCCGGCCGTGCTGTACCTCGTGGGCGCCTTCCTGATCCCCGAGTCCCCGCGCTGGCTCGTGGGCCAGGGCCGCCGCGACGAGGCGCTGCGGATCATGACGCACCTGCAGGGCCAGGGGCCCGCGGAGCACCGCCTCGGCATCATCGACCGCACCCTGGACTCGGAGCGCAAGCCGCGCTTCTCCGATCTGCGCGGGTCCGTCGCCGGCCTCAAGCCGATCGTGTGGGTGGGCCTGGGCCTGGCCGCGCTGCAGCAGCTGGTCGGCATCAACGTGATCTTCTACTACTCCAACCAGCTGTGGCAGTCCGTGGGCTTCCAGGAGTCCGACGCCTTCACGATCTCCACGATCACCTCGGTGACCAACGTGGTCGTGACCCTGGTGGCGATCGCCCTGGTGGACCGGATCGGGCGCAAGAAGCTGCTGATGATCGGCTCGGCCGGCATGGCCCTGACCCTGGGGACCATGGCCGTCGTGTTCTCGACGGCCACGATCACCGACGCCGGCCCCGTGCTGGGCGACACCGCCGGCCCGATCGCGCTGGTCGCCGCCAACCTGTACGTCGTGTTCTTCGGCGTCTCCTGGGGCCCGGTCATGTGGGTCCTGCTGGGCGAGATGTTCCCCAACCGCATCCGCGGCGCCGCCCTGGCCATCGCGGGCCTGGTGCAGTGGCTGGCCAACTGGGCCGTCACCGCGACCTTCCCGATCCTCTCGGAGGCCTCCCTGGTGCTGGCCTACGGCCTGTACGCGTTCTTCGCCGTCGTGTCCCTGATCTTCACCGCCAAGGCGGTGCGCGAGACCAAGGGCGTCGAGCTGGAGGACATGCAGAACTGAGCTGCGGCTCGGCTTCCGAGCGGCAGGAAACGACGACGGAGGGGCTCGGCGGGATCTCGCCGAGCCCCTCCGTCGTCTCGCGGGAACGCCCGCACCGCGGGCCGGGCCGCCGGTGCAGCCTCGGGGCCCTCAGCCGCAGCAGGCCCCCGCGCCACCCGCCGCCGGTCCGGTGAGATCGGTGGAGCAGACGCCGGTCTCGGGCAGGACCAGGTGGAGGTCGTCGGCGGCCTGCTGGTCGCCGGCCAGGGATGCGGCGATGGAGCGGACCTGCTCATAGCCCGTGACCATGAGGAAGGTCGGCGCCCGTCCGTAGCTCTTCATGCCGACCAGGTAGAAATCCGGCTCCGGATGGGCCAGGACGCGCTGCCCGTGGGGCTCGACCGACCCGCAGGAGTGGAACTCGGCATCGATCAAGGGCCCCAGCTTCCGGGGCGCCTCGACCGCCGGGTCCAGATCCAGACGCACCTCGCGCAGCATCCCCAGCTCGGGCCGGAATCCGGTGGCCGGGATCAGCACGTCCGCCTCCACCTGCTGGTCGCCCTCCGGCCCGCCGACGACGGTCAGCCCCCGGGCATGGGAGTCCACCCGGGTGATCGGAAAGGAGGTGCGCAGCTCGATCGCCCCGGAATCCACGAGCCCCCTCAGCCGCGCCCCCAGGGCGCCGCGGGCCTGGAGCTCGTCTCGCTCGGCACCTCCATAGACACGGTGTGCGTCTGCGGAGCGGATCGCCCAGATGATCCGGGTCCCCGGCGCGCTGCGTGCCAGCTCGGCGAGATCCGTCAGCGCTCCGGCGGCGGAGTGTCCGGCACCCACGACGACGACGCGGCGGCCCGCGAACCGCTCTCGGTCGGTGCCGAGAACGTCGGGCAGCGCAGCGCAGATCCTTCCCTCAGCTCGGGCCCGGGCTTCACCGGGCGCTTCGAGCCCGCCCTGGCCCAGGGGGTTGGGGGTCTCGAAGGTTCCGGAGGCGTCCAGGACGGCTCTGGCCTGCAGGTCCTCGATCTCGCCGCCCGGTCGGCGGACCCGTACCAGGAACGGCGTCCGCTCCCGGTTCGCCGAGCGCGTGCGGTCCATGCCCGCTCGCGAGACCGCCAGGGCCCTCGTACCCGTGCGCAGACGGTCTCCCAGGGCCGTCCCCAGAGGCACGAGGTACTCCTCGACCAGCTCGATACCTGTCGCCAGCCGCTCGGGGTCGGGCGCCTGCCAGCCGCCGGGCTCCAGGAGCCGGCGGGCGGCCTCGTCGATGGAGTAGCGCCACGGAGAGAACAGTCTCACGTGCCCCCAGCGGCGGATGGATGCCCCGACCTGATCGCCCGCCTCGAGGACCAGCGGGTTGAGGCCGCGCTCGAGCAGGTGGGCCGCCGCTGCCAGCCCGACCGGTCCGGCCCCGATCACGACGACGGGCAAGAGCTCCCTCGAGGAGGCATCTCCCGGCGCGAGCGTCGGCTCCCCCGCTTCCGGCGCTGCCGCCGGCCCCGCCAGCTCCTCGAGCAGGCGACGGACGCGGGCGTCGATGTCGTCGCGGATCAGGCGCATCCGCTCGAGGCCCACGATCCCGCGCGCAGAGGGCTCGTCGGTCTCCCACGTCTCCAGCCGCCCTGCGAGCTCCGCCTCGGTGTCGAGCCGGGCCTCGGTGCCCAGCACGATCACGCGATCGGCCCGGCGCAGCAGCTCGGGGTCGATCGGACGCGGCCGCCCCTGGGACATGTCCGCCCCGAGCTCGGCGACGGCCTCGACGGACTGCGCGTTGAGCGCGCTGCCGGGCTCGGTGCCGGCGGAGCTGACGCGCACGGCGCCGGCGGCGCGGTGCTCCATCAGGGCGGCGGCCATCTGGGACTTGCCGCCGTTGCGCACGCAGACGAACAGGATCTCGGGGCGGGTGTCGTCGGTCATCGGGGTCTCCCTGGGTCGACGGGGACGGATCGGAACGGGCCGCGCGTCAGCGGGCGACGGACCCGGCGCGTCCGGGGACCGTGGGGTCGCCGGGGAACAGCCTGGGCGCGGCCCACAGCGAGACGTAGACGAGCCCCACGAGCACCGGCACCTCGATCAGCGGGCCCACGACCCCGGCCAGCGCCTGTCCGGAGGTCACGCCGAAGGTGCCGATCGAGACCGCGATGGCCAGCTCGAAGTTGTTGCCGGCCGCGGTGAAGGCCACCGTCGTGGAGCGGGCGTAGTCCAGGCCGACGGTCTTGGAGACCACCAGCGCCAGGGCGAACATCAGCACGAAGTAGGCCAGCAGCGGCAGCGCGATGCGCGCGACGTCCCACGGGCTGGTGGTGATGGCCTCCCCCTGCAGCGCGAAGAGCAGCACGATGGTGAACAGGAGCCCGCGCATGGCCCAGGGGCTGAGGCGGGGCAGGAACGTCTCCTCGTACCACTGCCGGCCCTTGGCACGCTCCCCCAGCACCCGGGTCAGGAACCCGGCGATCAGTGGGATCCCCAGGAACACCAGGACGCTGAGCACGATCGCCCCGACCGAGAACTCGACGGACGTCGTCGGCAGGCCCAGCCACGACGGCAGGACCTGGAGGTAGAACCAGCCCAGGGCGCCGAACGCGATGACCTGGAAGACCGAGTTGATCGCCACCAGGACGGCCGCGGCCTCGCGGTCGCCGCAGGCCAGGTCGTTCCAGATCAGCACCATGGCGATGCAGCGCGCCAGCCCCACGATGATCAGCCCCGTGCGGTACTCCGGCAGGTCGGGCAGCAGCAGCCAGGCCAGCGCGAACATCAGCGCGGGGCCGACCACCCAGTTGAGCACCAGCGACGTGCCCCTCAGGCGCGGGTCCGCGGCGATGCGACGCGTCTCGTCGTAGCGGACCTTGGCCAGCACCGGGTACATCATCACGAGCAGGCCCAGGGCGATCGGGAGGGAGACGCCGGCGACCGACACGGATTCCAGCGCGGTGTCCAGGCCCGGCAGCAGGCGTCCCAGGGCCAGCCCCAGGGCCATCGCGAGCAGGATCCACACCGGCAGCCAGCGGTCGGCGAAGGACATCTCCTTCATGACGGGCTGCTCGGTCGGGGACGGAGCGGTGCTGGTGGCCACGCGGTGCTCACCTCTCGGATCGACGGATATCGATGCGAAGGCTACGACGACATATCGACAGACGTCAATGTATGATGACGGCATGGTCACCGTCGCAGCCGAGCAGAGCCCCCGGATCGAGTCGAATGCCGCCGTCGCGGCAGGCACCTGCTGCTCGCTGTCCGCCGGCCCGCTGAGCAGGGCCGACGCCGAGCGCTCCGCGGAGATGTTCAAGGCCCTGGCCGATCCCGTGCGCCTTCGCCTGCTCTCCCACGTGGCCGCGCAGGGCTGCGAATCCGTGTGCGCCTGCGATCTCACCGAGCCGCTCGGGATCAGCCAGCCCACGGTCAGCCACCACATGAAGCGGCTCGTGGAGGCCGGGCTCCTGACCCGCGAGCAGCGCGGCAGGTGGGCGCACTACAGCGTGGTCCCCGAGGCCTTCGCGCAGCTGCGCCAGGTCCTCGATCTTCGCTGAGCCGTCCGCCCAGCCCGTGCGGCTCAGCCCGTCAGGGGGTGGGCGATCTCGTCGCGGGGCATCCGGAAGGCGAGCCACACGACGACGGCCATCACCGCCGGCACGATCGCGGCGGCCGCGAAGATCAGGGCCACGGGGACCACCGCGGACAGCGGGCCGACGACGGCCATCGACACCGGCATGAGCAGCAGCGAGACGAAGAAGTCCAGGCTGGACACGCGCCCGAGCATGCGACCGGGCACGCGACGCTGGAGCAGGGTCCCCCACAGGACCTGGCCGATGCCGTCGGTGGCGCCCACCACGATCATGATGGCCACCAGGACCGCCCAGGACCGGGTGAGGCCCACGAAGAGCAGCGGCAGCGTGCCGAACCCCCAAGCGGCCATGATCCAGGTCAGGTAGCGCCGCGGCAGGGGCAGCCCGGAGACCACGAGCGCGCCGACGGCCGAGGACGCGCCGGTGACCCCCAGCAGCAGGCCGACCTCGGCCGCTCCGCCGCCGAAGGAGTCGCGGACGACGAAGGGCAGCAGCACCTCGAGCGGGCCCACGAAGCAGAACACGGTGATCACCGCGAAGATCAGGGTGCCCAGCAGCCAGGCCGTGCGCCGCACATAGGACACCCCGTCCATGATGTCCGCGAGCATCGAGCGCAGCCCGCCCGACGGGGCCTCCGCGGGGTCTGCGGGGAAGCGGATGACGGTCTCACCGTCGTCGTCGTGCCGGAGGGCCTGCCCTGCCGATCCCGCCGGATCCGCCTCCGGGATCCGTGAGGTCTGCTCGCCGACCCGCTCCGGCGCCAGGGCCGGGACCCGCAGCCCCAGGAGGATCACCGCGGCCGCGGCGTAGCACAGCGCTACCACCGCGAAGCCCGCGGTCGGCGAGAGGGCGGCGGCCAGCAGCCCCGCCAGCGCGGGCCCGGCGGCGGTCTGCAGCAGGGGCCGCGCGGAGCCCTCCAGGCCGTTGGCCGCCAGCAGGGCCTCGGCCGGCAGCAGCCGCGGGAGGGAAGCGGAGTACGACGGGTAGAAGATCCCCACCCCCGCCAGGACCAGGAACGACGCCGCGGCCAGCAGCCCCACGCCGAGCACACCGGCGGCGCTCAGGATCGCGGTGGCCGTCGTGACGACCGCGGATGTCATCATCACCGCGCGCAGGACCAGGTGCGGTGGGAAGCGATCGGCCACGACGCCGCCGATCAGAGCGAACATCACCATGCCCATGGCACCTGCGGCGGACACGACGGAGAGCTCGACCGGGGAGCCGCCCTGGGCCATGACCTCGAAGACGATGGTCAGCGCCCATGTCCCCTGGGCGAGCACCACGGCCAGCATGGCCGCAGCCAGCCGCGGGTAGCCCGCATGGCCGAAGGGGGCCACGGCCCGCCGCGCGGCCCGGGACGCTCCCGCCAGGGGATGAGGCCTGCCGTCGCCCCGGCCGGGATCCGGCGAGGGGTTCGGCGGCGGAGCAGTCGGGGTCATCGCGGGAAGTCTAGGTGCTGGTGCTCAGGCGTCGACCAGGGCGGCGCGAGAGCGGCCTGGGCCGCCTCCGGATCGGCACTACAGCAGTCCGCGGATGGTCTGGAAGAGCCCGGCCACGGCTACCAGAGCACCCATCACGCCCATAGGCAGCATGATCCGCGGACCACCACGCGCGATCCCCTTGTTGATGACGCGCCTCACATGCAGCCGATGGCCGGAAGAGAGATCCCAAATACGTCGATCAAAATTCATCGCTCCCTTCATTGATTCAAGGTGACCCCTGCGTTCAATAAGGTCACCCTCGCCAGACTGGCATAGCAAGCAAGAATTATTGAAACTTCCACAGCTATTCAAGAGGTTCTAGCGAAGGCGGGGGTTGCGAATTTGGTCGACCTGGATTCTCTCTCCTGGAGAAAAATGCGAACGAATTTTTCTCTCGGGTCGCGGCGCTGCGGTCGGATGGGCCCGGCGACCCCGGAGATCATATGGACCGGCCTGCGAACCGCAGGCACCGATGCACTGTCTCGACACAGTCGTCGCATTCCCCGCGGTTTGAGAATGCGGCTCTTCTGCGGTTTCGACGCCGACGCGCTCCCTGCGATGCCTCATCGGCGGCAGCCGTCGCCGAACCTGGCGATCATGCACCCTGGGGATCGGCGAGATCCCGATCGAAGACGACCGGCGAAGGAGTTCGGACTCCGACGTCAGGCGGGGCAGTCCATAGTGGTGATGCTGAACCGGGTGCTCGCGTCACGGCCGGTCTCCGAGCAGCCTCGGGCCTCCAGAGTGTCGACGACCGTCTGGTGGTACTTGTTCGAGTGATGGGAGACAACCGCCGTGGGCCCGTCCACGGGCACCTCCCACGCCATCCACCCCTCACGGTTGATGCCCCAGAGCGTGTCCGAGGACAGCCGATCCTCCGCCAGCATGGGGTCTTCGATGGAGTGCCCCAGGGGATGCGCATAGAGAAGGCTCCGATCGACAGCCTCCATGAAGATCACCGACTCGGGATCGCCCATGAACTCCGCGGCAGTGCGGTACTCGTGACCGATCTTGGCATCCTGTTCGTTCTGCCCGATCAGGGAGGGAATGAACCCCGCCACCAGCACCCCGGTCAATGCCACGCTCAACCCACGAGACGGGAGAGTCGCCAGGCTCAATGCGAGCAGCGCGACGACGACCGGGGCGGCGAAGGCCAGATACCGCTCGGTGTAGAGCTGCATGCCCGCAGCGCGAGCGACCAGGAGAGCGACCGCGGGCAGGACGACATAGGCGAGGAGCCAGAACGACAGTCCCCGGTTCCGGGAACGACGCAGTCCGATCACCACGAGCACTGCGCTCAGCAGCGCCAGCCACGGCGCCAGAGCGTGCCCGATGCCTCCCCAATGGCCATCGGCGTTCGCCGGGCTGAAGAAGTACTGGGCCGCCATTCGCTGCAGCATCTCGGGTATGCCCCGATTGATCCAATCGACCTGGCCGCTCTGCGAATACGCCAGCGCGACCAGCGGCGAGACGGGCACGAGAACGACCGCTGAGGCCAGCAGGGTCGGCAGGGCGCGAGTCCTCCCGGCGAGGACAGCTCGCAGGACGAACAGCGGCAGCACGAGGAGCGAGTACATGGTGAAGCCTGCAGCCAGGATCTGGACCACTCCGAAGCCGAGCAGAACCGTGCTGCGGTGCTCACGCAGATAGTTCTCGAAGCACCACAGTGCTACGACGCAGGCCAGCATCCCCATGGCATAGCCACGAGCCTCCTGCCCCGCCCATGTCAGACCGGGAAGCGTCGCGGCGAGAACTGCGGTGAGGGCCCCTGTGATCTCACGGCTGCCCCCCCCCGTCACCGAGGCGGCCCATCTCATGGCGAGCCTGGTGAGCACGCCGCTCATCAGAGTGATCGCGATGGCCGAGGGGGTCCGCATGGCCAGCTCCGACGTCCCGAAGACAGCCGCCCACGGGTGCATCAGCACGTAGTACAGGGCATGCACCGCATCGACATTGCGGAGCATCTGCAGAAGCTCGGGGAACGGACGAGTCACCGCCGAGATCGTGGCGACCTCGTCGTGCCAGAACTCAGGCTGAGTGATGCCCCAGAACGCGGTGCCGAAGCTCAGCACCATTGCCAGGGCAACAGGCCACAGCGGCAGCCGCTGCATGATTCCTGAGTTCGGTTCAGATCCGGTGCGCCGATCACCGATGTCAGGAGCTGCAGTGCTTGAGGGCATGATCCTCCGAGGTCTCGAGAGCGGCGGGTGCGTGGGGCGACCCCGCGCAGAACCCTCCGCGAGACCATGATCATCCGGTTGCCCCTAGGCTATCCCCGTCGTCGCGGCATGCGGCGATGCCCTGGGCCGACCCCCGCGCCCGCGCCTTCCGGAGGAGACCGATGTCGAGCACCCTCTGGCGAGACGTCAGCACAGCCGCCTCAGCCCGCCAGGCTCCGCGGTGGGCGATGCGCGCCGGAGTCGCCGTGATCGGTGTGCTCTTTGCCGCCTATATGTCCGCCATCTACTGGGGCACCCCAGGGCTGGACATGGAGGTCTATTGGCGGGCTGCGCAGGTGCTCCATGGCCTGAATCCGGCGACCGATGAGCTCTATGCCCCCTCTCTGGTGGAGACGCGGAGGTTCGAGCTGCCCTTCACCTATCCGCCATCGGCCGCACTGCTGTTCTTTCCCCTGGGCGGCCTGAGCCTCGAACAGGCTTGGCACCTCATGTGCCTCGGCGGTTCGCTGCTGATGGTCGTTCTGGTGTGGCTGGTCCTGCGCCTCGCGCCGTTCTCCCGCTCGTGGTTCGGCGTCCGGGTGGTTCCCACTCTCGTGGCGTTCTCCCTGGGCTGCCTGGCCGCCAGTCACCTCTACCCGGTGCGCTACACGTTCTTCTACGGCCAGATCAACACGCTGCTCGCGGTGCTGATCCTCTTCGACCTCGGCCGCGAGAGCACCCGTCGTCGTGCCGCTGGCTTCCTGACAGGTCTTGCCGCCGGGCTGAAGATCACGCCAGCCGCCATGGGCCTCGTTCCGCTGGCTCTGCAGCAGTGGCGGACGATCGCGGGCATGGCTGCCGGGTTCGCGGCCACCGTCGTATTCGCCGCCCTGTTCCTGCCCCGGCAGGTGTTCTCCTACTTCACCGACCAGCTGTGGTCCACCGACAGAGTGGGCGATGCCACCCGCCTGTCCAACCAGTCGCTGACCGGAACGCTGCATCAGTGGGGGTTTCCCGACGGGTCCGTCCGCCCCCTGTGGCTGGTGCTGTCCCTGCTGCTGATCGTGGCCGGCGCCCTGGCCATCCGTCGCCTCGCCCGTCACGACGACCTGTTCTCGGCCGTGTGCATCGGCGCGATGGTGATGCTGCTGATCTCGCCGATCTCCTGGGAGCATCACTGGGTCTGGGTTCTGCCGCTGGCCGCGGCCCTCATCCCGCATGCCCCCGCCCAGCGCACGTCCGTCGGCTGGTCCATATCCCTGGCGCTGTTCGCGTCGCTGTGGTTCCTGTTCGCCAACAACCCCGCGCTGATCGCCGCGCACATGCTGGGCGATCTGAATGCTGACTACTACTTCTACCCGGACAGCCGCCTGCAGGCAGTGGTGGCCACTCTGCCGGTGCTGGCCGCGATCGCCGCCGCCGCCTGGATCAGTCTGCGCCCGCAGCGCGAGGTTCAGGAGCCGATGGCCCAGGGCCCCAGCTCACGCACAGATCGATGATGAGCTGCGCATCCGCTTCCCGAGAGTCCCCGCTGGTCTGAAGCTGACTCCGGTGCAGCGATCGGCCTGCGATCAGGCCAGCCGACGCTGCGCTCTCCCTGATCCAGGCCGATACGGCTTCGCGCTCCGGGAGATCCGCGCCGCTGAGCCTCAGCGCCCGCCGGGCGCCCCCACCGCCTCCAGACACACCTCCCGCGCCACGGCCCAGGCGCGGTGCCGGACCTCGATCAGGTCGTTGTGCCCGGCCCCGGCCAGCAGCTCGATGCGCCCGCGGTTGCCGGTGGCGCGCAGCCTCTCGATGTACGGCTCGACGGTCCCCACGGGGACCGTGGCGTCGGAGCGGCCGTGCACGACGTTGATCGGGGCATCCACCGGCAGCTGCTCGAGCGGGGAGGCGCGGCGGTAGCGCTCGGGCACCTGGGAGACCGTGCCGCCCAGCAGATCCACGACGTACTCGTCCCGGTCCTGCTCGACCGCCCGGACCGGATCCAGCACCCCGGCCAGGGACGTCGCGCTCGCGGGCCGCACGCTCGGGGGCCCGGACCCGCCCGTCGATCCGCTGCCCTCGCCCAGACCGGCGAGCCACGCGGCGAGCAGGCCCCCGGCGCTGTGCCCGACCAGGTGGATGCGCTCCGGATCGGGCGAGAACGGGGCGTGGTCGCCCAGGTGCGCGGTGAAGTCGAGGCCGCCCACCGCGTCCTGGAACGTCCCGGGCCATCCGCCCGGCGACGGCGTCCCGCGGTAGTCGGGCAGCCACACCGCCACTCCGTAGCGCGCCAGGTCCTGGGCGGCGCCCAGCACGTAGCCCGATCCGGAGGAGTCCTGCCATCCGCCGCCGTGGAAGAGGACGACGACGGGGTGGCGCGGGCTGTCGGTCCCGTCGCCCCAGGCCCGAGTCTCGGGCAGCAGCAGGCGACCGCTCTGGCGGGACGGATCGTCGCCCCAGGCGATGTCCCCGAGGTCCTGCCAGGATCCCGCTCTCGGGCGCCCGGCCACCGCCTGGGCCTCGGCGCGGGCGGAGCCCAGGAACGTGGTGCCGGCCGCGGCAGTGCCGAGGCCGGCCAGCACGCCGAGCCCGCGCAGCAGCCCTCGGCGGGTCGGACGCGCGGGCAGGCGCCGCGGGCCGGATGGTGCGGAGCTCATCGCGCGAGCTCCGCGATCAGCGCCTGGCGCGCCCGCGCCCAGGGGATGCCGCGGACGTCGGTCCAGGCGTCGTGATCGGTCTGCTCGAGGACCTCGACCACGCCGTCGTTGCCCGTCTCCTCGTGGCGCTGCACGTAGGTCTCGATGCTCCAGGCGGGCACGATCTCGTCGTCCTGCCCATGGAGGACGTTGACGGGCCGGTCGATCGGCAGCTGCTCGATGGGAGAGGCCAGCGCGTAGCGCCGCGGGTCCTGCTCAGGGGTGACCCCGCCGAGCAGGTCCTGGACGAGCTCGCCGCCCGGCACCTCGGCCACCCGGGAGAGGTCGTAGATCCCCGCCATCGCCGTGGCGCTGCGCGGGACGATCCGACCGCCGGCACCGGGGGCATCGTCGGGCAGCCGGTCGCGACCCAGGGCCCAGGCGGCCAGGTGCGCGCCGGCGCTGTGGCCCAGCAGGTGGACGCGCTGCCGATCCGGCTCGAAGCCGCCGGCCTGGCCGAGCTGCGGCACGAAGTCGATCGCGTCGGAGACGTCCTGGAAGGTCTCGGGCCAGCCGCCGGGTCCCGAGATCCCGCGGTAGGTGGGAGCCCAGACGGCGACGCCCCGGCTCGCGAGATCCCATGCCAGATCGGCCATGTACCCCGGGTCGGAGGCGTCGTCCCAGCTCCCGCCGTGGATCATGACCACCACGGGATGGACGGGGCGCTGCGAGCCCTCACCCCATGCAGAGGGATCGGGGACCAGCAGCCAGCCGGTCTGACGCTGCGCGTCCGGGCCCCAGTCCAGGCGCCCGGCATCCCGCGGAGTGCCTGCGGGGACGCGGTCCTCCCCGCCGATGACGGGGATGCGCGACGGCGGGACGGGCGTGGACAGCGCCGCACCGGCTGCCAGCACGGCCGCGGCGCCGCCGATCCGCAGGGCGGTGCGCCGGGGGAGCCGATCGCTCACGGCTCCCGGACCACGGGGCGACGCTGCGGGTCCTCGGTCTCACGGCCCCATTCGGACCAGGATCCGTCGTAGATCGTCAGGTCCCGGTCGTCCCATCCGGCGGCCACGGCGGCGAGCGCCCCGACGCACGCGGAGACGCCGGACCCGCAGCTGAAGGCCACCGGACCGCGCCCGCCCAGGCGCTGCTGGAGCAGGGAGTCCAGCTCGGCGGCGGGCAGGAGGTGCCCGCCGGGGGCCAGCTCGCCGAAGGGCAGGCTCACGGCACCGGGCATGTGGCCGCGGCGCAGACCGGGACGCGGCTCCTCGACCGCGCCGGCGAAGCGCTCGGCCGAGCGCGCGTCGGCCACCGCCCCGTCCCGCTCGGCCAGCCGGCGCGCGACGTCGTCGGCATCCGTGAAGGCGGAGGGGTCCAGTCTCACGCGCGGGGGCGGCGCGGGTGACGGGTGCTCGTCGATCGGCCCCTCGGGTCTGCCCGAGGCCGTCCAGGCGGGGAGGCCGCCGTCGAGCACGAACGGGGTGCCGACTCCGGCCGCGCGCAGCATCCACCATGTGCGGGCGGACGAGAAGATGCCCTGGCGGTCGTAGGCGACCACGACCGTCTCGTCGCCGATGCCGAGCTCGCCCAGCCGTCGGGCGAGCTCCTCGTCGGAGGGCATGGTGTGCGGCAGCTGCGCGTCCTGTACGGACAGCGGCCCGTCCAGGTCGAAGCGGCGGGCACCCGGGATGCCGGTGGCGGCCCCGCGCTCGCCCATGATCGAGGCGTCGACGACCACGACCTCGTCGAGATGATCGGCCAGCCAGTCGACGTCGACGACGGGACCCGCCGGAGGCTGCTCGATGCGTGCGTTGTCCATGTCCGGCATCTTCGCACTCCCCGCTCTCCAGCACAGCGGCTCGGAGCGCACGGGGCCGCGGCCGGCCCGAAAGGGACTACAGGAGATCGCGGACTCCGCGCCGCACGGCTTCCTCCAGCATCGCCAGGGCCGGCAGCGCCGTGGACCAGCGCTGCAGGTGCAGGCTCACCGGCTCCGCGGCGAGACCCGGCACGGGCAGCAGCGGGACATCGACGGCCGCGAAGCGCGCGCCCGGCATCTGCAGCAGAGGCACCATCCCCCAGCCGATGCCGTCGGCCACGGCGCGCACGAAGGCCTCCGCGGACGGCACGCGGTGCTCGGGCGGGCGCCGATCCACCCCGGCTCGGCGCAGCGCCTGGGACTGGAGATCGTCCTTGTCGTCGTAGACCACCACGGGCAGGCGCGAGAGGTCGGGATCCGGCCCGGCGTGCTCCAGCAGCGAGGCCGCCGCCCGCGGCTCGTAGACCATCCGCCCGAGCGGGATAGTGCGGCAGCCGCTGACCGGAGCCGAGGACGTGGTGATCGCCGCGGCCACCTCCCCGGCCAGCAGCAGCCGGCGGGAGTGGTCCTGGTCCACGGAGCGCAGCCGGACGCTGATGCCGGTGCCGGGGGCCGCCAGCTCGGCGAGCACGGGCCGGAACCACGTGGCCAGGGAGTCCGCGTTCACGGCGATGTCCAGGGGCGCGAGCTCCGCCTGCTCCAGACCGAGCTCGACCCGCGCGGCGTCGTGCAGGGACAGGACCTGCCGCGCCATCCGCAGCACGGCCTCCCCCGCCTCGGTCGGCCGCACGGGCGATGACCGGCGCAGCAGCACCCGGCCCGTCCGGGCCTCGAGCGCCTTGATCCGCTGGCTCACGGCCGGCGGGGAGACCCGCAGGCTCGCCGC
This sequence comes from Kocuria palustris, assembly GCF_007666205.1. GTDB lineage: Bacteria > Actinomycetota > Actinomycetes > Actinomycetales > Micrococcaceae > Kocuria > Kocuria palustris_A. The sequence continues at coordinate 163,819 of NZ_VDOR01000001.1, forward strand.
GGCACGGTCGAACGCGCCCTCGTCCACGGCCGCCACCAGCGTCCGCAGCTGCTCGATGTCCACGCCGCCTCGCTTTCGATTTGCTGAACCAGCGTCAGGATATTTCGCTGGCCTGAACAATCTCGGCTCCGTAGGTTTCCGGCCCATGGACATCTTCTTCACGGGCATGCTCACCGGGCTGGCGCTGATCGTGGCCATCGGGGCCCAGAACGCCTTCGTGCTGCGCCAGGGGATCCGGCGCGAGCACGTCCTGGTCGTCGTGGCGATCTGCACCCTGGCCGACATCCTCCTGATCACCGTGGGCACGCTGGGGATCGGCACGATCGTGGAGCGCGCCCCGTGGCTGCTCACGGCGCTGCGCTGGGGCGGAGCCGCGTACCTGATCTGGTTCGCGATCGGCTCCTTCCGCTCGGCGATGACCGACCACAGCCTCAGCGCCGCCGACGCCCGCGCGGCCGGCACCGGCTCCCTGCGCCGGGTCGCCCTGACCGCGCTGGCGCTGACCTTCCTCAATCCGCACGTCTACCTGGACACCGTCGTGATGCTCGGCAATCTGGCCAATCAGAACGGGGACCAGCGCTGGACGTTCGCACTGGGCGCCTGCACCGGGTCGATCCTGTGGTTCTCGGCACTGGGCCTCGGAGCGCGCGCGCTGGCCGGGCCGCTGGACCGCCCGGGCACTTGGCGCGCCGTGGACATCGGGGTCGGCGCGGTCATGCTGCTGATCGCGGTGCGGCTTATCGTCTCCGGATGAGATCGACGACGACGGCCGAGGGCCGCACCTGGACCGGGACCGTCTTCTGCGGCGTGAGCCTGGACGGCTTCATCGCGCGGGCGGACGGGGACATCGACTGGCTGGAGACCCCGGCCCCCTCCGGGCAGGCGGCCGCCACCGAGGTCGCCCCCGACTCGGATGCTGCCCGCGTTCCGGACGTCGACGCGCTGCTGGCGCGCGTGGACCACCTGGTCATGGGCCGTGCCACGTTCCAGAAGGTCCTGGAGATCGGCTTCTGGCCCTACGATCCCGTCCAGGTCATCGTGCTCAGCTCCACGCTGACCGGCCCGCAGCCCCACGGGGCACTGGTGGCACCGGATCTGCCGGCCGCCGCCGCGCTGCTGGAGTCCCGCGGCGCCCGGGGCGTCTACTGGGACGGAGGAGCCACGATCCAGGCGGCCCTGCGCGCGGACCTGGTGGACGAGCTCGTGGTGACCACCGTGCCCCGGCTGATCGGCGACGGCATCGCACTGTTCGGGCACCTGGACCGGGACGTCCCGCTGCGCCTGCGCGGCAGCCGGGTGCTCGACGGCGGCATGGTCAGCACCCGCTACGACGTGGTGCGGGAGAGCCCGGGGGGCACGCCTTCAGGGCTGATCTCCCGCGCGCCCTCGTCGTATCGTGTCTGCGGATCACCGCCGCGGTGCTCCCCATCCCCGTCGAGAGGACCCGCCATGCCCCAGTTCTTCATCTCCGTGAACCACTCCGACGACGCCCAGATGCCCGAGGACGTCACCGTGGAGCAGCTGCACACCGACGTCATGGCCTTCAACGAGAAGATGGCGGCGGAGCAGCGCGTGGTCTTCGTGGGCGCGCTCGAGCAGCCCGCCTCCGACGCCCACCTGGTCGATGCCACGAGCGGCGAGCCCATGATCGCCCAGGAGACGGCTTCGGGGGCCGAGATCCAGCTCGGCGGCTTCTGGATCCTGGAGGCCGCGACCCAGGACGAGGCGCTCAACCTGGGCGCCCAGGCCTCGGCCGCGTGCCGCCAGCCCGTCGAGGTCCGCAGGATGCAGGACGAGGGCTGAGCCTGCGCCAGGCGGCCCATGCGCCCGCCGATTCAGCATCGGCTGTATAGTTCAGCGCATGCTGACGATCTCCGACCGGCTCGACGTGATGCATCGGCTGGGCCGAGCCATGGCCGACCCGACCCGTTCACGGATCCTGCTGACGCTGCTGGACGGGCCCGCCTATCCGGCGCAGCTCGCCCGCGACCTGGAGCTGACGCGCTCCAACGTCTCGAACCATCTGGTGTGCCTGCGCGACTGCGGGATCGCCGTGGCCGAGCCGCAGGGCCGGCAGACCCGGTACGAGATCGCCGACCCGCACCTGGCGCACGCGCTGGGAGCCCTGCTCGAGGTCACGCTGGCGGCCGATGCGGATACCCCGTGCCTGGACCCGGCCTGCGCGGCTCCCGGCTGCCATGAGGCGGGGGCGAGCGCGTGACCCTGTCCGCGATCCTGCAGGCGATCGGGCTGTGCGTCGCGACGAACATCGACGACATCATCGTCCTGTCGCTCTTCTTCGCCCGAGGGGCCGGTCAGCCCGGCACCACCGCCCGCATCCTGGCCGGTCAGTACCTCGGCTTCGCGGGCATCCTGGGCGCGGCCGTGCTCGTCTCCGCGGGAGCGGGCGCGATCCTGCCCGCGGAGGCCATCCCGTACTTCGGGCTGATCCCCCTGGTCCTCGGTCTGTGGGCCGCGTGGCAGGCCTGGCGCGGGGACGACGACGATGACGACGAGACCGGAGGCAGGAGCGTCACCGCATGGACCGTCGCGGCGGTGACGTTCGCCAACGGCGGGGACAACATCGGCGTCTACGTCCCGGTCTTCCTCAATGTCGGCCCGGCGGCGGTGGCCGCCTGCTGCATCGTGTTCCTGCTCCTGGTCGCGGCGCTCGTGGGCGCGGCCCGGTTCGTCGCGACCCGCAGGGGCATCGCCGAGGTCCTGGAGCGCTGGGAGCACATCCTGTTCCCGATCGTCCTGATCGGCCTGGGCATCGCCATCCTCGTCGGCGGCGGCGCCTTCGGCCTCTGATCCGCTCCGGCGGAAGAGGCCGGGAGGGAGGACGCGACGGACGTGTCGCCGACTGCCCGGATGCCCGGATGCCCGGATGCCCGGATGCCCGGATGCCCGGATCAGGGCATCCGGCGGAACATCCCGGCGGAGACGTCGTAGCGGTCCGCGAAGCCGTGCCGGGCGTAGAGCTTCCGACCCGGGGGGTCGGCCATCATCGAGACGTAGGCCCCGGCCGGCGCGCGGTCGGCGATCTCCTGCAGCAGCCGGGCGAGGACCGCATCGCCGATCCCGCGGCGCTGATGCGCCGGCAGCACGGCCATGTCGACCACCTGGAACATCCAGCCCCCGTCGCCGATCAGCCGGCCCATGCCGACCGCACGGGACTCGTCCTCCTGGGTGACATGCACCGAGGCCCACCCGCCGGCCACGGCGAGCTCGGCCTGCTCCGGGGTGACCGGGGAGAGCCCGGCCTCCCGGCGCAGGGCGGCGAAGTCCTCCGCCGACGGCGCGGCGACATGCAGGTGGTATCCGTCAGGAAGCGTCATGCGGACATTCTGAGGGCTCGGCGGCCCGTCGCGGCCCCGATGCATCAGTGTCTCGATCTCATCACGATCCGCGCGACCGGGTTGGCTCGATCGGGCCCTCTCGACACCGTGGGCCCATGGACACCGACGCCAGGACCCGCCCGCACCACGATCCCGACCCCGGCCGCCCGCCGTCGGCGCGGGAGAGCTCATGGGCCGATGTCGAGGCCGCACAGGCCGATATGCAGGAGCGCCTCCGGCCCCGATGGTGGCTGCGGCTTCCGGAGCTCGCGGCGGCAGCGGGAGTCTTCACCGCGCTGCTCCGTCCCGACGGGTCCGGAGGGCTGCCCTTCGCCCTCCTCTTCCTGCTGCTGCTCCCCATGCTCTCGGCCACGCTCCGCCGGGCGGCCCCGGCCCCGACGGCGACGGCCCCGGCGACCTGGGTCTTCCTGGCGGTCGTGCCGCTCATCGCGGCCACCGCCCTGGGCGCGTTCGGGCAGGAGGCGGAGGACGCGGTCCGGGCCCGTCCGCTGATCGGCGGCCTGCTGCTCGGAGCCCTGTTCTACGGCGCTCTCCTGCTCGCGGAACGACGCTCCGCCCGCCGCCTCCGCCGCGCCGGCGAGCGCCTGGCGGCTGCAGGCGAGCGGGGCGGCACCGGACGGGCTGCGACCTCGCACAGCCTCCTCCGCGATCCCCCGGTCCTGGGCGTCATGATGCGGCTGAGCATGGCCCGGGAGATCGAGGTCAGCGCCCTGCAGCACGACCTGGGCGTCTCGACGGAGCAGCTGGACGGCCTGCTCGGCAGGCTCGAGGACGAGCGGCTGATCAGCGTCTACACGAAGTCCATCACCGGCGGACGCGGCAGCACCTGGGCCGCCCTGTCCCCCGGCGGCGAGCGCGAGCTGAGCCGGCGGCTTGCAGTCCTGGCGAGAGGGGCAGCCAGATGACGATGCCGCCGATCGACCCCCGTCCCGCCTGCCCGATGCGTGGATGTATCGATCCGGTAACCACTGCCGCGTCCCGGTTGAGGACGGGACCCGCTGCCCTCACGGTGGGAGCATGACCACCGTCACTCAGGGACCATCGGGCACCGCGCAGCGCGACGACGTCGCGGCCGCACTGGAAGCCGTTCAGCGCCAGTGCCACCAGCGCTGGTGGTACCACGTGCCGGAAGGGCTGGCTCTGGCCGGGATCGTGGTCTGGACCGTCCATCCGGACATCCCGATCCTGGTCTACACCGCCTCCCTCATGGTCCTGCTCCTGCCCCGCTTCCTGTACCAGAGGCACCGCGGCATGGCCCCTCGCCTCCTGACGAGCAATGCGGCGGTGATCACCAATTTCGTGGGCATCGGCGCCCTGCTGGCGGCCGCGATCGTGGCCGCCCTGATCCCGGGTGGGGCCTCGCCGCTGAAGACGGGGATCCTGGCCGTCGTGATGGCCGCGCTTCTGGCGAGCACCTTCACGATCGCGGACCGGGGCTATGTCCGCGATCTGCCCCGCCTGGGCGTCGACCTGGCCGCCTCGGCCCCCGAGGGCCCCCAGCCCGCCGCCGTGCTCGGGGATTCCCGCGCTCTGCGGACGATGGTGATCCTGGCGGGTGTTCGGCAGATGCGGGGCTGGGCCCTGCGCGATGCCCTTGGCACGACGATGGACGAGACCCGCCGGGCGGTGGAGCCGCTCGAGGGCCAGGGGCTGATCAAGGGGTTCCGCGAGCTCTTCGGGAGCCGCCGCGCAGAGCGCCGGTGGTACCGGATCACAGCTCAGGGCGAGCGCGTCCTGCGGTCGCACCTGGCGGCCCCGGCGAGAGGGACCGCCTGATCACGGCGCCGTCGATCGACCCCCGTCCCGCCGAGCACCTCGGTCGGCGCCTGGACGGACCGGTCCTGGCTGGTCGGGGGCGGCAGCGTGCTGACGACCGTCGTCTGCCTGGCCGAGATGAGGCGTCGTCGGGAGCGCGACGGCGCCGTCGCCCACCAGAGCTATGCCTGGCACGGCCGCCTGGGCTGGGGCTTCGCCGGGCTGTTCGTGGGCATCGTCGCCGCGGGGTTCTGGGCTCCGCTTCTGCTCGAGGGAGTCATGGACCCCGAGAACGCGCCGCCGTGGCTCCAGACAGGACTCTGCCTGGTGCTGGCCCTCGCGTTCTGGGGCGGCACCCAGGCATGGCTGCGGGCCAGGGCCCGGTGCGTCGGCTCTCCGGGCGGACAGAGTCCCGACGTCCCAGACGCTCTCGCTCGCGCTGCCCCCTGCGACCCGCTGGACGCGGCCGTCGCCGATCTGCTGTCCCGGACCCAGACCATGCGCGCCCTCGCCCTGTCCGAGGACCTCATGCTCCCGGCCGAGCAGCTTCGCCCGCGCCTGGACGATCTGATCCGTCAGGGGCTGATCAGCCGGGAGGCCCTGCGACGTCGGTCAGCGACGAGCACCGGGAGCGCGTAGGAGCCGACGACGCGGCGCAGCCGTCGTCGCCTGAAACCCCCGCCGACCGGGCGATCCCATGCGCTGAGAGGCCGCTCAGCGCACGAAGGTGCCCGCCCGGCGCAAGAGGGCGATCCCATGACAATGCACATCAGCGCAGGTCAGCGGACAGTTCTGCGTCATGCCGCCGACGGGAGGCGTTCACGGCCAGGACGTGAGCCGCTCCTAGGTTCGACATCGCCCGCAGCCGTCGCCGCGGGTTCGTCGAACCAGGAGGCACCGTCATGGATCAGCACAGGGAAGACCACTCCGCGCGCAGCGCCTCGGGCATGGACCGCCGCGGCCTGTTCCGCGTCGGCGGCATGGGGGCCGTCGGCCTCGGGGCCACCGCGGTCGCAGGCACCACGGCCGCGAACGCCGCCCCGCCGCGCCGCCACGGCCGCGGCTGGACCGACACCGCCACCGGGGTCAGCACCAAGCCCGCGCTGACGTTCAACATGGACGGCCGCTTCACGATCCTCCAGTTCAACGACACCCAGGACGGCCCGGACACCGACCGCCGCACCCTCGAGCTGCAGCGGAAGGCCATCGAGAAGGAGAACCCGGACCTGGTGGTCCTGGCGGGCGATCAGCTCACGAGCGCACCGCGCTCGGCGCAGGAGCAGAAGCAGGCGCTGAACAACATCATCCGCCCCATGGAGGACGCCGGCGTCCCGTGGGCCCTGACCTTCGGCAACCACGACGAGGACGCCACCGAGCGCACCGGCTTCGGCGAGCCGCAGATGCTCGAGTTCATCCAGCAGTACGAGCACAACATGAACGTCCCCGGCTCCCCCGCCGGCGTCACCGGCACGGGCAACATGAACCTGCTGATCGGCGATTCCAAGACCAACCGCCCGGCCTTCGGCGTGTGGCTGCTGGATGCGGGCCGCTACGCCCCGGAGCGGATCGCCGGCCAGGACTTCGAGGGCTACCCCGACTGGGACTGGCTGCGCGCCGACCAGGTCCGCTGGTACCTCGACTCCTCCCAGATGCTCGAGCAGGAGCTGGGCCGGAAGATCCCGTCGTTGATGTACCTCCACATCGCCCTGTGGGAGCACCGCTTCATGTGGTTCGCCTCCGTCGACTCCCGCACGGAGGCAGACCACCAGCGCGCGCTCGCCAAGCACTCGATCGAGGGCGAGCGCAACGAGGACGAGTGCCCCGGCCCGTTCAACTCCGGCATGTACTCCGCGCTGCAGCACCGCGGGGACGTCAAGGGCGTCTTCGTGGGCCACGACCACACCAACACCTACGTCGGCGACTACTACGGCATCCAGCTCGGCTACAGCCCCGGCACCGGCTTCGGCCCCTACGGCATGGACGGAGATCGCAAGCACCGCAACCGCGGCACCCGCGTGTTCGAGCTCGACGAGCGCGTGGAGGGCCTCTACGCCGACACCCGCCTGGTCTTCGCCCGCGATCTCGGCATCGACATGGCGGTCGGCAAGCAGCCGGTGGACAAGCCGCTCGATTTCCCTCGCGGCGTGCGCTGACCCTGCCCCCTCCGCGCTCGGCACCCCGCGCCCCGGACTCCCACCGAGCGGGCGGCAGGGGTGGGCGGGGGCGTAGCGTGGTGGCATGAGCGAGTTGAGCCAGTCGGCAGATGTCATCGTGATCGGCGGCGGCCCCGTGGGCGAGAACGTCGCGCAGTACGCGATCGAGGGCGGGCTCTCCGCCGTGATCGTGGAGCACGAGCTGCTGGGCGGCGAGTGCTCCTACTACGCCTGCATGCCGTCGAAGGCGCTGCTGCGCCCGCTCGAGGTGGTCGCGACCGCGCAGCAGTTGCCCGGCGCCGCCGGGGCGCGGGCCGATGTCGAGGCGCTGCTGGCCCGCCGCGACGACTTCGTCTCCCACTACGACGACGACGGGCAGGTCTCCTGGGCCCGCGACGCCGGCGCAGAGGTCGTGCGCGGGCACGGCGAGCTGGCCGGCGAGCGGCTGGTGCGGGTGCGCGGCGACGACGGCGAGCGGATGCTGCGCGCCGAGCGGGCCGTCGTGATCGCCACCGGCAGCACCGCGAGCGTCCCCGGGATCTACGAGGGCCTGGGCGCGTGGACCTCCCGCGATGCGACCGGCGTCCGCGAGATCCCGCAGCACCTGGCGATCGTGGGCGGCGGCGTGGTCGCCTGCGAGGCCGCCGCGTGGATGGCCGGGCTCGGCTCCCGGGTCACGATGCTCGTGCGCGGCGAGTCGCTGCTGGGCGGCATGGAGCCGTTCGCCGGCGAGCACGTGGCCGACGGCCTGCGCGCCGCCGGCGTCGAGATCCGGTTCCGCACCGAGGCCTCGTCCGCCTCCCGGCCCGAGGTCCGCGACACGGGTCTGGGCCGCCTCCACGGCGGGCCGGTCGCGCTCTCGCTGCCGGACGGCGAGCAGCTGGAGGCCGATGAGCTGCTCGTGGCGGCGGGCCGGCGCCCCGCCCTGGACGCCGTGGGGCTCGACGCCGTGGGCCTGGAGACGCAGGACGTGCTCGAGGGCCGGCTGCCCGAGTGGCTGCACGCGATCGGCGACGCCGGCGGCCGCGCCGCGCTGACCCACGGCGGCAAGCACGACGCCCGCGTGCTCGGCTCGCACCTGGCCGCCGCGGCCGGAACGGCCCCCGCCGAGAGCCCCGAGCCGGGGACCGTCCCCGTGCCGCAGGTGGTCTTCACCGATCCGCAGGCGGCCATGGTGGGATGCACCGAGGCGCAGGCCAGGAAGCTCGAGCTGGACGTCGTCGTCGCCCGGACCCCCTACGGCTCCGCGGCGGGCACCGCCCTGCTGCGCGACGACGTCGACGGCACCGCGCAGCTCGTGGTGGACCGCGGCGCGGGCACGGTGGTGGGTGCGACGTTCGTCGGCCCGGAGGCGGCCGAGCTGCTCCACGCGGCCACGATCGCGATCGTGGGGCAGGTGCCGGTGCGCCTGCTGCGCCACGCGACCCCGGCCTTCCCGACGGCCTCGGAGCTGTGGCTGCCGCTGCTGGAGCAGCTGCCGCGCGAGCTGCGCTGAGCGCTCAGGGCCGGTCCCGCGGCCCCGCCGGCGAGCGCGGTCGACGAGACCTGATCAGGCCTGCGCCTCGAACGCCTCGCCCGTCGGCAGCGGGCGGCTGACCACCTCGTGGGCCTGCTCGCACGTCAGCCCGACCATGCGCAGCATCCCCTCCGCGAAGTGATCGGCCAGCTCCTCCCGGGCGCGGCCGCTGGTCACCAGATGGATCGCCGAGGACAGCGACCCGAAGGTCGACACGACCGCCATGTCGAGGTCGATCACCTGCAGGCGCCCGGTGTCCATCCCGCGCTGGATGTCCCGGCGAGCCCTCGGGCCCAGGATCTCCACGACCGCCGGGTGGGCCACGCCGAGACGGACGTACATCTGACCCCACAGGGGGTCGCCGAGCGCGTGCCGCACGAGCAGGCGCAGCGATCCGGCGTAGATCTCGGCCGGGTCGTCGGTCACCTCCGCCACCCGGTCCAGCCGACGCCCCACGGAATCGATCTCGCGCTCCACGAGCCGCTGGATCAGCGCCTGAACCGTGGGGAAGTAGTTGTAGACCGTTCCGGCGGCCACCCCGGCCTCCGAGGCCGCCTCCGACATCGTCACGGCGTCGAGCCCCCGCTCGGCCACGAGGCGCCGAGCCGCGTCGAGCAGCCGCGCCTCCGTGCGGGCCCGCTGCCGCCACTGCCGACCGCTGCTGCTCGCCGACGGCCCCGCTGCCGCCCCGGCCGTCGTCCTGACCGGCGCTCGGGCCCCCGTCCCGGCACCCCGCGCGCCGGCAGTCCGGACAGCGCCCGCCTGATCCTCATCGTCCATGGGGCCAGCCTACGAAGTCCCCGGGACGTCCCTGACGGACTCTCGTCGACGTTTTCAAGATTGACTCTTGCTTCAAGACTGAGACTTATCTCATACTGAGAGCCAGTTCACATCACTTCGACGCAGAGGACGTCCGGACATGAGCACTCCGCAGACCAAGGCGATGCCCGTCATCCCCACGAACCCCGAGACCCAGCGGCACCGGGCGGATGTCGCGATCATCGGCTACGGGCCGGTGGGCGCGCTGCTGGCGCTGCAGCTGGCGCAGAACGGCCACAGCGTGGTCGCCGTCGACCGGTGGCTCCAGCCGTACACGCTCCCGCGGGCGGTGACCTACGACCACGAGATCGCCCGCATCCTCTCGACCCTGGGGATCGACTCGGACGACGACCCCGCCGTGGAGCGCCATCCTGAGATCTACTACTGGAAGAACGCCGAGGGCCGCACCCTGCAGGAGGTCGACTGGGGCAGCGACAACCCCTCCGGCTGGGCCACGAGGTACTGGTTCTACCAGCCGGAGCTCGAGGAGCGGCTGCGGGCCATGGCCGCCCAGCACGACGACGTCACCCTCCTGCGCGGCTGCCGGATCCACGACCTGGTCCAGGACGACGACGGCGTCACCCTCAGCGGCGTGAGCACCGACGGCCACGGCGACTCGAGCGCCGTCGAGATCTCGGCGTCCTACGTCATCGGCTGCGACGGCGCCAACAGCTTCGTGCGCGAGCACGAGCAGATGGCCTACGAGGACCACGGATACTTCTTCGACTGGCTGATCCTGGACATGAAGCCGACCGTCGAGCGGGAGTGGTCCCCCACGCACTGGCAGCTGTGCGATCCGGCCCGCCCCACCACGATCGTGCCGGGCGGGCCCGGCCGGCGGCGCTGGGAGTTCATGGTCCTGCCGGGCGAGCAGCCCTCCGAGCTGGCGGCCCCGGAGAGCGCCTGGAAGCTGCTCGAGCCGTGGGACGTCACCCCGGAGAACGCGCAGCTCGAGCGCTCGGCGGTCTACCGCTTCCAGGCCCGGTGGTCCGACGAGTGGCGCCGGGGACGGGCGCTGATCGCCGGCGACGCCGCGCACCTGATGCCTCCTTTCGCCGGGGAGGGCATGTGCACCGGCCTGCGCGACGCCGTCGCCCTGGGGTGGCGCCTGGACCTGATCCTGCGCGGCCTCGCCGACGACGCCCTGCTGGACAGCTACGGCACCGAGCGCCGCGAGCACGTCAAGCACTACGTCGAGTTCTCCATGGAGCTCGGGAAGGTCATCTGCATCACCGACCCGGCCGCCGCGGCGCAGCGCGACGAGCGCATGCTCGCCGAGATGGAGGACTACGACGGCACCCCGGTCAACACCGACATCGGCGTCCTCGGCCCGGGCATCGGCGCGGACGACGACCCCCTGGTGGGCACGCTCGCGCATCAGGGCATCGTCGAGCAGGACGGGCGGCGCGGCCGCTTCGACGACGTCGTCGGCCGCGGCTGGATCCTCGTGGGCCTCGAGCAGGACCCGTGGGAGGCCCTGGACGACGCCCAGCGCCGGGCGCTGCAGGCGCTGGAGACCCGCTGCGTGCGCGTGGGAGCTCCCGGCGGCGACGCCGAGGTGCAGGACGTCGACGGCGTGTTCGCCGCCTGGCTCGGCGAGGCCGGTGCGACCTATGCGCTCATCCGGCCCGACTTCTACGTCGCAGCCGCTGCGCGCGATGCCGAGCATCTGCGAGCCTCTCTGGAGACCGTGATCCCACGGCTGCACCTGACCGACGCCCGCCTCACGGCCACGGCCTGAGCGAAGGAGACAGACCCATGACGTCCTTCACCCACGACACCCTCGGCCAGCGGGTCATCCTGGATGCCGGCCGCGGCGCCGAGCACCTGGCCGAGGAGGTCGAGCGCCTCGGGGGCCGGCGGATCATGCTGATCGCCTCGAGCTTCGAGCAGGAGCTCGCCGAGGGGCTCGTCGGCGAGCTGCCGGTCGAGCTGACCTGGACCGAGGTCCAGCAGCACGTCCCCCGGGAGAACGCCGAGCGCGCCCGCGCGGCGGCAGCCGAGCACGGGATCGACCTGCTGGTCAGCGTCGGCGGCGGCTCGACCACCGGCCTGGCCAAGGCGGTCGCGCTCACCACGGGGCTGCCGATCATCGCGGCGCCCACCACCTACGCCGGCTCGGAGGCCACCCGCATGTGGGGCATGACCGAGGACCGCACCAAGTCCACGGGCCTGGACGACCGCGTGCTGCCCCGCACCGTGATCTACGACTCGACGCTGACCACGTCGCTGCCCGTCGAGCTCTCCGTGGCCTCCGGGTTCAACGGCCTGGCGCACTGCGTGGACTCGATGTGGGCCCCGGCCACCGACCCGATCGCCCAGGCCATGGCCCTGGAGGGCATCCGGGCGCTGAGCGACGGCCTGCCCCGCGTCGTGGCCGACCCCCAGGACCTCGACGGCCGCGACCAGGCGCTCTGCGGGGCGTATCTGTCCGCGGTGTCCTTCGCCTCGGCCGGCTCGGGGCTGCACCACAAGATCTGCCACGTCCTGGGCGGGACCTTCGACCTGCCACACGCGCAGACCCACGCGATCGTGCTGCCCTATGTGCTGGCCTTCAACGCCCCATCCGTCCCGGAGATCGCCGCCCGCCTGGCCCGCGCCTTCGGCGCCGAGGACACATCCGACCCCGCCTCGGCGGCCGTCGGCGGACTCGAGCGCCTGCGCGAGGCCACGGCTGCCCCCCGCGCGCTGCGGGATCTGGGCATGCCGGAGGACGGCATCGCCGAGGCGGTCGAACGCAGCCTGGCGGCGGCGCCGTCGTCGAACCCCACCCCCGTCACCGAGCAGGACCTGACCGATCTCCTGCGCGCCGCGTGGGAGGGAGCAGACCCCGGGAGGACCGCATGAGCACCGAGAACCGCACCCAGAACGTCTCCGCCGAGCAGGCCGAGCGCGAGCAGTTCGTCACCGACATCGCCCTGAAGTCCTTCGAGGACTCCCCCGATGACCGCCTGCGGGAGATCATGCAGTCGCTCACGCGGCACCTGCACGAGTTCGCCCGCGAGGTCCGCCTGACCGAGGACGAGTGGAACGCCGGCATCAGGTTCCTGACCGATGCCGGGCACATCACCACCGACGTGCGCCAGGAGTTCGTGCTGCTCTCCGACACGCTGGGCGTCTCCATGCAGACCATCGCGATCAACAACGAGGCGTACGAGGACGCGACGGAGGCCACCGTCTTCGGGCCGTTCTTCGTCGAGGACGCACCGGAGATCGAGCAGGGCGGGGACATGTCCTTCGGCGCCAAGGGCCAGCCGTGCTGGGTCGAGGGCACCGTGCGCGGCACCGACGGCGAGCCGCTGCCCGGGGCCCGGATCGAGGTCTGGGAATGCGACGAGGACGGGTTCTACGACGTCCAGTACGACGACGACCGCACCGCCACCCGCGCGCACCTGTTCGCCGACGAGAACGGCGAGTACCGGTTCTGGGGGCTCACCCCGGTGCCCTACCCGATCCCGTACGACGGGCCCGTGGGCAAGATGCTGGAGGCCGTCGGGCGCTCCCCGATGCGCGCCTCCCACCTGCACTTCATGGTCTCCTCCCCCGGCAAGCACACGCTCGTCACGCACATCTTCGTCGACGGCGACGAGTACCTGGAGCGCGACACCGTGTTCGGCGTCAAGCCCTCGCTCATCAAGGACTTCGTCCAGCAGCCGGCCGGAGCGCCGACCCCCGACGGCCGCGAGCTCGACCGCGACTGGGCCCGGGTGCGCTTCGACATCGTGCTCCCGCCGGAGACCACCGCCTGACCCTTCCACCCCCGATCTGCGGTTGTGATCGACCTCATGGCAAACAGCGCGGCAATCGCAGGCAATGCCACCCGTAGCCACACAAGCGCTCATAACCTGGGGTCATGAGCAGAAATGGGAAGCTGACCGTCGTCGGAGCCGGAGCCGTGGGTTCGAGCGTCGCGTACGCGGCGATGATCCGGGGCTCCGCCCGCCATATCGCCCTCTACGACATCGCCGCCGAGAAGACCGAGGCCGAGGTCCTGGACCTCTCCCACGGCACCCAGTTCGCCGCCGGGACGGACATCATCGGCGGATCCGACATCTCCGTGACCGAGGACTCGGACATCGTCGTCATCACGGCCGGCGCCAAGCAGCGCCCCGGGCAGACCCGCCTGGACCTCGCGGCCACGAATGCCGGCATCCTGGGCTCCCTGATGCCCCAGCTGCTGGAGGCCTCTCCGGATGCCGTCTACGTGATCGTCACCAACCCGTGCGATCCCATGACGACCGTCGCCCAGCAGCTCTCCGGCCTGCCGCCCGAGCGCATCTTCGCCTCCGGCACCGTGCTGGACACCTCCCGCCTGCGCTGGCTGCTGGCCCAGCACGCCGGGGTCTCCACGACGAGCGTGCACGCCCACATCGTCGGCGAGCACGGCGACAGCGAGTTCGCGCTGTGGTCCACGGCGACGATCGGCACCGTCCCCATCCTCGAATGGACCCAGGACGGCAAGCCGCTGTTCACCGCGGATGACCTCGAGAAGGTCGCCGACGAGGTCCGCGGGGCTGCCTACAAGGTCATCCAGGGCAAGGGCGCGACCAACTACGCGATCGGGCTGTCCAGCGCCCGGATCGTCGAGGCCGTGCTGAGGGACCAGCACACCATCCTCAACGTCGCCCCGGTGCTCTCGGACTTCCACGGCATCGACGGCGTCGCGCTGTCCGTGCCCAGCATCGTCGGCGCGCACGGCGCCGTCCCCATCCGCGAGACGCCGTTCTCCGACGAGGAGCTCACGCGGCTGAAGGCCTCGGCCGACGCGCTCGCCGCGGTCGTCGCCGACCTGGACGGCTGAGCCCGCCGACCCCTCGGCCGCCGTCGTCCACCGCCCGAGCCCGACGACGGCGGCCGCTCCACGTCCCCGCCCGCCCCTGACCGCTGGAGACCCCTGCCATGTGGACCCAGAACATCGACCCCCTCGGAAGCCTGCCCTTGTCGGCTCTCGTGGCCGCGCTGCCCATCATCGTGTTCCTGGCGTGCATGGTGCTGTTCAAGCTGACCGGCCTGAAATCGGGGGTGATCGCCCTCGTCGTGCAGGCCGTCGTGGCGCTGGCCGTGTTCGGGATGCCGGCCTCGGCCGCCGCCGGAGCCGGGCTGCTCGGGCTGCTCACCGCCCTGTGGCCCATCGCCTACATCATCATCATGGCCGTCTGGCTGTACCGGCTGGCAGTGCTGTCCGGGCGCTTCGACGTGATCCGCTCCTCCATCGCGGCCGTCTCGCGCGACCAGCGGATCCAGGTGCTGCTGATCAGCTTCGCCTTCGGCGCGTTCCTGGAGGGCGTGGCCGGATTCGGCGTGCCGATCGCGATCTGCGCGGCGCTGCTCGTGCAGCTCGGCTTCCCGGCCGTGCGCGCGGCCGTGCTCTCGCTGGTGGCCAACGTGGCCGCCGGGGCCTACGGCGCCATCGGCGTCCCGGTGCTCATCGGCGCGCAGGTCACGGGCATGGAGGTCATGGACCTCTCCCGCACCCTGGTCATCCTCCTGCAGCCCCTCACCTTCCTCATCCCGTTCCTGCTCGTGATGATCGTCGACGGCGTGCGCGGGCTGCGCGAGAGCTGGCTCCCGGCGCTCGTGGCCTCGGTGGTCTTCAGCGCGGTGCAGGGCGGGATCCTCTGGTTCCTCGGCCCGGAGCTGGCCGACCTCGGCGCCGGCCTGGCGGCCATGGTCGCGCTGATGGCGCTGTGCCGCGTGTGGTCCCCGCGCCGCATCTCCCAGGCCGAGGAGGCCTCGGAGACCGCGGAGGAGTCGCATTCGGGGCGCGAGGTCCTGGTCGCCTGGAGCCCGTTCTACATCCTGTCGGGGATCATCCTGGTGTGGTCGATCCCGGCCGTGCAGTCCCTGTTCATGACCGGCCCCCTCGGGTTCACCACGCTCGAGTTCCCGATCCCCGGGCTCACCGACCAGATCGCGACGTCGTCCGGCGACCCCGTGACGGCCACCTGGAGCCTCTCGATCCTGGGCGCCACCGGCACCGCGATCCTGCTCTCCGTCATCGTCTCCTTCCTGACCACTCCCCAGGTCTCGCTGAGCGGGCTGCTCGGCGAGCTGCGGGGCACCGTCAAGGATCTGGGACCGGCCATCGTGCTGATCGCGGTGATCCTGGTGCTGGCGAACATCGCGAACTTCTCGGGCGGCTCCACCTCGATGGGCTCGGCCCTGGCCGCGGCCGGCCCCGTGTTCCCGCTGATCGCTCCGATCATCGGCTGGATCGGCGTGTTCCTCACCGGCTCGGTGGTCAACAACAACACCCTGTTCGCGCCGCTGCAGACCGCGACGGCCCAGGGCATCGGCGCCGACCCTGCCGTGCTGGTGGGCGCCAACACGGCAGGCGGCACGACCGCAAAGGTCATCTCCCCGCAGTCCATCGCGATCGCCGCCGGCGCGGTGGGGCTCAACGGCAGGGAGGGCGAGATCCTGCGCGGCTCGATCGCCTACAGCCTGGGCATGCTCGCGGTGATCTGCCTCTGGACGTTCCTGCTCGCAGCGCTCTGAGGACGACGGGAGCCGCGCCGTGCCCCGGCACGAGCGGCTCCCGCGCTCGGCCGATCCCCTAGTCTCACCCGCATGGAGCTGTGGTCGGCCGTCCTCTCGTTCGCCGTCGTCGCCGGGCTGATGACGATCACCCCCGGGCTCGACACCGCTCTGGTGATCCGCACCGGGGCCCGCGCGGGACGGCGATCCGCCATGGCGGCCACCCTGGGGATCGTCAGCGGCATCTTCCTGTGGGCCGTCGTCGCGGCCGTGGGCATCAGCGCGCTGCTGCTGGCCTCGTCGACCGCCTACACCGTCGTGAAGATCGCCGGCGCGGTCTACATGGTCTGGCTCGGCGCGGGCATGATCCTCTCCGCGGTGCGCCGCCGCCGCGAGGAGCCCGCCGCCGACACCGGGATGATCGACGCGACCGCCGTGGCCGAGGGCGCCCGGTGCCGCACCGGGCGCCCGATCGCGTTCTACCGGCAGGGCCTCCTGGCCAATCTCATGAATCCCAAGATCGGCGCGTTCTACGTGGCCCTCATCCCGCAGTTCCTCCCTCCCGAGACCCCGGCCCTGGTCGGCGGCTCCGTGCTCGGACTGGTCCACGTCGTCGAGACCCTGCTGTGGTTCGGGCTGATCATCCTGGCGGTGCATCGGATGAAGGACTTCTTCGCCCGCCCTGCGGTGCAGCGCTGGACCGACGCCGTCGCCGGCACGGTCATCACCGCGCTCGGCGTGCGGCTGGCGCTCGCGCCGTCGGACTGAGGCCGTCGGACCGGGGCCGGTCTGTGGGGAGGGGACCGGCTGATGACGCCGCCCGGCAAGGACCCGCAACCCCTGGCGGCCGCTCGTGCACGCCTGTGAGGCTGGTCTCACCGAGCAATCCCCAGGCGCCGTCGACGACGACGGCCAGAAGGAGGACGACCCCATGAGCACCGACCAGAAGCCCTGGATGGACGGCTCCAAGGCCCCCCGCGAGCGCGCCGAGGCGCTCGTGGAGGCCATGAGCCTCGAGCAGAAGATCGCCCAGCTGCACGGCAACATGGAGACGATCGACATCTACGCGATGACCAATGACGTCTCCAGCAACGACGAGATGGAGCAGCTGGCCGCGCAGATCCAGATCAAGCGCCACGTCGCCGCCACGGAGGAGCTCGACATCCCCCGCATGCGCGTGACCAACGGACCCGTGGGCGTGGGCATGGGCGACGGCACCCCGTCGCCGCCCGCGACCGCGCTGCCCATGACCATCGGGCTGGCCGCCGGCTTCGACCCCGAGCTGGCCCGCGAGTACGGCGACATCATCGGCTCCGAATCCGCGACCCTGGGCCAGCACGTCCTCGAGGGCCCGGGCGTGTGCCTGCACCGGACCCCGATCTCCGGGCGCAACTTCGAGTACTTCTCCGAGGACCCCTACCTCTCCGGCGTGATGGGCGTCGAGGTGGCCAAGGGCATCCAGGACCACGACGTCATCGCGATGGGCAAGCACTACGTGGTCAACGACCAGGAGGTCGAGCGCTTCCGCGCCTCCGTCGAGGTCGACGAGCACGTGCTGCGCGAGCTGTACCTGCTCCCGTTCGAGATGCTGGTCAAGGACGCCCGCATCGCCGCGATCATGAGCGCCTACAACCGCGTGCGCGGCACCTACGCCACCGAGAACCGGTACCTGCTCCACGACATCCTGCGCAGGGAGTGGGGCTTCGAGGGCTACGTCCAGTCCGACTTCTGGTCCTGCCGCTCGACCGCCGCCTCGCTCAGCGCGGGCATGGACCTGGAGATGCCCGACGCCAAGTTCCTCAACGAGGACACGGTCAAGGCCGCGCTCAACGACACCTCGCTCGAGATCGAGACCGTGGACCGCGCGCTCGTGCGCCGCTTCACGCAGATGTTCCGCTTCGACCAGTTCGGCAAGGACTACGACCCGGGCGAGATCGACGCGGCCGCCCACGGCGCCGTCTCCCGCCGCATCGGCTCGCAGCTGGCCGTGCTGCTCAAGAACGACGACGACCGCCTCCCCCTGGACCCCCAGGCCGCCCGGAGCGTCGTGATCATCGGCCAGCCGGACTACGTGGACGTGGCCTGCAACGGCGGCGGCGGGTCGTCGAAGGTGGATCCGCTCTACACCGTGACCCCGCTCGACGGGATGCAGGACGTGCTGCGCGATCTGGGCTCCGACGCCTCGGTCTCCAAGGTCACGGTCTCGCGCGATCTCTCCGACCTGGACCAGGCCGTCGCGGCAGCCCGGGACGCCGATCAGGTGGTCATCATGGCCGGCATGGTCGCGACCGAGGGCGCCGACGGCACCACCTCCCACCTGGGCGACGACCAGGACCGGATGATCGAGGAGCTGC
Source organism: Kocuria palustris (assembly GCF_007666205.1). Lineage (GTDB taxonomy): Bacteria > Actinomycetota > Actinomycetes > Actinomycetales > Micrococcaceae > Kocuria > Kocuria palustris_A. The sequence continues at coordinate 182,252 of NZ_VDOR01000001.1, forward strand.
TGGACGCGGCGCCGTCGGCCGTCGTCGTCCTGAAGGACTCGACCCCGGTGCTGATGCCGTGGATCGACAAGGCGAGCGCGGTCCTGGAGGCCTGGAATCAGGGCGCCGAGGACGGGCACGTGGTGGCCGACCTGCTGTTCGGGCGGGTGAACCCGTCCGGCAAGGTGCCGACCACCTACATGCGCCGCGAGCAGGACAGCCTGTACCACGACCGCGCCGAGCGCCACCCCGGCGTCGACGAGGGCGACGGCTACCCCACGATCCGCTACTCCGAGGGCCTGGAGATGGGCTACCGGTGGTTCCAGTCGCAGGGCATCCGGCCGCTGTTCCCGTTCGGCCACGGGCTGTCGTACACGAGCTTCGAGCTCGACGACGTCGCCGTCTCCGAGACCGTCACCGGTGCCACCCACCCGCTGATGGTCTCGGCAACCGTCACCAACACGGGTGAGACGGCGGGCGCGGAGATCGTGCAGGTCTACCTGGGCGTGCCGTCCGCCGGCCAGCCGCCCAAGCGCCTGGTGGGCTTCCGCAAGGTGCACCTGGAGCCGGGGGCCTCGCAGCGCGTGGAGATCGTGCTCAACCCGGAGGCCACCGCCAAGCCGTTCAGCGTGTGGGACTACGAGCTGGGCGAGTTCACGATCCCGGTGGGCGACTTCACGGTCTACGTGGGGACCTCCTCCGAGGACACCCCGTTCACGGAGACGGTGACGGTGCTGGAGTGAGCCTCCCTTCGGGGCGCGCCTGCTGAAGCGGGCACCTGCATCGCGCGAGCGGGCGATCTCATGCGCCATGAGCACTCATAGGGCACGGGATCGCCCGCTCCGCGCGGGTGGGGGATCAGATCTGGTCGAGCGGGGTCACGTAGGCGCTCGAGATGCCGCCGTCGACCAGGAAGGTCGACGCCGTCATGAACGACGAGTCGTCGCTGGCCAGGAACGCCACGGCCGCCGCGAGCTCCTCGGGCTCGGCGAAGCGGCCCATGGGCACGTGGATGAGCCGGCGGGCAGCCTTGTCCGGATCCGTTGCGAACAGCTCCTTGAGCAGAGGCGTGTTCACGGGGCCGGGGCACAGCGCGTTGATGCGGATGCCCTGGCGGGCGAACTCGACGCCGAGCTCCCGGGTCATCGACAGGACGCCGCCCTTCGAGGCGCTGTAGGAGATCTGCGAGGTCGCCGCCCCCATCACCGCAACGAACGACGCCGTGTTGATGATCGAGCCCTTGCCCTGCTCCTGCATGTAAGGGATTGCGGCCTTGCAGCACAGGTAGACGGAGGTCAGGTTGACCTGCTGCACCTTGTGCCAGGCGTCGAGCCCGGTCTCCAGGATCGAGTTGTCGTCATCGGGCGCGATGCCGGCGTTGTTGAAGGCGATGTCGACGCTGCCGTGGGCCTCCTTGGCGGTCGCGAACAAGCTGTTCACCGCGGTCTCGTCGGTCACGTCGACCTGGACGAAGCGTCCGCCGACCTCGGCGGCGGCCTTCTCGCCGGCGGCAGGGTCGATGTCGCCGATGACGACGTTCGCACCCTCCTGGGCGAAGCGCCGGGCGGTGGCGAGTCCGATGCCGCTGGCTCCTCCGGTGATCACGGCGCAACGGCCTGACAGTCGCGCGTTGATATCGGTCATGGTGTCCTCCTGGGTCACTGAGCTGTGGGGGATGCTCCGAGTCGGGTCACTCGGAGGAGATGAAGACGTTCTTGGTCTCGGTGAACGCGTCGGGCGCGTCCGGGCCGAGCTCGCGGCCGAAGCCGGACTGCTTGAATCCGCCGAACGGCGTCCAGTAGCGGACCGAGGCGTGGCTGTTCACCGACAGGTTCCCGGCTTCGACGGCCCGCGAGACGCGCAGAGCCCGACCCACATCGCGGGTCCAGAGGGACCCCGAGAGCCCGTACTCCGTGCTGTTCGCGATCCGGACGGCATCGGCCTCGTCGTCGAAGGGCACGACGGAGATGACGGGCCCGAAGATCTCCTCGTCGAAGTCCGGGGCGCCCTCGCGGGAGTCGAGCACGGTCGGCGGGAACCAGAATCCGCTGCCCGACGGCGCCCGGCCCTGGAAGAGCACGGAGCCGCTGTCGACGTACCCGGCGACCTTGTCGCGATGCTCGGCGGTGATCAGCGGCCCCATCTCGGCATCGGCCGAGCTCGGGTCGGTGCAGACGAAGCCCTTGACCGCCGGCTCGAGCAGCTCGAGGAAGCGATCGACGGCGCTGCGCTCGACCAGCAGCCGCGCCCGCGAGCAGCAGTCCTGGCCCGCGTTGTCGAAGGCCCCGCCGGGGGCTGCGGCCGCGGCGGCCTCGAGATCGGCATCCGCGAAGACGAGGTTCGCGTTCTTGCCGCCGAGCTCCAGGGTCAGCCGCTTCACCTGCTCGGAGCAGCCGGCCATGATCCGCTTGCCGACCTCGGTCGAGCCGGTGAACACGATCTTGCGGACGTCGGGATGCGTCACGAAGCGATCGCCCACGACGGAGCCCTTGCCGGGCAGCACCGTGAGCACTCCTTCGGGCAGGCCCGCCTCCAGCGCCAGCTCGCCCAGGCGCAGGGCGGTGAGCGGCGTGACCTCGGCCGGCTTGAGCACGACGGTGTTGCCCGCCGCGAGCGCCGGGGCGAGACCCCATCCGGCGATCGGCATGGGGAAGTTCCAGGGCACGATCACCCCCACCACTCCGAGCGGTTCCTGGAAGGTGATGCTGACCCCGCCGGGGACGGGGATCTGACGCCCGGACAGCCGTTCGACGCCGCCGGCGTAGTAGGCCAGGACATCGCGGACGTTGCCGGCCTCCCACGTCGCATTGCCGATGGTGTGCCCGGCGTTGCGGACCTCGAGCCGGGCGAGGTGGTCGATGTCCGCGTCGACGGCGTCGGCGAAGCGCCGCAGCAGTCGCGCGCGGTCCGCCGGATCGATCGACCGCCAGGACTCGAACGCGCTCTTGGCGCGCGCGATCGCCGCATCGACCTCCTCCAGGGGAGTCTGCTCGACCTGGGTGAGGGTCTCGCCGGTCGAGGGACTGAGGATGTCGGTGGTGCTCATCAGAGGGGGGCCTCCTGGTCGGCTGCGGATGCTCGGGAGACGTCGCGGCCCCGCAGGGCGTCGACGAACCCCTCGAAGAGCCGCGGGTCGCCGCGGTTCTCCTCGGGGTGGAACTGGACGCCGACGACCCAGCTGCCGTCGGCGGTCTCGACGGCCTCGATGGTGCCGTCGTCTGCGGAGGCGGTGACGGTCAGGCCGTCGGCCACCCGGTCGAGGGACTGGTGGTGGTAGCACGGCGACCAGGCGCGCTCGCCGAGCAGCGTGCGGCAGATCGAGCCGGGGGCCGTGCTGAACTCGACCCGGCCGTACTCGCCGGGTGCCGGCCGGTACTCGTGGGCCCTGTCGGTGATCTCGGGCAGGTGCTGGTGCAGCGTCCCGCCCAGCGCCACGTTGAGGATCTGCGCGCCGCGGCAGATCGCGAGGACCGGCAGCCCCCGATCCATCGCTGCCCGCGTCAGCTCGATCTCGAACGCGTCGCGCAGCGGCTTCGGGTCCGTCTCGGGATGCGGTTCGGCCCCGTAGTGCGCGGGGTCGACGTCCGGGCCGCCGATGATGATCAGGCCGTCGAGGACGTCGAGGGCCGCGGCGTCGATCCCGACCGGCGGAAGGAGCATCGGGGCGCCCCCGGCGGAGGCCACGGCCTCCACGTAGGCGCTCGGCACGATGGCGCCCATCGAGCTCCAGACCCCCCAGGTGCCCTCCTGGTAGTACGTGGTGACGCCGACCCGCGGGCGTCGTGAGGCGGAGTCAGAGACGCTCGAAACCACGGCGCAGCTCCCAGTCGGTGACCTCGCTGTAGAAGGTCTCCATCTCGTCGTCGGCGTAGTGGACGTAGTGGTCCACGACGGAGTCGCCGAAGACCCGGCGCGCCAGCTCGGAGCGATCCAGCAGATCGCGGGCCTGGCTCATGGTCCGGGGCACCACCGGGGCGCCGGACTCGTAGGCATTGCCCTCGGTCATCGGCTCGAGCTCCCGCTCGTTCTCGATGCCGTCCAGACCGCAGGCGAGCATGGCAGCCAGTGCCAGGTACGGATTGACGTCGCCGCCGGGGAGGCGGTTCTCCATGCGGGCCGCCGGCCCCTCGCCGACCAGTCGGATCGCGCAGCTGCGGTTGTCCATGCCCCAGGCCACGGAGGTGGGGGCGAAGCTGCCCTTGGCGAAGCGCTTGTAGGAGTTGATGTTCGGCGCGTAGAAGAGCGTCATCTCCTTCATCCCGTGGAGCACGCCGGCGATGAACCGGTCGTAGGTCTCGGTCCGCCGGCCCTTCGCGTCGTCCCAGAAGACCGTCGACCCGTCGAGGCCGCGCAGCGACATGTGGATGTGGCAGGAGCTGCCCTCCCGCTGGTTCGGCTTGGCCATGAAGGTCACCGACTTGCCCTGCTGATGCGCGATCTGCTTGGAGGACAGCTTGTAGACCACGTGGTTGTCGGCGGTGACCAGGCCGTCGTCGTAGCGGAAGGCGATCTCGTGCTGGCCGAAGTTGCACTCGCCCTTGGCCGACTCGACCGTCATCCCGGCTCGGTACATCGAGTTGCGGATCTCGCGCAGCAGAGGCTCCACGCGCTGGGAGCCCAGGATGTTGTAGTCGACGTTGTACTGGTTCGCCGGCTCGAGGTCCCGGTAGCCGCTGCGCCAGGCGTCCTCGTACGTCGTGTTGTAGACGCAGAACTCCAGCTCGGTCCCGGTGAGCATCTGATAGCCCATCTCCCGGGCGCGCTCGAGCTGCTTCTTGAGCATGCTGCGCGGGGACATGGGGATCGGGTTGCCGGCGGTGTCCGTGAGGTCGCACTGGATCATGACCTGGCCGGGGTTGTGCGGCATGAGGCGGATCGTCTCCAGATCCATGTCGAACCTCATGTCGCCGTAGCCGGCCTCCCAGCTGGTCATGGCGTAGCCGTCGACCGTGTTCATCTCGGTGTCCACGGCCAGGAGGTAGTTGCAGCCCTCCGCCCCGTGGTCGAGCACGGATTCGATGAAGAACTCGGCGTGGCACAGCTTGCCCTGGAGCCGTCCCTGCATGTCCGTGAAGGCCAGCACGACGGTGTCGATCTCGCCCGAGGAGATGAGCCCCCGGAGGTCGTCGACGGAGAGCATGCGGTCGTTGCGGTGCTGCGGGTTCATGGTGATTCCTCACATCGATGGTCGGAGCTCGCGCGGAGCCACGGGTCAGTTCAGGTCTGCTTCTGCGGCTCGGAGCCGGTCGAACTCCTCCTCGGGTGCGCTGGCGACGAGATGGCGGCGGCTGTACAGCAGGAAGTACGCCAGGAAGATCACGAAGATCCCGGCGGTGATGCTGGCCGCGAGGATGTCGACGAAGAACGTCGCGATCACGGCGACGACGGCGAGGACCAGGGCGATGCCGGTGGTGACGACGCCGCCGGGGGTGCGGTAGCCCCGCTCGAGCTCGGGCTCGCGGATCCGCAGCATGATGTGCGAGAGGTTCAGCAGGACGTAGGAGACGGTCGCGCCGAACACGGCGATGTTGATGAGCAGGCCGCCGTCGCGGGTGATGGCCGCCAGGGCGAAGCCGATCGTGCCCGGCACGATCAGGGCCACCCACGGGGTCTTGCGCGAGCCCGTGAGCGACAGCCAGCGCGGGAGGTAGCCCGCTCGCGAGAGGGCGAAGAGCTGGCGGGAGTACGCGAACATGATCGAGAAGAAGCTCGCGACGAGGCCGGCGAGACCGGCGTAGTTCACGATCTGGGCGACGACGCTGTCCTGCCCGTAGGCGCTGCGCAGGGCCTCCGGGAGGGGGTTGTCCGAGGTGGACATGGCCTGCGCGCCGCCGACTCCGGGGACCAGCACGAGCATCAGGGCGCCGGTGGCCAGGAGGATGAGCAGCGCGACGATGATGCCGCGAGGCATGTCCCGCTTCGGGTCGGCGGTCTCCTCGGCGGCCAGGGGCACGCCCTCGATCGCCAGGAAGAACCAGATGCCGTAGACCAGGGCGGCCGTCGCGCCTGCCGCGCCCATGGGCAGGAACGCGCTCGAGCCCATCGAGCCGTCCGGGACGATGTCGAACAGCCGCGCGGCGTCGAACTGCGGGATCAGTGCGATCACGGTGATCACGAGCGCCACGAGGGCTATGGCCGTGATGCCGAACATCAGCTTGAGGGCCTCGCCGACGCCGTACATGTGGATGCCGATGAAGACCAGGTAGGTGACCAGGTAGACGGGCCACGAGTTGGTGATGCCGAACAGGCCGAGCGCCTCGATGTAGCCGCCGATGAACGTGGCGATGGCAGCCGGGGCCACCGAGTACTCGATGAGCACTGCCATGCCTGTGGCGAACCCGCCGAGCGGGCCCAGAGCGCGCCGCGCGAAGGCGTATCCCGCCCCGGCCACCGGCAGCGACGAGGACATCTCCGCCAGGCCGAAGACCATGCACGTGTACATGACGCCCATGAGCAGGAAGGCGATGAGCAGACCGCCCCAGCCGCCCTCGGCCAGGCCCAGGTTCCAGCCGGAGAAGTCGCCGGAGATCACGTAGGAGACTCCCAGGCCCGCCAGGAGCACCCACCCGGCGGCGCCCTTCTTGAGCTGCCGGTGGGCCAGGTACTCCTGGGCGGCGGCGCTCTGAGCGGGCGGCGCGGTGTCATCGCGGGTCATGGGGACCACCTCGGTCTCTGTGCTGGTGCTCCAATGGCCTGTTCGCGGTCCTTTGGAGTCAGGGGAAGTGAAGCACCTCACACAGGGGCGGTCAAGGGCCTCAGCGTAGAGTCGTCGGACGCGTCGCGCGGAGCCCTCTGCCGCTGAGGCGCCCGTGACCTCGCGACCCGTGAAGGAGCCCAGTGGACGAGCTCGGCCGCCCCCTCGACGTGCTGCGACCCGTGCGCTCGGGCAACGCCTTCGAGGAGACCGTCGAGCGAGTGCTCCAGGGGATGAAGGTCGGGCTCTTCGCGGTCGGCGCCAAGCTGCCGCCGGAGCGCGATCTCGCCCGCCACCTGGGGGTCTCGCGCGCAACGCTCCAGGAGGCCCTGCGCGAGCTGCAGGGCGCAGGGCTGCTCGAGACGCGCCGCGGTCGCTACGGCGGGACCTTCATCGTCGACGTGCCGCCCGTCGAGGCTCGTCGCGAGATCCCCGCCGCCGAGTGCGAGGACGTGCTGACCTTCCGCCGCATCGTCGAGCCCGCAGCGGCCGAGCTGGCCGCCCGATCGGAGCCCTCCGCCGAGGCCGGCCGCCACCTGCGCCTGTGCCTCACGGACTGCTCCGCGGCGGACGACGATGTGTACCGCTCCGTCGACGCCCGCTTCCACATCGCGATCGCCGAGCTGGCCGGGTCGCGGACCCTGCTCGACGCGGTCGTGGAGACTCGCGCCCGGGTCAACGCCCTGCTGGAGCACATCCCCCAGCTCACGGCGAACCTGCAGCACGCCGACCAGCAGCACTCGCAGATCGTCGAGGCGGTGCTGGCCGGCGACGCCGCCTCCGCCCGAGCGCTGATGGAGGACCACCTGGCCGGCACGGAGACGCTGCTGCGCGGCTTCCTGCAGTGATCCCCCCTCCCCTCTTCGGCCGAGCGGGCGATCTCATGCGCTGAGAAGGCTCTCAGGGCATCGAATCGCCCGTGCTGGTCCGGTAAGTCCGCCGCCGGGAGATGAGGCCGGTGCTACGTTGACCGCATGTCCTCCGATGACGTGATGCCGCTGCTGCGGGAATTCGTCCGCGAGCGCGACTGGGCGCAGTTCCACACTCCGGAGAATCTCGCCAAGTCCATCAGCATCGAAGCCGGTGAGCTGCTCGAATGCTTCCAATGGTCGCCCGCTGCGGATCAGCGCGAGGTCGAGGACGAGCTCGCGGATGTGCTGACCTACGCGTATCTCCTGGCGGACCGGCTCGGCGTGGAGCCGCACGAGATCATGCGCCGGAAGCTCGAAACGACGCAGCGGAAGTACCCCGTGGAGAAGGCCCGAGGCAGGAGCACCAGATATGACCGGCTCTGAGGACGTCGAGATCCAGTACAAGGTCGAGCAGCTCCCCTTCGACGAGGACGGCGTCGACCAGGGCAGCCGAGAGATCGTGCGGTTTCGAGATTGGCCCGTCGTCTACACGCTCAATGACCGAGAGCGCGTCTACGTCGGCGAGTCCATGAGCGCGGTCAAGCGCATGCGGCAGCATCTCGAGAATCCGGAGAAGCGTTCGCTGACGACCATGCGCCTGATCTTCAGCGAGGAGTTCAACAAGTCGGTGTGCCTGGACCTGGAGTCGAGGCTCATCGAGCTGGTGCACGGCGATGGCCAGTACGTCGTGCTCAACCGCAATACCGGCATCGTGGATGTCGGCTATTACATGCGCGACAGATACCAGGCCGCCTTCGACGGCATCTTCGAGGACCTGCAGGCGCATGGACTCCTCCAGCGATCCGTACGGCAGATCGAGAACTCGGAGCTTTTCAAGTACTCGCCGTTCAAGTCGTTGAACCACGATCAGCATGTGGCGATAGACCAGATCCTGCAGGGACTGGTGCAGGACCTGGAGAACGACCGCCGCGGCGTCAGTGTGGTGCGGGGCGACCCCGGCACGGGGAAGACCATCGTGGCGATGTACCTCTTGAAGATGCTGTGCGACATCGCCGTCCACCCTGCGGATGACGAGGTCGACCCCGACGAGATGTTCTCCGAGTACTTCCAGGACGAGTCTCGCGAGCTCCTGGAAGGGCTGAAGCTGGCCCTCGTGATCCCCGGCAAGGGCCTGCGCGGGACGGTGCAGAAGGTCATCGCCCGCATCCCGGCGATGAAGAAAGTGTTCGTCGGCACGGCGTTCCAAGTGGCTGAGCAGGAGCAGGACTTCGACTTGATCGTTGTGGACGAGGCACACCGGTTGACGCAGTACGGCGCACAGGCCCACGGCACGCTGACGGGGAAGTACCTGAAGATCACGGAGCGGCTCTTCGGGGAGGAGGACTTCTCGAAGAATCAGCTCGACTGGCTCAGGGCGAAATCGCGGATGGTCCTGCTGATGCTGGATCTGGAACAGAGCGTCCGTCCCATCGATATCCCCCGGGCTGAGCTCGACGAGGTCGTCCAAGAGGCCCGCGACGCAGACCGGGTCCACCCCCTCGTCACCCAGATGCGGGCTGTCGGCGGCAACGACTACATCCGCTTCGCACGCCAGCTCATGTCGCAGGCCCCGCCGAAGGAACAGCTCAGCTTCGGCGCTTACGAATTCGCCATGTACGACGAGATGGGTCCGATGGTCCAGCGAATCCGCGACCTCGAGCAGCAGCACGGCCTGTGTCGCATGGTGGCGGGTTATGCGTGGGATTGGACGTCGAAGTCGTCGAAGAAGGACAAGCGGACTCCGCACGACTTCGTGATCGACGATGTGCCCCTCAAGTGGAACGGCACCACAGAGGACTGGATCAACAGCCGGACCTCAGCCGAGGAGGTCGGCTCCATCCACACCCTTCAGGGCTATGACCTCAACTACGCAGGGGTGATCATCGGCCCCGATCTGCGCTTCGACCCTGGGACGCAGCGTCTCTATGCAGATCGGGACCACTACCGGGACACGAAGGGAAAGGCATCCAACCGGAAGCGCGGCCAGGTGACCACGGACGACGACCTCCTGCGCTACATCACCAATGTCTACTCGGTGCTGCTCACGCGGGCCATGCGCGGGACCTTCGTCTACGTCTGCGACCCGCACCTGCGCCGCCACCTGGCACGGTTCATCCCGCCGGCCACCAAGACCCGCTGACCTCCCCGCGCCGAGCGGGGAGCTGGAGGAGACGGGGCAGCGGAGGAGTCCGTGTAATTACAGGCTCAGCCCCGCCCCGTACCCGTAGCGCGTGCCGTCGCGGTCCGTGTAGACGTAGTCATCGCCCAGCAGGGCCCCGGGGACGTCGCGCGGGGAGGCCTCCATCGCCTGGCGATCGGCTGGGAAGGCGAACGGCAGACGCCCGGCGGGACCGCCGTCCTCGCCGGCCAGGGAGCGCAGAAGCTGCTCCGGCTGGATCTCGAAGGTGACCGCCACGGCAGCGGCGTCGGGCTCGATCTCCCCCAGCAGCCACGGATTGGTGGCGTTGACCACCAGCAGGGTCGGCACGGCCCGCTCGATCTCGCGCACCCGGTCCACGTCCGCGCCGTTGTCCCGCGGGTCCACGGACAGGGACACGCCCTCGCGGTCGTCCTCGAACAGCGCGATCTCGGGCCGGAGGAACACCAGCGCCTGATCCGCCTCCTCGGGCGAGGCGACCACCTGAGCACCGGGCCACACGGCAGCGATCGCATCCTCGAGCTTGGCCTGCACCTGCTCGGTCTTGGTGCGCCCGGTGACGCAGGGGAACAGCTTGACGGGGCGCTCCAGAGCCAGCGGGAGCAGGTCCTCAGAGGTGCGCAGCAGCGTCACGGACCGTCGCTGGGCCCGCTCGCCCTTGGCCCAGACCTGCTCGTTGCCGATGACGTGGGCCGCCCGGTCCTCGTCGACGTAGGGGTTCTCGAACAGCCCCAGGGCGAAGATCTCGGTGAGCAGCCGCACCGCGGGTCGATCGAGCTCAGCCGCGTGGAGGTGCCCCTGCTCCACGGCGGCCAGCAGCTGCGCCGGATTCGCCATGTCGGAGAAGATGTCGGTGCCGGCCTTGACCGCGGCGGCGAAGCGCTCGGCCTCCGAGAGCTCCTCAACGCCCCACATCATGGCGTCGATGACCCCGGAGTCGGAGTTCACGTAGCCCTGATGCCCCATGCGCTCGCGCAGCAGGTCCTGCAGGAAGGTGCGGTTATAGGCAAAGGCCACCTCCTCGAACTGGGCGGTCGGCCCCTGCCAGAGATCCTGATCGACCTGTGCGGCCGAGCTGTTCATCGGCCGGGCGTAGTACGGCATGATCGACGCCGCCCCGGCATCGATCGCGGCCTGGAACGGCGGCAGGTGGTAGCGCTCCAGCGCCCCCTCGGTCGGGTACTCGTTGGTCTGACCCCACTCGAAATGCGGGTCGTGGCCGTTGTACCGGACGCCGCCGCCGGGGAAGTGCTTGATCGTGGTCGCCACCGACTCGCAGGACAGCTCGGCGCCCTGCATCCCGCGCACCACAGCGCCGATGTACCGGGAGATCAGCTGCGGGTCCTCTCCGAACGTGCCGTTGAACCGGGACCAGCGCGGCTCCGAGGCCAGATCCGCCATGTACCCGTAGAGCTTGTGGATGCCGCCGGCGCGCCACTCGCGAGCGATCTCGCGGCCGAAGTCCTCCATCATCCCGGCGTCGTCCAGGGCGGCCAGCCCCAGCTCGCCGGGCCACTCGGAGAAGATGCCCGCCGATTCGTTCACGCCGAACTGCGCGACGAGGGCCACATGGTTGCGGGGGTTCGACGCGAAGACCGCCGGGATGCCGTGCGCCGAGCGCTCCGCGAGCTCCTGCACGGCGTTGGTCCACGCGGCCAGCTCGCGCGGTGCGAGATTGTCGCGCACCACGAGGTAGCGCTGGTGCCGGACGTTGATCGCGTTCTCCGACGACGACGTCACCAGCACCGGCTCCGCGAACGGCACTCCGGTGATGGGGTTCTCGCTGCGCCAGACGTCATTGTCGTTGAGCAGCCCCTCCGAGGGCTCCGGCAGGAAGCTCGAGGTCCCGGGGTAGTGGGAGCCGATCACCATGAGACCGGCCTTCTCCTCCGTGGACATCCGCTGCGTCAGGTCCTGGGCGCGCTCGTGCGGGCTGAGCCGCCAGTCCTCGTACGGCGAGAGGACGCCGTCGCCGTCGAGGTCGCGGAAGCGCAGTCCGTCCTGCTCGATGAATCGTCCGGTGCGCGAGCCGAGCTCGGGTGGGGTCGTCATGTCGGGGCCTTCCTCCTGGGATCGCGCGGGCCCGGACGCACCGAGGACGACGCCTGCCCTTCCCCCGATGACCCTCCGCGCCGGCGCGGTGGTCTGTGCGGCCCACCGTAATCCGTCGCGCGCCGCGACTCCGAGGATTGCCGTCAGTTCCCGGCCCCGCCCGCTCACCGCCTCCGCCGAGCGGGCGATCCGAGGCCCTCAGAGGGCCTTCACGACTCAAGATGGCCCGCTCGGCGGGGACAGGAGCGGAGCAGGAGGCCCGGAGCAGCGACGACGGCCGCGGGCGGTCAGGTCCCGCAGAACGTCGTGAAGCGTGTCGTCGGGTCGGCGCCCGAGGACTCGAGCCCCGCGAAGTCCACGTGCTCCTGGAAGGGCGAGCGCACCGCGGCCAGCAGCAGCTCGTACGGCTCCATATCGCCGTCCTCGGCGCGCTCGAGCGCGCGCTGCAGGTGGTGGTTGCGCGGGATGTAGACCGGGTTCACCGAGGCCATGAGATCGCGCTGCTCGTCGGGCGAGGGATCGCCGTGGCGGCCCAGCAGGGCGCGGCGCTCGTCGTCCCAGCCCCGGAAGGCCTCCGGATCGGCGAACAGCTCGCCGGCCGCGCCGAAGGACAGGGCGCGGAAGAAGGCGGTGAAGTCCTGCTGGTGCTCCTGCAGCAGCGTGAAGGTGCGCTCCGTGAAGGCGTCGAGCTCGCTCAGCGCGGCCCGGCGGTCCTCGGCACCCAGGCCGGAGACGTCGAGCCCCAGCTTGGCGCCCAGCCCGCTCGACAGGGCCTCCCGGAACGCCGGGGCGTACTCGCGCAGCACCTCGGTGACGGCCTCGACCCCGGCGTCGGGATCCGACGGGGACACCGGCTCGACGAGGGCCTCCGCGAACCGGGAGAGGTTCCACAGGCCGATGTCCGCCTGACGCCCGTAGGCGTAGCGCGCCCCGCGGTCGATCGAGCTGAACACCGCGCCCAGCGAGAAGGTGTCCACGAACGCGCAGGGACCGTAGTCGATGGTCTCCCCGGAGATGGTCATGTTGTCGGTGTTCATGACCCCGTGCACGAAGCCCACGAGCATCCACTGCGCGATCAGCTCGGCCTGCGCGCGGACCACGCACCGCAGCAGCTCGAGCGGCGGGTTCGCCGCCGACGCCGCGGCCGGCCAGTGCCGCTGGATCGCGTAGTCGATCAGCTCCTGCCGCGTCTCGAGCGAGCGCTGCGTGGCCGCGAACTCGAACGTGCCCACCCGCAGGTGGCTGGCGGCCACGCGCGTGAGAATGGCGCCGGGCTCCGGGTCCGGGCCGCTGCGCTGGATCCGCTCCCCGGTCGTCACGACGGCCAGGCCGCGGGTGGTGGGGATGCCGAGCGCATGCATGGCCTCGCCCAGCAGGTGCTCGCGCAGCATGGGACCCAGCGGCGCCTTGCCGTCGCCGCCGCGGGAGAAGGGGGTGCGCCCGGAGCCCTTGAGATGCAGGTCGTGGCGCTTCCCGTGGGGGTCCACGAGCTCGCCCAGCAGCAGGGCGCGGCCGTCCCCCAGGACCGGGCTGAACTGCCCGAACTGGTGGCCCGAGTAGGCCTGGGCATAGGTCGGGCCCGAGACGGCGCCGGTGAGCAGGGCGAGGCCGTCCTCGGAGCGCAGCCGATCCGGATCCAGCCCCAGATCGCGGGCGAGCTCGTCGTTCACGATCACCGCGCGCGGTTCCCGCGCGGGTGCGGCGGACCACTCCTGCGAGAGGTCGGGCAGGGCCTGCGCGTAGGTGTGCTCGAAGGGGATGGCAGCGGTCATGGGAGCTCCTCTCGCCCGGGCCTCCCAGGCTATCGGCGCCGGACGACAGCCCGGCAAGTACCGTGTGGGCATGCACCTGCCCAGCTTCCGCGGCGTCCTGGCCCATCGCCTGATCCACCAGGCCCTGGTGGCGCCCCGGCCCGATGCCGCGGCCCACATGCTCGCGACGCAGGACCAGATCTACGCCGCGGGCGTGAGCGCGCTCGAGCAGCGCTCGGGCCTGGACGTGCTCGAGGAGATCCGGGCCCAGCGCATCGTGCGCGCGTGGACCCAGCGCGGGACCGTGCACCTGACGGCGGCCGAGGACGTCCGGTGGCTGACCCGCCTGTGCTCGCCGCGCGTCGAGGCCGCCGCCGCCTACGATCGCGCCCACGACGCCCTCCACGAGCGCCTGGCCGACGGACCGCTGACCCGCCCGCAGGCCTACGACGTCTTCCGAACGATCGGGATCACCCCGGAGAACGGCCCCGGCCAGCACCTGCTGCGCAGCTTCGGCGGCCAGGGCGACATCGCGCAGGGCCCGCGGCAGGGCAGCGACGACACCTTCCTGCTGGTCGACGACCTCCCCGTGGCCCAGCGGGAGCTCGACGGCGACGAGGCCCTGCGCGAGCTCGCGGCCCGCTACCTGGCCTCCCACGGCCCGGCGACGGTCCAGGACCTGTCCTGGTGGTCCGGCCTGACGGTCCGAGATGCGCGGCGCGCCGTCGAGCTGGCCGGCGACCAGGCGGTGGCGGTGACGGTCCAGGACCGCGCCGAGCAGCTCTTCGCCGGCCCGGCCGCCGAACAGATCGACGACGCGCAGCTCGAGGCGGCGCTGGCCGTCGAGCTCGAGCTGCCCGCGTTCGACGAGTACCTCATCGGCTACCGCGACCGCTCGGAGTTCCTGCCGGCCGAGCTCGTCCCGGTCGTCGGGCCCACGAAGAACGGCATGTGCCGCCCGTTCCGGGTGCGCAGCGGGATCATCGCCGCTGCGGAATGAACTGCCGGGCGCACCGATGGCGCGCGGCGCTCTGACCAGCGCCGATCCCTCGATTGTTGAACAATTCGATGTGACTTGGTATACCTGTGACTCGAATCACCGAGATGCGCGCCACAGTGCCGCACCCCCACAGGACGGAGACCACGGTGTCCAACGGATCCACCGCGGCCGACAGCACGGCGACGCACGACGACCTCCAGACCCCCGCAGAGGCCGGCACATCCGGGCCCGCCACCGCGAATCGCGGCTTCGAGCTCAGCTGGACGATCTCGCTGTTCGGCACGGCCGTCGGCGCCGGCGTCCTGTTCCTGCCGATCAATGCGGGACTCGGCGGCATCTGGCCGCTGCTGATCGTCACGATCCTCATCGGGCCCATGACCTACCTGTCGCACCGGGCGCTCTCGCGCTTCGTGTGCGCCTCGCCGGATCCGGGCGCGGACATCACCGTCGTGGCGCGCAAGGCCTTCGGCGAGGGTGTCGGGCGCGTCATCACGGTCCTGTACTTCCTGGCGATCTTCCCCATCGTGCTGATCTACGGCATCGGCATCACGAACACGGTGGACTCGCTGATGGTCAATCAGCTGGGCATGGGATCGGTGCCGCGCTGGCTGCTCTCGGGCGTGCTGATCGCGCTGATGATGCTCGTGATGATCTCGAGCCAGCGCATCATGCTCATCGTCACCCAGTGGCTGGTCTACCCGCTGATCGCGATCCTGCTCTTCGTCACCCTCTACCTCATCCCGAGCTGGAGCTTCGAGGGCCTCACGGCCACCCCGAGCGTCGGCGACCTGCTGATGTCGATCTGGCTCGTGATCCCCGTGCTGGTCTTCGCTTTCAACCACTCGCCGGCGATCTCGCAGTTCTCCCTGGCCATGCAGCGCCAGTACGGCGGCCGCGCCAGCGACCGCGCCTCCGTGGTGCTGCGCCGGACCACGACCCTGCTGGTCGTCTTCACCATGGGCTTCGTCTGGTCCTGTGTGCTCTCCCTGGGCGTCGACGGCCTCCAGGACGCCAAGGACGCCAACCTGCCGGTCCTGTCGCACCTGGCCAACGTGCACGGCAGCCCGTTCATCGCCTACCTGGGCCCGGTCGTGGCCCTGGCCGCGATCGCCTCGTCGTTCTTCGGCCACTACCTGGGCGCTGCGGAGGGCGCTGCGGGCATCGTCCGCTCGATGGTCGACGCCGACGGCTCCAAGGTCAGCGACCGCGCCCTGCACATCGGCATCGCGGTGTTCATCTTCCTGTCCACCTGGGCCGCCGCCATCGTCAACCCCTCCATCCTGAGCATGATCGAGTCGATCGCCGGGCCGGTCATCGCCATGATCCTCTACCTCATGCCGATGTACGCGATCCGGAAGATGCCGACCCTGGCCCCGTACCGCGGCCGCCTCTCGAACGTGTTCGTCACGATCTCCGGCCTGGTGGCCGTCAGCGGCATCCTCTACGGGCTGTTCTCCTGAGCTGATCCGCGGCCGACGAATCGGCCCGCGCACCTCCCCGCGAGGAGCGCGGGCCGTTTTCCGTCCCCACTGGGGGAAATGCGGGAATCGCACTGCTCTATCGCCGACGGGAATCCCCCGAGGATCACGGGATGAGGAATAGGTTGATATGTCCTCTGTTGATATGTCCCTATTCCGGTCATCGGCCTGTCTGGGATATCGGATGAATGATTCATCATCTCGACTTCACCCCTCTTTAACCCGCTTCGATGCACTCGTGCATAGAGTCCTGTGCCGTCCCTCGGAGACGCCCGAGCATCTGCCCGGAATCCGCTCGGACATGTCTCACCGTCGAGCCCACAGAGGATGGAACATGAACTGGAAGCGCAAGATCGTCGGAGCCGTCGGCGCCAGCGCCCTGCTGCTGACCGTTGCAGGGGCACCTGCCCAGGCCGCCACCATCGAGGACGAGTACCCGGAGACCCCGGTCGCCAACGCCCAGCTGCCGATCGTCAACACGCAGCACGGCTCCGACCACATCAAGGCGAACATCCTGAATCCCCGCCCGGTCTGCAATCCCTTCGAGGACTACCGCACCGTGGTCTACAAGGTCACCGACGACTTCTCGCCGGTCGGGACCATCTCGACCCACAACCGCAGCGACAGCGCCATCCCGCTGACGCAGGATCTCTCCCGCACCCAGACGATCTCCATGAGCGTCCAGGGCGATCGGACCAACACCACCTCGATCAACGCCGGCGGCGAGAAGGACGGCGGCAGCATCGGCATCGCCCACGAGATCTCCTCGACGCTGGGCTTCCAGACCTCCTACGAGCTGTCCTGGAACGTCGGACAGACCATCGGCCCGTACGACGTCCCCGCCGGGCACACCGGCGAGGCCACCTACGGCTTCCGCACGATCAACATGACCGGCACCCAGCAGTACTGCAAGTCCAACGGCACCTGGTCGACCCCCACCGCCTGGCGCGCGTTCGTCCCGATCAAGAACGACGTCAAGGTCGACGTCTACGAGAACCCCGCCGACTCGTACCGCCCCGGCAAGCAGTCCTGAAACCCGACCGAGATCCGAACGGAGATCCCATGAAGAAGATCCTCTCCCGCACCGCCGCCGCGGCCGTCTCGGCCGGGCTCCTGCTGACCGGCACCGCCGCCGCGAACGCCGCCGAGACCCCCGCCCCCGCGAAGCAGGACCTCGCGGTCAGCTACTCGAGCTCCGCCCTGAAGGCCCCCGGCTACGCCGGCCTCACCGCGATCTACGCGGAGAACGTCGGCTCCGAGCGCTACTACGGCGAGTTCCCGCTCGTGACCTTCCGCGTGGACGTCAAGACCGCCGGGGGGCCGGAGGGCGTGGACCGCCTCATCACCCCGGGCTACTTCAACGGCGCCTACACCCGCGACCTCGGCTTCGACCCGGCGACCTCGACCCGCTCGTTCGAGGTCACCCTGTCCAACCCGGTGGAGAAGGGCGAGAAGCAGCTGATCGCCAACCTCAACTTCGGCGACGGCCTCACCAAGGAGGGGCGCCTGACGAACTACGTCACCGTCACCCAGACCGGCCGCCTGGCCGGGGACACGTCCACCGCCAACGACCAGAACGTGGACTCCCGGCAGCACACCGTCACGGACTTCGGCAACCCGAACAAGGGCATCTTCTGAGCCGACCGACCGGCTGAGTCCGCACTGCGCAGGAGGCGGGCCCCCAGCGGGGCCCGCCTCCTTCTCATCCGCCGACGAGGCTGTCGCGGCCGCGCTCAGCGGCGAGGCTCGACGTCGGCCGGGTGGTCGCCGCCGGGGGACGTGTTCTCCCGGTCGGCGTCCTCACCGGTGTCGAGGTACTGGGTGATCCACCCGACCAGGAACCCGGCCGCGCCCATGACCAGCAGCGGGCGGCGGACTCCTCGACGGATCAGGAAGCGCTCCACGGCGCCGGAGATCGCCAGATTCGCGGCTGCGGAGCCGCTGAGGAGCAGGCTGATCGCCGCCGTGGCGCCCACGAGCGGACGCGTGATCCGGGGCCTGCCCTGCTCCGATCGCGGCGCGCCCGGAACAGCCATGTCCGTCGGGAACCGCTCGATCGCCTCGGCTCCCCGATCGGAGATCACCCAGGCCACCGTGCCGGCATAGGCAAGGCCGGGGGCGGTGATGATCGCCGCCCTGGCCCAGCCTCGCGCTCGGTGGAAGGGGATCATCTCCGCCGCACCGCTCGCCGCGGCGAAGGTCAGGGTCCTGGGTGCGAACAGCCTGCTCAGTGGAGGACGTGCCATGGCCCCACGGTAGGCCCCGGCTGCCGAGTCCGGCCATGGCAGCGGGCTCTCGTCCCGAGCTCCGAGTCGAGCTCAGAAGTCCATGGACGTCTCGTGCGGTCGGACCGGGCGCAGGCGCTGGAGATGCAGCTGTCGCATCAGGCGGATCGTGGGGCGCAGCATCATCTGCACCGAGCCGAGGACGAACAGCCACGTGCCCGCATACGTCGTGTCCTCCCCGAAGAAGAGGATGCTGCCGACCAGGAAGACCACTCCCAGCAGCAGGTCATTGGCGATCGACAGCGTCTCGTAGCGCTGTCGGATCACCAGCTCCTCGGACCCGATGCGGATCTCGAGGTCCCGGTCCTGGTGCGTCATCGCGGCCTCCTGCGCCCTCGTGCCGGCTCCGGTGAGCCGGACGTGTCACGGCCAGTGGACCACGGCGGAGAGGCTCAAAGGTGCGCGACGACCTCGTCGCGCAGCTGCTCGAGGACCTCGCGGGCCGGTCGGTGGTCGGTGGCCTTGGCCAGGATGCAGTGGTCGAGCCCGATCTCCCGGTAGCGGCGCAGGGTCTCCACGAGGGCCTTCGACCCGGTGCGCAGCCCCAGGCTGATCTCCTCGGCGGGGGCGTCGGAGTCCTCGAGCAGATCCAGGCTCATGGACTGGATCAGGGCCGGGTCATTGCCCTGCCCGCGCTTCTCGACCGCCTGGCGCCACAGCCCGAACCGGCCCTTCTGCTCCTCGAACGGGCGGTAGTAGGTGGCCCAGGCATCGGCGTGGGCGGCGTTCCACTGCAGGGTCTGCTTGGCCGAGCCGACGATGACCTGCGGGATGCGGTGCGAGGGCGGGGCCATGAGCTCGTAGCCGTCGGTGGCCTGGAGCAGGTGCCGCCGCTCGTCGTCGATCGGGCTCAGCGCCGAGCGCAGCAGGGCCCAGCGGTCGCGGAACTCGTCCCGGCGATCGTCGAGCGAGGCCCCGAAGAGCTCGAACTCCTCCGGCCGGTCCCCCGTGGCCACGCCCAGCAGGAGCCGGCCGCCGCTGATCCGATCCAGTGAGAGCGCGGTCTTGGCCAGGTGCAGCGGATGGCGCAGAGGCAGGACCGCCGCGGCGGTGCCGATCGCGATCCGCTCGGTGGCTCCGGCGAGCATGCCCAGCCACAGGAACGGGTCGTCCAGGGACGCGGCCAGCCGGTCCTCGCCCTGCGGGATGGCCAGGGGGACGTCGCGGACCCACAGCGCGGCGATCCCCGACGCCTCCGCGAGCCGCGCCAGCTCCCGGGACGTCTGCGGATCCGCCATCGAACCCCCGTGCTGCGGCTGCGGGGTCATCAGCCCGAGCGTCAGGCGACCATCGGGAGACCGGACCGCATCGATCGCCGGTGAGAAGTCCTGGGCCACGGCTGACGTCCTCTCGCTGGGCGGCATCGGTCCTCCCAGCGTATCGAGGCCCGGGTGCCGGGAACCGCCGACCAGGCCGCAGCCGTCACACAAGGCCGGGGGACGGCCCCGGTGCCAGGGGTGCGAGTCTCGCCCCCTACGATGCGAGGCGGGCTGCGCGCACCGCTCGCCCCCCACGGATGCCCACGATCAAGGAGCCTCGTGTCCTACCCCTCGCAGAACCCTCAGAGCCCCCAGGACCCGCAGAACGGCCGGCCGGGTCATGACACCCCGCAGCCGTCGTCACATGCGGTCCCGTCGTACGAGGGCCAGAACCAGCCGGCGCAGCGTCATCAGCCGTCCTACGCCGCCCCGCAGGCCAGCAGCTCCCCGAACGATCGCTACACGCCCAGCCAGCCCGATGGGGAACCGGGGCGAGCGACCAAGGACAAGGGATTCTTCGCGGCGCTGTTCGACCTCTCCTTCAAGAGCTTCATCACGATCAGGTTCGCCTCGATCCTCTACATCGCCGGCATCGTCCTGCTGACGCTGGGCTGGCTGATCTTCACCGTGATGTCCTTTGCAGCGGACCCCGGGGCGGGAGTGGTGGTGTTCTTCGGGGGTCTCATCGGCCTGTTCATCTACATCGTGCTGTTCCGCCTGATGCTGGAGTTCTATGTGGCCACGGTCCGCACGGCCCAGAACACGTCGATCCTGGTGGAGCGCAGCGGTCGTCTCTGACCCAGAGCTCCACCGACCAGCGCCCGCCGAGACGCAGCTCGCGTTCCGGCGGGCGTCCGTCATCCCCGGCCCCGGCAGAGGGCCGCGGCGATAGGATCGGCGGCACGACGCGACGGGGGAAGAACCCCTCGTCGCCGCCCGCGCGAGAGGATCGCCATGCCCGCCCCAGACCCCGCCGATCAGCGCTCCGTGCGCCTGTCGTCGCACACGAGCGCGCAGATCCGGAGGCTGCCGCTGCCCTCCCCCGCTTCCGACGAGCACACGGCCGGCGCCGCCCGCTTCGACACCTCCGAGCGGGCCCTGAGCCGCCGCGGCCTCACGCTGAGCCGCAGCGATGACCCCGAGCGCGGCTGGCTGCTGTGCATCCCGCAGGGCGACGACCACTGGTCGGTCGAGATCCCGCGGCTGCGCAGCGCTCCGGAGCGCATGCCCGCCGCGCTGGTCCAGCTGCTCGACGGGATCATCGGCCAGGACGAGCTGGTCGAGATCGACGACGACGCCTCGGATCGTCCGCAGACGTCGGGCAAGGACAGCTCGACGAAGGCCGGCGGGACGAAGGACTCCGCGCCGACCGGCGTCGACGTCCTGCAGGCCGTGCTGTCCCAGCAGGCGGACGCCCTGGAGCTCTGGGACCTGAAGACCCGGCTGGATCTGCCGGACGCCCTCCATCAGCTGCGGGTCACCGCCCGGTCCCTGCGCGGGCTGCTGAAGTCCGCCCGGCCGTTCCTGGACCGGGAGGCCGCCGACACGCTCGGGGACCAGCTCCAGCAGCTGGGCCGTTTGCTGGCGGCCGCCCGCGATGCCGAGGTCATGGCCGAGCTGCTGCCCGCCCGCGCGGAGGCGCTCCAGGGGCGGATCGGCGAGAAGACCCGGCATGTGCTCGTGGAGACCGCGCAGGAGCGCGCCGAGTCCTCGGCCGCGCAGATCCGCCAGGACGCCTCCCGCCCCGAGTGCCTGGCCGCGCTCGAGAGCGCCCGCGCCGCTGCCCTGCACCCGCCGTTCACGGACAAGGGCGGGAAGAAGGCCGCGGGGCTGACCGCCGAACAGATGAGCGACCGCCTGGTGCAGCGCGCTCTGCGCAAGGCCGCCAAGGAGGCGCAGCGCGCCCTGGACGCGGCACAGGCCGGGGATCTGGAGCCCGAGCAGCGCCTGGAGCACCTGCACACGGTGCGCAAGGCCACCAAGCGGGTCCGCTACGTGACCAAGGTGCTCAAGGCCTCGGGCTTCCGTCCCGCCAAGTCCGTGCGGAAGCTGGGGAAGGCCGCCAAGCGAGCCCAGGACGCCCTCGGCGAGACCATGGACGCCTCGGTGGCCGCGGCCTGGCTCGAGGACTCGTCGGCTCGGCTGCGCAGGGCCGGGGCCGACCCGTACGAGCTCGGGCTGCTGACCGGCGCCGAGCTGCGGCGGGTCGCCCAGGGCCTCGACGAGGGGCACGACGACATCGAGCGGCTCACCGAGCTGCTCGAGCGGCACGCCGGCTGATCCCCCCGAAGAGAACGACCGGGGCCTCCCCCGGACAGGCCGACGGCCCTCCCGCACGACGTGTGCGGGAGGGCCGTCGGACGTCGCGGCGTCGCGCGGGGCCCTGCGGTCCCTAGCGCGGGCTGGGCTCGCCGTCGACGTCGGTGGGTGCTGCCGAGGAGCCGCCGGAGGCCGGGGAGGCCTTCGCGGGCTCGGCGCTCTCGTTCGTCGCCGCGTCGTCCGAGGCTGGCGTGTACCACTCCGTGAGCGCGGGGTCCGTGCTCTCGAAGTCCGCCCCGGCGCCGTCGCCCTCGTCCACGTGGGTGGCGCCGAAGACGAAGTCGTCGCCGTGCTCGTCGATGCCCCGGTGCACGCCCCGGTTGATCGCCTCGCGCGCATAGCGGCGGCGGATCATGTACGGGTCGTTCCGCAGATCCTTGGCCCAGGAGACCATGATCCCGAGCATGATGAGCCCGAACGGCAGGGCGCACGTGACCATGACCGACTGCAGGCCCGACAGCGCGAACTCGCCGCCGGCCAGCAGCAGGAACATCGAGACCAGGCCGAGCGCCAGACCCCACACGATCGTGACCGGGGTGGAGGGGTTCGATCGGCCCGACTGGGACATCGAGCCCATCACGTTGGTCGCGGAGTCCGCCGCCGTCGTGAAGAAGATGAGGATCGCAAGCAGCACCGCGACCGACGTCAGCCCGGACAGCGGAAGGTTCTCCAGCATGTCGAACATGACGTTCTCGCCGCTGCCGTCGATCGCGATGTCCCGGCCCTCGAGGTTCATCCACATGGTGGTGCCGCCGAAGACCACGAACCAGACCACGGAGATCGCGGACGGGGCGAACATCACGACCGTGACGAACTCCCGCAGGGTGCGGCCCTTGGAGATCTTGGCGATGAACATGCCCACGAACGGGGACCACGACGTCCACCAGGCCCAGTACATCATCGTCCAGCTCGCGGAGAACTCGGACTCGACCTCGCCCTGGCTCGGAGCCACGGAGAGCATGGAGAACGCGTTCTGGATCGTCGCGTAGAAGGTCGTGGGGAGCAGGTCGAGCAGGAACAGCAGCGGCCCGGTCACCGCGACGAACAGCGTCAGGGCGATCACCAGGAGCATGTTGGTGTTCGACAGGATGCGGATGCCGCGCTTCACTCCGGAGACTGCGGAGAAGATGAACACCACCGTGAGCACGCTGATGATGACCACCAGGATGCCGTCGCCCTCGAGCGGCCGGCCCGTGACGATCGAGGTGCCGGTGCGGATCTGCAGCGCGCCGATGCCCAGCGACGTCGCCGTGCCGAAGAGCGTGACCATCAGTGCGAAGACGTCGATGATCTTGCCCGGGATCCGGTTGGTGGCGTTCGGGAAGATCGGCTCGAACAGCGCCGAGATCAGCGGCAGGCGGCCGCGCCGGTAGGCCGCGTAGGCCAGAGCGCCGCCGATGAACGAGTACACGCCCCACGGGAAGATCGTGTAGTGCAGGCTAGTCTGCGCCATGGCGGCGGGGACCGCGTCCATGGACCCGGCCTCGACATCGAAGGCCGGCGGCGGGGTCATGAAGTGGCTCAGCGGCTCGAGGGGGCCGTAGAAGACCAGGCCGATGCCCAGGCCCGCGGCGAAGAGCATGGAGATCCAGGAGCCCGTGGAGAACTCGGGGCTGCTGTCGTCGGCGCCCAGGCGGATCTTGCCCGTGGGCCCGTATCCCACGACGAGCATGAAGAGCACGACGAGGGCGACGAGCGAGCCCAGCAGCCAGCCGAAGTGCGTGACCACCCAGGTCTGCATCTGGGGGCCGACCGCGCCCAGATTGTCCGGAGCGATGATCGCCCAGGCCAGCACCGCCGCGACCAGCACGGCGGCCGCGGTGAACACGACCTTGTCGGTCGGGAAGTGGTCCCGGGCGTCCTCGACGTCCAAACCGGGGATCAGCGCGGGGTGGACCCCGCGGTGCCCGGCGGCCGCCAGACGCATGGTGGTCCGGACGCTCTCCGGCGCCTTCTGCTCGCGGAGGCGGTTGTCGATCGTGATCTCGGAATCGGACGGGCTGCCCGATGCGCGATCTCTCATATGAAGCTCCCTGGGTTTCTCGAAGACGTCCGAGGCTAGCGGGACGCTGGGCAGAACCCCAGAAGAGCCTGGCCTCACGGGGCGATGTTCATCCGGGCTTCGCCGTCGGGCGCCGGTGCTGCGGGAGCAGCTGTTCGGCGAGCGACCGGCGATCTTCGCCCACGTGGCCCCCGCACCGGAGGGCACAGGGCGACGGCTCGAGGGATTCGCGCTGTGGTTCCTGAACTACTCCACGTGGGAGGGCACGCACGGGATCTACCTGGAGGACCTCTACGTGCGTCCGGAGGTCCGCGGCGCAGGGCACGGCAAGGCGCTGCTGCGCACCCTGGCCAGGACCGCCCGCGAGCGCGGCTATCGGCGCGTGGAGTGGTCCGTGCTGCAGTGGAACCGGCCCTCGATCGACTTCTACCGCTCGCTCGGAGCGGTTCCGATGGACGGGTGGGACGTCTACCGGCTGACCGGCGACCCCCTCGAGTCCCTCGGCAGCTGAGCCGCGCGAGTCCCCGGCGGGACCGGAGGCGCTCGGCGCCTGAGAGCCGGGTCTAGACCGCCGTCGTCTCGAACAGGGCCGCCGTGCCGATGCCGCCGGCGGAGCTGATCATCGCCAGCAGCGGGCTCCCCCCGGCAGCTCGCGGGCCCTCGCCAGCAGCCGGACCACGGAGACCGCGCCGGAGGCGCCGTAGGCGTGGCCGAGCGCCAGGGCGCCGCCGTCGGTGTTGAGCACCCGCTCATCCACTCCCAGCAGGTCCGTGCAGGCGAGCACCTGCCCCGCGAAGGCCTCGTTGAACTCCACGGCGGCCAGCTGATCTGCCCCCACGCCCTGGTCCTCCAGCAGCCGTCGAGCCGCGACGGCCGCCCCGAGGCCCAGCCGCGCGGGGTCCACGCCCACGGTCACCGCCCCGCGGAAGATCAGCGCCGTGCCGGAGCCCAGGCTCTGCGCCGTCGCCGGGGTCACCACCAGGATTGCGGCCGCCCCGTCCGCATCGCCGCACGAGTTCCCGGCCGTGACCGTGCCGCCGGTCTCGAACGCCGCGGGGAAGCGCGCCAGCAGCGCAGCGTCCAGCCTCCGGCGCGGCCCGTTGTCCGCGGTGACCTCGCCGCGCGCTCCGGACACGGGCACCAGCTCGTCGTCGAACCGCCCGGCCGCTGCCGCCGCCAGCGCCCGGCGATGGCTGCGCAGGGCGAAGGCGTCCTGCCGCGCCCTGCTGATCCCGTGCTCGCGCGCGACGGTCTCGGCGGCGACCCCCATGTCCGGGTCGCCCAGGTGCTCGGGGCTGAACCGGGCGCGGCGGTAGAACTCGACCTCGCCGTCATCGCCCCGACGGCCCCGCAGCGGTGCCGTGCTGATGCTCTCCGCCCCGCCGGCCAGGAAGGCGCTCCCGGCCCCGGCCTGGGCCAGGCGGCAGGCCAGCACGACCGCATCCAGGCCCGAGCCGCACTGCCGATCCACGGTGATCCCCGGGACCGACAGCGGCAGGCCGGCCTCGAGGGCCGCGAGCCGGGCGAGATTGCCGCCGGCGCCCACGGCATTGCCCATGACGACATCGACCACGTGCTCGGGAGCGAGGCCCGACTCCTCCACGAGCCGGCGCAGCACCGGGGCCAGGAGGCGGTGCACGGGCACGTCGTCCAGGGCGGTGCCCGCCCGCGCCAGCGGGGTCCGGCGCCCGAGCACCACCAGCGGGGACGACGGGTCAGCCGAGACGACGGGCACGATGATCCCCTTCGGCGATCCAGGCTCGCAGCCGGGCGCGGCTGAGCTTGCCCCGGTCGGTGACGGGCGGCTCCTGCAGCACCCAGTACTCGTGCGGGCGCTTGGCCGGGGCCAGCCCCTCGGTTGCGCGGCGCAGTCGCTGCCGGGTCGGCGGCTCGTCGACGGGGAGGATGCCGGCCGCGATCCGCTCGCCCCGGGCGGCGTCGGGCAGTCCGACCACGATCGCCTCTGCCACGCCCGGAACGGCGGCCAGCACCGACTCCACCTCCTGCGGGTAGATGTTGACCCCGCCCGAGTTGACCATCTCGGCCGCCCTGCCCAGCACGTGCAGCCGGCCGCCGCGCAGGAAGCCCCGGTCATGAACGGTCGCGATGTCGCCGAACCGGGTGAGGGCCTTGCCGTCGTCGCCCCACAGGTAGCCGTCGCACACGAGCTCGGAGCGCACGCCGATGCTGCCGACGCACCCGTCGGGCAGCGGGCGGCCGTCGTCGTCCAGGATGACCGCCTCCACCCCCGGGAACGCGGTCCCCACGGCGGTGCCGCTGCTCGATTCGCGTTCCCCCGGCAGGTGGCGCCGGGCGGCGACGAAGCCGAGCTCCGCGGCGCCGAAGTACTCCCAGATCACGGCCTCCGGCGCCCAGCGGCGGGCCGTCGCGAGCGTCTCCGGATCCAGCTTCTGCCCGGCGCAGATGATCGCGCTCAGCCCGTCGGCCGTCTCGCCGGCCGCGAGGCCCCGGCCGGCGATCACGCGCAGCATCGCCGGAACGGTCACGAGCCGGGTGACGCCCTCGGCGGCGATCGCCGCGCGCGCATCGGCGCTGTCGAAGCGCGGCAGGGTGACGAAGGCGGCTCCGGCATGGAGGCACTCGGACAGCGCGTAGAGGTTCAGGCTGGCCGAGAGCGGGCCGGGCGCCAGGACCCGGTCCTCGGGCCGCAGGTCGAAGTGCGCCGTCGAGGCCTCGAAGGATCGCCGCCACGAGCCGCGACTGCGGCGGAAGCCCTTGGGCAGGGACGTCGTGCCGGAGGTCAGCCCCACCAGGAAGGCGGAGTCGGCGGGGCCGTCGCGCAGCCGGGCCGGCTCGTCCGAGGCAGGGGCTGCCGCACGGCAGCGGCGCCGCACCGCCTCGCTGAGCTCTTCCGGCCAGGTCGGATCCAGGACGGCGCACATCCGCTGCTCGGCCACTCCGGCGGCCCACCGGATGACGAAGTCCGTGCCGTTGCCCTGCTGCAGGATCCCGGTGGGCTCGCCGGAGGCCGCCAGCGCCGCAGCCTCCGCGCGCAGCCGGCCCCAGCTCAGCCGCTGGCCCGCGCAGGCGACGGCCATGACGTGCGGACGCTCGTCGGCCCAGCGCGACAGGCGATCCAGGAAGGGCACGACTAGGCTCCCCGCAGGTCGAGCTTGAAGCCCTCGTGCGAGCGCTCGAATCCCAGCCGCTCGTAGAACCGGTGGGCGTCGGGGCGCTGCTTGTCGGAGGTCAGCTGGACCAGATCGCAGCCGCGGTCCCGCGCCTGCTCGACGGCCCAGCGCACGAGCGCCCCGCCCACGCCCCGACCGCGCAGGGAGCTGGAGATCCGCACGCCCTCGATCACGGTCCTGACGGCGCCGCGACGCGACAGCGACGGGATGACGGTCAGCTGCAGCGTGGCCACCGCGCGGCCGTCGAGCCGCCCGATCACCAGCAGGTGCGCGGGATCCTCGTCGATTGCGGCAAAGGCCCGCTCGTAGCGGCGGCGGTCGTCCTCCGTGCGGATCCCGTCGCGGACGGCGCCCAGGTGATCGTCGGTCAGCAGGTCGATCAGCTCCGGCAGGTCGGCGGCCGCGGCCTCCTCGAGCACCACCGACGTCCCCGGCAGCTGCATGCTGTCCATCGTCACCACCCCGGCTGATTGCTGCTCGTCCACGGATCGCTGCGATCGCGCCACGGATGCGGGCTGCCGTGGCTGATCTCGCGTCGGATCGCGGTGAGGCGCTCATCGGCCTCCGTCCACCCGAGCACGCTCTCACGATGCACCGCGTGCCTGCCCTCCGTCACGACCAGCGGCACAGCGGCCAGGCCCGCGCGCCGAGCGATCAGGGCGAACGGCAGGGCCAGCCACTGGGCCAGCGACTCCAGCAGGAACAGGGGCAGCAGCGGCAGGATCACGATCAGCAGCAGGAGGCCCAGGAACGCGGAGATCGGGTCGTCCGCGGTGGAGGAGGCCGGCGAGGCCGGCAGCTCGTCCATGAGCCAGGCGATCCAGCGGCGCGTCCGGCTGCGCCAGGGCAGGAGCCGACGACGGGCCTTCATCGACCGCCCCTCTCCACGAGCTGCGCGCAGACCGGTTGCGCCTTCCTGCGGGC
Organism: Kocuria palustris; assembly: GCF_007666205.1. Lineage (GTDB taxonomy): Bacteria > Actinomycetota > Actinomycetes > Actinomycetales > Micrococcaceae > Kocuria > Kocuria palustris_A. The sequence goes on from NZ_VDOR01000001.1 coordinate 210,216, forward strand.
AGTCTGCCAGAGGCCGTTCCGGGGAGGCATCGGTCGGGCGCGGGGCAGGGCCCCTGCGCCCTGGCGGCGATCACCGCGGTCCTGGCCCGGGCACGGCAGGCACCTCATCCAGTCGGTCGATATCCACGGGTATCCGCTCGCGGATCATCGGGCTGGTCAGCCCTCGAACCTCGGCGCCGAGCGGACCTGCCGCGCAGGGGATCCGACGACGACGGCGCCCGCCGGCACGTCCTTCGTCACCGTCGAGGCGGCGCCCACCACGGCGCCGTCGCCGATGGTCACACCAGGGAGGATCGTGACGTTGGCGCCGAGCCAGACGTCGTCGCCCAGGACCACCGGCGCCGGGTGCATGTCGCCGCGCCTGGCCGGGTCCATGTCGTGGTTCAGCGTGGTGATCACCGCGCTGTGCCCGATCAGGCAGCGATCCCCGATCGTGATGCCGCCCTGGTCCTGGAACGCGCAGCCGGAGTTGATGAAGACGTCGCGACCGATGCGCAGCCCCTTGCCGACCTGGATGGTCTCCCCGCGGCCCATCCGCTCCAGCAGCTCGTCGCGATCCATGGTGGGCTTCTTCGTCGGAGGCGGCATCCTCGATCCTGGTGAGCCAGTCTTCTCCGCCTCAGCTCGCGTGCCAGACCCTGACAGGGTCCCCCACGCGCACCTCGCCCTCGGAGTCGACCGCGCAGCCGTAGGCCAGCAGGGCCCCGGGGCGGATGCGCCGCAGCAGGCAGTGATCCTTCCGACCGGTGAGCGGGTCGTGGTCGATGATCACGCAGCGCTCGAGCTCCCCCACGACCTGCAGCCGCACCGCGCCGAGCTCCAGGCGCGACCCTTCCGCGAGCGCCAGAGGGGCGGCGCGGTCGTCGATCACGACGTTCGGGCGGTAGCGGTCGGTGTCCGACGGCAGCCCCGCCAGCTCGGAGCGCAGCAGCACGCTCACGGGTGCGCCCCAGACGATGGCGTCCGACCACAGCGTCCGGGCCAGCAGGACCGGACGCCCCGCCTCCGCCGAGAGGCGCTGAGCGAGCGGGCCGTCGTGCACGCGCGCCGGGATCAGGCGGTCGTAGTAGCGGATCCGGGTCTCGGGATGGACCACGTGCTCGTCGGCGGCGGGCAGGTCCCCTGGCCCGACGGCCACGCGGACCATGGCCGGGAACTGCGGGGCCCGCAGGCAGGTCAGGTCATCGGCCCACACCGGAGCCCACCGACGATCGCCGTCCAGCCCGCCCATCGACACCCCGATGCGCTCGTGCGAGAGCCACCCCAGCCCCTTGACCGGGGTCGAGCCGATCCTCTCGACGCTCGCCATGGCGGGGCTCCGGGGCTCAGGCCTCCGGGATCTCCTTGCCGAAGTCCTCGAGAGTGACCTCGTGGGGCTCCGGGCCGCCGCGCTCACCCGTGTCCAGGGCGTCGATCCGCCGCAGCTCGTCGTCGGAGAGCTCGAAGCCGAAGACGTCCAGGTTCTCGCGGATGCGCTCGGGGGTCACCGACTTGGGGATCACCTGACGCCCGCGCTGCAGCTGCCAGCGCAGCATGACCTGCGCCGGCGTCCTGCCGTGAGCCTCGGCGATGCGGGCGATCTGCGGGTCGTCGAACGTCGAGGTCCTGGTGCCGTCGCCGCCGTAGCTGGTGATGCCGCCGATCGGGGACCAGGCCTGGGTGAGGATCCCGTGCTCGCGCCCGAACTGCTCGACCTCGGTGCGCGCGAAGTACGGGTGCAGCTCGATCTGGTTGACGGCGGGCACCACCTCGGTGCGCTCCATGAGCTGCTCCAGATGGCGGACCTCGAAGTTGCTGACGCCGATCGCGCGGACCTTCCCGTCGGCCAGCAGCTGCTCGAGCCCCTGGTAGGCCCGGACGGTGCGCTCGAAGTCGTTCTCGAAGGCCTGGTGCAGGATCAGCAGATCGAGCTGCTCGATCTGCAGCTTGCCCGCGGCCTTGTCGAAGGCATGGATCGCTTCCTCGCGGCCGAAGTCGTTGATCCAGACCTTGGTCTCCAGGAAGACCTCGTCCCGGGAGACTCCGGAATCGCGCAGGCCCTGGCCGACCTCGCGCTCGTTCTCATAGGCCGCGGCGGTGTCGATCAGCCGGTACCCGGCTCGCAGGGCCGCCTCGACGGCCTGCGCGGTGTCCTCCGGCGCGGACTGGTACACGCCGAGCCCGATCACGGGCATCTCGACGCCGTTGTTCAGGGTGAACGTGCTGGTGGGGCTCTGGAGATCGGTCATACCGCCATGATGCTCCCGGCGACCGTGGCTGCGGGAGCCCTTCTCCCCGCCGCGAACACGTGATCGCCGCCACACCGAGCCGCGGGCTTGTGACGTGCATGACGTCCGCGCAGACTGACGTGATGGAGACCCGGCAGCGCGTGCTCATCGTCGCGCCATCGGCGGCCCGCCCGCTGCGCGTCGTCGTGCCCTGATCCGCTCCACGTCACACCCCCGACCCAGGAGACCCATGACCGCCGAGCAGTCCTTCTTCCAGCGCACCGGTCCCACCACGTTCGAGCCCACCGTCAACGCCGAGGGCGCGTGGTCCCCAGAGGACCACCACTTCGCATCCATCGCCGGGCTCGTAGCGCACGAGATCGAGCGGTTCCGCGACGAGCACGGCAGCTCCGACCTGCGGCTGGGCCGGATCAGCTACGACATCCTGGGCCGGCTGCCCATGAAGGAGGTGACGGTCGAGGTCGAGGTGCTGCGCCCGGGTCGGACCATCGAGCTGCTGCAGGCGACCGTGACGATCGACGGCCGCGCCGTGGTCATCGCCCGGGCCTGGTACCTCTCCCGTGCGGACACGCAGGACGTGGCCGGCTCCGAGGGCGGGCCGATGCCCTCTCCGGACCACCCCGGCGCATGGGACATGAGCGGCGTGTGGCCGGGCGGGTACATCGCTCAGCTCGAGGCGCGCGTCGTCGAGCAGCGAGCCGGCCGGGCCGCCGTCTGGCTGCACTCGCCGTCGCAGATCGTGGCCGGGGAGGAGTCCGCCGACCTCGTGCGGTTCATCGCGAACATCGACGCCGCCAACGGGATCGCCCCCCGGCAGGAGATCGGCGCGTGGACCTTCCCCAACGTGGACCTCACGATCCACTTCCACCGGCTCCCCGAGGGAACGTGGACGGGGCTGGACACCGAGGTCGCCTGGGGGTCCGACGGCGTGGGGCTCACGAGCACGACCCTGCACGACGCCTCCGGGCCGGTCGGCCGCGCCGAGCAGATCCTGACCCTGCGCCGCCTCTGACGCCTCCCCGCCGTCGTCATTGCTCCCTGACGCGCCGCCGACGTCGTCGCCCTCTTGGCTCGTCGCCCCCTCTTCACGCCGCCCGCCGGCCCGGCCGCGAGCGGCCGATTCCTCACTCATCCACCCGCGAGCGGCCGATTCCTCACCGTTTCAGCCTCGAATCGGTGAGCATTCGGCCACTCGCGAAGAGAAGGGTGAGCATTCGGCCACTCGCGGAGAGAAGAGGCGCAGAATCGGCCACTCGCAGTCGGGGGGGGGGCAGGGGCAGGCCGGCAGGGCCACGGGCGCTGGACTCAGCGAGGCACCACAAGCGACGGAGCGACGGGTGCAAGACCGCTGCGGACGACGACCGCGAGACAGCGTCAGCGGGCGCGGCTGTCGGCACGATCCGTCGGGCGGCGGCCCCAGATGGACGCCAGGATCCCGCCGGAGATGTTGTGCCACACCGAGAAGATCGCTCCGGGCAGCGCCGCCTCGGGCGTGAAGTACTGCGTCGCCAGCCCGGAGGCCAGCCCCGAGTTCTGCATGCCGACCTCGACCGACACGGCCCGTCGCGATGCCGCGGGGAAGCGCACGAGCGCCGCGATCCCGTAGCCGAGGGCATAGCCGAGCAGGTTGTGCAGGATCACGCCCGCGATCAGCCCCAGGCCGGCTGCGGCCAGCACCTCGCCGGAGCCCGAGACCACCGCGATCACCACGTAGGTGATGCCGAGCACCGAGACCCAGGGCAGGACGGGCTCGATCCGCCGCACGACCCCGGGCGCCAGGGAGTGCAGGATCAGGCCGGCGATGACCGGGACGAGCACGATCTGCACGAGCGACAGCGCCAGGTCGCCCGTCGGGACCTCCAGGAACTGGCCGGCGAGCGCCAGCGTGATCAGCGGGGTCAGCAGCGGCGAGAGCAGCGTGGACAGCGACGTCATGGTCACCGACAGCGCCACGTCGCCCTTGGCGAGGTAGGTCACGACGTTCGACGACGTCCCGCCGGGGACCGAGCCCACCAGGATCATCCCGGCCGCCAGCTGGGGCGGCAGATCCAGCACCGTCGCGATGCCCAGCGCCAGCAGGGGCATGACCGTGAACTGCAGGACGACGCCGGCGATCACGGGCGTGGGCCGCTTCAGCACGAGCGCGAAATCCGGCAGGCTCAGCGTCAGGCCCATCCCGAACATGATGATCATCAGCGCCGGTGTGACACCCGCGCTCCAGCCCTCGAACGCCTGCGGGAACAGCAGCCCGACGGCGGCGCCCGCCAGGATCAGCAGCGGGAAGACCGTCACCGCGCGTCGGCTGCTGCGCTGCTCCCGGGCCGCTTCTCGGGTCGATGCGGCATCTGCCGTCCGCTGGGCCATGGTCCGTCCTCCCTGCGAGCCGTCGATCCGTCGAGCCTATCCCCGCGCCGAGCTGCTCCCGCCTCGAGCGGGAGGTCGCGGATGCAGCGCTTCGGGGCATGAAGACGTGCGGGGGCGGAGGGAAGCAAGCCGCCCCCGCAGGGGGCAGAGCCTCAGCCCAGGTGCGCGATCGCCGAGATCTCCACCAGGAACTGCGGGCGCGCCAGGGCGGCCACCCCGATCACGGTGTGGGTGGGCAGGACGGAGCCGGTGAAGTGCCGGGCCCGGGCCGCGCTGACGGCAGGGGCCTGGCTGACATCGGTCAGATAGGTCGTGGTCGAGACGATGTCGTCCATCGTCCCGCCGGCCTCCTCGACCACGGCGCGCATGTTGGCGAAGACCTGCTCCACCTGGGCCTCGATATCGCCTTCGCCCACGACGGTGCCGTCGGCGGCGAAGGACACGAGCCCGGAGATGTGCAGGTCGTCGCCGGCGCGCACGCCGTAGGAGTAGACGGTGCGAGCGGCCGGCTCGGGCGGCAGCGACGCAGGCATGACGGACTGGATGCGGCGGTTCTCGGTCATCGCGGTTCCTCTCGGGGATGGATCGCGGTCGGGTGATCGTGGGACGCGCAGCTCGGCAAGCCGAGGCCCGGGTCGGAGGCGCGGGCCGACGAGGCCCGGGTCAGCCGGCGACGCCGGAGCTGTCGGGCACCTGCTCGTCGGCGCGGAAGCCGTGGACCCAGGTCAGATGGCGGTCGAAGGCTCCCGGGGCCGCCAGGCGGGCATTGCGCTCCTGCGCGCGCCGGCCGTCGGGCAGATGGAGCATCTCCCCGACGGCCAGGGACGCGTCGACCACGCGACGGGTGCGGCTGCGCCGTCGTCGTTCGTACTCGACCCGAGCGGCATCCCAGTCCTCGGAGGCGCTGAGGAGATCGGAGAGCACGACCGCGTCCTCGATCGACTGATTCGCCCCCTGCCCGTGATGCGGGACGGTCGCGTGGGCCGCGTCGCCGAGCAGGGTGATGCGGCCGCGGGACCAGTGCGTGAGCGGCGGCCGGTAGAACAGGGCCCAGCGCTCGGTCACGGGGACGGCGCCGATCATCTCCTGGACGGGCTCGGCCCAGCCGTCGAAGCGCGCCAGGTGCGAGCCCTCCTCGACCGGCACCACCCAGGAGCGCTCGGCCCACGGCAGCTCCTCGCGCTTGACCAGGAAGAAGTTCTGGTCGCCGCTGCCGATCGGGTAGTGCAGCAGGTGGCCGCCCGGGGCCATCCAGAACTGGATCGCCTCCGGATCCGGCAGCGACGGCAGGAGCTCGGGGGCCACGATGCCGCGGTAGGCGGAGCAGCCCGAGTAGCGGGCGTCGTCGTAGCCGAGCAGCTGACGGCGGGTCATGGAGCGCGCGCCGTCGGCGCCGATCACGAGGTCGGCCTCGACCGCGTCCCCGTCGGCGAAGCGCAGCACGGCGGCCGAGCCGGAGTCGTCGATGCTCTCCACCCGCCGGCTGAGATGGAGGCTGTCCGGGGCGAGGGCGCTGAAGAGCATCGCCTGCAGGTCCGCGCGGTGGATGCCGACGAACGAGGCGCCGAAGCGGCGTCGGTACTCCTCGTGCGAGCAGAGCCGGGCGATCTGCTCGCCGGTGCGGGCATCGCGATAGATCAGGCCGTCGATCTCGGCCCCATGGGACAGCAGGGGCTCTGCCAGCCCGAAGCGCTCCTCGTAGAACCGGCTGGCATTGGCCGACAAGGAGACCGCCGCCCCGACCTCCCGGAGAACGGAGGTCTGCTCGTAGAGCTGGGCGTCGATGCCCTTGCGCTGGAGGTCGATGGCCAGGGTCAGACCGCCGATCCCGGCTCCGATGATGGCGATGCGCTGCGACATGAGGCTCCTTCGCTGGTCTCCGGCGAGCCTACGGGTTCGTGGCGCGCATCACACACCCCGGGCGGCAGGGGTCAGCGGGAGCCCAGCCGCGAGTGGAGCTCCGTCAGGACCGCCGACGCCCGCTCGCCCGCTCGGCAGGTCGACATGGGGACCTGCCCGAAGGCGCTGCGCGGCAGCGGGTCGCGGCACAGCGCGGCCGTGCGTCGCTCATCCCAGTCGACGTGGACGAACCAGTCGTCGCCCTGCTGGACGATCCGGGCGACCGTCCCCACGGCGCACACCTCCTGCCGCTTGGACAGATACGCCCAGATCAGCTCGCCGGGTGCCATCGTGCGGAAGCCCGTCCGCAGGCACCAGCGATGGATCGGCTGCGAGCGCCCGATCGCCCGCCAGACGGCGGTCGCATCCGCGCGAGTGCGCCAATCGGGCGGCTGATGCTCGGCATGGGAGGCGGGGTCGATCGGCAGCAGCCAGTGGATCGGCGGGGACGACGGCTGCCCCGCCGTCGTCCCCGCCGGGTGCGCTCCGGCCTCCCGGGCCTCCTCCGGATTCCTCATGCCCGCAACGTACCGCCCCTCCCGGGGCCGATGCCCCGGCCGCAGGCGGCACGCGGCCTGCTTTCCTGCAGTAATGTATGAATCCGCATACGTGTTGGGCGCATGAGAATCCTCCCGCGGAGGCCTCCCGAGCGCTCACGAGCAGGATCGAGCCTCGGAGGAAGCATGCAGGGAGCCGCAGCACAGCAGCAGGGCGTGGATCGGCGCGCCGTGGCGAAGGGCATCATCTGGACCGTGCCGGCGATCTCGCTGGCCGCGGCCGCCCCCGCCTATGCCGCCTCGCCCACGGGGTGCCACACCCTGAACTGGGCCAGCACCTCGGGCACCGCCACCTCGATCTCCGGCACGGCCACCCGGGACTCCGGCTCCTCGGGGCCGTCGGTCTCGGTCTCGGTGACCACGTCCCGCTCCGGGGGGTCCGCCGTGACCTTCGGCGCGGAGCGCTATGACATGAAGGGCTACGCGGCAGGGTCGCAGGCCGCCGTCGGCTCCAACAACACGCGGAACAACCAGTCCAACAGCTTCGTGGTCGCCCCCGGCAGCACCAGCTCCGTCCTGGTGCTCAACCAGTGGAGCGGTGCGACCGGCCAGCCCACCCGGGCGAACCAGACGCTCACCTTCTCCATCAGCTCGTCGGGGACCACCCGGCTGCCGAGGTCGATCAGCTTCAAGATCTACGACGTCACCTCCCAGGTCAGCGGCGAGAACAGCAAGTTCTACTACTCGGACCGCGTGGCCATCACCGGCGGCACCGTGGCCTTCTCCCAGTTCACCGGGTACTCGCAGAGCTCCTACACCACGGCGAGCAACGGCGTGCTCGACATGAAGGACAAGACGCAGGTGTCCACGCAGACGGGCAACCACGTCACCGCCACGATCACCAACCCGACCTCCAACAGGTTCACCCTGAACTACAGCAACTCCGCGACCCAGGCGCCGACCATCACCGGCAACCAGCAGTACATCGCCCTGGGGGATCTCCGGGTCTGCTACTGAGCGACCCGGGGGCGGCGCAGGGCTGATCGGATCGGCCGAAGGCCGGCGGCCTCTCCCGGTGAGGGGAGCAGCCGCCGGCCTTCTTCGCGCCGATGGCGCAGAACCCGGCGATCAGAAGATGCCGTGTGGGTGCGCGGCCTCCTCATCGGAGGGGACGGCGCCGATCGCGTCCCACATCTCCGCCAGATGCCCGTCGTCGAACCGCCACAGCTCGAAGTAGCTGTGGCGCTGCCCGCCGATCGAGCCCTCGGACTGGGTGAGCACGAAGTCGCCGTCGGCCACGGAGCGGTGGACGCGGTCGTACACCAGGGGCTCGCCGGACTCCTTCAGCTGCTCCAGGAACCGGATCACCGCCTCCGCTCCGTCCGCGATGTCCGGGCTGTGCTGGACGAAGACGTCGTCGCGGGTCAGCTCCCGGAACACGGAGTAGTCCTGCCCGATCAGCCCTCGGCCGAAGAGGATGCCCAGCACCTTCTCCCGATTGCCCTCGGCGTCCTGCCCGGAGCGGGGCTGCGCGGTCCCGTCGAGCTGGGTGCGGCCGCTCGCGTTCGGCTCGGGGGCCTCGGGCACCAGTCCGTCCCAGTGCTCGACCACCTTGCCGTCGGCCACCCGGTACAGGTCGAAGCCGACCAGGGGCGTCTCGTCCAGCCCCGTGAACCGGCCGTGCAGGGCGACGAGATCGCCGTCGGCCAGCTCCCGGGAGCAGGTGTAGGTCAGCGCGTCGCCGGCCTCCTCCACCATGCTGCGCAGCCCCGCCCGGCCGTCGGCCACGAGGGGCGAGTGCTCGATGAAGTCCTCGGCGAAGAGCTCATCCAGCACGCTCACGTCGCGCTGGGCGAAGAGGCGGTGGTGGGCCTGCGAGGCGATCTGCTGGTTCTCGGTCATCTCGGTCTCCTCAGTCCAGTGCGCTCATGACGTGCTTGACGCGGGTGTACTCCTCCACGCTGTAGTGCGAGAGGTCCTTGCCGTAGCCGGAGTGCTTGAAGCCTCCGTGCGGCATCTCGGCCACGAGCGGGATGTGGGTGTTGATCCACACGGCGCCGAAGTCGAGGTCCCGGGAGAAGCGCAGCGCCCGGGAGTGATCGCGGGTCCACACGCTCGAGGCCAGGCCGTACTCGACGCCGTTGGCCTTCTCGAGCGCCTCCCCCTCCCCGGAGAAGGACTGCACGGTGATCACGGGCCCGAAGATCTCCTGCTGGATGGCGTCGTCGGACTGCTCGAGCCCGGTGATCACGGTGGGCTGGAAGAAGTAGCCCGTGCGATCCATGCGCTGCCCGCCCGTCTCGACCTTCGCATGCGCGGGCAGGCCCTCCAGGAAGCCCTGGACCCGCTCGAGCTGCGAGGCGTTGTTGAGCGGCCCGTAGAGGATGTCGTCCTCGTCGGGCTCGCCGACCTTCACGTTCTCGACCTCCTGCACGAGCCGGCGCACGAAGTCGTCGTGGACCTCCTGGTCGACGATCACGCGCGTGGCGGCCGTGCAGTCCTGGCCGGCGTTGAACAGCCCGGTCTCCGCGACGGTGGCGGCGGCCTTGTCCAGGTCGGCGTCGGCGAAGACCAGCACGGGGGCCTTGCCGCCGAGCTCCAGGTGGGATCGGGTGAGGTTGGAGGCCGCGCTGGTGGCGACCTCGACACCGGCCCGCACGGAGCCGGTGATCGCGACCAGGGCGGCCGTCGGGTGCGACACGACGAGGGCGCCGGTCTCCGCCCCGCCCAGGACCACGTTGAGCGTGCCCTCGGGCAGGTGCTTGGCGGCCAGCTCGGCCAGCAGCAGGGTGCTGCCCGGAGTGGTGTCGCTGGGCTTGAGCACGATCGCGTTGCCGCCGGCCAGGGCCGGGCCGATCTTCCACGCGGCCATCATCAGCGGGTAGTTCCACGGCGTGACCTGCCCGACGACGCCCAGGGGCTCACGGCGCACGGAGGAGGTCAGGCCCTCCATGTACTCCCCCGTGGCCGTCCCCTCGAGCAGGCGGGCGGCCCCGGCGAAGAAGCGCAGCTGATCGACGGTCACGTCGACCTCCTCCGCGCCGATCAGGTACTTGGGCTGACCCGTGTTGCGCGCCTGGGCCTCCACGAGCTCGTCCCGGTGGGCCTCGATCTCGGCGGCGACCTTCAGCATGGCGTCCTGGCGCTGCGACGGCGTGAAGCGCCCCCAGACCTTCGCGGCCTCGGCGGCTGCCGCATAGGCCCGGTCGACGTCCTCGGCCCCGGAGCTGGGGGATCTGGCGATCACCTCCTCGGTGACCGGGCAGACGAGATCGAAGGTCTCGTCCGTCGAGGCATCGACGTAGGCGCTGCCGATGAAGTTCTGCAGAACGGCGGTGTTCGGCGACATGGTGACTCTGCTCCCCCTCCAGGGATCCGACGGCGGAGGCTCCTGAACGTGATGCGGATCACCTCCCGTGCCTGAAACATATGGAACCAGATGTTTTCGTGTCAACGATCACGTTTCGTTACGCTCAGGGAGCCCGCCGCCGGTGCCCGCTTCGTCGGCCGGCCGGAACAGACCCCAGGAGGACGTCCGTGCTCACCACCCTGATGACGCCGCTGTCCGCCCCGTCCCGAGCCGAGCAGGTGCAGCGGCGTCTGCGCGGCGCGATCCGCTCCGGAGTCCTCGAGGCGGACACGCAGCTGCCCAGCGAGAAGGAGCTCTCCGAGCGGCTGGGCGTCTCGCCGACCACGGTCCGGGAGGCCCTGGAGACCCTGCGCGGCGACGGCCTCATCACGACCCGTCGAGGGCGCACCGGAGGCAGCTTCGTGAACCGGCCGGCGCCGCAGCAGCCGCGGTGGATCTCCACGTTCGGGACCCAGGAGCTCGCGGAGCTGGCGGAGCACGAATCCGCCATCGCAGGACGATGCGCGATCCTGGCCGCCCGCCGGGCCGCCCGCCGCGAGCGCGAGGGGCTGAGATCGGCGGTGGAGGCCTTCCGCGCGGCCGAGTCCCACGGCGCGCGGGCGCGCTGCGAGTCGGATCTGCTGATCCGCCTGGCAGGCGCGGCCCAGTCGGCACGCCTGACCCGGGAGCAGATCGGGCTGCAGGACCCCTGGGCCTCGGTGGTCGCGGAGGTCTACACGGAGCAGATCTGCGCAGAGCGGGCCGCGCAGCGCTGGCAGAGCCTCACCGACCTGCTGGCCCCGGCCGCCGCCGAGGACTGCCGACGCGAGATCGAGGACCACATCGAAGAGCTGCTCGAAGCGGCCCTCCGGCTCAAGCTGGAGAGCGCCGCGGGCTCCCGGGGAGGCGCAGATGCGGCCGGCCCCCATCCCTGAACCCGCTCGAGCCTCCCTCATGGGGCGGCTCGATGACCTGCTCGGCTCGGCCGCCCATGCGGTGCGCGCCACCCGCGACGAGCTCTTCCCCGCCGACCCGTCTGCCCCCGCGCGATCGCGCCAGCAGACGCTGCAGACCCTGCTGGCCGCGCACCCCGATCTCGACGGCCTCGGCACCGCCCTCACCCACGACGCGGAGCAGGGGGACGGGGAGGTCGAGTGGTACGTGATCGACTCCGGGCACACCCTCCGCCGCTTCGTCGAGACGCGGCCGTCGGTGGCCGGCTACGTCGACTTCCGCACCATGGAGTGGTTCCGCCGTCCGCTCGAGACCGGCCGGCTCGAGGTCGTCGGCCCGTACGTGGACTCGCTGTGCAACGACCAGTACACGATCACCACGGCCCTGCCCGTCCGGGTGCCGGGCACGACCGGCGTCCTCGTGGCCGATCTGCTGGTCGCCCGCCTCGAGCGCGAGCTGCTGCCGGGAATGCTGGGGCTCGCCGGCTCGCTGGGCCGGCCCGTCCTGCTCGTCGACGACGAGTGGCGGGTGGTCCTCTCCACGAGCTCCCGGATGCGCTGCGGCAGCCTGCTGGAAGCCTCCGGCCCTCCGTCCGCCGATGAGCCCGCCGACAAGCCGTCGACCCCCTTCCGGCTGATCGCCCCTCACAGGTTCGAGGGGACCGGCTGATACTGGAGGCCATGCAGCCCACCTCCGACGACGTCCTGTCCGCGGCCCGCGTCCTCGACGGCATCGCCCACCGCACCCCGGTCCTGACCTCCCGTTCGCTCGACGAGCAGCTGGGGTGCCGGGTGCACCTCAAGGCGGAGAACCTCCAGCGCATCGGGGCGTTCAAGTTCCGCGGGGCCTTCCACGCCCTCTCGCGGCTGCCGCACGACGACGCCGTCGTGGCCTTCTCCTCGGGCAACCACGCCCAGGCCGTGGCTCTGGCAGCCCGGCTGCAGGGGCGGGCGGCCGCGATCGTGATGCCCTCGGACGCCCCGGCCATGAAAGCCGACGCCACCCGCGGCTACGGGGCCGAGGTGATCCCCTATGACCGGCGGGGGGAGGATCGGGTCGCCATCGCCGAGCGGATCGCCCGCGAGCGCGGCGCCCACGTGATCCCGCCGTTCGACCATCCGGACATCATCGCGGGGCAGGGCACCGCCGCGCTCGAGCTGCTCCAGGACGCCGGCCCGCTCGACCTGCTCTTCGTGCCGGTGGGCGGCGGGGGCCTGCTCTCGGGATCGCTGCTGGCCGCTCGCCTGCTGGCCCCGCAGTGCCGCGTGATCGGCGTGGAGCCGGAGGCCGGTGACGACGTGCGGCAGTCGCTGGCCGCCGGGCATCCGGTCTCGATCGCCGTCCCGGACACCCTCGCCGACGGCGCCCAGACCACCCGGGTGGGCGATACGACGTTCCCGATCATCCGCGAGCGCGCCGGGGCGATCATCACGGTCCCCGACGGCGCCCTGGTGGCCGAGATGCGCCTGCTGGCCGAGCGGCTCAAGACCGTCGTCGAGCCCACCGGCTGCCTCGGGCTGGCCGGGCTGCGCGCGTGGGCCCGCGAGCACGACGTCACCGGCCTGCGGGTGGGCGCGATCCTCTCCGGGGGCAATGTGGATCTGCAGAGGTTCGCTCATCTCATCGCAGCCTCCGACTCCCCCGCACAGGGTTGACTCCTATGCCCCCTAGGGGTATATCTGGAGGTATCAGATACCCCCTAGGGGTAGTAAGGCGAGACGAAGGAGCATCATCATGACCACCGCCGAGTACCAGGTCACCGGCATGACGTGCGGCCACTGCGAGATGTCCGTGCGCGAGGAGGTCCAGGAGATCCCGGGCGTCCAGGGCATCGAGGTCAGCCATGAGACCGGCCGCCTGTCCGTGAGCAGCGACCAGCCCGTCGACGACGCCGCCGTGAAGGCCGCCGTCGAGGAGGCCGGCTACTCGGCAGAGCGCTCCGCGTGAGCGCCGCCGCCCGCCTCGGGGTCTACCTCGCGGCGCTGGCGGCGGTCTTCGTCGCCGCCTTCCTGATCGGCGGCGCCGTGGTCCCGCAGGAGACCGTCGACGCGTGGACCCAGCAGGCGGAGGACTCCGCACACGTGCAGACCCCCGCCGACGCCGAGCACCCCGCCGGCTCCGATCACTGACACGCCTCCCCGGCCCCCGCACCCGCCGGGCCGGGGAGCACCCCGTTCGCCAGGAAGAAGCACCCCATGACCACGTCCTCCGCTCCGGCCGAGTCGACCCCCGCGCTGCAGCCGTCGGGCTCCGACGTCGAGCTGCTGCTCGGCGGCATGACCTGCGCGTCGTGCGCCAACCGCATCGAGCGCAAGCTGAACAAGCTCGACGGCGTGAGCGCCTCGGTCAACTACGCCACCGAGAAGGCGCGCGTCACAGTCCCGGAGGGCTATGACAGCGCCCAGCTGATCAGCACGGTCGAGCAGGCCGGCTACACCGCCGAGCTGCCCCGGCCCCGCGGTGAGAAGACCCAGGAGCAGGATGGCGAGGAGCCGGCCGATCCCGAGCTGACGTCGCTGCGCCAGCGCCTCATCGGCGCGGGCGTGCTGGGCGTGCCCGTGATCCTGCTGGCGATGGTCCCGGCCCTGCAGTTCACCTACTGGCAGTGGCTGTCGCTCACCCTGGCCGCCCCGGTCATCGCGTGGGCCGGCTGGCCGTTCCACAAGGCCGCCTGGACCAACCTGCGCCACGGCTCGGCCACCATGGACACGCTCATCTCCCTGGGCACGATCGCCGCGTTCCTGTGGTCGCTCTACGCCCTGTTCTTCGGCACCGCAGGCGTGCCGGGCATGACGCACGCGTTCGAGCTGTCGGTCGAGCCCACCGACGGCGCCAGCTCCATCTACCTCGAGGTCGCCGCGGGCGTCATCTTCTTCATCCTGGCCGGGCGCTATTTCGAGAAGCGCTCCAAGCGCCAGGCCGGCGCCGCCCTGCGCTCGCTCATGGAGCTGGGCAGCAAGGAGGTCGCCGTCCTGCGCGGCGGCTCCGAGTCCCTCATCCCGGTCGAGCAGCTCGCCGAGGGCGACGAGTTCGTCGTGCGCCCCGGCGAGAAGATCGCCACCGACGGCGTGGTGGTCTCCGGCTCGAGCGCCGTCGACGCCTCGATGCTGACCGGCGAGTCCGTGCCGGTCGAGGTCTCCGAGGGCGCCGACGTCACCGGTGCGACCGTCAACACCGGCGGACGCCTGGTCGTGCGGGCCACCCGCGTCGGCTCCGACACCCAGCTGGCGCAGATGGCCCGGATGGTCGAGGACGCGCAGTCCGGCAAGGCCGAGGTGCAGCGCCTGGCGGACCGGATCTCCGGGGTCTTCGTGCCGATCGTCATCGCGATCGCCGTCGCGACCCTGGGCGTGTGGCTCGGCGCCGGCTTCCCCCTGACGGCGGCCTTCACCGCCGCCGTGGCCGTGCTGATCATCGCGTGCCCGTGCGCCCTCGGCCTGGCCACCCCGACCGCCCTGCTGGTCGGCACCGGCCGCGGCGCGCAGCTCGGCATCCTCATCAAGGGCCCGGAGGTCCTGGAGTCCACCCGCGAGGTCGACACCGTCGTGCTGGACAAGACCGGCACCGTCACGACCGGAAGCATGGCGTTGAAGAGCGCATATGCCGCTGACGGCACGGACGAGGCGGAGCTGCTGCGCATGGCCGGGGCGCTGGAGGACTCCTCCGAGCACCCGATCGCCCGCGCCATCACCCGCGGGGCCCGCGAGCGCGCCGGGTCGCTGCCCGCCGTCGAGAGCTTCCAGAACCTCGAGGGCCGCGGCGTGCAGGGCGTCGTCGACGGCCGCCTCGTGGCCGTCGGCCGCGAGACCATGCTCAGCGAGTGGTCGCTGGAGATGCCCGCCGATCTCGGGCGGATCAAGGCGGAGGCCGAATCCGACGGCGAGACGGCCGTGGTGGTCGCCTGGGACGGCGCGGTGCGCGGCGTGCTGACCGTCGCCGACACCGTCAAGGAGACCAGCGCCGAGGCCATTCGGCAGTTCCGCGACCTCGGGCTGACCCCCGTGCTGCTGACCGGCGACAACCGCGCCGTGGCCGAGAAGGTGGCCGCCGAGGTCGGGATCGAGAAGGTCATCGCCGGGGTCCTCCCCCAGGACAAGGTCAGCACCATCTCCGAGCTTCAGGACGAGGGCCGCGTGGTCGCCATGGTCGGCGACGGCGTCAACGACTCCGCCGCTCTGGCCCAGGCCGATCTGGGCATGGCCATGGGCACCGGCACCGATGCCGCGATCCAGGCCGCCGACATCACGCTGGTGCGCGGGGACCTGCGCGCCGCCTCGGACGCGGTGCGCCTGTCGCGCAGGACGCTGGGCGTGATCAAGTCGAACCTGTTCTGGGCCTTCGCCTACAACCTCGCGGCGATCCCGCTGGCGGCCTTCGGGCTGCTGAACCCCATGCTCGCCGGCGCGGCCATGGCATTCTCGTCCGTGTCCGTCGTGGCCAACAGCCTGCGCCTGCGCGGATTCCGCAGCCGCTCCGGCGCGGCCCCCGCCGCCTCGCCGGAGGCCCGCGACCGCGAGCCGGCCGCCGCGTGAGCACCCTCGAGATCCAGGAGACCTCTTCCATGAGCACCGATCGCACCGAGCCGGCCGCCGCTGAGCTCGACGAGGCCGTCGTCGAGCAGACCGCGGAGGCCACCGCCGAGAGGCACCCCGACAGCGAGCCGGGCGACGACGGCCACGCCCATCACGGCTACATGTCGGACAAGCAGCGCTACCTGGCCCGCCTCAAGCGGATCGAGGGCCAGGCCCGCGGCATCCACCGGATGATCGACGAGGAGAAGTACTGCATCGACATCCTCACCCAGATCTCGGCGCTGAACTCCGCGCTGCGCAATGTGGGCCTGGGACTGCTCGACGACCACCTGAAGCACTGCGTGCTCGACGCCGCGCAGGCCGGCGGCGAGGAGGGCGACGCGAAGATCCAGGAGGCCTCCCAGGCCATAGCGCGGTTCATGAAGGGCTGACCCCAGGGGCAGCGGTGCGCCGCAGAGGGGACCCCGCAGGACCGCTCTATTCTCGATGCACCACCATCGAGAAGGGACCCCCGCCATGCCCCATCGCCCCGTCCTGCTGTGCAGCGCCGCCCTCCTGAGCCTGGCTCTGGCCGGGTGCTCGGGCGGTGACGAGGGCGAGGACCCCTCGGCCGGATCGTCCTCGCCCTCCGCCTCGGAGACGACAGCGAGCGCCTCCCCCAGCGAGTCGGCGACCCCCGGCCAGGACTCCTCGCCCGAAGCCCCCGCCGAGACGAGCGCACCCGCGGACGCGCCGGCCGCCGCGGAGCCCGTCGAGCAGCCGACGCCGGCAGAGCCCGAGATCCGGGCCGCGGAGGACGCTTCCGGCATGTCCGCCGACGCGCAGGCCTTCTTCGCCGCCGGAGGGGCTTGCGACTCCGACACCTTCCCCACCGGGACGCCGAGCCCGGAGCTCATGGCCGAGCTCCAGAGCATCTGCGCGGCCCAGGCCGGGGACCAGCCCGGCTATGCCGGTCCCGGCTCCATCGACAACTACCCCATGGACCCCGGGACCGCGGAGCAGCCCGGGCATCCCCAGCAGGACGGGGACGGCACGATGGACTCCGACGGCTATCAGCGCCCCGAGCCCGATGCCGACGGGTACGTGGGCCCCTCCGACGAGTACTACGGCTACGACGGCTACGTGGAGCCCGGCTTCGAGTACCAGGTGGGCTCCGAGTGCTTCGACGCCGATCTGGGCCGCTGCAAGACCAGCGGCGAGATCCAGACCGAGTACATGGAGGGCGCCGAGGTCGAGGAGCTCATGCAGGAGCGGGGCATGCCCCTGCCCTCCGAGCAGTGACCGGGAGGCTGCACCGGGTCGTCGATCAGTCCTGCGGCGAGGGCATCCACACCTCGGCCTCGGAGTCCTCGGGGTAGTAGTGGCCGCCGGGGATCGTCTGCAGCTCGATGAGCATGCCCCACGGGGCCCTCACGTACACGCTGCCGTTGCCCGGGGTGTCCTCGTACCGGCTGTTGCCGTGGATCTCGGAGAGCGCCTCGCCGCCGGCGGCCACCAGGCGGTCCCGGCAGCCCTCGAGGTCGTCGCAGTACAGGGCGATGTGGTTCAGGCCGAAATCCGCCAGACCGGCGGCCTCCCGCTGCTCGCCGGAGATCTCGAACATCTCCAGACCCGGGCCCTCACCGATCACGACGAATCGCTGCCGGCGGATGGCCGCGCCCGAGGGAAGGCCCAGCTGGCGCTCGACCTCCTCGCCCTGGCGAGGATCGTCGTCCGCCGACAGGCCGTCGTAGGAGACCTGCGCGCCCAGGCCCTCCTTCAGGAACCTGGTGGCCGCGTCCAGATCGGGGACGGTCATTCCGAGGTGCTGGATGCCGCGGGGCCGCGGCCGATCGGTGCTCTGCGTCATGGACGCGATCCTACGCACGGCTGCCCGGTGTCGTCCCGCGAGCGGTCGTCGATGCCGGTCATCCGCCGCTGAAGGACGGCATCGAGGACCGCTCACCGGGGAGGATCTCCAACGGGTCGTCGGCGGGTCCGGCACGACGACGGGCGGGCCCTCAGCGGCCGTACCGGTCGGCCAGCTCGATCAGCCGCTCGACCGCGGCCACCGCCCGGCCGCGGTCCTGGGAGAAGTTCAGCCGCACGCTGTCGGCGTGGTGGGGGCTGAACTCCGCACCGGGGGTGACGACGACGCCCGCCTGGAGCCGCAGCAGCCTCACGAACTCCTCCGGCGCGACGCTCAGCGCGGGAAGCCGGGGGAAGAGGTAGCTGCCGGCCTCGGAGGGGCGCACCCGGAAGCCGTCCGCCTGCTCGAACAGCCTGACCAGGTCGTCGCGGATGGCCTGGTGAGCGCGGATGCGGTCCTCGAGCCAGCCGTCGGGCTCGTCGAACCAGGTCCGCAGGACCGCCTGGCTGTAGCCCGGTGCGCGCAGGGAGACGATCGCCTGCGCCTGCTCCATCCGCGCGATGATCTCGGCCGAGCCGAAGGCGACCCCCAGCCGGTAGCCGCTCAGCGACTCGGTCTTGGAGGGCCCCATGATCGTCACGCAGTTCGCGGCATCGATCCCGGCGGCCCGCAGGTGGGTGTACTCGGTGCCGGGGTAGAGCAGCCGCGAGTACAGCTGGTCCACGATCACCGTTGCACCGTGCCGATCGGCGAGCTCCGCGACTGCGCGCACCTGCTCGGCGGTCAGCACCGCGCCCGTCGGGTTGCTGGGGTTGGAGATGATCAGCGTGCGCGCTCCGACCCGGAAGGCCTCCTCGAGCCGGCCGAGGTCCAGCTGAGCGGGGCCGTCGTGCTCGTAGGCCAGGCGCACGGGCCGCACCTGCCCGCCGAAGAACTCCACGAGCTTGCGGTTGGCGAAGTAGTCCGGCTGGACGACGGCCACCTGATCGCCCGTTCCCACGAGTGCTGCGATCGCGAGGAACAGCGCCCCCTGCGTGCCCGGGGTGATGATGAGCTCGGACCCCGGCTCCACCGGCGCCCCCGTGAATCGCGCGAGGCGATCCGCCACGAGCTCCCGCAGCTCCGGGCGGCCCTTGTACTCGGTGTAGGCCTGCGCGCCGCCCTCCTCGACGCCGGCGCGGAAGACCTCGAAGGATCCGGGCGTCGGGGTGAAGGCGTCGACGTCGCCGTGGGAGAAGTCCACCGGCTCACCCGGCAGGTCCTGCCCGACCCGCAGGTCCTCGGCGGGGGCGGTGCCCGGCTGCCCGGGGGCGGACCCGACGCCGAGGGCCGCGAATCTCTGCTGCACGGATGTCATGGCCCGGATCCTACGGAAGGACGGCACCGCGCGCCCAGGCCCCCGGGGCGGGGTCCGCCGTCTGACCCGGGGGAGCAGACCCACGGCGAGATGAAGCGCGGGATCAAGAACCGCCATATCCGACTCGCAGCCCTGGAGGGGTCCGGCAGCACATGCAACGTCGCCGCGCGCCCTCTGGGGCAGACTGACGTTCTGGCGGCAAGACATCCCCCGATCTCCGACCCCCCCCCGAAGGAGCACCGATGGGTTTCCAGACCCCGAAGTACGACCTGATCGAGCTGATCCGCGATGCCCAGGACGGCAGGATCCAGCTGCCGGATTTCCAGCGCGGCTACGTCTGGGATGACGAGAGGGTTCGTCAGCTGCTCGTCACCGTCGCCGTCGGCCACCCGATGGGCGTTCTCCTGGTGCTCCAGACCGGGAGCCGCTCAGTCCGCTTCGAGTCGAAGCCGATCGAATCGACGACCCCGGCAGAAGGGACCGAACCGGATCTCCTGGTCCTCGACGGACAGCAGCGCCTCACCTCCCTCACGCAGGCCCTCAGCGGTCACGGCATCGTGAAGACGAAGGACGATGGCGACAGGCGGTACTACATCAAGGTCGCCGATGCCCTGGCCCATCCCCAGAACATCGACGAGGCCATCGTCTCTCTCCCGGCCTCCGGCCTGCTGCGCACCAACTTCGACCGCGATGTGGAGCTCGACGTCTCCACCCGTCAGAAGGAGATCGCCGAGGGCTATCTCCCCGTGACCGAGGTCTTCAGCAAGGAGGGAGCCACACAGTGGGTCTTCGCATGGGCGCAGGAGCATGACCGCGTCAATGACTTCCCCCAGTTCCTGGGCCTGATCAACGAGCCGATGCGCGGGTACGAGATCCCTGCCATCCTTCTCGACAAGGAGACCACGGTCGAAGCCGTGACCACCGTCTTCGAGAAGGTGAATCAGGGCGGTGTGAAGCTGACAGTCTTCGAGCTGCTCACCGCCAAGTTCGCCGGCGACAGAGGCTACTTCGACAGACAAGGGCATGCTTTCCGGCTCCGCAGTGATTGGGAGGAGGTTCGCGAGACCCTCGATGCGTATCGTGTGCTCGAAACCTTCGATAACGACGACTTCCTGCAAGCCGTGACGCTGGTCGCAAGTCTCCATGGCAGCACCGCGACCACCGCTCGCAAGGAAGACGTCCTCAAGCTGCAGCTGAGCTCCTACCTCGAGTGGTCGCCGAAGATCACTGAGGGGCTGGTCTGGGCGGCGAAGTTCCTCGACGGCGAGCATATCCATACCGCCGCCGACCTCCCTTACCCGAAGCAGATCGTCCCCCTCGCGGTCCTGCGCGTGGTTCTCGGCGAGAGAATCGATGCCTACGGCGTCCACAGCCGGGTCCGGCAATGGTTCTGGAGCGGGATCTTCGGCGAGCTGTACGGCGGCGCGATCGAGACCCGGTTCGCTCGCGATGTCGAGCAAGTGCCCTCCTGGGCCTCGGGGGACGCCGACGCGGTCGTTCCCCGCACCGTCGAGGAGTCCTACTTCAATCAATCTCGCCTGCACAGTCTCCGAACGCGGAACTCTGCTGCATACAAGGGGCTCTACGCGCTGCTGATGTCCGAGGAGTGCAAGGACTGGGTCTTTAACCAGTCCTTCGACCGCGCCCATTATCTGGAGCTGCGTGTGGACATCCATCACATCTTCCCGAAGGCCTGGTGCCACAAGAACGAGATCCCCTGGGAACAGCGAGAGAGCATCGTCAACAAGACACCGCTGGCGCGGACGACCAACATCAAGCTCTCCGGCAATGCGCCCAGCACGTACCGGAAGACCATCGAACGCGAGAGCCAAGCGCCTTCCGCACTCATCGACCAGGTCGTCTCCGAGCATCAGATCGACACCGACAGGCTGTGGGCGGACGACTTCCAGGGGTTCTTCGCAGCGCGACGAGAAGCGCTGTCCGCGCTGATCGAGAAGGCGACAGGGAAGCCGGTGACGAGAGACATCGCCGCGGAGACGGAAGACAGCGCCGCGGGCGTCTGACCCCGCAGGCGCGGCCACCTCGAGCTCGTGCGGTGGAGTCGGCCTCCGCCCAGTGCCCCATCGATTCTCCGCCGGACGGATGTGAGCACCCCACCTGAGCCCTGCGCTCGGACCGCGTTGAGCGGTCGCCCCGTGCCGACGCTCGGACATGTACCACGGAGAAAAAGATTGCGGCACCGAGGGTCGCTCTGTAACGTGCATCACACACAGTCGCCCCTTCTCCACAGCCGGCCATCGGCGCCCGACCTGCCCCCCGCAGGCCCGGCGCCCGGGGCGGCGGAAAGCCCGATCCCGATGGCACAGGAACCCGTCCGGCCCGTGAGCCCGCAGGAGGGCTCGTCCACGCCCTCGTCGCCCCGGGAGCTCGCAGGCCGCCTGCGCACCCCCGAGGTCGCCGCCATCTCGGTGGGCTTCATGGGCCCCGTGATGGCCATGAGCCTCAACGGGATCGGGGTGGCCGGGCTGGTGGGCCCGAGCGTCCCCTTCACGTTCCTGGTCTCGTTCCTCGGGACCATGCTCGTGGCCTATGCGTTCATCCGCCTGACCGGCTACGTGACGCACGCCGGGTCGGTCTACGCCCTCTCGGGAGTGACGCTGGGTGCGCGAGCCGGCTTCTTCGGCGGCTTCGCATTGCTGGGGACCTACCTGTTCTTCGCGGTGTGCATCGCCGGCGCCTGCGCGGTCTTCTTCCAGGCCATGGTCGCCGAGCTCGGCCTCCCGTTCGCCGACGGTCTGTGGATCCTGGTCCCCGTGGTGGTCGGGGTGCTCGTCCTGCTGCTGAACCTGCGCGAATCGGCGGTCACGGCCCGGACCCTGCTGGCCATCGGCATGGCCGGCATCCTGGTGATGCTGATCCTCGGCGTCGTGATCGTGGTCCGCGTGGCCATCGGCAGCGCCCCGGTCTCGACCGGCCTGGATCTCTCCACGCTGCTGCCGGGTCAGGCGCCGCTGTCGGCCATCATGACCGCCTCCGTCTTCGGCTTCCTGTCCTGGGCCGGCTTCGAGTCGGGCACGTCGCTGTCCGAGGAGGCCAAGGAGCCCAAGCGGACCATTCCCCGTGCGCTGGGGGCCGCGGTGATCCTGGCCGGGCTGATCTACACGTTCATGATGTTCGCCCAGACGGTCGGATTCGGCACCGACGAGGAGGGGGTCGCCGCCTTCGCGGGGGCCTCGTCCACACTCACCACGCTGTCGTCGACCTACATCGGCCCGTGGTTCGCGGTGCTGATCTCCGTGATCGCCTTCCTGGTGGCCTTCGCCTCGCTGCTCTCCTCGACGGCCGCGGCGGCGCGCCTGCTCTTCGCCCTGGCCCGCGACGGCTTCGGCCCCTCCGCGTTCGCGCGGACGAGCCCGCGCACGGGCGTCCCGGGCCCCGCCGTCGTCTTCGTCGTGGCCTTCACCGTGGTGGTCGCGTGCCTGACCGGGCTCCTGGGCGCGGGCTCCGTCGACGTCTACTACTGGTACGCCACGATCGCGACCCTCTGCATGGTGGTCGCCTACGGGATGACCAGCGTGGGCATCATCCGCTTCATCCTGCACCCCGGCAGCACGATCCCGCGCTGGGAGCTCGTGCTGCCGGTGCTCGGACTGGCCTACCTGATCTTCGTCTACGTGGTGCAGGTCATCGGCCAGGAGGCGCCGTACACCTGGTTCCCCTGGATGGCGGGCGCCTGGTGCCTGATCGGGCTCATCATCGTGATCACCCGCCCGGCCCTGGCCGAGCGCATCGGCCGGCGCATGACGGTCGAGGACCTGGGCTGACCCCGGCGGGTCTCACCAGCCGCCGAACTCGGCGGCCGCCTGCAGGTCCACGCGACCGGCGTCGACGTCCGCGACGGCCTCCCCCAGGATCTCGACGCCCCGCAGGAGCTGGTCCCGGGAGATCGTGAGGGCGGGCGTGAGCTCGATGATGTTGGACTCCGGACCCACCGGATAGGCCACTGCGCCCAGCTCGAACGCGCGATGCACCGCGGCAGCCGTCTCGGGCCCGGCTGCCGAGCCATCCGGGCGCCGCAGCTCGATCCCCGCCACGATGCCGCGGCTGCGCACGTCGTGGACCAGGGCACAGCGCCGAGCGAGAGCCGCGAGCGCAGTAGAGAGCTCCTGCCCCAGATGCGCCGCCTGCTCCGGCAGCCGCTGCGCCGCCACGACGTCCAGCACGGCGAGCCCTGCCGCGGCGCACACCGGGTTCCCCGCCAGGGTCAGCAGGGAGGCGCCGGGGGCCGCGGCCCACACCTCCCGGGGCGCGATGGCCGCCGACAGCGGCATCCCGCCGCCCAGCCCCTTGCCCAGGGTGACGACGTCGGCGACCACCCCGTCGCACCCGCTGGCCAGCAGGGAGCCGGTCCGGCCCATGCCCACCTTGACCTCGTCGACCATCAGCAGCGTCCCGGTGCGGTCGCAGGCCTCCCGCAGCGCGGGCAGGAAGTCCGACGGCGGGATGATGAGACCGCCGTCGGCCATGATCGGCTCGACCACCACGGCCGCGAAGCGCTCGGTCTCGAGCGCGGCGACGGCGGCAGCGGCGTCGCCGTACGGGACCTGCTCGACCCCTCCGTCCAGGGGCACGCCGTCCGCTGCGTAGAAGCCGGAGGCGTGCTGCGCCGGGCCGAGGCCGCCGTGGTACGAGTTCTCGAAGACCAGGATCCCGGGGCGGTCGGACCAGGCGCGGACGGCCCGCAGGGCGGCGGAGTTGGCGTCGGATCCGGTCAGCCCCAGGTGCACGGCGCACGGGCCGAGAGAGCCGCCCAGGGGCACCGACTCGAGCAGGCGCTCCGCCAGCCGCGTGCTCGTGGGGTTGGCGGCCGAGAGGACGCCCACGCCGGGCATCCGCGCAGCCTCCGCCGCCACGGCCTCCGCGACCTGCGGATGGGCATAGCCCACGGCCGCCGCGCCCCACCCCGCCGAGAGATCGATCAGCTCCCGGCCCGCCGGAGTGCGCAGCACGCTGCCGCTCGCGGAGTCGACCTCCAGCGGGAAGAAGCGGAGGTGCTCCGAGACCGCGATGGCCGCGGCGTCGCGCGCGTAGAGGGTTCCCTCCTCCCCCGCCGCATCGGGGGTCCAGTCGGTCCTGCTGCGCGTCATGGCTGCTCCTCTCGGGGCCCGCGGCCCGCTGTCAGTCGGCCGTCGAGTCGGCCTCGATCATCTCGGCGCCGGCGAGATACCCGGCGCACATGGCCTGGGCCACCTGGCGGACGTCGTCGTCGCCCGGCAGGAAGTCGCTCGTGTGCAGGCCGCCGACGGCCCCGGTGCCCACGAACATCATGAGAGCCGGGATGCGCTCCCCGTAGAAGGAGAAGTCGTCGGAGCCCAGCGAGCGCAGGGTGTCCGAGATCGAGAACCCCCGGCCCTCCAGATGCGGACGCGTCAGCTCCGTGAGCTCCGGGTGGTTGTCCAGGACCGGCTCTCCCGGGGTGATCGTCACCTCCGCGCGGCACCCGTACGCGCCGGCCACGCCCGAGGCGACGATCGAGAGCTGCTCCCGCAGCAGGTGCCGCGTCTCCGGGTCCAGGGCCCGCAGCGTGCCCCGGGCGCGGGCGGTGCCGGGGATGACGTTGGCGGCCTCGCCCGCGACGATGGAGGAGACCCCCAGCACGGCCGAGCGCATGGGATCGACCATGCGGCTCACGACCGCCTGCAGCGCCACGACCACCTGGGCAGTGGTCAGGACCGGATCCACCGCCAGGTGCGGGTAGGCGGCGTGGCCGGGCGTGCCGGCGACCTCCAGGACGAACTCGTCGGAGGCCGCGTTGACGCCTCCGGGGACGCAGGCCACCTGCTGATGGGCCAGCGTCGGCTGGATGTGCGCGCCGACCATCGCGGCGCACTCCTGGTCCGCCAGCACCCCGGCGGCCATGATGTCCTCGGCCCCCGACGGGTAGGTCTCCTCCCGCGGCTGGAGCACGGCCAGCAGCGGATGCGGGGCCCCGATCTCGTCGACGGCCCTCGCCAGCGCGACCAGCGCGGCCATGTGGACGTCGTGCGCGCAGGCGTGCATGACCCCGGAGGCGGTCGACGCCCACTCGACCCCGGTGGTCTCGTGGATCGGCAGCGCATCCATCTCCCCCCGCACGCCGATGGCGGGCCCGCGGCCGCCGAGCCGGAGCACCGCCCCGGTCTGCGCCGCATCGGTCCTGCGCATGCCGGGCGGAAGGGCCGCGATGACCGCGTCCCGCGTGGGGGCCTCCTCCCCGGACAGGTCGGGGTTCCGGTGCAGCTCATGCCGCAGCTGCACGGCCGAGGGCAGATGGCGTTCCAGCGCGTCCCACAGGGGTGCGGAGTCCATAGGGTCGGTGCGCTCCTCTCAGGGGCGGGTCAGGTCTGGGCGGGCCGATCCAGTCGGTAGACGCGGCGTGCGTTGTCCCGGCCGATCATGCGCAGGATGCGCTCGGGCTCGTCCCGGGGCCAGTCTCCCTGCTCCACCCACTGCGCCATGACCGCTGCGGTCGCGCGGCGCCACAGCACGGAGCCCAGGTAGTGCAGCTCGGGAGGCCCCCAGGCATCCGAGGAGTACAGCAGCTTGCTGAACGGCGTGAGCTCCATCGACTCGGAGACGATCTGCCGGCTGGCAGCGCCCGAGTAGTTGATGCTCAGGCCCACATCGCAGTAGACGTGCGGGAAGACCTGGGCCAGGTATCCCGCGTGGCGGTGGAACGGATAGCAGTGCAGGAGCATGATGCTGCTGCCCGAGCCCTCGACGTCGCGCAGCCAGCTCGTCAGCAGCAGCGGATCGCAGCGATGCAGGTCGAGGTCGGGATCGCCGTAGCCGCAGTGCAGCTGCAGCGGCAGCCCGGTGTCGCAGGCGACGTAGAGCAGCCAGCGCAGCAGGACGGGGTCCTCGACGCGCAGCCCCTCGGCCGGGGACGGCTGCGCGAGCCAGTCGCGTGCGGCCGCCAGGATCTCCTCGGGCCCGGGACGTCGGGGCTCGAAGTCGAAGCCGAAGCGATACGCGATGATCGACTTCCAGCCCGCGGCGCTCTCGGCCGCCCGGTCGACGGCCGCCTCGAAGCGCTCCTGCAGGTCCTCCGGGGAGCTCTCGGCGGCCACGTGCTCGAGCAGGGCCTCCAGGCGCACGATCTCGTGGGTGCGTCCGCTCAGGCGCGACTGCATCTGCTCGGCGCTCCAGATGGCGTCCGTGCCGAATCCGGTGTCCACGACCCAGTCGGAGACGCCGGCGCCGTCCAGGAAGAGCTCGGCGAGCTCCTGCGCGGAGTGCTCGGCCCGCCGCGCGACGTACTCCTCGGCCGTCGCGCCGGGGGCGAGCCCCAGCAGCGACGCGCAGTGCTGGCGGAGTGCGAAGCCCACCTGGGAGTCGAAGACCGTGGTCCCCTCGGGGATCGGCCGGTCGGACTCCGTCAGGAGCATCTCCAGCTCCGAGCGTCCGACGTCGCCGGACAGCGGCCCGTGGACGTGGTGGTCCACGAGCCGCACCTGCTCGGCGGCCTCCCGGATGGGCTGAGTCCGTGCGCTCGGGTCCTCAGTACGCATCGGCGACCTTGGCGCACACCTGCTCGTCGGTGAGCCCCTCGACGGCCTTGAGCTCGGCGCGCTTGATGTCCAGGTAGGTCTGCAGCAGCTCGGGGTGGAACCACCCGGAGGCCACCTCGTCGCCCGTCAGGCACTCCAGCGCCTCGGCGACCGAGGCGGGCAGGCGCGGGACGTCGGCGAGCTCCTCGGCGGTCGTCTCCTCCGGCCACACCCGCTCCGGCTCGTAGTCGCGGGTGATGCCCTCGAGGCCCGCGCGCACCAGGGAGCCCAGCACGAGCCACGGGTTCGACGTGGCGTCCGCGGAGCGGAACTCGAGGTTGAGCTGCTGGGTGGGATCGCCGCCGCCGATGGTCGAGGTGGGGCAGATGCGCAGCAGCGACTCGCGGTTGCGCTCGCCCAGGAAGATCCCGCCCACGCTCCAGGTGTCCGGGGCCAGGCGCAGGTAGGAGCTGGGGCTGCAGGCGCTCAGCGCAGTCAGCGCCTTGGCGTGGCGCAGGATGCCGGCCGCGAACTTCTGGCCGGTCTGCGAGAGGTTCGCCGGAGCCTCCTCGTCGTACAGGACCGGGGCGCCCGTCTTGGCGTCGTGCAGCGAGAGGTGGACGTGCACGCCGCTGCCGCCGGCATCCGGGGCGCACAGCGGCGCGAAGCTCACGCTGCGGCCGTGGCGCTCGGCCAGGTCGTGCACCAGATCGCGCAGCAGGATCGCGCGGTCGGCGGCCACCAGGCCGGGGGCGGGCTTGAGCGTGATCTCGTACTGCTGGCTGCCGTACTCGGGCAGCCAGTTCTCCGGCTGCAGGCCGACGGAGTCCAGCAGCTCCACGAGCTCGGTGCCGAACGGCTCGGCGTCGCGGAAGCGGCGCAGGGAGAACGGTGCGTTGTCCGCGGCGTCGCGGATCGTGAACTCGTGCTCGAAGGACGCGATGATCTCCAGGCCCGTGTGCTCGGTGAACTCCTCGAGCGCCTTGCGGGCGAAGGTGCGCGGGCAGCAGTGCCACTCCTGGCCGTCCGGGTGGCGCTGCTCGGCCAGCAGGAGGCGGACCTCGGGCTTGTCCTGGCCTGCGGGGATGTCGATCCCGGTCGTGGCATCGGGCACCAGGCGCAGGTCGCCCGTGGAGCCGAAGACGTTGTCCTCGGCGATATGGCCGAAGCCGTCGATCGCGAGGTTGGCGGGAACCCAGCCCACGCCGCGGCGCAGCGCCCGCGTGGTGTCGGCGGACGGGACCGCGCGGCCGCGGGTATGCCCCACCAGGTCGTTGGTGGCGATGAAGGTCAGAGTAGGTGCAACCATGATTCCTCAGATGGGCCGGGGGTCCGGACGAGCATCCGCACCCATGGGTCATCCTGTGTTCCAGAATGACGTGATCTGGTTCATTCTGTGTCGCACGTTACATCCATCATCGCGCCCCGTACAGCCTCAGGATCCGTCCGCCGCCCCTGCCTGGAGCTCGGCCTCGGACTCGAAGCGAGCCACGCGCGTCATGCCGGCATCCCCCAGGATCTCCGTCACCGCCGCCACGAGGCTCTCGGTGATCGCCGTCGCCGCCACGGCGGAGTCGAACGGCGAGGCGCTGTCCACCCGAGCAGGCAGCACGTGCCGCGCGACGTCCGCGATCGGGGAGAGCCAGCTGTCCGTCATCAGCGCCACGGTCGCGCCGCGCCGGCGCATCTCGACGGCCAGCTCCTGGCTGTCCTTCGAGTACCGGCGGTAGTCGTAGACGACGAGCACCGTGGAAGCAGCCGCGGACAGGACGGCGTCATGACGGGCGATGGCCTCCCGCGGCAGCAGCTGCACGCCGGGGCGCAGCAGCTGCAGGTGCCGCACCAGGTAATCGGCCTGGAGCTCGGAGAAGCGGCCGCCGGTGACCATCACCCGCCTGCCGGCGTCCGAGAGCAGACGCGCCACCGCGGTGAACTCGGACTCGGGGATCTGCGCGTACGTGGCCTGCAGGGCTTCCAGCAGGGTGCGCCCCGAGCGGGCCAGGACGCCGCCCTCCCCCTCGGCCTCGCGCTTCTGCTCGTACTGGCGCAGCGGGGAGCCGTCGTCGTTGAGCTCGGCGATCAGCGCCCGCTGGAAGTCCTGGAAGCCCGCATACCCCAGCCGCCCCGCGAAGCGCAGGACCGTCGGCGCGCTGACCTGGGCCTCTGCAGCCAGCTCCGCCACGGTGGTCAGGCCGGCGCCGGGATAGCGCGCCAGCAGCGTGCGGGCGACCTTGCGCTCGGCATTGCTGAGCTCCTCCATGGCCTCCTGCACGCGGAGGCGGATCGAGGGCAGGGGATTCGACATGGATCGAGCCTAATGGCGCGGTCCGGCCGGTCACGCCCGACGGCAGTGCATCGGCCTGCGGCTGCGGGGGCGACAGGGCGAGGAGGGCCCGATCGCCATGATCGGGCCCTCCTCGGGTCATGCCGTCGTCAGCCGGGAAGGATCAGTCGGAGCCCTGCGCAGACGCGGCCTCATCGTCCTGCCGGGGCATCACCTGCTGCGCCGCCTCATCCGCTGCAGGGGTGGCGGCGGTGGTCTTGACGCTCTCCTCGCCGCGTCCGTCCTCCTGCTGCTGCTGCGCAGGGCTCGTGTTCTCGGGCGTGAAGGGGGTGTTCTCGGACATGGTGCTCCTCTCCGGACGGCCGGGCATCGAGAGCCCGTCCGTCTCCTCGGTCGATATGCCTCCAGGCTAGGCGCGCCCCGAGGGGCCCGGGAAGCTCAGAACGCCTCGTTCGCCATGTTCGCGAAGCGCGAGTAGTGCCCCTGGAAGGCCACCACGATGGTCTTGGTGGGGCCGTTGCGGTGCTTGGCCACGATCACATCGGCCTCCCCGGCGCGCGGCGACTCCTTGTCGTAGACGTCGTCGCGGTGCAGGAGGATGACCATGTCGGCATCCTGCTCGATCGAGCCCGATTCGCGGAGGTCCGAGACCATCGGCCGCTTGTCCGTGCGCTGCTCGGAGCCTCGGTTCAGCTGCGACAGCGCGATCACGGGGACATCGAGCTCCTTGGCCAGCAGCTTGAGGGCACGGGAGAACTCCGAGACCTCCTGCTGACGGGATTCGACCTTCCTTCCCGAGCTCATCAGCTGCAGGTAGTCGAGCACGACGAGCTTCAGATCGTGCTTCTGCTTGAGGCGGCGGCACTTGGCCCGGATCTCCATCAGCGACATGTTCGGGGAGTCGTCGATGAACAGCGGCGCCGAGTCCAGCTTGCCCATGGTCGAGGCGATCTTGCCCCACTGCTCGTCCTGCAGCGTGCCCTTGCGCAGGTCCTGCAGATTCAGCGTGGCCTCCGCCGAGAGGATCTTCAGCGCGATCTCGTTGCGCGCCATCTCGAGCGAGAAGATCGCCGTGGTCATGTGGTTCTTGATCGCCGCCGACCGCGCGATGTCGATCGCGAACGTGCTCTTCCCCATGGCCGGCCTGGCCGCGATCACGATCATCTGCCCGCCCTGCAGCCCGTGGGTCAGCTCGTCGAACTCCACGAAGCCCGTGGGCACACCCTGCATGCCGGCCCGCCCGCCGGCGTCCTCGATCTCCTGGACGGTGGACTCCACGACGTCCTTGAGCACCACGTAGTCCTCGGAGTTGCGGCGCTCGGCCACGGTCATGATCTCGGACTGGGCCTCGTTGACCAGGACCTCGACCTCGCCGTCCTGCGAGTAGCCGAGCTGCACGATCTTGGTGCCCGCGGTGACCAGACGCCGCAGCACCGCGCGCTCCTGCACGATCTCCGCGTAGAAGCCGGCATTGGCGGCAGTGGGCACCGAGGAGATCAGCGAGTGCAGGTAGGCCGGACCGCCGGTGCGCTCGAGCTCGCCGCGCTTGGTCAGCTCGTCGGCCACGGTGATGGCGTCGGCGGGCTCCCCCTTGCCGTAGAGGCTCATGATGGCCTCGTAGATCGACTCGTGCGCCGGCTTGTAGAAGTCGACGCCGCGCAGCACCTCCACGACGTCCGCGATGGCGTCCTTGGACAGCATCATGCCGCCCAGCACCGACTGCTCGGCGACGTTGTCGTAGGGGGGTGTGCGGATCGGGTCTTCGTTCACGGCGGGCCTTTCCAGCGGGGACTGCTGCCAGGACGACGACGGCCGCCCGGCCCGCCCATTCTGGCCCACCCCGCAGACGTCGCAGGACGCCCGGCGATGGCTCTTGAAGTTACATGGATGAGGTTTATCCACCAGATGTGGACAACTTGTGGACGGCCTGTGGGGCGCGCCGCGGGAGCCTGTGCGCAGACGGTGCAGATCTTCGTCGCCGCTGTGGATATCCACAGCCCGAAGTGACGTGAACGAAGGGTGAATGCCCAGGTCAACGAGGCGTTTCCGGACTTCTCCACGCCGTGTGCACAACTTTCCACAGCGCATGTCCACACGGGTGAGCGTGTTCCCACAGCCCTGCTGATCGCACCGCGGGGCCGTGGAGAACCAGTCCTCGGCGCCGCGCTCAGGCGCCCAGCGCCAGCTGCAGCAGCAGGATCAGCGTGGCCGGGCTGACCACGACCGACAGGATCATGACGAGCACGTTCCACGGCCGGTGGGGCCGGTGCGAGACCACA
Source organism: Kocuria palustris (assembly GCF_007666205.1). GTDB lineage: Bacteria > Actinomycetota > Actinomycetes > Actinomycetales > Micrococcaceae > Kocuria > Kocuria palustris_A. The sequence goes on from NZ_VDOR01000001.1 coordinate 241,298, forward strand.
CTGGCCAGGGCGGTGAGGAACGCCCCCACCTCCGCGATGGTCGCCACGATCAGCCCGCCGAAGAACGATGCCGTCATGACCGCTCCCGACCCGGTGTTGCCGAGCCCGAAGGCGGCCGCGAAGGCCAGCAGGCCCACGATCCACAGGACGATGGCGATCGGCATCAGCCGGGCCTCCGCGCGGCCGCCTCGCCGCTTCCCGCGGCGCGGGCCGCGACCGGGGCCCGACCGCGCGGACGAAGTGCCGGCCGCGGCCGTCGACGGCCGGCTCGCGGCCGGGCGGGAGCTGGAGCGGGGGCGTCGTCGATCGTCGCGGGAGGAGCGGGACATGGCGCAGATGGTGCCACCGGAATCTGTGCGCGAGCGCACGGCAACGTGAGCGGCAACCCGCAGGCCGCGACTGATGACGCGTCACGTGAAAGGTATCCTGGGGGCATGACCTCTGCATCCGACACCGAGCCCCTCGCCGCCCCCGCCGCACAGGACCAGCCCTCGGACCCGGGCACGTCCGCGAGCGAGCGCGGCCCGTCGGCGGATCGGGATGTCGACTGGCTCTCGGCGCACGAGGAGACCGTCTGGCGTCGCTGGCTCGCCGTGAGCAGCCGTGTGCCCACCGCGCTGTCCTCGCAGCTGCAGGCCGACTCCGGCCTGTCCCTGCAGGACTACGACGTCCTGGTCATGCTCAACGACAGCGCCTCGTGCTCGTGCCGCATCACCGAGCTCGCCGGCCTGCTCGACTGGGAGCGCTCCCGCATGTCGCACCATCTGACCCGCATGGAGAAGCGCGGCCTGATCGCCCGCTCCGCGGCGCCGGACGACGGCCGCGCACAGCTCGCCGCGCTCACCGAGGCGGGCCGGCAGGCCCTGGCGGCCGCCGCCCCGGGCCATCTGGGGGCCGTGCGCCGGTCGTTCTTCGACGCGCTGGACGACCAGGACATCGAGGACCTGGACCGCATCACCTCCCGGATCGCGCGGAAGCTCGACATCCGCCGCCCGGACTGCATGCCGATCGACTGAGCCCCGACAGCGACGACCGCCGCACCGCCGCCGGTGCGGGGGTGCGCCGGTGCGACCCAATGATTGACATGTCACTCAAATAGCGCCAGACTCGTCCGTGAAACGTCACGCGAAGGGTCGTCCGCCGGCCCCGCGGCTCGTCACCCAAGGAGTGAGCACCATGCAGTTCGGCATCTTCACCATCGGCGACGTCACACCGGACCCCACGACCGGCAAGGCGCCCTCCGAGGCGCAGCGCATCCGGTCGATGACCAGGTACGCGCTCAAGGCGGAGGAGGTGGGCCTCGATGTCTTCGCCACGGGCGAGCACCACAACCCGCCGTTCGTGCCGTCCTCTCCGACCACGCATCTGGCCTACATCGCCGCGCAGACCGAGCGCCTGCGCTTCTCGACGGCGACCACGCTGATCACCACGAACGATCCCGTGAAGATCGCCGAGGACTACGCCTTCCTGCAGCACCTCTCCGGCGGCCGCGTGGATCTCACGATGGGCCGCGGCAACACGGGCCCGGTCTACCCGTGGTTCGGCAAGGACATCCGCCAGGGCATCCCGCTGGCCATCGAGAACTACCACCTCCTGCGCAAGCTCTGGCGAGAGGAGGTCGTGAACTGGCAGGGCAAGTTCCGCACCCCGCTGAACAGCTACACCTCGACCCCGTGGCCGCTGGACGACACCCCGCCGTTCGTGTGGCACGGCTCGATCCGCTCGCCCGAGATCGCCGAGCAGGCGGCCTATTACGGCGACGGCTTCTTCCACAACCACATCTTCTGGAACATCGAGCACACCGCCTCGATGGTCGACCTCTACCGGCAGCGCTTCGAGCACTACGGCCACGGTGCCGCGGACCAGGCGATCGTGGGTCTCGGCGGCCAGTTCTTCGCCGCCGAGACCGAGGCGGAGGCCAAGCGCGTCTTCCGCCCGTACTTCGACAACGCGCCGGTCTACGGCCACGGCCCCTCGCTCGAGGACTTCAGCCGCATGACTCCGCTGACCGTGGGCACCCCCGAGCAGATCGCCGACCGATACCTGGGCTACGCCGATCAGGTGGGCGACTACCAGCGCCAGATGTTCCTGCTCGACCACGCCGGGCTCCCGGAGGAGATGGTCCTGGAGCAGATCGAGATCCTGGGCCGCGAGATCGTCCCCCGCCTGCGCGAGGGCTTCGAGTCCCGGCGCCCGTCGCACGTCCCCTCCGACCCGCCCACGCACGAGTCCCTGCGGGCCCAGGGGCCGGACTCCCCGCATCGCCAGGTCATCAGCGCCCAGCCGCAGGACGAGGAGGCGCAGACCCGATGACACGGCAGCTCGTCGTCCTCTCGGCGGGGCTGTCCTCGCCGTCGTCCACCCGCCTGCTCTCCGAGCGGATCGGGCAGGCGGTCGCATCCCGGGTCGGCGCCCGCGGCGAGGCCCTCGAGGTCTCCCATGTCGAGCTGCGGGACCTGGCCCTGCCCCTGGCCCGGGCGATGACCACCGGCGGGCTCCCCGACCCGGCGCTCGACGAGGTCAAGCGGCAGATCGCCGGGGCCGACGGCCTGGTGGCCGTCACCCCGATCTTCCGCGCCTCGTACTCGGGGCTGTTCAAGATGTTCTTCGACGTCCTGGACGACGAGGCGCTGATCGATCTTCCGGTGCTCATCGCCGCGACCGCCGGCACCCCGCGGCACAGTCTCGCGCTGGATCACTCCCTGCGTCCGCTGTTCGCCTACCTGAGGGCGGTCGTCCTGCCCACGGGCGTCTTCGCGGCGACCGACGACTTCGGGTCCGGGGACACCGGCGCGCTCGAGGCCCGCATCGCCCGCGCCGCGTCGGAGATGGCAGCGGCGATCGTCTCCGACTCCGCCGGCGTCGAGGGATTCCTGCCCGCCGACGAGCACGAGCCGGGGGCGCGCTCGCGCACCAGCGGCGTGGACCTGGGTCCGGCCCCGGACTTCGCGCAGCTGCTGAAGGGCCATGACGGATCCTGACCCCTGAACCGTCGCAGGCCGCGCCACGGTCCACGAGATGGCCGTTGACATCGGTATATGTTGCATACGACATCCGACACCCACGAGGGCGTCCCGTTGCGGGACGCCCTCGGCGCTGTGACCGGGGCCCGTCTGCCCTACAGTGGGCAGCGGACACGGGGTGCGCCGCGCGCGCTGAGATCACACCCGTGGAACCTGATCTAGCTCGCACTAGCGAAGGGATGTCCCATGATGTCGCCGCTGAACTCCCCCCTCCCCCGAGTGCTGTCGATCGCCGGCACCGACCCCACCGGGGGCGCGGGCACCGCCGCCGACCTGAAGTCGATCACCGCCGCGGGCGGGTACGGCATGGCCGTGGTGACAGCCCTCGTCGCGCAGAACACGCACGGGGTCCGCGAGGTCCATCTCCCGCCCGCGGACTTCCTGACGGCTCAGCTCGACGCCGTCGGCGACGACGTCGAGCTCGATGCGGTCAAGACCGGCATGCTCGGCTCGGCCGACACGATCCGCGCCGTCGCCGACTGGTGCCGCGCCCACCCGCCGCAAGTGCTCGTGGTCGATCCGGTCATGGTGGCCACCAGCGGGGACCGGCTGCTGGAGCCCGAGGCGGAGCAGGCGCTGATCGGCTTCTGCGCCACGGCCGCCGTGATCACCCCCAATATCGACGAGCTCGCCGTGATCACAGGCAGAGCTGCCGCGACCACGGAGGAGGAGGCCATCGAGCAGGCCCGCGGCTGGGCCGCCGCGAACGGCGTCGCCGTCGTGGTCAAGACCGGCCACCTGGGCGGCCGGGAGGCCACGAGCACCTGGGTGAGCCCCGACGGATCCCGGATCGCGGTCCCCTCCGCTCGGGTGGAGACCACCAGCACGCACGGCACCGGATGCTCGCTCGCCTCGGCCCTGGCCACGCGACTGGGGGCAGGCGACGACCCCGCAGACGCCCTGCGGTGGGCCAGCGACTGGCTGCACGAGGCCATCGTCCACGGCGGGTCCCTGCGGGTCGGCTCCGGCAACGGCCCCGTGGACCACTCCCACCGCTCCCGTCGTCTGCAGGCCGCGGGCTCCGCCGATCCCTGGCTCTCCCCCGATGCCGTCCCCGCGACCCTGCAGGCCCCGGAGGACCTCGGAGCGCCCGAGACCGAGCGCGCCGGCTCGGGCTCCGGCGCGGCCCCGCAGGGCGATGGCTCCGGGCCCGAGGCCGCCGTTGAGGCGGCGGGGCCGTGGACGCGGGCGCTGTGGGAGGCGGGGAAGCAGACCGCGGCGGCCATCGACGACTCGATGTTCGTCTGCGCCCTGCTCGACGGGAGCCTCAGCGAGCGGGAGTTCTCGTTCTACCTGGGCCAGGACGCGCACTATCTCAACGGCTACTCCCGCGCTCTCGCGGCGCTGTCCGCGCGCTGCGACGACGCGCAGGACCAGCTCGCCTGGGCGCAGTCCTCCGCGGAATGCCTCACGGTCGAGGCCGAGCTGCACCGGACCTGGCTGGGGTCGCGTCCCGAGGCCGCCGCCGTGCCCCCCGGCCCGGTCACCGCGGCCTACACCGACTTCCTGCTCTCCCGGACCCTCGGCGGGGACCGCTGCGTGGGAGCGGCCGCCGTGCTGCCGTGCTACTGGCTCTACGCCCAGGTCGGGGCGACCCTGCCGGAGGTGGATCACGAGCACCCCTACGCGGCCTGGCTGGAGACCTACCGGGACCCCGACTTCGTCACGGCCACCCGCGACACGCTGGATCGGGTCGAGCGAGAGCTGGCTGCGGCCTCCCCCGCCACGCGCGCAGCGGCCGCCCGGGCCTACCTGACCGCCTGCCGCCACGAGCTGGAGTTCTTCGAGCAGTCCCGTCGCCTCCTGCGCTGAACCGCGCCGTGCCATGCCATGACGACGAGCCGCCGTCCCGGTGCGGGACGACGGCTCGTCGGAGGCGCGGGCCGCTGCCGGCGGCCTGCCGCGGGATCAGGCGGGGACGACCTCGAACTCGATGTTCGCGTTGACGTCCTCGTGCAGGCGCACGCTGGCCTGGTACGTGCCCACGGAGCGGATCTGCTCGCGGATCTCGACCTTGCGCTTGTCGATCTCGCCCAGACCGGCGGCCTTGACGGCGTCGGCGATCTGCTCGGCCTTGATCGAGCCGAACAGGCGGCCCTCGGCGCCGGCCTTGGCCGGGACCTGCACGGTCGCGGAGGTCAGCGAGGCGGCCAGGGCCTGCGCGTCCTCGAGGGAGGCGAGCTCGCGGGCCGCGCGAGCGGTCCGGATCGACTCGATCTGGCGCTCGGCGCCCTTGGACCACGGGGTCGCGAAGCCGCGGGGGAAGAGGTAGTTGCGGGCGTACCCGCTCTTGACCTCGACCACGTCACCGGCGGAACCGAGGTTGGACACCTCGTGCGTCAGGATGATCTTTGCCATGAGTGTGTTCCTTTCCGATCAGCGGCCGGAGCCGGCGTAGGGGAGCAGGGCGACCTCACGGGCGTTCTTGACGGCCTGGGCGATCTTGCGCTGCTCCTGGACGGAGACGCCGGTCACACGGCGCGCGCGGATCTTGCCGCGGTCGGAGATGAACTTGCGCAGCAGCGCAACGTCCTTGTAGTCGATCTCGGTGACGCCTGCGGCCTTGAGCGGGTTGGCCTTCGGCTTGGGCTTGCGAATCTCATGCTTCGCCATCGTGGTGCTCCTTCTGAAGCGTGGAGCCCGCAGTGGTCTGCGGGATGGAAATATGTGCTGTCTTCCGGGGTTCCGCCCGGTCGGTGCGAGGTCTCAGGCGCGCAGGGCCCGACGATCAGAACGGCGGCTCGTCGTCCTGGCCGGTGCCCCAGTCGTAGCTCCCGCCGGCGGACTGGCCCCAGGGGTCGTTCTGCGGGGCCGACTGCTGCCGCCCGCCGCCCTGACCGCCCTGGCTGTAGCCGCCGGACTGCTGGCCGCCGCCTCGGTTCCCGCCGAAGCCGCCGCTGCCGTCCCAGCCGCCGGACTGCTGACCGCCGCCGAAGCCGCCGCCACCGCCGCCGCCTCGGGACTGGCGGTTCACCTTCGCCGAGGCGAACTTGAGCGACGGGCCGACCTCGTCGACCTCGAGCTCCATCACCGTGCGACGATCGCCCTCCTTCGTGTCGAAGGAGCGGGACTTGAGCCGTCCCTGGGCGATGACGCGCATGCCCTTCTGCAGCGACTCGGCGACGTTCTCCGCCGCGTCGCGCCACACCGAGCAGCGCATGAACAGCGTCTCGCCGTCCTTCCAGTCGTTGGACTGGCGGTCGAACTGGCGCGGGGTCGACGCGATCGTGAAGTTCGCGACGGCCGCACCCGACGGCGTGAAGCGCAGCTCGGGATCAGCGGTCAGGTTGCCGATGATGGTGATGATGGTGTCGCCGGCCATGGGGACTCTCCTTCCGGAGAACTCGCAGTTGTGGAGGTGGTGCGCTCCCGCCGCGGCTCAGCCGGTCCGGCCGGTCTGCGGAGGGGAGGGCACCGAGGGCCTCTCGCGCCGCCGGGCGGCGCAGGAGATGCTCAGGCCTCGTCGGCGGCGGCGACGGCCTCGCCGTTGACGTCGTGGTGCGGGTGGATCCGCTGCTCCTCGGGCCGGATGATCTTGGTGCGCATGATCGCCTCGTTGAGGTTCAGCACACGGTCGAGCTCCTGCGAGGTCGCGGGCTCGGCGTGGAAGCGCACGACGGCGTAGATGCCCTCGGACTTCTTCTGGATCTCGTAGGCGAAGCGACGGCGGCCCCAGATGTCGATGTTGTCGACGGTGCCGTTCTCGCGGGTGACGACCTCGAGGAACTTCTTCAGGGTCGGCTCGACCGCGCGGTCGTCCACCTCCGGGTTGATGATGACCATCAGCTCGTATTCGCGCATGGAAAGAACCCACCTCCTTCGGGCTGGAACGGCTGCGGTCTCTCCGCAGCAGGAGGTTCAATGCGTGTCCGTCGCCGCCCGCCCCGACGGGGCTGCGGGCGCACAGACTGGCCGACTCTACACCATCGCAGGCCGCACGGTCGATGGCCCGGGCGGCATGCGCTGCCTCACTCCAGGGCGACGTCGATCTCCGCATCGCTGCCGTCCGATCGGACCTCCGCGCGCACCGGGAAGCGGACGATCTCCTCGACCTGCTGGTCGCCCTCGAGGTAGCTCAGCCGCGCCTCGGCGGTCCCGTGATCGCTCGCGACCCAGTCCAGCGGGGAGTCCGTGGAGTCGTCGGGGACCAGCAGGAGCGAGGGCCGCGAGACCAGCTCCCACTCGATCTCGCTGATGCTCGCCCCGGCCTCGGGCTCGTCGAGCCCGTCCTCGGGCGACTCGATCTCGGCCTCGTCCCCCGCCTCGGCGCGCGGGACCCCGCCCTCGGCCCAGCGTCGGGAGACGGGGCAGTCGTCGGGGCTGACAGAGGAGGCCCGCATGCAGCCCTCGATGCGCTGGGCGATGGCCTCGTCCGTCTTCGCCCACAGCCGGGGGGAGGGCTCGACACCCACGCTCACCCGCTGCGGCTCGGGGTCCTGGAGGCTGACCTCGGCGGGCTCGATCGGCCCGGACGGGATGTAGTCCCCGTCCTCGGGCAGGCCCACCGCGAAGCGCCCGGGCATGGCCTCCCAGACCCACTGCCCGCCGCCCCCCTCGGCCACCGCCCGGTCCTCGGGGTCCAGGGACATCTCCTCCCCGTTGAGGGTGATGTCCCGGATGCCCGGAGCCTCCACCGTCAGGGTCGTGGCATCGACGCGGTCCAGCTCCCACCGGTCGTTGAGCGGCCCGGTGCGGGACACCCGGTGCACGCTCCACGTGTGCTCCTCGCCCTGCTGGGCCCCCTCCGGCACCTCGCCCTCGGGCCAGCGCACGGAGGCGGTGACCCGCGCGGTGTCGCCGTCGCGCTGGACATCGACGATCTCCCATCCGTCGATCCGGCCGCCGGCCTGGCGATATGCCGAATTCGGCATGGCCGCGTTCCCCGTGCCGCCCGTCGGGTCGGCGGTCAGCGCGAGACCCTGGCGCGAGCGTCCGTCGGCGACAGCGTCCAGCCATCCCTCGACGGGGTCCTCGGGGTCCCGGTCCACGAAGACCCAGTTCAGGGCGGTCCCGGCGCCCGAGACGAGCACCACGACGACGAGCAGCCACAGCAGCAGGGATCGGCGCAGGCGGCGCGAGTGCTCGCCGCCTGCCGACCGGCCGAGGCCGGAGGTGCGGCCCGTCGTCGTCATGCGTTCCTCGCCGCCACGCCGATCTGCGTGGCGCGCCGACCCCGCTGCATGTCGACGGCCACGACCACGATGAACCAGAGCAGGAAGAGGTAGCGCGCCGCGGCGAGGATCTCCTGCGGGGCCCAGCCCCAGTCGCCGAACAGCGGCTGGGTCTCCCATGCTCCGGCCGGCGCGTTCATGGTGGCCCAGTAGCCGATCTCGACGGCCTGCCACAGGAAGAACTCGAGCCAGCTGCGCCGGGCGAGGATCACGAGCGGGACCAGCCACACGGACTGCAGCAGCGACCAGTCGCGGGCGAAGAGCAGGAAGACCGCCAGGAGCATGAGCAGCACCTGCACGATGCTGGGCTCCTTGCCCGCCAGGACCGTCACCAGCAGCACCGCGACCACGCCGAGCAGGATCGCGATCATGGAGACCTGATCCAGATTGGCGGGATCGATCGACAGGCCGGTGCGCGGAGCTCCCAGAGCGCTCCACACGGTCCACCCCGAATCGCCCTGGACGGGGGCATCCACGGTCTGGGTGATGCGGTCGCGCCAGCGGTCGAACTCCGAGACCATGAACGGCCCGTTGACCATGGCGAAGACGATCAGGGACACGACGAGCGCGCTCAGGAAGTCGCCGATGTAGCGATAGCGCGCCGCCAGGAACAGGATCGCCGCGAGCACGAGCAGCGGCAGGAAGTTCACGGTGGCGCCGAGCCCGATCCACACGCCCGCGACGCCCGGGGCGCCCCGGATGTACGAGCTCACCGCCAGCATCATGAACATCACGGCCCACAGGTCCCAGGACGTGAACCCCACGAGCAGGACGGTGGGCGCGAAGGCCAGCACCGCGGGGTTCGAGGGCTGCCGGCCGGACAGCGAGGCGACCGTCGTGATCGTCACGACCCACACGAGCGCCGTGAGGAAGACCGTGAGGTCCAGGACCGTGTCCGGAGTGATCTCGAAGCCGAAGGCCTCGGCCAGCCCGGCGGTCATCCAGCCGAGGACCGAGGTGAACATCCCGACGACGATCGGCTGATCGCCCGTGGGCCCGCCCGTGAAGAATCCGGAGAGCATCCCGCTCGGCGTGACCGACAGATCGCCGGGCTGCAGCTCTGCGACGCACAGGCCCGGGAGGCGCTGGTCGATGCTCCACTCCGGCACGCGGCACGGCACGCGCAGCAGGAAGGACAGCAGCACGGCGAGGATGCCGAGCACGAAGAGCACGAGCCCGTTGGTCCCGCGCCTGCCGGGGCGTCCGTCAGCCATGGCGTCCTGCCCCTCCCGCGTCGTCGTCCCGCGCCTCCGTGTCTGGGTCCCCGGTGCGGCTCGGCGGCCACGCGGGAGCGGATCGGGCACTGCGATCCGCGCTCAGGATAGCCGGGGCGCCGGATCGCTCCGCGCGCTCCGACCCGGGCGCGGTGCCGCAGCGGGGTGCGTGACGCCCGGTGTCGCCCGGGCCTCCGGCATCCTCGGAGCCGGGGGCCGCGACGGGCTGCTGCATCTGCAGGACGACGGCGCCGCACAGGTAGAGCAGAGCGGCCGTGTGCAGGCCGACGGCCAGGACGTAGAGCCCGGTCGCAGAGGCCACCCAGGGGGTGTCCCAGGAGCTGGCGTGCAGCCACAGGGAGATCGAGACCCAGTGCAGGGCCTCGACGAGCTGCCACCCCAGGAAGCCACGCAGCCGCGGCCGGGCCAGCAGGACCAGGGGGATCAGCCACAGCACGAACTGCGGCGAGTACACCTTGTTGGTCAGCACGAACGCCGCGACGATCAGCAGGGCGAGCTCCTCGAGCCGAGGCTCGCGCCGGGCGGCGAGCCCGATGGCCAGGATCATGACGCACAGGACGGTGAACAGACCGTAGGCCAGCAGGTTCACCGCACCGCCGGAGAGCGGGGGCAGCCCCGCCAGCGGCCCGAGCGCGGTGTTCCACACGTGGTAGATGGACGAGAAGCCCGCACCCCGCTGGCCGGAGAAGCCCCAGAAGTATCCCCACTGGAGCGGATCGGCCAGCGCGAAGGGCAGGTCGAGCACGATCCACACGACCGCCGCGGCGGCGGTCGCCCGGATCGCGGGCGCGGCGTCGCGCCGGCGGATCGCCAGGACGATCACCGCCCCGAGCACGATGAACGGCCACAGCTTCAGCGCCGTGCCGAGCCCGAGCAGCGCTCCGCCCAGCACCCAGTGCCGCCCGCGGAACGCCCACAGCGCGGCCACGACCGTCAGCACGGGCCACAGATCCCAGTTGATGACCCCCGTGGCGATGAGCCCCGGCGCGACCGCCATGACGGCGGCGGCAGGCCGGGAGGCCATGCGCGCGACCAGCAGGACCGTCACTGCCCAGACGCCCGCGAGCAGGAGGACATTCACGTCGAAGTACATGCTCTGCGCGACATGCACCGAGGTCGCACCGGTGATCAGATGGGTGAGAAGGCCCGTGGCCGTGGCGATCAGGGTCTGCAGCACCGGGTACTCGAGCAGCGCCTCGGGGGACAGGTACGGGAAGTGCCCGTAGGCCATCCCCGTGGTCCGGTAGAGCGTCGGCGGATCGGAGAAGCACATCCCCATGGCCGGCAGCTCCCCGTTCCAGCCCAGCTGCCGGCAGGGCAGGCGCAGCAGCCAGGAGGCCAGCATCCCGAGCAGCGCCAGCCCCACGAGCGCTGCATCCGACGGCCGGGCGTCCGGCTTCTCGCGCACTGCGGCCGAGCGCTGCCGCCCCGCGGCCCTCGCTCCGCTCATGCCGGCCATGGCCGCTGTGCTCACGCCGGCCGTCGCGGCGTGCGGTTCTGACGCCCCTCGCGGCCCACCGCGGGCGCGGCGGAGGCGCCCGGCTCCACGGCCGTCAGGACCGCGGCTGTCGGGACTGCGGCGTCCGGGATCGCGGGGTCCGGGTCTGCGGCGCCCGGCGCCGTGGCCCCCGCGACCGCGGGATCCGGGTCGTAGAGGGGCTCCCCGCGCACCAGGCGCACGACCACGCGGGCACACAGCCACAGCACCGCGACCATGTGCAGCACGACGGCCAGCGCGTACATGCCGCTCAGGGCATCCTCGTTCGGCTGCCCGGTGATCAGGGCGTGCAGCCAGGTGAAGACCGCGATCCAGTGGAAGACCTCGACGGCCTGCCATGCGACGTACTCCCGCAACCGGGGCGCGGCCAGGATCACGAGCGGAACCAGCCACAGCACGAACTGCGGCGAGTACACCTTGTTGGTCAGCACGAACGCCGCCACGATCAGCAGCGAGAGCTCTGCAGGCGTCGGCTCGCGGCGCGCCAGGAGCCCTAGCACCAGGACGCCGACGCAGCACAGGGCGAAGACCCCGTAGGCGATCACGTTGAGCGCATCGGCGGACAGCGGCTGCGCGCCGAGCTCCGGGGCCCAGACGACGTTCCACACGTGGTAGATCGACGAGAAGCCGGCCCCCCGCTCGCCCGAGAATGTCCAGAAGTGGCTCCACTGCTCCCGGTCGGCCAGCGCGAACGGCACGTTCACGACGAGCCACGCGACGACCGCTCCCGCGAAGGCCGCGAGCGCCGGACGGGCCCGGCGCCACCGGATCGAGAGCACGATCACCGCGCCGAGCATGACGAACGGCCAGAGCTTCAGGGCCGCGCCGATCCCCAGGGCGGCCCCGCCCGCGGCCCACCGTCCGCGCTGGAAGAGCAGCAGCCCCGCCACAGCGGCCAGCACGGGCCACAGATCCCAGTTGATGAGCCCGGTCGCGGCCACCGCCGGGGAGAGGGCCAGGGCCAGGGTGTGCAGCCGCGGGGCGCCCATGGCGGCGACCGCCAGGACCACGGCCAGCCACACGAGCAGCAGCAGCACGGCATTGAGGTCGAAGTAGATGTTCTGGACCGTCGGAGTGGCCAGGCCCTCGCCGAGCCCGTAGGCCGCACGGCCCGTGACCGTCGCGATCAGGCTCTGCAGCAGCGGGTACTCGAGCAGCGCGGCCGGATCCTGCGACAGGTACGCGAAATGCCCGTCCGACATCCCCCGGGTCGTGTAGAGATAGCCGATGTCCGAGTAGCACACGAGCTGCTGCGTGTGCGGGCCGTTCCAGCCGAGCCGGTGGCACGAGAAGCGCAGCAGCCAGGACACGAGCATGGTCCAGGCGCCCAGTCCGATGAGCAGCCACAGCCACTGCCCCCGCCGCATGCCCGCGGGGATCCGCAGGCCCGTCCGCTCGACCGCCGGTGTGCTCACGTGGCCTCCCACCATTCGAGGAGACGGCGCCGCGCCTCGTCCTGACCCAGCGCCCCCTCGTCGAGGCGCAGCTCGAGCAGATGCTTGTAGGCCCTGCCGACCTGCGGTCCCGGCGGGATCCCGAGGATCTCCATGATCTGCTGCCCGTCGAGATCCGGGCGCATGGCGTCCAGCTCCTCCTGCTCCGCCAGGTCCCCGATGCGCCGCTCGAGCTCGTCGTAGGAGCGGGCCAGCCGGGCGGCCTTGCGGCGATTGCGGGTCGTGACGTCCGCTCGGGTCAGACGGTGCAGGCGCTCGAGCTGATCGCCGGCGTCGCGCACGTAGCGGCGCACGGCCGAATCCGTCCACTCGGCATCGCCGTAGCCGTAGAAGCGCATGTGCAGCTCGACCAGGCGGGCGACGACCGCGATCGTCTCGTTGTCGAAGCGCAGCGCCTTCATGCGCTTCTTCACGATCTTGGCGCCCACGGTCTCGTGGTGCCGGAAGGTCACGGCGCCGTCGGGCCCGAAGCGACGGGTGGCCGGCTTGCCGACGTCGTGCATCAGGGCCGCGAAGCGCAGCGCGAAGTCCGGGGAGGGCACGGGCCCCTCGTCGTCGCTCTCCAGGTCCGCCGCCTGCTGCATGACGGTCAGCGAGTGCTGGTAGACGTCCTTGTGGTGATGGGCCTCGTCGGTCTCCAGCTTCAGGGCGGGCACCTCGGGCAGCACGACGTCGGCCAGCCCGGTGTCCACCATGATCTCGATGCCCCGGCGGGGAGCGCGGCCGCGCACGAGCTTGATCAGCTCCTCGCGCACGCGCTCGGCGGAGACGATCTCGAGGCGCTGGGCCATCTCCGTCATGGCGGCCAGCACCTCCGGGGCGACCCGCAGGTCGAGCTGCGAGGCGAAGCGGGCCGCACGCATCATGCGCAGCGGGTCGTCGTCGAAGGACGACTGCGGGGAGCCCGGCGTGCGCAGGACGCCCGCCGCCAGATCCCGCACGCCCCCGTGCGGATCCACGAGCTCCAGCGACGGCAGCCGCAGGGCCATAGCATTGATCGTGAAGTCGCGGCGGACCAGGTCGTCCTCCAGGCTGTCGCCGAAGGCCACGACCGGCTTGCGCGAGGACGGATCGTAGGCCTCGGCCCGGTACGTCGTGATCTCGAGCTGCTGATCCCCGCGGCGCAGGCCGATCGTCCCGAAGTCGCGGCCGATCTCCCACGTGGCATCGGCCCACCCCTTCACGGCCGCCAGCGTCTGATCGGGGGTCGCATCCGTGGTGAAGTCCAGGTCCGCGGCCAGCCGGCCCAGGAAGAGGTCGCGCACGGGGCCGCCCACGAGCGAGAGGTCGTGGCCGGCCTCGGCGAAGCGCCGTCCGGCGTCCAGGACGACGGACGGGACGGCGGAGGTGTCGAGCTGCTGGGTCATCGCGCCCATCATTCCAGACCGCAGGACCGGACTCGCGGGCCTCGCCGAGCACCGCGCGGGATGCCTCGGCCGCCCGGCCCGGGGGCTCTCCCGGTCACCCGCCGGTTCCCAGGAGAAGCCGTTACTGTTGACGGCATGGCTTTCCCCGTACCCAGCGCACCCAAGAGGCGGCCCTCCGGGCCCGTCGCTGCGCTGCCCACGGTGGAAGAGATCTCAGCCGGCGGCATCGTCGTCGACTTCGATGCACCGGACCTCCCTGTGGCGATCATCGCCCGCATCAACCGCGGCGGGCGCCTCGAGTGGTGCCTCCCCAAGGGCCACCCGGAGAACGAGGAGTCGGACGGCGTCGCGGCCGTCCGCGAGATCGAGGAGGAGACCGGCATCGCCGGGAGGGTGATCTCTCCGCTGGGCAGCATCGACTACTGGTTCTCCGTCTCCGGGCATCGCGTGCACAAGACCGTCCACCACTTCCTCCTGGAGGCCGTGGGCGGAGACCTGACCACCGAGAACGATCCCGATCACGAGGCCGTCGACGTCGCCTGGGTCAAGATCGACGACCTCGGCCGTCGCCTGTCGTTCCCCAACGAGCGGCGCATCGCGGACATCGCCCGCGAATTCATCATCCACCAGCTCTGAACCGCACCGGCCGGGGCCGTCCGCCGGGACGGCCCCGGCCCCTGCCTGCGGGCCGCTCCGGCGCCCGAGATCCTCGAAGGAGACCACGTGGCACGATCCGGTGCGATGTCCAGCGCCATCATGGCCTCGGGAACGCTGGTCTCTCGCGTCCTCGGCTTCGTGAAGACGATCCTGATCACGGTCGCGATCGGCTCGCTGACCTCGGTCGCGGACATCTTCCAGATCGCCAACAACCTGCCCAACTACATCTACGTGCTCGTGGCGGGCGGCGTGTTCAACGCGGTGCTGGTCCCGCAGGTCATCAAGGCCTCCCGTGCCTCCGCGGACGACGGCGCCGACTACATCTCCCGGCTGCTGACCCTGGCCGTGATCGGGCTTGCCGGCGTCACGCTGGTCGTGGTCGCCTGCACGGTGCCCATCATCCGCGTCATGACGCAGGACTGGTCGGATCAGCAGCTCGCCCTGGGCGTCACGTTCGCGCTGTTCACGTTCCCGCAGATCTTCTTCTACGGCCTCTACACCGTCGTGGGACAGGTGCTCAACGCCAAGGGCGCGTTCGGCTGGTACATGTGGGCGCCCGTCGTGAACAACCTCGTGGCCATCGCGGGCCTGCTCGTGTTCATCCAGCAGTTCGGCAGCTTCGCCGAGTCGGAGCACTCGCTCGAGTCGTGGACCAGCACGCAGACCCTGCTGCTGGCCGGGGTCTCGACGCTGGGCGTGGCGCTGCAGGCCCTCGTGCTCTTCTGGCCCCTCAAGCGCCTCGGGCTGGGCCTGCGCCCCAAGTTCGGCTGGCGCGGCATCGGCCTGTCGCAGGCGGCCAAGCTCTCCATGTGGACCCTCGCCACGGGCGTCGTCGCCAACCTCGCCTTCCTGGCGCTGACCCGCACGGCCTCGATCCCCACCGGGTATCGCGACGAGTACCTGGCCATGGACCCGCCGCAGCACATCGCCGGCAGCGCGTCCCTGGACCAGGCGTCCATGCTCTACTCGCTGCCCCACGGCGTCATCGGGCTGTCCATCGCCACGGTGCTGTTCAACTCCATGGCAGCGGCCTCCGCCGAGGGCGACGACGAGACCCTCAAGCTCTCCCTGTCCAAGGCCCTGCGCTACTCGGGCATCGCCACGGTCTTCTGCACCATGGCGATGATCGTGTTCGCCGGCCCCCTGGGCATGCTGTTCTCGGGCGGCGTCGCCGAGTCGGGCGCGGTGATCGGCCAGGTCTTCGCGGTCATCGCGATCGGCGCCCCGTTCATGACCACCGCCTTCATGCTCGGACGCCTCTTCTACTCCCGCGAGGACGCCCGCACGCCCTTCTTCGTCCAGCTGGTCGTCTCCGTCCTGACGGTCCTCGCGGCCGTCGTGATCAGCCGGACCATGCCCCCGCACCTCGTCGTGTTCGCGGTCGCGGCCTGCTACGCCGGGCAGAACATCGTCTCCACGCTGATCTACCACGTGATCGCCGTGCGCACGGTCGGCGACTACCGCATCTCCGAGATCCTCGACACCCACGTGCGGGCCATCGCGGCGGCGATGGTCACGGCCGTGATCGCGACCGTGCTCCTCTACTTCCTGGGCGGCTGGGATCCCGAGGGCTGGCCGTGGACCTCTCAGCTCACGGCCATCGGGACCCTGGCCGTGGGCGGCGTCGTCAGCGCGATCGTCTACCTGCTCATGCTGCGGGTCGTCAGGCTCAAGGAGCTGCCCGAGCTGATGGGCCCGGTCATGGCGCGGCTGCGCCGCTAGAACCCGCATCGCTTCGCATCCGCCCGCGAGTACACTGCGACAGACCCGCCGACCACCCCGTACCCCCGCGCACTCACAGATCCACAGGAGGCCCCGTGGCCCAGCCGATCAGCCTCGGAACCGTCCTCGGCGGCCGCTACGTCGTCCTCGACGAGGTGCAGACCACCGCCGAGGGAGATCATGTCCTCGGCGGCAAGGACCAGATCCTGGGCCGTGAGGTGACGATCCTGGTGCCGTCGGAGGCGCACACCTCCCGCGTGGTCGAGAACGCGCGCACCATGGCCATCGGAGCCGTCGACGCCGACCTCCACATCCTGGACCTCGGGCAGTCCGGCGCCACCCCCTACCTGGTGACGTCCTTCGCCGCGCCCGCGGTGCTGCTCGGAGAGCTGCTGGCCGATCCCGGCACGATCGACGACGACACCCTCTCCGACGACCTGTTCGGACGCCCCCGCTCCTCCGGGGGCTCGAGCCAGTACGTGGTCGACGACGGCGAGCCGACCGCTCCCCAGTACGAGGACACCGCCGAGGAGGACTACGGCCGCTGGGGGGAGGACGACATCAGCTCCGCCCCCGCCGCGCCCAAGGTCGAGCGGCGACTGGGCCGGCCCCGCCGGGCCCCGGAGGAGTCCACGCGTGCCACGCTGTTCGACCGCGCCGCCGCCGGCCACGGAGCAGGGCCGCAGCAGCGTCCCCAGTCCTCGGACCGGGTGATCGATCCCAGCTACGACGGCGACAACCGCTACGACTCCTATGAGTCCTATGAGCACGACCGCCGGAAGGCGCCGACCGGCGGCCCGCGGCCCCAGGGCGGCGACGGCCGGACCCGCCATCAGCGCAGGTCCCTCGGCTCGTCCCGGGCGGCAGGAGCAGCCGGCGCGGCGGGAGCCGGCGCCGCTGCCGGCGGCGGCTCCTCCCCGGCCCGGGGCGGCTCGTCCGGAGCGCGGACGTCCTCGGGCGCGGGCTCCAAGTCGCGCCTGGGTCTGCTGCTGCTCCTGCTGACGCTCGTGCTCCTGCTGGGCGCAGGCATCATCTTCGGCGGACTGGGGCGGATCTTCGACTCCGGACGCGTCTTCGGCCCGACCCAGGACCCCACGACCGCCTCTCCCACCCAGCAGCCGGTGGCCGCGCCCGCCAACGTGACGCGCCTCGTGCCGGATCAGCCCACGCTGATGGCGGATCAGGACGGCACGCTGACCCAGACGATCGACGGGGATCCCGCGACCAGCTGGGTCAGCTACGGCTTCTCCGGCCCGGACTACGGTCAGCTCGTCTCCTCGACCGCCCTGGCCGTGCGCTTCGAGGAGCCCACGCCCATGAACGAGCTGACGATCGTGCAGGACAGCGGCAGCGGCGGCGCCTTCACCGTCCATGCCGCGGACAGCCCGTCGCTCGACGGCGCCGTCGAGGTCGGCCAGGGCACCTTCGACGGTCCCGAGACCACGGTCGAGCTCTCCGAGGAGGCCTCCGCCGACGACCACGAGTACCTCATCGTGCAGTGGACGGAGCTGCCGAGCCTCGAGCAGCCCATCGCCGGATACGACTACGGCCTGCGCATCGCCGAGCTCGAGGTCTCCTGAGCCGCCGCGCCGACTAGACGTCCGGCCCGAGGGGCGTCAAGTCTGGTTCCATCGGTTGCCGGAATAGCCTGTGCTGTCGCCCCGTTGTGACAGTCGAACGGCGGGGCCGCCGCGCCGGCGCCGATCCCGCCCCACAGCCCGCTCGGCTGCCACCGGGCGGCCCGCACCGGAACCGATGGAAGAAGGACTGCGAACGTGAGCCCAGACTTCAGCCCCGCGATCGATCTCGATCTCTCCAGGACCACGGCGGAGACCTCGGCGGCCGATCCCGTGCCGGCGGATGCGGACGATGCTCTGCACGAGCTCGTCATCGTGGGCTCGGGGCCTGCCGGGTACACGGCAGCCATCTACGCGGCCCGCGCGAACCTCCGCCCGATCGTGCTGGCCGGGTCGGTGACCGCCGGCGGCGAGCTCATGAACACGACCGACGTCGAGAACTTCCCGGGCTTCCAGGACGGCATCATGGGGCCCGAGCTCATGGGCACCATGCAGGCCCAGGCCGAGCGCTTCGGCGCCGACGTCCGCTTCGAGGACGCGCTGTCGCTCCAGCTCGAGGGCGACGTCAAGGAGATCACGGTCGAGGGCGGCGAGGTCCTGCGCGCCAAGGCCGTCATCCTGGCCACGGGCTCCGCCTACCGCGAGCTGGGCCTGGAGGACGAGAAGCGCCTGTCCGGCCACGGCGTCTCCTGGTGCGCCACGTGCGACGGCTTCTTCTTCCGCGAGCAGAGCATCGCAGTCGTCGGCGGCGGGGACTCCGCGATCGAGGAGGCCACCTTCCTCACCAAGTTCGCCTCCAAGGTCACGATCATCCACCGCCGCGACGAGTTCCGCGCCTCCGAGATCATGCAGCAGCGCGCCTTCGAGGATCCCAAGATCGAGATCCTGTGGAACAAGGAGGTCATCGGGATCTCCGGCGAGTCCAAGGTCGAGCAGCTGACCCTGCGGGACACCGTCACCGGCGAGCCCTCGTCGCTGCCCGCGACGGGCCTGTTCGTGGCGATCGGGGCCGATCCCCGCACGGACCTGTTCAAGGACCAGATCGAGCTCGACGCCGACGGCACCGCACGGGTCGAGGGCCGATCGTCCCGGACCTCCCTGCCGGGCGTCTTCGCCGCCGGCGATGTCCTGGACCCCACGTACAAGCAGGCCATCACGGCCGCCGGCTCGGGCTGCGTCGCGGCCATCGACGCCGGGCACTACCTGGACGCCCGCGCCGGCTGAGCGCCCGCCGCACAGAACCCCACCCACCCACCGAGAGGAGCTGTCCATGAGCAGCGCAGCAGATGTCACCGAGTCCACCTTCGAGGCGGAGGTCCTGAACTCCGACAAGCCCGTCATCGTCGACTTCTGGGCCGAGTGGTGCGGGCCGTGCCGCATGGTCGGCCCGGTCCTGGACTCGATCGCCGAGGAGCACGACACCGTCAAGGTCGTGAAGGTCAACGTCGACGACAACCAGGCCATCGCCGCGAAGTACGGCATCACGTCCATTCCGGCCGTGTACGTCTTCAAGGACGGCGAGGTCGCCAAGCAGTCCATCGGCGCCAAGCCCAAGTCGGCGCTCGAGAAGGAGTTCGCCGAGTTCCTCGGCGCGAACTGATCCGCTCCCGCCGCTGCCGTCGGCCCCCGGGCCTCCTGTCCCGTCAGGACGTCCGGGGGCCCTTGCGGTCCGCGCCGGCCGCCGCTCGAGGTGCGCGCGGCCACCGATGCGCTCTAGGATTCACAGCACTTCCGCCGTACCGACGACACCGTAAGGCCGACATGACCGACTCCACTCCCGCCCCCCTCGGCCGGGACGACAGCGACCGACGAGTGCGCGGTCTGCGCGAGCGCCTGATGCGCGCCGGTCAGCTGCCCGAGGGAGCCGATCTGTCCCGCCCGGAGGCCTCCGACTTCGACGCGACGCTCGAGCATGCGGTCAAGAGCTTCCAGCAGTCCCGCGGCCTGATCGCCGACGGCATCGTGGGTCCGGAGACCGAGCGCCGTCTCAGCGAGGCGCAGTACACGCTCGGGGACCGCCCCCTCCAGTGGGACCGCGGCGAGCCCATGCGCGGCGACGACGTCGAGCAGCTCCAGCAGAACCTCTCCCTCCTGGGGCTCTACTACGGCCATCTCAATGGCTCGTTCGAGGAGCGGACCCATCTGGCAGTCCTGGAGCTGCAGCAGAACCTGGGGCTCGAGCGGACGGGCCGAGTGGATCACCGCACCATCGAGGCACTGGCCCGCATCAACAAGAACATCACCGACTCCAAGGCGTTCTCCCTCCGGGACTTCCACAATCTGGAGTCGGCCAACGGCGCCGTGCGCTCACGCAGCATCGTGCTGGTGCCCAAGACCATGCTCGAGGAGCATCCCCGCCCAGCTGAGGCCCCCCAGGATGCCGTGCAGCAGGCGCACGAGTGCTCCCTCGACGTCGCCGCCCGCGCCCACGAGCTCCTGAGCGACATCGGCGCGCACCCCACCGTCGTCGCGGACCGGCCCCTGAGCGCTGCGGACGGCACCAGGATCGAGACGCCCAGGAGCCTCTCCGAGGCCCTCGAGGGCCTCGACCGCCCCGTGGTCATCGTGATCGGCTGCGAGTGGAACGCCTCCCAGCGCGCCAACGGCGTCGCCGCGTTCTACTGGGGCGATTCGGGCGACAAGCAGGAGACGCTGTCGCCGATCGGACGGCGAGGTGCCTCGCTCATCGTCCGCGAGATGGTCGCGCGCACAGGTGCGCTGGACCTCGGCTGCCATGGACGGGAGTGGACCATCCTGCGCGGCACGCCTGCCGCCACGATCGCCCTGGACATCGGGTACCTGTCGAACGCCGGGGAGGCCGCGGATCTGGCCCGAGGGGAGTACCGAGCGCACATCGCCCAGGCGATCGCGGTCGGGCTGCAGCGCATGTTCGCACGGGCGCCGCAGGACCACCCCACGGGGACGCTGAGCACGGACGAGATCGCCCGGGAGCTGCAGCGGAACGCTCGGGGCTGAGACGGCCCAGACCGACAAGGAGCCGCATGTGATATGCATCACATGCGGCTCCTTGTCGCTCTCCCGGATTTCCAGGAAAGCGCCCGCACCTGCTGCTCAGGCAGCAGGCGGCGTACGTCGCACGACGGTGTCTCACCGGCCTGACGGTCCAGGGACCCGCATCGGACGCCGCGCCTCTCTCTCGATGGATGTTCCACGTGAAACGACCCGAGGCCTCCACTGGACTCGGGTCGTTTCACGTGATGCTGATCAGCCAGCCCCGGTCATGACGACGCGCCCTCGCTACCCGACTGCGGATCCAGGACCGAGATGATCCGATTGAGATCCTCCACGGACGCGAACTCGATGGTCATCCGCCCCTTCCGCGCACCCAGATTGATCTTGACGCTCGTGTCGAGCTTGTCGGAGAAGGCGTCGGCGATGTAGTCGAGGCGCTCCCGGTGTCGCTCCTGAGCCCTGGACGGGGTCCTGCGAGCCGGGCCTGTGCGCTTGGCCAGGGATGCGGTTTCCTCCGCGGCCCGCACTGACAGGCCCTCCGCCACGATCCGCTGGGCGAGCCGCTCCATCTCCGCCGGATCCTCGAGGGAGAGCAGGGCACGTGCGTGACCGGCCGAGAGCAAGCCGGCCGCCACTCGGCGCTGTACGAGCGGTGGGAGACGCATCAGGCGCAGGGTGTTGCTGATCTGGGGCCGCGATCGGCCGATCCGCTGCGACAGCTCCTCCTGTGTCGCCCCGAACTCCTCCATGAGCTGCTGGTAGGCTGCGGCCTCTTCCAGCGGATTCAGCTGACTGCGGTGCAGGTTCTCCAGGAGCGCATCCCGCAGCAGATCGTCATCGGAGGTCTCGCGGACGATGGCGGGAACGGTGTCCAGCCCCGCTCGCTGCGTGGCACGCCAGCGCCGCTCACCCATGACGAGCTCGTAGGTGGGCCCACCCGTTTCACGTGACGGGCGGACCACGATCGGCTGGAGAACCCCGAGCTCGCCGATGGAGTAGGCGAGCTCCGCGAGCTCGTCCTCGTCGAAGACCTGGCGCGGCTGCTTCCGGTTCGGATGGATGTCGTCGACAGAGATCTCGGTGAACGTCGCCCCTGGAACAGCTGCCAGACCCGAGGACTCCGTCTCCGGCGTGTCCGCGCCCCCAGAAGCGCTGGACGACTCCGGCGTCACATCAGTCCCGGAGCCACCCGACGTTTCACGTGAAGCAATCCGAGATGCCGGCGGCTCGTCGGGTGCCTTCAGCTCCCCGGCTTCATCCGGGGAGTCCGCCGACTCGGGTGTTGCCGGCGTGGGCGTGAAGAACATGTCCGAGGGGCGAGCGGAGCCCCCACGTTGACGAAGAGCCTCGCCCATATCCAGTCGAGACCGCATAGCGCTCTGCCGTGCCTCAGGACTCACCACCCGTCGCTTTGCGCCTGTTCCACGTGAAACATCCGCGGCTGCAATGCTCGTCGACGCGTCTTCGGCTGCGGGGGACTCTCCGGGCGAGCGCCGCCGCGCTGACAAGGTGGCGTCGCTTTCGGCCACCGAGGTGGATCCTGCATCAGCAGCCCGATCAGCATCGGTCGGCTCTGCGGCCGCTGCCCTCTTCCCGGTCGACGAGGATGCCTTCGAACCGGGGCTCTTCTCGATGGACTTCGACGTGCCACGCCCTCTGCCCGCCTTCTTCGCCGAAGAATCCGAGGTCTTCGATGAGCTGCTGGTGGGCTGGTCCTTCTTCTTTCGAGTCGAACTCCTCGTCACGTCAGATCCGGCATCGGTGGGTGCCGTGCTCTCCACGCCCTCCTCCGCCGTGCTCGAAGCCGGGACTGATTCCTCCTGCGCCGGGGCACTGGGAATCAGGGCTCCGAGCCCCCTGCCGAGGCCCCTCTTGCGCTCCGCCATGGACGACACTCCTCTTCTCGACGACCCGGACAGTCTACGGAGTCGACCCTCTACATTCCGGTGTTCCACGTGAAACACGCGGTGATGCCCGTGAGTCACGGCCCCCGTGGTCGATTCCGGGGGGCCAGCTGACATCTGCCGACGCACTATGCGGGAAGTCAGCAGCGCTCCACAGGGTCGACCGGCTGTGCTGGAACCCGCGGGCGGCCCTCCGGAGTCTGCCTTCCCAATCGGGTTGTTTCACGTGAAACGACGCAGGTATCCCGCGAGACCGAACCCGATCCTGGAACAGGACCCGCGAAACCGGTGCACCTATTCGAGAGATCAGGGCCGTCGGAAACCCGTGAACCAGGCCCATCGATGTTTCCCATGGATCATCTGGAGCGTGGGACGACGCCTGCGACACCGCATCGGTCCTCCGTCGCCCGCGCCTGCTGCCTGCACCGTCGTTCCTCTGCGACCCCTGAACCCGGCCTTGACTGCGGCGAACCACGCACCAGGACGACGTGCTCCCGTCCGGTGGAGCGCGGGATGTCATCTCAGCGACGGGCACAGGAGGTCACCCAGCAGGTGGTTCGCTGCCCGTTCCGCAGCGTCCGACGTTTCACGTGAAACAGCGTCGCGCGCCGACGCGACGACGACCCCGACCGCCGCGCCCCGTCGGGAGGTCATCGTCGGGTCCTTACCTGCGACTGAAGCAAGGGGCACAGCCGCGGCCCGGGCCGCCGTCGCAGACGCAGGCGACCGACCTCGAGGCATGGTCATCGAGGGCGCCCGGTTCCGGGCGGCAGGCCCCGGGCCATCTCCGTCGCCATCAGACGACCTGTGCGCGACCCGCACCGATCGTCGGTCCACAGACCCGGTGGTCGCAGCCCTTTCGTCTCCTCTGCCCGGGCCTTGATCAGCACAACGGCCCCGTTTCACGTGAAACGGGGCCGTTCGCCAGCCATGGGTCATCGCGCGCGCATCGTCAGGAAGCGGTCGGCACACCTCGTGCGGCGATCTCTGCGGCCGCCTCGAGGTAGGAGAGCGCGCCGGTGGACTGCGGATCGTAGGTGATCACCGACTGCTGATAGCTCGGCGCTTCCGAGATGCGCACCGAGCGAGGGATCATCGTCTCCAGGACCTTGTCGGGGAAGTGCTGCCGCACCTCGTCCGCGACCTGCGAGGACAGGTTCGTGCGGCCGTCGTACATGGTCATCAGGATCGTCGAGACGTGGAGATCCGGGTTCAGGTGCTTCTGGATCATCCCGATGTTGTTGAGCAGCTGGCTCAGGCCCTCGAGGGCGTAGTACTCGCACTGGATGGGGATGAGCACCTCCGTCGCCGCGACGAAGGCATTGATCGTCAGCAGCCCGAGGCTCGGGGGGCAGTCGATGAAGACGTAGTCCAGTCGCTCCAGACCCGCAGCCTCACGAGCCTTGGCGTACTGGGCGATCGCACGCGACAGTCGCTGCTCGCGGGCCACCATGGAGACCAGCTCGATCTCCGCGCCGGCGAGGTCGATGGTGGCCGGCGCGACCACGATGCGCTCGGACTCCGGAGACGGTGCGACGACCTGCTCGAGCTCCATCTCATCCACGAGGACGTCGTAGACGCCATCCACCTCGGAGCCGTGCGGCACACCCAGGGCGGTCGAGGCGTTGCCCTGCGGGTCGTTGTCGACCACCAGGACATGGAGGCCCTGCTCGGCCAGGGCGACAGCGAGGTTCACAGCGGTGCTGGTCTTGCCCACTCCGCCCTTCTGGTTGCTCACCGTGACGATGCGGGTCTGCTCGGGCCGCTCGAGCTGCACGCGCTGGAGTCGCCGCCGTCGCTGGTTCTCTTCCACGAGCTTCCTTCCGAGCGGGGTGTCTCCCGCACCTTGTGCCGCCGGAGCGCCGGCGTCCTGACCTGCCGTCATCCGCGATCCGCGATCGGGCTGCACGGCCGTGGGCTGAGCGACCGGATCCGGGGGGAGTCCGAAGTCGTAGCCCCGGGACGACGTGTTCTGCGGCATCGAGCCACCCTCCTGGACCTGATGTGATGTACATCACACCGCAAGAGGCCGTGGCCTCCGGCGGACCAGGCCAACACTACCCAAGGGGGCTCCCGCGCCGCCCAGCCGGAGCCGTACGGGTCAGAGCGCCACGCGGACCACGGTCGTGGGCTCCTCGAGCAGCTCCTGCCCGAGGGAGAGGACCTCCGTCCGCGAGACTCGATGGCGCTTGAGCTGCTTGCGGGCCTTCTCGACCTCGGCCTCCGCCGAGCGGCCCTTGAGCGCCAGCAGCTCCCCGGACCCGTGCAGCAGCGGGAGGGTGAAATCCAGCAGCCCGCTGAGCGCCGAGACGGCGCGTGCCGTGACCACCTGCGGGGCCTCCCCTCCGGGCAGCTCCTCGACCTGTTCGCCTCGGGCGCGGAGGACCTGGACGTTGTCGAGCTGCAGGTCCTCGATGACCTCGTTCAGCCACGTGACGCGCCGCTCGAGCGGCTCGATCAGCGTCAGCCGCAGATCGGGGCGGGCGATGGCCAGGCAGAGCCCGGGCAGTCCCGCACCCGAACCCACATCCGCCACCCGGGCGTCCTGGGGGATCAGGGATTCCACCACCGCGCAGTTGAGCACGTGGCGCCCCCACAGCCGCGGGGCCTCCCTCGGACCGATCAGACCGCGCACGATGCCCGACGACGCCAGGTGCCCCACATACCGCTGGGCCAGGGGCAGCCGGTCGCCGAAGAGCGTGCGCGCGGCCCGGGCCTCCTGGCCCTCGAGCTCGGGGGCCGGCTGCGCGACCGCTCCGCCGGCCCCGTCCTCCGCCGCACCGCCGGGAGCGCGATCAGGCGTCTGCTCAGCCACGCCTCAGCCGTTCGCGGAGACGACGATGTGACGGCCGGGGCCCTCGCCCTCCGACTCCGAGTGCATGCCCTCCTCGGCCACGACGTCGTGGACGATCTTGCGCTCGTACGGCGTCAGCGGCTCCAGGTGCACCGGCTCGCCGGAGTCGCGCACCTGCTGCACCGTGCGGCGCGCCATCTCCCGGAGCTCCTCCGCCCGGGCCTTCCGGTAGCCGGCGACGTCCAGGACGAGACGGCTGCGCTGCTCGGTGCCCGCGAGCACCGCCAGGCGGACGAGCTCCTGGAGAGATTCGAGGACCTCGCCGTCCTGCCCCACGAGCATGTCGAGGCTGTCGTCGTCGTCCTCGGTCACCACGGAGAGATAGGTGCGTCCGTTGCGGACCTCGATGTCGATGTCGCCGTCGAGATCGGCGAGATCGAGCAGCTCCTCGATGTAGTCCGCCGCGACCTCGCCCTCCTCCTCGAGGAGATCGACCTGGTCGCCGTCGGAGTCGGGGGACCCGCCCTGCGCGGCGGCACCGGTCTGGTCCGCGGGGACGTCGACGCCCGCGGCGACCGCGCCGGCGTCGACCTTCCGGCCCGGCTCGAGGTCGCTGACGTCGATCCCCTCGGGGGCCGCGTCCTGCGACGGATCGCTGCTCTGGTTCTCGCTCATGAATCTCTCCTGACGACGGGGTGCACAGGCCGTTCCCGACAGTATGGCGAATGCGGCTGCCCTGTGGGCGGCGGTGTCAGGCCCTGGAG
This sequence comes from Kocuria palustris, assembly GCF_007666205.1. Taxonomy (GTDB): domain Bacteria; phylum Actinomycetota; class Actinomycetes; order Actinomycetales; family Micrococcaceae; genus Kocuria; species Kocuria palustris_A. The sequence continues at coordinate 267,437 of NZ_VDOR01000001.1, forward strand.
CTGCCCTTGCCCTTGCCCGACTTCCGCTTCCCCGACGAGGCCCCCTTGGAGATCGGCGAGGAGCTGCCGCTGGCCGGCTCGTGCTCCGCTGCGCCCGCGCCCTTCCGAGCAGCGTCAGCGGCACCGCCGCCGACGCGTGCTTGCGGCTCGTTCTTGACGCCCTTGGCCTTCTGGCGCTTCTTGCTCATGGGCTGCTGGCGCTGACCGGCCGCGGCCTTGGCACGCGCCTCCTCGATCTCGGCCTCGTGCTCCTCCTGGGTCTTGCCCAGCGGCGGCAGGCCCTTGGCGGCGCGGCGCTCGTTGAGCTCCCGCTCGGCCTGCGATCCGGGGGTCGGATTGTTGCGGATGGTCCAGTACTGCTGCCCCATGGACCAGACGTTGGAGATCGTCCAGTAGACGAGCACGCCGATCGGGAAGTTGATGCCCGTGATCAGGAAGATGATCGGGAAGATGTAGATGATCATCTGCTGCTGGCGGTACATCGGCGAGTTCTTGGTCGCCTCGGAGACGTTCTTGGACGCCAGCTGCTTCTGCGAGATGAACATGGTGACCGTCATGGCCAGCACGAGCAGTGCGGCGATGATGATGGTCGCCGTGTGGTTGCCGTCCCCGGGGGAGCGCAGCGTCGAGAACAGCGGAGCGCCGAAGAGCGTGCCCTCGTAGAACTGGTGGATCTTGTCCGAGGACAGGACCAGGATTCCCTCGTTGTTCTCAGCGGCCTGCGGGACGCCGTTGAGCACCTGGAACAGGCCGAAGAAGATCGGCATCTGGGCGAGGATCGGCAGGCACGAGGCAAGCGGGTTGACGCCGTGGTCCTTGTACAGCGCCATCTGCTCCTCGGCCATGGCCTGCCGCGACACCTGGTCGGTCTTGCCCTTGTACTTGGCCTGCAGCTTGGTCATCTGCGGCTGGATCTCCTGCATGCCGCGCATCGAGCGGATCTGGCGCAGGAACAGCGGGATGGTCAGCGTGCGCATCACGAGCGTCAGGCCGACGATCGCCAGGACCCAGGTCCAGCCGCTCGCGGCATCCAGGCCGATGAGCGTGAACAGCTCGTGGAACAGCCACAGGATCGCGGAGACGATCCATTTGAAGGGCCAGAGGATGATGTCGAAGATGTTCATCGGGTGGAAGCTCCTTGAGCCGTCGGCGCGGCGGGCTGGTCAGCGCCGTCCTGGCGCCCGGACGTGTTCTCGGCTGCCGGATCGCGCGGCGTCAGCACCGCGGCGCGATCGGCGGGCGTGGGGTGGTTCAGCAGGATGATCCGCGGCAGCTCGGCCTCCGTGGAGAACCGGCGACCGCCCTGCGGCACCCTGTCGATGCCGCCGGCCGCCCAGGGATGGCATCTGAGGAGACGTCGCACGGTCAAACCTAGGCCCCGCACCGCGCCGTGGCGAACCACGGACTCCAGCCCGTAGGCCGAGCACGTGGGGAAGTGCCGGCAGACGTCGCCGTAGAGCGGAGACACCAGCAGGCGATAGAGCTTCAGGCCCGCGATGAGCAGGTTCTGCGGCAGCAGCCACAGCGCCTGCACCGGTCCCGTCGGGCGCACGAAGTCGGAGGGCGCCTCCTCCCAGAGCCGCTCCTCGGCCGTCCGGGGCGCGTCCGGGGCGCTCACGCCGGGACCTCCGCCTTGGCGGCCGCCTTGCGCCACGCGGACTCCCAGTCGCGGCGCAGCTCGTCGAAGCCCGCCTCGGCGGAGGGCGGCAGCGCTCGCACCACGACGTCGAAGCCGTCGGGCCGCCGCTCGATCGTGGTGCCCACGAGCTCGCGCAGGCGGCGCTTCACCCGATTGCGGCACACGGCATTGCCGACCCGCTTGGAGACGACGAAGCCCGCCCGGGCCGGCTGGCCCGCGGCGGTGGCGCGCACATAGACGACGACGTTCCGGCGCCCCTGCCGGGCACCGGAACGTGTGGTCGCTGCGAAGTGCGTGGAGGTGCGCATCCTGTGCTGTGCGGGAAGCACGCGCTCACCCCCTTCGAGCTCGGCGGCGTCCGAGGCCGCGGGCATCCCGGTGGGGGAGGCCGCCGCGGCCGTCGATGGCGACGAGAGGTCTCAGGCCGAGAGGGAGGCGCGGCCCTTGGCGCGGCGCGCCGAGAGGATGCCGCGGCCGGCGCGGGTGCGCATGCGGGCGCGGAAGCCGTGCTTCTTGGCGCGGCGGCGATTGTTCGGCTGGAACGTGCGCTTGCTCATGGTTCTTCTCCGGATGCAGGACGGGCGTGCCCCTGTGCGCTGCGGACCAGGCGCACGCTGCCCGTGCAGCACGGGCGCGCAGCAGGCCTGCCGCGGGCGAGGGGTCCACCGCTGTGGTGGTCGATGGCTGTGCCGCCGCGGAGCGCATGAGCGCAGGACGCAGCTCGGACACAGGACTGACCGATTGTAGGCGCGCAGGCAGGGGCGGTCAACCGAAGCCGTGATGACCGTCCCTCGCCCACATGCTGTGAACTCGCTGCCGAGAATCCTGTGGATAACCGGATTCGCGCGCTTGCCGCCAACGGCGCGCTCTCGCACGTGTAACTACACAACTGTAGTTCCCGAGGGCCCGGATCGAGGCTAGGCCGCCGCTTCGAACGTGCTCTAGGCTGACCTTCGCGCTCGACCCCCGGAGCAGCTGTCCACCGCTGTGAACAACTCTGTGGATGACCGGTCGTCAGAGCCCTCCAGGACCCTGCGTCCGGAGCCGAATCGCCCCCGATCCCGGAGTCCCCAGACCGTGAGTCCTCAGCAGAACCCGGAGCTCGACGCCCAGTGGGCCCAGTGCGTGAGCGCCATGTCCGAGGACCCGCAGATCTCCCCCCGGCACCGGGGCTTCCTCCGCCTGGCCCAGCCGCGGGGCCTGATGGGCACCACGCTGCTGATCGCCGTGCCGAACGAGCTGACCCGTGAGGTCCTCCAGTCCAAGATCGCGCCGGCCTTCAACGCAGCGGTGACGCGGTCCTTCGGCCAGGACACGCTCGTCGCGCTCGTCGTGGACACCGATCTGGAGGAGGTCTCCGAGCAGGAGATCGAATCCGCTTCGCGCGCCTCCCTGCCGCCGCTGAGCGAGCTCGAGGCCGAGCGCGGCCGCACCGCCGCCCCGGCCCCGGATCGGCCGGACGACCAGCTCTCCACCACGAGCTCGGAGTACTCCGGGGCCGTCGACTCGTTCCGCTCGCCGTCGCCGCGCCCGGCCCCCCAGCGATCCGCGGAGCCCGAGCCCGCTCGCCGACCCGACCCCGAGCCGACGGCGGCGCCCGTCCAGGACCTCCGCCCGGAGACCCCGCCCCAGGACGCCCCGCGCCCCGCGGCGCCGCGCTACGAACGGGGTCGGCAGGACACCTTCGCGCCGATCTCGCCGAGCGCCCCCTCCGCCGCGGAGGACCACGGGACCGCCGGCGCCGAGTCCGCGGAGTGGAACTCGAGCGCGCGCCTGAACCCCAAGTACGTCTTCGAGTCCTTCGTGATCGGGCAGTCCAACCGCTTCGCCCATGCGGCCGCGTTCGCGGTCTCCGAGACGCCCGCCAAGGCATATAACCCGCTGTTCATCTACGGCGACTCCGGGCTGGGCAAGACGCACCTGCTGCATGCGATCGGCCACTACGCCAAGCGCCTGTACCCCGGGATCTCGGTGCGGTACGTGAACTCGGAGGAGTTCACGAACGACTTCATCAACTCGATCCGCGACGACGAGGGCTCCTCCTTCAAGGAGATCTACCGCAACGTCGACATGCTGCTGATCGACGACATCCAGTTCCTGGCCGGCAAGGAGCACACGCAGGAGGAGTTCTTCCACACCTTCAACGCGCTGCACAATCACGAGAAGCAGATCGTGATCACCTCGGACCTGCCGCCCAAGCAGCTCACGGGGTTCGCCGACCGCATGCGATCGCGCTTCGAGTGGGGGCTCATCACCGACGTCCAGCCGCCCGAGCTCGAGACCCGCATCGCGATCCTGCGCAAGAAGGCCCGCTCCGAGGGAACCCAGGCCCCGCCCGAGGTGCTGGAGTACATCGCCTCCCACATCTCCACGAACATCCGCGAGCTCGAGGGCGCCCTGATCCGCGTGACGGCCTTCGCCTCGCTGAACCGCCAGGACGTCGATCTGCCGCTGGCCGAGCTCGTGCTCAAGGACCTGATCACGGACGACGACGGCGAGATCACCGCCGCCACGATCCTCGGCCAGACCTCCGCCTACTTCGACATCTCCCTCGAGGAGCTCAAGTCCAAGTCGCGCACGCGCACGCTGGTGACCGCCCGCCAGATCGCCATGTACCTGCTGCGCGAGCTCACGGACATGTCGCTGCCCAAGATCGGCCAGGAGCTCGGCGGCCGCGATCACACCACGGTCATGCACGCCGACCGCAAGATCCGCACGCTCATGGCCGAGCGCCGGCAGATCTTCAACCAGGTGACCGAGCTGACCAACCGGATCAAGCAGCAGCGCGGCGGCTGAGCCGGCTCCCGCCCCCCCTTCGGAAGGCCCCGAGGCCCCGCTCCAGCGGCCTCGGGGTCTTCTGCCATCCGTGCCCGACCCCTCTGTCCACAGGAGTCCGCGGCTCGCTGCCGCCTGTCGACCGGACTTCTCCACAGCTGTGGGAAGGCCTGTGGACGGTCTGTGCACGAGCGGATTCCACCGGCTGTGGACAACTCTGTGGAGTTCTGCCGGATCCCGGTGGAAAACGGCCCGTGATCCGGGGACCGGCCTGTGCACGCACCGCAGATGACATCCATGTGATTACACAGCCGACGGAGGATCCGTGGACGGCGGTGCACAGTCCTCCCACAGCCGGGATCCGCGTCAGTTCAGCGATCCGGGCTCTTTTCCACAAGATCCACAGAGGTTATGAACACTACTGACCATTAACTCCTCCGCCGGACAACGAATGCCCTGCTGCCCGCACCGGGCCCGCCGAGCTCGTGTAATTACACGTTCCGAGCGGGCCGACGGTCGTCCGGACCCGATCCCGGAGCCTCCACATCCGGCGGATTCCTGGAATTACAGGAGTCCCGAGCCTCGACACCCCGCGTCCCCCCTCGCGGCGCCGCTGCGCGCCGCCCGGTGAATGGCACAGGGCACACCGCGCCGATAGCATGCAGACGTCGTCTGTCCGGACTCCGCCCGGACTTCGCGCGGACGGCATCTGCGAACGAAAGGCGCTCACACCGTGAAGTTCTCCGTCGAACGGGACGTCCTGGCCGAGGCCGTGACCTGGACCGCCCGGTCCCTGTCGCCCCGCCCTCCCGTGCCGGTGCTGTCCGGCCTGCTGCTCAAGGCCGAGTCCGGGCAGGTCTCCCTGGCGGGCTTCGACTACGAGATCTCTTCTCGCGTGTCCATCGACGCCCGCATCGAGGAGGAGGGCACCGCTCTCGTCTCGGGACGCCTGCTCGCGGACATCTGCCGCTCCCTGCCTTCGGCCCCGGTCGACGTCGTGACCGATGAGGGCAAGCTGACGCTGATCTGCCGGTCGTCGCGGTTCAACCTCGCGGCCATGCCGGTCGAGGACTACCCCGAGCTGCCCGGGCTTCCCGAGGTCTCCGGAATCGTGGACGGCGCCGAGTTCGCCCAGGCCGTCGCTCAGGTGGGCATCGCCGCCTCCAAGGACGACACCCTTCCGATCCTCACGGGCGTGCGGATCGAGATCGACGGCGAGCGCATGACCCTGCTGGCCACCGACCGCTACCGCCTGGCCATGCGCGAGCTCACGTGGCGCCCCAACAGCAGCTCGCTGCAGACCGCGGCGCTCATCAAGGCCAAGACTCTCAGCGACGTCGCCAAGACCCTCGGGCCGGCCGGCGAGCTCAACCTCGCCCTGTCCGACAGCACGGAGCTCGTGGGCTTCGAATCCGGCGGCCGCCGGACCACGTCGCTGCTCATCGACGGCGAGTACCCCAAGATCCGCTCCCTGTTCCCGGAGTCGACTCCGATCACGGCCGCCGTGCGCACCTCGGAGCTCGTCGAGGCCGTGCGCCGCGTCTCGCTGGTCGCCGAGCGCAACACCCCGGTCCGCCTGGCCTTCTCCGAGGGGCAGGTCGCCCTGGACGCCGGCACGGGCGAGGACGCCCAGGCATCCGAGGTCATCGAGGCGAACCTGCAGGGCGAGGACATCACCGTGGCCTTCAACCCCACGTACCTCTCCGAGGGCCTGCACGCGTTCCACTCGGAGTACGTGCGCTTCTCGTTCACCGCTCCGCCCAAGCCCGCCGTGCTCTCCGCTCAGGAGGAGCAGGACGGCGACGACTCCGTGGCCTACCGGTACCTGCTGATGCCGGTGCGCCTGCCGAGCTCCTGAGTCCCGGGCCTGCGTGCACGTCGACTCGCTGTCGCTGGCGGACTTCCGCAGCTATGAGCGCCTCCAGCTCGAGCTGAGCCCGGGCATCACCGTCATGCTCGGCCCCAACGGCGTCGGCAAGACCAACATCGTCGAGGCGATCGACTACGCCGCGACGCTGACCTCGCACCGGGTCAGCGGCAATGCCCCGCTGCACCGGGCCGGGACCGAGCGCGCCGTGATCCGCACGGGGGTCCGCCGCGCCGGGCACCGAACCGCACTCGAGTTCACGCTCGCGGAGGGCCGGACCCCGACCGTGCGCCTCAACCGCGGCGGGACCGTGCGCGCCCGCGAGGCCCTGGGCGTGCTGCGCACCGTGCTCTTCTCCCCGGAGGACCTGGCCCTCATCAAGGGCGAGCCCTCGGGGCGCCGCAGCTTCCTCGACGTGCTCGGGGCCTCGATGCGCCCCGCGCTGGCTGGCGTGATCGCGGACTACGAGAAGACCGTGCGCCAGCGCAATGCGCTGCTGAAGTCCGCACGGCGGAGCGGGAGATTCACCGAGGCCCATGAGGCCACGCTCTCGGCCTGGAACGACCAGCTGGCGACGTACGGCGCCGCGGTCCTGCAGTCCCGGCTGCAGCTCGTGCTCGCCCTCGAGCCAGAGGTCCGCCGCGCCTACGGGCAGCTCGCCGACGGCCCCCGGGCCCCGGCGCTGCGCTACCGCTCCTCGATCCTCCCCGAGGCCGCCGACGGACGGATCGATCAGCTCGCCCACTTCACCGCCGCGGACCTGCGCGAGCTGATGCTCGAGGCCTGCACGCAGCTGCAGGAGCAGGAGGTCGAGCGCGCCGTCTCGCTGGTCGGCCCGCATCGCGATGAGCTCGAGATCCTGCTGGGCGACCTCCCCGCCCGCGGCTACGCCTCCCACGGCGAGATGTGGTCGTGCGCGCTCTCCCTGCGCCTGGGCTCCTGGTACGTCCATCTGGACGACGACCGCTCCGAGGGCTCCTCCCCCGTGCTGATCCTGGACGACGTCTTCGCCGAGCTCGACGCCCGCCGTCGCAGCCGCCTGGCGGCGATGGTCTCCGATGCTGAGCAGGTCCTGGTCACCGCCGCCGTCGAGGAGGACGTCCCCCGGGAGCTGCTCGACTCCGACTCCGGCCTGCACATCGTCCGGGTCACGCCGGGCGCCGCCGTCGTCGAGCGCGGATCGGACAGGGAGCGGGACTCATGATCCCCGCCCAGCGGCCGCGCTCGGAGCGCGACCGGGACGTCGTCGACCCCGCGGCCGCCGCGCTCACGCGGGTCCGCCGCGCCGCCGAGGCGCGCGGGGAGGGGCGCTTGCACGGTGCGGCCGCCAAGGCGAACCTGCGCAGCTTCGGCGCGGCGATGGAGGCGGCGACCGCCTCTCCCGTGCGACGCCGCGACGCCGAGCGGGATCCCCGTCAGCTCGGCGGCTACTCCGGCGCCGGCGCCTCCCCCCGCGATCCGCAGGGCATCGGCAGCGTCATGGACCGCTTCGTGGCCGGGCGCGGGTGGCGCACGCCGGTGGCTGTCGGCTCGGTCATGACCCTGTGGCCCGAGCTCGTGGGCCCCTACGTGGCCGAGCACTGCGTTCCGGAGTCCTTCGAGGACACGGTCCTGCGGGTGCGCTGCTCCTCGACCGCCCAGGCGGCGAACCTCAGGATGCTCCAGTCGCAGGTGCTGACCGCGATCGAGAAGCGGCTGGGCTCGGGGATCGTGACCCGGCTGGAGATCGTCGGCCCGGTCGCCCCGAGCTGGCGCAAGGGCCGCCGCGCCATCCGCGGAAGGGGCCCGCGCGACACCTACGGCTGAGCCGGTGCGCTGCCCGCCTCGCAGCGCGCGATGGCGGCGCGTCGCAGGGAGGATCCGCCCGGGGCTGCCGGGAGCTCGTGGACGGCCTGCAGAGCGCTCGGACCCTCGGGGGACGGCATCGGGGTCGGTCCGCACCCCCGGAGGCGGTCCTAGGGCCGCTCTGGCGCCGCTGATGCCCGGTTCCGGACGTGCCGCACGGGCGCGCGGCCGCCGTCCGCTATGATGGAGGTCGGATCAGCGACGCGGCGCCCGAGCGCCCCCGGCCCAGCAGCCCCCGATGCCCTGGTGCCGTCCGCTCGCGCGCTGTCGTCGGAGTGCCGCTCTCCCCTCGGACCCGCTTCCCGGGACGAGCGCGGCCTCCGCCCAGACCAGCAGTGAGGAACCAGCAGCCCGTGGCAGATGACAAGAGCACCGACGGCGGCTACGGCGCCAGCGACATCACCGTCCTGGAGGGCCTCGAGGCGGTCCGCAAGCGCCCCGGCATGTACATCGGATCCACCGGGCCTCGCGGCCTGCACCACCTCGTCTACGAGGTGATCGACAACTCCGTCGACGAGGCCCTGGCCGGTCACGCCGATCACATCGAGGTCGTGCTGCGCGCCGACGGCGGCGTGAGCGTCACGGACAACGGCCGCGGCATCCCCGTGGACATGCATCCCACCCAGGGTCGGCCCACGGTCGAGGTCGTCATGACGATCCTGCACGCCGGCGGCAAGTTCGGCGGCGGCGGCTACGCCGTCTCCGGCGGACTCCACGGCGTGGGCATCTCCGTGGTGAACGCCCTGTCCGCGCGCGTGGAGACCGAGATCCGCCGCCAGGGACACGTCTGGCGCATGTCCTTCGCCGAGGGCGGGCGCCCCCAGGGGGAGCTCGAGCGCGGCGAGGAGACCGAGGAGACCGGAACGACCCAGACGTTCTGGGCGGATCCCGAGATCTTCGAGACCGTGGAGTACGACTTCGAGACGCTGCGCGCCCGCTTCCAGCAGATGGCGTTCCTCAACAAGGGGCTGCGGATCTCCCTGACCGACGAGCGCAGGCTGGACGCCTCCGGCGACGAGGTCGCAGGGGAGCAGCCGCGCGCCGAGATCATCACCGAGGTCGAGGGGCAGGATGCCGCCGACGTCCCCACCGCGCAGGTCCCGGCGGACTCCGCCGAGACCGACGGGGCCGAGGCGCCGGAGCGCCGGCCCGAGCTGAACACCGTCGGAGTGACCGCCGACGGTCACCGCCGGGTCATCTACCTGTACGAGAACGGCCTTCTCGACTACGTCCGGTTCATCAACAGCGGCAAGAAGGCCGAGCTGATCCACGACGAGATCATCGACTTCGAGACGGAGGACGTCGAGCGCAGCATCTCGGTCGAGATCTCGATGCAGTGGACCACGGCCTACAGCGAGTCCGTGCACACGTACGCCAACACGATCAACACGCACGAGGGCGGCACCCACGAGGAGGGCTTCCGCACTGCGCTGACCACGGCGATCAACCGCAAGGCCCGCGAGTTCAAGATGCTCCGGGACAAGGACGACAACCTGACCGGCGAGGACGTGCGCGAGGGCCTCACCGCGGTCATCTCGATCAAGCTCGGGGACCCGCAGTTCGAGGGCCAGACCAAGACCAAGCTCGGCAACTCCGAGGCCAAGCCGTTCGTGCAGCGCGTCGTGGCCGACGAGCTGGGCGACTGGATCGAGCGGAACCCGAACCACGCCAAGGACATCATCCGCAAGGCGATCGGCGCCTCGCAGGCCCGCATGGCCGCGCGCAAGGCGCGCGAGACCACGCGCCGCAAGGGGCTGCTGGAATCCGGCGGCATGCCCGGCAAGCTCAAGGACTGCTCGTCCAAGGACCCCTCGAAGTCCGAGATCTACATCGTCGAGGGCGACTCCGCCGGCGGCTCGGCGGTCCAGGGGCGCGACCCCGCGCACCAGGCGATCCTGCCGCTGCGCGGCAAGATCCTGAACGTCGAGCGGGCCCGACTGGACCGCGCGCTGTCGAATGCCGAGGTCCAGTCGATGATCACCGCGTTCGGCTCGGGCATCGGCGACGACTTCGACATCGAGAAGGCGCGCTACCACAAGATCGTGCTCATGGCCGATGCCGACGTGGACGGCCAGCACATCACCACGCTGCTGCTGACGCTGCTGTTCCGCTTCATGCGCCCGCTGATCGACCACGGATTCGTGTACCTCGCGCAGCCGCCGCTGTACCGGCTCAAGTGGTCGAACGCCCCGCACGACTACGTCTACTCCGACGCCGAGCGGGATCGGGCGCTCGCCCAGGGCCAGGCCGCGGGCAAGCGGATCCCCAAGGACAACGGCATCCAGCGCTACAAGGGCCTGGGCGAGATGTCCTACACCGAGCTGTGGGACACCACCATGGACCCGGAGCACCGCACGCTGCTGCAGGTGACCATGGAGGACGCGGCTGCGGCCGAGCAGGTCTTCACCATGCTGATGGGCGAGGACGTCGAGGCCCGCAAGGAGTTCATCCAGCAGAACGCCAGCGACGTCCGCTTCCTCGACATCTAGTCGCACACGGTCATATGTCATCTACGGCATATGACCGGCGGGCGCCGTCGCGGGCGCCCGCCCAGGAGCGGATCAGGCAGCAGCGGAACGGCCCAGCGGCCGACCGAGAGCACAGACGCCCGCGGGCGTCCGGAGAAGGACGGAAAGCGCACGTATGAGCGACGACACCCAGGGCTCGCCCGAGGAGCCGGAGAACCAGCCGGGCACCGAGGCCGAGGCCCCGACCCTCACGGGCGACCGCGTCGAGCAGGTGGATCTCCAGACGGAGATGCAGCGCTCCTACCTCGACTACGCCATGGCGGTGATCGTCGGACGCGCCCTGCCGGACGTCCGCGACGGCCTCAAGCCGGTCCACCGCCGCGTGATCTACACGATGTACGACGGCGGCTACCGGCCGGACCGCGCCTTCAACAAGTCGGCCCGCGTGGTCGGCGACGTCATGGGCCACTACCACCCGCACGGCGACTCCGCGATCTACGACGCCCTCGTCCGCCTGATCCAGGACTGGGTCCAGCGCTACCCGCTGGCCCTGGGGCAGGGGAACTTCGGCTCGGCCGGCAACGACGGCGCGGCCGCCCCGCGGTACACCGAGACCAAGATGGCCCCGCTGGCCATGGAGATGGTCCGGGACATCCACGAGGAGACCGTCGACTTCCAGGACAACTACGACGGCAAGTCGCAGGAGCCCGCGGTCCTGCCGGCGCGGTTCCCGAACCTCCTGGCCAACGGCTCCTCCGGCATCGCGGTGGGCATGGCCACGAACATCCCGCCGCACAATCTCCGGGAGCTCGCCGACGGCGTCCAGTGGTACCTGCAGCATCCGGACGCCTCGCGCGAGGAGCTGCTCGAGGCGCTGCTCCAGCGCGTGAAGGGCCCGGACTTCCCCGGCGGCGCGCAGATCCTGGGGCACAAGGGCATCGAGGAGACCTACCGGACGGGTCGCGGCTCGATCAAAATGCGCGCGGTCGTCTCCGTGGAGGAGATCCACGGCCGCACGTGCCTCGTGGTCACCGAGCTGCCGTACATGGTCAATCCGGACAACCTGGCCATCAAGATCGCGGACCTGGTCAAGGAGGGCAAGGTCGGCGGCATCGCCGACATGCGCGACGAGACCTCGGGACGCACCGGCCAGCGCCTGGTCATCGTGCTCAAGCGCGACGCCGTGCCGAAGGTGGTGCTCAACAACCTCTACAAGCACACGCCGCTGCAGGAGAACTTCTCCGCGAACATGCTGGCCCTGGTCGACGGCGTGCCGCGCACGCTGTCGCTGGACGCGTTCATTTACCACTGGGTGCGGCACCAGATCGAGGTCATCGTCCGGCGCACCAGGTTCCGGCTGCGCCAGGCGCAGGAGGAGGCCCACATCCTGGTGGGACTGCTCAAGGCCCTGGACGCCCTGGACGAGGTCATCGCCCTGATCCGCCGCTCGCCGACCCCCGACGAGGCGCGCACGGGGCTGATGGAGCTGCTCGGGATCGACGAGGAGCAGGCCCAGGCCATCCTCAACATGCAGCTGCGCCGCCTGGCGGCCCTGGAGCGGCAGAAGATCCAGGACCGCTATGCCGAGCTCGAGCAGATGATCGCCCGCTTCGAGGCGATCATCGCCTCGGAGGACCTGCAGCGCCAGATCGTCTCCGAGGAGCTCGAGGAGACCGTCGACAAGTACGGCGACGACCGCCGCACCGAGATCCTGTACGGCTACGACGGCGACATGTCCATGGAGGACCTGATCCCCGAGGAGGACGTCGTCGTCACGATCACCCGCGGCGGCTACGTCAAGCGCACGCGGATCGACCAGTACCGGGCTCAGCACCGTGGGGGGAAGGGCATCCGCGGGGCCAACCTGCGCGGCGACGACGTCGTCGAGCACTTCTTCACGACCACCACGCACCACTGGATCCTGTTCTTCACGACCCACGGCCGCGTGTACCGGACCAAGGCCTACGAGCTGCTCGAGGCCGGGCGCGATGCCAAGGGCCAGCACGTCGCCAACGTCATGGCCTTCCAGCCGGGCGAGCAGATCGCCCAGGTCATGGAGCTGTCCACCTACCAGGACGCCCCGTACCTCGTGCTGGCCACCCGCAGCGGCCTGATCAAGAAGTCGCGCCTCGAGGACTACGACACCAACCGCACCGCCGGCGTCATCGCGATCAACTTGCGCGACGGCGACGAGCTGGTCTCGGCCAAGCTCGTGGATGCCGACGACGACGTCTTCCTGGTCTCGCGCAACGGCCAGTCGCTGCGCTTCCGCGCCGACGACGACGCCCTGCGCCCCATGGGCCGTGCGACCTCCGGCGTGACCGGCATGAAGTTCCGCGGCGACGACGAGCTGCTGGCCGCCGACGTCGTCGAGGAGGGCTCCCAGAGCTACGTCTTCGTCGTGACCGAGGGCGGCTATGCCAAGCGCACCGCCGTCGAGCAGTACCGGCGCCAGGGCCGCGGCGGACTGGGGATCAAGGTCGCCAAGGTCGGCGACGAGCGCGGCAGGCTGGCCGGCGCGCTGATCGTGGGAGGATCCGACGAGGTCATGGTCGTCATGGCCTCGGGCAAGGTCGTGCGCTCCGCGGTCTCCGAGGTCCCGGCCAAGGGACGCGACACGATGGGCGTGATCTTCGCCAAGCCGGCACCCAAGGACGCGATCGTCGGCATGGCGTGGAACGCGGATCGGCACATCGAGGACGCGGTCGAGGAAGCAGTCGAGAGCGGCGCGGTTACCATTGCGGATCCAGCAGCGGATCCGGCGGACGAGGATGCCGTACCGTTGGACGAAGTCAACGACGGAGGTAACGCATGAGCCCCGAGGCACGCACCAGCGCGGCCGGACGATCGACGTCCTCGTCGACCACCGGCGGCGCTGATCGGGGGACCTCGCCCAGCCAGGCCCGGAAGGTCGGCGACGCAGCCAAGGCGCAGGGCGGCGGCCGCACTCCCCAGCGGGCCTCGACCAAGGGCCTGGTCCGCCCCGCCCCGCGCGCCAAGGTCCGCCGCGCGCGCCTGGTGGTCTCGCGGATCGACACCTGGTCGGTGCTCAAGCTCGCGTTCCTGCTCTCGGTCGCCCTGGGCATCGTGCTCGTCGTCGCCTCCGTGCTGAGCTGGATCCTGATGGACATCACGGGCCTGTTCAACGGCATCAACGAGCTCGCCTCCATGCTGGCGGGCCCCGACGGCAGCGCAGAGGTCCAGGACCTGGTCTCCCTGGGGCAGGTCGCGATCTTCGCGACGATCCTCTCGGTCATCAACGTCATCCTGCTGACGCTGCTCTCGGTCCTGGCGGCCATGCTCTACAACCTCGCCGCAGGACTGATCGGCGGCATCGGGGTCACCCTCACCGACGACTGAGCCGCTTCCGGCTCCCGCGCTCGCCGCGGCCGCGGATTGGTCCCGGCCGCGGCGATCGTGTAGAGTCCTTACTCGTTCCGGCAGGAGTGACCGCATGGTCGCAGCCGGACGTGACCGGCACCGCCGGTCACGGGCGTATAGCTCAGACGGTTAGAGCGCTTCGCTGATAACGAAGAGGTCCCAGGTTCAATTCCTGGTACGCCCACGGTTCACAGGCATCCCAGTGCATCGGAGACCGGCATGAGGAACGCTCTGACGGCGATCGTGCTCGTCGCCGGCGCGGCCGGTGCGGGAGCGGCCGCATGGCGGCTGCGCTCCGCGGATGCCGATCGCGCCGCCTGGCGCGACGCCGTGGATCCCGTCGACTGACAGATCGCACGGGCACCCTTCCGGGGGCGTGGCGCAATTGGTAGCGCATCTGCTTTGCAAGCAGAGGGTTAGGGGTTCGAGTCCCCTCGCCTCCACCCGATCTTCGACAGAGGCCCCGCCGGGCGCACCGGCGGGGCCTCTGTCGTTCTCGGGCGCTGCCGGCCCGGCGGCAGCGCCTCAGACGGCGGGCCAGCCCTCGGGGGCGATCATCTGAACGGCGTCCACGATCGCCGCACGTCCGCCGGCCGCCTGCGCGACCTCCTGGGCGACGTCGCGACCGCGCGTGAACACGGACAGGAGCTTGTCGCCGCCGCCCTCGACCGGCACGGCCGAGTCCAGGGAGATCTCGTGGATCGCCCCGACGCGATCGCTCTCCGGGACCGCCGCGGCATCGGCGCCGAGCAGCAGGACGCGGGTGCGCGTCACCTGGCCGCCGCGGATCTCGCGGACCCCGGTGACGAGGGCGGAGAAGCCGTTGTCGACATCGAACATGTAGTCCTCGTCGGGCCGCAGCTTCTCGTTCCAGGCCGGGTGCTCCCAGGCCTTCTCCTCCTGCTCGGGGGACTCGAAGAACAGCTCCGCGATGCCGTGGAACTGGTCCCAGTGCCACTGGTGATCGACGGGGCGGTCCTGCACGTAGCCGACGACCTGCTCGACGGGCATGATGAACTCGCCGTGATCGTCGTTCCAGTGCTCGTGGAACTCGTCGAGCTTCGAGGCGGGGAAGTTCTCGGCGTGGGGGATCAGGAACGCGATGCGGTGGTGCAGGGACATGGTGCTTCCTCTCGTGCGATGGCGGATCGGGGCGGGTGCGGTGTCAGAGGTAGGGGCTCACCGGCGGGGTGATGATCGGCGACGGCGTGACCACGAGGGAGTCGATGCCCTCCGACTCCCCGCCCAGCGCGTCCTTGACCGCGAAGGCGTCGGGCTCGCCGGCGGTCCACACCGACAGGACCGTGCGAGCTCCGGTATGGGTCTCCGGCGCGTCGAGGTGCAGCGTGCTCACGCGCACGGCCAGCCCCTCGGGGATGCGGGACGAGTCGCCGTCGAAGACCAGGACGCGGTGGGCGGTCTGGCGGCCTTCGAGAGCGACCTCCTCCTGGACCAGCGCCGAGAAGGTCTCCTCCTCGACCATGAACGAGTGCTCGTGCTCCCGGATCACCTTCGACTGGTGCGAGTCGAAGGCCTGCTGCTCCAGCGCGGCATCGTCGTAGTAGAGCTCGGCGACGCCGTCGTAGGTGCCGCGGCCCCACTGGGCCGCCACCGGCCGGTTCTGGACGTAGCCCTTGAGATTGACCGTGGGGGTCAGCAGCAGGGCGTGGACCATCTGCCAGTCCAGGTGGAACTTCTCGTACGTGGCGGATTCGATCTTCCGGATGAACACGATGCGATGGTGCACAGCACTCTCCTCCTCGTCAGCAGCGGGGCCCTCTGGGCCTGCTCGTGCTGCGAGCGTAGAGTCTGACGTCGACGTCAAGGTCAAGGACCGACGGCTGGGAGACCGGTGCGTCCGAGGGCAGGGGAGCGGACCATGAAGATCGGAGAGCTCGCGCGGCGGGCCGGAGCGACCACGCGGCAGCTGAGATACTACGAGGAGCAGGGTCTGATCGCTCCGGACCGCACGCACAGCAACTACCGGGACTACGGCGAGGACGCGATCGAGCGCGTCCGGCAGATCCGCCGACTGATCGAGGCCGGCATGCCGACCCGGGTGATCAGGGTCCTGCTGCCCTGCGTCGACGGGCCCGGCGCGGAGCTGCCGCATCACGACAATCCGGAGATGGCGGCCCTGCTCGAGGCCGAGCGCGAACGCCTGCATGAGCAGATCGAGAAGCTCACGCGCAGCCAGCAGCAGGTCGAGTGCTACCTGGACCGGGTCAGGGAGGCCCGCGCCCAGCAGCCCGCCTGAGCACCGGCCGTCGAGAACGAGTGAGGAGAAGGACACCATGACGAGCGAGAGCATCCCGATGGACGACGCGCTGACTCTGCGCCTGGTCTGGCCCCAGTGGCAGGGGGCCGGGGCGGACATGGCCGACTCCTCGGTCCCGGAGGTGCGCCGGGAGCGGGCCCGGCGCGGGTACGAGGTCGGCTCCCGGGTCCTGGACGCCGTGCTGCCCGCCCACTCCGGGCCGACGGAGATCGTCTCCGTCGACGCGGGCGACGCGGAGGAGGGCTCGACCGGCGGGATCGAATCCCGCTCCGCGATCCTTTCCTCGCTGCGCTCCGGCCTGGCCGCCCTGGCCAGGACCGAGTGGGACCGCGTCCTGACCCTCGGCGGGGAGTGCGCCGTCGGCGTGGCTCCGGTCGCCGAGCTGGCGCGCAGGCACGGCGACGACCTGGCCGTGATCTGGATCGACTCCCACCCCGATGCCGACACCCCGGACACCGGCTACGACGGCTTCCACGCCATGGCCGCCTCGGTCCTGCTCGGCCACGGCGATCAGGAGGTGCTCGACCTGCTGCCGGCGACCGTCGGCGCCGATCGGTTCGCCTATGCCGGGCTGCACGACGGGGAGGACGACGCCCTGGGCAATGTCCGCGACTGGGGGCTGCCCGTCTTCGCCCCGGAGGACCTGCGGAAGACCACGCAGCCGCTGCTCGACTGGCTGGCCGCCACGGGCGCGAGTCGCGTCGCACTCCACCTGGATGTGGACGTGGTGGACAGCGACGAGGCGGCCCTGGGCCTGGGCCGGGTGCCCGGCGGCCTGACCCGCGAGCAGGTCCGGAGGGTGATCGCGGACCTCGGCGCCCGGGCGGACATCGTGGGGCTCACGATCGCGGAGTTCGTCCCGCGGAGCCTGCTCCAGCTGCAGGAGATGCTCGACGGCCTGCCGCTCGTCGGGTCGGACGGGCTGGACTGAGCCGCCGCGTGTCCGTCATCGTCTTCCTCCATGCCCACCCCGACGACGAGTCGTCGCAGACGGCCGGCACCATGGCCCGGGCGGTCGCGCAGGGCCACCGGGTCGTCGAGATCTTCGCGACGAACGGCGACTTCGGCACCCCGCTCGAGGCCTCGGACGAGGCCCAGGAGGTGCTCTCCGTGGCCGAGCACCGCCGCACGGAGGCTGCCGCGGCCGCCCGGGTGCTCGGCATCTCGCGCGTCGAGTGGCTCGGCTACCACGACTCCGGGATGACCGGCTGGTCGCAGAACGACGGGCAGAGCTGCTTCCACCGCGCGGACGTCGAGGAGGCGGCCCGGGCCGTCGCGGCCGTCCTGGACGACGAGGGCGCCGATGTCCTCGTGGGCTACGACTGGCACGGCGGCTACGGCCACCCCGATCACGTCAAGGTCCACCACGTGGCCCACCGCGCCGCGGCACTGGCCGCCGACCGGCCGCGGCTGATCGAGCAGTCGATGGACCGCGACCGCATCCGCGGACTGCGCGATGAGGCCCTGGCCGCCGGGGCATCGCCCGATGAGGTCCTGGACCCCGACGGCCCCGGCGACGACGGCAACGGCTTCGGGATCCCCGCCTCCGAGCTGCACTGGCAGGTCGATCTGGACGACGAGCTGCTCGAGCGGAAGCGGCAGGCCATGCAGTGCCACGGCTCGCAGGCCGACGTCCAGGGGATGCTGCGGATGCCCCCGGAGCAGTACCGCGCCTTCTTCGGCGTCGAGTCCTTCCGGGAGCCGGGTCTGGATCAGCGGCTCCGGAGGGCCTGGCCCTTCGACTGAGCCCTGTCTGTCAGCTCGTGCTCAGGACCTGAGTGCGACCTGTGATAGTCATGACGCACGTCACTGCTGCGGAAGGCGGAGTCATGACCAGATCGACGGAGGTCCTGGGGCCCATGCCCCATATCGACCCCGATGAGCAGCTCACGGCGATCCGCCGCTGGAAGATCATCGGACCCGGCCTGGTGGTGGCCGGCACGGGGGTGGGTGCGGCCGACCTCGTGGCCACCCTGACGGCGGGCTCGCGCTACGGCTACGCCCTGCTGTGGGCCGTCATCCTGGGCACCGTCGTGAAGATCGTGCTCGTGGAGGGCGCCGGCAGGTACTCGCTGTCCACCGGCCGCACGATCTTCGAGGGCTGGCGCTCCCTGGGGCGCTGGACGGCGATCTACTTCGCGCCGTACATCATGATCTGGGGCTTCGTGTACGGAGCCACCGCGATGTCCTCGGCCGCGCTGCCGATCGTCGCCCTGTTCCCGGACACGCTCCCGCTGCCCGCCTGGGCCATCCTGATGGGCCTGGCCGGCTTCGCCATGGTGTGGTTCGGCAAGTACGCGCTCGTGGAGAAGCTGACGGCCGTGATGGTCGGCGTGATGTTCGTCGTCGTCGTGGGCCTGGCGATCATCGCGGTCCCGAACATCCCGGAGATGCTCAAGGGCCTCATCCCCATGATCCCGGAGGGCGGGCTGGTCTACACGCTCGCGCTGTCCGGCGGCATCGGCGGCACGATCACCCTGGCGGCCTACGGCTACTGGCTGCGCGAGAAGGGCTGGGCGAGCCCCAGGTGGATGCGAGTCATGCAGCTCGACAACGCGGTGGCCTACGTGGTCACCGGCATCTTCGTGCTGTCCATGCTGATCGTGGGCGCGGAGGTCCTCCACGCCGCAGGTGTCTCCATCTCCGCCAGCGACGAGGGTCTGCTCGACCTGGCCGACGTGCTCGAGGACCGCTACGGCCAGGCCATCGGCACGGCGTTCCTGATCGGCTTCTTCGCGGCGTCGTTCTCCTCCGTGGTGGGCGTGTGGTCGGGCGTCTCGCTGATGTTCGCCGACTTCTGGGGCCATCACCGCGGGCTGCCCTCGGGCCATCCGGACACCCGCCCGGGCGGGAAGTACGTGAAGTTCTACCTGCTGTGGATCACGTTCCCGCCCATGCTGCTCCTGCTGCTGGGGCGCCCGATCTTCCTGATCCTGCTCTACGGCGTCCTGGGTGCGCTGTTCATGCCGTTCCTGGCCATCACGCTGCTCGGACTGCTGAACACCGAGCGCACGCCGAAGCGCTGGCGCAACGGCTGGGTGACCAACGGCGTGCTGCTCATCTGCGCGATCCTGTTCACGATCCTGGGCGTCTACCAGGTGTGGGACACGATCCAGGACGTGATCGGCTCCTTCGGCTGATCCTGGACGACGCACGACGAAGGCCCCCTCACCGACTCGGTGAGGGGGCCTTCGCGGTCCATGCGGGAGCCTCAGGGGCTCAGCCGCAGGAAGCCGGGGGTCAGGCTCAGGCGTTGCCCTGGTGCTTGCCGCCCTGGGCGCCGTTCTTGCCGCCCTGGGTGCCGTTGATCTGGTCCTTGATCTCGTTGACCGTGCTCTTGGCATCCTCGGTGACCGACTTGGCGGTCTGCTTGACGCCCGAGTCGCCCTTGGCGTCGTCGACCTTGACGCCCTGGCCCGCGGCGACCGTGGTGGTCGAGTCGACCGGCGAGGCGGTGACGCGCGGGGAGGTCGAGGCCGGGGTCTTCCAGGGATCCTGGACCGGGCGCGACGCCTTGAAGGCGGCGGCGCCGGCGATCGCGCCGGTCACCACCAGGCCCACGACGAGCAGGCCGCGGCCGTTGCCCTTCTGCGCCTTCTTCTGCTGCTTGGCGTAGTCCTTGGACATGCGCGCGGCGGCCTTCTTGGCGTTCTTGACGGCCTTCTTGTCGCCGGTCAGGCGGACGACGGCGGCCTCGAGCTGCTCGGGGGTGTCCGCATCCGCGAAGCGCTGGGCGAGCTGCGCGGCGGTCGAGTTGTAGCGCTCGGAGACGGCCTGCTTGCCGTCGTTGGCCGCCTTGAGGGCCTTGGCGGCCTGCGGGGTGGCCTTGACGGCCGCGCCGACCGGGGTGACCTTGGCGGCCACCTTGGCGAACTGCGGGGCGGCCTTGGCGGCCTGCAGCGCGGCGCGGGTGCGCAGCTGGGACGAGGTGCCCTTGGCGCGGGCAGCGCCCTGCTCGACGTACGGGGCGGCCGTGTGGAGGCCGCCGGCGACCGAGTTGGCCCCGGAGCGCACGGTGCTCTGCAGGCGCGGCGCCAGGACGCCGATCCCGTCGGCGATCCAGTCGCCGACGCCGACGACGCGGTTCTCGACGGCGGCCTGACGCGCCGCGGCGGCCTTGGCGGCCTTCTTCTCTGCCCTCTTGCTCATGGAAGCTCCCTCTCTCATGGGGTATGTATCTCGGGCCAGCATACGGGGTGAGTCCTGGATGGCCCATGGCAGAACCGGGGTCCTCGCCCAGCATCCAGGGAGTTTTCAGCAGATCGCTGAGCTTTTTCACTCCCGGCGGAACGGCGGGCGTCGTCCTGCGTCGCCGGTCGACTCCGGGGCCCTGCGTGGGATACTGGCGTCCATGACTTCTCTTGCCACTGCAAAGGCGACCATCCACACGAACCACGGCGACATCGTCGTGGAGCTCTTCGGCAACCACGCTCCGAAGACCGTCAAGAATTTCATCGGCCTGTCCGACGGCTCCCAGGAGTGGGTGGACCCGAACACCGGCTCCAAGGGCGAGGGCCCGCTCTACCAGGACGTCATCTTCCACCGCATCATCAAGGACTTCATGATCCAGGGCGGCGATCCGCTGGGTCAGGGCGTCGGCGGCCCCGGCTACATGTTCGACGACGAGATCCACCCCGAGCTCAGCTTCGACAAGCCCTACCTGCTGGCCATGGCCAATGCCGGCAAGCGCGGCGGCCAGGGCACCAACGGCTCGCAGTTCTTCATCACCACCGCGGCCACCCCGTGGCTCAACGGCAAGCACACGATCTTCGGCGAGGTCGTCGACGACGAGTCCAAGAAGGTCGTCGACGAGCTGAACAACGTGCGCACCGGCGGCATGGACCGCCCGGTCGAGGACGCCGTGATCTCCTCGATCGACATCGAGCAGCTCTGATCCGCAGCGCTGCCCCGATGGACCGCCCGCATCGGCGGTCGTCGACCCGGCTCGGAGCCCGTGCCGGCGCATGAGCCCGGACCAAGAGCCCGGACCAAGAGCCGCCGCAGCGGACCGCAGGAGCCCGACCGATCCGGTCGGGCTCCTGTGCTGTCTCCGGGCTCGGCGCAGTTCCCGGGTGCCGCTCGACGACGGCGGGCACCACCCCCCATCAGCACGTCAGGAGCACAGCGATGACGCAGGGACACGACGAGAGCGCCCGGGGCGGCGACGGCCGCCGCGAGCCGGAGCTGCCGCAGTTCGGGCGGATGGCCGACCCCTCGCAGGCCCCGCCCGAGCCTCGGGAGATGGGCCGCGGGCAGACGGATCCCCTGCAGGGAGCCGCGTGGCAGAGCGGCCGCCCGGAGGCCCGGCAGGACCCGGGCCGGGGGCCGCGGCCGCCGCGGCGGCGCGCCCGCCGACGCGGATCGGACATGGCCGTGACCTGGGTGCTGATCGGCGCCTGCGTCGTCGTCTACGCCCTGCAGTGGCTGCTGACGCTGATCGGGATCGATCCCGTCGTGCTGCTGGGCCTGGCCCCCGGCCGCGTCTCCCAGGCCCCGTGGACGGTCGTCACGAGCGGCTTCGCGCATTCGATGGGCAATCCAGCGCACCTGGCGCTGAACATGTACACGCTGTGGATCTTCGGGCGCATGCTCGAGCCCGAGATCGGACGCGGCCGCTTCCTGGCCGTGTACCTGCTCTCCCTGCTGGGCGGCTCCGCGGCGGTTCTGCTGCTGTCCCCAGCGCTGACCTTCACCGTGGGGGCCTCCGGGGCGATCTTCGGGCTGTTCGGCGCGGTGCTGGCCCTCGCGCTGTGGGGCGGCCGGCACCACCGGGAGAACCTCGCCGGGATCGTGCTGCTGATCGTGATCAACACGGCGTTCGGGCTCTTCGTGCCGGGCATCTCCTGGCAGGGGCACCTGGGCGGGCTCGTGACGGGCCTGGTGGTCATGGCTGCGCTGACGGCCATGCGCCGACGCCGGGCATGAGGCCCTCCCACAGCTTCTCCACACCCCCTGTCCACAGCGGTGGACGAACATCATCCGTGTAGTTCCACAGATGTGAACAAGCCTGTGGATACGGATCGAGGCGGATGGGGGCGATCGGGTTCGCACGGATGTTCGATATCTTCACAGCTTTCTCCACACCTGTGGATAACTTCTGACCACCGGGTGGGGACGACGTCGGGGCCGACGGGGCCGGGGCCGACCAGAGTGGCAACCGGTTGCCCGTCCTTGACCCGCGTCAAGATCGGCCCCGGATCCGCGTGCCACGATCGACGGTGCGACCGGAACCGGCCGTCGGCACGGCGTGCTCGCGAAGCGACGCCGTGCGTCCGCACATCGCAGAGGAAGAGGAGCACATGCTCTCCGAGTCAGCCCGTCCGCACATCGAAGCGACCGCGCCCGTCATCGCCGAGCGGCTGCCGGATATCGCGCCGAAGTTCTACAAGTCGATGTTCGAGGCCGAGCCGCAGCTGATCGAGGAGGGCATCTTCAGCCGCGCGAACCAGCGCACCGGCGAGCAGCCGCTGGCCCTGGCGGGCTCCGTCGTCGCCTTCGCCACGCACATCCTCAACCACCCGGACAGCTACCCCGACCAGCTGCTCTCGCGCGTGGCCCACAAGCACACGTCGCTGGGCATCGTGGAGGGGCAGTACCCGATCGTGGAGAAGCATCTGCTGGGGGCGATCGCCGACGACCTCGGCGAGGCCCTGACCCCCGAGGTCGCCGCCGCCTGGACCGAGGTCTACTGGCTCATGGCCGATGCCCTGATCAAGCTGGAGAAGGGCCTGTACTCCGAGCAGGCCAACGACAGCGCGTTCAGCGAGTTCACGCTCGTGGACAAGCGCGAGAGCGGCGAGGGCACCTACGTCCTCACGTACGAGCCCGCCGACGACACCCCCATGACCGATGCCGTGGCCGGGCAGTACGTCTCGATCAAGGTCACGCTGCCCGAGGGCATCGAGCAGTCGCGCCAGTTCACGCTGATCCCCGCCGACTCCGCGAACCAGCGCCGGCTGGCGGTCAAGAAGGACATGGACGGCGAGGTCTCGCCGGTCGTCACCGACATGGAGGTCGGCGACAAGGTGAAGCTGTCCAACCCCTATGGCGACGTCGTGCTCACCGGCTCGACCGCTCCGCTCGTGCTGATCTCCTCCGGCATCGGCGTCACGCCCATGATCGCGTTCCTGGACCGTCTGGCGACTGAGCGCTCGCAGCGCCAGGTCACCGCCTTCCGCGTGGACTCCTCCGACGCCAAGGCACCGCTGCTCGAGGAGCAGAAGGCCCTCATCGAGCAGCTGCCCGACGCCCGGTACGAGCGCTGGACCGTCGAGGAGGGCGAGGCCGACCACATCGGCCGCGCGGACTTCGGCTCCCTGGGAGTGGACTCCAGTGCGGAGGTGTACCTCTGCGGCAGCCTGGACTTCATGAAGGAGACGCGCTCGGCGCTGATCGGCGCCGGCGTCCCCGGCCGCCAGATCCGCTACGAGATCTTCGGCCCGGACCTGTGGATGCTCCACGACGACGCCGTGGAGTACCACGCCGACGCCGAGTGATCTCAGCCGGCGCACCCGCTGCGCGGGTGAGCGGCGCTCGACGCTGAGCCGGGTGACGAGGGCGGGCACCGGCCGGGATCTGCCGGCCGGTGCCCGCCCTCGTCCGCGCGGCGTCAGTCGTCCAGACCCAGATGGTCCTCGGGCTCCACCAGGCGGGAGATGGCGTAGCCGAAGAGGATGCCCCAGAACGCCGCGTGGATGTTGAACAGGTCCAGGCCGGAGACGGTCACGACGAAGGTGACCAGCGCGCCGAACGTGAACCGGGTGGAGAAGGCGGTCACGAACGCCCCCTGCAGGGCCTTGATCATCGCGATGCCGCCCAGAGCCAGCACGAACGCCTCGGGCGTGCCGAGCAGGAACCGGGTGAACAGCGGCGCGAAGAGCGCGAAGACCAGGGACAGCACGGCGTAGACCACGGCGGCCGTGTACTGGCGCTCCTTCTGCCCGGAAGCGGTCAGCAGCACGTTCGTGGGGCCGGTGACGCAGGCGGAGACACCGCCCACCGAGGCGTTGACGAGGGAGAAGAAGCCGGAGGAGACCGCGAACGCGTTGATCGGCGGATCGTGCTGGGCCTGGCGCAGCACGGCGATTCCCTGGCCGTTCTGCACCACCAGGACCGTGATCGCCAGCGGCACGAGCAGCTCGAGCTGGGCGGCGAGCGTGAACTCGGGAGCGGTGAACACGGGCTGGGCGAAGACGGGGCCTCCCGTCTCGAAGCGGAACTGCCCGGTTGCGATCACCGCGATCAGCCCGATCAGCAGCGTTCCCAGCACCGGCGGCATCCGCTTGCCGAGAGCGGGGACCCCAGTCAGCACGATGAACACGATGACCATCGGCAGGGCGATGGCCGGTGCGGACGTGGAGGCATCGACGATGTCCGTGCCGAAGCGCAGGAAGATGGCCGCGACCATGGCCATCACGATCGGCATGGGGATCGCGGCCATGGCCCGCCGGACCACGCCGGTCATCCCCAGCGCCATGACCAGCACGCCCGTCGTGAAGAAGGCGCCCACGACCTCCGGGAAGGACAGGTGCTGCAGCGACGGGCCCAGCAGCACCGTTCCGGGGATCGACCACGCGAAGCCGAAGGGACGCCGGAACAGCAGCGACATGAACAGGGTGGCCAGTCCCGCCGAGAGGAAGATGCCGAAGACCCACGAGGCGATCTGCTCGTCGGACAGGCCGCCGGCGGCCCCCACGGCCAGCGTCACGGCGATCGGCCCGGAGGCCGAGAAGATCAGGCCGATCACGCCGTTGACCGCGTACTCGGGGCTCAGATCCCGCAGCAGCTGACGCGGGCCGGCCGGGGAGACGTCCGGCCGCTCGAGGATCGGAGCGCGCTGCGACGATGACATGGGACCCCCTGCGCGGTCGGACGGGATGGGCGCGATGCCGGACAGTCCACCAGAGCGGGGACCCGGGCGCACCTGGATGCCCGTGCCCACTTGATCCTGGGTACGGCATGCCCAGGATCAGGTGTGCCGCTCCCGCCTCGGCGACGGCATGATGGGGGCCAGACCGCCGCGGGGCCTCAGGACCGGGGCGGGGATCAGGAGGGATGACGGACATGACGGCAGGCAACGAGTTCGGGGACTTCCTCAAGGCCCGTCGAGCGGCCCTGGATCCCGGCGACGACGGATCCCGACGACGCGTCCCGGGCCTTCGGCGCGAGGAGGTCGCCGCGCGGGCCGGCGTCAGCGCGGACTACTACACGCGCCTGGAGCAGGGCCGGCACAAGCGCCCGTCGGAATCGGTGCAGCTCGCCCTGGCCGAGGCCCTCGAACTGGACGTCATGGGCACCCGGCATCTGCAGGATCTGGCCCGCGCCCTGGCGCTGCCGCAGCGGGCCCGCGCGAACGTCCCGGAGCAGCAGCGCCTCAAGCCCTCCCTGCTGGCCCTGCTCGAGACCTTCACCGATCACCCCGCCTTCGTGCGGGGGAGGCGCACCGAGGTCCTGGCCATGAACCCGCTGGCGGCCTCGCTGCTGGCCGACATCCCCGCCCGCCCGGCCGGGCAGCGCAGCCTCATCCACTGGGCCTTCCTGGATCCGCATGCGCGCGAGAAGTACGTCGACTGGGAGAAGATCGCCTCCTCCATGGTCGGGACCCTGCGGCTGGATGCAGGGCGCCACCCCGATGACCCGCAGCTCGCCCAGCTGGTGGGCGAGCTGTCCCTGCGCAGCGAGGAGTTCCGCACCTGGTGGGCGGACCACCGGGTGACCGAGCGCCGCGACGGGCTCAAGCGCCTGGACCACGAGATCGTGGGACGCATCGACGTGCGCTACGAGGCCCTCGAGGTCACGGGCGCCGAGGACCAGATGCTGTTCCTCTACTCGACCGAGAAGGGCTCGGAGTCCGAGGCCCGGCTGCGGACGCTCGCCTCATGGCTGACCGAGGATGCCGCCGGACAAGGCAGTATGCCGGAATCGGAATCCCTGGGCTGAGCTCCCCGTCGCGACCGGGGAGTGCTCGGACCTCGGCTCCACCGAGGCGCCGACCCGGGGGGGCGACGCGTCGGGCGCGGCTCAGCCGGCGAAGGGCTGGGGCTCGAGGCCGCGCACGCCCGGTTCGACCGCGTAGATCGAGCCTGCGGCGGGCTCCTCGTGGTCGGGCAGGTTCTCCCGGGACGACGTCATGTAGAGCCGGTCCAGATCCGGGCCGCCGAAGGTGCAGGCGGTGATCTGCCGGACGGGCAGCTCGATGACCTGCGTGAGCTCGCCCTCGGGGGAGTAGCGGTGCACGGCGGATCCGTGGTTCATGGCCACCCAGATGCCGCCCTCGGCATCCACGGTCAGGCCGTCGGGATGCCCGGTCTGCTCGGGCACGCGCACGAGCGGGCGGGGATCGACGGGCCCGCGCTCGGGGTCGTGGTCGAAGACCGTGACCTGCCCCGTGGGGGTGTCGTTCCAGTAGGCCAGGGCGCCGTCGGGGCTCCAGGCGATGCCGTTGCTGATCGAGGCGCCGTCCCACCCCGTCTGCGGCTCGCTGCCGGGGCCGTCCCAGCGGTAGACCGTGGCGTCGCCCTCCGTCTTCTCGTAGGCCATGTTCCCGAGCCACAGCCGCCCCTGGGGGTCGCAGCCGCCCTCGTTGTTGCGCAGCCGCGGATCGTCGAACAGGGTCACGGCCTCGGCCAGATCCGAGAGGTCGTCCTGCCGGGCCAGAGCGATCCCGGACTCCGTGGCCACGACGGCGCCGCCGTCGACGCGCGGGCGGATCATGGCCGCGATCTTCGACGGGACCTCGAGACGGCGGTGCTGATCGCCGTCGAGCTCGATGATCGCCCCGTGGAGCATGTCCACGAACCGCAGACGGCCCGTGGCCGGCCACCAGCAGGGGCCCTCCGCGTGGTGGGCGATCGACTCCGTGATGCGCTCTGCCTTCATGGTCATGCTCCTTCGGGTAGGACGACGGGCCGGAGCCCGTGAGGGATCCGGCCCGTCGTCATGGTGCGTCGTGCTGCGTCTCGGCGTCGATCAGGCGACCGGGGAGCCGCCGTTGACGTTGAGGACGTCGCCGGTCACGTAGCTGGACTCGGGCGAGGCCAGGTAGACGTAGGCCGGGGCGAGCTCCGTGGGCTGGCCGGCGCGGCCGATCGGGGCCTGGCGGCCGAACGAGGTCAGCTGGTCCTCGGTCTTGTTGTCCGTGACCTGCAGCGGGGTCCAGATGGGGCCCGGGGCCACGGCGTTGACGCGGATGCCGCGCTCGACGAGCTGCTGAGCCATCGCCTGGGTGAAGGCGTTGATGGCGCCGTTCGAGGAGGCGTAGTCCACCAGGGTCTCCGAGGGCTTGTAGGCCTGGACGGAGGTCGTGTTGATGATCGACGAGCCCGCCGGCATCACGTTCAGCGCCGCCTGCGTGACGCGGAACATCGAGAACAGCTTGATGTCGAAGGTGTTCTCGAACTGCTCGTCCGTGATCGCCTCGATGCTCTCCCAGTGGTACTGGCGACCGGCATTGTTGACCAGGATGTCCAGGGCGCCGAGCTCATCGGCGACCTTGCCGGGCAGCTTGCGGGCGAAGTCCTTGTCGCGCAGGTCGCCGGGCAGCAGCAGGGCCTTGCGGCCGGCGCCCTCGATGAGCTCGCGGACGTGCTGGGCGTCCTGCTCCTCCTCGGGGAGGTAGCTGATGGCCACGTTCGCGCCCTCGCGGGCGAAGGCGATGGCCACGGCTGCGCCGATCCCGGAGTCGCCGCCGGTGATCAGGGCCGTGCGGCCCTCCAGACGACCGGTGCCGCGGTAGGTCTCCTCGCCCAGGTCGGCGCGCGGCTCGAGGTCGCGATCCAGCCCGGGAGCCTCCTGGGACTGCACCGGCGGGTCGATCTGGACGTAGCGGTTCGTGGGGTTCTGGAACGTGAGCTGGTCGTTCTTCTCGTTGTTCGTCATGTCCCCCATTTTAGATGATCAGTCCCCTGACTGTCTCCGGGGATGCCGACCACCGGGCCTCGGTTCGCTGTGGGCGTGATGACCGCCCGCCTCCGGCTCCGGGGCCCGGAAGAGCCACGAGAACGGAGCGCCCCGCCGGGACAGGCGGACCAGGATCCAGCTGCCCAGCAGCGCGGCGGCCGAGCCGATCGCCCAGTGCGCCCAGAAGGACTCGATGCCCGCGGTCGCCAGGACCCGGCGCACGACCAGCAGGATCGGCACGTGGGCGACGTACCAGATCATCGACGTGCGCCCGATGGCTCGCACCGCGCTCAGGCGCTCCTGCGGCAGGGCCGCGATGCCGGCGATCAGGGCCAGGATCCCCATGAGCGCGAAGACGGCGAACTCGGCCCGGTACTCGAGCTCGGGCGGCCCGTCGATCCCGTAGGCGGCGAAGCCCAGGCCGATCACCGCGAAGAACCCCGCGGGCACGGGCCGGGTCAGCCGTCGCAGCACCTCGGGGTGGCGGGACAGCAGCTGGCCGAGGAAGAACCAGCCGGCGAAGTACGTGAGCTGGCCGGGCAGGGACCCGTCGGGCAGCAGCAGGGAGGCTCCCCACATCACCGGGATCACGACCCCGGCCGGCAGCGGGCGCAGCGGGATCGCGACGGCGTAGTAGATCAGCAGGAAGAACAGGAACCACAGGTACGACGTGGCGATCCACGCCGTGGGATCGAGCCAGCTGTCCCCGCCGTCGTTGAGGCCCAGGAAGATGAACGCCCAGATCAGATACGGCCACAGCAGGCCGCGCACCTTGCCTCGGGCGTAGCGGGGCAGCCCCTTGGCCAGGGAGCGGTCCAGCAGCATCCCCGACAGCAGCATGAGCGACGGCATGCGGAACGGGACGAGGAACTCGTGCACGTTGCGGAACCACTCGGGCGCGTCGATCCCGAACTCGACGGGCACGGTCGTGGCGTGGCGCAGGACCACCAGGACGATCGCGATGCCGCGCACCGCGTCCATCCACTCGAAGCGCCCGCCCTGGGCGGAGCTCCGGTCGGCGGCGAGGGCGGGCATGCTGCTCCTGGGGGTGGAGGTCTGGGGAAGCGCACAGTCTGCACCGCCGATCCCTGTGCCCGCCCGAGCACGCGCCGGGCGGCAGCTGATGACCTCTGCGGCCGTTCTATGCAGGACCATCATCTCTCGCCGGGGTGGCCGTCGGGTGTCCGCCGCCTCTCCGGGCGGTGTCTGCCCAGGTCCCGACGGGGTCTCGGCGGACGATATGCCGATACCGCCGTCGGACGGGAGGGAGGACGCCGAGGGGGTGCGCCGCTGAACGCGCCCAGACTGCTCCCACGACCCTCCCAGGAGGCAGCGAGGTCATCCGGGGAGGGGCGAGCCGCCCGGGGATCAGGGCCGGGTCATCGCGGGACCCTCCGGAGCGGCGGTCCCGGACACGGCCATCGGGTAGTCGGTGTAGCCCGCGGCGTCGTGCGTGTAGAACGTGCTCGGATCGGGCTCGTTGACCGGCAGCCCCTCCGCCCAGCGCCTCACCAGATCCGGATTGGCGATCAGGGAGCGGCCCACGACGGCGGCGTCGCCGGCCCCGCTCTCCACGATCTCGCGGGCGGCCGCGAGATCCGTGATCTGCGTCCACCCGGTGTTGAGCAGCAGCGGGCCGTCGAACAGCTCGCGCACGACCGCGACCGCCGGGTGCTCCGGGTCCGCTGCGAACAGCGAGATGTAGGCCAGCCCCAGCCCTCCGATGTCCTCGAGCAGGGCCCGGTAGGCGGCCTCGGTCTCCTGGGGATCGGTCTCCGCCGTCCCCTGCGCCCCGTTGCCGGGGGAGAGGCGGATCGCCGTGCGATCGGCTCCGACCTCGTCGACGACGGCGCGCACCACCTCCGCCGGGAACGCCGCGCGGGCTGCGGCCGAGCCGCCGTAGTCGTCCGTGCGCTGATTCGCCCCCGGGGACAGGAACTGGTGGAGGAGATAGCCGTTGGCGCCGTGCAGCTCGACCAGGTCGATCCCGGCGTCGACGGCCCGCCGCGCAGCGGCCGCGAAGCCGTCGCGGATCTCGGCCAGCTCGTCCGTGCTCAGCTCCCGCGGCACGGGGATCTCCTCCTTGCCGCCGTCGGGCAGATGCAGAGACGTGCCCGGGGCGATGGCGCTGGGCCCGACGGGCTGCTCGCCGCCGTTGACCGCGGGGTGCGAGACGCGCCCGCCGTGCATGATCTGCAGGGACAGGCGGCCGCCCTCGGCATGCACCGCCTCGGCCACACGGGCCCAGCCGGCGGCGTGCGCGTCGTCGACGATGCCCGCCTGGCCCGGGTAGGACTTCCCGACCGTCGCGGGGTAGGTCCCCTCCGTGGTCAGCAGACCCACCGAGGCGCGCTGGGCGTAGTACTCGATGTTCAGCTCCGAGGGCGTGCCGTCGGCCTGGGCCCGCAGACGGGTCAGCGGCGCCATGACGACGCGGTTGGGGGCCTGGACGGCTCCGAGGATGAGCGGGTCGAAGAGCGTGGGCATGGGGAGTCCTTCTCGGTGGGCGGGCGACGACACTGCAGGTCAAGCATCCGCAGCTGCCAGGTATTCCGCGTCCGCGAGGGTCGCAGAGCCCCGGCGGCAGTAGAGTTCGCCATGCGAACAGATGAGGGGGAGGGGTGGACGGCCAGGGTGTCCGACGCCCCGCCGCCTTCGACGCAGTACGACGAGAAGAGGCGTCATGTCCGGCCGCAAGAGGATCCTGGCCATCACCGCGTGCCCCACGGGCATCGCCCATACCTTCATGGCGGCGGAGAAGCTCGAAGAGGCCGCCCGCGACCTGGGGTACGACATCGCGATCGAGACGCATGGATCCATCGGGGTGGAGGGCGCCTTCACCGATGAGCAGATCGCGGAGGCCGACGCGGTCGTCGTGGCGGCGGACAAGCAGATCGAGATGACGCGATTCGCCGGGCTGCCCGTGGCCTCGGCCGGGGTGGCCGAGGGCATCCATCACCCGCGTGACCTGATCGAGCGGGCCCTCGGCAGCGAGGTGCTGCAGGGCGAGCGGGCCGTGAACGAGACCGCCGGTGTCGGGAGCGGGCGCATGAGCCCGCTCCAGAGCGTCTACAAGGCGCTCATGAATGGTGTCTCCCACATGATCCCGTTCGTGGTCACGGGAGGCCTGCTGATCGCGATATCGCTGACGCTGGGCGGCGATGCCACTGCGGAAGGACTGGTGATCCCGGAGGGGACCTTCTGGTGGACGATCAATCAGATCGGGGTGCTGGGCTTCACCGTCATGGTCCCCGTGCTGTCGGGGTACATCGCCTACGCGATCGCCGACAGGCCCGGTCTCGCACCAGGGATGATCACCGGCTTCATCGCCGTGACCGGCAGCCTCTACGGCTCCGAGGCGGGCGCAGGATTCCTCGGGGGCATCCTCACGGGCTTCGCGTGCGGATACGTGGCGCTCGCGCTCAAGCGCATCCCCGTCCACAAGTACATCCAGCCGATCATGCCGATCATCGTGATCCCGGTGGTCACATCGGTCGTCGTCGGCCTCCTGTTCGTCTATCTCGTGGGGGCGCCGGTGGCGTCCTTCTTCGGCTTCCTCACGGACTGGCTGGCGGGCATGGACGGCACCAGCGCCGTCGTCCTCGGCGTGATCCTGGGAGCCATGATCGGCTCCGACATGGGAGGGCCGATCAACAAGACGGCCTTCCTGTTCGGCGGCGGCCTGATCGCCGCCGGCAATCCCGGGCCGATGGGCATGGCGGCAGCGGCGATCGCCGTTCCGCCGCTGGGCATGGGGCTCGCGACGCTGCTGAGGCGCGCCTGGTTCACGCCTCAGGAGCGGGAATCGGGGATCGCCGCTCTGTTCATGGGCTTCTTCGGCATCACCGAGGGCGCCATCCCGTTCGCCGCGGCACGGCCGCTCCAGGTCATCCCCGCGAACATGATCGGGGGCGCCGTCGCCGGCGGCCTCGCTGGTCTGGCGGGGGTCGGCGACCACGTCATGCACGGCGGCCCCATCGTGGCCGTGCTCGGCGCTGTCGACAACACGGTCATGTTCTTCGTCAGCGCGCTGCTCGGCACCGCAGTCACCGCAGGGGCGGCCCTCGCCCTGATGGGAGTGCAGCGGAGGCGGATGCTCCGCTCGGCCGAGCAGACGGCCGCGGAGTCCCCGTCGTCGCCCGACGGCGAACCTGCGCAGGAGAGCGGATCCGGACCTGGGGGCTCCACGGCGCTGACCTCGGACGACCCGGTCAGGACCGCGTCGTCCTCTGACCCCCAGAGCCACGGCGGGGTCGCGACGGCTCCCCGGCAGACGGGGGAGAAGTCCTCGCGACGGGCCATTCCGCTGCGCGAATACCTTCGGGAGCCCTCGGTCCTGCTGGACGAGGACCTCAGGACGCGGGACGACGTGCTCAGGGCCCTTGCGGCCAGAGGCGCTGCGTCGGGGCAGATCGCCGATGTCGAGCGGGTGGTCGCCTCAGCCCTCTCCCGTGAGGAGCAGGGCTCCACGGGGGTCGGGAGCGCCATCGCGATCCCGCATGCCAAGTCCGACGGCGCAGCATCGCCGTTCATCGGATTCGCCCGGCTCGCCGACCCGATCGAATGGAGCGCAGCAGCCGCAGAGCCGGTGCGCCTGGTCTTCCTGATCGCCGTTCCCGAGCACGCCGCCGGGACGGAGCACCTGAAGATCCTGGCCAACCTGTCGCGGTCCCTGGCCCGCACGGAGGTCAAGGAACGGCTGGTGTCGGCGTCCACCGCAGAAGAGGTCATCGCCGCTCTGGAGATGCCCAAGCGCTGAGCATTCCGCCCGCCGAGGCGGTGATCGCCGTGGGCAGGATCAGTCGTCGGCGCCCTTGGCCGAGAGGTACTCGTCGAGCACCGCCGAGCCGAGGTCGTCGGGGTCCACCGTCACGACGCGGCCGTCCGCACGGCGGGCCATGGCATTGAGGAAGCGGGTGAGCCCGGGGTCGTCGCCGAGCTGGAAGAACGTGGTCTGCGCTCCCGTGCGGGTGACGCGGTCCAGCTCGGAGACGGTCGCGTGCAGGGTGGGGGCCGAGGTCGGCCAGTCGAAGTGGGCGTCGCCGCTGGGCAGCAGATGGGCGGTGGGCTCGCCGTCGGTGACCACCAGGAGCACGGGCTGCATGGACGGGTGCTTCCGGAAGAACCGCGCGGCCAGCAGCAGGCCGTGATGCAGGTTGGTGCCCTGCTCGTGGACCGGCGGCAGCGCCGTCAGCTCGTTCTCGTCCAGGCTGCGCGCCCAGCGGCCGAAGGAGATCAGCTCCAGGGAATCGCCGCGGAAGCGCGTGGAGATCAGGTGGTGCAGCGCCAGAGCGGTCTGCTTCATGGGCAGCCACCGGCCCTCGGCGGCCATGGAGAAGGACGTGTCGACCAGCAGGGCGACGGCCGCCTGGGTGCGGTCCTCGGTCTCCTGGACCTCGACGTCCTCGACCCGCAGCCGCACGCCGCCGGAGGGGTCGCCGCCCTCGCCGACGGTGCGCTGCACCGCGTTGGTGATCGTGCGGGTCACGTCCCACGGCTCCATGTCGCCGAACTGCCACTGGCGGGTCGAGCCGGTGGCTTCGCCGGAGGCCCCCGTGCGACGGGTGTCGCGGGCGCCGGAGCGCCCGGAGAGCTGCCGGGCGGTGTCGCGCAGCAGGGACCTGCCCAGCTGGCGCACGGCGCGCGGCGAGAGCCGCAGGGTGCCGTCGGTGCCGCGCTGGAGCATCCCGGACTCGCGCATGGCTCGTTCCAGCTCGCTGAGCGTGCGGGCGTCCACGGCGGCGTCGTCGCCGAGCTGGCGGCCCAGGGCCTCCAGGTCGATGTCGTCGAGCGCCGCGCCCTGGTGGCTCTGGGAGAGCTGATCGGCCAGGGCGTCCAGATCCGCGATGTCCTGCAGGGCTCCGGTGCCGTCGCCCAGGCCGAGGCCCTCCTGCCCCTCGAAGCGCTCGGAGCCGGTCCAGTCCTCCCCGGGGCGCAGCGCCTGCAGGTGGGAATCCAGCCGGCTGAGCTGGTCCATGAGCTGGGGCGAGCCGAAGGCCTGGGCGGAGAGCTCCATCAGCTCCTGGCGCTGCTCGGGGGTCATGGAGTTCATCATCCGAGCGGCGGCCGCGGAGCGCTTGGCCATGGCGTCGATCAGCTCGTCGACGCTGCCGGGGTTCTCCGGGAAGTGCTCCCCGTGCTCATCCATGAACCGGCGGAAGTCCTCGTCGGTGTCCTCGCCGCGCGCGTGCGCGGCCAGCAGGTCGTTGAGGTCGCCGAGCATCCGCGAGATCTGCTCGCGGTCCTCGTCGGTGGCGCCCTCGAGCGCCTGCTTCATGCCGGCGAAGCGCTGATCCAGCACCTCGCGCCCCAGCTTGTCCCTGATCTGCTCGAAGGCCTCCCGGGCCCGCTGGGACTGCCAGTCGTAGTCCGCGAGCTCGTTGACGGCCGCGGCCGTGGACGACGGCAGTCCGTCCAGCTGCATCTCGCGCAGCTGACGGTCCGTGGGATCCATCCGGGCATCGCGCAGGAACTGCTCGCGCTCCAGGCGCAGGGCCGTGTCCAGCAGCTGCCGGACCTCGTCCAGGGTGCCGCCGAGGCTGTGGCGGCTCAGCAGCTCCCGGCGGCGCTGATGGACGCGACGGGACAGGTCGTCCAGGCCCCTCTGGCCGCGACCGCCCCGGCGCAGGTGCTCGCGCAGGGCGTCCTGGGGGGAGTAGCCCTCCATGACGTCGCGGCCGATGGCCTGCAGCGCCTGGGAGATGTCCGGCGGCGGGGCCAGGGGGTCCGGGCCGCCGCGATAGCGGCCGTAGCGGCTGTTGCGATAGGCGGGCACGCGGTGCCTTCCTTCCGTGG
Source organism: Kocuria palustris (assembly GCF_007666205.1). Taxonomy (GTDB): domain Bacteria; phylum Actinomycetota; class Actinomycetes; order Actinomycetales; family Micrococcaceae; genus Kocuria; species Kocuria palustris_A. The sequence continues at coordinate 302,383 of NZ_VDOR01000001.1, forward strand.
GCAGGTCGCGGAGCAGGGGCGCCCTGATCGGCTCCGCCGGGAGCGATCCCGGCGCAGTCCCCGCTCAGCCGTAGATGGTGCCGTCGTCGTCGGCGTCCTTGGAGATCTTCTGCGCCAGGAACAGCCACTCGAGCGCCAGCTCGACGGCCGCCGCGCGCTCGCCGGGGGACTGCGCTCCGAAGGCGTCGGCGATCCGTTCGTAGAGATCCTGTCCGTCCTCCGGCAGCTCGGGCAGGCCGTCCAGGAACTCGTGGGCGGGGATGTCCGAGCCGGTGGTGACGGTGACGGTGCCGTCCAGGGCCTCGATCAGCGGGTCCAGGTCGACGTCGTGCAGGCGCGCGGCCAGCGTCTCGGCGGTGGCCCGGCGCAGCAGGTGGTCCAGGACGGCCTGCTCGCGGCCCTCCTCTCCGGCCTCGAACTCGATCTTGCCGGCCAGCACGTCCACCGCGGCGTCGATGTCCACGAGCCGCGCCACCGCGGAGTCCTCCCGGTAGACCGTGGCCCGGCGCAGGGCGGCGGCAGCCGTGGTCTCCGCCCCGGCGATCGAGAAGCGGGCGGAGACGCCCGAGCGCTGATCCACCGCGGGGGACTCGCGCAGCAGCCGGGTGTAGCGGGCCAGGATCTCCAGCAGGGCCTCCGGGACCTCCGCCGCCAGATCGGCCTCCTGCCGTATGACGGCCATCTCATCGACCAGCTCGATCGGGTAGTGGGTGCGGATCTCGGCGCCGAAGCGGTCCTGCAGCGGCGTGATGATGCGGCCGCGGTTGGTGTAGTCCTCCGGGTTGGCCGAAGCGACCACCAGCACGTCCAGGGGCAGGCGCAGGACGTAGCCGCGGATCTGGACGTCGCGCTCCTCCATCACGTTGAGCATGGCCACCTGGATGCGCTCGGCCAGATCGGGCAGCTCGTTGATGGCCACGATCCCGCGATGGGCGCGGGGGATCAGCCCGTAGTGGATGGTCTCCGGATCGCCCAGGCGCCGCCCCTCGGCCACGCGCACGGGATCGACGTCGCCGATCAGATCGGCCACGGACGTGTCCGGGGTGGCCAGCTTCTCCACGTAGCGCTCCGAGCGGTGCCGCCACACGACGGGCAGGGCATCGCCCTCGGCCTCGATGCGGGCGCGGGTGGCGGCCGTGAGCGGCTCCAGGGGATGCTCGTGCAGCTCGGAGCCCTCGACCTCCGGGGACCATTCGTCGAGCAGGCCCGCCAGGGTGCGCAGCAGGCGGGTCTTGCCCTGCCCGCGCTCGCCGAGCAGGACGATGTCGTGCCCGGCGATCAGGGCCCGCTCCACCTGGGGCAGGACGGTGCGGCTCAGGCCGTGCAGCCCGGGCCAGGGGTCTCGCCCCTCCGCCAGGGCGGAGAGGAGGTTGGCCCGGATCTCCTGGCGGAGCGTGCGGACGGGATGGCCGGCGGCGAGCAGCTCGCCGAGGGTGCTGATGTCAGGGCGATCGGTCACGTCTTCACGCTAGACCCGTGGCGCGACAGCACAAGGGCCGGGGCACCCCCCGGCCGCCCGCTTTCGCCGTGAGCGCACCGCCGCCGGAGCTCTTCAGCCCGTGCGGCGCGGCGGTACCGTGGGCGGGTGACCGACAGATCTGCTGACACCGCGACCGACCGACCGACGCTCGTCCTGATGGTCCGCCATGGGCTCACCCCGACCACCGGCAAGGTCCTGCCGGGCCGCGCCCCGGGCCTGCACCTCTCCGAGAAGGGGCTCGCCCAGGCGCAGCGGCTGGCCGAGCGCTTCGAGGGCCTGTCCGTCGATGCCCTCTACTCCTCCCCGCTCGAGCGCACGCGCGAGACGGCCGAGCCGATCGAGCAGGCCACCGGCCTGACGCTCGAGGTCGAGCCGGACCTGCTCGAGTGCGACTTCGGCGAGTGGACCGGCGAGAAGCTCAAGCGCGTGGCCAAGCTGCCCGAGTGGACCACCGTGCAGCACGCCCCGTCGACCTTCCGCTTCCCGGACGGCGAGAGCTTCTCGGAGATGCAGCACCGCATGATCCAGGGCGTCCAGCGCATCCGCGATCGGCACCCGGGGCAGACCGTCGTGTGCTTCTCGCACGCCGACCCGATCAAGGCCCTGCTCAACCACGCGCTGGGCTCCCACCTGGATCACTTCCAGCGGATCGCCGTCGACCCCTGCTCCGTGTCCGCCATCTCGTATCCGACCGGTCAGGCTCCGTCGGTCCTGCGGGTGAACACGACCGACGGCTTCCTGGCCGACCTGCTCGCGGACTGAACGGGCCCTTCCCGCCATGACTGCGCGCAGCGGCGACGCCCCCGGTGACGAGGCCGTCCTGCAGACCGGCGCCATCGAGCTCGTGGGGCTGTTCCGGGAGTCGTCGAACTCCGCGCTGCTCGTCGACGTGAGCGACGACGGCCGCACCGTCCGCGGCGTCTACAAGGCCGAGGAGGGCGAGCGGCCCCTGCGCGACTTCCCGCCCCGGATCTACCGGCGCGAGCGGGCCGCCTACGTCCTGTCGGAGGCGCTGGGCTGGGACCTGATCCCCGCCACCGTCCTGCGCGACGAGGGCCCGTTCGGTCCCGGGTCGATCCAGCGCTTCGTGGACCACGACCCGAGCGAGCACTACTTCACGCTCTACGACTCCCGTCCCGAGACGCACGACGCCCTGCGGCGGATGGCGGTCTTCGACGTCATCGCCAACAACACGGACCGCAAGGCCGGCCACGTGCTGCGCGGGACCGACGGGCACCTGTGGGGGATCGACCAGGGGCTGTGCTTCTCGGCCCCGGACAAGCTGCGCACCGTGATCTGGGAGTTCGCGGGCGAGCCCGTGCCCGATCCCCTGCTGGCGGATCTGGCCCCGCTGCTCGAGCGGCTGCCCGCAGAGCTCGAGGAGCTGCTCTTCCCGGTCGAGCAGCTGGCGCTGCAGCTGCGCGTGGAGATGCTGCTGGCGACCCCGGTCCTGCCGTTCGACGAGACCGGCGGGTACCGCATCCCGTGGCCGCCGCTGTAGCCGCCGCGAGGCGCCGGACTGAGGCGCCGCACCCAGGCGCTGGACCGGGGCGCGCCACCGGGGCCCGCACCGCAGTCCTGGGGGCAAGTTGCCAGGTGAGGTTGCCCCGTGCCGTCGAGGCGGCTTAGATTCGAGGCACAGCGACGGCGGTCACACGTCGTCGCACAGGATTGTTACTCCCGCACGACGACCCGCTCGTCGTCGCCCGAGGCAAGACCTGAGGAGCGCTTCCGCGCGCCTCGGGTCTTTTTTCATATCCGGGCTCGGGAGCACGATCTGCGCCCCGCACGGAGTGCGCGGGGCCGGTGACGAGAAGAGGACGATGACGATGGCGTCAGTCGATTATCCGCAGCTCGCGGATCGGATCCTGGAGGGAGTGGGCGGTCCCGAGAACGTGCGGGACGCCTCGCACTGCGCGACGCGCCTGCGCCTGCGGCTCAAGGACGACAGCAGGGCCAGCAAGGAGCAGGTCGAGCAGCTTCCCGGCGTGATCACCGTGGTCAAGGCCGGCGGGCAGTTCCAGGTGGTCGTGGGGGACAACGTCCCCAAGGTCTACGCGCCGTTCAGCGCCAAGCTCCCCGAAGCCGGAGGGGCAGCCGGTGCCTCGGGCGCCGATGACGAGCCGCAGGAGAAGGGGTCCCTGCTGGACCGCTTCATCCAGCTCATCTCGGCGCTGATCAACCCGCTGATCTGGCCGCTGGCCGGCGCGGGCCTGCTCAAGGCCTTCGTGACGCTCGTGGTCACCCTGGGGTGGCTCAGCGAGGAGAGCAGCACCTTCGTCATCCTCAACGCCGCCGGCGACGGCCTGTTCTACTTCCTGCCGCTGTTCCTGGCCGTCACCTCGGCCAAGCGCTTCGGGGCCAATCAGTTCATCGCCATGGCCCTGGCCGCGGCGCTCGTCCACCCCAGCCTGGTGGCGCTGACCGAGACGGGCGATCCCGTCACCTTCTTCGGCATCCCCGTGGTGCTGATGTCCTACGCCTCGTCCGTGATCCCGATCGTGGTCTCGGTCTGGGTCCTGTCCTACCTCGAGCGCTTCCTGGACCGGATCCTGCCCTCGGCGATCCGCAACTTCTCCAAGCCGCTGCTGGCGCTGCTGGTCATGGTCCCGCTCGTGCTGCTGACGATCGGCCCCATCACCACCTACGCCTCGCAGGCCATCGCCTGGCTGGTCAGCTCCCTGTACGAGGTGGCCCCGTGGCTCGGCGGCGCGCTGGTCGGCGGGTTCTGGCAGGTCCTCGTGATCTTCGGCCTGCACTGGGGCTTCGTCCCGGTCATCCTCAACGACCTCGCCACGACCGGGCAGTCCATCATGGTGGCATCGATCATGCCGGCGGTGCTCGCGCAGGGTGCGGCGACCCTGGCGGTCTTCGCGCGGACCCGCAGCGCGGCGCGCCGCCAGGCGGCAGGTCCGGCGGCCCTGTCCGGGATCCTGGCCGGCGTCACCGAGCCCGCGATGTACGGCGTCAATCTCCCGCTCAAGCGCCCGCTGTACTTCGGGGTCGTCGGCGGCGCGATCGGCGGCATCCTGGTGGGCTTCGCCGGCTCGGCGGCCTCGAGCTTCGTCTTCCCCTCCGCCCTGGCGCTGCCCGCCTTCCTCGAGCACGGCAGCTTCACGGGCCTGCTGATCGGCTGCCTCGTGGCCATGGTGATCGCCTTCGTGCTGACCTTCCTGTTCGTGGATCGCGAGACCCCCGGGACCGGCTCCGACGCCGTGGCCCCGCCGGCCGATGACACGGCCCCCGCACCGGCGGATCCCACGGGGGCCCAGCCGGCGCTCGCGGTGCCCGCGGGCGGCACGAGCGCCGCTGCGAGCGGCAGCGCCGGCGGCTCGACCGCCGCGGGTGCGGCCACCGGCGCGGCTGCGGCCGCCGCGACCCCGTCGGCGACCGCGTCCGGCGGCGACCGCGCCGAGCCCGCCCCCACGTCCGAGCAGGGCTCGGCCGCCCCGGTCGTCGTCGACGTGGACTCGCCGCTGCAGGGCCGGGTCATGGCCCTGGGCGATGTGGCGGATGCCGCGTTCGCCGCGGAGGCCCTGGGCAAGGGCGTCGGCATCACGCCGGAGGAGAACATCGTCCGCTCCCCCGTGGCCGGCAAGCTCATCTCGGTGGCAGGCTCGAAGCACGCCTACGGCATCAAGTCCGACGACGGCGTCGAGGTCCTCATCCACGTGGGGATCGACACGGTCGAGCTCAAGGGCGAGCACTTCACGACCGAGCGATCGCGCGGGGAGCGTGTGGAGGTCGGCGATGTCCTGGCCGAGGTCGACTTCCCGGCGATCGCGCAGGCCGGCTATGACACGACCGTGATCCTGACCGTGACCAACACCAAGAAGCACGCGGAGGTCCTGCCCGCCCAGGCCGGCCCGGTGGCTGCGGGCGACCCCGTCGTCACGGTGAGGCGCTGAGGCCGCGGGCCGGCCGCAGCCCTGCGGCCGCGCGCTTCCGACGACCACCCGACCATCCGTCGAGAGAATTCAGGAGAGACGCATGAGCACGTTCCCGAAGGGCTTCCTGTGGGGCGGGGCGACCGCCGCGAACCAGATCGAGGGCGCCTACGACCAGGACGGCAAGGGCCTGTCCATCCAGGACCTGATGCCCCACGGCATGAAGACCCCGCCCACCGAGGAGCCGGTGCCCGAGAACCTCAAGCTCGAGGCCATCGACTTCTACCACCGCTACGCCGAGGACATCGCGCAGTTCGCGGAGATGGGCTTCACGGTCTTCCGCTTCTCGATCGCGTGGAGCCGCATCTTCCCGAACGGCGACGAGGAGCAGCCGAACGAGGAGGGCCTGGCCTTCTACGATCGCGTGCTCGACGAGCTCGAGAAGCACGGCATCCAGCCGCTCGTCACGATCTCGCACTATGAGACCCCGGCGCACCTGGCCCAGCAGTACGACGGCTGGACCGATCGCCGGCTGATCGAGTTCTACGTCCGCTACGCCCGCGTGCTGTTCGAGCGCTACGGCAAGCGGGTCAAGCAGTGGCTGACCTTCAACGAGATCAACGCGATCATGCACCAGCCGCTCATGGCCGGCGGGATCTGGACGCCCAAGGAGGAGCTCTCCGAGCAGGACCGCTACCAGGCGATCCACCACGAGCTCGTGGCCTCGGCGCAGGTCACCCGGCTCGCTCACGAGCTGATCCCGGACGCGCAGGTCGGCTGCATGGTCATCGCGACACCTAACTACCCCCTGACCCCCGATCCCTCGGACGTCATGGCCGCGCTGCAGGCCGATCAGGCCAGCTACGCGTTCGGCGACGTCCACGTGCGCGGCGAGTACCCCGGCTACTTCAAGCGCGCGCTGCGGGAGAAGGGCGTCGAGCTCGAGATCACGGACCAGGACCGCGAGGACCTCGCGCACACCGTCGACTTCGTGTCCTTCAGCTACTACATGAGCGCCTGCGAGACCGCCGATCCCGCGCAGCAGATCCAGGGCGAGGGCAACATCATGGGCGGCGTGCCCAATCCCACGCTCGAGGCCTCCGAGTGGGGCTGGCAGATCGATCCGCAGGGCCTGCGCTACGCCCTCAACCAGTTCTGGGACCGCTGGCAGAAGCCGCTGTTCATCGTGGAGAACGGCCTCGGCGCCAAGGACGAGCTGGTCGAGGTCGACGGCCGGAAGACCGTCGTCGACGACTACCGCATCGCCTACCTGAACGACCACCTCTTCCAGGTCGGCGAGGCCATCGAGGACGGCGTGGAGGTCATGGGCTACACCTCGTGGGGCTGCATCGACCTGGTCTCCGCCTCCACGGCGCAGCTGTCCAAGCGCTACGGCTTCATCTACGTCGATCGCAACGACGACGGCTCCGGAACGCTGGAGCGCTACCGCAAGAAGTCGTTCGACTGGTACCGCGAGGTCATCGGCAGCAACGGGCAGTCGCTGACGCCCCCGCAGGACTGAGTCCTCGGACGGCGGGTTCCGGACGGCGCACGATCGCCGGCTCGGGGCCCGCCGTCGCCTCGGCCCGCTCGATGCGAGCGGGCCCCCAGACAGAAAGCGAGAGTCCGTGGAGATCCTGCGGGTCTTCAACAACAACGTGGTGCTCGCGCGCCGCGACGACGGCACGGAGGCGGTGCTGACCGGCCGAGGGCTGGGCTTCCAGGCCAAGCCCGGCGGGGCCGTCGACGAGTCCAGGATCGCGCGCACCTTCGTGCCGGTCGACGGCCGCGACCCCGACCACATGGGCGAGCAGCTGGCCGCCGTCTCGCCGGAGCGCGTGCAGCAGGCCGAGGCCGCGCTGGGCGAGGCCGGGCTGGGGGCGCTCGCGAGCCGCAGCCCCTGGCTGCTCATCGCGCTGGCCGATCACCTCGAGTTCGCGATCCGCCGCCAGCGCGAGTCCATCCCCCTGCAGTACCCCCTCGAGGAGGAGGTCAGCCAGCTCTATCCCGAGGAGTTCGCGCAGGCCGGCATCGTGCTCGCCGCCTTCGACCGCGCCGCCGGGGTCGAGCTGCCCGAGGCTGAGCGGGTGGCGATCGCCCTGCACCTGGTCAACGCCGGGTTCTCGACGGGCGATCTGTCCCAGACGTACACCATGACGGGTCTGATCCAGCAGGTGCTCGACGTGATCGGGCGGACCTACGACCGGCCGCTGCAGCGCTCGTCCCTGGGCGTCGCGCGCTTCATCACCCACCTGCGCTACCTCTTCGTGCGGGTGAGCTCCGGGCGCCAGCTGCAGGGCGAGCGATCGAGCATCGGCGAGGCCATCCGCACCACCTACACGGAGGCCCACCGCTGCGCCCTGCGGGTCGCCGCGCTGCTCGAGCTGCGCCTGGACTCCCGGATCAGCGACGACGAGGTCGCCTACCTGGCCCTGCACATCGCGCGGGTCACGACGGACCCGCGCGTCCAGGCCCCCTGAATCTGATCCCCGGACCCGAACGGAGCCGGGGCTCCCGCGCTCCTGGCATGCTGGGAGCAGCACCGAATCCGTCCCAGCACAGGAGACCCCATGACCTTCCGCCTCGTCGCCTTCGACATCGACGGCACCCTGCTGGGCAGCGACCGCCAGCTCCAGCCCGGCACGCGCCTGGGACTGCAGGCCATCCGCGAGAGCGGCGCCCAGATCATGCTGGCCTCCGGGCGCCCGATCCCCGGGCTGAGGGAGCTGGCCGGGCAGTTGGAGATCGGCCAAGACCTGGTCCTGGCCGGGATGAACGGCTCGATCATCGTGGACCAGGCCTCCGGGGAGGTCATCGCCCGCCGCGAGATCGACGAGCCGACCGCGCAGGAGATGATCGACCGCGTGCTGGCCCGCGGCCTCATCGTGATGATCCCCCTCGGGGAGGACCTCTTCGTCTCGGACCCCGAGCACCCGCAGGTCCACCACGAGGCCACCGGCAACGCGCTGACCGTGCACCCGCTGCCCCGGGTGGCCGATCTGCCCGAGCCGCCCACCAAGCTGCTCTTCACGGGCGAGCGCCCCGATCTGCTGGAGCTGCAGAAGGAGTTCGACGCCGACTTCGCCGACCGCGCCGAGTGCACCTTCTCCTCGCCCATCTACTACGAGGCCACCGCCCCCGGGGTGGACAAGTCCTCGGCGATCGCCGACTACTGCGCCGCCCGAGAGATCCCGCTCGAGCAGGTGATGGCCTTCGGCGACAACGGCAACGACGTCACCATGCTGCGCACGGCGGGCCTGGGCGTGGCCATGGGCAACGGCATCCCGGAGGCCCAGGAGGCCGCCGACGTGGTCACGGCCACGAACGACGACGAGGGCATCGCCCGCATCCTGGAGCAGCACTTCCCGTTCTCGCTGGCCGAGGTGGACGCGCAGGACGAGCGGCGCGAGGAGCACACGGACACCCCGCACCCCACGGCCCGCAGCTGAGGCCCGCGCTCACAGCGCGGCTGCGACCTCCACGCCCTGCTTGATCGCGCGCTTGGCATCGAGCTCGGCGGCCACATCGGCGCCGCCGATGATGTGCACCGGGACGCCCGCCTGCTCCAGGGGCTCGGCCAGCTCGCGCTGCGAGACCTGCCCGGCGCACAGGATCACCGAGTCGACGGCCAGGACCAGGTCCTCGCGCGGGGCCTCGGCCGCCTGGCTCCCGGTCTCGCCCGGAACGGTGAGGTGCAGGCCGTCGTCGTCGATGCGCACGTACTGCGCCCCGGTGATCTGCCGGACGCCGCGGGCCCGCAGCGCGGCGCGGTGGACCCAGCTGGTCGTGGGGCCCAGGTCCTTGCCGATCTTGGTGGTGCGGCGCTGGATGAGATGCACCTGGCGGGCTGCCGCCTGCGGCTCGGGCCGGCGCAGAGCGCCGATCTGCGCCTCCGGGCCGGTCAGGGGCGCGACGCCCCATTCCCGCTGCCACTGCTCCACCGGCGTGGGCTGCGGCCCGGCGTGGGTGAGGTACTCGCACACGTCCACGCCGATCCCGCCGGCGCCGATCACCGCGACGCGCTCGCCGGCGCTGCGGCGGCCGCTGATCAGCTCCGGGTAGGGGATCACCGACGGGTGGTCGAGGCCGTCGATCTCGGGGACGCGGGGCTCCACCCCGGTGGCCAGCACCACGTGGTCCCAGCCGCCGTCGATCAGCTCCTGCGCGCCCACCCGGCGGCCCGTGTGCACCGCCACGCCCAGGTCCTCGAGCCGGCGGGTGAAGTAGCGCAGCGTCTCCGCGAACTCCTCCTTGCCCGGGATGCGCTGAGCCAGCGCGAACTGCCCGCCCAGGTGGTCCTGGGCCTCGAAGAGCTCGACGTGATGGCCCCGCTCGGCGGCCGCCGCGGCGCTGGCCAGCCCCGCTGGGCCGGCGCCGATCACGGCGATCCGCTCGGCCGTGCGCGTGGGGCCGAGGACGAGGGAGGTCTCCCGCCCGGCCCGCGGGTTCACCAGGCACGACGCCCGCCGCTGGGAGAACGTGTGGTCCAGGCAGGCCTGGTTGCAGGCGATGCAGGTGTTGATCTCGTCGTCGCGGCCCTCGACCGCTTTGCGGACCCACGCGGGATCCGCCAGGAAGGGACGGGCCATCGAGACCAGATCGGCCTGCCCGGCCGCGAGGATCTGCTCGGCGGTCTCCGGCATGGAGATGCGGTTCGAGGCGGCGACCGGCACCGAGACCTCGGACTTCAGGGCGGCGGTGGCCCGGACGAACGCGGCGCGCGGCACGCTCGTGACGATGGTGGGCACCCGGGCCTCGTGCCAGCCGATGCCGGTGTTGAAGGCGCTGACCCCGGCGGCCTCGAGCTCGCGGGCCAGCGCCGCGACGTCCGCCCAGCTCTGACCGCCGTCGACCAGGTCCATGAGGGAGATGCGGTAGATGATGGGCAGGTCCGGGACCGCCGCGCGCACCGCGCGCACGACCTCGACCGGGAGGCGACGGCGCCGCCGGGCGTCCCCGCCCCACTCGTCGTCGCGCTGATTGGTGTGCGCGGCCAGGAACTGGTTGAGCAGGTAGCCCTCCGAGCCCATGATCTCGACCGCGTCGTAGCCGGCCTCCTGCGCCAGGACGGCGGCGCGGGCGAAGTCCTCGATCGTGCGGCGCACGCCGGCGTCGTCGAGCTCGCGGGCGGGGAAGGGGCTGATGGGCGACTGCGTGGCCGAGGCGGACACGGCGCCGGGGTGGTAGGCATAGCGCCCGGCGTGCAGCAGCTGCACGGCGATCAGCCCGCCGGCCCCGTGGACCGCGTCGGTGATGATCCGGTGCTCCGGGACCCGGGCGGGATCGGACAGCTGCCCGCCGTCGGGGGTGAGGCGTCCGTCGTCGTTCGGGCTGAAGCCGCCGGTGATCATGAGGCCGGCGCCGCCGCGGGCGCGCTCGGCGAAGAAGGCGGCGAGCTCCGGGAACTGCTCGGGATCGTCCTCCATCCCGGTGTGCATCGATCCCATGAGGATGCGGTGCGGCAGGGTCAGCGACCCGATGGCCAGCGGTTCGGAGAGACGAGGGTGCGCGGACATGCGGCTCCTGGTGGCGGGCCGACGACGCGGGCGACGCTCGTCGGCGCCGTGCCGTCGGCCGGAGAGTGTGATCTGCGCCATCATAGTGACGCGGGTCGGACGTCGCGAACATCACATGAGATTGTTGAACAATCGCTTCCGATAGTTCATCCTGTTCCGACCACAGCAAGAGGAGGCCGACTCCCATGAGCGCCATCACCACCGGTCAGCCCCGGATCGATCTGAACGCGGACTGCGGGGAGTCGCTGACGTCCTGGGCCATGCCCGACGGCGCCGAGATCCTCGAGGTCGTCTCCAGCGCCAACGTGGCCTGCGGGTTCCACGCCGGCGATCCGTCGGTCGCGCGCGAGACGTGCCGCATCGCCTCCGAGCGCGGCGCCGCGATCGGGGCGCACGTCAGCTACGACGACCTCAAGGGCTTCGGGCGCCGGTTCATCGACGTCGTCCCCTCCGAGCTCACGGACCAGGTCGTCTACCAGATCGGCGCGCTGCAGGCCTGCGCCCGCTCGGTGGGCGCGCAGGTCCGCTACGTGAAGCCGCACGGCGCGCTCTACAACACGATCGTGCACCACGAGGCGCACGCGGCGGCCGTGGTCCGGGCGCTGGTCGAGCTCGGCGACGAGCTCCCGATCCTCGTGCTGCCGGACTCCGAGATCGAGCGGCAGGCCGCCGCCGCGGGCGTCCCCACGGTGCGCGAGGCCTTCGCCGACCGCGCCTACACCCCGGAGGGCCGCCTGGTCTCCCGCCGCGAGGAGGGCTCGGTGCTGCACGATCCCGCCGAGATCTCCGCCCGCGTGGTGCAGATGGCCACGCAGCGCACCGTCGCCGCGATCGACGGCTCGACCATCGCCGTGGACGCCGCGTCGATCTGCGTCCACGGGGACACTCCCGGCGCGCTCGAGATCGCCCGGCAGGTCTCCGCGGCGCTGGCGGAGGCCGGCGTCGAGCAGCGGTCGTTCCTCTCGTGAGCCGCTACGAGATCCCGCAGCGCCCGCTGCGCCCGGTCGCCGACCACTCGCTGCTCGTCGAGTGCGCGGATCTGGCCGATGCCGTGGCCGTGCACGCCGCCCTGTCCGAGGACGGGTACCGGGGCGTGGGCGGCGCCTCCACGGTGCTTATCCGCACCGCCGACCGCCCCGCCCTCGAGGCCGCCCTCGCGCGCATCCCCCGGGGCTCCCTGGCCGATCAGCCGGGCCGGGAGATCACCCTCGACGTCGTCTACGACGGGGAGGACCTCCACGAGCTCGCCGATTCGCTGGGGGTCTCCGCCGACGGGCTGATCGCCTGGCACACGGCCGAGCCGTGGATCGCCGCGTTCGCCGGCTTCGCCCCGGGCTTCCTGTACTGCGCCCGCTCGCTGGAGTCTGTCGAGGGCCTCGAGCTGCCCGAGCCCCTGCGGGGCACCCCCGAGATCCCGCGCCGCAGCACCCCTCGCACCGCCGTGCCCGCCGGCTCCGTGGGCCTGGCCGGGCAGTTCTCGGCCGTCTACCCGCGCAGCTCCCCGGGCGGGTGGCAGCTGCTGGGGCGCACGACGACGCCCATGGTCGACCTGCGCCGGGATCCGCCGGCGCTGCTGGCCCCCGGCGACCGCCTGACCTACCGTGCGGTGCGCGAGGCCGTGGAGCTCCGGCCCGCTCCCGCTCCCGAGGAGCCGGCGATCGATCCGTCGCACCACCTGGTGCTCGAGACCGCCGGGCTGCAGGCCCTCGTGCAGGATCGCGGTCGCCCCGGCCGGGCGGACGTGGGCATCTCCTCGTCCGGCGCCCTGGACCGGGCGGCCGCGGATCGGGCGGCCCGCCTGGTCGGCAATATGCCGGACACGGCATGCCTGGAGAGCGTGCTCGGCGGTCTGGAGCTGCGCGCCGTGGGCGATCAGGTCCTCGCCGTGACCGGGGCGCCCGTCGAGCTCGAGATCATCGCGGCGCCGTCGTCGGAGCCCTCCGCGGAGGGGGAGGCCCCGGCAGCCCGTGACTGGCGCCCCCGCACCGGGCTGCCCTTCGCCCTCGAGGACGGGCAGCGGCTGCGCGTCGGGGCGCCGGCGGACGGGCTGCGCGTCTACATCGCGGTCCGCGGCGGCATCGACGCCGCCCCGGTGCTGGGCAGCCGCGCCGGCGACACCCTGGCGGGCCTCGGCCCGTCGGCGCTCGCCGACGGCGACCGCCTGGCGGTCGGGCGCGATCCCGGGACCGCCGTCGACTGGCCGCTCGAGGTCGCCGGCGCCGCGGAGGCCCGGCCCGCGCCGCCGGGCGGGCCCGTGGAGGTCCGCGTGGTCCTCGGCCCGCGCGAGGACTGGTTCACCCCGGAGGCCCTGGCGTCCTTCCAGAAGCAGGAGTGGACCGTCTCGGCGGCCTCCGACCGCGTGGGCGCCCGGCTCGAGGGCCGGGAGCTCGCCCGCCGCATCGAGCGCGAGCTGCCCAGCGAGGGCACGGTGCCCGGCAGCATCCAGGTGCCGGCCTCCGGCCTGCCCGTCGTGTTCCTGAGGGACCACCCCGTGACCGGCGGCTATCCGGTCATCGCCACCGTGGTCGAGGCCGACCTGGACCTCATGGCCCAGGCGGCCCCCGGGAGGACGGTGCGCTTCGTCGCCGTCGATCCCGCCGCCGCACCCATCACTTCCCCTTCCGAGACCCGCTGAGGAGCCCATCGTGCAGAAGGTCCTGATCGCCAACCGCGGCGAGATCGCCGTGCGCATCATCCACGCCTGCGCCGAGGCCGGCCTGACCTCGGTGGCCGTCTACGCCGATCCCGACGCCGACGCCCCGCACGTCCACCTGACCGACGAGGCCTGGGCGCTCGAGGGCACGAGCCCCGCCGAGACCTACCTGGACCAGGAGGAGATCCTCGAGATCGCCCGGCGCAGCGGCGCGGACGCCGTCCACCCCGGCTACGGCTTCCTGTCCGAGAACGCCTCGTTCGCCCGCGGGGTCGTCGAGGCCGGCCTGACCTGGATCGGGCCGAGGCCCGAGACCATCGAGAAGCTCGGCGACAAGGTCCAGGCCCGCGACATCGCCCGCTCCGTGGGCGCCCCGCTGGTGCCCGGAACCGACGGCCCCGTCGACTCGGGCGCGGAGGCCACGGCCTTCGCCCAGGAGCACGGCCTGCCGATCATCATCAAGGCCGCCCACGGCGGCGGCGGGCGCGGGATGCGCGTGGTCCGCGAGCTCTCCGAGGTCGAGGACGCCTTCGCCTCCGCGGCCCGCGAGGCGCAGAGCGCGTTCGGGCGCCCCGAATGCTTCGTCGAGCGGTTCCTGGACGAGCCGCGCCACGTCGAGGCCCAGGTCGTGTGCGACTCCCACGGCGCGGTGGCCGTGCTCGGCACGCGCGACTGCTCCCTGCAGCGCCGCCACCAGAAGCTCGTGGAGGAGGCGCCGGCGCCCTTCCTCGGCGACGAGCAGCGCGAGCGCATCCACACCTCGGCCGCTCGGATCTGCCAGGAGGCCGGCTACGTGGGCGTCGGGACCGCCGAGTTCCTGGTCGGGCGCGACGGACTGATCTCGTTCCTCGAGGTCAACACCCGCCTGCAGGTCGAGCACCCGATCACCGAGGAGGTCTTCGGCGCGGACCTGGTCCAGCTCCAGCTGCTCGTGGCCGACGGCGGGCACCTGCCGGAGGGCCTGGGCGAGCAGCCGCAGGGCCATGCCTTCGAGTTCCGCGTCAACGCGGAGGACCCGGGTCGCGGCTTCCTGCCCGGCGGCGGGCGGATCGAGGCGATCGACGCTCCCACGGGCCCCGGCATCCGCGTGGACTCCGGCGTGCGCGCCGGGCAGGAGGTCGCCACGACCTTCGACTCGATGCTGCTCAAGCTGATCGTGCACGCCCAGGATCGGCCGTCGGCCCTCCGCCGGGCGCGCCGGGCGCTGGCCGAGCTGCGCATCCACGGCGCGGCCACCACGCTGCCGTTCCACCGCGCGGTGATCGAGGCCCCCGAGTTCGCGGGCGAGTCCGCCGAGGACTTCACCGTGCACACCGCCTGGATCGAGACGGACTTCGCCGAGCGGCTGGACGACGACGACGGCTACGTCGCCGACTACCTGCGCGCCGCCGAGCTGGGGCGCTCGCGCTTCGCCGTGGACATCGACGGCCGCCGCGTGATGCTCGGCGTGCCCAAGGCGCTGGCCGCCGCTCTGGAGTCCGGAGCGCAGGGCTCCTCGTCGGCCGCGGAGCCCGCCGCCGCCGACGACGGGGCGGTGACGGCCGGCGTCGGCGGCACCGTCCTGAAGTGGCTCGTGGAGGAGGGCGCGCAGGTCGAGGCCGGCGACGACCTGCTGGTCCTCGAGGTCATGAAGACCGAGTCCAAGGTCAGCGCCCCGAGCGCGGGCACCCTCTCCGAGCGCGGCGTGGCCGAGGGCGATGCGGTCTCGGCCGGCCAGGTGCTCGGTCGCATCTCGGCGTGAGCCGGGTCGGCGGGGTCTGCCGCCCTGGCACGATGGCGCCATGAGCGATGCAGCGGAGGCCCCCGTGCCGGACCTGGCGATGGTGGGCCCCATCCGAGTCCAGGTCGAGTCGCAGCACGAGACGCTGGGCGCGGTGGGCCGGGGCGCCGAGGTCCTGCGCCGCGCGGTCGTCACCGGGGTGCTGCGACCGGGCGCCCGCCTGCCCGAGGAGCGGCTGGCCGCGGAGCTGGGCATCTCGCGCAACTCCCTGCGCGCGGCGTTCGACGAGGTCGAGCAGGAGCACCTGGTCGAGCGCGAGCGCAACCGCGGCATCCGCGTGTGCGTTCCGGACGCCTCGACCGTGCACCAGATCCACCGCAACCGGCTGGCCCTCGAGGGCGCCGCGCTGCGCTGGCCCGAGGCCGGGGCTCGGCCGCGGGCGGTCGAGCAGATGCGCCGGGCGGTCGAGACAGGGCGCTGGGCCAGGGACGCGGAGCAGGTCGCGGCCATGGCCGAGGCCAACGACGCCTTCCACCGCGCGGTCGTGTCGCTGTCGGACTCGTCGCGCCAGCTCGAGCAGATGAAGCGCGTGCAGGCCGAGCTGCGCCTGCTCTTCCATACGCTCGACGACACCCCCGCCTTCCATCAGCCGTGGGTCGAGCGCAACGCCGCGCTCGTCGAGCTGGTCGCGCAGGGGCGCGATGCGGAGGCCGCCGAGCGGATCGGGACCTACCTGCAGGATTCGCGGCGCACGATCCTGGAGCTGTGGGGCCGGCCCGCGGGCCGCTAGGCCTGCCCCTGGATGATCGCGATCTTCTGCCAGACCTTGCGGGCCATGTCCGAGGTCAGTGTCTCGATGCCCTCGACCCCGTCGATGACCTCGCCATCCGTCGTGTCCTCGGCGAACAGGGCCGCGGTCTTGCCCACGAGGGAGAGCATCTCGGTGCAGTAGTCCAGGTAGTGGCGCAGCTGCTCGCGGCTCAGGTCCAGGCCGCCGTCGGCGCGGGAGCCGCGCTCCAGGCGCTCGGGGACCTTGGTGAGCTGATGCATGTCGATCACGTGGGCCAGGGAGCGCAGCCGATGCAGCAGGCGCATCACGCGGGCTCGCTCCATCCGCTCCGGCACCGCGATCAGGAAGAACACGGCCAGTCCCGCGAAGACGACGTTGTTGATCACGGTCTCGAGCAGCGGCAGGAAGTCGATCGGGCCGATGGCGTCCGGGTCGGCCCAGATGTCCGCGGCGGCCAGCAGGATCGTGACGGCCAGGAACACGACGATCAGCACGATGGCCAGCCGGGAGAGGACCCGGGCCGCACGGATGCGCCGACGGCTGATGCCGCCCTCGGAGCCGACCTCGTCCACCAGGGCCGCGAGCTCGCCGCAGACCTCCCACAGCCCGCGGTCCGGGAAGCGCGAGCGGATGCGCTGCTGCAGGGCCACGGTGGAATCGCGCACGGCGCCGTGGTCGAGGCTCTGGTAGCGGCTGCCGTCGGGCGGGCTGTCGTCGTGGTCATCGGGCCGGTCGGCCATCCGGTCGAGATAGGACACCAGGAGAGAGTACGGCCAGTCGGGGTGCGCCGATGCACGAGCGGACTGTGATGTGAGGCATGAGCGGCCGATGCCTCACCTCGGCGCCCTCTCGCGGCTGCCCGCGCGGCTCCGGGATCAGCAGGGCGCTGCGCACTAGGATCGATGGCTTCGACGTGACCCCCCCCGACGACGAGGCTGATGTGACCCCTGCGCGCCCCCGGAGCCGCTCCTCCGCGACGATCGGATGCCTGGGCTGCGGCGGCTGCCTGGTGCTGGCGGTCCTCGCGCTCGCGGTCATGGTGGTCATCGGGCTGCTCGTCGGCCCGCAGCCGGAGGACACGGCCGGCGGGGAGCCGACGACGTCGGCGCCGGCGTCCCCTGCTGAGGAGCCCGCCGCGGGCGAGCCGTCCGCCGAGGACGCGTCCCTGGCCCCGCAGGCCGAGGAGGAGGACCCGGAGCAGGAGTCCTCGGGGCCGGCGGCCTCCGAGCAGCGGTCCGAGCACTCGCCCGCGCCGATCGAGGACAGCTCGGCCTCGGACGCCGCGTCGGCGCTGGCCGTCCTGGACACCCTCGAGGTCAAGGGCCGCGCGCCCAAGACGGGCTACGGCCGTGATCGGTTCGGTCCCACGTGGGAGGACGTCGACGGCAACGGGTGCAGCACCCGCAACGACATCCTGGCCCGCGACCTGACGGACCTCGAGCGGGAGGACGGCTGCGCCGTGACCTCGGGGCTGCTCCAGGATCCCTACACGGGCACCGCGATCGACTTCACCGCCGGCGTCGACACCTCCGCCGACGTCCAGATCGACCACGTCGTGGCGCTGTCCGACGCCTGGCAGAAGGGCGCTCAGCAGATGAGCGAGCAGCAGCGGCTCGTCTTCGCGAACGACCCGCTGAACCTCCTGGCGGTCGACGGCCCGACCAATCAGTCCAAGGGCGATGCCGACGCCGCGACCTGGCTGCCCCCGAACCGCGACTACCGATGCCCGTACGTCGCCCGGCAGGTGGAGGTGAAGTCCAAGTACGACCTGTGGGTCACCCAGCCCGAGCACGACCGGATCGAGGACGTGCTCCAGGACTGCGACGACCAGCCGGCGTCCGAGACCTCCGCGGACCCGGCGGCCCCGCCGGCCGACGGCGTCCCGGACCCGGCCCCGGAGCCCGCACCGGAACCGGACCCCGCTCCCGCGCCCGAGCCCGACGCCCCGGCGCAGAGCTTCGGGAGCTGCGCGGAGGCCCGCGCGGCGGGTGCGGCGCCCCTGCACCGCGGCCTGCCCGGCTACTCGCCGCGCCTGGATCGCGACGGCGACGGGGTCGCCTGCGAATGACCGGGCCGCGCCCGATGTGACGAGACTCGCGGGAGTCCGTCCCGCGACGGCCTGGCGGGATGCGCGAGACCGGGCATAGCGTGGCATGCGGTGCTGTGCGCGGACGGCGAGGTCACGCGGCAGCACTTCTCCATGTGCCCGGTCCGCTGCGCGCGACCCGCCGCTCGTGACCCCTCGTCGACCCGTCCCTCCCGGAGGTGCCCCGTGACCGCTGTGCCCGAGACCCAGGCCGGAGCCGGTGCGCCGCTGTCCCCGGCGCGCCGCCGCACCGCGCTGATCGCCCTGGCGCTGGGCGGGTTCGGCATCGGCTGCTCCGAGTTCGTCGCCATGGGCCTGCTGCCGCAGATCGCCGACGCGCTGCTGCCGGAGCTGATGGCGACGCAGCCGGAGCAGGGGCTGGCCCGCGCGGGCTGGGCCATCACGGCCTATGCGCTGGGCGTCGTGATCGGCGCCCCGCTGCTGTCCCTGCTGGCCGTGCGCATGAGCCGGACCCGGCTGATCGTGGTCTTCGCCGCACTGCTGGCCGTGAGCACGCTGGCCTCGGCCGCCATGCCGAGCTTCGAGCTGACGCTGCTGTCCCGCTTCGTCGCGGGGCTGCCGCACGGCGCCTACCTGGGCGTGGCCTCGCTGCTGGCGAGCTCGCTGCTGGGTCCCGGCTCCCAGGGCAAGGGCGCGGCCGTCGCGCTGTCGGGCCTGGCCGTGGCCAACCTGGCGGGCGTGCCCCTGCTGACGGCGCTGGGCCAGGCCGCCGGATGGCGCGCGGCCTTCCTGACGATCGCGGCGGTCTTCGCCCTGACCACCCTCCTGGTGGCCACGACGATCCCGTCCCAGCCCGCGCCGCAGGGCCGCCGCGTCCAGGACGAGCTGCGCGCCTTCTCCCGAGCGCAGCTGTGGGTGGTCATGCTCATCGCCGCGGTGGGCTTCGCCGGATCGTTCGCGGTCTTCAGCTACATCGCCGACATCGGCCGGCAGGTGGCCGGGATGAGCGCCGGCTTCATCCCCGTCCTGCTGGCGGTGGCCGGGCTGGGCATGATCATCGGCAACGCCATCGGGGGCTTCGCCACGGACCGCTCGCTCGAGCGCACTCTGCTCGTGGCCTTCCCGCTCTACATCGCCGCGATGGTGCTCCTGGTCCTCGCGGTCGCCCACCCGGTGGGCCTGACCGTGGGGTTCTTCCTCACCAACATGGGCCACGCGACGCTGGGCCCGGCCATGCAGACCTGGCTCATGCGCGTGGCCGGGCCCTCCGAGATGCTGGGCGCCTCCCTGCATCACGCCGCGTTCAACGTGGCCAATGCCCTCGGCGCCATGCTGGGCGGTGCGGTGATCTCCGCGGGCTTCGGGCTGGCGGCTCCCACGGTGGTCGGCCTGACGGTCGCGACCCTGGGCTACCTCATGCTCCTGGCCTCGTTCGCCCTGCTGCGGATCCGCTCGCGGCGCTTCCGCCGCGAGCTCGACACCGCGCAGGTCCCCGTGCACTCCCCCGAGGACGCCTCGGCCCGCTGAGCTCGGCCGGCCCCTCCTCGCCGCGCGGCTTCCAGGTGCTCGCTCGGACCGGCGCGGCGGCCCGCGCGAGGTGGTCGCGCAGCCGATGCACACATGTCTTGACGGGAGTCCTACGCTGAGAGCACCGCGCGCCGGAGACGCCGGGCGCGGATCACGAGGAGGATGACATGGATCCCCTGTACACCACCGAGGCGCTGGCCACCGGCGCAGGACGAAACGGCAGCGTGACGGTCCCCGACGGGGGCCTGGAGTTCGATCTGGCCTCGCCCCGGGCCATGGGCGGCAGCGGCGACGGGAGCAACCCGGAGCAGCTCTTCGCCGCGGGCTACGCGGCCTGCTTCCACTCCGCGCTGCAGCTCACCGCCAAGCAGCGGGGCAAGGACCTGGGCGACTCCTCCGTGGGCGCCAAGGTCTCCATCGGCAAGGAGGGCGAGGGGTTCGGCCTGGCGGTCGAGCTCGAGGTCGTCATCCCGGGCATGCCGCACGACGAGGCGCAGGAGCTGGCCGATGCGGCGCATCAGGTCTGCCCGTACTCCAATGCCACGCGCGGCAACATCCCGGTGGAGGTCACGGTCTCGGACGACTGATGCGCGGCCTCAGGGCACCTGGTACGACGCGTTCGGCGCGTCCGTGATCAGCATGTGCCCCGGGGCGTGACCGATCGCGAACGGGACGCCGCTGGCCGCGACGGCCGCCTGGGGCGTGACGCCGCAGGCCCAGAACACGGGCAGCCATCCGTCGGGGATCTCCACGGCATCGCCGTAGTCGGGCCGCGCGAGATCCCCGATGCCGATGGCTCCCGGGTCGCCCACGTGCAGCGGCGCCCCGTGCACGGCCGGGTAGCGCGAGGTGATGCGCACGGCGTCGGCCACCATGGCCCCCGGCAGCGGCCGCATCGAGACCACGGTCGGTCCGTGCAGCCGGCCTGCGGCTCCCGCCGGGATCGACGTGCGGTACATCGGCACGTTGACGTCCTGGTCCTGATGCGCCAGCGGCAGACCGGCCTCCAGCAGTGCGGCCTCGAACGTGAAGCTGCACCCGATCAGGAAGGCCACCAGGTCATCGCGCCACAGCTCGGTGACGTCGGTGGGGGAGTCCACGAGCTCGCCGTCGCGGTGGACGGTGTAGCGCGGGATGTCCGTGCGGATGTCGCCGCCGGGCAACAGGTCGCTGCTGAGCTGCCCGGCCTCGAGCACGCCCAGCAGCGGGCAGGACTTCGGATTGCGGTGGGCGAAGAGCAGGACGTCGTAGGCCCAGTCCTGCGGCACCGCGATGAGATTGGCCTGGGCGAAGCCGTCGCACCACCCGGAGGTGGGCGCGGCCCGGCCGGAGCGGAAGAGCTCCCGCGCGGCGGCGGGGCTCAGCCTCGAGACGGGGACGTCGTCGTGCATGGGAGCTCCTTCCGCCGCGCGGGTCGGGGGATCAGGACCAGAGCTTGGCGATGCCGGACAGGGACAGCCAGCCCAGGACCAGCGTCAGGATCCACACCAGCGTGCCGATCAGCGCCAGCCACTTGGGGTAGGCGTACCCGTGGAGCAGGTCGCGGCGGAACCAGGCCACGATCAGGATGACGGTGAATCCGATGGGCAGGATCAGCCCGTTCACGGCGCCGGCCACGATCAGCAGCGTCGAGGGAGCCTGACCGAGCAGGAGGAACACGGTCGCGGAGATCGCGATGAACGCGACCGTCAGGATGTTGCGGGTCCGTCCGGAGGTCCTGTCCGTGGTGATGAACGAGACCGAGGTGTAGGCGGCGCCGATCACGGAGGAGATCGAGGCGGCCCAGAGGATCAGCCCGAACAGGCGCAGGCCGATCTCGCCGGCGGCCGCCTGGAAGGCCTGGGCCGCGATGTTCTCGCCGGCCAGCTGCACGCCGCCGGCGACGACGCCCAGGATGGCCAGGAACAGCAGGAAGCGCATGACGCCGGTGATGACGATGCCCAGCACCGACGAGTTGGAGATGCGGCGGGCGTTCTCGGGTCCGGTGATCCCGGAGTCGACCATGCGGTGCGCACCCGCGTAGGTGATGTAGCCGCCGATGGTGCCGCCGATCAGCGTGGTGATCACGAAGAAGTCCACCTGCTCCGGCAGGACCATGTTCTTCATGGCGTCGCCGACGGGCGGGTCGGAGACGATCGCGACGTATCCGGTCACCAGGATCATCACGACGCCCAGGCCGACCACGATCTTGTCGAGGGCCGCGCCGGCCTTCTTGGACAGGAACACCCCGATGGCCAGCAGGGCGGTGATGAGCCCGCCCCACTTGGCGTCCAGGCCCGTCATGGCGTTGATGCCCAGGCCGCCGCCGGCGGTGTTGCCGATGTTGAAGACGAGGCCGCCGATCGCGACCAGCACGGCCACGAGCCAGCCGAGGCCCGGCAGCACGGCATTGCCGAGCTCCTGGGCCTTGTACCCCGAGACGCCGATGACGCGCCACACGTTCAGCTGCACCGCGATGTCCACGAGGATCGACAGCAGGATCGCGAAGGCGAAGGCCGCGCCGAGCTGGACCGTGAAGTTCGCGGTCTGGGTGATGAAGCCCGGCCCGATGGCGCTCGTCGCCATGAGGAACAGGGCGCCCAGGATCGCCTGACGGGTGGAGGAGGAGGCCAGGGCGGGCGTGGCCGCGCCGGTCGTCTCGACGTCCGAGGCGCCCGAGGCGCCCGAGGCGCCCGGTGCAGGGCTGCTGCCGGAGGGTGCAGCAGTGCGTGCGGAGCCTGCGCCCTCGGCGGGGTTCAGCTCGGGATCGTTCTGGGTCATGGCCTGCCTCGAAGGGGTCAGCGGGGCGCGGAGCGGGCCGCGGCCACCGGTGGTGCGCACCGAGGGGGAGGACCGCCCCCGGCGTGGAGCCCCCGCTGGAGGGGAGCTCCGTGATCAGTGGGGGACACGGTACAGATTGTTCAACAAATTGACGAGAGGTGGGCCACATCGTCGGCGTCGCGCTGTTTTGTGACCTGACTCACGGTCCTTTACCGTGGAGTCTCCGTCCCTGACCCACCAGGAGCCCCTCAGTGCGCGAGATCAGCGTCCCGCTTGCCGTCCAGACCCCCCGAGACACGAACGTGACCGAGCTGCTCCTGCGTCAGGCGCGGAAGCCCTCCGATCCCGCGATCTTCTCCCGGCGCGAGGGCGAGGACTGGGTCGATCTCCGGTCCTCGGACGTGGTCGAGCAGGTCACGGCCCTGGCCAAGGGCCTCGTCGCGGCGGGCGTCCAGCCCGGCGACCGCGTCGGGCTGATGTCCCGCAACCGCCTGGAGTGGAGCCTCGTCGACTTCGCGATCTGGTTCGCCGGGGCGGTCACGGTCCCCGTCTACGAGTCCTCGGCGCCCTCGCAGCTGGCGTGGAACCTCTCGGACTCGGGGGCCTCGGCGCTCGTCGTCGAGACCCCGGAGCACCGGGAGGTCTTCGAGCGGGCCGCCCAGGACACCGTGCTGTCCGCCGTGCACAGCGTGTGGTGCTTCGACGAGGGCGCGACCGATCACCTGCGCGAGGGCGGCCGGGACGTGCCCGACGAGGAGATCGAGCGCCGCTGCGGCCTGGCCGGCCTCGACGACCTCGCCACGATCATCTACACCTCCGGGACCACGGGGAAGCCCAAGGGCTGCGAGATCACCCACGGCAACCTGGTCGAGCTCGCGGAGTCGGCGCTCTCGGCGATGCCGGAGATCCTGCAGGAGGGCCGCCGCACGGTGATGTTCCTCCCGCTGGCCCACGTGTTCGCCCGGTACATCTCGGTCCTGTCGGTGGCCGCGGGCTGCACCATGGCCTACACCGCGGACATGAAGGACCTGCTGCCGGATCTGCAGAGCTTCCGCCCGGACTTCCTGCTCGTCGTCCCGCGAGTGTTCGAGAAGGTCTACAACTCGGCGCAGCAGAAGGCCGAGGCCGGCGGGCGCGGGAAGATCTTCGACCGCGCCGCGGCCGTCTCGATCGCCTGGTCGCGCGCGGAGCAGGAGGGGAGGGTCCCGCTGCCGCTCAGGCTCCAGCACGCGGTCTTCGACCGCCTCGTCTACGCCAAGCTGCGCGAGGCCATGGGCGGGAAGGTCTCGTTCGCGGTCTCCGGCGGCGGTCCGCTGGGCGAGCGCCTGGCGCACTTCTTCCACGGGGTCGGCCTGATGGTCCTGGAGGGCTACGGGCTGACCGAGACCACGGCGCCGCAGACCGTGAACACGCCCCGTCAGCTGCGCCTGGGCAGCGTGGGCCGCCCGCTGCCGGGCAATGCCGTGCGGATCTCGGACATGGGCGAGGTGCAGGCCAAGGGCATCGCCGTGATGCGCGGGTACTGGAACAGCCCGGAGAAGACCGAGGAGGCCTTCGAGGACGGCTGGTTCCGCACCGGAGATCTGGGGGAGATCGACGACGACGGCTACCTGCGCATCACGGGGCGCATCAAGGAGCTGATCGTCACCGCGGGCGGCAAGAACGTCAGCCCCGTCATCCTCGAGGACCAGATCCGCGCCCACACGCTCGTCTCCCAGTGCATCGTCGTGGGCGACGGCCGCCCCTTCATCGCCGCGCTGATCACCCTCGACGAGGAGGCCCTGCCGGGCTGGCTCGAGGCGCACGGCCTGGATCCGCAGATGCCGCTCGAGGAGGCTCGGGGCGATGGCGAGGTCCGCCGCGCGATCGCCGAGGTCGTCGAGACCGCCAATCAGTCCGTCTCCCGCGCCGAGCAGATCCGGGAGCACCGCATCCTGAGCTCCGACTTCTCGCCGGCCGACGGCACCCTGACCCCGTCGCTCAAGCTCCGGCGCCGGCAGGTCCTGCGCACGTACGACGACGTCGTCGAGGAGATCTACGGGGCTCAGCGCCAGGACTGAGGCCGGGGCGCAGGAGGCCTTCGGGGAACCGCGCGGGGAATCAAACGCGGCGGCGGACCGCTGCAGAGAGCAGAGCAGCCCTCGACCCGAAAGGCCCCGTCATGCCCCTCCCCCTCTCCGTCCTCGACTTCGCCTCCGTCCGCAGCGGCAAGACCGTGGGGGAGGCGTTCCAGGAGTCCGTCGAGCTCGCGCAGGCCGCGGAGCGGCTGGGCTACGAGCGCGTCTGGTACACCGAGCACCACAACATGGGCTCGATCGCCTCGGCCGCCCCGGCGGTGCTGATCGCGCACATCGCCGCCCAGACGGAGTCGATCCGGCTCGGCTCGGGCGGCGTGATGCTGCCCAACCACGCTCCGCTGATCATCGCGGAGCAGTTCGGCACCCTGGCGGAGCTGCATCCCGGGCGCATCGACCTGGGACTCGGCCGTGCGCCGGGCACGGATCAGGCCGCCGTGCGCGCCATGCGCCGCGATCCCCGGGCCGCCGAGGAGTTCCCCCAGGACGTCAAGGAGCTGCAGGCCTTCCTGCGCGACGAGTCGCAGATCCCGGGCCTGCGGGCCGTCCCGGGGGCCGGCACGAACGTGCCGATCTACATCCTGGGATCGTCCATGTTCGGCGCGACCCTGGCGGCGGCCTACGGCCTGCCGTACTCGTTCGCATCGCACTTCGCCCCCGAGGCGCTCGAGCAGGCCACCCAGGCCTACCGCGCGCAGTTCCAGCCGTCCGAGGCGTTCGAGGAGCCGTACGTGATCGCCGCGGTCAACGTGGTGGGACGCGACGACCGGGACGCGGCGGCCGAGGAGCTCGAGTGGTACCGCCGCTCGCGGGTGCGCCAGATGGCCGGGCGCGGCCGGAAGCTCTCCGAGGAGGAGCTCGACCTGGTCATGCACTCGCCGGCCGGGCAGCAGATCCTCAACATGATCCGCTACACGGCCGTCGGCGACGGCGCCCAGGTCAAGGAGTACGTCGAGGACTTCGCCCGGCGCGCCGGCGCCGACGAGATCATGGTCGCCCCCGTGGGCTCCACCTCCGAGGGGGCCGTCGACTCCCTGCGCGTGCTGCGCGAGGCCTGGGGCCGCTGAGGCCCTCGACGCACGAACGGATCGGAAGGACACCGACCAAGCCCCGTCTCGTCTGCGTCACCTTCCCCTCCGACGGCCCGTTCGGTGCCGAGGCTGCCGAGGCCTGCGCCGAGCCGGCCCAGGACATCGCCGCGGAGGAGGGCCTGATCTGGAAGGCCTGGACCGAGGACCCCCAGGCCTCCGTGGCCGGCGGCGACTACCTGTTCGCCGATGAGCAGTCTGCGGAGCGCTATATCGACAAGCACACGCAGCGCCTCGGCTCCTTCGGCATCACGGATGGCGAGGTCACGGTCCTGGAGGTCAACGAGGCCCTGTCGCGCATGGATCACACGGTGCTCGAGCGCGACCGATCGCCGGCCGCTCGGCCATGCCGGCGTCGGCGGGCCGCTGCGGGCAGCGCCGGCCCAGCATCCAGGGGCAGCCGATGCGGCGGCGCTGTCCGAGCCGCGAGTCAGGATGGAGTGCATGACGAGCCACGAGAAGCCCAGCAAGGCCGCCCCCGCGCAGTGTCGGCACCGCGCCGACGCTCTGGCTCGCCGCCAGGCACGCATGTATGCCGTCACGGGCATGCTGCATCTGGCAGTGCCCGGGGTCTACGAGCGGATCATCCCCGAGGCGCTGCCCGGCACGCCGCGGCAGTGGGCTGTGGGGTCGGGCGTCGCCGAGCTCGGTGTCGCCGGGCTGCTGGCCATGCCGCGCACACGACGGCTCGGCGGGGCTGCTTCCGCCGCCCTGCTCGTGGGCGTGTGGCCGGGCAACCTCAAGATGGCGCTCGACTGGCGGGACAAGCCGTGGCCGGCTCAGGCTGTCGCGATCGGGCGCCTCCCGCTGCAGATCCCGCTCATCCGCTCCGCGATGACCATCGCCCGCTCAGCGGGTCCACGGAGCCGAACCGCGGGCGGGCCCGTCGGTCTCGGCCGCCGCCTCCTCGCCGGGGTCGAAGGGCTCCCCTGACTCCACGCACGACATCTCGCTCGTCGCCTCGTCGGCCCAGCGGTCCTTCTCGTAGTCGTACTCCGCCGGCTCGCCGTTCTCGTCGGTGCGCCGGTACCACTCCGTGTACTCCGGGGAGGTCGAGTCGAAGTCGCGGCCGGCGGAGGCGCCGTCGGCCTCGTGCTTGACGGACAGGGCGAAGTCGTCGCCGTGCTCGGTCATGCCGGTGCGCATGGCGTCGTCGATCGCCACGCGGGCGTACTGCAGCCGCAGCATCATGGGATCGGTCGAGAGCAGCCGGTAGAACGCCGGCATGATCGCCAGCAGGATCACCGCGAACGGCAGCGCCGCGACCGTCACCAGGTCCTGCAGGCCCTGCAGCGCCTGGGCACCGCCCACCACCAGCATGATCGCCGCGACGCCGGCCAGGGCCAGCGCCCAGAACGCGACGATCGGCTTGGAGGGATTCGGGTTGCCGCGCTGGGACATCGAGGCCATGACCACGGATGCGGAGTCCGCCGAGGTGATGAAGAAGATCGACAGCAGGATCATCACGGCCACCGAGCTGATCTGCGACATCGGCAGGGCATCGAGCATCTGGAAGAGCATGTCCTCGGGAGAGGCGGCGCCGGCGATGTCCGTGCCGGAGCGCTGCAGCCAGATGGCGGTGCCGCCGAAGATCGAGAAGGCCAGCACGCAGATCGCCGTGGGCGCCAGCAGGACCACCGACACGTACTGGCGCAGGGTGCGACCGCGCGAGATCTGCGCGACGAACGCGCCCACGAACGGCGCCCAGGAGACCCACCAGGCCCAGTAGAACAGGGTCCAGTAGCGCATGAACTCCTCGGCGTCCTCGCCCTTGGAGGCGGACATCGCGAGCATGTCGAACATCTCGCCGAAGTACGTGGCCACGACGGACGGGATGAAGTTCAGCAGGAAGACCGTGGGGCCCACCACGAACAGGAAGAACGCGACGACGGCGGCCAGGACCATGTTGATGTTCGACAGCAGCCGGATGCCCTTGGCGATCCCCGAGACGGCCGAGATCAGGAAGCAGGCCGTGAGCACGGCGATGATGCCGATCAGCGCGGCGTTCGGCAGCGGCCCGACGCCCGCGATGACCTCGACGCCGCGGCCGATCTGCAGCGTGCCCAGACCGAGGGAGGCGGCGGTCGCGAACAGGATGCCGATCACCGCGAACGCGTCGATCAGGCGCCCCCACACGCTGGAGGGGGCCTTGGAGCCGAAGATCGCGGAGATGAGCAGCGGTCGCCCGCGACGGTAGGCGGCGTAGCCCATGGCGGCGCCGACCATCGCGTAGATGGCCCAGGCCTGCAGCCCCCAGTGGAAGATCGTCTGCGCCATGGCCGAGTGCATGGCCCGGACGGACTCCGGCTCGGCGCGCCCCGGCGGCGGCGTCATGTAGTAGACGACCGGCTCGTAGGCGCCGAAGAAGATCAGGCCCACGCCCATGCCCGCGGCGAAGAGCATCGCGATCCACGAGGTCATCGAGTAGGCGGGGCCCTCGCCGTCCTTGCCCAGCGGAATGCGCCCGAAGCGGGAGAAGCCCACGAAGAGCAGGAAGATCAGCACGACGGCGGCCAGCAGCGTGAAGATCCAGCCGCCGTAGGTGACGGTGAAGCCCAGCGCGGCGGTGGACGCGGTGGTCAGGCTGTCGGTGGAGAGCGCACCCCACAGGATGAAGGCGACGATGAGTCCGCCGGCCACGCCGAAGGTGATCTTGTCGGTGCGGTAGCGCACCCGCTGCTCGTCCACGGCCACGCCGGGGACGAGCCCCGGATGGGTGCCGTGGGGATACTCGGGGTCTCCGGGCGCGGAGGAACGGCTGGAGGATGACATGAGGACGCTCGGGTTTCGGTGGAGGGAAGCGGACCCGACGGGCCCATGACCCCACCACGGTAGCCCGTCCGCCGACCGGGCCCTCCCCGATGACCTCCGCTCGCGGCGGCCTGCCGGGACCGGGGCGGACGCGCTCGTCGGAAGGGAGGAGCGCCGTCTCGTGCTTCCGGACGGTGCCCCGCGCCCCGCGCTGCTCCTACGCTGAGGACCATGCCCGCCACGTCGTCATCGACCATCGCCCCATGGGTCGCTCGGCCGCCGCGCGGGGCCCCGGGCCGGCGCGGCCGGAGGCTCCAGCGTCCCTGGACCACCGGGATCCTCACACTCGCCGCCCTGCTGCTCGGGCCTGCCCTCGTGAGCCTGGTCCTGCTCGCGGTGCTCGTCCCCGGAAGTCCCCCCGAGCCGTCCGAGCTCTACGGCCCGGGGCGTCCGGTCGTGGCCCTGGCGGTGCTGGACGTGGCCCTGGGGCTGGTGGCCGTGGGCCTGGTCCCGATCGCTGTGCGCCACGGATACGCCGGCGCGGAAGCCGCCGGGGAGCCGGCCGCGCTCGTGGACCGCCCGGAGCCCCGATCGGCGCTGATCGCCGCCGTGGTCATCGGGGTGTTCACCGCCGTGTCCGCCTCGGCGGCGGCGGCGTCGCTGATCACCATGATCTCGGTGTGCTCGCGCGGCCGCCGGTCGTGGGCGGTCGTCGTGTACGGCGTCACCCTCGCGGCCACGGGCGCCGGGTACTTCGTGCAGGGACCGGTCGGCTCGTGGATCGACACGCTGGTCCTCCTCGGCGTCTCGGCCGTCATGCTCCTGGTCCCCGTGCTGATCGGCATGTACCGGTGGTCCCGCCGCCGTCGGATCCGGGCCCTGCAGGCGGAGGCGATGACCGCCCGGCGCGAGGCCGCCGCGCTGGTGCGCGAGGAGCACGCGCGAGCCGAGCAGTCCCGCGCCCAGGAGCGGACCCGGATCGCCCGCGAGATGCACGACACCCTCTCCCACCGCCTCGCGCTGATCAGCACGTACGCCGGGGCGCTGGACTACCGCGAGGACCTGGACCGGGCCACCGTGCGCTCGACCGCCCGGCTGGTGCAGCAGACCGCGGCGACCGCCTCGGCGGAGCTGCGCACGGTGCTCGACGTCCTCCGCGACGATCCCGGGGACACCCGGCCCGAGCCGGATCTGCACGACATCCCGCAGCTGCTCGAGGAGTTCCGCGCCGCGGGCGCCGAGATCGAGGTGATCGGCGATGATGGGATCGATCCCGGGGCGCTGCCCGACATCACGGCGCGCACGCTCTATCGGATCCTGCAGGAGGCGCTGACCAATGCTGTCAAGCACGCACCGGGCGCTCCGGTCACGGTGCGCTGGGCGCGCCGACCCGACGCCGTGTCCCTGGTCGTGAGCAATCCCCTGGTCGCCGACGCGCATCCGGCGCCCAGCGGCTTCGGCCTCGTGGGCCTCGACGAGCGCGCCCGCGGGCTCGGCGGCACGATCGGCACCGAGCGCACCGACACCGCGTTCCGATTGGAGGCGTGCATCCCATGCCGCAGCTAGAGCCCGCGCAGTCCGCGCCCGTGCGCGTCCTGCTGGTCGACGACGAATCCCTCATGCGGGCCGGTCTCCGGCTGCTGCTCGACGGCGCCGAGAACCTGCAGGTCGTGGGGGAGGCCGC
Source organism: Kocuria palustris (assembly GCF_007666205.1). Taxonomy (GTDB): domain Bacteria; phylum Actinomycetota; class Actinomycetes; order Actinomycetales; family Micrococcaceae; genus Kocuria; species Kocuria palustris_A. Next base: position 332,361 of record NZ_VDOR01000001.1, read on the forward strand.
CGACGGGGAGGAGGCCGCTCGGCAAGCCCGGGAGCTGTCCCCGGACGTCGTGCTCATGGACATCCGCATGCCCCGGGCGGACGGGATCGAGGGGTGCCGGCTCGTGCGCGCCCTGCCGCGGCCGCCCGAGGTCCTGATGCTCACGGCCTTCGACACGGACTCCTTCATCCTGGAGGCGCTCGAGGCAGGGGCGCTCGGCTTCCTGCTCAAGGACACTCCCCCGCGCCGGCTCGTCGAGGCCGTCCAGGAGGCGGCCGACGGGCGGGCGGCCGTCTCGCCGCAGGTGCTGACGCGGCTGATCGCGGTCGCGACCGCCCAGGGGCGCCGGCCTGCGCCGGAGCAGGCCGGGACGATGATCGCCGAGGCGGCGTCGGCAGCGGACCGGCGCGGGCCGGGCGACGACTCCTCCCGCGCTCCGGCCGACCGGCCGGGGCCCGGCCTCGAGGTGCTGAGCGCCCGGGAGCGCGAGATCGCGGAGGCGGTCGCCCGGGGGCTGACGAACTCCGAGATCGCGGCGGAGATGTTCCTGTCGATCACCACGGTCAAGACCCACGTGGCCAGCATCTTCGCCAAGCTCGACGTCACCAACAGGGTCCAGGTGGCCATCCGCGTCCTGGAGCCCTGAGGACGGCCGGTCCGATCGCGGCGGATCCGACGGGGCCCTCGCGGCGCGTCGGGTCCTCAGCTCGAGGAGATGCCGAGCTGGCCGGCGAGCTCGGAGAGCCGGCGGGCCATGTTGACGTCCTTCTGGGTGATGGCCTCGACGTCGTGGCTGATCAGCGAGAGCTGGACGGAGGGGTAGGTCAGCAGCACGTCCGGGTGGTGGCCGACCTCCTCCGCGATCTCGGCGAGGGTGCTGACGAACTTGAGGCCGCTGGTGAAATCGCCGGTCCCGAACGTCGCGCGCAGCACGCCGTCCTCCACGGTCCAGCCCTCGAGCTGGGCCTCTGCGATCTCCTGGTCGGTGAGCTGTCCGGTGCTGTGATCCATGTCCCTCATGATAATCCGGCGTGTCGGCGCCGACCAGCGGATCCTCCCCCGGGAGGACCTGCCGCGGATCAGCCTTCGGACCGATGTGCCCGGCGCCTCCCTCCTCCTACCGTTCGGGGCATGGACAGCAGCACCGGCACCGGGGGCATGGGCTCCGACGACGCCGACCACATGAGACCCCACGGCACGCATCTCGACAGCTCCGAGGGCACGCACCCCGACGGCCGCGCCGACCGCGAGCGCGCCGAGATCTGGCGGCTGGAGCACCCCGAGCTCGGCGAGCTCTCCGTCGCGGTCGGGACGCAGGATCAGCTGCGCCGGATCGACCTCGGCTTCCTGCCCGAGGAGGGGGACATGGCGCAGGACGGCACGGGTCTCGTCGTCCGCCGCGGCGAGGCCGTCCTGGGGCGCGCCTCGCGCGTGGGCGGGCACCGCGTGGGCGTGTGCCCCCATCGGGATGAGCCGGAGCCCTCCGGGCCGAGGATCCGACCGCTGCTGCTGGACATGGAGAATCCCCGGATCGTCGTGGAGACGGACTGGCGCGACCGCCGGGTGACGCAGGTCCGCTTCCGCGACGAGGACCAGATCGCCGACTTCCAGGCCCCCGAGGGCTCCTGGGCCGCCCGGCGCCTGGCCGCGATCGAGGCATCGCCCTGGAAGCGGGTCGCCTACCCGCTGGCCGCCGGCCTCGGGAAGTCCGGGGCCGCGGTCCTCGGCATCGTGCTCATCCCGCTGCTCCTGCGCCTGCTCGATCCCGTGATCGCGCGGATCTCTCGGCTGCTGCCGGAGATCGACCTCCCCCGGCCGCAGCTGGGCCTGCCCCGCCTCCCCGAGCTGCCCCTGCCGAGCCTGCCGGAGATCGACCTGCCGGGGTGGGCCGAGCTGATGCTGGACTGGTCGAGGGTGTGGGTGCCGCTCCTGCTGGCGGTCGTGGTGGCGGCCGGTGCTGTGCACCGGGCCCGGCGGGCCGAGCGCACCCGCCGGCAGTGGGAGCGCGACCGGGCCGCCGAGACCCCGGATCAGGCCGGATCCGCGTCCGTCACACCCGGGATCGGAGTCGCGTCCGGGAAGTGCTCGCGCAGGGCGTCGACCCCGTGCTGGGGACGGGCCTCGTCCACGAGCGACTGACGCTGCTCGCGGGTGGCGGGGGTGTCCAGATCGAGGGCCTCCTCGCGGTTCTGCTCGAGGCTCGGATCGGCCTCGCCGTCGCGGTTGAAGGACCACATCAGCACGGGATCGCCCAGAGGCAGCTGATGGCCGGGCTGCCCGTCGTGGCGGCCGGTGTGCCATGTGTGCCAGGTCTTGCCGTAGCTGTTCATCAGCCGCGCCAGGAAGGCCTTCTCCGCGGCGGCCGGCAGGCCGGGCGCCACGAGCTGTCCGGAGAGGATCTCGTAGTCGTGCGGGTGCCAGTACGCGCGCTCCTGCTCCGGGAGCTCGTCGAACAGCGCCTCGGAGATCATGTACTCGATGCCGATGAGATTGGCATCGGCCGTGTTGCCGTCGAAGATCAGGCACTGCAGGAAGTCGTCGTTGACCACGTTGCAGTAGTGATGGGCCTCCATCTGCATGTCCGGATCGTCCTTGGCCAGATGCAGTCCCACGACGTAGGCGTCGAAGCCCTTGAGCGGGGAGGTGTCCTGGAGGACGTCCGCGCCCTTCTCCAGCAGTGCGAGCCAGGCGCCCTTGCCGCGGCCGGCCGCCTGGACGGGTGCATGTCGCTGCGGTGCGCTCATGGCCTCAGTCTCGGCCGCGGCCCGCGGGCGCGGCAAGGGGCCGGGCAGGGGCTCAGCCCGCGGCGAAGTGCCCGCGCAGCGCCTCGAGCTCGATGCGCCAGCCCTCGGCCTGATCGTCGTGGGCCGGGCGCCGCTCGTCATCGGTCGCGCCGCCGTCGCGGAAGCCGGACTCGAGCAGCCGCACCATCGTGGTCCCGTCCTCGAGCGGATCCACCCAGAACTGGGTGAGGGTGCGGGGATCGTCGGCGTCCTGGCGGCCTTCCCGGCGGAGGGCGATGTACTCGCCCTCGCGGGAGTCCTCGACGGTCAGCGCGAAGGCCCCGTGGGCGGGATCGGTCACCGTGTGCCGGGCGCCGTCGGAGACGATCTCGTGGTCGCGGATGACGCCGTCGTCGACCCACCAGTCGGGCCGCGAGACGAGGGCCCACACGTCCTGCGCCGGGGCGGGGACGCGGACGGCGCCCTCGATGTGGTGCGGGACCGGCCCCTGCTCCGGAGCCGGCTGCGGCATTCGGTCCTGGGTCTCGGTGCCGCGCGCGATGCGCCGGATGACGTCGATGTCCAGGCGGTGCATGGCCAGCATGGCCTGGGTGCTGCGCCGGGCCACCGCAGGATCGGGGTCCGACTGCAGCTGCGTGAACTCCCGCGGCACGATCTGCCAGCTCATCCCGTAGCGGTCCCTGCACCAACCGCACATCGACTCCGTGCCGCCGCGGGTCAGCTCCTCCCAGTACCGATCGGCCTCGGCCTGGTCGTCGCAGGTCAGCGAGATGGAGACCGCCTCGGTCAGCGGGAAGTGCGGGCCGCCGTTGACGGCTCCGAAGCGCTGCCCGTTCAGCTCGAAGGACACGTGGAGGACCGCACCCTCCTGCGTGTGCGGATTGCCGCCCCGATCGCGGACGACCTCGACGATCCGCGAGCCGGGGACCAGGGAGGTCCAGAACTCGGCGGCCTCGAGGGCCTCGGTGTCGAACCACAGCTCTGTCCGGACGACGGGCATGCCGACCCCTCTCAGCTCAGGATGACCGGGACGGCGCGGAAGCCGCCCATCGGGGGCTGCTCGGGCACGGCGTCCCCTGCGCGCTCGAGCGCACCGGCCGCCAGGAGGGCCCGGGTGAGCTCGCGCAGCTCGAGCCGGGCCAGCGGACGGCCCGGGCACGCGTGCCGACCGATGCCGTAGGTCAGGTTGTCCGCCGCATGGACGTGCGGATCGAGCGCGTCGGGATCCCCGAAGACCTGCGGATCCCGGTTGGCCCGGGCCCAGTCCAGGACGACGCGGCTGCCCTCGGGGATCGGGCAGCCCGCCAGCTCCGTGTCCCGGGCGGCGATCCGCCGGTTCGAGACGAACGGGTCCTCGACCCGCAGGAACTCCTCGAGGATCGCGTCGACCTCCGCATCCGAGGCCCCCTCGGCGATGCGGGCGGCGATCTCGGGATGCTCCAGCAGGAAGTGGGTCACCACGCCGACGCACTGCGCGATCGAGCTGAGGTCGCCGCCGGTCCAGTTGCGCAGGATCGAGACGATCTGCTCGTCCGTCAGGCGTCCTGCCGTGGTGTCGTGGATGAGCGCGTCGGTGACGTCGCGGGTGCCGTCGGAATCGCGCCGGGGCTCGATCACCGAGGCGATCAGCTCGTCGAAGCGCCGCGCCACCGCGGCGGTGCGGGCCCGGTCGCCCGAGCGGGCGGCCTCCTGGTTGGAGCGCACCCACTCGACGAGCTCGTCGGCCATCGACGCGGGCCAGCCCAGCCACGCCGACTGCGCCGCGACCGCGAAGCGGTAGCCGAGATCCGAGACCGCGTCGAAGGCCTCACCGTGCGGCAGATCCGCGACGGCCTCCTCCGCCGCCCGGCGGCACCGCGGCTCGACGTCGGCCATGGCCTGCGGCGTGAAGTAGCGGTCGATCAGGGCGCGGTGCCGCGAGTGCTCGGCGCCGTCCAGGCCGTTGGGGATCTGCAGGTGGCGGGAGACGGCGCTGGAGAAGGTGCTGTCGTCCAGCGCCGCCTGCTGGACGGCCGCGTGGCCGTGGACGGTGAAGGAGCCGTCGTCGTGCTCGGTGATCGCCCGGGGGCTCTGCTCCCCGCGCGTCTCGGCGGCGGCTCCGGCGGGCTCATGCATCGGTGCGCTCATCCGCCGCCTCCCGGTTCTCGTCATGGGTCTGCTCGGCGGCCTCCGCGGCCGCCTCCTCGACCCCCGCCTGCGGCGCCTCGGCGCCGGCGTCCTGCAGGTGGTGGCGGACCTCGTGCAGGAGGTAGTCGATCAGGGCCGCGACCGTGAAGGCGCGGCCGTCGGCCCGCGAGCCGGTGCGCGCGAGCTGCCGCTCGTCGAGCCCGTCCAGCAGATCGGCGCCCAGATCGGCCGACTGCGCGTACTCGGCGGCGACCGCGGCGGGGTCCTGGGCCGCGTAGTCCGACTCGACGGCGACCTGCTCGCCGTCCCAGGAGCCGAACTGCGGATCGTCCTGATCCAGCAGCAGCCGGATGCGCTCGCGGAACAGGTCCACCACGTCGCGGGTGTGGGCCGCGTACTCCAGCGGGGACCAGACCTCGGGCGACGGGCGCTCGCGGACGTCGTCGCGGGAGATGACGCCCTGCCAGGAGGCCGCCGAGGCGCGCAGGGCCTCGGCCGGCGGCAGCTCGTGGCGGCCCGGGGCGAATCCGCAGGCCTCGCACGGCTCGTCGGTCACGAAGGCCCAGTCGACCTCGTCCGGGGGTGTGGGGGTGGTCCTGTGAGTGGTCATGCCCCGACCGTAGGCACGTCCCGCGTCCGGACGCCACGGATTGCCGGAACGAGCACGGCCGGATCGGCCCCCTCCGCCCTCAGGCGCCGGTGGGCTGTCGCGGCCCGTCGGTAGCCTGGAGGCGGCCTGCGACGGGCCCGGAGCGCGAGCGCTCCGCCGCGTCCTCAGCCGCCCCGCCCGTGCGCATCCCCGGCAGAAGGAGAGACCCCGTGAGCATCCCGAGCCCCGACGCCCCGCCGCCGAATCCGGCCTGGAGCTCGCCCGACTGGTGGCGCCAGGCCGTGGTCTACCAGGTCTACCCGCGCAGCTTCCAGGACACGGACGGCGACGGCCTGGGCGACCTGCGCGGCGTGACGCGGCGCGCCGACCACCTGCGGGACCTGGGCGTGGACGCGGTGTGGCTGAGCCCCTTCTACCCCTCGGAGCTGGCCGACGGCGGCTACGACGTCGCGGACCACCGGGCCGTCGACCCGCGCCTGGGCACGCTCGAGGACTTCGACGAGCTCGTCGAGGCCCTGCACGAGCGGCGGATCAAGGTGGTCGTGGACATCGTGCCCAACCACAGCTCCGATCGGCACGAGTGGTTCCAGCAGGCTCTGGCCGCCGGGCCGGGCAGCCCCGAGCGGGCCCGCTACATCTTCCGGGAGGGCCGCGGCGAGCACGGCGAGCTGCCGCCTGCCGACTGGACCTCCATGTTCGGCGGCCCGGCCTGGACCCGGGTCACGGAGCCCGACGGCACGCCGGGCCAGTGGTACCTGCACCTGTTCGCGCGCGAGCAGCCCGACTTCGACTGGTCCCACCCGGACGTGCACCAGGAGTTCCTGACCACGCTGCGCTTCTGGTCGGACCGCGGGGTGGACGGCTTCCGGGTCGACGTCGCCCACGGCCTGGCCAAGGACCTGGGGGATCGGCTGCCCGATCAGGCCGAGCTGCCGGACGAGTTCGTCAGCCACGGAGCCCACCCGTTCTGGGACCGCGACGAGGTCCAGGACATCTACCGGGAATGGCGCGAGGTCCTCGACGAATACGATCCGCCGCGCTCGGCCGTGGCCGAGGCCTGGGTCCACCCCGACCGCCTGGCCCGCTACGCCAGCTCGGAGGGCCTCGGACAGGCGTTCAGCTTCGACCTGCTGGAGGTGCCCTTCGAGGCCGAGGAGTTCCGGCGAGCCATCCGCAAGAACCTCTCGGAGGCCGCCCGGTCCGGGGCCTCGAGCACGTGGGTGCTCTCCAACCACGACGTCGTCCGCCATGCCACCCGCTACGGGCTGGACCGCGCGGCGCTGAAGGAGGTCATCGGGCAGCTGCCGCGCAACGCGGCCGGCGGGGAGGACCTCAAGGTCGCCGCCGAGCAGTGGCTGCTGCTCGCGGACGGCGAGCGCATGCTGGACCGCGAGCTCGGGGAGCGCCGCGCCCGGGCGGCGGTCCTGCTGCTGCTGGCCCTGCCCGGCTCCGCCTATCTCTACCAGGGGGAGGAGCTCGGCCTGCACGAGGTCGTGGAGATCCCCGACGACCAGCGCCAGGACCCGTCCTTCTTCCGCAATCCCGGGGCGGACCGCGGCCGCGACGGGTGCCGCGTGCCCCTGCCGTGGGATGCGCACGAGCCGCACCTCGGCTTCGGCGGCCCGCCGCACCTGCCGCAGCCCGAGTGGTTCGCGCGGCGCGCTGCCGCCCAGGAGGCGCAGGACCCGGAGTCGTTCCTGAGCCTCTACCGGCGCGCTCTGAGCCTGCGCCGGCGGCTGCAGGGGGACGAGGTGCTCGAGTGGGGCGATCGCGACGACGGCGCCGTCGTGCATCTCGTGCGCCCCGGCGGCTGGGAGTCGGTGACGAACTTCGGCGCCGAGCCGGCCGAGCTGCCCGAGGGCGAGGTCCTGCTGGCCAGTCGCGAGCTCGAGGCCGGCCGCCTTCCGGGCGCGGCCACCGCCTGGCTGCGGCGGGGGTGAGCCCTCCGCCGCAGCTCTGGCGCCGTCCGGGCCCCGGTGGCATGCTCAGCCCATGCCGCATCTGATCATCGAGACCACCGTCGACATCGCCGCCCTGCCCGGCTTCGCGGCCCAGGAGCTGATCCGGGCGGGCATGGGCGCTCTGAAGGAGCTCGGCGAGTTCGACATGACCGCCGCCAAGGCGCGTGCGCGGGTCCTGGAGGACTACGCCGTGGACCACCCGCACGACGGCACCGGCTACGTCGCCGTCCAGCTGCGGATCCTGCCCGGGCGCTCCGAGGAGCTGAGGGCCCGCACGTCGGAGGCGATCCTCGAGGCCGTGGCGGGAGCCGTCCCGCAGGGGGCCGCGGGCACCGTCTCCGTGGAGATCGTGGAGATGGTGCGGGAGACCTACGTCAAGAAGCGGCTGGGCTGAGCCCTTCGAGGATCGGGCTCCGCCCGCCCGGCCGGTCGGGGGGAGCCGTCGCCGGCGCGTAGGGTGCTCGGGTGATGACCAACCCCCCGGAGGCACCTGTGGATCAGCGCCGCTCTGCCCTGTACATCGACTTCGACAACTTCTTCGGCGGCCTCCTGCGCTCCGACCCGCAGGCCGCCGTGCGCATCGCCGAGCGACCGCAGGTGTGGATCGAGGGGCTGACCAATCCGGAGGGCGCTCCCTCGCGCCGGTGGCTGCAGCTGCGCTGCTATCTCAACCCGGGCGGCAGCGTCCCCCACCCCACCGAGCCGGGGCAGCGGATCCGCTTCGACGCGTTCCGTCCGTACTTCACGCAGGCCGGCGTGGAGGTCGTGGACTGCCCGGCGCTGACCAAGCAGGCCAAGAACGGCGCCGACATCCGCATCGTCGTCGACGTCATGGCCTCGCTGAACCAGGGTGCCCTCTTCGAGGAGTTCGTGCTGGCCTCCTCCGACTCGGACTTCACCCCGCTCCTGCAGGTCCTGCGCGCCGCGGATCTGCGCACCTGCGTGATCGCCACCGGCTCGACCGCCATCGCCTACGAGGCCCTGGCCGACGAGTACCTCGACGAGCAGAGCATCTTCGATCTGCTGGCGGCCACGGAGGGCGCCGAGCAGGCCGAGGAGGAGGCCGACGCCGCCGACTCCGAGCCGGCCGATGACGAGGAGGAGGACTGGGAGGACGACGATCCCGCCGTCGTCGAGGACTCCGACGACTACGACGACGACGAGATCGACGAGTTCGACGACGAGGACGACGAGCCGCGTCTGCGCCCGGAGCGCGGCACGCGGCGGGGCCGCTCGCCGGAGGGGCCGCAGGACGCCGACTGGGAGGACTTCCGCTCCTTCGTGACCCGGGCCTACCGGCGCTCGACGACGCCGCTGACCTACACGCATCTGTCCCGCGTGGCCCTGGACGAGCTCGGGGACGGCCTCAAGTCCAGTCGGTGGTTCGGAGCCGGCTCGTTCAAGAAGGCCCTCGAGAAGGTCGGCCTGCCCCACGCGCGCTTCGACGACCGCTGCGTCTGGGACGACACCCGGCACAAGGCGCCGAAGGCCGGCTCGGGATCCTCGTCCGGCTCGCGCGGCGGGGGCCAGGAGACCGCGAGCTCGACGCTGGAGGCCAAGGCGCAGCACCAGGTGCGCGTCCCGGAGCCCGTGGGGCGGTTCTGCACGGTGGCCAAGGCGCCTCGGCTGTCGCGCAAGCAGTGGAACGCCGTGTTCACGGTGCTCGAGGAGTACTCGCGCACGGCGGAGAGCTTCAGCCTCTCCGAGGCCACCACGTGGTGCCAGCAGCGCGCCAAGCAGCTCGGCCACCACCAGATCTCGCGCGAGGACCTGCTCTACGCCATCCGCGGGTGCACGGATGCCGGCATCGACCTGGCCGGCGACGATCAGCCGAGCAGGGACGTGATGCGCAGCGCGGTGCACGCCTCCATCGTGGAGCAGGCCCGCCGCGTGGGATTCAACGCCAGCGCCAAGGACACGCGTGCGCTCGCGGACTGGATCGGCCTGGACTGAGGGGCCCCGCCGCGCGGGGCGGCGAGGCCGGGCCGGTGCTGCGCGATCGCGGAAGTCGGATCACCACGGCCGGATCACCACAGCCCGGTGCGGCCGAGGATCGGCAGGAGGACCACGAGCAGCGCGCCCGCGGCGGTGACGCCCAGCAGCACGCGCAGCGCGACCCGGTCCTTGGGCAGGGAGCTGCGCAGCGGCGGGTTCACGAGCAGGCCCGCGCCGGCGCCGAAGGCCAGCACGCAGGCCAGGAGCAGCAGCAGGTTCGCCGCAGGGCTCACCGCCGCGCCGATCCCGCAGGCCACGGCCGCCGCGAAGGCGATCGCGGCGGCTCCCGGCCGGGAGCGCGAGGCTCCCTGGCGGTCCGCTTCGCTCGCCCGTCCGCTCCGGTCGGCATTCATCGATGTGGAATCCATGCGGTGCTCCTTCCCAGTGGTCACAGCGTCTTGAGCAGCTCCTTCCAGGCGGCGCGCCTGCGCTCGACCTCCTCGGAGCTGCTGAGCTTGGTGTGCGTGGCGCTCAGCACGGCCTTCTCCGGTCCCTTGGCCTCGGCGGAGACCGCTGCGCGCGAGCCGTCCGCCAGGCCGATGCGCCAGTGGCGGCGCTTCTCGGTGCCGGTCGTCCGGGGGCCGTCGACGATCTGCGTGCCGTCGATCTCCGTGAGGTCCTCGGCCGCCGACTGCCAGCGGCGGAAGGCGTCGTCCATCGACCCGGGCAGCGTGCGGGTGGCCGAGACCTGGAACGAGCCGTCGTGGGCCTGGCCCTTCACCCGTCGGCCGGTGTGCTGCTCATAGGCCACGGCGACCGACTGGGCCCACCACTCCGGGTTCTCCACGTCGCCCCCCATGGCCGCCAGGGCGATCTCGGCGATCCCCGAGTGACCTGCGTCGGCGGCGCCGCCGTCCTCCAGGGTCCGCACCCACCGGTGCCACGGGAGGCCGGTGGCCCTCTCGATGACGGCCGCCTTCTCCGGACCGGAGCCCTGTCCCGCGTCACGAACTGTCATGTATCCAGGCTAGTCACGGGCCCGGGCCCCGCGACAGAGGGGGTACGTCCAGCTCTGTGATGCGTCTCTCGGTAAATGCTCAGCAAACTGCTGGATCACCTTGAGGCGATTCTCAAGGAAAGTTGATGCACAGGCATTCCATCCACGCATAGGGTTGACGATAGGCAAGCAGCCTCCAGATCTGTTCCTGGGCGTCCGACGATGGGCGCCCGTCGATCTGGGACCTGTCTCGGGCCCACAGCCCGGGGCAGGTACGTGCATGACACTTGAGTAAGGAGCACGGCATGGCCAAGAACATCAGCATCGAGGACCTCCAGCGCAGCACCGTCTTCGACCAGGACGGCGACAAGGTCGGCAAGGTCGGCCAGGTCTACCTGGACGACGCCACGGGCCAGCCGAACTGGGTCACGGTGAACACCGGCCTGTTCGGCGGCAACGAGACCTTCATCCCGCTGGACGAGGCCACCCAGGACGGCGACGACCTGCGCGTGCCCTACACCAAGGCGTTCATCAAGGACGCCCCGAACCTCGACGCCGACTCCCACGTGGACGAGCGCGAGGAGGAGGAGCTCTACCGCTACTACGGCCTCCAGGGCGGCGGCAACGACCGCGTCCGCGACGGCCGCGACCAGGCCGGTCGCAGCGAGACCGGCAACGCCGGTGTCGCAGGCACCGCAGGCACCGCGGCGGGTGCCGCCGGGGTCGCCGGCGCCGCCGATCGCCGTGGCGACCGCCGCGACGATCACCTGGACGCCGACGCGCAGCGCCGCGGCGATGCCCGCGACGGCGACGCCCGTCACCGCGACGGCGCCGCCGCAGGTGTCGCCGGCGATGACAACTCCGTGGTCCGCCACGAGGAGGAGGTCAACGTCGGCACCGAGCGCGTCCAGACCGGCCGTGCCCGCCTGCGCAAGCACATCGTGCACGACACCGAGACCGTGACGGTCCCCGTCGAGCGCGAGGAGGTCGAGCTCGTCCGCGAGCCGGTCGCCCCCGGCGAGGAGGGCGGCACCCTGTCCGACGAGGACGTCGAGGTGACCCTCTCCGAGGAGCGCCCGGTCGTCGAGAAGGACGTCGTCGCCAAGGAGCGCATCGGCCTGGACAAGAACGTCGTCCGCGACCAGGAGCGCGTCCAGACCGACGTGGCCCGCGAGGAGGTCGAGGTCGAGCGCGACGCCGACGCCCGCGGCACCGATGGTCGCAACGACCGTCGCTGAGACGGCTCGGGTCGGCTGAGCTGACCGTCGCCGGCCGCGTGTCCCTCCAGTCGCGCGGCTGAGCAGAAGGGGCGCTTCGCACCAATGGGTGGGCGGAGCGCCCCTTTCGCATGCCCGGGCTCGCGTGCACGGGCTCGGGTCCGGTCCGGGCCCGGACATCAGCCGGGCAGGGGGGGCGCCTCGCCCTGCCGCCGAGCGGGGCCGGCGGCGTCGCCGGCGAAGCGCACCGAGGCTCGCGGGCGCATGACGCCGCCCGGTCGACCCCGCGTCGGGCCCGACCGGACGGCTGCAGGTCTCAGGCGGCCGGGCCGGCTCCCTGCTCGGCCTCCGCGACCGCCGGGCGGCGCCGTGCGAGCACCGCGCCGATGATCATCAGGACCACCACCAGGGCGCCGGTGGCCAGCAGCTGGAAGCGCACGTCCGGCACGCCCATGCCGAGCACCACGATCACGGCGATGATCGCCAGGGCCACGTAGTCGACGAAGGGGAAGCCGCGGCCCTTGACGGGCATCGGGATGCCCTCGCGCTCGGCGCGCCGGCGCAGGATGAGGTGGGAGACGATCGTCGCGATCCACGTCACGATCAGCGTGGAGCCGACGATGTTGAGCAGGATCCCCAGCACGGCCTCGGCCCACAGGTAGTTCAGCAGCACGCCGATGAACCCGATGGCGACCGAGGCCAGCACGGCCGGGAGGGGGACGCGGCGGGAGTCGACGCGATGGAGGGCCGCGGGGGCCAGGCCGCGCTCGGCCAGCGAGTAGACCATGCGGGAGGCGCCGTAGAGGTTGGCGTTCAGCGAGGACAGCAGCGCGATCACGATGATCACGCCCAGCACGGCGCCCAGCCCCGGAAGGCCGGCGGCGTCCAGCGTGGCGACGAACGGCGAGGCCAGCAGCTCCTCGGAGTCCCACGGCAGCGCGATCACCATGAGCGCGACCGAGCCCATGTAGAAGATCAGGATGCGCCACACGATCGTGCGGACGGCGCGGCGGATGTTCTGCGCCGGGTTCTCGGTCTCGGCGGCGGCCACGGCCACGATCTCGATGCCTCCGAAGGCGAAGGCCACCACGAGCAGACCCGCCGCGACGCCGCCGATGCCCATGGGGAAGAACCCGCCGTGCTCGGTCAGGTTGCTCAGCCCGGGCGACGGGGCCGGCGTGCCGCCGAGCAGGAAGACGACGCCCACGATGAGGAAGGCCACGACCGCGCCGACCTTGATCATGGAGAACCAGAACTCGAACTCGCCGAACTTGCCGACCCCGAGCATGTTGACCGCGGTGAACACGACCATGAACACGAGGGCGAGGACCCACTGCGGGATGACGGGCCACAGGTCGCTGAGCAGCTGCGCCGCGGCCGTCGACTCCGCTGCGATCACCAGGCACAGCTGGAGCCACCAGAGCCAGCCGACCGTGAAGCCGGCCGCCGGGCCCAGGGCCCGGGACGTGTAGACGGAGAAGGCGCCGGAGGAGGGCCGGGCCGCGGTGAGCTCGCCCAGGCTGCGCATCACGACGATGACCACGAGCCCGGCGATGACGTAGGAGAGCAGGACGGCGGGCCCGGCGGTGGCGATGCCCGCGCCCGAGCCCACGAAGAGCCCGGCTCCGATCGCGGAGCCGAGGCTCATCATCACGAGGTGGCGGCCCTTCATCCCCGCCCCGAGGCTGGACGATCCGTCGGGTGCGGCGGCTGGCTGCTGCGGACCGGCAGCGCTGGCGGGTGAGCTCATGCAGGTGAACCTAACACCGGTCCGAGCCGGTTCCGGACCGCCGGGTGCACCGAGGTCATCGTCGACGGTCGCGGGGTGACTCATTGCACTGCGTGCAACATTGCACTCGGTGCAATGACCTCCGTACGCTGGCGTCGTGAACCTCGACTGCATGACTCCTCCGGCGGACAAGCGGGAGGCCACCAAGTGGCGCAACCGCCGGGCGATCATCGATGCCGCCGCCGAGCTCGCGAGCGAGCACGGGGCGGACGGGGTGACGGTGAAGGCGCTCGCGGAGCGGGCCGGGGTCTCGCGCCGGACCATCTTCAACCACTTCACGACGGTCGACGAGGCGGTCTTCGAGTCCTTCTCCGACCGGATCGGCTCCCTGTACGAGCAGATCGAGCAGCGGCTGGGCGACTCCCGCTTCCGGACGCTGTCGGAGGCCTGCACGGCCTTCGCCGCCGCCCTGCGCTCGGTCGACGTCCTCGGCGCGGTCCACTCCCTCCTGGGACCGGTCGAGCGGGAGGCCGAGGGGATCGCCTCCGACCCCTCGAAGCCCCCGAGCACGAGCGAGATCTGGAGCAGCCGCATCGTGGACGGCATCGTCCGCAGCTGCGCGGAATCGCTGCAGAGCCGGATCCGCGCGGCCGATCCGTTCGAGACCAGGCTGTTCGTCGAACTCGTCGTCACGGCCATGGCCACGAGCCTCGAGCACCGGGCGGAGACGACCGACCGCAGCCTCTCGCCGGCCAGCCGCCAGGAGTGGGACCTCCTGCTCTCCCGCGGGCTGCGCCACCTCGAAGCAGGCTTCGGGCAGCGCCCCGCCGCCTGAATCCCGCATCCGCCACGACCTCTCCGCACGCACCTCGCCGGCGCAGCCAGCCGCCGGCGCCCGGACCTCCTGAAGGGAGACCACTCCAGTGGCCAGACTCCTCTACCGCCTGGGACGCGGCGCAGCGACCCGCGCCTGGGCGGCCATCATCACCTGGATCGTCCTGCTCGGACTCGCCGGCGGGGCCTTCGCCGCGTTCAGCGGGACGCTGTCCGAGTCCTTCGAGATCCCCGGAACGGAGACGCAGCAGCTCGCGGACCGACTCTCCGAGGAGCTGCCCGAGGCCAATCAGGGCACGGGCACGATCGTGTTCAGCACCGACGACGGCTCGGAGTTCACCGAGCAGCAGAAGACCGAGATCGACGAGGCCCTGGACGCCGCGGCCGATGTCGACGGCATGGCCTCCGCGATGAACCCGTTCGAGGCGCAGTCGGAGCTCGACGGCCAGCGGGATCAGGTCGAGCAGGGCTCGGAGCAGCTGCCCCAGCTCATCGAGCTGCGCGACAGCGGCCGGCTCGACATGGCCGTGGCGGCCGGGCTGGTGCCCGAGGGCACCACCGAGGAGTCGGTGACCCAGCAGGAGCAGCAGCTCGAGGTCGGCCGGCAGACCGTGGACATGATGGGCGACTTCGGCTTCGTCTCCCCGGAGGATTCCACGGCGGTGGCCACGGTGAACTTCGAGGCCGACCAGATGTCGATCGAGCAGGAGACCAAGGACGGCCTGATGGCCGCCGTCGAGGACCACCCGGTCGACGGCGTCTCGGTCGACTACTCGACGGAGATCGCCCAGAACACCTCCATCCTGGGCATCGGCGAGGTCATCGGCGTGATCGTGGCGGTCATCGTCCTGCTGATCATGCTGCGCACCGCGGTGGCCGCCGCGCTGCCGGTGCTCACCGCGCTCGTGGGCGTGGCCTTCTCGACCATGCTGGCCCTGTCGCTGTCCGGGCAGGTGCAGATGAGCTCGGTGACTCCCGTGCTCGGCATCATGCTGGGCCTGGCCGTGGGCATCGACTACTCCCTCTTCCTGCTCAACCGCTACCGCACTGAGCTGCGCCGCGGCACCGAGGTCACGGAGGCCATCGGCCTGGCCACCGGAACCGCCGGCTCGGCCGTGAGCTTCGCGGGCATGACCGTGATGATCGCGCTGATCGCGCTGTCGGTCACGGGCATCCCGTTCCTGGCCCTCATGGGCGCGGTCGCCGCGTTCGCGGTCCTGGTCGCGGTGCTGATCACCCTGACGCTGACCCCCGCCCTGCTGGGTCTGGTGGGCACGCGCGTGCTGCCCAGGAAGCAGCGCGGCGTGGTCGTGGACGAGGCCGAGCAGGTCAGGACCCCCATGGCGGTGCGCCGACCGCTGCCGGTGCTCATCGCGGCCGTCGCGGCCCTGGCGATCCTGGCCATTCCCATGGGCTCGATGCGCCTCGGCCTGCCGGACGGCTCGGCCGAGCCGGCGGAGTCCACCCAGTACCGCGCCTACACGACGGTCGCCGAGGAGTTCGGCGCGGGCAAGAACGGCCCCATGACGGTCGTGGCGGATCTGCCCGAGGACGCCTCCGAGCAGGACGCGCAGGAGCTCCAGCTCACCGTGGGGCAGGAGATCTCCGAGCTCGACGGCGTGGCCTCCGTGGTCCCGACCCCGATCGACGTCGATTCGGGCATGGCGCTGCTGCAGGTCGAGCCGGAGACCGGCCCGTCGGACGCCGAGACCGAGACCCTGGTGGACGACATCCGCGGCCTGTCCGGGAACCTGGAGGCCGCCGACGACCCGACCATCGGCGTGGCGGGCACCACTGCGGCCAACATCGACGTCTCCCAGGTCCTCTCCGATGCGCTGCCGATCTACCTGGCCGTCGTCGTGGCGATCTCGCTGGTCCTGCTGATCCTGGTCTTCCGCTCGATCCTGGTGCCCGTGATCGCATCCCTGGGCTTCCTGCTGTCGCTGCTGGCGGCCCTCGGCGCGGTCGTCGCCGTGTACCAGTGGGGCTGGCTCGGCGGGGTCTTCAACGTGACCGAGCCCGGGCCGGTGCTCAGCTTCCTGCCCACGCTGATGGTCGGCATCCTGTTCGGCCTGGCGATGGACTACCAGCTGTTCCTGGTCACCGGCATGCGCGAGGCGCACGTCCGCGGTTACCCGGCCCGCACGGCCGTGGTCCGCGGCATGGTGGGCGGCCGCGCCGTGGTGACCGCAGCGGCGATCATCATGACCTCGGTGTTCGCGGGCTTCATCTTCTCGGAGATGGCGATGATCCGGCCCATGGGCTTCGGCCTGGCGACCGGCGTGCTGCTCGATGCCTTCCTGGTCCGCATGACGATCATCCCGGCGCTGATGACCCTGCTGGGCGAGAAGGCGTGGTGGATCCCGGGATGGCTCGATCGGATCCTGCCGAACGTGGACGTCGAGGGGGAGTCGCTGCAGGAGGGCAGGGCCCCGACCGAGGCCGCGTCCTCCCGCGACGAGCGCATGGCCCGCGAGGTCGTGGCGGCCGAGGAGGAGCAGGCGCTCGCCGGCTCGTCCGGCTCGGGGGCCTCCCGCGGCAGGCGCACAGCCGGGTGACAGATCGGGCATCGGCCCCCGGCGGCGCCGCGGGCCGATGCCCCTCCGCGTCCCGCTCCCGCCCGCCCGCTGGGCCGGCCCCGCTGCGCCGATCCGGCGGCGGGGCCGGGTCGTCAGGGCCTGCCCGCCGCTGCCTCGCCCGTCGCGAACACCCTGGACATCGGCTCCCGGCTCGGAGCACGCTGGAAGCATCCAGCACATCGGCCGCCCGTTCCGAGACGGGATCCGCCGGATCGATCGAGCGCCGGCACGGCGCCCTCGGATCGCCCGGAGCAGGCCGACCCGGAAGAGAAGGAGCAGAACCATGGCTGAGGCCTTCCCGAACAACGCCAAGTACACCCTGCCCGGTCTGACCCCGGAGCAGGGCAATCGCATCGCCACGATCCTGCAGGACCGCCTGTGGGCGCTGAACGACCTGCAGCTCGTGCTCAAGCACGCGCACTGGAACGTCGTGGGCCGCAACTTCATCGGCGTCCACGAGATGCTCGATCCGCAGGTCGACGAGGTCCGCGCGGCCGTCGACGACGTCGCCGAGCGCATCGCCGCCCTGGGCTACTCCCCGGACGGCCGGGCGGGCGCCCTGGTGCAGGGCCGCACGTGGGACGACTACTCCGTGGGCCGCGCCGGGGTGCTCGAGCACCTGGGCGCCCTGGACCTCGTCTACAGCGGCATCATCGAGGACCACCGCAAGGCCGTCGACGAGGTCGGCGAGCTCGACAAGGTCACCGAGGACATGCTGATCGGCCAGACCGGCAACCTCGAGGCCTTCCAGTGGTTCGTGCGCGCCCACCTGGAGGACGGCCAGGGCGATCTGGCCTCGCGCGGCGCCAACTCGGAGAACGACGCCGCCCAGCGCGCGGCGGGCAACGCCTGAGCGCGCTGACACCGCGGCTCGGCCGAGCCGGTCCGCACGCGCTCGGCCGCTGAGCGCACGGCCCCCGACGACCTCGGTCGTCGGGGGCCTCTGCATGCCCGGCTGCCCGATGCGTCGACGGGGCGATGCCGCTCACACTCCGGGCTCGGGGCCGGCCCCGGCATGTACCGTTCACCGGCATCCCCGTGCGCCGGATCGGTCAGGGGCGCTGCGCAGACCGTCCCGCACCCCTGGAGGAGCCCTCCGTGTCCCACCCCGCAGAGCAGTCCCCGGACGACCGGTCCTCCGGTGAGCGGCCCTCCGCAGATCGGCCCTCCGTCGTCGGCTCGGAGCTGGATCCGGCGCGCGTGCGCACCCTGCTGGGCGTGCTGATCACCGCCGCCTTCGTCGTGATCCTCAACGAGACCGTGCTCTCGGTGGCCCTGCCCGACCTGATGCACGAGCTGTCGATCCCGGCCACGACCGCGCAGTGGCTCACGACCGGCTTCATGCTCACGATGGCCGTCGTGATCCCGACCACCGGCTTCATCCTCCAGCGGCTGCCGCACCGGACCGTCTTCCTGGCGGCCATGGCGCTGTTCGTCCTGGGCACGGCCCTGGCCATGGCGGCCCCCGGGTTCCCGGTGCTCATGATCGGGCGGGTCGTCCAGGCCTGCGGCACGGCCCTGACGCTGCCCCTGCTGATGACGACGGTGCTCACCGTGATCCCGGAGCAGCGCCGCGGCACGGTCATGGGCCTGATCTCGGTCGTGATCTCGGTGGCCCCGGCGATCGGCCCCACGCTCTCGGGGCTCGTGCTCGGCGCGCTGGGCTGGCGCTGGCTGTTCCTGCTGATGCTGCCGATCGCCGTCGCCGCCCTGATCCTGGGCGCCGTGCTCATGCCGGCGATGAGCGAGCAGCGGAGGGTGAGCCTGGACCTGGTGTCCGTGCCGCTCTCGGCGCTGGGCTTCGGCGGCCTCGTCATGGGCCTGAGCACGATCGGCTCGGAGCAGCCCGCGGTGCCGCCGATCCCGTCGCTGCTGGCGGGTGTCGCGGCGCTGGTCCTGTTCGTCCTGCGGCAGCGGGTCCTCCAGCGCCAGGACCGGGCGCTGCTGGATCTGCGGCCCTTCGCCCGCCCCGTCTTCTCGATCTCCCTGGGGCTGATGATCGTCTCGATGGGCGGGCTGTTCGGCGTGATCATCCTCCTGCCGATCTTCCTGCAGGAGGTGCTGGGCCTGTCGACCACGGCCACGGGCCTGACGATGCTGCCGGGCGGGCTGCTCATGGGCCTGCTCTCGCCGTTCGTGGGCCGGCTCTACGACCGCTTCGGGGCCCGGGTCCTCGTGATCCCCGGCGCGCTGCTGCTGTGCCTGGGCATGCTCGTGATGAGCCGCCTGTCCGAGGACTCGACGCAGGCCGCGGTCATCGCGGGGCACATGGTGATCTCGGGCGGGCTGGCGCTGATGATCACCCCGCTCATGACCTCGGCGCTGGGCAGCCTGCCGCAGTCGCTGTACTCCCACGGCTCCGCGCTGCTCAACACGCTGCAGCAGGTGGCCGGCGCGGCCGGCGGCGCCCTGTTCATCACGCTCATGGCCATCGGCTCGCTCGCCGCGGCCGATCGGGGTGCGGCGGGGGCGGCGGCGATCGCCCACGGCGTCCACGTGGCGTTCCTGGTCGGCTTCGGCATCACGGTGCTGGCCGCCGTCATCTCGCTGTTCGTCCCGCGCCGCGCCGAGGGCACATCGGCGCGGCGCGAGATCCGCTGAGCCGACGCCCGCCGGGTCCCCGCGTCAGCGGGCGGCCGCCTCCAGGTGCTGGAGGATGTGCCGGTAGGGGCGGCCGGTGGCCTCGGTCATGCCCTGCTCGCACGTGCGGTTGAGCGAGGCGTAGGCGTCGTGCTCCCGGTGCTCCAGCTCGGCGGTCTCACGGCGCGTGGCGGAGGCGGTGAGCTCGGGATGCAGCATCCCGCGATCGCCCGCGTACGCGCAGCAGCGCCACTCCAGCGGGGTGACGACCTCGTCCGCGACGGCCTCGGCGATCCGGTGCAGGGAGTCGTTCAGCCCCAGCTGGGTCGACGAGCACGTGGGGTGCAGGGCCATGGATCCGAACCGGTGCTCGATCTCCAGGTGCGGCAGCAGCCGCTGCGCCGCGAACTCGACCGCGTCCACGAACCGCAGGCCCGCCCAGGGCGAGCCCTCGCCGGCCGCCTTGCGCATGGTCTCGAGCCCCTCGGTGCACGAGGAGGCATCGCAGATCACCGGCAGCCGCCCGTGATCCGAGGCCTCCCACAGCAGGGGCAGGGTGGTCCGGGTCATGCGCTCGAAGCCCGAGAGCATGCCCTTGGACTTCCACGGGGTGCCGCAGCAGGTCCCGGACATCCCGGCCGGGACCGCGATCCGGACCCCCGCCCGCTCGCACAGCGCCAGCAGCGCCTGCGCAGCGCTCGGGCCCTGCCCGTCGGGCGTGCCGAACATCGAGGAGACGCATGCCGCGTACAGGACGGCCTCCGGCTCGGACGGAGCCTGGGGAGCCGGGCGGGGTCCGCCGCCGGCGGGCAGGCCGTCGGTGTAGAGCGGCACCCTGTCCTCGCCCAGCACGCTCCGCGCGGCCCGAGTGGCCGTGCGCGGCAGGACCGCGGGCACGGCATCGGCCGCGGTGAGCGCCGTCGAGGCGGCCCGCACGCCCAGTCCCCAGCCGCGGGCGGCCGCATCCCAGCCGAGGTCCTCGAGCCGGGAGGCGCCCTCGGCGCGCAGCCGTCGGACGAGGTCGCCGGTGTCGATGTCCACGGGGCAGGCGGTCGAGCACATGCCGTCCGCGGCACATGTCTGCTCGCCCTCGTAGGCGTACTCGCGCAGCATGGCCTCGGCGCCGTCGTGATCGCCCCGGGCCAGGGCGTCCTGGATCTCGCGGCGCCCGGCGATGCGCTGCCGCGGGGTCAGCGTGAGGTCCTGCGACGGGCACACCGGCTCGCAGTAGCCGCACTCGACGCAGCGATCGACCTCCTGCTCGACCTGCGGCGCGGTCTTGAGGTCCTGGAGATAGCAGCGGGGGTCGTCGTTGAGGATCACGCCCGGGTTGAACAGCCCCCGCGGGTCCACGAGGGACTTGAGCTCGCGCATCACGTCGTAGAGCTCGTCGCCGTACTGGCGGCGCACGAAGGGTGCCATGATCCGCCCCGTCCCGTGCTCGGCCTTGAGCGAGCCGCCGGCGCCCAGGACCAGATCGGCCATCTCGTCGGTGAACCGCTCGTACCGGGTGAGCTTGGCGTCGTCGGCGAACTGCTCGTTGAGCATGAAGTGGACGTTGCCGTCCTTGGCGTGGCCGAAGATCACGGACTGCTCGTACTCGTGGGCCTCGAACAGCCGGTTGAGCTCGCGGCAGGTCTCGCCCAGGTGCTCGACCGGCACGACGATGTCCTCCAGCAGCGCGTTCGCCCCCTCCGGCCGGCTCCCGGCGACGGCGGCGTAGAGGCCCTTGCGCACGGTCCACAGCGCGGCGCGGGCCGCCGGGTCGTCGGTCAGGCCGGGATCGGCCGTCAGGTCGAGGCCCCGGAAGTGCTGCTCGGCCGCGCGGCGGCGCTGGGCGAGCTCGTCGGGGCTCGAGCCGTTGTACTCGACCAGCAGCGCGGCATGGTCGGCGACGTCGATGTCCATGATCTGGGCCGGCGCCTGGCCCGAGGCCTGGGCCACGCGCAGCGAGGTGGCGTCCATGAGCTCCACGGTGGCCGAGCCGAGGCCCACGAGATCGGGCACGGAGGACGTGGCCTCGAGCAGCGTCGGGAACACGAGCAGCCCGGTCGCGACCTCGGGGCGGATCTCGACGGTGCGCAGCACCGCCTCGGCCACGAAGCCCAGCGTGCCCTCCGAGCCGATCATCAGCCGCTGCAGGATCCGCACGGGCTCGGTCTCGTCCAGGAAGGCGTTGAGCCCGTAGCCCATGGTGTTCTTCATGGCGAAGAGGCGCTCGATCGTCGCGCGCGAGGCGCTGTTCTGCGTGACCCGGCGGCGCAGGCGCAGCAGGCCCTCGTGCAGCTCGGGCTCGGCCTCCCGGAGCCTCCGGTCCGCATCGGCGGCCGCGGTGTCCAGGACCGTCCCCGACGGGGTCACGATCACCATGGACTCGAGGGTGCGGTAGGTGTTCTGCTCCGTGCCGCAGTGCATGCCCGAGGAGTTGTCGGCGATCACCCCGCCGAGGGTGCAGGCGGACTCGCTCGCGGGGTCGGGGCCGAGCTTGCGGCCGTGGCGGGCCAGCACGGCATTGACCTCACGGACGGTGCTCCCGGGGCGCACGCGCACCCGGGCTCCGTCGTCCAGGACCTCGACGCCGCGGAAGTGCCGCCGGACGTCCACGAGGACCTGGTCGGTCACGGCCTGTCCCGACAGCGATGTGCCGCCCGAGCGCAGGGTCAGCCCGGCATCGTGGCGCTCGAGGATCCGCAGCAGCGAGCCGAGCTCGTCGGCCGAGTGCGGGCGGACCAGGGCGCGCGGCTGCAGGAGGTAGTGGGAGGCGTCGTGGGCGGCGGACCGGCGCTCGAGCTCCGAGTCCACGAGCCGGCCCGGCCAGGCGCCGAGGTCCTGCAGCAGGGGGTCCTGCGCAGCGGCATCCGGCCCGTGCCGTCGCGCGGAGGATGAGGATCTGACGGGCAGGGGCAGCGGCGTCTTCATGCGCCGATTGTCCCTCATGCGCAGGCTTCGCGCCGCAGTGCGTCACATGCGGGCGCCATGGGACGCCGAGGCCGCGTGCGGCCTACTCTGCCGCCCGTGACATCCTTCGCCCCGCTGCTCGTCCTCGGTCTGGTCCTGGGTCTGGCCGGATTCATCGTCCTGGTCCTCGTGGCCGTCCTCGTCGCGGTGATCGTCCGATCCGCCGGCGGCCCCCGCCGACGCCGACGTCGCAGAGGCGGCGCCGCAGGCGCCTGGGGCGACGGGGACAGCTGGGGCGATGGCGACAGCTGGGATGACGGGGACGGCTGGGGCGACGCCGACAGCGGCTTCGACGGCGGCGGGGACTCCGGCGGCGGGGGCGACGGCGGCGGTGGAGGAGACGGCGGCGGCGGGGGCGATTGAGACGACCGTCGCTTTGCCCCGCAGGCCCCGGCAGGGAAGCATGGAGCCATGGCCCCTGCACCGCGCGGATCCGCCGCGACCGCTTCCGCCGACCGCCCCGTCCTGACCGACCTCTCGAGCACCGTCGAGTCGGTCGATGCAGCTCGCGACCGCGCGGTCGAGGTGCTGCGCGAGCTCGTCTCCCAGCGCGTCGCGGCCCCGTGGCAGGCGGCGTCCTTCCTGGCGCGCTTCGACGAGCACTTCCCCGCGCTGCTCGAGCTGTTCCGCCGGACCTACGGGTCGGGGGAGAGGGCCGCGGCCGTCGTCGTCGAGCTGGCGGCGGATCTGGCCCGCTCGTGGGCCCGGCGCCCGGGCGAGCTGCGCGCCCTGGACGACACCCGCGGCGAGGACCCCGAATGGTTCCTGCGTCCCGATCAGGTGGGCGGGGTCTGCTACATCGACCGGTGGGCCGGCGATCTGGCCGGGCTGCGCTCGCGGATCCCGTACCTGCGCGAGCTGGGGCTGACCTATCTGCACGTCATGCCGCCGTTCGCGGTGCCCGAGGGCAACAGCGACGGCGGGTACGCGGTGTCGTCGTACCGCGAGCTGAAGCCCGAGCTCGGGACCATGGCCGAGCTGGCCGAGACCGCGGGAGAGCTGCGCGAGTCCGGGATCGGACTGGTCGTCGACTTCGTGCTCAACCACACCGCCTCCGACCACGAATGGGCGCGCCGCGCCCGGGCCGGGGAGCCGGAGTACGAGGACCTCTACTGGATCTTCCCCGACCGAGAGATGCCGGACGCGTTCGAGCGGACCACGCGCGAGATCTTCCCGGACGACCACCCGGGCTCCTTCACGCGGGTGGGAGCCGATGACCCCCGCTGGGTGTGGACGACGTTCCACGACTTCCAGTGGGACCTGAACTGGACCAATCCGCGCGTGCTGGCCCTGATGGCCCGGGAGATGCTGTTCCTGGCGAACCAGGGGGCGGAGGTGCTGCGCCTGGACGCGGTCGCGTTCCTGTGGAAGCAGCTCGGCACCCCGTGCGAGTCCCTGCCGCAGGCGCACTGGATCGTGCAGATGCTCAACCGCGTCTGCCGCATCGCCGCCCCGGCCACGATCTTCAAGTCCGAGGCGATCGTGCACCCGGATGAGGTGGTGCAGTACGTGCACCCCGACGAGTGCCAGATCTCCTACAACCCGCTGCAGATGGCGCTGACCTGGGAGGCGCTGGCCACCCGGCAGGCCACGCTGCTCGCCGACGCCCTGGCCGAGCGCCACGAGCTGCCGACCGGGACCGCCTGGGTCAACTACGTCCGCAGCCACGACGACATCGGCTGGACCTTCTCCGACGAGGATGCGGCCCGCCGCGGCATCGATCCCCAGGGCCACCGCCGCTTCCTCAACGACTTCTACACCGGCCGCTTCGAGGGCTCCTTCGCCGACGGCGTCGCGTTCCAGGCCAATCCGCGCACCGGCGATGCCCGGGTCTGCGGCACCACGGCCTCCCTGGCCGGCGTGACCACGGAGCCGGAGCTCGGCGTGCGCCGCGTGCTGCTGGCCCACGCGCTGGCCTTCTCCACGGGAGGGCTGCCGCTGCTCTACCTCGGCGACGAGCTGGCCCAGGCCAACGACGAGACCTGGGCCCAGGACCCGGTGCGCTCCGGCGATGCCCGATGGGCGAACCGGCCGAGCTTCCCCGAGGCCGCCTGGGAGGACCGCTTCGACGTCACGACCGTGCCCGGGCGGGTGTGCGCGGGGCTCAAGCACCTGCTGGCCGTGCGCGCCGCCGCCCCCGAGTTCGACGGCGCCGAGCTGATCGGCTTCGACGCGCACAGCGAGCATCTGGTGGCCTATCAGCGCCCGGGGCTCGATCCCCAGGGGCGGCCGTCGGTGATCCTGTGCCTGGTGAACGTCTCGGAGCACCCGCAGGCGGTGTCGGCGCAGACGCTGTCGGGCTTCGAGCCGGAGGCCGAGCCCCTGCTGGCCGACGGCAGCGCTCGCCTGGATCTGAGCCGCGGCCTCGAGATCGGCCCGCTCGAGACGCACTGGCTGCGCGTGCACTCGGCCTGAGGCATCCCGGGAGCTCGGGCCGGGGGCCGGCCCGGGCGCTCAGGCGCCGTGGGCCGCGAGCTCCTCGTCGACCGTTCGGCCGCGGCCGACCATGACGCCGGAGACGATCAGGCCCGCCGCTCCGGCCATGAGCATCAGCAGCGGTGCGGTCCAGCCGCCGGTGGCATCGCGCAGCACGCCCACCAGCAGCGGGCCCAGGGCGGCGAAGAGGTAGCCGACCGGCTGGGCGAAGCCCGACAGCCGCGCGGTCGTCTCGGGCGTGCCCGCCCGCACGACGATCAGCGTCAGCGCCAGCGGGAAGGTGAACTGCCCCAGTCCGAGCAGCAGCGCCCACAGGATGCTCAGCGAGGCCGGCGCGATCAGCAGCCCCGTCCAGCCGGCGAGCACCGCCAGCGACAGCCCTGCCGCCCACGCGGAGACCGAGGAGGAGCGCGTGGCCACGCGGGGCATGAGCAGGCCGCCGGGGATGCCGAAGAGGGTCACCACGCCCACGAGGGCCGCCGCGGCGGACGCGGAGATCCCGGCGTCGCGGTACATCTGGGCCAGCCAGCCGAAGGTCACATAGGCATTCGTGGACTGCAGGCCGAAGAACGCGCACAGGGCCACCGCGGTGCGCGAGCGCTGGATGGGCAGACCGGCCGCGCGGCGGCCCACGCCGTGATCGCGGCCGCGCACGCGCAGCCGCATGACGGCCCAGACGATCGCCGCGAGCAGCGCGAACAGCCCCCAGAGGCCCAGCGACCATCGCCACCCGTCGGCCCCCAGGGCCACGAGCGGCGGTGCGGCGAAGATCGGCAGCGCCGCGCCCAGGCCCAGCCCGACCGTGTAGATCGAGCTCACGCCCGCGGTGCGCCGGCCCGCGTACCTCTTGATGACGGCCGGCACCAGGACGTTGCCGATGCCCATGCCCGCCAGCGTGATCGCCGACAGGATCAGGAAGGCCGCGGCCGAGTCGACGACCGCCCGGGCCGTCGCGGCGGCCGCGACCACCAGCAGGCCGCCGCACACCGTGCCCACGAGCCCGAAGCGCCGCGCGATCCCCACGGCCGTCAGCCCCGCGAGCCCGAAGACGAACCCGGGCAGGGCCGTGAGCAGGCCGGCGACCGAGGGCGAGATCCCCAGGCCCTCCTGGATCTCGGCCAGCACCGGGCCGATCGCGGTGGCCGACGGGCGCAGGTTCACGGAGACCGCGGCCACGGCCAGCGCCACCAGGGCGAACGGCAGGACCACGGGCGCCGACGCGCTCCGGTCCCCGTGCGGGGGCGTCGGCGCCCCCGCGGCGTCGTCGGCGGACGGGCGCGCCACTCAGCAGACCTTCGGCTCGGAGGCCCAGGCATGGCCGACGAGCTCGCGGAGCACGTCGAGGTCGATGTCGGCCAGCTTGTTCACGTACACGCAGGACACGGCGGTGCGGTGCTTGCCGAGCCGCTCCAGCAGCTCCTCGGAGCGCGGATGGCCCTGCAGCCCGTACAGGCTCACGGCCGCCTTGCGCGGGCTGAACCCCAGGCGGAAGGTGTCGCCCTCGCGTCCGGTGGCGTAGCGGTAGTGGACGGCGCCGTAGCCGATCATCGACGGCCCCCACATGATCGCGGGCTCCTCGGTGACGGCGCCGAGGAGATCGAGCAGGGCCAGGCCGTCGTCGACGCGTCGCCGCGGGGTCAGGCCCGCGATGAACTCGCGCGGGTCGACGTCCGTGGGGCGGGTCCTGAGGTCCGGCGAGTTCACGCCCGTGTGCCCCGGGGTGACGACCGCGCTCTCGCCGGGCGACCTGCTCTCGGGTGTGCTCATGGCCCGAGGGTACGGGAGAATGGGGGCACCGCGCGGGCCTGCGCGGAGGAGCCGATCCCGGGAGGAGAGACATTGTCCGTTGGGTGCCGGTGCTGCCATGACGAGCACGCTCGGGTGGACGGCTCGGGCCGCGTCCGGATGGACGAGGACCACCGCCTGGCCTGCGTCAGCCGGGTCCCGATCTTCCGGGGCCTTCCGGAGGAGGACCGGCGGCGGATCGCGGCGCGCACGACCACTCGGCTGGTCCCCAGGGGCGAGGTGGTCCAGCAGCAGGGCAGCACGCCGTCCCTGCAGATCGTGCATGCCGGGCAGATCAAGCAGGTCCGGCTCGGCGAGGACGGATCGCAGCGGCTCCTGCGGATCCTGGGCCCGGGGGAGTTCATGGGCGAGCACTCGGTGCTCACCGGCAGGCCCGCCCCGCGCGAGGCCACCGCGATGACCGAGTCCCAGATCTGCTCGCTCTCGCGCCGCGACGTCCAGCAGTGGCTCGACGAGCGCCCGCAGCTCGCGATCGCGCTGCTCAATGCCGTGACCGCGCGGCTGGAGGACACCGAGACGCGCCTGGCCGAGTTCGTGGGCAGCACGGTGGGCCATCGGCTGGGGGAGTACCTCGCGGCCGCCGCCGGCGGCGAGGAGGGCCGCCCCTTCGACCTGCCCATGAGCAAGCGGGACTTGGCGCAGCTGCTCGGCACCACTCCGGAGACCCTCTCCCGGCGGCTGCGTGCGCTCTCCGACGCGGGACTGATCGAGGTCGGCCCGGGGCGCCGGATCGTCGTGAGGGACATCCCAGGGACCCTGCAAGGCTGACCCAGGAAGGCCTGCCACACTCTCGGACCTCCCGCCGGGACGCCCGCCTGCGGCGCCTCGGCTCCCGCCCCTGATCCGAGGATGGCCCTTCCGTGTCCCAGCGCCTGACCCCGCAGCTCGAGCTCGATGCCGTCGCGCGCTCGATCGACGTCATCGGGGAGCCGGAGCACGTGGCGCTCCGGCAGTCCCTGCGCCGCGGCTTCGCGGCCCCCGTGGAGGAGGTCTGGGCGGCGCTGACTCGAGCGGATCGGCTGGGCCAGTGGTTCGGGCGGGTCGACGGGACGCTCGAACCGGGCGGCGCCTACGCGATCGACGGCGATGCCGCGGGGACGGTGCTCGAGTGCACGACCCTCCGTCGCTTGGCGCTGACCTGGGAGTCCGGCGGATCCGCGAGCGACGTCGTCGTCGAGGTCGACGCCGGCGAGGAGCGCACCGACGTCCGCCTCCTGCATGCGGCCGACATCCCGCGCGAGCAGTGGGTGCGATACGGCGCCGGGGCCGGCGGGGTCGGCTGGGACCTCGCGCTGCTGAGCCTCCGCCGCCACCTCGAGGAGGGGGCGACCCAGCCCCTCGAATCCACCCCGTGGATCGGCTCGGAGGAGGCCCGGTCGTTCCTGGCCGACAGCGCGCGCCGCTGGGGCGATGTCTCGATCGAGGCCGGCTGCGAGGTGGGCGAGGCCCGTGCGGCGGCCGAGCGCACGCGCGCCTTCTACCTGGGGGAGACCGAGGGCTGATCCCTCACAGGCCCAGGAACTCCTTCCAGGCCGGCAGCTCGCGCTGGGCCTGCAGGTAGCCGGCCGCGTACGAGGCCTGGAGCCTGGGCAGGCGGCGCTCCCCGTTGGAGACCGGCATGTGATCCGGGACGAAGACCATGGCGTCGCCCGAGGCCTCGAGGTCGAAGACCTGCTCGCGCATGCGGTTGTAGTTCTCCGCCCTGCCCTCGAGCGCCTCCACGACGGCGGGCAGCTCGCGGAAGTGCCGGCGCGTGACCGCGCTGAAGCGCTCGGCGGCCTTGGTGAACGAGCGCTCGCGGCTCAGCACGATGAGGAACCTCGTGTAGCCGTCGGCCTGCGCCGCATCCAGCGGGATACCGCCCGACGGGCCGATCGCCCCGTCGTAGTAGAGGTCGCCGTCGCGCTCGACCGGCGGCATCACGACGGGCATGGACGACGACGCCCGGGCCAGGCGCATCAGGTCCTGCGCGGAGCGGACCGACTCCCGTCCGAGGTAGTGCATGGTGCCCTTCGAGGCGTTGAACGTCCCGATCCGGAACGACGCGGGGTTCGCCAGGTACGTCGCGTAGTCGTAGGGCAGCGCGCCCCCCGGCCTGGCGGCGTCCTCGTAGATGTACTGGGCATTGAACAGACCCTGGCCCCGGGCGAACGTGGACAGGCTCCCGAAGTCCGGGTCCTGCGAGAACTCCACGAACGAGCGACGCGCGCGCCAGGTGTCCCGCGACAGGTAGTGGGCGGTGTGGCTCGCCCCGGCGGAGATGCCGCAGACGTAGTCGATGTGGATCCCGGCGCCCAGCAGCGTGGTGACCGCGCCGGCGGTGTAGCTGCCGCGCATGCCGCCGCCCTCGAAGACGAGGGCGACGTCGGTGACATTGCTGGTCAGCGACTGCTCGGGGGCGCGGTTCTCGGCATCGGGCGGTGTCGTCGGGCGCTGCGGATCCACCTTCCCGAGCCTACTCATGTCCGCGGACAGCGGGTGAGCCGGGTGCGCGGTCCATGACCTCCATGGACAGCTGGTACCGATCGCCGCGGTAGACGGAGACGGAGTACTCGACGGGGATCTCGCCGACGGGGCCGCGGCTGAAGGACCGGCGGTGGAACACGAGCACGGGGGACCCCGGGGCCACGTCCAACAGCTCGGCATCCTCGGCGCTCGCGCCGAGGGCCTGGACGGTCTGCTCGGCGCGGGTGATCCCGGCGCCGGCCGCCTCGAGCATGCGGTAGAGCGAGGTCGACCAGTCGGCCTCGAGCCGGAGCAGGCCCTCGGGGACCCAGCTGTTGTCGACGCTGACGGGGGATCCGTCGCCCAGGCGCAGCCGACGGATCCGCAGGCTGCGCTCGGCGCCCAGATGAGCGGCCGCCTCGGCCGGGGAGTCCTCGATCCCGACGATCACCGGGACGGTCGACGGCGCGAGCCCTGCCATGCGCATGTCGTCGTGGAAGGAGGCGAGGTGCAGCCGGGAGCGGGCCGGGCCCGTGCCCACGAACGTCCCGCGGCCGTGCTCGCGCACGAGCAGGCCCTGGTTCACGAGCTCGGCGATGGCGCGGCGCACGGTGATGCGCGAGACCCCGTGCTCCTCCTCGAGGCGCCGCTCTCCCGGCAGCCGGTCGCCGGGGGAGAGCTCCTGGGTGATCAGGCGGGCCAGCTCCGCCCGCAGCCGCTCGTGCTTGGCCGTCGGAGCTGCCCCTCCGCGGGCGTCGGCGGTGCTCATCCTCGTTCCCTCGGGTGGTCGGCGGGGTGACTCACGAGCCCGGATGCAGGGCGAACAGGGGATCGAGCGAGCCGAGCTGCGAACCCGCCGCAGCGGGCCGGTCCAGGCGCTCGGGGCCGGCGTCCATGGCCACGACGGGCGTGCACAGGCTCAGCCCCGCCTCGCGCACCACCGCGGCATCCACGCGCAGCACGGGATCGCCGGGCTCCACGCGCTGCTTCTTCTCGACCAGGACCTCGAGGCCGCGGCCCTTCAGGCCCACGGTGTCCAGGCCGACATGGACCAGGACCCCGGTGCCGTCCTGGGCGATCAGAGCGATCGCGTGGGGCATGGCTTTCAGCACCGTGCCGGCGGCGGGGGCCAGCACCTCGATGGTGGCTGCGTCGTCGGCAGGCAGCAGGGCCAGGCCAGTGCCCACCATGCCCTGCGCGAAGACGGGATCCGGCACCTGGTCCAGGGGCAGGACCCGACCCGCGAACGGGGCGCGGATCTCGAGGCTCACAGCAGGTCCTGGATGTCCTCGGCCAGGTTCTCGGCCTCGGGCCCGACCACGACCTGCACGACCCCGCCCGAGACCATGACGCCGTGGGCTCCGGCGGCCTTCAGGGCGGCCTCGTCGATCACCGAGGAATCGGCCACCTCGGTGCGCAGGCGCGTGATGCAGCCTTCGATGTCCTCCACGTTCTGGGCGCCGCCGAGCGCTCGCAGGATGTCCTCGGGCTTCGACATGGTGTCCTCCTGGGGTTCGCCCGCGCGGCGGGCATCGGGGCGGAGCGGCCGGATGCGGCGATGACCGCTCTCAGGTCATTGACAGGTTCGCATGAGGTGCCGCACAGTGTCATGCATCACTGGTCATAACCAGTGGGACAGCACGATACGGAGCGAGGAAACCGATGTCCACGGCGAATCCGGCGGCTGCGGCCGGCGACCGGGCGGCCCAGAGCCGACCCGAGAAGAAGCCCTCCCGGGCCATGCAGGGTCTGCAGCGCTTCGGGCGCAGCCTCATGCTGCCGATCGCCGCGCTGCCCGCGGCCGGCATCCTGCTGCGTCTGGGCCAGGACGACATGATCGGCAGGTTCGAGGGCAGCGAGCTCCTTCAGACCATTGCGGCTGTCCTGGCCGGCGCCGGCAATGGGCTCTTCGAGAACCTCGGCTACCTCTTCGCCGTCGGACTGGCCTTCGGCTTCGCCAAGAAGGGCGACGGCTCGGCGGCCATGGCGGGTCTGGTGGGCTACCTCGTGCTGCTCGGGGTCTTCGATGCCATGGCGCCGATCGTGCTGGGGGCTCCGGAAGAGGGGGCCGAGCCGCCGGTCATCAACTACGGCGTCCTGGGCGGCATCCTGGTGGGCGTCATCGCCGCCAAGCTGTGGGAGCGCTACCACCGCATCAAGCTGCCCGACTGGCTCGGCTTCTTCGGCGGCCGGCGCTTCGTGCCGATCGTCGTGGCCGCCGTCTGCGTGGTCCTGGGCGTGCTCATGGCGCTCGTCTACCCGCTCTTCGATGCCGGGCTGACCTGGCTCAGCAGCGCGGTGGCCCAGAACGCCGTGATCGGCGGCGGCATCTACGGCGTGGTCAACCGCCTGCTGATCCCCCTGGGGCTGCATCACGTCCTCAACAACCCCCTGTGGTTCCAGCTCGGCGAGTACGAGGGCGTCCAGGGCGAGATCCCCCGCTTCCTCGCGGGCGATCCCACGGCGGGCATCTTCACCACGGGCTTCTTCCCGATCATGATGTTCGCCCTCCCGGCCGCCGCACTGGCGATCTACCACGAGGCCAAGCCGGAGAAGAAGAAGGTCACCGGCGGCATCATGATCTCGATGGCGCTCACGGCCTTCGTCACGGGCATCACCGAGCCGCTCGAGTTCGCCTTCATGTTCGTGGCCTGGCCGCTGTACCTGATCCACGCGGTGCTCACGGGCACGTCGATGGCACTGGTCAACGCCCTGGACATCCACATGGGCTTCAGCTTCTCGGCCGGGGCGATCGACTACCTGCTCAACTTCGGCATCGCCCAGAAGCCCCTGCTGCTGGCCCTGATCGGCATCGGCTACGCGGTCGTGTACTACGTCCTCTTCCGCTTCGTGATCCGGAAGTGGAACCTGCGCACGCCGGGGCGCGAGGACGAATCCGTGGACGCCGAGATGCAGGGGAAGGTCTGAGTGGTCCGGGTCGTCGTCGCAACGGAGGAGCAGGCCGGCCGGCTGGCGGCGGAGGCCGTGGCCGCCGTCGTCGATCGCCTCCCGCGGCCGGTCCTGGGGCTGGCCACGGGGTCCAGCCCCAGGCCCGTCTACCGCGCGATCGCCCAGCGGGTCCGCGACGGAGCGCTCAGCCTGGTGCATGCCCGGGCCTTCCTGCTCGACGAGTACCTGGGCCTTCCCGCCGATCACCCGCAGTCCTACCGGGCGGAGATCGAGCGGGAGCTGGTCGAGCGCACCGACCTGCCGTCGACGGCCGTGCAGTCCCTCGACGGGACGGCCGGGGACGTCGAGGCCGAGTGCGCCGCCTATGAGCGGGCCATCCACGACGCCGGCGGCGTGGACCTCCAGCTGCTGGGCATCGGCACGGACGGGCACATCGGCTTCAACGAGCCGGGGTCGCCGCTGGACTCGCGCACGCGCCGCATGCGGCTGGCGCAGCGGACGCGGGAGGACAACGCCCGCTTCTTCGACGACGACATCGACCGCGTCCCGACGCACTGCCTGACCCAGGGCATCGCCACGATCCTGCAGGCGCGCCATCTCGTCCTGCTGGCCTTCGGGGAGGCCAAGGCGGAAGCGGTCCGCCAGCTGGTCGAGGGCCCCGTGACTGAGCGCTGGCCGGCCACGGCGCTGCAGCGCCATCCGCACGTGACGGTGCTGATCGACGAGGCGGCCGCCTCTCGGCTGAGCGGAGCCGCATCGGCTCAGGACGACGGCTGGACGGACGGGGCGGCGCTCTGACATGCACATGTCTGCTGCGACGTCATCGGGGCCGCTCGACCGGATCCTGCACAGCACCGCCGTGGTCCTGCCCCGGGGGCCGGTCCGCGAGGCCTGGGCCGGTCTGCGCGGCGACAGGATCGTCGCCGTGGCCGAGGGTCCGGTGCCCGCGGACCAGCAGGGGGCGGTCGTCGACGAGCTGGGCGAGTGCCTGCTGAGCCCGGGCTTCGTGGACCTCCACGTCCACGGCGGCGGAGGCGGCGCGTTCACTGAAGGGGCCGACGGAGCGGCGGCCGCACTGGCGGCGCATCGTGCGGCCGGCACCACGAGCTCGATGGCCTCCCTGGTCACCGACACGATCGACCGGCTCGAGGAGCAGATCCGCGATCTCGTGCCTCTGGTCCGCTCCGGCGAGCTGGCGGGGATCCACCTCGAGGGCCCCTGGCTGGCCGAGTCCCGCTGCGGGGCCCACACCCCGGAGCTGCTGCGCGATCCCCGTCGCGAGGACCTCGAGCGGCTGCTGCGAGCGGGGGAGGGCGCCGTCCGCATGGTCACGCTGGCCCCCGAGCGCGACGGCGGCCTCCAGGCGATCCGCCTGCTGCGCGAGCACGGCGTGATCGCGGCGATCGGCCACACCGAGGCCGACGAGGACGTCGTCGACCGGGCGATCGAGGCCGGCGCGAGCGTCGCGACGCATCTGTTCAACGCCATGCCCTCGATCCACCACCGCACCCCGGGTCCGATCCCGCGCCTGCTGGGGGACCGGCGGACGGCCGTCGAGCTGATCGCCGACGGCATCCATGTTCAGCCCTCCGTCCTGCGCATGGCCGTTCAGGCCAGTGCGGGGCCGTGGGTCCTGATCACCGATGCCATGGCCGCGGCCGGCAGCCCCGACGGCCCCTACCGCCTGGGGCCCCTGGAGGTCGACGTCGTGGACGCCGTGGCCCGCATCCGCTCGACGGGCGCGATCGCCGGCTCCACGCTGACCCTGGACCGGGCCGTGCGCTTCGCGGTGCAGCAGGTGGGCCTCGAGCCGGCCGAGGCCGTGCGCGCGGCCTCGCAGACCCCCGCGGACCTGCTGGGCCGGGCCGATCTGGGGCGGATCGCCGTCGGGGCCCGGGCCGATCTCGTCGTCCTGGACGCGGACGGCGGCGTCACCCGGGTCCTGCGCGGCGGCGCCGAGCTCTGACGGCCCGCGCTCGGTCGTCGGCCCCGCCGCGAATGGGATGATCAGGCCATGACCGATCAGCCCTTCTCCGGATTCCCCGTCTCGCCCGTCTACGACGGGATGACCTCGACCGCTGTGCGCGATCTGCTCGACGTGCTCTCCGTCCCCGGCGTCATCTCGTTCGCCGGCGGAGCCCCGGCGGCCGAGTCCTTCGAGATCGACGACGTCCGGGCGTGCTTCGACTGGGTCTTCGCCCACCGCGGGGCCAAGGCGCTGCAGTACTCCTCGACGCCCGGAGAGCCCGAGCTGCGCGAGCAGGCCGCCCGCCGCGTCTCCCGTTGGCTGCCCACGACCGCCGATCAGATCCAGGTCACCACGGGGTCGCAGGAGGCCATCTACCTCGTGGGGCATGCGATGCTGCGCCCCGGGGACGTCGTGCTCGTCGAACGGCCCACGTATCTGGCCGCGGTCCAGGCCTTCGCCTCCTCCGGCGCCCGGATGATCGGGATCCCGTCCGACGACGACGGCGCCGAGCCCGAGGCGCTCGAGGCCCTGATCCGCGAGCACTCCCCGCGCTTCGTCTACCTCATCCCCACGTTCCAGAACCCGTCGGGCGTCTCCATGCCGGAGCAGCGCCGCCGGGAGATCGCCGACGTCCTGCTGCGCACCGGCGCCCCGCTGATCGAGGACGACCCGTACGGCGAGCTGCGCTTCGAGGGGCAGGCCGCCCCGCAGATCGCCGCGCTGCCGGGGATGGCCCGCCAGACGCTGCTGCTGAACTCGATGTCCAAGATCATGTCCCCGGGCATCCGCGTGGGCTGGATCCGCGGCGAGGGCCCGATCATGAACACGCTGTCGATCGCCAAGGAGGCCATGGGGCTGCACTCCTCGGTCGTGGACCAGCTGGCGGTGGCCCGCTACCTGGAGGCCTATGACGTCGACGCCCACGTGGCCGAGGTCGCCCAGCTGTACCGGGGCCGCCGCGACGCCATGGCCGCGGCGCTGCCGTCGATCCTCCCGGGGGGGTGCGACGATCACCCGGCCGGAGGGCGGCATGTTCCTGTGGGCCGCGCTCGGCGGCGGGATCGACACGACCGCCCTGCTGCCGTCGGCCGTGGAGGAGGGGGTGGCCTTCGTGCCGGGGGCGTCGTTCTACGCGCACGATCCGGACCGCACGACGATGCGGCTGTCCTATGTGACGAACCCGCCGGAGGTCATCGCCGAGGGCGTGCAGCGGCTCGGCCGCGCGCTCGAGCGCCGACGCGGCTGACGGGCCCGATCGCGCGGTCCGGCGAGGACGTCACGGCCCGGTCGACGCCGGATCGGCCCGTGAGAGCATGGGAGCCGCCCGCGGCCCCCGCCGCGGCTCGTCGCGATGCGCTAGGAGCAGTTCGGTGCCCGAGTTCACGTTCATGCGGGAGATCCAGGTCCCTCAGGACATCTTCCCCCTCCTGATCCAGGGGGAGCAGCCGGTCTGCGCATTCGCGACCTTCCGCGACGGCTCCGTGTTCACGAACAAGCGGCTGATCCTGCGCGATGTCCAGGGCATGACGGGCAGCAAGGTGCAGGTGCTGTCGCTGCCCTACTCGCAGATCGTCTCCTGGGCCTCGGAGAACGCCGGGACCTTCGACGCGGACTCCGAGCTGACGCTGAACACCCGCGCCGGCATCTTCAAGCTCAACCTCCGCGGCGGCATCGACGTCCGCGCGCTCGACAACCTGATCGCCCAGGTCGTCCTGGTCTGACGGTCCCTGTCCCCGGGTTCTCGGGGGCGGCGGTGTCCATCACGGGGTCGGCGCGGACGACGAGCCGCGGCGCAACGGCCTCGTCGGCATGTTTGCCATCGTTACCGAATGGTGATCGTCATAATGGCGATGTTTCACGATCGTAATCGAATGTGCAGTCGCAACGTGGTGTGCTTCAGTTACTGAGACCGGCGCAACAGCGCCGAGCCCCTCAGCTCACCGCCCACTCTCCGAGAAACCGGGAGCACTGCCATGAAGAAGACCACTGCCACCACCGCTCTGGCCGCCACCATCGGCCTCTCCGCCTGGACCATGACCGCCGCGCTCGCCGTGGCGCCCACCGAGGCTCCTGCCGAGCCGGCGCCCGTGACGGCGCCTGCCGAGGCCGCCCCGGCTCCGGCGCCCGCCGCCGAGCAGCCGGTCGCCGAGCAGGCACCCGCCCCGGCCGCCGAGGCGCCCGCGGCCGAGGGGGCGGCGCCTGAGGAGGTCGTCATCCCCGACTGGTCCCGGGACCTCGACAACTCCGTCTCCTGCGCCGACGCCGTGGGCACCCCCTACATGGACAACGTGCTCAAGCCGGGCCTGCCTCCGGTCCTGGACGCCGACGGCGACGGCATCATGTGCGAGTCGAACGGCGACGACGATGCGGCCCGCGCCGTCTCGCTGGATCCGTGGGAGGGGGCGGCTCCGCCGCTGCCGGCGGGCTACGTCTACCCCAACTGCGACACGGCCTACGACCTCGGCCTCGCCTACGCCGCCCCGGTCTCGCTGCCGTTCTTCGGCGCGCACCTGGATCCGGACGGCGACGGGATGGCCTGCGAGACCAACGGGGACGACGACGCGGCCTTCACCGGCGTGGTCCACGAGGCTCCGCTGGCGGTCGACACGCCGGCTCCGGCCCCTGTGGCCCCCGGTGCCGCGGCCCCGGCCGATCAGGCTCCCGCGGCTCAGGCCCCGGCCGCCGAGGCCCCCGCCGCTGCCGAGAAGTCCCAGGTCGAGGAAGTCCCGGTCGGCGGCGCCGACACCGGTGCCTCC
The DNA here is from genome assembly GCF_007666205.1 of Kocuria palustris. GTDB lineage: Bacteria > Actinomycetota > Actinomycetes > Actinomycetales > Micrococcaceae > Kocuria > Kocuria palustris_A. The sequence goes on from NZ_VDOR01000001.1 coordinate 368,933, forward strand.
GGGTCCCAGGGCCGCACCGCCCTGTTCGCCGGCGGCGGCGCCCTCGCGGCGCTGGTCGGGGCGGGCCTGCTGGCCCGTCGCGCGCGCCAGCACTGATCCGCAGGCGGACGACGAGGGGCTCCGGTGCGACGGATCCGTCCACGGCACCGGAGCCCCGCGCGTCATGGTGCATGTCACATTCTGCAATGGGAGTGGGGCGACGCGGTGTCGAGCCGCTCCAAGTGGTCAGATGAATGGTCATGTCATTCGCCCAGGTGAGGGCATGGCCATTCATCCGACTAACAGAAGGGCACCACCATGAAGAAGCTCGCAGCCGGCGCCGGCGCCACCGCCGTCGCCCTGGCAGGCCTGTCGGGTCTGAGCATCGCCCCGGCCGCCGCCGCCCCCGGCGTCTACGACAACTGCGCTGAGGTCTACGCCGATGGCAAGGCGAATATCACCAACGCTGACCCCGGGTACACCCCTGGACTGGATGGCAGTGACAACGATGGTGTGGGTTGCGAGAACCCCGGCGTCGGCCTCCCGGACCCGGTCTCTCCGCAGACCCCCGAGGTCAACACCCCGCAGGCACCGCAGGCGCCCCGGGCACCCGAGGCGCCTGTCACGGCCGATCCGGCCGCGCAGGAGCCGTGGACCTGGGACAACTGCTCCGAGGCCTTCGCCAACGGCGTCTCCAACATCCCGGCAGGCGCCCCCGGCTACGGCACCCACCTGGATCGCGACCTCGACGGCATCGGCTGCGAGCTCAACGGCGATGACGACGCCGCGTTCCCCACCCCGGTCGTCGCTGATGATGCCGATGACGCCTACGAGACCGACGGCGCCGCCGATCAGGTGAGCGCCGATCCGGCCGCCGAGGTGTCCCAGGTCACCCAGGTCCCGACCGGCGGTGCCGAGACCGGTGTGCCGGTCCAGGAGTCCTCGCCCCAGGCCGGCGTGATCGGCCTCTCGGCGCTGGCGCTGGGCGCCGCCGCCGGCGCGGGGCTGCTCGTCCGCCGCGCGGTGCGGGCCTGAGCCTCCTGCCGACAGGATGACCGGGGCGGCCCGTCCGTCGGCCCGGTCGCGCCCGGTCGCCGCGATGCCCGCCCCGGCGTCGCGGCGACCGGGCTTCAGGGAGGGGACGAGGCACTGGGCACACCGACATGACGCTCGAACGAAGAGGTGCAGGATCATGAAGACCGCCCCCTCCCGTCATCTCCTCGCCGCGCTCGGACTTGCGCTGCTGCTCAGCGGCTGCTCGGGCGGCGAGGCGCAGGGCGGGCCGAGCCCGGCCCCTTCTGCCCGCACCGGATCGTCCGCGGGAGCATCGGACTCGTCGTCGGGCGAAGCGCCTGTCGTCCTCCCCGAATCCGCCCCCGCGGCGGTGCGGATCCCGGCCATCGGCACGGACTCCGAGCTGCTGCACCTGGGGCTGCGGGACAACGGCTCGCTCGAGGTCCCCCCGACAGCCGCCGGCTCGCCGGCCTCCTGGTACGACAAGTCGCCCACTCCGGGCGAGCTCGGGCCGTCGGTCCTGCTCGGCCACGTCAACGAGGACGACGGGAGCGACGGCGTCTTCGCAGGGCTGCGCGATCTGCAGCCCGGCGACGAGATCGAGGTCGATCGCGAGGACGGCTCGACGGCGACCTTCGCCGTGGACTACGCAGAGGCCTACGCCAAGGACGACTTCGCCACCGAGAAGGTCTACGGCAACACCGACGACGCCCAGCTGCGCCTCATCACCTGCGACGGCTACGACCCCGCGACGGGGCTGTGGGACGACAACTACGTCGTCTACGCCACGCTGATCGGCTGAGCCTCAGTCTCCGAGCTCGATCAGCATCGTCCCCGCCGCGGCGCCGGGCGCGTCCCGGTACCCCAGGGACTCGTAGAGGTGGCGGGCCGGATTGCCCGCCCCGACGCTCAGCGACAGCGCCCGGAGGCCGCGCCGACGGGCCTCCTCATGCAGCTCGTGCAGCAGCAGCCGGCCCACCCGACGCTCCCGCCAGGCGGGCCGGACGTGGAGCGAGACCTCGGGGATGCCGGGCCCCGCGAAGCCGTACCCGGGGTCCTCCGGCGGCAGGAGCACAGCCCAGGCCGCACCGGCCCATTCCGTCGACGGCCGCGACGAGACCGGCATGGCGACGACGCCGAAGTCGCCGCGCCCCAGCTCCAGGCGCGCGTAGTGCGCGAACTCGGGGCGCTCGCGCACGTCGGCGTCCCGGAAGCGAGGACCCTGCCAGTTGAGGTTGCCGAGGGTCGCCTCGTGCAGGACAGCGGCGGCCTCGGCGGCCTCGAGGGGCCGCACCGTGATGCCGCTGATCCGCGCGCGCTCAGGCATGGGGCGCCCCGTCGTCGGCCCGAGGGCGCCGCTCGTCCGTCTCCCGGCCCACGGTGCGGAAGAACCAGGCGTAGAAGGCGCTCCACCCGGCCGCGAAGATCACCAGCTCCACGGTGCGGGGCTCGACCCCCAGCAGCCGCGGCAGTCCCGAGCCCGGGGCGCTGAGCCCGGACCGGCGCGCCAGGGCTGCGAGCCCGGAGACCATCGCGGTCACGGGCACGAAGCGGGACAGCCGCGCCGGCACGGTCCAGACCAGGAGCCTCCCGAGGGGCAGGTCGAGGACTCCGGCGGAGCGGGCGTAGAGCTTGTACGGGGTCCCGGTGAAGGGGCCGATCAGCAGGGCGGGGAAGCCGTGCGTGCGCATCTGGGCGTCGACCCGGGCGACCATCGACGGGCTGATCGCGGGAATGCGAGCAGCGAGCCCGGCCGAGCGGGCGGGCCCGGTGCGTGCGGACCAGCGGTGGACCGCCGCGCCGCCGAGCACGGCTCCGGCGGTCGCGGTGAGGGTCAGGGCCTGCCCCCGAGCCGGTCGGCGCAGCGCGATCGCGGAGGTCCAGGCATCGGGCACCACGAAGAAGACGGTGGCCTCGGCGAAGCCCCAGGCGAAGGCGACGCCGTGCTGCCGCAGCCCTCGAGGGCGGTTCCTGCATCGGTCCCCGCGGCAGGTCGGCAGCAGCGCGCTCATAGCGGCATCCTGCCACCCGGGTGCGGCGGCTGAGGGGAGCGCGGGACACATCGTGTCACGGCAGGCCTGTACACATGAGGCCACATGGGTTTGTCTTGGTGAACACAGGTCGGCGGCCCGGTCCGACCGACGACCCGTCACAGGAGACGCCATGAGCTCGTGCTCGGAGGAACCGCGGGACGCCGCCGCCAGGTCGACGCTCGATCGGATCGACGACGAGCGCACCATGCGCCGTGAGATCCCCCAGCGCAGCACGGCCTGGGCCCGGGGCCTGGCCGCTGCGACCGGGCGGGCCGGCATCACGCCGAACATGATCTCGTCCGCATCCGTGCTGATCGCCGCCGGGGGATGCGCCGCGCTCGTCGGATCGGGCTGGGCGGTCGAGGCGGGCGACGACGGCGTGCGCGCGGCCCTGCTGATCGTCGCCGCGCTCACGGCCCCGCTGCGGCTGCTCATGAACATGCTCGACGGCATGGTCGCCGTCGAAGGCGGCCGGCAGACCCCCGTCGGCGATCTCTTCAACGAGGTGCCGGACCGGGTCGCCGATGTGCTCCTGCTGGCCGGTGCCGGCTATGCGATCGCGTCCGTCCACGGCGGCCTCACGATCGGCTGGGTCGCAGCGGTCCTGGCGCTGCTGACCGCCTACGTCCGCTCGCTGGGCGCTGCGCAGGGGCTCTCGAACCACTTCGAGGGGCCCATGGCCAAGCCGCGGCGCATGTGGCTGCTGATGCTCGGCTGCCTGCTCTCCCTGCTGGAGCCGGTCGTGGTCGTCCCACTGGGACTCGAGAGGGGCGCGGTGCTCGGCGTGGTCCTCGCGGTGATCGCGGCCGGGTCGCTGGCCACGGTCGGCATCCGACTGCATCTGATCGGGCGCGAGCTCAAGGAGCGCGCGGCCTCGATGGCCGGCGTCGGTCCTTCCGGGCCGTCCGCTGCTCCATCCGCCGGGCCGGCCGCGGAGCACCCGCGGACGACGACCGGGGAGGGCTGAGCCCATGGGGCCCGCGACGACGCCCGCAGGGCTGCTCGGCCTCGACGGCCTTCCCCAGCAGATCGGGCTGATCGGCGGTGCCGCGGCATGGCTGCTGGCGGGATCCGTCGTCGTGCTGATCCTGGCCACGCTCGTCGTTCTGGCCCTGACGGCCCGGATGCCCGCGGCCAAGGCCGGGTTCAGCACGGAGCTGCGGCAGCGGACCTGGGCCTGGTGGTACATGATCGGCGTCCTGGGCATTGCGCTGCTGGGCGGGGAGACCGCGGTGATCCTGCTGTTCGCGGTGCTCTCCCTGCTCGGGCTGCGCGAGATGGCCTCGCTGCTGCCGGATCAGCGCGCGGACCGCGCGGTGCTGCTGTGGCTGGCGGTGATCACGCCGCTGCACTACTGGTTCCTGTGGGAGCACTGGTACGGGATGTCCGCGATCTTCATCCCGGTCTACGCGTTCCTCTTCCTGCCGGCGGTCTCGGCGCTGCAGGGGCGCACCGAGGGATTCCTGGCCCGCGCGGCGTCGATCCAGTGGGCGCTGATGGTCTGCGTCTACGCGGTCTCCTACGTGCCGGCCCTGCTCCAGCTGCCGGTGGCCCTGGAGCAGGGCAAGGCCGCGGCGGAGGGCTCGGCCCCCGGATCCGGCGGGTGGCAGGGCGCGGCGCTGCTGCTGTTCCTGGTGATCGTGGTCCAGGGCTCCGACGTGCTGCAGTACGTGTGGGGCAAGACGCTGGGGCGGCACCCGGTGGCGCCGTCGGTGAGCCCGAACAAGACGTGGGAGGGGCTGATCGGCGGGGTCCTCTCGGCCACGGCGCTGGGTGCGGCGCTGTGGTGGGCCACTCCCTTCGCGCCGTGGCAGGCGGGGCTGCTCGCGCTCGTGAGCTGCCTGCTGGGCTTCGCGGGAGGCCTGGTGATGTCGTCGATCAAGCGCGATCGCGGGGTCAAGGACTTCGGCGCCGTGATCCCCGGCCACGGCGGGATCATGGACCGCTTCGACTCCCTGGTCTTCGCGGCCCCGGTCTTCTTCCACCTGGTGCGCTTCTTCTTCTCCGCCTGACCCGCCCTCCCCGCTGCCGAGCGGGCGATCTCGAGCCCTGGGCGCCCCGACAGGCCTCGGATCGCTCGTTCGGCGGGAAGGCGGGGCGGGGTGTGTGGAGCGGGGGGTCAGGCGGGGTCCGGGGCCAGGACTCCGCGGCGGGCGAGCTCCGGGCGCAGGCCCTCGCCCACCCAGTAGGACTCCTCGAGGTGCGGGTAGCCGGAGAGGATGAAGTGCTCCACACCCACCGCGTGGTACTCCTCGATCAGGTCCGCGACCTCCTCGTGGCTGCCCACGAACGCCGTCCCGGCGCCGCCGCGCAGCAGGCCCACGCCCGCCCAGAGGCCGGGGTGGACCTCCAGCTCGCGGGCGCTCTCGGGCACGGTGTCGCCGTGCAGCTCGGTCATCCCCTTCTGCGCCGTGGACTCGGAGGCCGCCAGGTGCTTCTGGGACTTCCTCACCTCCTCGGGATCCATCTGCTCCAGGAAGCGCTGCGCCGTGGCCCAGGCGTCCTCGGAGCGGTCCCGCGTGATCACGTGCGCGCGGACGCCGAACTGCAGGGTGCGCCCCTCCTGCGCGGCCATCTCCCGCAGCCGCTCGATGCGCGCCCCGACCTTCTCCGGCTTCTCGCCCCAGGTCAGGTGGACGTCCGCTCGACGAGCGGCCACGGGCAGCGCCGCCTCCGAGCTGCCGCCGAAGTACAGCGGAGGCACGACCTCGGGCCGCTCGAACGCGGTGGCCCCGCGCACCTGGTAGTGCTCGCCGTCGAAGTCGACGTCCCGGCCGGTCCAGATCTCCGACACGATCCGCATGAACTCGTCGGTGCGCTCGTAGCGCTGATCGTGATCGAGCCAGTCGCCGAAGCGCCGCTGCTCGGCGGACTCGCCGCCGGTCACGATGTTGAACATGAGCCGCCCGCCGGAGACCTTCTGATAGGTCACGGCCATCTGGGCGGCCAGCGTGGGCGTGATGGTGCCCGGGCGGAACGCGACGAGGAACTTCAGCCGCGACGTGGCGCCGATCAGCGCGGCCGTGGCGATCCAGGCGTCCTCGCACCACGAGCCGGTGGGGGTCAGGACCGCGTGGAAGCCGTTGGCCTCCGCCGCGCGCGCCACCTGGGCCAGGTAGTCGAGGCTCGGCTCCCGGGGCGTGACCACGGCGCGGTCGTTCGAGTGCGGCCGATCGACCACGGATCGCCCGTCGCCGTTGGTGGGCAGGAACCAGTTCAGAGTCACGCTCATCGCGGAGGAAGCCTTCTCTCGATCCGTCGGGTGCTGCGGTCTGCCCGAATCTACGGCTCGGGCGGCGCGGGCAGGAGTTGTCCGACCCGTTCCGTAGGAATAGTTCACAGTCCGGCCCGTCGCGTGTGACGAGATGACGACGGGCACGAGAAAAACCCTACGGGATCGGTAGAGTTTCGGGCTCCGGCAGTCCTGCTTCCCCGCCCTCCCGAGAACGGATCGCCCATGTCCTCCCAGGCCACCGCAGCGGCCCCGACGACGACGCCCCCCGCATCGACGCAGCCGCCCGACGCATCCGCCGAGGGCCGACGCTCCTCGAGACGGACCCGCCGGCGCGGCCGCCTCCAGCGGGTCAGGACCACGCTGATCAGCCTGGTCGTGCTGATCCTGCTCTGGTGGTTCGTCACGGCGGCGGGCCTGGTCCAGCCGCTGTTCCTGCCCTCGCCCGGCGCGGTGTGGTCGGCCTTCGTCCAGGCCAACTCCTGCCGCCCGGTCACCGACGACGCCTCCCGGTGGGCCTGCGGCGAGCAGGGCTACTTCCTGTGGGAGCACCTGGCGCACAGCCTGCGCAGGATCGCGATCGGCGTGGGCGCGGGTGCCGTCGTCGGCGTGGCCCTGGGTGTGCTGCTCGGCGCGTTCCGCCCGGTGCGCGAGATCGTGGAGCCGTACCTGCACTTCCTGCGCGCGCTTCCCCCGCTGGGCTACATCGGCCTGCTGATCGTGTGGTTCGGCATCGGGGACACCTCCAAGATCTGGCTGCTCTTCCTGGCCGCCTTCCCCCCGATCGCCGTGGCCACCATGCAGGGGGTGCAGGGCGTGCAGGTCACCCGGGTCAATGCGGCCCGGTCGCTGGGCGCCACGCGCTGGCAGGTCATGCGCCACGTGACGATCCCCTCCGCCCTGCCCGACGTGATCGGCGGCATCCGCATCGCCACGGGCTTCACCTGGACCACCGTGGTGGCGGCCGAGCTGAACAACGGCATCCCCGGCATCGGCGGGCTCGCCTACGTCTCCGGAACGCAGCTGCAGACCCCGCTGACCATCGCCTGCATCATCGTCATCGGCCTGGCCGCCGTCGGGCTGGACGCCCTGATCGCGGCCCTGGGCCGCGTGGCGACTCCCTGGCAGGGACGCGCATGACCGGCCCCAGGAACCCCGGCTCCCAGGAGGATCCGATGACGGCACAGACGACGACGGCACAGATGGCCGGGCGGCCCCCGCGCGGCCGGGACACGGCCAAGATCCGGCTCGAGGCCGCGGCCAAGGACTACACGACCGACTCCGGGGACACCGTGCGGGCCCTGGCGCCCACCGACCTGGAGATCCGGGAGGGGGAGTTCGTGTGCATCGTCGGCCCCTCCGGCTGCGGCAAGTCGACCCTGATGGACATGGTGGCCGGCTTCCACGCCCCCTCCAGCGGAGCCGTCGTGGTGGACGGGGAGCCGGTGGAGGGCCCATCGGCGGCGCGCGGCGTCGTGTTCCAGCAGGCCAATCTCCTGCCGTGGAAGTCCGTGCGGGCCAACGTGGAGCTGGGGCCGCGGCTGCGGGGGGTCCCGGCGCAGGAGCGGCGGGAGGCCGCCGAGCGCGAGCTGGCGCTCGTGGGGCTGGAGGCCTTCGCCGACCGCAAGCCCTACGAGCTCTCCGGCGGCATGCAGCAGCGCGCCCAGATCGCCCGCGTGCTCGCCAACGATCCCGCCGTCATCCTCATGGACGAGCCCTTCGGCGCGCTGGACGCCCTGAGCCGCGAGCGCCTGCAGGTCGAGCTGCGCGGGATCTGGCGCCAGGACCGCAAGACGATCGTGTTCATCACGCACTCGATCGACGAGGCCGTCTACCTCGGCACGCGCGTGCTCGTGATGAGCCCGCGCCCCGGGCGGATCGCCCTGGACCTGCCGGTCGAGGTCGGACGCGACCACGACGACGTCTCCGTGCGCACCAGCCCCGAGTTCACCGCCCTGCGCGAGCGGATCGCCGCGGCGATCTACGGCGACGAGACCGCGCCGTCGGGCAGCGCCACGGTCGGCGAATGAGACACCACCCGCTCCGCCAGGAGGACCGCCCCATGACCACCGCATCCCGCAGGGCAGCGACCGGCCTGTCGCTCGCGGCAGCCACCGCGCTGCTGCTCACCGGCTGCACCGCGGCCCAGACCGAGCGTCGGCTCAATGCGGAGCACGGCGACGTGCTCGCCGAATGCCCCTGGGAGGCCGACGAGTCCGTCACGGGCACGGTCGACGTGGGGTTCCAGCTGCTGCCCAGCGGCGATCTGATCGTGCGCGACCAGCAGGTCCTGGAGGCCTGCATGCCGAACGCCGACATCCGCTGGACGCAGTACGCCTCCGGCGCGGAGGTCGTGCAGGGCTTCGGCGGCGACTCCCTCGACATCGCGACGGTGGGCTCCAGCCCGGCGGTGCGGGCCCAGTCCGCGCCCCTGGACCTGCCCGTCGAGGTGGTGTGGATCCAGGACGTGATCGGGGAGGCCGAGGCGCTGATCGGGGCCGAGGGGATCACCGAGCTCGAGGACCTGCGCGGCGGCACGGTCGGGGTCCCGTTCGGGTCCACGGCGCACTTCAGCCTCCTGGCGCTGCTCGAGCAGGAAGGGCTGTCCGACGACGTCACCGTCATCAACCTGTCGCCCGACGCGATGCTGGGCGCGTGGCAGTCCCAGGAGGTCGACGCCGTCTACATCTGGGACCCCACGCTCGGCGAGCTCGAGGCCGACGGCGGCACCCGGCTCGTCTCCAGCGCACGCGCCGCCGAGATCGGGTCGCCGACCTTCGACCTGTCCGTGGCCGGCACCGGCTTCACGCAGGAGAACCCCGAGTTCATGGAGCAGTGGACCCGGGCCCAGGACTGGGCCGTGCAGATGCTCCAGGACGATCCGCAGCGCGCCGCAGGGATCCTGGCGCTGCAGACGGGCTCGGATGCCGAGACCGTCCGCCGGCAGATCGACGGCACCGGCTACCTGCGCGCCCACGAGCAGCAGGAGCAGTTCTTCTCCGGTCCGCTGGCGGATGTCCTGATCGACACCGCGGACTTCCTGGACCAGCAGGGGGAGATCGATGCCCCCGCCGCGCCCGAGCACTACCGGGAGGGCGTCGAGTCCTCGGCCGTCGAGGAGGTCGCCGCCGGCTGAGCCGGGCCCCGGCGCTGCGGCAGCAGTTGCGGCACCGCTCGGACCAGCACCACCATCCCCACGAGCTCGACCATGGTCTGCGCCACGACCGCCAGCGGGACCAGCGGGGCCTGCTCCGAGATCGCGACCGCCAGCGGCAGTACGACGAGCGAGTTGCGCGCCGTCGCGCTGAAGACTGCGGCCCGGGCCGAGGCCGTCGGAAGCCGGGCGGCGCGCGACACCAGCACCGCGGCGGCCGTCATCGCCGCCAGGAACACGATGTAGACGGGCAGGGACAGCGCGATCTCCTCGAGCCGCCCCCGCACCGCCGTGATCTGGGAGCCGATCACGGTCACCAGCACGAGGATCAGGGCGGGGACCATGAGCGCCTGGCCCGCGCCCTCGACCCGCCGCGCGGCGCCGGCGATGCCGTCAGGCCCCCTGCTGGATCCGCGTCCGGCCCGTTGCGCGAGCGCCTGCACCGCCATCGCGGCCAGCAGCGGCACGAGCAGCATCCACACCAGGGCGCTGAGGAACGGACCGGGTTCGATCCGCAGGGGGACGTGGGGCCCGGCCAGCAGCCACAGCAGCGGCCCGAGCAGCACCATCTGGGCGAGCATCAGCAGCGGAGACGCGGCCGTGAGGCGCGCCCGGTCGCCTCCGGCCAGGCCGGCGAACACGATCACCCAGTCGATGCAGGGCACCAGCAGCACCACCAGGATGCCCAGCACGAGCTCGGGGTGCCCCGTCAGCGGCCGGGTGAGCAGCCATGCGACCGCCGGGACCACCAGAAAGTTCAGACCCAGCAGCACCAGCAGGAAACGGCGGTCGCGCAGTCCGTCGCCCAGCTGGGTCAGCGGGATCCCCAGGAACGTGCTCCACAGCAGCACCGCGATCAGCGGCGGCACGGCCGGCTCCCACGCGGACGTCACGGCGGGGAGCGCCAGGCCCAGTGCTGCCCCCAGGACCATGGCCGCCAGGTACAGCGGCACCTGGCGCCGCTCCAGCCACGCGACCATGGCGCCTCCTCTCCCGATCCTCGATGCCGTCCGGTTCAGTCTCCCGGCGGGTGCAGCAGCGGCACAAACCGGCACCGTCTCGCGTTGCACGGACATGACCGATGCACAGGAGCCCTCCGCGCAGCCGTCGCCCACCGCCGAGCTCGAGCTGCGCCACGACACCGCAGCCCATGCCTTCCAGGCCCTCGACGGCGGCCGCGTCGTCGGCGAGGCCCACTACACGCCGCGGGACCACGACGGCCGCGCCCAGCGGATCTTCGACCACACCCTCACGCAGCCCAGCCATCGCGGCCGCGGCGTGGCCGACCGCCTGGTCTCCTGGGCGATCGCCGAGACCGCGGCCGAGGGCATCGAGCCGCAGGCCACCTGCTGGTACGTGCAGGGGTGGTTGCGCGAGCACCCGGAGGCGCTGGTCGGCTGAGTCGGCGCCGCCGTCGACCGGATAGTTAGTGACACGTCACGTGAAGTGTGCTGGAATGAGCGCATGAGCAACGTGGAGCCCGTCCCGCTGGAGACCATCTGCACGACGCAGCCCGGCCACGAGATCCAGATCCTGCCGCCGCGCACCGTCCCCCTGGGCGGACCGCGCGCCATGGACGTGCGCCGCGTCCTGCCGCAGCGCAAGCGCTCGCTGATCGGCGCGTGGTGCTTCCTGGACAGCTACGGCCCCGACGACGTCGCGCAGACCGGGGGCATGGACGTGCCCCGCCATCCGCACACCGGGCTGGCGACCGTCTCGTGGCTGTTCACCGGGGAGATCGACCACCTCGACTCCGCGGGCAACCGCGTCGTCGTGCGCCCCGGGGAGATGAACCTCATGCTGGCCGGGCGCGGGACCACCCATCAGGAGATCTCGACGGCCGAGACCAGCATCCTGCACGGCGTCCAGCTGTGGTACGCGCTGCCCGAGTCCACGCGGCACATGGACCACGACTTCATCCATCACGTCCCGCAGCCCGTGCGCGGGGAGGGATCGCAGATCCGCGTCTTCATCGGGGAGTTCGCCGGCGACGACGCCCAGGTGGGCACTTCCACCCCGCCGCTGCTGGGCGCGGAGATCCTGCTCGAGCCCGGCGCCGTGCTGGAGCTCGATGTGCAGGAGGGGTTCGAGCACGGCGTCTACCTGGACTCCGGTGCCCTGAGCGTGGACGGGGTCGCGCTGGAGGCCGAGCATCTGGCCTACGTGGGCCCGGGGCGCGAGAGCCTCCGGCTGGAGGTCGACGACGACGCCGAGCCTGTGCGCCTGATCCTGCTGGGCGGCGAGCCGCTGGGCGAGGAGATCGTCATGTGGTGGAACTTCATCGGCCGCACGCACGATGAGGTCGCGGCCTACCGGGCGATCTACCAGCACGAGCTGGGCTTCGAGGGCGCTCCGTCGGAGGAGATCCTGGCCGCCGCAGGCCTGGGCCCGGACGACCCGCCGCGCTTCGGGCCCTACCCCGACGGCGAGCCCGATCCGCTGCCCGCGCCGCCGCTGCCGAACACCCGGCTGCGCCCGCGCGGCTGATCCGCCCGGCGACGCTGCCCCGACCCGGCGGAGGACCGCGGCATGCCAGGATCGGCGCATGCGCATGCCCCGCGAACCCGTCTGGAGCTGGATCGAGACGCCGATCGGCGACGGCCTGATCGTCGTCGGCCCGCATGGTGCCGTGCGCGCCGCGTTCTCCCGTCCCGACGGGACCGGCATGCCGAGCGAGGAGTCCGTCCTGGTGGAGGCGGGCGCCCGGCTCGGAGCGCCGCCCGCCCACGATCCGGCCGCGCTGGCCGAGATCGCGCAGCGGATCGAGGTGTGGTTCGACGGCGGCCTCCGGGACCTGGGCGTCCCCGTGGACCTCGGCGACGCGGAGGGCTTCCGCCGTGCGGTCTGGGAGCGGATCGCGCAGATCCCGTACGGGCAGACCCTGCCCTACGGGAGGCTGGCCGCCGCGGCCGGACGCCCCAGGGCCGCGCGGGCCGCGGGCACGCTGTGCTCGGAGGTCCGGGCGCCGCTCTTCCTGCCCGTGCATCGCGTCACCCGGGCCGACGGCAGCACCGGAGAGCCGGATCCGCGGTCCGCGGTGCGCCGGATGCTGATCGACCACGAGCAGGCGGTGCTCACCGGCGGCCCGTCGCCCTGGGCCTGAGCGTCCCCGGCGGCCTCAGAAGCTGACGATGCCCGTGATCGTCACCTCTGCGGCACCGCCGACCCACACGTCCTGCCCGTCCGAGCGCACGCGCACCCGCCCGCTGCGGCCCAGCGCCGTGCCCTGGGCCGCCGTGTACTCCTCCGGCGCCAGGCCGGCCCGGATCAGCCACGTCCCGAAGCCGGCCTGCAGGCTGCCCGTCACCGGGTCCTCGCGCATCCCCGTCTCCATGGGGACGAAGGCCCGGACCTCGACGTCCGCATCCCGTCCCGGCTCGTGGGGGCCGAAGACGCCCAGGCGCAGATCGTGCTGGGCGATCAGCGTCGGCTCGGGCTCGAGCGCCAGCACCTTCCGGGCGTCGGCGAGCACGAGCCCGAGCCACCCGGGTCCGTTGTCGACCCAGTTCGCCCCCTGGACGTCGCCGGGGCTCAGCCCGAGCGCCTGCCGGGCATGGGCCAGGGTCGCGGACTCGACCTCGCCGCCGCGGCGCAGGGGCGGGGCGGAGAAGGACAGGCCGTCGTCGTCGGACAGGACCGTGATCAGGCCCGCCCCGCACTCCTGGACGACGGTCCCGTCCGGGCGCGGCGCGCCGCCCGCCTCGAGCCAGGCGCGCGCCGAGCCCAGGGTGGGGTGCCCCGCGAACGGCAGCTCTTCCTGCGGGGTGAAGATCCGCACGCGGTAGTCGGCGTGCTCGTGCTCGGGGGAGAGCAGGAACGCCGTCTCGGAGAGGTTGGTCCAGTTCGCGAACCGGGCCATCTGCTCGTCCGTGAGCTCGTCGGCATTGTGCACCACGGCCAGCGGATTGCCGCCGTGGGGCGCGGCGGAGAAGACATCGACCTGGGAGAAGCGGAAATCGGTCATGCGGGGAGTCTGGCACCGGCCTCGGACGGCGCAGGGACCGGCCGCGCGATCCCGCTGAGAGCGGATCCGTCTTCTGCGGCGCGGGCCGCCGGTGGCACTCTGGGAGGACAAGCCCGCCGTGGAGCGCGCGGAGGGCCCGTCGAGAGGAGTCCGACCATGAAGCAGTTCATCGTCCCCGCCGGCGGCGGTCTGGAGAACCTGCGGCTCGACGACGTCGCCGAGCCCGGCGCGCCCGGCCCCGGCGAGATCCGCGTGGACGTCAGGGCCTCGAGCCTGAACTTCCACGACTACCTGGTGATCTCCGGCGGCACGCCCCCGGACGAGGACCGCGTGCCTCTCGCGGATGCCTCCGGCGTGGTCGCCGAGGTCGGCGAGGGCGTCGAGGAGTTCGCGGTCGGCGACCACGTGGTCTCCGTGTTCTTCCCGCACTGGCAGGCCGGCGACGATGTCGCCTCCTCCTTCGCGGGCTCGCCCGGCGACGGCGTGGACGGGTACGCCCGGGAGTCCGTCGTCCGCCCCGCGAACTGGTTCACTGCGGCCCCTCGCGGATGGACCCACCCCGAGGCCGCGACCATCACGACCGCGGGAGCCACCGCGTGGCGCTGCCTGGTGACCGAGGGCGATCTGCGTCCCGGTCAGACGGTCGCGCTGCTGGGCACCGGCGGCGTGTCGATCCTGGCGCTGCAGATCGCCAAGGCCATGGGGGCGCAGGTGGCGATCACGTCCTCCTCCGACGAGAAGCTCGCCCGGGCCCGGGAGCTCGGCGCCGATGTGACGGTCAACTACCAGGACGATCCGGAATGGGGTCGCACGATCAAGAAGGAGACCGGAGGTGCGGACATCGTCCTGGAGTCCGCCGGTGCTCAGACTCTCCCGCAGTCGCTGCGGGCCGTGAAGCCGGGCGGGACCATCGGCCTGATCGGGGTGGTCGCGGGCAATGCGGGGGAGATCCCCACGGCTCTGCTGATGGCCAAGCAGGTGCGCCTGCACGGCGTGCTGGTCGGCTCGCGGCGGATGCAGCAGGAGTTCGTGACCGCCCTGGACGGACTCGGCATCCGGCCGGTCCTGGACCGGACCCTCCCGCTGGATCAGCTGGCCGATGCCTGCCGCGCGATGGAGGGCCGGAGCCACCTGGGCAAGATCGCCCTGGAGTGGTGAGCCGGCGCTCCCGTCGACGATGAGGTCGACGACCTCGGCTTCCTGCGCCATGCGCAGCGGGTTCTCGCGGCGCATGTCCTGGTCGAGGCCCCCGGCGGCCGACTACAGGAGCATCGCGATCGCCTTCTCCGCTGCGAGCAGGACGCCGAGGACGATCATCACGATCCCGGAGACGATCCCGACGGCCTGCGCGGCCTTGGGCCGCTTGACGAGGACCGCAGCGGCGCCGTAGCCGACGGCGAAGTACAGGACCGCGCAGTTCGCGACGTGCAGCGCCCCGAGCAGGATCATCTGCGCGCCGACCGGCCACGACGCACCCGGCGTGGTGAACTGCGGGAGCAGCGCCAGGAACAGCAGGAACACCTTCGGGTTCAGCAGGCTGATGCCGACGCCCTTCGCGAACAGTCTCCGCCCTCCGGTCGGCGCGGCCTCGCCCGTGAGATCCGGTGCGGCGGGGTGCCGCAGTGTCCCGATGCCGAGCCAGATCAGGTACGCGGCCCCGGCGAGGGTGAGCGCGGTCATGGCGATGGGCGAGGCGGCGAGGACCGCGGCGACCCCGGCGGCCACGATCAGCGTCGCCGTCAGATGCCCGGTGAGCATGCCGGTCACCGCAGGCAGCACACCCTGCCGGTGCTTCACACCCGAGGCGATCGCGTACGCCCAGTCCACCCCGGGCGTGATCACGAACAGCATGGAGACGCCCCAGAAGGCGACCATCGATCCCGCATCCATCGGCGGTTCCTCCTGCAGGGGCTCGGCAATGAGGCAAGATTATTCGAGATCACGCGCAATATGATTCGCGAATTGTTGCCATGACCCCTGTTCAGCGGAAGGATCTTTCACCGTGGATGCACTTGACCGGAAGATCCTCTCCCTCCTCCAGCGGGACGGGCGAGCAACGGTGACCGACGTCGCCTCGAAGGTGGGGCTGAGTCCCTCGGCGTGCCACCGGCGATTCCGCGACCTGGAGGCGTCGGGGGTGATCCGGGGGTTCGGCGTCGACCTCGACCTCGACCAGCTGGGCATGCCCTTCGAAGCCCTGGTCTTCGTCACGATGCGCGCCGCCGATCACGCCACCTGGACGGCCTTCGAGGAGGCCGCGGCCGCGATCCCGAACGTCGTGCAGGCGCAGCGTCTGTTCGGCGAGCCCGACTATCAGCTCTACGTCGCAGCCCGCTCGAAGCAGCACTACCAGGAGCTCTACGACCATGAGCTCAGCCAGCTGCCCGGCGTCCAGCGGCTGACCTCGACGCTGATCATGAAGACCGTCGTCGCCCACCACGCGCCCGTCTGAGCGAAGCGAACGACGAGCCTGGTGCCGCGGTCGATCAGGCGGTCGCCGATGCGGCAGGCGGATGCGCGGGTCGGGTCACCCCAGGGCCGGCATGATCTCCCGCTGGATGACCTCGAGCGCCCGGGCGTTGTAGTCCACGCCGAGCTGGTTGGGGACGGTCACCAGCAGCAGGTCGGCCTCCGCGACGGCCGCGTCCTGGGCGAGCTCCTCGGCGATCCGGGACGGATCGCCCGTGTAGCTGCGCCCGAAGCGGGCGATGCCGCCGTCGATGTAACCCACCTGGTCGCGGCTGTCCGCCTGGGCGTGGACGCCGAAGTACCGGCGGGAGACGTCGTCGAAGACCGGCATGACGGAGCGGGAGACGGAGATCCGCGGCTCGCGCTGCCAGCCCGCATCCCGCCAGGAGCTGCGGAAGACCTCGATCTGCTCGGCCTGCAGGTCCGCCAGTGACTGACCGGTCTCCTCCGTGAGCAGGGTCGAGGACATGAGGTTCATGCCCTGCTGCGCGGCCCACGCCGCGGTGGCGCGGGAGCCGGCACCCCACCAGATCCGCTCCCGCAGCCCCGGGGCCTGCGGCTGGATCGGCAGGAGGTCCCGCGAGGCGCTCTGGCGCGGATCGGGGCGCGCCGCGCCGCCGCCGTCGACGGCCGCCAGAAAGTCCCGGGTGTGCCGACGAGCCATGCCTGCGGCGTCCTCGTCGGCGCGCGGGACGTGCCCGAAGGCCTCGTAGCCGGCGAGGGCCGGTTCCGGGGAGCCCCGGGAGATGCCGAGCTGCAGGCGCCCGTCGGCGATGAGATCCGCGACGGCCGCGTCCTCGGCCATGTGCAGCGGGTTCTCGTAGAGCATGTCGCGGTTGTGACACTCGTTCCGTAAGCTTGGTTGCATGGTCGAACTGGTAGCGCTGAGGAAGACGAACGAGGTGGCCGCGTACGTCCGCGCCTCCATGGACCGCAAGGGCGACCGCTGGACGGTCGATACGCAGCTGAGGAAGATCAGGGCGCTGGCCGAGGCCAAGGACTGGAACGTCGTCGAGGTCTACGAGGACAACGCCGTGTCGGCGACGAAGAAGCGCCGCGCTGGCACCCGCTGGGCCGAGATGCTGGACGACGCCCGCGCGGGCCGCTTCTCGATGGTGGTCGCCGTGGACATGGACTGGCTGCTGCGCAGCACGAAGGACCTCAACACCTTGATTGACCTGGGGCTGCGGGTCGTCACCGTGGACGGCGAGATCGACCTCTCGACGGCCGACGGTGAGTTCCGAGCGACGATGCTCGCGGCACTGGCCCGGTTCGAGGCCAGGCGTAAGGCGGAGCGTCAGATCAGGTCGAACGAGCGCCGACGCTTCGAGGGCATCCCGACGAGCGCCTGGAAGGCGTTCGGGTGGACGCGAGAGGGCGAGCTGATCCCGGAGGAGGCCGACGCCGTCCGGCGGGCCTTCGCCGCGTTCCTCGGCGAGCCGTCGCTGTCGATCCGGCGAATCCGCGAGGATCTGAACGGTGCCGGTCATCTCACCGCCCGCGGGTCGGAGTTCTCCGTCGATGCCGTGCGCTACCTCCTGGCGAACCCGCTCTACGCTGGCTACATCAAGCACTACGCGTCGGGCGAGCTGTACCCGGTGCAGGGCGACGCGTTCCCGCCCATCGTCGGCGAGCAAACGTGGCGGGCCGCGGTGGCGAAGCTGGAGGACAACGTGCGAAGGTCGGCGAGGCAGGGTAACCAGCCGAAGTACCTTCTGTCCACGATCGGGCTGTGCGGGAAGTGCGGCGCGACGCTCGTCTCCGGGACGAACAGTCGCAAGCAGCCGACGTACCGCTGCGGCGAGCAGTTCCATCTCACCCGCCAGCGCGAGCCCGTCGATGCGATGGTGACCGAGGCGGTGCTCACCCGCTTGTCCTCGGTGGATGTGCACAACCTCGTGATGCCGCAGGAGGACGATGGGCCAGATCACGAGGAGTTGCTGACGGAGCGGAACGCCCTGGTCGAGCGGGTGAAGGAGCTGAGCCCGCTGCTGCGTGACATCCATCAGCCGGTCCTGGAGATCACGGCGGCGATCAACGACGTGAAGGCCCGCATCGATGAGATCGACGCGGAGCTGCTCGACCGTTCGGTGTCGGTGGCGGCGAAGTTGCTCGCGGACGTGGACGAGCCGGTCGGCACCGCGGAGCGCCGCGAGGTGGTCGAGGCGAAGTGGAAGACGTTGGACGTGGACCGCCGCCGGATGCTCGTGGACGAGCTGGTGACGGTGGCCATCGAGCCCATCGCGCCCGGTCACGTGAAGTTCGACCCCGACCTCATTCGTATAGAGCCGCGTCGCGACTGACACGCGAGTCGACTCGTCAGTGGACTGGTGAGTCGACTCGTGGGAGAATGGTTGCAGACAAGAAGATCCCACCGGGGGCCAGACTTTGAAGCTGGCGGTACTACTCCCGGATGAGTAGCCGGTCAAACAGCCCAATTACCGTGGCGGGGAACCGGAAGCACACTCATGTTTGAGGACTTCCGATGTCTGTCGTTATCGACGCTCCCCGCGCATCTGCGCTGGACTGCCCTGGGCTCGACCAGGATTCGACCCCCGATCCGCAGGCTGATGGGCTCGATCCCGTCATCGCTGCCGCCCTCGCCGCCGGTCGCCGAGCTGGTGAGCGCCTGGCCCGCACGCCGCTGACTCCGCGCCAGCGGGCCGCGGTCGCCGCCGTGATGGGTGGTGATCGCTGATGAGCGCCAACTCCGCCGCCTTCGCCCACGTGAACGGCTTCCGCTGGCGTGTGGGCGACCCCACCCTCGCCGACAGCGAAGCGCACCTCTACGACCTCGGCGTGCTCCGCTCCGTGCTGGAGGAGGCCGTCGAGATGGCCGTCGCCGATGCCCGCGCCGACGGGGTGACCTGGGCCAAGATCGGCGACGCCCTCGGCGTCACGCATCAGGCCGTCATCAAGCGTTACCGCAAGGGTGGTGCCCGATGAACGCCGCCGAACGCACCAGCGCCACCGCTCCCGCTGACCTGACCAGCCCGACCGATGGGCCTGGCCTGGCATCCGCCGGAGGCGGGCTGCCCGTCGTCGTGATGCCCGTCCTCATCCGTGCTCCGCACTCCAAGAGTTCTGGAAGCCTCATCCGTTCCTACGGGCGCGGCAAGGGCTTGTCGATTGCCGCGCCATGCAACAACATGCCTGGTCAGCTGCCGGTTTCGCCTTCGCTCCACCGCGTGACCCCGCAGGATCATTTGGGGGTCAATAGGGGGTCATTTAAGGCGCCGCACGCTCCTTCCGACGTCCTGGGCGGTGGTCGCCGTGGCTAAGCAGGAGAACAACCCGACGAGCATCGGGCTCACGCAGTACCTCGATCCGTCGTACTGGACCTGGGTCGCCGAGGACGCGAACGGGGCCGCGCTGCTCCAGCAGGGAGCCGGGGCGATCCTCGCCTACGTGGTGCAGCGGCTCGAGGCGATCGGCTGTGAGGTCGTCGAGGCCTACGGCATCGTGCACGACAAGGACGAGCGCGAGGTCTGGAGCGACACCGAGAAGACCCTCGTGGTCGAGCCGAAGCCGGATCACCTGCACGCGGTGATCAAGTTCGCCAGCCGCGCGAAGAGCGCGCCTCTGGATCGGCTCGCGTTTGGCATCGGCGTCGAACCGCAGTACGTCGAGAAGCCCGGTCGCGGGCGGTACGCCTTCGACAACATGCTCTCGTACCTGACGCACGTGAAGTACGCGGACAAGCACCAGTACGCGCCTTCGGAGGTCGCCACGGTGCGCGGGCCGGACTACCTCGGCATCGACGCCCAGCGCCGGGAGACGTGGCTCAAGGGTCGCGCCCACGTGAAGAAGAAGGTCGTCGCCGAGAACTTCGAGGACATGCGCGAGCGCGTGCTCCAGGGCGAGATCACGCGCGATCAGATCATGCTTACCGATGAACTGTTCGACATCTACTCGCGGCATCAGCGGGAGATCGACGATGCCCTGTCCGCCTACGGTCAACGCCGCGCGTACCGGGCGGCGGCGAAGCTCCGCGCCGGTGAGTTCTCGACGCACGTGGTATTCGTGCACGGGGATGCCGGTATCGGCAAGACCCGGTTCGCCACGGACTTCATCACCGAGGCGATCAACGCGGCGAACGCCCACGGCGAGCGGTGGCAGGTCTACCGGGCCGCCACGGGGAACCCCCTCGATGACTGGCGCGGGGAGGAAGTGCTGCTGCTCGACGATCTGCGCGCCTCGGCGATGGACGCGAACGACTGGCTGCTGCTGCTCGATCCGTACAACGCCTCCCCGGCGAAGGCGCGCTATAAGAACAAGGGCGAGGTGGCCCCGCGTCTCATCGTCATCACGGCGACGATCGAGCCCGTCGAGTTCTTCTACTACGCCCGTCAGAAGGGCAACGTGGACGAGGCGCTGGACCAGTTCATCCGCCGCCTGGCCTCGGTCGTGAAGGTCTACCGTGCCGACGAGATCAACCGCTACCTCGTGCAGCACATCGGAAGGATCGAGCCCTACGAGTGGCATCAGTGCAGCGTTCCGGCCGCCGCGCACACGCCCGGCATGTACGGGAACGCGTACCACCGGAACGCCGGGTCGCGGGAACTGACCTACGGTCCGGAGACCTCGGCCGACCACGACGCGGACGGCGCGGTCGCGGAGCTGCTGAGCGGGCTCGCCGTGCGGAGTCCGGACGTGCCGCTGGCACTGATCGGAGGTGCCGCATGAGCACCGAACTGGACGCGCTCTTCCAGGGGGTCGAGGGGGCCGGAGGCCCCTCGCAAGCAGGCATGGAGGACACGAGCGTCAGCGATGTGTCCGACATGCCTACTGCTTGCCACTCTGGCGTACAGGTGGAGCAGCAGACCGACTCCCAGGTGAACACGGGTCGGGCTGATGCGGAGGCTGTGCGGCAGAGTCACGGCGGCGCGAAGCGTCGTCGTGGGGGCCGCGCGAAGCTCGATACCGACTTCGGAGAGGCCACGCTCGCGGCGCTTCGCACTCGTGCGAAGCGGCTCGGGCTGGCTCCGAGCACGTGGGTGCGGGCCGTCGTGCGCGATGCCCTCCACGCCTCTCGGAGCGAGGAGCTGGACGCCGCCGTGGCCGCGCACCTGCTCGGCGTCGAGGCGCGCGCGCAGGTGTCGGCGGACGCGCGCGAGCTGGCCGCGCAGATCCGCCCGCTGGCGATCAACGTCAACGACCTGGACCACCGAGCACGTGCCGGTGAGGCGGTGGCGCTGTCGTCGGAGGTGCCCGAGCTGATCGAGCTGCTGCGCGAGGTCCGCGCCCTGCTCGGTGATCGGACGGCGTCATGAGCACGACGCACTACAGCCCGAGCGCCAGCGCCGCCGACACGGAGCGCTATATCCGGGGCAAGGAGGACGAGCGGGGCGTCGCGATCACGTGCGATGTGCCGGGAGGCCCCGGCGCGTTCTCGGCGCGCGCTCGGGCGCTCACGCAGAACACGACGCGCGAGGTCGAGGCGCTGCACTACCGCCAGTCGTTCAGCGACGAGGAGTTCGACCCGAAGAACCCCGAACACGTGCAGCGGGTGAACGACCTGGGCTACCAGCTCGCCAAGAAGATGCACCCGGATTCCGACTGCCTCGTCGTCAGTCATGTGGATGGGCGGGGAAAGAAGCCGCACAACCATATTTTGGTTCTCAATCACAACAACCGCACGGGAAAGGCGCTCTCGGACTATCGCACGTTCCACGACCGCAAGGCCGGGAATCAGAAGGGCGTGCAGTCGGCGAACGACGAGCTGATGCGCGAGCACGGGCTCTCGGTCGTGAAGCGGCTGGAGCACGCGCCGAAGGACTGGGAGCTGCGCCGCGAAGACTTCGCCGAGGGGTCGCTCGACCGCGAGATGGGCGACCGGATGAGTGCGGCGCTGGCCGATCCCCGCGCGGTGGACAAGGCCGGTCTGGTCTCGGTGATCGAGGAGCAGAACCAGCAGCTCGGTGATGACGGGGATCGGGTGCCACGGATGCGGCTGCACAGCCCCGTCAGCAAGAAGGGCAAACGCGCCGGGCAGGAGACCTGGACGCTCTACATCGAGGACCGCCGCGGCGAGTCCGGGCGTGCCGAGCGCCGCAAGCGCACGAGCGCACTCTCGGCGGACTTCACCCCGGAGGGCGCGCAGGCGTTCTTCGACTACCACCAGCAGCAGAAGGAGCAGGAACATGAGCGCAGCACTCGACAGGCTGAAGCAGCAGAACGGGCCCGTGCAGTCGCCGCAACCGCTCGGCAGTCCGGAGACGATGGAGCTGTTGACCTCGATCCTCGCCGCCGTCGAGGCGCAGAATACGAGGATCGCCACGCTGACCGAGCAGCAGAAGAAGCTCGCGGGGTTCGTGAAGGTGGACAGCGAGGAGCAGGAGAAGCAGCTCTCCGCGATCTCGCATCAGCTGACCTCAACGTCGCCGCCGCCGGAGTCGAACGAGAACAGCGAACTGCTCGCCGGAATCGCGTCCACTCTCGCGGGTATGAGCGTGAACCTCAACGGGGAGAGTCTGAAGGGCTCAGCCTCTAAGTCCGAGGCTGCCGCCAAGCATCTCGATGAGAGCCGGGCTAAGTTCGAGCGGGCCGCGAACGGTGCGCAGAAGGCCTGGCGGGAGTCGATCACCCAAGCCAGCGCCGAGGCGACGAGTGCGATCAGCACGGCCCGGGATCAGGCTGTGCAGTCGATCGAGAGGGCCGCTGCCGACGCCGGGGCCGTGGCAACAGCCAAGATTGACGCCGCGAACGAGCGGACCGAAAAGATCATCGCCACAACGGCGAAGCTGGAGGCCCGTCAGCTTTGGTCTGTCGCCGCGTCGATGTGCCTCGCGCTGCTGCCGGTCGCAGTGATCGTCGCGGGTGTTTGGATGGCCGTCGCCGGGCTTATCACGGGCGCTCAGTGGGCCCTCGACGTGGACGGGAGCGTGTGGCTCGGGATCGGTCGCTGGCTCGTGGTCTCCATGGGCCTCGCCGGGGCCGGCTACGGACTCTTCGCGTCCGTCCGCTGGGTCGCCGGTCTCGTGGAGACCTGGAAGGGCCGCGGGATGCCGAGGTGGCCCCGTTGGCGGTGATGGCTGGATCCGATCGAGCTACCGGTTCCGATCAGCAGTCGAAGGATTTTCGCAGCAGCCAGTCCTGCGGCCTCGGTGCCGCCGCCGTAGCCTGACGAGCATCCCGGCCGTGACGGCCATCGCGACGGCGATCCCGGCACCGATGATCCAGGGATTGCCGAGGAGCCCTCCGACGCCTGCGAGTGCTCCGCCCGCCGCGATGAGCGGCAGGCCGCAGCAGAGCAGCAACGGAAGCGCGCAGCATGCCAGTAGGAGCAGCCCGGTCCCTGCGGCGACGATGGGACCGGCGCGCCGTTCGTCGCGGTCGTGATCGGCGCTCATCGTCTGCACCTCTTCCGGATGAGATCTCCCCGATTGCATGCGTTGCCGTTCATGCGCAGCACGAGAGCAGTGACGGGTCGGTGGTGAAGGACTTCGCGGCGATCCGGATGCCTTCGGTCATGGTCAGGTAGGGGGCCCAGGCGTCGGCGACTTCGGCGATGGTCTTGCCGAGCACGTGGACGCCTGCGGCGGCGAGTTCCCCGGCGTCCTTGGCGACGGCGGTGAGGCCGAGGATCTCGCTCGTATCGGCGTTCACGACGATCTTGATGAACCCGCGGGTGTCGCGGTTGATCACCGCCCGGGGCACATACTCCAGGGGCAGCACGCGGCAGTCGCAGCGGATCCCCGCGGCGACGACCTCCTTCTCGGTCATCCCGACCGCGCCGATCGCCGGTCCGGTGAACGTCACCCGCGGCAGATGGGAGTAGTCGACGGACCGGTCGGCGTCGGCGAACGCGTTCTCGGCAACGAGGGTGCCGTGGTGGGCCGCGACGTAGACGAACTCCGGGTGCCCGGTCACGTCGCCCGCGGCCCAGATCCGCGGGTTCGACGACTGCAGATGGTCGGAGACGACCACCTCGCCGGAGTCCCCGGTCTTCACCCCGACCGCATCGAGGTTCAAGCCGTCGGTGACGGGACGGCGTCCGAGGGCGACGAGCACCTGGTCGGCGCGGAACTCCTGCGAGCCGCCGGACACGTCCGCGGTAACCACGACCTGCCCGGTCGCCGCGTCCCGGGACACCCGGGTCGGCACCGCGCGGCGGACCACCCGGATGCCCTCGTCGGCGAACACCTCCTGCAGTGTCCGGGACACCTCCGGCTCCTCCTTCGACGCGAGCCGGGACCGCACCAGCACGGTGACCTGGGAGCCGAGGCGGGCGAACAGCTGCGCCTGCTCCAGGGCAACGTAGCCGCCGCCGAGCACCAGCATCGACTCGGGGACCTCGGTCAGGTCCATCGCCGTGGTCGAGGTCAGGTACCCGGCCTCGTCCAGGCCGTCGATCGGCGGAGCCCACGGCCGCGCACCGGTGGCGACCAGGTAGTGCTCGGCCTCGATCGTCTCGACCGCTCCGTCTGCGGCGGTGACCTCCAACACCGGCGCGTCCGGGGTGCCCGCGAACCCGGCGTCTCCCCGCCGGACGTGCCACCCGTATGAATCGGCGACGTCGGCGTACTTCTCGCCCCGCATCGTCTCGACCAACGCCTGCTTCCCGGCGATCAGCGCGGGCATGTCCACTGGGCCTGCCGTCGTCGCGATCCCCGGGAACCGGTCGGCGGCGTCGGCGGCGACGTGCCGTGCATCGGCGGCGGCGATGAGGGCCTTCGACGGCACGCAGCCCGTGTTCACGCAGGTGCCGCCGAGCGTGCCACGCTCGATCATCACCACCGACTTCCCGAGCATGGTCGCGCGAATCGCGGCGGCGAACGCTCCGCCGCCCGATCCGATGATGGCGAGATCGTACTTCGTAGGCATCGCTGCTCCCGTCAAGGCTTGGACTTCTGTTCCGTTTCAGCCATACTGGACCTTCCAGTGCAGGGGAAGGTCAAGCGTGGCCCCTGCCGAATGATCGGAGGCCGCAATGCGCATCGGAGAACTCGCCGAACGCGCGGGCACCACCTCGAAGACGCTCCGGTTCTACGAAGAGCAGGGACTGCTGCCCCCGGCCGACCGGACGCCATCCGGGTACCGCGACTACGCGCCCGACGCCGTCGCCCGGATCGACTTCGTTCACCGTGGCCAGGCCGCAGGCCTCACCCTCGCCCAGATCCGCCAAATCCTCGACATCCGCGACAGCGGCCACGCGCCCTGCGAGCACGTGCGAGACCTCCTCGACGCGCGCCTGGCCGAGATCGAGCAGCAGATCGCCCAGCTCACCGCCCTGCACGGCACCATCGCCGACCTCCGGCACGACGCCGCGCACCCGGACCCCGACACATGCAGCCCAGACCAGGTCTGCCGGTACCTGTAGAGGGACGCGGACCGAGAAAACGAGAGCCATAACACGAACATGCGCTAGCGCATGTCGATCACGCCCGTGCCGATCTGGAGCCGCGATGTCCGGGCGCCGATCGCCGAGAGCAGCGGGAACGGCGCCGAGTGCTGCTGCGCGAAGTGGTGCACGCGGAAGAAGGCGCCGTCCACGCCGAGCTCCTCCGCGGCGACCGACAGGTCGATCGCCTGGTGCAGCACGTCCGCACCGGTCCGGGTCTGCGATCCGGGCACGTCCGACCAGTGTCCGAAGGACAGGAAGCCGAGCTGGGTCATGTCATCTCCTGGGGGTGAGCGATGTTCCGCCCTCAGTAACGTGATACGTCACGAGAATCATCCCGCTGTGCTGATCCTCACCAGAAGTGCAGTTGTGCACCATTGGCAGTGATGCAAAAATGCACAGGTGCAAGAATCAAGCCTGAGGGAGCGGAAGAAGGCCCAGACGTGGCATGAGCTCCATGTCGCCGCGGCCGAAGCCGTCCTGGACCGGGGGCTCCATGCCGTCACGGTCGAGGAGGTCGCCGCCTCGGCGGGGGTCTCCCCGCGCACCTTCTTCAACTACTTCGCGTCGAAGGACCACGCTCTCCTGGGCGTGCGCGACCCGGAGCTCCCGCCAGGGATCGCGGAGCACCCGCCCGAGGGGTCCTGCACGCTGCGCCGCGTGGTCGAGCTGTACGTGCAGCTCATGTACTCGGCCATGCCGGCGAGCAGCGCGCAGCTGCGGAGCCGTCTCATGAAGGCCCATCCGAGTCTCGGGGGCCTGCTCAAGGACACGATGCACCGCTGCGAGCACATGGTGCACGACGTCGTGCGCGGCTGGGCCGAGCAGGGCCTCGAGCCGCAGGTCCTCGGGCCGGGCGACGATCTCGACCAGCGCATCGGCATGCTCGTGCAGATGGCGGGCGCCGTGCTGCGCTTCGTGCTCACCAGCCCGGACCGGGTGCCGGGCACCCGACCTTCCCCGGAGGATCTCGACCGCGCGGTCGAGCTCCTCGACAGTCTCAGCAGAACGGACCGATCATGACCTCCACACCACCACGGGGCGGCCCCGGCGCGGGGCAGGGCTCCGCGGGGGACCGCCCGACCGGCACGCTGACCGCGGTCGACACGGCCAGCCTCTCCCTGCCCAGCTCCTCGACGATGACCGGGCAGCTGCCCGCCGTGCGGGGCGATGAGCGGCGGGAGCAGGAGGCGGCCGCGGCCCCGCGTCCGCGTCTCGTGCCGATCTTCATCGCCCTGATGCTCGCGATGCTGCTGGCCTCGCTGAACCAGACGGTGCTCTCGACGGCTCTGCCCACGATCGTCGGCGAGCTCGACGGCGTCCACCAGATGCAGTGGGTCATCACCGGCTACATCCTGGCCTCGACCGTGACCATGCCGTTCTACGGCAAGATCGGCGACCAGATCGGGCGCAAGCCCCTGCTGGTCGGGGCGATCCTCGTGTTCATGGCCGGCTCGATCGTGGGCGGGCTCGCCCCGACCATCTGGTGGCTCATCGCGGCCCGCGTGGTCCAGGGCCTCGGCGGCGGCGGCCTGATCATCCTCTCCCAGACGGTGATCGCCGACATCGTCCCGGTGCGCGAGCGCGGCAAGTACATGGGCGTCATGGGCGGGGTCTTCGCGCTGTCCTCGGTGGTCGGCCCGCTGATCGGCGGCTGGATCACGGAGGGCCCGGGCTGGCGCTACGCCTTCTGGATGAGCGTCGCGCTGGGCCTGGTGGCACTGGCGGGCGTCGTCTTCTTCCTCAAGCTGCCCACGCACCGCGGCCGCGTCGCGGTCGACGTCTGGGGCATGCTGACCCTGGCCGTGGCCACCGTCGCCGTGATCCTGACGATCACGTGGGGCGGCAGCACCTACGACTGGGCCTCCGCGCAGATCCTCGGCCTGATCGTGGTCGCCGTGGTGTTCACCGCGATCTTCATCGTCATCGAGTCCCGCACGGCCGAGCCCGTCATGCCGCTGCCCATGTTCCGCAGCCGCACCTTCGTGCTGGCCACGGTCGCGGGCATGATGATCTCCGTGGCCATGTTCGGCGCGATCGGCTACATGCCCACGTACCTCCAGATGGTCCACGGGGCCAGCGCGACGTCCTCGGGCCTGCTGATGACCCCCATGATGGCAGGCGTGCTGGTCGCCTCGATCGGATCGGGCGCCCTGGTCTCGCGCTACGGGCGGTACAAGGCCTACCCGATCGTGGGTGCGGTGCTCGTGATCACGGCGCTGTACCTGTTCTCGCAGCTCACCGTCGACGACTCCGTGTGGCATGTGTGCCTGGCGCTGGGCGTCATGGGCGTGGGCCTGGGCCTGATCATTCAGATCCTGGTCCTGGCGGTGCAGAACGTGTTCCCGGGCTCGATGGTCGGCACGGCCACCTCGGGCAACAACTTCTTCCGCCAGGTCGGCGCCACGATCGGCTCCGGCGTGGTCGGCGTGGTCTTCGCCGGGCGCCTGACCGATCTGATCGCCGAGCGCATGCCGGCCCAGGCGCAGGCGGCCATGGGGGACCAGGGCTCAGACGCCTCGTCCGGGCTGACCCCGGAGCTCGTCTCGGGCCTGCCGGGCCCGGTCAAGGACGCGGTCACGTCCTCCTACAACGACGCCCTGACCCCGATCTTCCTGGTGATGATCCCGCTCGTGGTGCTGGCGCTGCTCCTGATGATCTTCATCCCGGAGACGCCGCTGTCCACCACGCTCGAGCGCTCCGGGGCGCAGAAGGGCTCGGATGCCGAAGCGGACGACGACGGCCGCGCCGCGTCGGACGACCGTCCGGCCGGGACTGCCTCCGCGCCGAGCGCGCCGGAGCCGGCGGATGACCGGACGGCGACGGGCCCGTCCCGCCGCGAGCCCGAGCCGAGCGAGCTGCCCGTGATCCGGCAGCGCGAGGACGGCAGGGGCTGAGCCTGCCGAGCAGATCCTGCTGAGCGGCGCCCTGCCGCGCCGAGCCCGCTGAGCCGGGCCTCCCGGCCCGATCGGCGCTCCGCGAGCGGCCCGGCGGATGCGAGACATCGCAGCCGCCGGGCCGCTAGTCTCGGCAGCACCGACGATCCGTCCGGTGCCGGGCGGATCCCGATCAGCAGGGAGACCAGCATGGCGCTTCTGGACACGTCCGCGTTCGAGGGCAGGATCTTCACCGGGACCTGGGAGGACGGCGACGGCGAGCCGATCGTCGTCCGCAATCCATCCGACGACGCCGAGCTGGCCTCGATCGGCTCGGCCTCCGTGGAGCAGGTCCGCCGGGCGGCGCACCGCGCCGAGGAGGCGCAGCGGCAGTGGTACGGGCTCCGGCCCTCCGAGCGCGCGGCCGTGCTGCGCCGGGCGGGGCAGGTCATCGAGGAGAACCACGACGAGCTCGCCGACTGGGTCATCCGCGAGACCGGCGGCATCCCCGCCAAGACCGGCCTGGAGGTGGGCAATTCCGCGGCCGAGTGCTTCGAGGCCGCGGCTCTCCCGACCCATCCGCACGGCCAGTGGCTGCCCTCCGACGGCGCGCACTGGTCGTTCTCGCGGCGCCGGCCCTCGGGCGTGGTCACGGTCATCACCCCGTTCAACTTCCCGCTGCTGCTGGCCATGCGCTCCGTGGCCCCCGCCCTGGCCACGGGCAACGCGGTGCTGCTGAAGCCGGACCCGCGCACCTCCGTCATCGGCGGCTTCGCGCTGGCCCGCGTCTTCCAGGAGGCCGGGCTGCCGGAGGGCGTCCTGCAGGTCCTGCCCGGCGGCGGCGAGATCGGGGCCGCCTGCGTGGAGGCCGACGAGGTCCGGGTGGTCTCCTTCACCGGCTCGACCGCGGCCGGCCGGAAGATCGGGGCGACGGCCTCGGAGCGGCTCAAGCGAGCGCACCTGGAGCTCGGCGGCAACAACGCCACGATCGTGTTGCCGGGCGCGGATGTCGATCTCGCGGCCTCCGCCGGGGCCACCGGCTCGTTCTTCCACCAGGGCCAGATCTGCATGACCACCGGCCGGCACATCGTCCACGCCGACGTGCACGACGAGTACGTGCAGCGGCTGACCGAGCGGGCGGATGCGCTGGCCGTCGGGGACCCGTCGACCGGTCAGGTCCACCTGGGCCCGATCATCGACGAGGGCCAGCTCAAGTCCATCGACTCGATCGTCCAGGACTCCCTGGCCGCGGGAGCGGCCGCCAGCACCGGAGCCGATCACGACGGCCTGTTCTACCGCCCCACGGTGCTCACCGGCGTCACCGCGGACATGCCGGCCTGGTCGCAGGAGATCTTCGGACCGGTCGCCCCGGTGCACTCGGTCGCTTCCGTGGACGAGGCCGTGGAGCTCGCGAACTCCTCCGAGTACGGGCTGTCCATCTCGATCATGGGCCCGGTGGGGGAGGCCATGAAGGTCGCCGACCGCATCCGCTCGGGCAAGGTGCACATCAACGAGATGACGGTCGCCGATGAGGCGAACGCCCCGTTCGGCGGCGTGGGGGACTCGGGCAACGGCGGACGCTTCGGCGGCCCCGAGGCCAACCTCGAGGCCTTCACCGAGATCCAGTGGGTGACGGTCGCCCCGGACGAGGTCCAGCACCCGTTCTGAGCGGGCTCCCGCGGCGCCGCCGGACGGGGCTCAGGCCTCGAGCGTCCCGGCGCTGCGGGAGATCACGGCCCCGCCCACCCAGGTGGCGTCGGACTCGACGGCCACGGTCATCAGCGCGACATGGCCCACGGCCCTGCCCTGGGCCACCGTGAACGACGGCGGCATCAGCCCGCGCGGCACGAGCCAGGTGGCGAAGGCCGCGCTGAGCGTCGCGGCGGCCCGGGGCTCGTCGATCCTGCGCGACGGCGTGAACGAGCGCAGCTCGACGTCCGCGGGCCCTCCGGGCTCGTGCGGGCCGAGCACCCCCACCAGGTGCTGTCCGAGCTCGGCGATGCTCGGCTCCATGGCCATGACCGTCTCCGCGCTGTCCACGAGCAGCCCCAGGAAGCCGGAGCCGGCATCCAGCCACGCGGCCTCGCGCACGCGGGAGGCCTCCAGGCCCAGGACCTCGCGGATGATCTCCACGGTGAGGTCGTCGGGCTCGCCCGGTCGAACTGACTGGGGGCGGCGAAGCGCAGGGACGTCCCGTCCTGGACCTCGACGGCCGTCAGGCCGATGTCGCTCTGCTGGACCAGGCGGCCGGCGGCCGGGGCGCCGCCGCGGTCGAGCCAGGCGCGGGCGGCCGCGAGCGTCGAGAGGCCGGCGAAGCGGACCTCGGTCTGCGCGCGGAAGGCCCGCGTGCGGAAGTCGGCGCCCTCCTCGGTCGGGGAGAGCACGAAGACCGTCTCCTCGTGCGGGAACCATTCGACGAGGCTGCGGATCCGCTGCTCGCAGAGGCGGTCGGCCTCGAGCACCACGGCGACCGGGCTGCCCTCGAAGGGCTCGGTGGAGAACACGTCGACGACGGCATGGGGAAGGGCAGTCATGCCCCTGAGCGTAGGTGCGCGCTCACCCGTCCGAGGCCCGGCGGAGGGGTCCCGGCGCAGGTCCGGGTCCAAGTGCGGACGGGTCGATGCGGACACGTGCGCACCGCAGCCGCTGCGCTCAGCGGCGGGGACTCACTTCTTCGGCGACCAGAACCGGCGGTCGCGATCCCACTGGACGGTGCCGTCGTGGGCCTTGCGGAAGGCCTTCACGACGCCCTGGTCGAGGGCGGGATGCCCATGGGGGCTGGTCCGGACCCACTCGGGGCCGAACTTCTCCGGAACCAGGCGGACGGCGTCGTCCTGGTCGAGGCGGCCCTCCGTGCGGATCGTCTCGAGCATCCAGTCTGCGATCTCCTCAGGCGTCGTCATGCGGGACACCCTACGCCCCGGCCCCGCCGCCCCGTGCGCGCTGCGGCGGCGGAGGCAGGTCGGGCTCCAGCGCCGCGACCGCCGCGCAGATCCCCCGGAACGACGACGGCAGGTCGGTCATCTCGGCCGCGGCGCTCGCGGCGGCCAGGCGCTGCGGGCGCTTGGCCGCCAGGTCCCCGCCCAGGCGCCCCAGAGCCGCCATGAACGACGGCCAGCGGGAGAGCTCGTCCTCGAGGTCGATCCCGAGCGCGCTCCAGGTGCGGCCCACGACGGTGGGTCCGCCGAACCCCCAGTCCGCCGTCGGGTCCTCCGTCGGATCATCGGAGGACTCCGCGGACCGCAGAGCGGCGAGCAGCGCCTCGGTGGCGCCGCGCCGACTGCGCAGCGCCCGGTGGCGCGCGGCGGAGGAGCCCCCGATCGGACCGCCGTCGCCGTCGAAGAGCACGTGGTGCGGGATGCCCAGGGCCAGGTGGAGGTGGTGCAGCACGGCCAGGCGCGTCTTGCTGCCGGCGGGCTGCACGAGGCTCAGGGCATCGCCGCAGCGCCCGAGCAGGCTCCCGAGCACGGCCTGATCCGTGGTGCCCTCGACCAGCAGCGTGCGCGGCGAGCTGAGCATGCGCCCCAGGTCGTCCTCGGGGATCGCGGTCAGCTCCCGGGCCGCGTGATTGCGGGATCGGCCCATCGCCCGGGCGAGGTCCGCCAGGCGCAGGCTCCGGGGGCCGTCGGCGGTCAGGCGCACGACGGACTCCAGCCCGGCGGCGGGCAGCGAGGGCGGGGAGGAGAGCGGGGACTGCACCGGCACCTCGATCCGCCGCGGCGCAGGCGACGGGCCGTGCGGGGCCGACGGGCTCGGCTGCGGATCTCGGGCTGTCACGCGGCCCAGGGTAGGCGGAACCGCCCGGGGACCCGCGGGTCCGATCCGCACGCGCCTCCCCTGAAAGGATGAGGTCGACGCCGCCCCGCACCGGACGACGGGCCCGAGAGTTCACTCTCCGGTCTGATGCAGGGCACCCGTGTATGGGACAGGATGAGTCCCAGCCGGCCGAGCCCGGCCCGGAGCTCCCGGGCCGCGCGTCGCCGAATCCCCGATCAGGAGGCACCACGATGGAACCCGCGGTCCTGGAGACCGAGAATCTCGTCAAGGTCTACGGCAAGGGCGAGACCCGCTTCGACGCGCTCAAGGGCCTCACCCTGGAGATCCGCCGCGGCGAGTCCGTGGCCGTGGTGGGCAAGTCCGGCTCGGGCAAGTCCACGCTCATGCATCTCATGGCGCTGCTCGACCGCCCCACGCAGGGCGTGGTCGCACTGGACGGCAGCCCCGTCTCGGAGCTGAGCACCAAGGAGATCAACCGTCTGCGCAACGAGCGCTTCGGCTTCGTCTTCCAGCAGTTCTTCCTCAACGCCAACCAGACCGTCCTGGAGAACGTGGTCCTGCCCCTGAAGATCGCCGGCGTCAGGAAGTCCGAGCGCAACCGCCTGGGCATGGAGGCCCTCGAGCGGCTGGACATGGCCGACAAGGCCTCGAACAAGGCCACGAACCTCTCCGGCGGCCAGAAGCAGCGCGCCTGCATCGCCCGCGCGCTGGTGACCGAGCCGTCGGTGATCTTCGCCGACGAGCCGACCGGCAACCTGGACAGCCGCACCTCCGAGGTGGTCGAGGACATCCTCTTCGGCCTCCAGCGCGAGCAGGGCATCACGCTGGTGATCGTCACCCACGACGACGACCTCGCCTCGCGCTGCGATCGCCGCATCAACCTGGTCGACGGCGAGATCACCTCGGTCCAGGACCTCGACGACCAGCCCGCGGCCCCGGCTGCGGAGGCTCGGGCGTCGGAGGCCGCGGGCGAGCCCGATCCGAGCGCGGGACCGTGGGCCATGATCCCCGACGGCAACGGCGCCCACCGCGCCGAGACCGGCCCCGACGGCGCCGCGGGCCCGGAGCCGACCCGGCAGCCGGCGCAGCCGGGGGACCAGGACGGCCACGATCACGGGGACGGCCATGACCGCCAGGGCGGCCTGCGCCGCCTGTTCAAGAAGGGAGGCCGCCGATGAAGGCCACGGACATCGTCGCCACCGCGGCGGGGAACACGCTGCGGTCCAAGGCGAGGACGCTGCTGACGGTCATCGCGATCTTCATCGGCGCGTTCACCCTCACCCTGACCTCGGGTCTGGGCGTGGGCATCAACAAGTACATCGACACCCTCCTCCAGGGCTTCGGCAGCGAAGACCAGATCTACGTCATGAAGACCGCCGATCAGGCCTCCGGCACCGCCCAGGAGGGCCCGCAGGAGTACGACCCCGAGGCGGCCCAGAGCAGCAGCATGTTCGGCGGCTCGGAGATGCTGACCGAGGGCGACATCGAGACCATCGAGGGCATCGACGGGGTCGAGTCCGTCGAGCCGGTGGTCTTCGTGCAGCCGTCCTTCCTCGAGGTCGAGGACGGCTCGCAGTACCAGCTGACCCTGGGCTTCCCCACGGACGTCGAGGCCTACACCTACCTGGCCGGCGAGGCCCCCGCCTCCGACGCCCACGAGATCACGATCCCGCAGTCCTGGGTCGAGCCCCTGGGCTTCGACTCGGACGACGACGCCGTCGGCCAGAGCGTCCAGATCGGCATGCACAACTCCGTGGGCGAGGAGGACACCTTCGAGGCCACCGTCAGCGGCGTGACCGAGGAGCTCGCCTCCGGGCAGGGCGGATCGCCGACCCCGTCGGACGCCCTCAACCAGGAGCTGTACGACTACCAGACCTCCGGGATGGTCGAGCAGCGGCCCGAGGGCTACATCCAGGCCGTCGCCGAGGTGCCGGACGTCGATCGGCAGGGGCCGGTGAAGTCCGAGCTGATGGACGAGAACATGATCGGCATGACGGTTGAGGACCAGATCGGCGCGCTCAAGGGGATCATCAACACGGTGACCTGGGTGCTCAACGGCTTCGCCCTGATCGCGCTGCTGGCCGCGAGCTTCGGCATCGTGAACACGCTGCTGATGTCCGTGCAGGAGCGCACCCGCGAGATCGGCCTGATGAAGGCCATGGGCATGTCCGGAGGGAAGATCTTCGGGCTGTTCTCCGCCGAGGCCGTGCTGATCGGCCTCTTCGGCTCCGTGGCAGGCGTGATCGGCGGCGTGGCCGTGGGCTCGATCGCCAATGCGGTGCTCACCGGCGAGGGCGGCGCCCTGGCCGATGTGGCCGGTCTGACCCTCTACTCGATCGCCCCGCTCCAGCTGGTCCTCATCATCCTCGTGATCATGCTGATCGCCTTCCTGGCCGGCACCCTGCCGGCGGCCCGGGCGGCCAAGAAGGACCCGATCGAGGCCCTGCGCTACGAGTGACCGCGGCCGGCGGCCGGTCGCTCCGATCGGCCGCCGGCTCCCCCAGAACCCTCATCCCCCGACCGACGACGCACCGCCCCCTCGCACGACAAGGAGAGATGTCATGACGAACACCCCTCAGGGCTCCTCGGCGCCCGACCACGGTCAGCCCACCCCCGGCCCCGCCGACGGCCAGCTCGGCAACCGGTACGGCACGGCCGCCTACGACCCCCAGCGGTCCTTCGAGCAGGGCAAGCCCGACAAGGTGAGCACCCTGCACCGGATGACCATCGCGTCGCTGGCGATCTGGGTGATCTCCCTGATCCCGAGCGCCCTCATGACGCTATCCCCCGACTACGAGGAGCAGCTGCGCCAGACCTATGTGGACGGCGGCATGAGCCAGGAGATGGCGGACCAGGCGGCCTCGTCCGCCGGGGTCCTCGGCATCGCCACCCTCGGCGTCATGCTCGTCCTGTCGCTGATCCCCTACATCCTGGTGCTCGTCGGCGTGCCCAAGGGGAAGAACTGGGCTCGGATCCTCGGCATCGTGTTCTGTATCATCGGCATCGTCTTCACCGCCTTCGGCGTGGTCACCTCCCTCGGCACCCTGGGCGACGGCGGCGCCATGGCGATCGTCGGGCTCCTGCTGAGCCTGCTGTTCCTCGTGGTGAACATCTACTGGCTCGTCCTGGCCTTCAACGGCCGCGTGGCCGCCTGGTTCAAGGACCGCCGCTGAACGGCTGAGGCCCGGCAGCACCGCGCCCCCCCGCGACTCGTGACGACCCATCCGGTGTCACGGGGCGCGGGGGGCCTGTCGTCTCAGTAGGCTGACGCCAGAACCCGGGGTGAGGCGCTGTCGAGGCGCCGACTCCGGTGCCCGCCGGATCCCCATCGAAGGAGCACGACGTGTCGCAGAACCCCCAGGACGACGAGATCCGCCCGGAGGGCGGGCAGCCCCAGCACGAGGCCCCGCGCTATCAGGTCCCGGGCCAGCAGCCCCCGACCGATCAGCAGCGCGGCGACGGCTCGGGCTCCTCCTACGGAGCCCCGAGCTTCGGATCGCAGCAGCAGGCATCGCCCGGGCAGGGCGACGATGCCGCGCGGGGCTCCGGCTCCGGCAGCTCTGCCGTCGGAAGCTCGGCGGCGGGGGGCTCCGGCTACGGGCAGCCCTCCTACGGCGACTCGAGCCAGAGCCAGTCCCCGTACTCGCAGCCGTCGCACGGCCAGCAGGGGTACGGCCAGTCGGGCTATGGCCAGTCCGGTGAACCGCAGGCCTCTTCGTACGGGCAGGCTCCCCAGTACGACCAGACCGGCTACGGCCAGGCTCCGGCCTACGGCGGCCCGCAGCAGGCGTCCCAGGGCGCGCCCGGATACGGCCAGGCTCCCGCCTACGGCGGTCAGCAGGCGGCTCCCCAGTACGGCGGAGGCCAGACCCCGCAGTACCAGCCGACCCAGGCCGGCGGTCAGTGGAACGGCGCCCCGGCGACGACCACTGGCGCTCCGGGGAACCTCAAGCGGCTGCGCAGCCTGCTGATCGCCTCGGCGGTGCTGTTCCTGCTGCTGGCGCTGGCGCAGATCATCGGCCGCACGACCATGGCCTATGCCCGGTCCCTGCAGGACGCCGCTCAGATGTACGAGGGCCTCGGGATCCCCATGAGCGGCGCCCAGACCGGCGGCCTGGCCTTCGGCGTGAGCAACATCATCAGCTGGGTGGTCACCCTGGCCCTCTACGCCCTGGTCTTCGTGCTGCTGACCCGCGCACCCGGCCCTGCGCGCATCCTGGGCATCATCCTGGCGATCCTGGGCTCCATCGGCGCGCTGTTCGCCTTCATCAGCGCCTTCGCCTACGGCTGGGCCGCAATCCTGGTGATCCTCGCGGGGCTGGCGTTCATCGTCGTGAACATCATGTGGATCGTCCAGGCGGTCAAGACGAAGCCCGCGACCCGCTGACATCGGCCCGCCCGCACCGGTGCTCGGAGCGGCGCCCCGGTCCCTGCCGCCCGGCAGCGACCGGGGCGTCGTCCGTCGTGGCCCCGGCGCGCGCCGTCTCCGGCGAGCCTGCTCCGGGCCGCGAGGGCCCGGAGCCATCGGGTGCTCGGCTCTCGCTCAGCCGTCCTCCCGCTCGTCGTCGCGGCCCGCTTCCGGGCCCGGGCCGGGGTCCTCGGTGGAGCGGCGCCGCTCGAGCTGATGCCGCAGCGCGCTCGCCGCGGTGGAGCCGCCGCCCCGGGGCATGCGGTGCACGGCTCTGGTCGTGGCCGAGCGCAGCTCGCCCCAGCTGTGCACGAGCGCCTCGCGGAAGGCCTGGGCAGAGGAGTCGCCGTCCTCGGCGGGCACCTGGCGAGCGCGCTCCTCGTCGGCGGCCTCCCGGAGCTTCTGCTGCATCGCCGGCGTCCCGGTGACGGCCAGGGGGCTGTCGGCCTCGGTCAGCCACAGGGAGCGAGGCAGGCGGCGGGACAGATCGTCCACCGCGCTCTGCGCCACGATCTGCCCGAGCCTGGTGGCCTTCTGCCGGTCGTCGCGCAGGAAGTCGAGGGTCCAGCGATGGCGCGGGCGCAGATCGATGCGCTCCCAGGCCCGCAGGCCGATCGCCAGCTGCCGAGCGCGCAGCAGCTCGGCGTCCAGCGCAGCTCCGGCGATCAGCACGATGCTCGCGCACCAGGTCAGCACCAGGACGATGAGAACGCCGTTCAGCGTGCCCAGCAGGGCGTCGACGCTGCCGGCGATCGTCGTCAGCCAGCCCAGCAGCACCGCCATGGCGAACAGCGCCACCACGCTGACCAGTGACCCGGCGCTCATGATCCCGAAGCGCGGCAGCTCGACGTTGGGGCCCATGTGGTAGGCCACGTTGACGTAGATCACGAGCACGAACAGCAGCAGCGGCCAGCGCAGGAGGTTCCACGCGGAGACGACGGCCTGGTCGATGCCGAGGACCTCGCCCAGCCGGGAGGCCAGGTCCCCGCCGACCGCGATCATGAGCGCGGCGGCGGCGATGGCCACCAGCAGCACGATGGTCTCGAAGAAGACGATCGTGCGGAACGGCAGGAACTGCCGGCCCTCGCGGGTGTCGTAGATCCGGTGCATCGAGCGGTGGAACGCGGCGACCGCGTTCGAGGCTGCGATCAGGGTGCCGATGAATCCCAGGATCGCACCGGCGACGGTGCCGCCGTCGGGGTTCAGCGAGTGCAGGGACTCCGTCAGCGCCTCGGTGTCCACGGGCGGGAAGAGCACACCCACCAGATCGACGATCCCCCGCAGGACTCCCTCCTCCAGCCCCAGCAGGTTGATGATCGACACGAGCGAGACCAGCAGCGGGGCGATCGACAGCAGCAGGAAGAACGTCATCGACGCCGCCTGGTCCCAGACCTGGATGTAGATGAGCTTCATGACCGCGCGGCGGATGACATGCAGGACCGTCAGACGGGGGCGCTGGAGGGTCTGAGATCGCGTCACGCTGGGCTTCCCGGGTCGGGGCAGGGCCGATCGATGAGGTCGGGCGGGGGCGGGGCCATCCTCCCACGTCGCCTCCGGGCCGGGTCACGTAGGCTTCGCCTCATGCTCACTCGAATCCCTCAGCCGGTGCGCCGGATCGTCGCCCGGACCGCCGCCCGCGCCGCGGTGGGCGTCGTGGCCGTGCAGGCCACCACGATCGCCGGCCTGGTCGGCTACGACGCCGTGAAGAAGCACTACCGCAAGTCCCGCTCGGGGTTCCCCAAGCCGGGGCACTACGGGGCAGACGTGGCCGGATCGGACATGGAGGTCTTCACCTACGGCGCGGAGCTCTACGACGACATGATCGCGTCGATCGACGCCGCGCAGCGCACCGTCTACCTCGAGACGTACCTCTGGAAGGGCGACGAGTACGGCCGGCGCTTCCGGGACGCGCTCAACCGCGCCGGCGCCCGCGGTGTGGACGTCAAGGTCATCTACGACGGCGTCGGCAACATGGTGGTCGATCCGCGCTTCTACCGCTTCGGCCCCGGCGTCCAGGCCTATCGCTTCCCCGTGGTCCGGCCGCGGCTGCTCGTGACCCCGCTGCGGGCCAGCGGCCTGACCCACCGCAAGCTGCTGATCGTGGACGACCAGTACTCGTACATCGGCGGCTACAACCTGGGCTCCACGTACGCGACCGAGTGGCGGGACACCCATCTCAAGATCTTCGGCGCCGACTCGTGGCAGCTGCGCCAGGCCTTCGTCGCGACGTGGAACACGATCGCGGCCAGGAAGTTCGAGCAGATCGAGCGGCTGAACCCGACCGAGTGGGAGTCCCGGGTCCGGGTCCTGACCAACATGCCGGTGCGCCGCGTGTACCCGATCCGCAACATGTACCTCCAGGCGATCGACCAGGCCTCGCGCAGCATCTTCATCTCGACGGCCTACTTCATCCCGGATCAGCAGATCCTCGACGCCCTGATCCGCGCCCGGCACCGCGGCGTGGACGTCCGCCTCATGTTCCCGGCCGAGTCGAACCACGTCGTGGCGGACTGGGCCTCCCGCGGCTTCTACTCGCAGCTGCTGCGCGAGGACATCACGGTCCTGCAGTACCAGCACGCCATGATCCACGCCAAGACGGCCACGATCGACGGCATCTGGTCCACGATCGGCACGGCGAACATCGACCGCCTCTCGCTGAGCTTCAACTACGAGGTCAACATCGAGATCGTGGATCGGGACCTCGCGGCCGTGATGGAGCGGATCTTCGAGTTCGACAGCGACAACTGCCACCGGGTCACCAAGCAGGAGTGGGACGAGCGGCACCCCCTGGCATGGGTGGGCGAGGCCGCTCTCGCACCGTTCCGCCCGCTGCTCTGATCCGGGCTCGGACCCGATCCGTCCCGGCGGGCATGGGGCGGGCGGAGGACGACGGGGGGCGACCGGCATCAGCCGGTCGCCCCCCCCGTCGTCCTGAGCCGCCGCCCTGCAGGAGCAGGCGGCTCGGGTCGGCTGCGGGATCAGTCCTCGTCGTTGCGGTGCACGTACCAGGCGACGGCCAGGACGCCGACGACGACGAAGCCGCACAGGGCGGCGCCGAAGCGGTCGTCGTCGTACCAGGGCGTCCGGCCCGAGGCCAGGCCCCGGCCGCGGGCGCCGGCGGAGCTGACCTCGGCGGCGCGGCTGCCGGAGCCGACGCGCTCGCGGGAAGCGAGCGGGCCTGCAGCGGCGGCGCCGTGGTCCGAGTGCTCGGGGCGGCCGTGCTCGGCGGCGTAGGCGTCGGGCGTGGTGCCCTCGCGCTGGGCTGCGATGGCCGTGGGGGTGCCGGCGGCGGGCGTCTCGTGGTACTCGCCGTGACCGGGGATGGCATTGTGCGGCACGTGTGACTCCTCTGTGCTCGAAGGGCGGGGTGCTGGCCGGGGCGTGCGCGTCCGGCCACTGCCTCCAGCGTAGCCCGCGTCACCTCGCTGCGGCTCGGCCGTCGGGCGCGGATCAGCCCGGACATGCAGAAGCGCCCGGTGCGATCCGCACCGGGCGCTTCCGAAGCATCAGGTGATCAGTCGATCACGGTGATGTTCGCGGCCTGGAGGCCCTTGGGGCCCTCCTGGACCTCGAACTCCACGCGCTGGTTCTCCTCGAGCGAGCGGTAGCCGCTGCCGTTGATGGCGGAGAAGTGGGCGAAGACGTCCTGCTGGGAGTCATCGGGGCTGATGAAGCCGAAGCCCTTGTCGGCGTTGAACCACTTGACGGTGCCGGTCTGCATTGTTCTGGTCGATCCTTCCGGAACGGTTGACGAGGCGCCGACTTTCGGCGCTCGTTTGCCGTCGTGCTCCACATGACTACATCCGAGTGGACTACGTCGACCGCCTTGGTGAGCGGCAGTGGGTCCCGTCGATGCGGGGGTCGTACGACAACTGATGATGACGGTACACGAGTCGGAGCCCGTGCGGTGAGGCCGACGGGGCAAATGTCCGCCTGAGACGCCCGGAGGGCGTCGCGCCGATCACATCCGAGGCGCCCAGGGGTGTCCAGCCAATGCCCAGAGCATCCCCCGGCAAGGTGCAAGCGCATTCCAGCGCCATGCCAGGCGCGCGGGGTTGGGTGGTGCACACCTCGGCAACGAGGGCAGCGACGTCGACTGGAGGGTTCGCGTCAGCTGAGCTTCCCGCACCGGGAGGACGGTGGTGGTGCGTCGTCCATCCGCAGCAGATGAGGTGCGGGGAGGGGACACACAGAGAGCCGTTCGACGCCAGCCCCTGGCGTCGAACGGCTCTCTGCGTCGTGCGCGAGGATGCGCAGCCCCAGGGCGGCCTCAGGACGCGACCCGGGGCGAGCGCGGGCCGTTCCGCTTCCGGGCCGGGACGCGCCGGCTCCTGTGGGCCCTAAGGGGGACGGGATTCTGACGGGCCGGCCGTCCTGGGGCGGGTGCCCGCCGCTACTGTGAGGATCTCCGGGGACCCGTCAGCCGCTGCCCGTTCTGGCGCCCCCGCCGAGCAGGGAGGTCGAGGCGCCATGTCATCCGGTGTCGACCCGGGGGGTCACTACCTCACCGACAGCCCCACGGCGTGGCGCGTGCGGATCCGCGTGCTGGACACGGCATCGGCCCTGACGCACGTCGACTCGCAGACCATCGAGCGCGCCCGCAGCGGCGTGGCTCGCGTCTTCGAGGTCGCCTTCGCAGCCGTGGTGCGGGCGGAGAACGCCGACCGGCTGGTCCGAGCGACGCCGCTTCGGGTCGAGCACGTGGAGCTGGGCCGGGGCAGCATCGGGCTGTGGTTCGACGTCCGCGACGAGCGCAGTCGGCTGGCCCGCCTGGTCACCGAGCCCTCGGTGTGGGCCGAGAGCGTCGATCGGCTGCTCGGGATCGCCTCGAAGGAGCTGATCGCGATCCTGCGGAGCCAGCTGATGCGGTTCGAGGTCGCCGCCGATCAGCTGCTCGTGCGGCGGATCCCCGGCCCCGACGGCCCCCGCTCGCGGGTGGAGGTCTCCGTGCCGGGGGCGCCGCCGTCGCGCATGCACTCCGATCTCTGGGAGTGGGCCCTCGGCGACGACGGCCGCGCGGCGCGCCGGGACCTGCTCGCGGTGCTCGCGGCGCCCGGGGTGGACCGCCTCGAGATCATCTTCTACGAGGGCCAGGAGAGCGAGCACGTGATGGTCGTGCAGAGCACGCAGGGGCTGCGGGACTTCGCCGCAGGGTGAGCCGCGGATGATCGGGGGATCATGGGGGACAGCATCGGGAGTCCGGAGAGGACGTCGGGGACGAGGAGGCGGGGGTTCGCCGTCGCGGCAGCGGGGGCTGTCGGAGTGAGCGCGCTCTCCGGGTG
Source organism: Kocuria palustris (assembly GCF_007666205.1). Taxonomy (GTDB): domain Bacteria; phylum Actinomycetota; class Actinomycetes; order Actinomycetales; family Micrococcaceae; genus Kocuria; species Kocuria palustris_A. The sequence continues at coordinate 410,464 of NZ_VDOR01000001.1, forward strand.
CACGGCGGGCAGCGGGGAGCCGGCCAGGGCGCAGGGCGTCACGTGCCTCGCGCCCGAGGCCCTGCAGGTCCAGGTCGCGCACAAGCCGGGGGAAGGTGAGCTGATGATCATCTCCGGCGGCATCGGCGCCACCGAGCTGGCGACGGGCGATGCCCCCTCCGCCGGGCACCCGCAGGCCCCCGGCGGCGAGATGCCGGTGCAGGATCTGCCGCCCGGGGTCCATGCTCGGATCGCAGACACCTCGAGCGGAGAGGTCGTCCGAGCCGAGACCCTTGAGGGCGGCGTGGCCGGCACCGGGCCCCTGCCCGAAGGCGACTACCTCGTGGGGCTGGTCTCCGTGGAGCAGCCCGGTCGCATCGACGGGGTGGCCACGGCCGAGCTGCGGATCGACGACCGGGGCGGCCTGGTCGGCCGCCCCGCCGTGGAGCGCAGGCGCGAGCTGCCCGTGACGGGGCTGACGATCGACGACGGAGCTCTCAGGGCGGAGCTCAGCCCTGCGGAGGAGGCCGCGGCCGAGGCCGAGTGGTGGCTCGACGCCCCGGGAGCCGGCGCGTCCGGAACGACCGGGGAGGACGGGACCCTGAGCGTCGAGGGGGTCTCCGACGGGCCGCACACGCTGAATGCCGCCGCCGCCTCCGAGCACGCGCCGGGGATCGTCGAGCAGGCCGTGCGGTGCGAGTTCGGCGCGACCGACGGCGAGCTGATGCCGACGCCGGGCGCCGTGCGGACCGGCGATCCCGACCCGACGGATCCCGCCGCGGGCGCGGATCCGGGCCGGGACTCGAGCGCAGCGGCCGGGCAGCAGGGCTGAGGCCCGGGCGGCGCGGCTCCGGGCCGGTCGGCGGGCCCGCCCTGCCGCGGCATCCTGTCCGCCGGGCTTCACCGAGTGTTCATCGCACGAGGCCCGCGCGGGCGGATCGCGGTGCCAGGCTGGGGGCCGCTCCTCACGATCCCGACGACGCCCGCGCCGTCCCTGCGGTCCGCTGCGGAGCACAGCCATCAGCCACGGGCGCCGCAGCCGGCGTGCCTGCACAGGGAGAGCCATGACCGCGCACGATCCATTCGCACGTCACGAGACCGAGGCATGGGACGCGGAGGGGGCGGTCCGCGCCGGCCGCGCCCGCAGCGGGGCGGGGGAGTCGGCAGGCCGCGTCCTCCGGCCGTCCCGGCGCGCGATGCTCGCCGGCGCGGGCCTGACCGGCGTCGGAGCGGCGACCGCGGGGCTGGCGACGCCGACGTTCGCGGTGACCGAGGACAATCCGTTCCAGCTCGGCGTCGCCTCCGGCGACCCCTGGCCCGACGGCTTCGTGATCTGGACCCGTCTGGCCCTGATCCCGGAGGCCGAGGACGGCCGCGGCGGGATGCCCCGCTCGAACATCGTGCTGACCTGGGAGGTGGCCGAGGACGAGGCCTTCACGCGGGTGATCCGCAAGGACCGGGTCACTGCGACCCCCGAGACCGCCCACGCGGTGCACGTGACGCTGACGGGCCTGGAGCCGCAGCGCGAGTACTGGTACCGGTTCTCCGCCAACGGGTACCGCTCGCGCATCGGGCGCGCCAAGACCGCGCCTGCCGCCGGGGCCATGCCCTCCAGCCTGAGGTTCACGATGGCGTCGTGCGCCCAGTGGGAGCACGGCTGGTTCACCAGCTACCGGCACATGGCGCAGGAGCGCCCGGACCTGATGCTCCACCTGGGCGACTACTACTACGAGCACTCGGCGGCCGGCTATCCCGTGAGCTCCGGGGCCGTCCGCTGGCATCCGGTGGGGGAGATGCGCGACCTCGCCGCCTACCGCCAGCGCATGGCCATCTACAAGTCGGATCCTGACCTGCAGGCCGCCCACGCGGCGGCTCCCTGGGCCGTGATCTGGGACGACCACGAGGTGGACAACAACTGGGCCGACGACACCCCTGAGGTCGTGCAGGCGGACTGGATGCGTCGCCGCCGCGATGCCTTCCGGGCCTACTACGAGAACATGCCGCTGCGGGCATCCTCGGCGCCGACCGGGTACGACATGCAGCTCTACCGGCGCATCCAGTGGGGGCAGCTGGCCACCTTCCACATGCTCGACACCCGCCAGTACCGCGACGACCAGGCCAATGCCGATCTGGTGAAGATCATCGGGAAGCAGGCCAAGGACCCCCGGCGCACCATCACGGGGAAGGCGCAGGAGGACTGGCTCCTGCAGGGCTTCGGGGCCTCGACGGCGCGGTGGGACTTCGTGACGCAGCAGGTGCCCTTCGTGCAGTACGACCGCAACGGCGGGCTGCACGTATGGGGGGACATGGACTCCTGGGACGGCTACATCGGCTCCCGCGGCCGGGTCATCGACGGATGGGTGGGCGCGGGCGTCCGCAATCCGGTGGTGCTCACGGGCGATATCCACGAGTCCTTCGCCGCCGAGATCCTCTCGGACTTCGCGGACCCGACCTCCGAGCCGGTGGGCGTGGAGCTGATCACCACCTCCATCACCTCGGGCGGCGACGGCTCCGACGCGTCGGCGTCGAACCTCCAGTACAACCCGCACATCAAGTTCAACAACGACCTGCGCGGCTACCTCTCCGTGGAGGTCACCCCGCAGGCCACGACGGCGCGGTACCGAACGGTGGACAGGGTCTCGGTCCAGAACCGGCCGGTCGCCGAGCGAGCTCGGTTCGTGGTCGCCGACGGCGACCGCCGGCTGCACAAGGTGCACGACACGCCCCTCGGGTCCTGAGCAGGACCGGAGCCCATCAGCGGGCGTAGGCGATGAACGAGCCGCCCCGGCCGTCCATGCGGATGCAGGCCCACATCTCCCGGGTGCCGTCGTCGAAGGCCTCCGTGCCCTGGTTGCAGCGCACGCCGTCCATGACGCCCTCGACCTGCTGATCCAGGAAGCCCTGCATCACGTCGTCCACCTCGGCGCAGTCCAGGCCCTGGACGTCCGCGAAGTCGTAGTCGTCGTTGAAGCACTCGGCGTCCACTGCGTCCGCGTACGTGCCCAGCCCGGAGACCCCCGGGGCCTTCGACGGGTTCGCAGCCCCCGACTCCGGCTCGAGGGCGGTGACCGACCCGGTCTCGGCCAGGGGGTCGTCCTCCGGATCCCGGGGCTCGAGCTCGATGGTCGCCGGGGACTTCTCACCGGCGAACGTGCAGGTCCACCGGCCGCTGCCCGGGGTGCAGGCGGTCTTCCCGTCCTCGACGGAGAGGTGGGTCTTCTTCCCGTTGTCCACGACGCCGCGGACGGCCTTCCGAGCATGGTCGCAGCTCACGAGCTCGAGCAGCACGTAGTCGTAGTCGTCGTCGGAGCACTGCCCGGCATCGTCGGCCGTCTCCTCGGCGGAGGGGGTGACCTCGGCCTGCGCCTCTGAGGGCGCGGCGCTCGGCGCGCTCTGCTCGTCCGACGGGTCGCCGCCGGCCGCCTCGGCCTGCGTGTCGTCGGGCTGCGGCGTGCAGGCGCTCAGCAGCAGAGCAAGGGCCAGGACGGCAGCGGCGCCGCGCCGGATCGGCCGGAGCGCGGCCCTGGAAGCGACAGTGATATGAGCCATGCGTCGCATGATGCCCGAGGTTCGCGACAGGGAACATCCATCTCCCCCGGGCAGCGCCTCATGACGGCCTGGATGCGGTCCCGCCGTCGGCGAACACCCTTCATCCGGCTCGGCGGCGGAGAGACCATGGAGGCATCACGTGACAAGAGGGGCGGTCTCCCGCACCGCCTCGGGAACGGAGGACATCATGACGAACATCACGATCATCGGCGGCCACGGCAAGGTCGCCCTGCGCCTGGCGCCCATGCTGACCGAGGCGGGCGACGAGGTCACCTCGTGGATCCGCAAGGAGGAGCAGATCGAGGACGTCGAGCAGACGGGCGCCACCGCGAAGGTCCTCGACGTCCAGCAGCTGTCGACCGAGCAGCTGGCCGACGAGTTCGAGGGCGTCGACGTCGTCGTCTGGTCGGCGGGCGCCGGAGGCGGCGATCCCGAGCGCACCTGGGCCATGGATCGCGACGCCGCGATCCGGACCATGGACGCGGCCGAGCGCGCCGGCGTCGGCCGCTACGTGATGGTCTCGTACCTGAACGCCGGCCCGAACCACGGCGTGGACGAGTCCGACGACTTCTACGCCTACGCCGAGGGCAAGAGCCAGGCCGACGAGCACCTGCGCAAGTCGTCCCTGCGGTGGACGATCCTGGGCCCGGGCATGCTCACGCTCGACGACGCGTCCGGGAAGATCGCGGTCCTGCCCGAGGGCCAGCAGCCGGAGAACGCCGACACCTCGCGCGCCAACGTGGCGCAGGTGGCCAAGGCCGTCATCGCCGACGACTCCACGATCGGGCGCAAGATCGACTTCGTCGACGGCGACACCCCGATCGCCGAGGCGGTCTCCGCCTCCTGATCCGCTCCCGCCCCGGAGGGCGCGCCAGGGATTCCCCCGACGGCCGCCCCGAGCTGAACAGCTCGGGGCGGCCGTCGTCTGCGTGGCGGGAATCCCCGGCCGCCGCTCCAAGCGGCCCGGGAAGCGGCTAATGTCGGCCACCGAGAGGTGGACCACAATGGTCCCTCGGCACCATGGAGGCATGCGATGAGTCAGGTTCGGAGCGCAGGAGCAGGTGAGACGGGGCTGCCGCCGCTGACCAAGGGCCCGCACTCGAGGTTCCTGGATCGGCTCGTGGTCATCGCGACCTTCGGAGGGCTGCTCTTCGGCTACGACACCGGCGTGATCAACGGCGCCCTGGGCCCCATGTCGGAGCCCGATGCGCTGGACCTCTCCCCGGTCGAGCAGGGGGTCGTGACGTCGTCGCTGCTGATCGGAGCCGCCGTCGGCGCCCTGGTGGGGGGACGCTGCTCCGATCGCTGGGGCCGCCGGAGGACGATCCTGGCCATGGCGGTCCTGTTCTTCATCGGCGCCGTCGGCTGCGTGCTCTCCCCGACCGCGGGCTTCATGGTGCTGTTCCGCGTCGTGCTGGGCCTGGCCGTCGGCGGCGCCTCCGTCACGGTGCCGGTCTACCTCTCCGAGATGGCTCCCACCGAGCGGCGCGGGGCCATGTCCGGGCGCAACGAGGTCATGATCGCGGTCGGCCAGCTGCTGGCCTTCGTCATCAACGCGATCATCGGCAGCGCCTTCTACGAGGTCCCGGGCCACTGGCGGATCATGCTCGCGATCGCCGCGCTGCCGGCCATGGCCCTGTTCTTCGGCATGCTCCGGATGCCGGAGTCGCCGCGGTGGCTGCTGGCCCGGGGCGATCGCGATGCCGCGCTCCAGGTCCTGGGCCGGGTGCGCTCGCCGGAGCGGGCCGAGGCCGAGCTGAGCGAGGTCGAGGGCCTGGCCGCCCGCGACGCCGCCGAGCACGAGGGCGGGATCGTCACCCTGCGCACCGAGCCGTGGGTGCGCCGCGTGCTGCTGATCGGGATCGGCGTGGCCGTGTCCCAGCAGCTCTCGGGCATCAACTCGGTCATGTACTACGGCACGCTGCTGCTCGAGCAGGCCGGCTTCTCGTCGTCGGCGGCCCTGATCGCCAACGTGGCCAACGGCGTCATCGCCGTGATCGGCATGCTCACCGGCATGGCGCTGATCGACCGCGTGGGACGACGGCGGCTGATGATCGCCGGCTTCACGGGCATCACCTCGATGCACCTGCTGATCGGGCTGAGCGCGCTGCTGCTGCCCGAGGGGCTGGGGCGAGCGATCTTCATCCTGATCTTCGTGGTGCTGTTCGTGGGATGCATGCAGGCCTCGATCGGCTTCGGCGCGTGGATCATCCTGGCGGAGATCTTCCCGCTCAAGTTCCGCGGCGCCGGCATCGGGATCTCGGTGCTGATGATGTGGCTGGCCAATGCCACGGTGACCCTGCTGTTCCCGGTGGTGGTCTCGGCCACGGGCATCACCGTGACGTTCTTCCTGTTCGCGGGCCTGGGGGCGGTCTGCCTGTTCTTCTTCTGGCGCTTCGTGCCGGAGACCAAGGGGCGCTCCCTCGAGCAGATCGAGGAGTCCTTCGCCGCGGGGGAGCTGCAGCGGATCCACCAAGGGCAGCGGGAGAGCGCACAGAGCTGATCCCCAGCCCGGACGGATCGCCGTCGCACCCCGAGGGGCGGCAGCGATCCGTCGTCTCAGCGGCAGCCGAGCGCGGCCAGCTCGACGCAGTCCCGGCAGACCAGGCCCCCCGGGCCCGAGGGCACGATGTCCAGGAAGCGGGGGCTCGGCAGCTCCGCGGCAGCCATGGCAGAGGCCACCGCGGCCGCGATCGGCTCCGTCCGCGCCGTGGGGACGAGCATCAGCACCGAGCCGCCGAAGCCGCCTCCGATCAGGCGGGCGCCGTCGGCGCCCTCGGCCAGGGCGGTGTCCACGATCAGGTCTGCGGCCCAGAAGGAGGCCTCGGCGTCATCGCGCATCGAGAGATGGCCCGCGGTGAGGATGCGCCCCACCGCCTCCGGGACGGAGGTGTCCGAGACGCTGCCGCTGAGCAGCGCGTCGATCTGCTCGGAGCGCAGCATCTCCGTGAGGGCATGGCGCAGTCGGCGTGCTGCATCTGCCGGATCGCGGCCGTCGAGCTGCCCGGCAGCGGGCGCGGCGGCCTCCCACCGGCGCAGGACGGCGTCGACGTCCTCCTGGGCGGGCGTCTCGGGCAGCAGGTCGCGCAGTCGACCCGCGCCGAGGAAGCGCGCCGCGGCCTCCGCGTCGAGACGGCGCGAGGAGAAGTCGTCACCGCCGAGCCAGTGGGGCGTGCGGGTGTCCACGGCGATCAGGCGGCGGCCCGCCAGCAGCGCCTCGGCGGAGCGGTACGTGATCGAGAAGTCGCGGCAGTCCAGGGAGACCACCTGCCCTGGGTGCGAGCGCAGGCTCGCGGTCTGGTCCAGGCCGCCCGTGCTCGCGCCCACGACCTTCACCTCCGCCATCATGCAGGCGTGGGCCAGGACGGCGCGGACGTCGTCGTCGTGGTCGTCGGAGTCGGTGATCATCCCGGCGAAGGCCAGGATGGAGGCGCACTCGAGCGCGGCCGACGACGACAGCCCGCCGCCCACCGGAAGCGTCGAGCGGATCAGCATGTCCGCACCGAAGCCCTCCGGGATCCGGATCCCGGAGACGGCGGCCGATTCGTGGAGGCCCCACAGGGCGCCGGCCACGTAGCCCGTCCAGCCCTCGGGGCGGCCCGGTCCGACGTCCTCGGTGCGCACCTCGACGATGCCCGTGTCCAGGGACGGCTCGAGGGTGCGCATGCGCAGGAGGCCGTCGGTGCGCGGCGCGGCGGCCACGAGCGTCCCGTAGGGCAGCGCCATGGGCAGGCAGCGCCCGCCGAGGAAGTCGATGTGCTCGCCGTTGAGATTGGCCCGGCCGGGCGACTGCCAGATGCCCTCCGGTCGGCGGCCGAAGACGGCCTCGAAGTTCTCGAGGCCGCGGCGGGCGATCGCTGCGTGGTCCGGATGGGGCACCCACTCAGGCGCGACGGACCCCGGATTCTCGGAGCGGACGTGATGCACGAGGCCTCCTGGTGCTGAGCAGTGCGCACCACTCTAGACCCGCGGTGACGCGGCCGACGGAGTCCTGCTGCTGCATGCTCAGCGTCCGCCTCGCTCGCGGCCGGAGCCGGGGCCCTCGGCGGTGCGTCGCGGGCGCAGCGACCGCCGCGGCTTGGGCGGCGGATTCGACGCGCCGTGGGTCGTGACCACCTGGAGGATGCGCTCGAGGTCGGTGCCCACGGTGACCAGCCACCAGTGGTCCCAGGAGTTGCGGATCTCGAGCTCCTCGAGGCTGTCGGAGAGGTCGGCGACGTGACCGCGGGCCTTGTCGGCGAGGATCTGGATCTCGTCCTTCGCCTCGTCGTCGGGGGCCAGCGGGACGGTCGACAGGACGGTGGTCATGGTGGAGAACGACTCGGTGTCCACGTGCCAGGCCACGCGCATGACCTCGGCGACGGCGCGCAGCGTGCGCTCCAGCTCCCGGGAGACCCCGGCGGGGACGACCATGTGGGATCCGTCGGCCGCGAAGAGGCGACGCAGGACGTCGGTGAGGTCGCGCATGTAGAAGGACACGTGCTCCACGCGGATCAGGCGGGCCAGGCCGGGGTCCTGGCCCTTGTTGTTGGGCAGCATCATGCGGGGATTGCCCTTGGCCGATGACGCCGACTCCTGGACCACGCCGCGGACCTCCGCCGCGACCGCGGCGAGCTGGTTGTTGACCTCGAGCCAGTCGGTGCGGGAGGTGGAGCCCGGAGTGCGGACCTCCATGGCGACGTCGCGCAGGTAGAACACGAGCAGCCGCTCGATCCGTCGGAGCTCGAGCGAGGCGGAGCGGAAGTCGACCGGCTGGGCCACGAGGTAGTTGACCAGCAGGCCGATCGCGGCGCCCGTCGCCATCTGGACGATGTAGCCGAGCGAGTACTGGTCGGCGTTCGGGCCGCCGACGATCAGCACGAACAGCGCGGTGATCGGGATGTAGTCCGCTCCTGCCCCGAACCATCGGAAGCCGGCCAGGATCACGCCCACCGCGATCGCCAGGAACATGGTGACGAGCGTGGCCCAGGGGGTGAGCTGCACCAGCAGGGCCAGCACCATGCCGATGCCGAGGCCCAGCAGCGTCTGCCCGGCCGTGCGCAGCGAGCCGGTCAGGCTCGGGTACATGACCACCAGGGCGCCCAGGGGCGCGTAGTACGGGTACTGCGCGACGACGCCCGGCATGAACGGCGCCACCAGGTAGGCCAGGGCGCAGGCCAGGCCGGCCTTCAGGGCGAGCAGCAGGCGCGACGTGTTGATCGAGCTGTTGTGCCAGGGGCGCAGCAGCGAATCGTCGTCGTCGTGGACGGGCGACGACGCCTTGGGGGAGAAGCGCAAGGTGGTCCTGTTCAAGCGGGGCGAGCGCCCGGGGTCAGAAGCTTGAGAGGCGTGAGAAGTGATCTACGCGACGGTCACCTTAGCGGTCGGCGACGGGCCTGGTCGATGGCTGTGGACGCCCGATCCCGGTGCTCCCATCTCGATGCAGATTCGACCCGTGACCTGCTGTGACGAGCATCCGCCCGGGTCGTCCACACCGGGCACGCGCACTCTGTTGCCCGTGCGTGCCCCGCGCCTACGATCACGGCACTTGCCGACATGCGCCCCTGCCTGCAGCGGGCGCCGAGCACTGGGGTCTCCTGATGAGCACTCGAACCGTCACGCTGTCCGTCCTCGCTGCGGGGCTCGGGCTGCTGCTCGCGGGCTGCAACGAGTCCGGCGGGCCCTCGCCCGATGAGTCACCAGCCGATCCGGCGTCTGCTGTCGCGACCTCGGAGTCTCCCGGGAGTGAATCCACGGGCGGTGACGGGGAGTCCCCCGGGGGCGAGGGGGAGTACGTCCCGGCCTCCGCCGAAGGCCCGGCGCAGAACGTCCCCAAACCCGAGAAGCCCGCTCTGGCCGATGAGGAGAGCTACGAGGGCGCCCAGGCCTTCCTGGACTACCTCGCCGATGCCCGGGCCTACGCGTGGCAGACGGGCGATACGACGCTGATCCGCGAGATCACGTCTGATGCATGCGAATCGTGCCTGGCGGAGTACGACGAAATTGAATTGGTGTATGACGAAGGTGGATGGGCCAGCTCGGGCCAGGAGGAAATCGAAATCATAGACACGGATATGCCTGTCAACTCATTCGGTTTTCCCTCTCCTCGCGCTGATGTTCGGTATGAGGGTCAGACTATCTGGAATTCAAGCGGGGAAATCGATCAGAAATACCCTCCAACTGGAAGCGACGACAGTTTGACACACATGCACATGAGTCACGACGGGGTGGAGTGGATATTTGTTGTCGCTTCGGCTGATGCGATGTGAGTGCTCGGCATGAGATCTGGATTTCACAGAATGTTCACCATTTCGCTTATGTCGAGCATCGCGCTAGTGGGATCTGCCGGGATTGTCGTTGCCGACCCTGGAGAACGTCGCAGGGGCGGGCTCGAGGGGACGCGGGTTGAGTCAGATGCGAGTGCCTCCGGGTCTCGCATCGATGTCGAAGTGAGCTTGGAAGGGTTGGCGAGGGGCCAAGCAAAGACCCCCGGTACTTCGAGGTCGCAGCCCGACGTCTCCCCCGCCACTGGGGGCTCCGGAAAGGCTTCCGGTCCAGATAGTGCTAGCGCTCGGGATTCGCACCAACTGGAAATGACCTTAAGGAAATTTGTTGCCGATACTGAGCCCGCGGAACTCAAAGCGGATACCGCCAGCGTGGAAATGGCTGACTACACTCTGGTCGACATCTGTTCAGAGGCAGGGGCCTCGTGCGCGGAACAGGAAGCCTGTACGTTGCCAGACGGGGCGGCGGGTCAGAATCTCTACGTAGAGTACGAGACGGATGAGGGGGAGCCCGTGCGAGCATCGACCCCCATCTGCTCGCCGCGCGACCAGATCCCCGAGGGCGATGAGCCGGCGCCGCTGCCGGTCTTCACCGTCGAGGATCTCCGGCGGCTCGCGGTCAGCCCCGCTGTCTCCGCCGTCGAGCCTGCGCCGGACACGCTCGTCGGGCTGCACACCAACATGTATGCGACGGCCGAGGAGCAGGTCTTCGACACCGAGCTCGCGGGCTTCCCCGTGCGGGTGCGGGTGACGCCCGAGTCCTTCACCTGGGACTACGGCGACGGTGCGACGCTCGGCCCCACCGCGCTCGCCGGCGGCCCGCTTCCGGAGGGATCGTGGGACGTCCCCACAGACACCAGTCATCAGTACGCCGAGACCGGCGACGTGGGCGTCGTGCTGACCACCGAGTTCTCGGGCGAGTACTCGATCAGCGGCGGGCCGTGGCTGCCCGTGGACGGGACCAGCACAGTCGCCAGCGAGCCCGTCCAGCTCAGCGTGTGGCGCTCGACGGTCCGCAACTACGCCGACGACTGCTTCGAGAATCCGAGCGGCGCGGGCTGCTGAAGCTCAGGCCACCGAGGGGTCTCAGCCCTGGTGGGCGTAGAGGTCCCGCAGCAGCGCGACCTCGGCGAGGTGATGGATCACCTCGCGATTGATGTGCAGGGCGAGATCGATGAACGGCCGCTCGCCCCACGGGCCCTCGGCGGGGCCGCAGGGCTGCTGCATCCGGGCGCCATCCATGCCGCGCAGCCCCTCGAGCCACCGGGCGACCTCCGCATCGAGCTGAGCGAGGGCCTCCCCGGCGGTGGTCGCGAAGTCCCACGAGGCATAGGAAGCCTCGGGGCCGTCGAAGTGGCTGTGGCTGCGCATGGCGAGCACCCCCACGATCACGTGACCCAGGCGCCACGCGATCGTCGTGAACGGCTGGGGCTGCCCCTCGACCAGGTCGAAGTCGATCACCAGCGCCCCTGCGCCGGCTTGGTGGGTCGTGCGCTGCTCGTCGGCGGGGTGGACGGTCCACGCGGGTCGGCCGTCGGGCGTGGGATCCCAGAAGAGCTCGTCGTCCGTCAGCCCCTCCAGCCGGGGGCGCAGCAGGTTCTGCCAGTGCCACTCGAGCTGCTCGACGGCGGCGGCGGTCATGGGGTTCTCGGTCATGTCGTCCTCCGGGAGCTGTCGAGGGGGCGGCTCAGGCCATGCCCAGGCCGCGGATCTGCTGGGCCAGCGCCTGGGACAGGATCACCAGGCCGTAGGCATTGAGGTGCGCGTGGTCGTGGGCGATCAGCGACTTCGGCGGCAGCCCGAGGGCCACGCGCTCCTGATCGACGTCGCTCTGCCCGATCCCCTTGTCGGCGATCTCGGGCAGCCGCCACATCTGCGGGTCGAGCAGATGCCGGGCGGTGTCGAAGAAGCGGGGCCCGTACTCCTCGGCGTACGCCCGGTTCAGCTGATCGATGGGCTCGCTCTTCTCGGTCCCGGGGCGGTTCATCCACGTCTTCCAGTGCCCCATGACGATGGTGCGCTCCGGCTCGACCGCTGCCGCCCGACGGGTGTCCTCGAGCACCTGCGACAGGTCCAGCACATTGTTCTTGCCCATCCACAGCACGTGCACGTCGCCGCGGTGGTGCTGCTCGAGCGCGGTCCGCCACGTCCCGTCCGATTCGGCGTGCAGGTCCACGGGCTCGCCGGGCTCCAGCCGCCGCAGCCGCACCAGGCGGTCGCTGCCCCAGATCCCCGACGCGGTCACCGGCAGCCCCGCGAGCGTGCCGGGGATCGGCTGGTTCGTGATGGGCACGCGCCCGTCGCGAGCGGTGAGGACGATCTCCCCGGAGGTCGGCAGGACGCCGTCGAAGCCCCGGAAGCCCAGGTCCAGGTCGATCCCCGTCGCCTCCGAGCGCCTGATCAGCACCTCGGTGGAGTCCGCGCGGGACATCGCCCGGTTGATGCCGGTGGTCCCGAGCAGGCGGGCCACCTCCCGATGCAGATGCAGCGTGCGGAACCCGCGGGGCTCGTCGCCCAGGTAGGAGGCCGCCGACGACGACCCCCAGACGACGATGCGCCGCCCGTCCTGGGCTTCGGGGGCCGTCGCCGTGATCAGCGTGCTCGCCGCGGCGAGCGCACCGCCGGCGAGCAGCGCCCGGCGCGTGAGGGACCGGGTGCTCGGCCGGGCGGGGGAGTCGTCTCCCTTCGAGTGCGGGCAAGCGGGGTCTGACGTCACGTTCTGCTTTCCGGCGGCGGTCTGGGGCGGCATCGATTCTACGAGCCGTCGGACCGCCGTCGCCCGCCGGGATCAGCCGACCGCCAGGTCGAAGCGGCGCAGGAAGGCGGCCATGGCGTTGCGGGCGGTGGGGCTCAGGGGGCGGAAGGTGCGATCGGGCCAGCCGGTCGTGATCCCGACGCTGTGCGCCCAGCAGATCTCCTTGTAGAACTGCGTGCGGGGTGAGATGTCCCGGAACGGGGATCCCGCGGGAGCCGAGTACCCCGGGGAGCCGGCGGCGCGGTAGAACAGCGCGCACGAGGCGTCGCGGGTGATCGGGTGCAGCGCGCGGAACGCGCCGTTGCTCCAGCCGGTGAGCAGCCCGCGGTCCCGGGCCCAGCAGATCTCCCGGTAGAACTGCTGGTGGGGACGGATGTCCGCGAAGGGCGACGACGCCGGGGGCGCGAAGTCCGGCGAGCCCGCCATGCGGTGGAAGACCGCCGCCATGGCGTCGCGGTGGATGGGGCTGTAGGGGCGGAAGGTGCCGTCCGCCCAGCCGCGCAGATAGCCGAGGTCGGAGACCCAGCCGATCTCGGCGGCGAACGGCGACGTGGTCCTGACATCCCTGAAGATCGTCATGGGGAGTCCTTTCGAGGGGTCCGGTCAGTACCAGCCGAGAGCGCGCAGCTTCTCGGCGATGGCGGTCGCGACGATCAGGTAGCCGAAGCGGTTGAGGTGGAAGTTGTCGCCCTTGAGCTCGAGCGGTGCCATGCCCCATGACGCGCGCTGACGATCAGCTGCTGTCGAGCCGATGTTGTAGCGGCGCAGCTCGGGGTGCTGCCAGCGGCGGGGGTCCGTGATCACGGCGTTGATGTCCAGGTACTGAGCCCCGTAGTCGCGCGCATAGGCCCGGTTGACCGTGTCCACCTGGCCGTAGGCGGCGGTGCCGGGGGTGTCGAGGAAGTTCTTCCAGTGGCCCAGGACCAGGGTGGAGCCCGGTTCGACGTCGAAGGCGGCGCGGGTGTCGGCCAGGACGCGGTCGACGTCGGCGATGTTGTTCTTGCCCATCCACAGCAGATGCGTGCTGCCGCGGTGCCGCGCCTCCAGGTCGGTGACCCACCGGGAGCGCTCGGAGCCGCCCACGTGCACGGATGCGCCGGCGTTCGCGCGGCTGATCTGCACCTTGCGGTTCGTCCCCCCGACGTATCGGAGATCGAACGCGGCCCCGTCGATGGTGCCCGGATAGGTGCGTCCGGTGTTGGGCGCGCGGCGGTCGAGCGTGGGCAGGACGAGGCTGCCGGAGGCCGGGAGCATGCCGGCTGCGCCCATGTATCGGAAGTCCAGGCGCACGGCCGCCCTCTCGGAGCGGGCCAGCAGGATCTCCGGCGACTGCGCGGCGGGCGTGGCCTCGGACCGGGCGTTCGTCCCCAGCAGCTTCGCCAGCTCGGTGTCCAGGTGGACCACTCGGAAGCCGTCGGTGATGGCACTGGCATGGGAGGCCGCGGACGAGCTGCCCCACAGGACGATCGGACGTCCGGCGGCGGAGGCCGGTGCAGCGGCGCCGAGGGCGCCGGCGCTCAGGGCGGTCAGGGAGCCGGCTGCGAGCAGGCCGCGGCGGGACAGCTCGCGCGGGCCGCGAGCCGCGGGATCGGAGGAGGGGCGGGCCGGGCGAGGATCCGGGCAGGGTGAAGCCGCGCGGTGCTCAGTCATGGGAGGGAGCCTCGGGTGAGTGAGAGGGCGGTCGGTGCCGCGGCGCAGGGAGCGCCCGGTGAGATTGTGGCCGCCGGCGAGCACGTCGTGATCTTGGAGTCGCACTGTGACGCGGGGTACTCTCGCCTCGGAAGACGACGACAAGACACGCCTATGAGCGGTTCCGGGAGAGACCCCGCGGACACCGCCGCGCGGGCGCCGTAGGAGCAACCCTCCCCGGGAAACTCTCAGGCACCGGCACCGGAATCGCTCGGCACCTCTGGAAAGCGCGGAGCGGCTCGCGGGCCGCTCCGGCACCGACGGAGCAAACGGGTCAGCCCGTGGAAACTCTCAGGTCCCACGACAGAGCGGGGAGGAACCGACGGGGCGCGGCCCCTCAGACCAAGGAGTTCCCCATGAGCCCTTCCGCACCTGCAGAGAACGCCGTCAGCGCGTCGGGGGTCGGCTCCGACGCCCTCGCCTTCGTGGACCGCCACGTCGGCCCGCGCGGCGAGGAGATCGATCAGCTGCTGAGCACCGTGGGCGTGGGCTCGCTGGCGGAGCTCGTGGACCGGGCCGTCCCGGCCGCGATCCGGATGGACGGCGAGCTGGAGCTGCCCGAGGCGCTGAGCGAGGCCGAGGTCCTCACCGCGCTGCGCGGCATCGCGGATCAGAACACTCCCGGCCGCCCGATGATCGGCCAGGGCTTCTACCGCACCGACACCCCCGCGGTCATCCAGCGCAACCTGCTCGAGGACCCGGGCTGGTACACGGCCTACACCCCGTACCAGCCCGAGATCTCGCAGGGCCGCCTCGAGCTGCTGCTGACCTACCAGACGATGGTCCAGGACCTCACCGGTCTGGACATCGCCAACG
This sequence comes from Kocuria palustris, assembly GCF_007666205.1. GTDB lineage: Bacteria > Actinomycetota > Actinomycetes > Actinomycetales > Micrococcaceae > Kocuria > Kocuria palustris_A. Next base: position 425,515 of record NZ_VDOR01000001.1, read on the forward strand.
CATCGCTGCTGGACGAGTCCTCCGCGGTCGTCGAGGCCGCGCTGCTGATGAAGCGCGCCAACCGCAAGGCCAAGGGCGGGGCGATCCTGGTCGACGCGGACCTCTTCCCGCAGTCGCTGGCCGTCATCCCGGGCCGCGCCCGCGCGGTCGGCATGGACCTCGAGATCCTCGACCTCTCGGGCGGCATCCCGCAGGAGCAGCTCGAGCGCGAGGGCGGCATCGCCGGCGTGATCCTCCAGCAGTCGGGCTCCTCCGGCCGGGTCCACGACTGGACGGACGTCATCGCCCAGGCCAAGGACGCCGGTGCCATGACGACCGTCGTGGCCGATCTGCTGGCGCTCACCCTCGTGACGTCCCCGGGCGAGATGGGCGCGGACATCTCCGTGGGCACCTCGCAGCGCTTCGGCGTCCCGCTGTTCGCCGGCGGCCCGCACGCCGCCTTCATGGCGGTGCGCTCCGAGCTGCAGCGCAGCCTGCCCGGGCGTCTGGTGGGCGTCTCCCACGACGACACCGGCCGCCCCGGCTACCGCCTGGCCCTGCAGACCCGCGAGCAGCACATCCGCCGCGAGAAGGCCACCTCCAACATCTGCACCGCCCAGGCCCTGCTGGCCGAGGTCGCCGCCTGCTACGCCGTCTACCACGGCCCGGACGGGCTGCGCCGCATCGCCCGCCGGGTGCACAGCCGCGCCCGCACGATCGCCGACGCCCTGAAGGGCGCAGGCATCGAACTGGTCTCCGACGAGGTCTTCGACACCGTCGTGGCCCACGTGCCCGGCCGCGCCGAGGAGATCCTCTCCGCCGCCGCGGAGAAGGACATCGACCTGCGCCGCGTGGACGACGACCACGTGGGCGTCTCGGCCGATGAGCGCACGTCCTCGCAGGACGTGCTGGACGTGCTGGCGGCCTTCGGCGTCGCGGCCGACGCCGTCGAGGAGGCCGATCCCACCGGTGCGCCGGCGCTGCCGGAGGGCCTGGTCCGCACGTCGCAGCTCCTGACCCACGAGGTCTTCAACACCCACCGCTCCGAGACCTCGATGATGCGCTGGCTGCGCTGCCTCTCGGACCGTGACCTGGCGCTGGACCGCACCATGATCCCGCTGGGCTCGTGCACCATGAAGCTCAACGCCGCGGTCGAGATGGCCTCGATCACCTGGCCCGAGTTCGCGGACGTCCACCCGTACTCGCCGGCGTGGCGCATGCAGGGCTGGCAGCACCTGGTGGAGGACCTCGAGTCCCGCCTGGCCGAGCTGACCGGCTACGCCAAGGTCTCGATCCAGCCGAACGCCGGCTCCCAGGGCGAGCTCGCCGGCCTGCTGGCGATCCGCCGCTGGCACATCTCCCGCGGGGACGAGGCCCGCGACCTGGTGCTGATCCCCGCCTCCGCCCACGGCACGAACGCCGCCTCGGCGGTGCTGGCGGGACTGCGGGTGCGCGTCGTCAAGACCGCCGCGGACGGGACCATCGATCACGACGACCTCGACAAGGCCCTGGCCGACAACGAGGGCGCCGTCGCCGGCATCATGATCACCTACCCGTCCACGCACGGCGTGTTCGAGGAGGACGTCCGAGAGGTCTGCGGCAAGATCCACGCCGCCGGCGGCCAGGTCTACCTGGACGGCGCGAACCTCAACGCCATGGTCGGGCTCGCCCAGCCGGGCCGGTTCGGCGGCGACGTCTCGCACCTGAACCTGCACAAGACCTTCTGCATCCCGCACGGCGGCGGCGGCCCGGGCGTCGGCCCGGTGGCCGTGGCCGAGCACCTGGTGCCGTTCCTGCCCGGCGACCCGCTCGAGGGGGATCCGGGTCGGCCTGCCGTGGGCGGTGCGGCGGACGGCGACCACGACGCCGACGAGCCCGTCGACGCCGCCGCGGACGGCCGCGGCCTGCCCGTGACCAGCACGCGCTGGGGCTCGACCGGCGTGCTGCCGATCTCGTGGGCGTACCTGGCGCTGATGGGCGGCGACGGCCTGACCCGGGCATCGGCCATCGCGCTGCTCAACGCCAACTACATCGCCCGCAGCCTGAACGAGTACTACCCGGTGCTCTACACCGGCGAGAACGGGCTGGTCGCCCACGAGTGCATCCTCGACCTGCGCAAGCTCACGGATGCCTCGGGGATCAAGGTCGCGGATGTCGCCAAGCGCCTGATCGACTACGGCTTCCACGCGCCCACCGAGTCCTTCCCGGTCAGCGGCACGTTCATGGTCGAGCCGACCGAGTCCGAGGACAAGGCCGAGCTGGATCGCTTCATCGCCGCCATGATCTCGATCCACGGCGAGATCCAGCAGGTCGTCGACGGCGAGGTCGCGGAGGCCGACTCCGTCGTGCGCCAGGCCCCGCACACGGCCGCGGCGCTCGTGTCGGACTCCTGGGACCGCGCGTACTCCCGGGAGACGGCCGCGTTCCCGCTGCCGAGCCAGCGGGTGGACAAGTACTTCCCGCCGATCGGGCGCATCGACGGCGCCTACGGCGACCGCAACCTCGTGTGCAGCTGCCCGCCGCCCGAGGCCTTCGAGAGCGTCGACGAGACCGAGCCGGATCCCGCCGCGCAGCCCGAGGCCGACAGCGAGACCAAGACCACGGTCGAGACCACCCAGGAGAGCGCCCGATGAGCACCGACGCCGCATCCCGCCCCACGGCTCTGGCCCCCGTCCACGAGCGCCTGGGCGCGTCCTTCACCGACTTCGGCGGCTGGTGGATGCCCCTGCGCTACGGCTCGGACCTGGCCGAGCACCGCGCCGTGCGCGAGGCGGCCGGCATCTTCGACCTCTCCCACATGGGCGAGCTGCTCGTCGAGGGCCCGGACGCCGCGGCGTTCCTGGACTACGCCCTCGTGGGTCGGCTGTCGGCCATCGAGATCGGCAAGGCCAAGTACTCGCTGCTGTGCAACGAGCAGGGCGGCGTGATCGACGACCTGATCACCTACCGGCTCGGAGAGGACTCCTACCTGGTGGTCCCGAACGCGGCCAACACCCCCGCGGCGCTGGCCGCGTTCCGCGAGCGCACGACCGCCGCCGACGGCACCGCCTTCGACGTCGGGATCACGGACCGCACCGAGGCCACCGCGCTGATCGCCGTGCAGGGCCCGGCCGCCGAGGCCGTGCTGCTCGACGCCGTCGAGGCGGACTCCGCGCAGGCCGTGAGGGACGTGAAGTACTACGCCATCACGGCCGTCGTCTTCACGACCCCGGAGGGGCCCCTGCCCGCGCGGCTGGCCCGCACCGGCTACACGGGCGAGGACGGCTTCGAGATCTACCTCGATGCCGAGGCGGACGCCTCCGCCCCCGAGCGGCTGTGGAGCGTGCTCGAGAAGGCCGGCGAGTCCCACGGCCTGATGCCGTGCGGGCTGGCCGCGCGCGACTCCCTGCGCCTGGAGGCCGGCATGCCGCTGCACGGCCACGAGCTCTCCCCGGAGATCAGCCCGTACCAGGCCAACCTGCCGATCGTCGCCCTCAAGTCCAAGGACTCCTTCGTGGGCCGCGAGGCCCTGGCGAGGATCAAGGAGGAGGGCCCCTCCTCCCGGCTCGTGGGCCTGGTCAACGACGGCAAGCGCGCCGCCCGGCCCGGCTACGCGGTGCTCAAGGACGGCGAGAAGGTCGGGGAGATCTCCTCCGGTGCCCCGAGCCCCACCCTGGGCCACGCGATCGCCCTGGCCTTCGTCTCGCCGGAGCTGACCGAGCCCGGCACCGAGCTCGACGTCGACCTGCGCGGCAGGCCCACGCCGTTCCGCGTCGTGCAGCTCCCCTTCTACAAGCGCGACAGCTGATCCTCCGCCGTCCCGCCGCACGACCCGCCCCGCCCGGGGCTGGACATCACCCCTCAGCAGGACCCCATCATGGAAGGACCAGGCAATGAGCGCTCTGGACAAGGTCAACAAGGACTACCGCTACTCGGCTGAGCACGAGTGGATCGACTCCTCGTCCCCGGCCAAGGTCGGTCTCTCGCAGATCGCCGTGGACGCCCTGGGCGAGGTCGTGTACGTCGACCTCCCGGAGGCCGGCGCCTCCGTCACCGCGGGCGAGGTCTGCGGCGAGGTCGAGTCGACCAAGTCGGTCTCCGAGCTGTACTCGCCCGTGACCGGCACCGTCGCCGAGATCAACGACGAGGTCGTGGACAACCCCGGCGTCCTCAACGAGGACCCCTACGGCGCCGCCTGGCTCTTCACCGTCGAGGTGGAGTCCGAGGGCGAGCTGCTCAGCCCCGAGGACTACGCCGCAGCACAGGAGGACTGAGCCCTTATGACCGTCAGCGTCTTCAATCTCTTCAGCATCGGTGTCGGCCCGTCGTCGTCCCACACCGTGGGCCCCATGCGCGCAGCCGCGGACTTCGTCGCCGATCTGGTGGACGAGGGGCTGCTGACGCGTCTGGATCATCTCAAGGTGGACCTGTACGGGTCGCTGTCCTCCACGGGCCGCGGGCACGGCACGTTCGACGCGGTGCTCATCGGCCTGGAGGGCCACCAGCCCGACAAGGTCCTGCCCGCCACCATGGACTCCCGCAAGGAGGCCCTGGCCGCCGGCCAGCCGCTGCGGGTGGCCGAGGCCATCGACGGGGTCGAGCAGCCGGTCGAGCTCGACTACCACGTCGAGGACATCGTCCAGCACCCGCTGACGCTGCTCCCGTACCACCCCAACGGCATGACGATGGCCGCCTACGACGCCGACGACAACGTGCTCGCCGAGCGCACGGCGTACTCCGTGGGAGGCGGATTCGTCGTCGTCGATCCGGTCGAGGGGGAGGATCCCCTGCCGGACGAGGGCGAGGTCGAGATCCCGTACCCGTACGAGGACGCCGAGGGGCTGCTCGCGCACTGCCTGACCCACGGCCTGTCGGTCGCGGAGCTCGCGATGGCCAACGAGTCGGCCCGGCGCTCGCCGGAGGAGGTCCGCGCAGGCCTGCTCGAGATCGCCCAGGTCATGGAGGACTCCAAGAACTCCAACCTGGAGCGGGAGGGCCCCCTGCCGGGCGGTCTCAAGGTCCGCCGCCGCGCGCCCGAGTGGTACGCGCGGCTCAAGGAGATCGACGAGGACTTCGATCCGCAGCACTGGGTCGAGTGGGTCAACCTCGTGGCGCTGACCGTCAACGAGGAGAACGCCTCCGGCGGTCGCATCGTCACCGCGCCCACGAACGGCGCGGCGGGCATCGTCCCGGCCGTGATGTTCTACGCCACGCACTACACTCCGGCCGCTCGCGGCCCGGAGCAGCGCTCGCGCGAGGACATCACGGTGGACTACCTCCTGGCCGCCAGCGCGGTCGGCTCGCTGATCAAGGAGCAGGCCTCGATCTCCGGCGCCGAGGTCGGCTGCCAGGGCGAGGTCGGCTCGGCCTCGTCGATGGCCGCGGCCGGACTGGCGCAGGTCCTGGGCGGCACCCCCGTCCAAGTGGAGAAGGCCGCCGAGATCGCCATGGAGCACCACCTGGGCCTGACCTGCGATCCGATCGCCGGGCTCGTCCAGGTGCCATGCATCGAGCGCAATGCGATCGCCGCGGCCACGGCCGTGAACGCGGCGCGGATGGCGCTGTTCGAGGAATCCGGCCCCGGCTTCGTGAGCCTGGACCAGGTCGTCGAGACCATGCGCTCGACGGGCGCGGACATGTCCGAGAAGTACAAGGAGACCGCCCGCGGCGGGCTCGCGGTCAACGTGGGCGTCAACATCGTGGAGTGCTGAGGCGCCCCTTCGACGGCGCCCTGGCCGGCGCACTGCGCACGAGGCGCGGATCCCCTGAGGGTCCGCGCCTCGTGTGCGTCCTGCCGCCGTGGGGCCGGTCAGCCCGTGATCAGGACCACGAGCACCACGGCGGTGACCAGGGCGTTGTTGATCGCATGCAGGATCAGCGGGGCCCACAGCGAGTCGAACCAGAGCCGGGTGAGTGTGAGCGCCGTGCCGAGCAGCGCGATGCAGAGGATCGCTGCGGGGTGCACGTGCACTGCCGCGAAGGCGATGACCACCAGGACGGCCGCTGCGGCCGTGGGCAGATGCGCGCGCAGTCCGTCGAGCAGCAGTCGCCGGAAGATCACCTCCTTGAAAGCCGGGAGGATGACCACGGCCGCCAGGACGATCGTCGCCGCGGACAGGGGGCCCAGCTCGAGTGCCTCCGATGCCGAGGACGACGCCGGCGGGGCCGGCGATCCGCCGCCGAGCAGCCCGAGCCCGACCGCACCGGCGGCCATGAGCAGGCTCGCCACCAGGCTCCACAGCAGATGCGGCAGCCGAGGTGTCGGGAAGGGCCTGCGATGGCCGTGGGCCCGGGGTGCGCGGGCCCCGGAGCCGATGCTCTGGGAGAGAGTCGTGGTCATGCTGCCGAGCGCAGGGGGCACTGGGGCGCGGCGTCGTCGTTCCTGCGGAGGATCCCCGCAGGATCGTCCCCGGAGAGGAGACCCCGCATCGCTCGGGAACCCGCAGACCGGGCCGGATCAGCTCCCGCCGGTCGGAGATCCGCCCGTCGGGGCATCGCAGGCGGCGACGAGCTGCGGCAGCACCCTCCGGAGCACCTGCTCGTCCGCTCGGGCGAAGCCCACCACGACGCCGTCCTCGCCCCCGTCGGCCTCCTCTCCGGCGGGCGCCCCGGCCCAGTAGGCGCTCCGCCGCCCCACGAGCAGCCCGGCCTCCCGGCAGCGCCGCGCCACGGCGTCCCCGGGGGCCGCGGTGGTGATCAGGGCGTCGACCCCGCCGTGCATGGGCGCCAGCCGCGCGTGCGCGCACTCGGCGAAGGCCTCGACCACCCGGTCGCGGCGCCGGGCGTAGACCGAGCGCATCCGCCGCGTGTGCCGGCGCAGATAGCCGGAGTCGAGCAGGTGGGCGATCGCGGTCTGGGTGAGTGCGGAGACCGGGACGCCGAGCTGGCGGCGCCGCTCGAGCACCTGCCCCAGCAGCGGTTCGGGCAGCACGAGGTAGCCGGTGGCCAGGGCGGGGCTCAGCAGGGCGGAGAAGGTGCCGAGCAGGGCCACGGACCCTCCCGTGCGGTCGAGCGCGGACAGCGCGGGCAGCGGGGCGCCGACGTAGCGCAGCTCGGAGTCGAAGTCGTCCTCGATGAGCAGGACGTCGTGGTCCTGCGCCCACTCGAGCAGATCCAGACGTCGCTGCAGGCCCAGCGAGCCGCCCAGGGGGTACTGGTGGCTGGGGGTGACGATCAGGGCGTCGGGGGCTTCTTCTGCCGCGGGCAGGAGGTCGATGCGCAGGCCGTCGTCGTCGACCGGACAGGGGACCCGCTCATGGCCCAGTGCCTCCACCGCCGCGCGCAGGGTCGGGTATCCGGGCGATTCGACCCCCACGCGCAGCCGCGCGCGACCGGTCCGGGCAGCCAGTGCGCCCAGCAGCAGGCTCAGGCCCTCGCGGGCGCCGGCCGTGATCGCGAGCCGATCGGGCTGCGCCGGCAGGGCGCGCATCAGGCGCAGATGCTCGGCCGAGGCGCGGCGCAGGGCCTCCTGCCCCGCCGGATCAGGGCGAACGGGCAGCGGCTGGGCGGCGGCATGGCGCCAGGCCGCCCGCCACGCGGCGCCCTCGAGGCGGCTCGTGTCGGGCTGCCCCGGGCGCAGATCGAGCAGGACCTCCCCGCCGTCCTCGCGCGCTTCGCCCACCTCCTCTTCCGCGACTGGCCGATTCCGCACCGCTTCTGCCGCGAGGGGCCGCTTCTTCACCGCTTCGTCGTCGAAACGGTGAAGATTCGGCCACTCGGAGGTTATGGGGTGAGGAATCGGCCGCTCGGCGAGTGGGGGTGCCGACGGCGCGCGGGCCGCACCGGGGTGCGGATCCGCCGTCGGCGGATGGATGCGCGCGAGGTCGGGGTGGACCACGGTCGGGCGGCCCTGAGCTGCCAGGAGGAACCCCTCCCCGGCGAGCTGATCGAATGCGGCCACGACCGTGCCGCGGGAGATCCCGTGGCGCATGGCCAGGAACCGCGAGGAGGGGAGGGGGTCCCCGGGGCGCAGCCGACCGTCGGAGATGCGGGTGCGCAGGGCGTCGGCGATCTGCACGGGCAGGGAGCGCTCGTCGGCGCGGTCCAGCGGCAGGGAGAGATCGATGCTCGAGCGCGCGGTCATGCGCACGATCCTGCCCGCCCGGCATCTACTGGTCCACTCGGAACGTGCGGAAGTGGATCTTGTGATGGACCAGTGGTGGGCGACAGCATGGCGGGCATGACTCAGAGCACCACCGCATCCACTTCCTCCACCGGTTCCCCCCTGGTCAAGCGCGGCCTGGCCGAGATGCTCAAGGGCGGCGTCATCATGGACGTCGTCACCCCGGAGCAGGCCCGCATCGCCGAGGACGCCGGGGCCGTCGCCGTCATGGCCCTCGAGCGCGTGCCGGCCGACATCCGCGCCCAGGGCGGCGTGGCCCGCATGTCCGATCCCGACCTGATCGACGGCATCGTGGAGACGGTCTCGATCCCGGTCATGGCCAAGGCCCGCATCGGCCACTTCGTGGAGGCCCAGGTCCTGCAAGCGCTGGGCGTGGACTACATCGACGAGTCCGAGGTGCTCAGCCCCGCCGACTACTCGCACCACATCGACAAGCACGGCTTCACCGTCCCGTTCGTCTGCGGGGCGACCAACCTGGGGGAGGCCCTGCGCCGCCTGGCCGAGGGCGCGGCGATGATCCGCTCCAAGGGCGAGGCCGGCACGGGCGACGTCTCCGAGGCCACCAAGCACATCCGGACGATCCGACGGCAGATCGCCGAGCTGCAGGCCGCCTTCCGGAGCAGCCCGGACGAGCTGTTCGTGGCGGCCAAGGAGCTGCAGGCGCCGTACGACATCGTCCGCGAGGTCGCCGAGACCGGGAAGCTGCCGGTCGTGCTGTTCACCGCCGGCGGCGTCTCCACCCCGGCCGACGCCGCGATGATGATGCAGCTCGGCGCCGACGGCGTCTTCGTGGGGTCCGGCATCTTCAAGTCCGGCAACCCCGCCGAGCGCGCCGCGGCGATCGTGAAGGCCACCGCCCAGTACGACGACCCCGCCGCGATCGCCGAGGCCTCCCGCGGGCTGGGCGAGGCCATGGTGGGGCTCAACGTGGCCGATCTGCCGGCTCCGCACCGCCTGGCCGAGCGCGGCTGGTGAGTCCGGCCCGCATCGGCGTCCTGGCCCTGCAGGGCGGGGTCGCGGAGCACGTCCGGATGATCGAGGGCCTGGGCGCCGCGGCCGTGCCGGTGCGCTCGACCGCTGCCCTGGAGCAGCCGCTCGATGCGATCGTGCTGCCCGGCGGCGAGTCCTCGACGATGGACCGCCTGCTGCGAAGGCTCGGGATGCGGGACCGTCTGGCGCGGCTGCTGGGGGACGGGCTGCCCGTGCTCGGAACGTGCGCCGGGCTGATCATGCTGGCCCGCGAGGTCGTGGATCCCGCCCCCGAGCAGACCGGCCTGTCCGTGCTGGACATCCGGGTGCGCCGCAATGCCTTCGGCCGGCAGGTGGATTCGACGGCCGAGACGGTACACACCGCGCTCGGGCCGGTGGCCGGGGCCTTCATCCGCGCTCCCGAGGTCCTCGAGGCGGGGGAGGGGGTCGAGGTGCTGGCCCGCCGCGGGACCGCCCCGGACGGCGACGGCCCGGTGGTCGCCGTCGGGACGCCCACGGCGCTGGGCCTGTCCTTCCACCCGGAGCTCACCGGCGACGACGCCTTCCACCGGGAGCTGCTGCGCCGGCTGGCATGGGGCGGACACGACGGGAGGGCCGAGCCGTCCGGCTCGGCCCTCCCGTCGTCCTGGGCTTCGGGGAGCCGGCCTCAGGCGGCGGGCAGGTCCGGGAACTCCGCGATGACGTCGGCGTTGCGCAGCTTCCCGTGCGAGGTGCTCAGCCCGTGCTCGAGCTCCCGGGAGTCCGCGCAGGCCTTCTTCCAGCCGTCGTCGGCCACCCGCAGCACGTACGGCAGCGTGGCATTGGTCAGGGCCGCCGTGGAGGTCGCCGGCACGGCGCCGGGCATGTTGGCGACGCAGTAGAAGACCGCGGGGCCGACCTCGAAGGTGGGGTCCTGGTGCGTGGTCGGGCGGGTGTCCTCGAAGCAGCCGCCCTGATCCACGGCGATGTCCACGAGCACGGCGCCCTTCTTCATCTTCAGCACCATCTCGTGGGTGACGACGTTGGGTGCCTTGCGTCCCGGGATCAGCACGGCGCCGACCACCAGATCCGAGTCGACCACGCAGTTCTCGACCTCGTACGGGGTCGACATGATCGTGCGCACGCGGCTGCCGTAGAGGTCGTCCATCCGACGCAGCGCGTCGATCGAGGTGTCCAGGACGGTCACGTCGGCGCCCATCCCCACGAGCTGGTGGACCGCGCTGCCGCCGGCCTGGCCCGCGCCGATCACGGTGGCCCGGGCGGGGCGCACGCCGGGCACTCCCGCCATCAGGATCCCCCGGCCGCCGTGCGAGGACAGCAGGGCATTGGCCCCGACCGTGGCGGCCATGCGCCCGGCGACCTCGGACATGGGCGCCAGCAGCGGGAGGGTGCGGCGCTCGGTCTGCACGGACTCGTAGGCCAGCGACGTGGTCCCCGACTCCAGCAGCGCCTGCGTCAGCTCCCTGCTGGCCGCCAGGTGCAGGTAGGTGAACAGGGTCAGGTCCTCGCGGAGGAAGCCGTACTCCTGCGGGATGGGCTCCTTGACCTTCAGCACGAGCTCGGCCGCCCAGGCCTGGTCGACCGGGACGATCGAGGCGCCGGCGGCGGCATACTCCTCGTCCGGGATGCGGGAGCCGAGGCCGGCGCCCTCCTGGACCCGGACCTCGTGGCCGTGGCCCACCAGCTGATGCACCCCGGCCGGGGTGAGGGCCACCCGGTCCTCCTGCGCCTTCGTCTCTGCGGGAACTCCGATGATCATGTGCTCTCCTGCGGTTCGGGCGCCGCCGGCCTCATTGCGCAGCGGCGCGGCGTGGCGCGCGGGTCCGCGCGCCTGAGCTCTCCGGCCCGTGCGGCTCAGCCCAGCGTCTCGGCCAGGTTGCGCAGCGTGGCCTCGATCCTATCCCTGTCCACCACGGGGAAGCCCTTGTCCTCCCGGGTCTGCTCCGAGGTCTGCGACCAGTCGCAGCAGCAGACCGCCACGGTGCTGTCATCGGGCGCGGAGGCCAGCGTCCACCCCCAGGTCCACCCCTGCGGGGCCTTCCCCTCGTCGGCCACGAGCCATTCGAGCCGGTGCTCGATGTCGTAGCGGGTCACGTGGTTCTCCGTGCGGTACCGGGTCGTGCCGTCGCTCCAGAGCATCTCCATGACGAAGACCTGCCCCACGCGCTCGATCCTCTCGGTCCCGGCCGCCGCGCGGATCATGTCCGAGCCGTCGATCTGCGCGTGGTGGCCGGGATCGCGCAGGAAGTCCCACACGGTCTCGATGGGAGCGGGGAGGGCAGCCTGCAGCGCGAGCCCGTCGTCGACCTCGAGGTCCGTGATCGTCAGTTCGCTCATGGGGCCATTGTGGTGCCGCGCCGCGGGCCGCTCAATGGACCGGCCGGCGGTTGCCGAGCATGATGAGCCCCATGAGCGATCTCCAGTGCCCCGTGGTCCTGCTGCTCTCCGAGGACCCCGGCGTCGAGCTCGCCGGCGAGCCGACGGGGCCGACGACGGAGCGGCTGGACCTCTCCGCAGCCGCCCCGGGCGACGACGACGCCCTGCTGGCCGAGCTCGAGGACACCCGGCGGGGCGAGACGGTGATCCTCGCGGCCCCGGCGCAGCGGCTGCGGGGGATCCTGGAGCGGCACGGCTGCGACATCGCGCTGCCGGCCCGGGTGGAGGCCGACTCGGACGGGTGGCGCCGGGTCGCCATGATCGCCGAGGGCAGCGGGTCCGCACCGGCGAGCGCCGCGCAGGGTGAGCCGGGGGCCCCCGAGCCGGCGGCTGCGAGCGTCGGCGCCCCGGGGGCGGAGCGGCACGTCGCACTGCCGCTGTCGCGGATGACCGGTCTGCAGATGCATGCGATCACCCTGCTGCGCGAGAGGGTCTTCGTGGTCGAGCAGGGGACCACGGAGGTCACGGAGATCGACGAGCTCGATGCTCTGGAGACCACGACCCACCACTGGCTCGAGCTCGGCGGACGCCCCGTGGCCGTCCTGCGCGTGCTGGGGCACGGGCCGTCGATCGCGATCGGCCGCGTGGCCACGGACGCCGGGCACCGCGGCCGAGGGCTGGCCGGCAGGCTCATGCGGATCGTCGTCGAGCAGCTCGGCGATGCGCAGCGCCCGGTCGTGCTGCTCGGGCAGTCCCATCTGGAGCAGTGGTACACCCGGTTCGGCTTCGTGCGCAGCGGCGATGACGTCCTGGAGGTCGGCATCCGGCACACCCCCATGCAGCTGCGCCGCTGACCCCTGGCCTGCCGCCGGGCCTGCGCCGACCTGGGGCTCGACAGGCGTGATGCTCCTCTCCGGACGGCCGGGGAGCCTCCCGGCATGCCTACCGTGAGGACATGCGCCGACTCTCCCGCTATGCCCAGCTGCTGTCCGGCCCCCGGCGCAGCCCGCTCTTCGATCGTCACCTCGCGTACCTGCTCGTGGTCATCGCGGGCGCGCTCAACTCCGTGGGCTTCGTGGCCGTCGGCCTCTACACCTCCCACATGACCGGGATGACCGCCTCCGCCGCGGATCACCTCATGGCAGGAGACGGGGGCCTGGTGATCGCGGCGGTCAGCGGCATCGCGTCGTTCGTCCTGGGGGCCATGGTCTGCACCGTGGTCTTCAGCTGGGGCCGACGCAGGCGGATGTCGTCGAGGTACGCCCTGGTCCTGGCCCTCGAAGGCATGCTGATGCTGATCATCGGACTGCTCGCGGGCCGGTTCGAGGGCCCCGAGACCGAGGTGGTGCTCGTGATCCCGCTGTGCTTCACCATGGGCCTGCAGAATGCCCTGATCACCCGGATCCGGGACTTCCCCGTGCGCACCACCCATGTGACGGGGATGATCACGGATCTCGCCGCGGAGCTCGGACGCCTGGTCTGCCGCGACGACGGACCCGACACCCGCGCCGACCGCGAGAAGCTGGGCGTCCTGAGCCTGCTCGTGGCGCTGTTCTTCCTCGGGGGCATCATCGGCACCCTGGGGTACTGGTGGCTCGGCTTCGGGGCGCTCGTGGTCGGGGCGGTGCTCATCCTCGCAGCCGCCCTGCCCCCGATCCTCCGCGACCTGCGACGCAGGCGCGTCCCAGCCGTCCGTGCCAGGGTCGGCGCATGACCGACCTGCTCGTGGCACGTCCCGCACCGCCGGCCGAGGACTGGGAGCTCGTGCTGTGCGCGCTGCTGGCACTGGCGCTGTGCGTGCCGCACCGCACGTGGCGCTGGTTCGGGCTCGTGGTCACGGCGGTGCACGAGCTCGGCCACGCCCTGGCCGGGCTGGTCGTCGGCCGCCGCGTCATGACGATCCGGATCGAGGCCGACCACTCAGGGGTGACCCACTCGTTCGGCACCGGTCCCACGGCCGTCTGGTCGACCTTCTGGGGGTACCCGTTCCCGGCGCTCGTCGGGGCCCTGTGGGCGGGCGCGGCGTGCGCCGGGCTCTGGCCCCTGGCCGCCGCCGTGAGCGCCGTCGTCCTGCTGGCCTCCCTGATCGTGATGCGGGGGCGGCTCTCCTGGGCGGTCACCGCGGGCGCGGCCGGAGCGCTCGCGGCCCTGGCCTGGGCCGACCTGGCCCTTGGCAGGTGGCTCATGCTCGCGGCGGGCGCCGCACTGTGGCTCGGATCCCTCAGGGCGTGGTGGCTGCTGGCCCGTCGTCACGTGGGCGGGCAGCTGAGCCGCCGCCCCCGGCGCGATCACCCGCTGGGACTGCCCTCCGACGCCGTGGCCCTGGCGCGTGCCACGCGGGTGCCCGCCGTCCTCTGGATCGCTGCCTTCCTCGCGGTCATCGTGCTGTGCGGGGCGGGGATCCTGCTCGCCTGGGCGCCGCCGACGGCCTGAGCCGGACCGCCCGGCCGGCTCGGGCCGAAGATTCCTCGGATTCTTCTGCGGAACCGCGTCACGATCCGCACCCTGCCCGGTCTACCCGTATGAGAGCTCGCAAGAGCTCTTGCACCACTGGTGCGGAGAGATGCAGGACCTCCCCGGTTCGTGGGAGGCCCCGCGGTCCTCGAGCAGCCGCCGATGGGCAGTCGCGGCTGCCGCGAGGACCGGGTGCTGCGGCGGGTGGTCCGCAGCGCCGACAGGAGCCCGGGCGGGCAGAGCCCGGGGCTCCTGGCCCCGGGATGCTCGGGTCGAGGAAGGGCAGAGCCTCCCCGAGCATCCCGGGCACCCAGCACGGAAGGCCGCTCCCTGGTCCAGGGGGCGGCCTTCCTCCGATCGGCGCGCTGCCGGATCCTCCCGAAGATTCCTGCGCGGACCGCGTCACGATCCGGCCCCTGCCCGGTCTCACCTCTGAGGGCTCGCAAGAGCCCTCCCGATCCTCGGCTCAGAAGCTCCCGCGGGCAGCGGGAGCGCCGAGGGCCCGAGCACCGCATGATGGGCAGTCACGGTGCTCGGTGCAGATCGGGTGCTGCGGCTGGTGGGCCGCGGCACGGGCAGCGCTCCGGCGGGCAGAGGCCGGTGCGCATTCCTCGGGGCGCTTCCGGGCAGCGGGTGGGCAGACCCGCCCGGAAGCGCCCCGTCCCTCTCTCCGGCTCCCGGATCGGGGTCGTCCCGCGTCGGCCTCCTCCCGGTGGCACGGTCTTCCCGCGCGGGCCGGGCGCGGGAGCCTCAGGCAGCCGGCGCCCCCGGGCCCAGCGGGATCCCGAGGCTCCACCAGAGCAGGAAGAACAGGAACCACACCACCAGGATCGAGACCGCGAACGGCAGCAGCAGCGACATCAGCGTCCCGATGCCGGCGCGCGGCAGCCGCTGCTGGATGACACCCAGCGTCAGCGCGAAGAACGCGTTGAGCGGGGTGATGATGTTGAACGCGGAGTCGCCGATGCGGTACAGCATCTGGGTGGTCTCCGGATTCACGCCGAGGTACATGAACATCGGCACGATCACCGGGGCCACGAGCGTGTAGAGAGCCGACCCGGAGGTCAGGAACAGGTTCAGGACCGCGACGATCAGCACGACGCTGAAGAACAGCAGCGGCAGCGGGAGCCCGGCCGCGTCGAGCAGGCTCGAGCCGCTGATCGCGATCACCGTCCCCATGTCCGTCCAGGTGAAGAAGGCGATGAACTGGGACGCCGCGGCCAGCAGGACCAGCAGCGCGGCGATGTCCCGGATGCCGCGGGCCATGAGCTCCGGGATGTCAGAGAACGATCGGATCGTCCCGGCGGGAATGCCGTAGGCCACGCCCGCGACCAGGAAGAGCAGCGCGATCGGCCCGGAGATGTCGGTGATCAGCACCGAGCTCAGCGCCCCCGTCTCCTCGACGCCGCGCAGCGGGGAGAAGGGCAGGAGCAGCGCCAGGAAGTACAGCACCACGTAGCCGGCCGTCGCGATGCCCGCCCACTTCAGGCCGCGGATCTCCCCGGGGCTGTAGACGCGCAGGTTCTCCTGGGTGATCTGCGGGCGGTCGTCGTCCTCGCCGTCGGCCTGCGCCGTGCCGTCGCGCTCGGCCTCGAGCTCCGCCTCGTGGATGCGGGCGGTCATCCGGGTCAGGACCCGCTCGGTCACGAAGGTGATGAGCACCGCGAGCACCACGGCCGAAGCGGCCGAGAAGTAGTAGTTGGCGATCGGGGAGACCTCGTACTCCGGATCCACCAGCTGGGCCGCCGACGTCGAGATCCCGCCCAGGAGGGGGTCGGTCAGGTTCACGACGAGCGACGCATTGAAGCCCGCCGAGGCGGACGCGAACGCGACGACCGCGCCCAGGACCGCCGAGCGCCCCGCGGCCTTGAAGGCCGCGGCCCCCAGCGGGATGAGCACCACGGTGATCGCGTCGGAGGCGATCGAGCCGGTCACCCCGGCCAGGGCCAGCACGAACGTGAGCCAGCGCGCCGGGACCTTGGCCACGGCCACGCGCAGCGCCGTGTTGATCAGCCCGGCGCCGTCGGCCACGGCCACGCCCAGCATGACCACGAGCACCACGCCCAGGGGCGGGAACTCGACGATGTTCGGCACCACCCCGGCGACGATCTGCCGCAGCCCCTCGGCGTTCATGAGGCTGGTGACCGCGACCGTCTCGCCGGTCACGGGATCGACCGCGCTGGCGCCCAGCCGGGCGAGCAGCTCGGAGAGCGGGATGATGAGCAGGGCCAGCAGCACGAAGAGCCAGAACGGGTGCGGCAGGCGGTTGCCGATCACCTCGATGACGCCCAGGACCCGGGCCAGCGGCCCGCCCTGGATCAGGGGGCCGCTGCCGGGGCCTCCGGGGGAGCGCCGCTGGGCGGCTGCGGAGGAGGACACGGCGGGATCAGGCCGTCCGGCCGTCGCCCTCGTCATCCCCCGACAGCAGCTGCTCGATGTCCTCGCGCAGCTGCTCCGGGGCGGTGCGGGGAGAGTAGCGCTCGACCACGCGGCCGTCGCCGTCGATGAGGAACTTGGCGAAGTTCCACTCGATCTCCGCGCCGTCCTCACCGGACTTCTGGGACTTGAGCCATGCCCACAGCGGGTGGGCGTCGAGCCCGTTGACGTCGACCTTCCGGTACAGCGGGAAGTCCACGGAGTGCTCGGTGCGGCAGAACTCCTGGATCTGCGCCTCGTCGCCGGGCTCCTGGGCGCCGAACTGGTTGCACGGGAAGCCGAGGACCGTGAAGCCGCGGTCCTTGAACTCGTCATGCAGCTTCTGCAGCCCGTCGTACTGCGGCGTCAGGCCGCATTCGCTGGCGGTGTTGACCACCAGGACGACCTGGCC
Source organism: Kocuria palustris (assembly GCF_007666205.1). GTDB lineage: Bacteria > Actinomycetota > Actinomycetes > Actinomycetales > Micrococcaceae > Kocuria > Kocuria palustris_A. The sequence continues at coordinate 442,221 of NZ_VDOR01000001.1, forward strand.
CGCGAAGCGGTCGAAGACGTCCTGCGAACCGGCGATGGTGTCGGCGCTGAAATCGTGGAGCGTGGTCACGGGTCCTCCTCCGGGTCGGCCCCGGTGCGGGGCCTGACGACGTTCGGTCGCCCACCACAGTAGCGGGCGTGCCGAGGCCCCCTTCCCGGAGGCGGGGTTCGGACGCTTCCGGGAAGGGGCCCTCGGGCCGGCGCGGCGGGCTCAGCCGCGGTCGAGCAGGATCACGTCGAGACGACGGGGCCCATGGACGCCCTCCACGCGCTCGAGCTCGATGTCGGAGGTGGCCGACGGCCCCGAGATCATCGTCACCGGGGCCTCCGGATCGATCCGCTCGAAGGCCTCGGGGATCAGCTCCACGACCGAGTCCAGGGGCACGATGCACACGTGGTGGTCGGGGACCAGCGACAGCGCCCGCCTCCCCTCGCCGGGGGCGGAGTTGAGGAAGATGGTGCCCGTCTCGGCGCACGACACGGTCGAGGTGGTCACGACGGCCGCCACCTCGTCCAGCTCGCGCGGCGAGAGCGGCTGACCCGTGTCGGAGCTGTCGCGCACCGTGTGCAGCGACTCCGGCAGCCACCCGGCGTCCAGCCCCTCGGGCACGATCGTGGGCCCTTCCGCCAGCAGCTCGGCGAGGCGGTCGCGCAGGGAGGACATGTCCTCCCGGTGGACCGTGGCGCGATAGTCGACCAGCCGGTTCTCGAGCATGTCCACGATCTGCTCCGGCGACAGCTCCGAGCGGCGCCGGTAGCCCCGGGGGATCTGCGGGGCCTGCGGCTGATCCGCGATCGAGGCGCGGATCCTGGTCAGGATCGTGCTGCGGGCATCGGCGGCCTCGGCCCTCGGATCGGTGCTCATGCCTGCTCCTCCGTGTCGGTGCGTCCGGCGGCCTCGTCGATGCCGCCGATGGTCTGCTCGCTGAGGGCGCTGCCGATCATCCCGTCGACCACGGGGGACTCCGGCTGCACGAGACCGGCCCTTCGGGCGCGGACCTGCGGCGCGGTCGAGCCCCAGGCCGCTCCGTCCTCCGTCCGTCCGGCCAGCGAGGGGCCCTCGGGGGGTCGGGGCTCGGCGGACTCGAGCGAGCGCTCGCCCAGATCCGCGCTGCGGCGCTGCTCGGCCTCGCCGTCGTGCTCGCGCCACCAGTTGCGGAAGGACTGCTGGGGCACCACGGGGATGTCGCGCTGCTGGGTCCAGCCGCCGACGACGCCGGGCATCCACTTGAGCCCGCCCATCGGCTTCATCGCGGCGCGCCCGAGCGGGAGCGCCTTCTCGGCCAGGCGCATGCGGGTGCCCGAGGTCATGGCGAAACCCGCGGCCTTCATCAGCAGGTCCATCTGCGACGGCATCGCGCCCTGGAAGCGTCCGATCGCCGTGCGCAGCGCCGAGGGCCCGGAGTCGTCCGGGGCCTCCGGCATGCCGTGGGTCGTGCGGGCATCGGGCCGGTCGCCCTGATGGGCGAGCACCTGCTTGCGGTGCCGGCCGGACGTCTCGTGCTGGATGCGCTCGGCCTCGCTGCGCTCGCCGTGCTGCGTGCGCACGTCCTCGTCGCGCATGTGCACCAGGATCGACGGGATGTCGATCTTGACCGGGCAGACCTCGTAGCAGCGTCCGCACAGGGACGACGCGTAGGGCAGGGAGTCGTTCTCCGCGGCCGCGATGCCGGTGAGCTGCGGGGAGAGGATCGCGCCGATCGGGCCCGGGTAGACCGAGCCGTAGGCGTGGCCGCCGGCGTGCTCGTACACCGGGCAGGCGTTGAGGCAGGCCGAGCAGCGGATGCAGCGCAGGGCATCGCGGCCCTCGGGATCCGACAGCACCGCGGAGCGGCCGTTGTCCAGCAGGACCACGTGGAACTCCTGGGGGCCGTCGCCCTCGTGCACGCCCGTCCACATGGACGTGTAGGGGTTCATGCGCTCGCCGGTCGACGAGCGCGGCAGCAGCTGGGTGAAGACCTCCAGGTCGGAGAAGCGGGGCAGCAGCTTCTCCACGCCCATCACGGTGATCAGGGTCTCGGGCAGGGTCAGGCACATGCGGCCGTTGCCCTCGGACTCGACCACCGTGAGGGTGCCGGTCTCGGCGATGCCGAAGTTGGCCCCGGAGATCGCCACGGAGGTGTCCAGGAACTTCTCGCGCAGGAAGCGGCGGGAGGCCTCGGCCAGGACGGCCGGCTCGTTCGTGAGCTCGCGGGTCAGGCCCGGCATCCGGCGGGAGAAGATCTCGCGGATCTGGTCGCGGTTCTTGTGGATCGCCGGGACCAGGATGTGCGACGGCTTGTCCTCGCCGAGCTGCACGATCAGCTCGGCCAGGTCGGTCTCGATCGCGCGGATCCCCTCGGCGTCCAGGTGCTCGTTGAGACCCATCTCCTGGGTGGCCATCGACTTGACCTTGATGACCTCCTCGACCCCCTTGGCCCGCACCAGGTCGGTGACGATGCGGTTGGCCTCCTGGGCGTCGCGGGCCCAGTGCACGATCCCGCCGCGCGCGGTGACATTGGCCTCGAACTGCTCGAGCAGCTCGGGCATCCGCGCGGCGACCTCCTGCTTCACGGCGGCGCCGGCGTCGCGCAGCTCCTCCCAGTCGGGCAGCTCGCCGACGACGCGGTTGCGCTTGGTGCGGATGCTGTGGGTCGCGTGACCGATGTTGGCCCGCATCTGGTCGTCGCGCAGCTCCTCGCGGGCGTGGCGCGGGAACGGGGTCTCCTCGTAGAGGTTGCCGACTCCGTAGGCGGGGGGCATGGACGGCATGCCGAGCTGGACAGAGGTCATCGTGCGGCTCCTTCGGCGGTCTCGACGGCGGGGGCCGTGGTGCGGGGTTCGATGGACGCGGTCCCGCGGGGGATGGACAGCTCGGCGGTGTCCTCGATCTCGAGGGGGTTCTGCCGGGTCGAGGCCAGGATCTCCGCGAGGTGGATGGTGCGCACGGGCGACTTGCGGCGGGCGGCCGCCCCGTTCATGTGGAGCATGCAGGAGACGTCGCCGCCGGCGCATGCCTCGGTCTGCGTCTCCTCGATCCGCCGGAGCTTGGCCTCGGCCATGGCCCCGGAGACGTCGGGGTTCTTGAAGGAGAAGGTCCCGCCGAAGCCGCAGCACTCGTAGGCGTCGCCGAGCTCGACGAGCTCGAGATCCTCCACCGAGGACAGCAGCGCCTTGGGCCGGTCGCCCAGCCCCAGGATGCGGAGCCCGTGGCAGGAGGGGTGATAGGTGATCCGGTGCGGGAACCACGAGCCCAGCTGCGCGGCCGCGTCCGTCACCCCGAGCACGTCCGTGAGCAGCTCGCTGAGCTCGTAGGTGCGCCCGGCGACCTCCTCGGCGCGCCGGGCCAGGGCCTCGTCGCCGCCCTTGCGCGCGACCAGCGGCTGCTGGTGGCCCAGGGAGGCCACGCACGAGCCCGAGGGAGCGACAGCCACGTCGTAGTCGGCCTCCGTGAACGCCTCGACGTGATTGCGCACGATCGGCAGGGCGTCGTCGAAGTAGCCGCTGTTGACGTGCATCTGGGAGCAGCACCCCTGCCCCGGGGGGAAGACGACCTCGTGGCCGAGCCGCTCGAGCAGGCGGACGGTCGCCAGGGCGACCTTGGGATACATCGCATCGACGATGCAGGTGGCGAACAGTGCGATCCTCATGGGCCCTCCCGGACGTCCTCTTCCCGACGGGTCCGAAGATGTGATGGGCATCATGTACAGTCCCGTCAGGATCGTGTGGTCAGACCATACCTGAACGTGACTTCGGTCGCAGGTGAGCGGCCGGTCGATCCCGGAACATCTGCCCACACCCTCCGGAGGTCCCCATGGACACCTACACCGCACAGGTGGATGCCGTCGGCGGAAGCCTCGGCCTCTCCGCCCTGGTCGGCCTGATCCCCCTGGTCGTCTTCTTCGTCTGCCTGGTCGGGCTCAAGCGCAGCGCCTGGCTCTCCGGGCTCATCGCCCTGGCCGCAGCGCTGCTGGCGGCCGTGCTCGGCTTCGACATGCCGGTCGACCTGGCACTGCTCTCGGCCACCCAGGGCGCGGCCTTCGGCCTGTTCCCGATCGTGTGGATCGTGATCATGGCGCTGTGGTTCTACCAGGTGACCGTGGCGGCCGGGCGCTTCGAGGACATGCGCTCGATCTTCGACACGATCGGCGGCGGCGACGTCCGCATCCAGGCCATTCTGATCGCCTTCTGCTTCGGCGGCCTGCTCGAGGCCCTGGCCGGCTTCGGCGCCCCCGTGGCGATCACGGCCACGATGATCATGGCGATCGGGCTCAAGCCCCTGAAGACTGCGACCGTCGTGCTGATCGCCAACACCGCGCCGGTCGCCTTCGGCGCCGTGGCCATCCCGATCACCACCGCCGGCCGGCTGACCGGCATCGACTCCGCCCACATCGGCGCGATCGTGGGCCACCAGGCCCCGTTCTTCGCGCTCGTGGTGCCGATGTTCCTCCTGCTGCTGATCGACGGCGTGCGCGGCGTGCGCGACGCCTGGCCCGCTGCGCTGGTCATCGGCGGCTCCTTCGCGGTGGCCCAGTGGTGGACCTCCACCCACTTCTCCTACGAGCTCACGGACGTCGTCGCGGCCCTCGTCGGGCTGGTCGCGGCCGTGATCCTGCTGCGCTTCTGGCGCCCCCGCGGCGCCATGGAGGCCAAGGACCGCCTGGGCATCGAGCACGTCGAGTCGGTCTCCGAGCTCACGCCGGCGCGGGTGTGGATGGCCGTGCTGCCCTACGTCCTGGTCGTCGCGGTCTTCGGCATCGCCAAGCTGTGGACCGCCGGCGTCGATGTCCCCGCCGCCCTGGCCGCGACCGACGTCAAGATCCCCTGGCCGGGCCTCGACGGCCGCCTGGTCGACGCGGCCGGCGAGCCGGTCTCCTCGACGGTCTACACCTTCCAGTGGCTGTCCTCGCCGGGCACCCTGCTGCTGATCACCGGCCTGCTCGTGACCGTGATCTACAGCATCTTCACGCACGGCGGCCGGTTCCCCATGACGATCGGCAAGGGCCTGCGGGAGATCGCCGAGTGCATCTACAAGATGCGCTTCTCGGCGCTGACCATCGTGTCGGTGCTCGCCCTGGCCTACGTCATGAACTTCTCGGGCCAGACGCTGGCCATCGGCACCTTCGTGGCGGGGCTCGGCGCGGCCTTCGCGTTCTTCTCCCCGGTGCTCGGCTGGGTCGGCACCGCGGTGACCGGCTCGGACACGTCGGCGAACGCGCTGTTCTCCAACCTCCAGCAGACGGCCGCCGAGGGCGCCGGGCTCGACCCGGCCCTGATGGTCGCGTCGAACACCACGGGCGGCGTCGTCGGCAAGATGATCTCGCCGCAGTCGCTGGCCATCGCGGCCACGTCGGTGGGCCTGCCGGGCAAGGAGTCGGAGATCTTCAAGAAGGTCCTCCCGTGGTCGGTCGGCATGCTGCTCGTGCTCTGCCTGCTCGTGTTCCTGCAGTCGAACGTCCTGGCCTGGATGCTCCCGGTCCAGTGACGGACTCCGAACCGGCCCACGGGCCCTTCGTCCCGGAGCCCGAGGGGCCCCGGGACGCGGCCCACGCCGTGGTCCTGGAGTGGGTGGAGCAGCAGCTGCGCGCGGGGACGCTCTCGGTCGGGGACAAGCTCCCGGGGGAGCGGGCCCTGGCGGAGCGCTTCGGGATCTCCCGGGCCTCGGTGCGCGAGGGCATCCGGGTCCTGGACGCCCTGGGCCTCGTGCGCAGCGCGGCGGGGTCGGGACCGCGGTCGGGGGCGATCGTCGTCTCCGAGCCGTCCCGGGCCCTCGCGTGGGCGCTGCGGATGCACGTGGCCACTCGGGCGCTGCCCATGGACGACGTCGTCGAGGCGCGCCTGCTGCTCGAGACCCAGGCGATGGAGCGCGCCGGCGCGGCATCCCCCGAGACGCGGGAGGAGGTCTGCGGGCGCGCCCGGGACCTCCTGCTGCGCATGGACGACGACGTCCCCGACGACGACTTCCACTCGCTCGACGCGGAGTTCCACGTGACCCTGAGCGAGATGTCCGGGAACGTGGTCTCGACGACCATGCTGGCCTCGCTGCGCACCGCGGTGATCGGCTACGTCACGGAAGGTGTCGCGCGGGTGAACGACTGGCCCGCGCTGCGCCGCAGGCTGCAGTCGGAGCACTGGGCGATCCTCCGAGCGGCCTCGCGCGGGGACCACACAACGGCGTCTGGCCTGTTGCGAAGTCATATTCTCGATTTCCAGGACGCCGTGGCGGGCCCGGGCGAGGGGCTGCCGCGCGCATGAACGCCAGGTGAACGAGCGGGCTCCCAAGTTTGAGGGAGTGTCTGCTCGGCCGTCACGCCGATGGTGTGGAGTGAGCGATGTCAGACCTGGCGCCGCTGCCCGCGGATGCCGCGCACCACGACGAATCTGAGGAGACCATCATGCGTCGCACGTCCGTCCTGTCCGCCTCCGCGCTCCTGCTCGGCCTGGGCGCCGTGTCCGCGACTCCGGCCATGGCCGCCGAGTTCGGCAGCACGACGACCACCACGTCCCACGACCGCTTCTACGCCGAGAGCACCTTCACCCAGGGCGACTACTCGTTCTCCGACGTCTACTCGGATGAGTTCTCTGAGCGCACCGTGGAGAGCGAGCACTCCCGCGACGGCAGGAACCCGGTCCGCAGCAGCTCGTTCCAGAGCGAGTCCAAGGCCGAGTCCTGGAACGAGATCACCGAGCAGGACGGCGAGAGCTTCTACAGCACCTACTACGGCGACCGCGCGACCGACCGCGTCGCCGAGCGGTACTCGGAGGACGCCACCGGCTACTCGGGCAGCCTCTTCGAGTCCTCCTTCGGCTACTCGTGGGACGAGACCACCGAGGGCTACGCGGACAGCCCCGAGGGCCGGAGCGTCGACTTCTGGGAGAACGACTGGGCGGATTCGACCGAGGAGTCCTACTGGGGCACCTGGTGATCCCGGCCCGATCCGGGCTGTGCGGCGACCGTGATCTCACTGTGATCCCTCGCTGAATCCGGTGTCCGCCCAAGTGTGGCGGTTTTCACGAGAGGGCCCCGGCCGGGGGCCGCTGAACCCCTTCTGACCAGGGGGTATGCGGTCCCGGCCGGGGCCCTCGGCTGTCTCTCGAGGGTGCCGCGAGGGGGTTGCGGGGCGTGTCACGTTATCGAGCCGTGACAAACCGTGACCTGTTCGTTACTGTTCTATCCGTGCCGCTCGGACGGGCGGCGCTCCCGGGCGGATCGCCGCATCCTGCTGCCGCCCGGCGAAGATCCCTAAACGGACCTGGCAGGAGCGGGGGACCCACTTCCCGGCACGCGTGAACCATCGCGATCGCGGGCCTTGGGGTGAAGCCGAGGCTGTCCACCCACTCGAGCCTCGGCCGGATGCTCCAATCCGAACCCGACAGCTCACCTCGTAGGCACACTGGAGGAGAACACCATGCAGAACATCACCACCGCCGCCCGTCGCACCGGCCTCGGCCTGGCAGTCGCCGGCTTCGCCGCCGCTGCCACCATCGCCCCGGCCTCCGCCGCCGCGCCGACCATCACCGGCACGCAGCCCGCCTCCTCGGCCGGCTTCGACTCCGCCGCCGCGGCCTCCGCCGGCTGGAACTACTCCTGGAGCACCGACGCCTCCGGCAACACCACCTACACCTACGGCGACGGCTCGTCGACCTCCTCGGCCGCCCCGGCCTCCACGCTCGGCGCCGCCTCGGCCTCCTCCGAGGCCCCGGCCGGCCCCGCCGCCGCGGACGACTCGAACGACGTCTCGACCCAGTCGGTCGGCTCGGCCTCCTCCGAGGCCCCCGCCTCGACCTCCGGCATCGCCGGCTCCGCGATGTCCTACCAGGGCTCGCCCTACGTCTGGGGCGGCACCACCCCGGGCGGCTGGGACTGCTCCGGCTTCGTCCAGTACGTCTACGCCCAGAACGGCATCGACCTGCCCCGCACCGCTGCCGCCCAGGGCGCAGCCGGCACCCCGACCTCCGCCCCCCAGCCGGGCGACCTGGTCATCCAGAACGGCGGCGCGCACGTCGGCATCTACCTGGGCAACGGCCAGATGATCTCGGCCCTGAACCCGGGCCAGGGCACCCAGGTGCACCCGGTCAGCGCCATGTCGGTCGACTACTACGCCTCCTTCTGAGGCGCAGCGGCCCGCTGATCGAGCCCTGATCGATCGCTTCGCCCGGAGGCGGCGGACCCCACGCGGGGCCGCCGCCTCCGGGCTTTCCGCGTCCGGACGGCCTCGCGCGTCCGCGGCGCGGAGCGTTCCATGATCCGGCGCGACGGCGCGGGTGCGTCCTTCCCCACAGGGATTCCCGGAGCGTGACACGACCACCTACACTGGGGCGCATGCCTTCAGACATGTCCTGGGGCGCCGCCGGCACCGCCCGAGCCGTGGGCTCGGATGATTCGGAGTATCGAAGTAGCGGTTCGTCCGCCCGGCGCGCAGCCCGTCCCCCGCAGTCCGCTGATCAGCCCTCGAGCGCGGCATCGGCGGTGATGGCCAGGTGAGCCCCCTCGTCGCAGCCCTGCTCCTGCTGGCCGTCGTCCTGCTGCTGGTCCTCGGCAACGCCCTGTTCGTCGCGGTCGAGTTCTCGTACCTGACGATCAACCGCAACGACGTCCGAGCCCGCATCGATGCGGGCGATCGCAAGGCCATCGCCCTGGACCGCGCCCTCTCGCGCACGTCGACCAACCTCTCGGGCGCCCAGCTGGGCATCACGGTCACGAGCCTGATCGCCGGCTATCTCACCGCCCCCTCGGTGGGCGTCCTGCTCAGCGAGCTCTTCGGCATCACGGGCCTGCCCGAAGGCGTCGTGACCTTCGCCGGCACCACGGGCGCCTTCATCATCGTGACGTTCGTCCAGATGGTCTTCGGCGAGCTCGTCCCCAAGAACTGGGCGATCGCCGAGCCCATGAAGGTCGCGGACCTGGTCCTGCGGCCGCAGAACATCTTCATGTTCGTCTTCGGCTGGCTCGTGCGCCTGCTCAACGCGTCGGCCAACCAGATCCTGCGCTGGCTGGGCTTCGATCCGCGCGAGGAGGTCGCCAACGCGCGCAGCGGGCAGGAGCTCGCGGCCGTGGTCTCCCGCTCGGGCGAGGAGGGCACGCTCGACGCCGGGACGGCCGAGCTCGTGGCCCGCTCCATCGAGTTCGGCGACCGCACGGCCGCCGACGTGATGATGCCGCGCCCGCGCGTGCACTTCGTCGAGGACGAGACGGTGGCCGAGCTGCTCGAGCTCGCGGCCTCGACCGGCCACTCCCGCTTCCCCGTGATGGGCGAGAGCGTGGACGACATCGTCGGCGTCGTCCACTTCAAGCACGCCCTGGCGGTCCCGTACGACCAGCGTCGCACGACCACCGTCCGCGACATCGCGCACGAGGTCGAGGCGGTCTCCGACTCCATGACCCTGGACCCGCTCATGCGGGAGCTGCGGCAGCCCGGCCTGCAGATGGCGATCGTGGTCGACGAGTACGGCGGCACCGCCGGGATCGTCACCCTCGAGGACCTGATCGAGGAGATCGTCGGCGAGATCGACGACGAGCAGGACACCACGCTGGCCAAGTACCGTCGCCGCCGCGACGGCTCGATCGTCATCGCCGGCCTCCTGCGCCCGGACGAGCTGGGCGACATCGTCAAGCTCGAGATCCCGGAGGGCGAGGAGACCGACACCATCGGCGGCCTCATCTCCGAGAAGCTGGACCGCCTCCCCGAGGTCGGGGACGAGATCCAGCTCGAGTGCACCGACCGGGAGCACCGCGACGAGGACGACCTGCCGATCCCGGCCCGCCTCTCGCTCAAGGTCGCCCGGATGGACCAGTACCGCGTCGAGCGCGTCGTCGTGGTCCGGCTGGCCCAGGAGATCGAGGACGAGGACTCCGAGGAGGAGCCCGTCCGCTACGAGACCGTCGAGGACGACGGCGTGTCCGGTCATGAATCCGCCGGTCTCGAGACCGCTCTGAAGGAAGGGGGCGATCGATGATGGACGGCCTCGGCGCGATCCTGATCCTGATCCTCCTGCTGCTCGGCAACGCCTACTTCGTGGGCTCCGAGTTCGCCATGGTCTCCGCTCGGCGCGACCAGCTCGAGCCGCGGGCGGCCGAGGGCTCCCGCGGAGCCCGCATGGCCCTCAAGGGCATCGAGGACGTCTCCACGTCCCTGGCCGCGACCCAGCTGGGCATCACCGCCTGCTCGCTGCTCATCGGCTCGGTCGGCGAGCCGGCGATCGCCGCGATGATCGAGCCGCTGTTCGAGGCCGTGGGCGTCCCCGAGCTCCTCATCCACCCGATCGCCCTGGTGATCGCCCTGCTGATCGTCACCTTCCTGCACATGGTGGTCGGCGAGATGGTCCCCAAGAACATCGCGATCGCCCAGCCCGCCGCCTCGGCGCTGCTGCTGGGTCCCGTGCTGCGCGTGTTCGTCGTGGTCCTGCGCCCGTTCATCTGGCTGATGAACGCGACCGCCAACCTGGTGGTGCGCCACGTGCTCAAGGCCGTGCCGAAGGACGAGGTCTCCTCAACGTTCACCTCGGTCGAGGTCGCGGGCTTCGTCGAGGAGTCGGGCCGCGAGGGCCTGCTCGACGCCGACGAGATCGGCCTGCTGACCGGTGCGCTGGAGTTCGAGAAGCTGACGGCCTCCGACGTCGCGATCCCGATCGAGGAGATCCGCACCGTGCCGGTCTCGGCCACCCCCGCCCAGATCGAGCAGCTCAGCGTGGAGACGGGCTTCTCCCGCTTCCCGGTCGTGGGCGACGACGGCAGCCTGGAGGGCTACATCCACACGAAGGACATCCTGGCGCTGCCGGGCGAGGCGCGCGACGAGGTCTTCCCCGCCTCGATCGTCTACGCCCTGGGCCGCGTCCCGGACGACGCCAAGCTGCAGTCGGTCATGCGCCGCATGCAGGCCACGCAGGCCCACCTGGCGCTCGTGGAGTCGGGTGCGCAGAGCCGCGGGCAGCGCTCGATCGTGGCGCTCGAGGACGTCCTCGAGGAGCTCGTGGGCGAGGTCCGCGACGCGACCACTCCGGAACCCGCATGACGCCCTGAGCGGCGCATGCGCGCTGGCCTCGCCCAGCATGACGACGCAGGCGAGGACGGCCGGGAGCGGATCAGCTCCCGGCCGTCTGCGCGCTCACGTGTGCCATGGCGTCCAAGGCGCTGAAGGCGCACTCGTAGCTCGGGGCGCCGTCGAGCTGGATCACGAGGTCGAGGTCGGCGGAGTCCACGCGGGCGAACCCGGTCGAGCCGGCGCTCCAGGTGCCGGTGCCCTCGTAGGAGTCGTCGATCCAGCCGTTCTTCACATGGACGTCCTGCGCGACTGCCTGATCGGGAGGAAGGGCCAGCGAGCCCACGCCGAAGTCCTGCGACTCGTCCGGCTGCCGGCCGTCCGCGCCCGGGACCGCCATCAGGCCCGTGAGCAGCTCGGCGTCCTCCTGATCCAGCCACGGCGGCGGGTCCTGCAGCGCGTCGACGATCCGCAGCTGATCGGCCGCGGAGGTCGGGTCGGCCCCGGGCCAGTCGGACGCGGCGCCGTTGTCGGTCCCGAGCAGGTCGAACGTCTCCTGCAGGGCTGCGGTCCGCTCGGGCTCCGAGGCGCCCAGGCGCGTGTACAGCTGCGAGGCGGCGTCGTTGTCGCTGCGCACGAGCGCCTCCTCGAGCAGGCGGTGGTCCTCCTCCGTGAGCTCCTGGTCGTCCTCCCGGAGCTGGTGGACGAAGGTCATGGCGACGGGCAGCTTCGAGAGGCTGGCCGCGGGGTAGGTCCGCTGCTCGCCCACGAGCTGCGTGCCGCCCGAGCCCCGGTCGTGGACCCCGACGCTCACGGCGAGGTCCAGATCGGACCGGGCCCCTTCCACGGCGGTCTCCAGGGCTTCGGCGGCCGTCGTCCCGGGCCCCGGGTCGAGCCAGCCGAATCCGGGGACCTCCGAGGCGCCCGGAGTCTGCGCGTCGATCGGGTCGGTCGGGGCCTGCGAGGTGTCGTGCGCGGAGGGCTCGTCCAGGCAGGACGCGGCGAGGTCCTGGCGCAGGCGGTCCGAGCGCTCCGAGGCCACCTCCGGGTCGCCGCCGGGCTGGGGACCGTCGAAGGGGCCGCCGAAGGGCTCCTGCCCCGAGCCGCAGCCGGAGACGGCGACGGCGATCAGCGGCACGGCGATCGCGATGGGGAGCATGCGACGGGACATGGGGCGCCTTCCTCGGGACATGGCCCCCGGGTCCGGGGCAGCGGTCGGTGGGCATGCGGCGCCGGGGGCGGGAGGCCGTCGGCCGGTCCGGCGCGGCGGGTCCCGGGCCATTCCATCGCAGATCGAGGCCGAGGCCGACCCTCGCCTCGGATGTTTCGCTGTGTGCTTCGTCGCGATCCCTAGGATGGCCGGGTGAGCTTCTCCTTCCGCCCTCCGATCCACCGCCCGGGAGATGTCCGACAGCCCTGGGTCAACCGCGCCGGGCTGGTGCTGGGGCTGGGGGCATCCTGGGTCTCCCTGTCGCCGTCCCTCGTCCCTCGCACGTGGTGGATGACCGCCGCGTCGGTGGCCGCCAACCAGCTGGGCGGCTACGCCCTGGGCGTCGGTCTGCACAATCTCGGCCTGCGGCTGACGGACCGGCCCACGCGGGGGATCCACCGTGCGGCGGCGGACTTCCGCCGACGCACCGACCCCGCCCGCCGCAGGGGGCGGCTGCATCCGCTGACCGCCGCCCTCATCGGGGGCGCGACCGCGGTCACCGGGGCGGTGCTGGCCCGCTCGGCCTACGCGCAGGAGCGCACCTCCGAGCTCGTGGAGACGCGCGACGGCGGGCCCCGCGCGCATGTCGTCGGCTATCTCGCGGGAACGTCCTGGTGGCTCGGGGGCGTCGCCTTCGGCTGGGTCATGCACTGGATCCGCTCGACGGTGGCCGGGGGAGTGCGCTTCTTCTCCCGGGATCTCGTGGGCCCCGGCATCGCATCCCTGACCGGGCTCGCAGCCGTGGTGCTGACCAACCGGCTCCTCATCTCCGAGATCGCCCGCCGCATGGTCCGCCGCGCGACGGTCGCCAACAGGAGATGGGCCACGGGGCGACGCCGCCCGAGCGAGCCGGAGCGCTCGGGCGGGCCGGGCTCGAGCGAGTCCTACGACGTGCTGGGCACCCACGGGCAGGCCTTCGTGGCCGACGGCCCGCGGGCGGCGGATCTGCGGCGCCTCGGACTCAGCCCGCTGACGCGACCCGGCGAGCATCGGGAGCCGATCCGGGTGTTCGCGGGCAAGATCGCCCACGACACCCTCGACGACGCGGCCGAGGCCGTGGTGGCCGAGCTGCATCGCACGGGGGGCTTCGAGCGCTCCGTGCTCGTGCTGCTCACGGGGACGGGGACCGGGTGGATCCAGGACTGGACGCCGGCCTCCGTCGAGTACCTGACCGGGGGGGACTGCGCCTGCGCCACGATGCAGTACTCGTTCGCTCCCTCGGGCCTCGCCTTCGTCGTCGACCGGCAGAGCGCCCGGCGGGCCGGACGGGTCCTCTTCGAGCGGGTGCGCCGCGAGCTCGGCCGGCTGCCGCCGGGGCGCCGCCCCCGGCTCTACGTCGCGGGGGAGTCGCTGGGGGCGTACGGGGGCCACGGCGCCTTCGCGGGGGTCCACGACATGCTCGAGTCCGTCGACGGCGCCGTGTGGTCCGGCACCCCCCGGGCCACGCAGCTCTGGTCGCGGATCGTGGCCGATCGCGATGCAGGCTCGACCGAGATCCGGCCCGTGTACCGCGACGGGCGCCACATCCGCTTCGCGAACCGGCCGGAGGATCTCGACATCGCGCCGTCGGGACAGCCGTACGGCCCCTGGCGCGCCCCGCGGATCGCCTACCTCCAGCACGCCTCCGACCCGGTGGTGTGGTGGAGCCCCCAGCTCATCTGGCACCGCTTCGACTGGATCGAGGAGCTGCGGCGCCAGCCGGCCCCCGACGTCATCCGCTCGTTCCGCTGGCTGCCCTGGGTGACCTTCTGGCAGATCACCACGGACATGCCGCGCTCGGTCGAGATCCCGGGCGGCCACGGGCACAGCTACCACGGCGAGCAGGTGCGCGCGTGGGCGCGGGTGCTGGGGATCGAGCTGAGCGCCGAGCAGGAGCAGGGCATCGTCGAGCGGATCGCCTCGCGCGTCACCCGGCACTGAGCGGGCCCCCGCCCGTCGCGGCGCGGGGCCGTCAGCCCGTCGTGGGCCGGCGATCCCGCGACGGGCCGGAGCCGCCCGTGCCCTCAGGGCAGGAGATCGGTGTACCTCCGGATCGCCTGCGGGAGCCGCAGGACGCGCTGATCCGCGGCGCCCACCAGCTTGAGCACCGGGCCGGTCGGCACGTGATCCGCCCAGTGCCGGTCGATCGCCTGCCGGTAGAAGCCGACGAGCGCCTCGGTCGAGGCCCGCCAGGAGTGCTGGAGCGCCTCCTGGCGAGCGGCCTCGCCCATGCGCCGCCGTCGCTGCGGATCCTCGATCAGGCCCCGCAGCCGCTCGGTGAGCTGATCGGCGTCGCCGGGCTCCACGAGGTGCCCCGTGACGCCCTCGTCGATCACGAAGGGGATGCCGCCGGCTCGGGCGCCCACCACGGGGACGCCGGAGGCGAACGACTCGAGGGCCACGAGACCCAGGGTCTCCGAGCGCGACGGGAAGGCGAAGACGTCCGCGGAGGCATAGGCCTGCGCGAGCTCGAGACCGGACATGTAGCCCGTGAAGACGGTGTTCGTGCCGGCGAACTGCTGCTCGATCGCGTCCTTGTGCGGCCCGGACCCCACGATGGCCAGACGGGCCTGCGGCAGCCGGCGGATCGGCTCGAGCAGGTCGTCGAGGTTCTTCTCCTTGGAGACCCGGCCCACGTAGACGATGAGAGGGGCGTCCGGGTGCCCGTCGGTCAGCCGCTCCCGCATGGCGCGGTCGGCCCGGTCCGGGGTGTAGGCATCGGTGTCCACGCCCTTGGGCCACAGGTCGACGTCGCGGATGCCCACCGAGCGGGCGCGCTCGACCATGGGCCCGGAGGTGCACAGGTTGACCTCGGCCTGGTTGTGCAGCCACCGGATCCACGACTCCGACGGGTGGCGCAGCAGGTTCAGCCCGAGCGCCTCCGTGTACTGGGGGACGTCCGTGTGGAACGACGCCAGCAGGGGCAGGTCGCGCCGGCGGGCCGAGATCACGCCGTAGGCGGACAGCCACACGGGGTTGACCGCGTGCACGATGTCCGGCTCGAACTCGGCCATGCGGGACGCGATGCGGCCCGTGGGCAGGCCGACCTTGATCTCGGGGTACCAGGGCTTGAACGACAGCGAGCGGACGCTGTGGACGGCATGGCCCGCGTACTGCTGCGGGGGGTGCCCGGGAGCGAAGACCTCGACCTCGTGGCCGAGCTCCTGCAGCTGCTCCATGGTGCGCAGGATGCGGGTGACGACGCCGTCGATCTTCGGCAGGAAGACCTCGGTGAACAGCGCGATGCGCACGCGGCTCAGTCCTTCTGCGACGAGGCGGCCACGGAGGCCGGGACGCCTGGCTGCGTGCGGCGGTTCCACAGCGAGCGGGCCGGGATCTTGGACAGGTCGGCCCGGTGCGCGTACCGCTTGGCCGTCTCCTCGACCTCGTGCAGCAGGCCCTCGGACAGGGTCGTCGGCTGGAGACCGAGCTCCAGGAAGGTGTCGTTCGTGACGTGCAGCTCGTTCTCTGCCGACTCCTGGCGCGGGTTGGGCACCATCTCGACCGTGGCGCCCGAGATCTGGGCGATGAGCTCCGCGAGGTCGCGCACGCGGTGCGTCTCGGTCATCTGGTTGAGGATCTTGACGCGCTGCCCGGCCTCGGGGGCGTTGGCGAGTGCGATCTCGATGCAGCGCACCATGTCCTGGACGTGGATGAACGCGCGGGTCTGCCCGCCGGTGCCGTGGACGGTCAGCGGGTAGCCGACCGCCGCCTGCATGAGGAAGCGGTTGAGCACCGTGCCGTAGTCGCCGTCGTAGTCGAACCGGTTGATCAGGCGCTCGTCGCGCTGGGTCTCGGTCGTCGTGGTGCCCCAGATGATGCCCTGGTGCAGATCGGTGATCCGCACCCGGTCGTTCTTGGCGTAGAACGCGAAGAGCAGCTGATCCAGCGACTTGGTCATGTGGTAGATCGAGCCCGGATTGGTCGGGTACAGGATCTGCTGCTGGATCGGGTCCTGCTCGCCGTGCGGGATCTCGACGTCGAGGTAGCCCTCGGGGATCTTCATCCCGGCCGTGCCGTAGCCGTAGACGCCCATGGTGCCCAGGTGGACCACGTGGACGTCGCGCTCGGACTCGACGATCGCGGCCAGGAGGTTGTGCGTGGCCGCGACGTTGTTGTCCACGGTGTAGCGCTTGGTGCGCGAGGTCTTCATGGAGTACGGCGCGGCCCGCTGCTCGGCGAAGTGCACGACGGCGTCCGGCCGGTCCTCCGTGAGCAGCCGGAGCAGGAGGTCGTAGTCCTGGGCCACGTCGATGTGCCGGTGCTCGATGACCCTGCCCGAGACCTCGGTCCAGGCGCGCAGGCGCTCCACGAGAGGCCGGATGGGGGTCAGTGACTGCGCGCCCAGCTCGTCGTCGATCCTGCGCCGGGACATGTTGTCCACGATGATGACGTCGTGGCCCTTCTCCGACAGGTGCAGCGCCGCGGGCCAGCCGCAGAATCCGTCGCCGCCGAGGATCGCAATCTTCACGTCGTCTCCGTTCCAGGGCCCTGCGGCCCGCGGATCGGGGGATCGGCGGTGCCGTGAGGGCTCGTGCAGTCAAGGTCGTCGTCCACCCTGCAAGCCGCGCGTGAACCGCTGGTGAACGGGCGGCGACCGAGGGCGCCCGGGGGTCATCCGCCCCCGGCCGGGGTCCTCCCCGATTGTGTCACTTCCATGACAGGACGGAGTCGTCCCGGGCGGGCGGTGCGCCCGGTGTCGCGCGGCGCCCGTGTCAGGCGAGGAGGCCGCTGCGCACGGCGCGCGTCTTCTCGGCGCGGGGCAGCGGCTCCTGCACGGTGTCGTCGGGTCCCAGCAGCTGCTCCCGCACGGCCTGAGCGGGGAGGGACTCCCCCGGCGCGATGTAGACCGACGAGAGGTCCTGGACATCGCACGGCGTCAGGGAGTGCACGGAGGGCTCCCAGCCCTCGGGGATCTGATGGCGCTGCGGGGTGCCGCACTTCTGGCAGAAGTACTCGACGCGTCCGCCCGACGGGCGGGCGGAGCGGATGATGCGGCCCACGAGCCGACGCACGCCCGAGAGGCGGCCGATGCGCCGGGCGGAGGGCAGGAACAGCCGGATCTTGAGGTAGTGATCGGTGGTGCACTCGCGGCACATGGGCGAGCGCGGCTCCGCGGCCCGCCGCCGGGGGCGCCGGGCGTCGGCGCCGTTCCGGCCCGCGCCGGAGTCCCGGCCGGTGCCGCTCCCGGGTGCTCCGAGGCGCCCCATCCGGGTGCTCGTCAGAGTCATGTGCTGCTCCTGCGATGATCGTCGGCGTTCTGCTGGGGGGGGGTGGGCGTCCGACGTCATCGTGGTGATGCCCGCGGCCAGCTTAGGCGAGGCCGGGGCGCCCGTACAGGGTCGGGGACTGGTGAAATCCTGCACATCCGCCGCGTGAACGCGCGGATCGCGGCCGGCGTATGCATCGCGCGACATATCCAGGTGACTCACGAGTAACCGTCCAGGAGCGGGGCCCTCGCGTCATCCCCCGGGCGCCGCGGAGCGCGCTCGTCGGGAGCCGCCGCCCCGGAGGGCGCGCGCATGCCAGGATCGAGCGCGTGGCACAGCACAGCGGTCCCCGGACGGGCGGAGCGACCCGGGCACTCCCGGCCTCCCGGGACGCCGCGCTCGACGCCGCCCGCTCGGGCTGCCTGATCGGCGTCGTCACCATCCACGTCCTGCTGGTCACGATCACGGCCGACCCCGGGACCGGCGCGCTGAGCAATGTCATGGTCCCCACCGGATACGGCTGGTACCCGGCTGCCTCGTGGCTGCTGCAGGTCATGCCGCTGTTCTTCGTCGTCGGCGGGTGCGCCTCCGCGATCTCCTGGAGCCGGAGGTCCGCCGCAGGGGCCTGCGGGCCGTCGTGGGTGCGGGCCCGGCTCCTGCGGCTGGTGCTCCCGGCGGCCGCCCTGTGGGCGGTCCTGGCCGCCGGGGCGTGGACCGCCCTGGCACTGGGGGTGCCGGGGGACTGGGTCGGCCTGGCTCTGCGGGGACTCGGCATGCATCTGTGGTTCGTGGGCGCCTACACGCTGTGCCTGGTCGCGGTCCCGGCGCTGCACGGGCTGCATCGACGCCGGCCCGGGGCCGCGATGGGCGGCCTCGTGCTGGCCTGCGCCGCGGTCGAGGCGGTCCGGATCGCGCTGCAGCAGCCCTGGTGGGGGCTGCTCGGCTTCGCCCCCGTGTGGCTGGCCATCCACCAGATCGGCTTCTTCCTGCAGGACGGCACCCTCCGCCGCGCCCCGCGCGGCCGGCTGGTCCGGGTCATGGCCGCGGGCGTCGTCCTCCTGGCGGGGCTGACCGCCCTGCCGTGGTGGGGGGGAGGACGCGCTGTCGACGCTGAACCCGCCGACGCTGTGCATGGTCGCCCTGGGCCTCGTCCAGGCCTGCGCCCTGGAGCTGCTGTCCCCGGCCCTGCGGCGGCTCATGTCCCGGCGGCCCGCTCGGGCGGCGGCCTGGCTCGTGGGGTCCCGCGCCACGACCCTCTATCTGTGGCACCTGCCCGTGATCGTGGCGGTCATGGCCGCGTGGTGGCTGCTGGGGGGCCCGGACCCGGCGCCGGAGACGGCCGGCTGGTGGCTGTGGCGGATCCCGATCGCAGCGGTGTGCTGGGCGCTCGTGCTCCTGGCGGTCCGTCCGCTGAGCGTCGTCGAGCGCCTGGCCGACGCGCGGCTCGAGAGCACCCGGGACGACGACGCGGACCGCGGCTGGGGGTCGGTGCTGGCAGCGGCCGTGCTCGTGAGCGCGGCGGCCCTGCTCGAGGTGCGCCTGCTGCTGGGCCCGGTGCTCGTGCTGGGCGGCGCGGCGGCCATGGCCATGGCCGCGGTGCTGCTCTGGCGGCGCCCGGGCGGGGTCTGACGGGCGCCGCGGTGTGGTGCTAGTCTCCTTGTCAGCTTCACGAGACACAGCCGCCAAGCTCCGACTTGGCTGTGCACCAACCCCATGTTCAAGGGTGGTTCGGATGACGAAGCGGCCTGCACCTGACGCAGCGCACGAACAAGCTCCGGCGGGACGTGCAGGTCAAGAGCACCACTCGCGGAGATCACCTCTTATGACCCCCTCGCCCTGCGACGAGCTCAAGAGCTCGGCCTCGCTGGCCACCCGTCAGATCCATGCCGGTCGCGCCGGTTCGGATCCGCACGCGTCGGCGGCTCCCGTCCAGGCCACGCTCCCGGTCCCGATCTACCAGTCGTCGGCCTTCGAGTTCCCGGACCACGCCTCGGCCGCGGCCATGTTCGCCCAGACCGCGCCGGGCTTCACCTACTCGCGCACCGGCAACCCCACCGTCGCCGTCCTGGAGCAGAAGGTCGCCGACCTCGAGGGCGGGATCGGGGCCGTGGCCATGGGCTCGGGCCAGTCCGCCGTGGCGGCGGCGCTGCTCGCGCTGATCAGCACCGGGCCCGGGAAGCACCTCGTCGTCTCCGAGAAGATCTACGGGGGGACCGTCGACCTGCTCGGGGACACCCTGGCCGATCTCGGCGTGAGCGTGACCTATGCGGACCCCACGGATCCCTCGACATGGTCCGCCGCGGTCAGGGACGACACGAGGGGCTTCCTCCTGGAGTCCATCGGCAATCCGCTGGCCACTCTGGGCGACCTGGACGCGATCGCCGAGATCGCCCACGACGGCGGGATCCCCGTCGTCGTCGACTCCACGCTGGCCACGCCGGTGCTGTACCGGCCGTTCGAGCACGGCGCGGACATCGTGGTGCACTCGGCCACCAAGTTCTTCGGCGGGCACGGAACGTCCCTGGCCGGGGTGGTCGTCGACTCCGGGCGCTTCGACTGGGAGTCCGACGCGCAGCGCTGGCCCCAGTTCACCCGGCCCCGCGAGCGCTGGGGCGGGATCAGCCTGGTCGAGAAGATGCGCGGCGGATCGCCGTACCTGCACCTGTGCCGCGCCAAGTTCGTGCACGATCTCGGGCTCACCC
The DNA here is from genome assembly GCF_007666205.1 of Kocuria palustris. Classification (GTDB taxonomy): domain Bacteria; phylum Actinomycetota; class Actinomycetes; order Actinomycetales; family Micrococcaceae; genus Kocuria; species Kocuria palustris_A. The sequence goes on from NZ_VDOR01000001.1 coordinate 462,279, forward strand.
TCTCGCCGTTCAACGCCGCGCAGATCATCCAGGGCCTGGAGACGCTCGACCTGCGCATGCGGCGCCACTCCGACAGCGCGGCCCGCGTGGCCGAGTTCCTGCAGTCCCACCCCGCGGTGCGGGCCGTGCACCACCCGCTGGTCGAGGGATCGCCGGACCGGCGGATCGCCGAGCGCGACTACCCGCAGGGCGTCGGGGCGGTCTTCGGCTTCGAGCTCGAGTGCTCCGACGCCGCCGTGGCGGGGTTCGTCGACTCGCTGCGGCTGTTCAAGCTCGTGGCCAACATCGGCGACGTCCGCTCGATCATCACCCACCCGGCCGCCATGACGCACTGCCGCCTCACGAAGGAGCAGCGCCTGGCCGGCGGGATCTCGTGGCAGACGCTGCGGCTGTCGGTCGGGCTCGAGTCGGTCGACGACCTGATCGCGGACCTGCAGTCCTCCCTCGACGAGCTGCTGCGCCTGGAGTCGGCCCGCGGTGCCGAGGTCCCGGACGAGGCGGCGCGGCAGGAGGTGCGGGCATGAGCGGTTTCACCACGCGCGCGGTCCACGCCGGGCAGGAGCCCGATCGGCTCACCGGCGCGGTCATCCCGCCCGTCTACCAGACCTCGACCTTCGTGCAGGACGGGATCAACGTCCTGCGCGACGGGCACGAGTACTCCCGCGGCTCCAACCCCACCCGGAACGGGTTCGAGGAGCAGCTGCGCGCCCTCGAGGGAGGGGCCCGGGCCTTCGCCTTCGCCTCCGGGATCGCCGCGGAGGACGCGCTGCTGCGCTCGGTGCTGCGCCCCGGCGATCACGTGGTCCTGGGTGCGGACGGCTACGGCGGCACGAATCGGCTCGTCACCCGCGTCCTGGCTCCGTGGCAGGTCGGGCACAGCGCCGCGGACGTGACCTCCCTCGACGACGTCCGCGCAGCCGTGCGGGACACGACCCGGGTGATCTGGGTCGAGACGCCCACCAACCCGCGGCTGGGCATCGCCGATCTGGCCGGCATCGCGCAGATCGCCCGGGAGGCCGGCGCCCTGCTGATCGTGGACAGCACGTTCGCCTCGCCCTATCTGCAGCGGCCGCTCGAGCAGGGCGCGGACGTCGTGGTCCACTCGACCACCAAGTACATCGGCGGCCATTCCGACGTCCTGGGCGGGGCCGTGGTCGTCTCCGATCGGGACTGGGAGGTCCCGGCCGTGGACGGGTTCTCCCCGGGGAGCACGCTGGCCGAGCTCGTGGGCTTCCAGCAGTTCGCCGGCGGCGCCGTGGCCGGCCCGCAGGACTGCTACCTCGCCGCGCGCGGGCTGAAGACCCTCTCCCTGCGGATGCAGCGGCACCAGGACAACGCCGGTCGGATCGCCGAGTGGCTCACGGGCCGGCCCGAGGTGGCGGAGGTCCTCTACCCCGGCTTGCGTGAGCATCCCGGCCACGAGCTGGCGGCCCGCCAGATGGACGGGTTCGGCGGCATGGTCTCCTTCCGCCTGCGCGGCGGCGAGGCCGCGGCCCGACGCTTCGCGGAGTCCACGCGCATGTACAAGCTGTCGGTCTCCCTCGGCGGGGTCGAGTCGCTGATCTGCTGGCCGTCGGAGATGACGCACGGCTCCGTCGCCGGCACGCCCCAGGCAGTGCCGGTCGACCTCGTGCGGCTGTCCGCGGGGATCGAGGACCTCGACGATCATCTCGAGGACCTGGAGCGGGCGTTCCGGGCCTGAGCGGCCGCCCCCTCCCCGGCGGCCGCCGCCCCATCCGGCGGCGGCCGCCGGTCTCTGCCTACACTTGGGGCACGAGCACGCGACGGGAGCCGATCCGGCGACCGACGACGACCCCGCGACGCGGGACCGACGACATCGACGCGAGAAGGAGCTCCCTGTGAGCTGGCAGGACCCCCATTCCGCCGATCCCGACCACGGCCGGGCCGACGACCTCGGCGGCCGCACCGGCTCCAGCGACCGGAGCGGCGAGCAGGCTCCGCCCTCGGACGGGGGCTACAGCGCTCCGTCGTTCGGGCAGCCCGGTCAGGGCGCCGCGCAGCCGTCGGACGGTCAGCCGACCTGGGCCGGCGGCCCGGGGCAGCCCGGCTACGGGCAGCCCCAGGGCTACGGCCGGACCGGCCCCGGCCAGGCAGGCTACGGCCAGCAGCCAGGATACGACGGCCCATCCGCTCAGCAGGGCTACGGCCAGCAGCCGGGGTACGCCCAGGATCCGACCGGTGCGGGCCCGTACGCGCAGCAGCCGGGCGGCGGGCAGCAGTACACGGCCCAGGGGAACTACGGCCGGGCGACCTTCGATCGCAGCGCGCGCCCGATGAGTCCGTCGGATGCCCGGACCTGGGCCCTGGTCTCCCACATCGCCGCTCCGGTCCTGAACCTCCTGAGCTTCGGGTGGGTCGGCTTCGTCGCGCCGCTGATCCTGTGGTTCGTCTTCAAGGACCGCGATCCGCTGGTGCGCAATGCGGCCGCGGGCGCGTTCAACTTCAACGTGATCGTGGCGGTGCTGAACGTCGCGATCTGGATCATCGGCATCGTGACCCTGGGGATCGGCCTGGCCCTCCTGCCGGTCCTCTGGATCATCACGATCGTCTTCGCGATCCTGGGCGCGGTGAAGGCGAGCCGCGGCCAGGCCTACCGCTACCCGCTGCAGATCCCGATCCTGAGCTGATCCCGCCCCGCTGCGCGGTGCATGCGGCCCCACCGTCAGGCCGATCACCGCGACGCCGTGCCGCGGCCGGCTCCTCCGAGCAGGGGGAGCCGGCCGTTGCGCTTCCCGGAGCTGCCCCGCACCATGAGTCCATGAGCGATCGCGATCCCAGCGGCCGGGCGGCACGCCGACCCGGGAGCCCTGTCCCGCCCAAGGCGCGGGGCCTGCGGATGCCGGTGCCGGAGATCAGCCTGCACCGGCGGGTCGAGACCCCGCTGGGCGCGATGGTCGTCGCGGTCGGATCCCATGACGACCGCGCCGCGCTGATGGGGTGCTGGTTCGAGGACCAGAAGCATCTGCCCGACGATGACCTGCTCGGCGAGGTGGGAGACCACGAGCTGCTCTCCGAGGCCGCGGAGCAGCTCGCGTCGTGGTTCGCCGGTGAGCGCCGCGAGTTCGACCTGCCCCTGGCGCTGCACGACCGGCCCCAGCCGCTGCGGCCGCGCGTCTGGCGCGCCCTGCAGGACATCCCCTACGGGCGGACGACCACCTACGGGGCGCTGGCCGCGCGGCTCGGCGGCCCGGGGATGGCCCAGGCCGTCGGGCAGGCGGTCGGCCGCAACCCGTGGTCGGTGATCGTGCCGTGCCACCGCGTGGTCAGCTCCACGGGCGAGCTCACCGGCTACGCCGGGGGCATCGAGCGGAAGAAGGAGCTCCTGCGCCTGGAGGCCGAGCGCTCCGGCAGCTGAGCCGGGCGCGTGCTCAGTCGGCGCTGATCCGGTCGGTGCGCAGCGCGGCGTAGATCAGCTCGGTCCGCCACTCGCCCAGCTGCAGGTGCGACTCGCGCAGCTCCGCCTCCCGCCGCATGCCGATGCGCTCGCAGACCTTGATGGAGCTGCGGTTCAGGGCGTCGAGACGAGCGAAGACGCGGTGGGCGTCGAGACGCTCGAAGCAGGCGTCGATCGCGGCCGTGGCCGCCTCGCCCGCATAGCCGTTGCCGGCATGATCCGGGCTGACGACCCACCCCATCTCGATCTGGCGGGACTCGGCGTCCACGAGCGTCAGCACGATCTCGCCGTAGAGGCCGTCCGGATCGTCGTGGGCGCTGAACGCATAGCGGATCGTGTCTCCGTCGTTCAGGAAGGCGCGCGGACCGCGGTGCTCGGCGATGACGCGCTGCGAGTGGTCCCAGGTGCGGGGGCCGCGCCACGCGTGCTGGGCGTAGTCCTCCCGGGACTGGTACGCGTGCATGGCCTCGAGGTCCGCTTCAGCGAAGCGGCGAAAGAAGAGGCGCTCTGTCTCAAGGGGAAGCAAGTCCTTCACGCGGGAATCCTATCCGCGGGCGGGACGGCGACGGTCCGCGGGCGGGACGGCGACGAAACGGGCTGCCGGGCTGCCGGGTGCGGGGGTGCCGGCAGGCCGACGCACGGGGCGCCGGGCTCACACGGCCGCACCAGGTGACCCGGATCACCGGAGACCCCCGGATTTGCGGGGGACTCCGGGGGTGTGTAGTGTTCTTCTTCGTCGCCGCGAGCGGTCGGCCGGTTCGAGGACCGGCGGTCGTGTGGAAGCGGCAGGATCACCGGTTCCGGGGTCCTGGATGACATTCACTCAGTGTGAACGGCTCGTTGATCCGGGTTGCTGTCCTGTGCTGTGCGCGGGAGGCGGCGGGAAGCGGGCAGGGGTTCGGCTGGTTGTGTGGTCCGGGTGAGCGGAGTATGGTGGTTCGGCCCGCTGATGGTTGTGGCGGTGTGGTGGTCTTCGCTGGTCCTGTGGTGGGGTCGGGTTGGTCGTCTGTTGTTTGAGAACTCGATAGTGTGCCAAGTTTGCTG
>NZ_VDOR01000020.1 GCF_007666205.1 Kocuria palustris
GAGCCCGTTCCTCATCTCATCGACGCACCCGCGCCAAGAACCTCATGACCCACAACATCTAGGAGCAGGCCGCGCGGGTTGTGCGGCGGGTCACGTCGTGAAGGGCAGCACCAGCCGCGAGGGGTGCGCGGCATCGCGGTGGATCTTGTGCGTGACCGGTCGGCCGACCGGCAGATGGAAGGCATCGGGAGGCAGCAGGGAGTTGTGCTCGTCGACCAGCGGCTCGGCGTTGGACAGCTCGACCGTGAGCCGGTGTCCCGGCTGGAGGGCTGCGGCGAACGGGTAGAGGCGCACCACGTACTCCTCGATGCTGCCGGGTTCGACCGGCACGGATCGGGTGTGCGGGTGGCGGGGATCGCCCTCCGACGTCCGCTCCATGTCGAGCTCGCGATGCGAGGCCTTGAGGTAGCCGGTGGTGATCAGCTGCCGCCCGCCGCTCGGCGAGTAGTCCCACAGGCGCAGGATCAGGTTGGTGTCCGGCTGATCGATCTCGACGAAGAGGTGAGCCGCACCGGTGCCGATCATCTCGACCGGTTCGTCGAGCACCGGAGTGGACCAGGAGACGACCTGGACATCGTCCGTGACGGACAGGGGCGCCTGGTAGAAGCCGTCGGGTGCGGCGTGCTCGGGGCCCATGGGCTCGGGCCGCTCCGAGAGCGCGTGGCGGGTCCGCAGGTAGAGGGGCCGGTGCTCGACCGCCTTGGGCGGCCACTGATCCGCGGTGAGGATCTCGCGCGAGCCTTCCACGAAGACCTCGACCGCCGGCTCGTCCATGACCCCGTTGTTGATGCCCTTGAGCCAGTAGTCGTACCAGCGGAACATCCTGTCGTGCTCCTCCACGAAGGGGCGCGACTGCATGGGGGGATAGGAGCCGATCGTCAGCTTCTTGGGCCCCTGGACGGCGTCGAAGACCTCGATCGTGCTGTCGAGCGTCCAGCCGCGGCCCTGATCGAGCTGGAGCCACACCGGGATGTCGATGGCCGACGCCAGCTCGTTGGGGTTGCGCTCCTGGTACCAGGGGCCGTCGAACTGGTTCATCACGATGTCGAACCAGGCCTCGTGGTTCTTGGGGTAGTGGAGGACATGGACCAGATTGGGCCAGGCGGCGACGTCCGGATCCTGCAGCCGCTCGGCGACACGGGCCTTGATCTCCTCGGCCGAGAACTCCTCGAGCATGCGCGACGTCACCCGGTCGGTGAACGCCCAGCCCGAGTCGCCGCCGCGGCCCTCGCGAGCGGCGCGGGGCATGAACCACATGATGCCGCCGTGGTAGGTGGTCTCGTAGAAGTCGTAGTGGCCGCCGGACACGAAGATCGCCTTCAGATGGGGAGGGCGCTCTGCGGCCGCGAGGATCTGCATGGAGCCGAAGTAGGAGATCCCCACCATGCCCACATTGCCGTCGCACCAGGGCTGCGCGGCCACCCACTCGATGAAGTCGTAGGCGTCCTCGCCCAGAGAGACCCCTCCGGCGTTGTAGTTGCCGATGTGCTCGCCCTCCGAGTCGCCGGATCCGCGCAGGTCACCGATCACATGCGCGTAGTCCTCGGCGACGATCCGGGCGATGTCCCCGGCCTCGATGCAGCCGTCCCACAGCGGGGAGGGGCGACGCTGCGGGGGTGTCGTCAGAGCGAGGGCCTGCAGCTCCTTGCCGTAGGGGCTCAGCGCCACGAGCGCCGGGCGGGGCTTCTGCTCGCTCCCCTGGTAGACGTCCGCGGCCATCTCCGCACCGTCGCGCATGGGGACCCGGACGTCCTTGAGCACGGCGATCCGCTCGCCGCCGGCATTCCAGGTGACAGACTCCGGCATGGTGAGGCCCCTTCTCGATCGGGTTGCGCCGCTCCCGCGGGATGACGCGCTGTGCTGTGTGTCATATTATTATAACAAATGGATGCGGCAAGATGCCGGGCGGGTCCGGGCCCCAGCGGCGCATCCCCGAGACTCTCAGGAGCGTGCCATGACGCAGGACATCGCCATCCATCCGCTGGTCTCCCCGTGGGGCCGGTTCGGGCTCTTCACCTTCCTGATCGACGGCCCCGAGCTCGCGATCGTGGACACCGGGGTCGCAGCCTCCCCGGCCGAGGGCATGGCGCCAGAGCTCGAGAGGCTCGGGCGGCGCATCGAAGATGTCCGCTGGATCCTGCTCACCCACGGGCATATCGATCATCTGGGCGGTGCGGCCGCGCTGCGGGAGCTGACCGGGGGGCGGGCCCGGGTCGTGATCCACGAGGCCGACGCCGACCACCTGCGTCGGCGCCGCGCGCATGTGGAGAACTACCTGGCCACCCGAGCCCGCTATCTGGATGTCCCCGACGCCGAGGATCAGCAGACGACCATGGCGCAGCAGGCGATCTCCGGGGAGCTCGAGCCCGATGTCCTGGTCTCCGGCGGCGAGGTGCTGGAGCTCGGGGGAGTGCAGGTGAAGGTCCACAGCATCCCCGGGCACACGGCCGGCTCGGTGGCCTACGAGGTGCTCGGGCAGAGCGCGGTGTTCGTGGGCGACGCCGTGCAGATCCACGGGGCCGCCAACGGCTTCCCGGGCTACGAGGACCCCGATGCGTACCGGGACAGCCTGCTGCGCCTGCGCGATGAGATCCGCCCGCAGCGCCTGTACCTGGGTCATCCCTACCGCTCGGCGGACGGCGCGCCCTTCGGCGTCGAGGTGGACGAGGAGGCGGCTGCGGACGCGCTGCAGGAGTCGATCGACATCGAGCAGCGCGTGCGGGCGGCGGCGATCCGCGCATTCGAGCAGGGGCTGGCCGAGGCCGATTCCCCGTACTCGCCGTTCATGACGGTGGCCGAGGACCTCGGCTACACCGGTGATCCCGCTCTCGAGCCCTCCCCGTTCTTCACCACGCTGCACGGGTACCGCAGACGGTTCGAGGAGGGCCGGCTCGGCTGAGCTCGCCCGATGATGTGCCTGGCCCGCGCCGACCGGACGCGGGCCAGGCACATCATCGGCTCAGGCGGCGGCCGGCGGGTTCGCCAGTCTGCGCAGCCGGGGGATGGGCAGGCGGTGATTGACGGCTGCGGCCGTCCCGCCGCCCTCGACGCGGTCCGCTGCGGGCCAGCGCAGCAGCATCCGCGTGCTGTCCAGGGCGCCCTCGACGATCTCCGGCTGTCCCTGCGCGGGCGGTCCCGCCAGGCGCAGGTGGAGGCCGAACTGCTCGGTCCAGAAGTACGGTCTCGGCACGTGCGAGATCGCAGCGTCGCCATGCAGCAGCCCCATGGCCGTCGCCCGCGCCTGCTCGATCGCATGCATCCACAGGGGTCGGCGGCTCATCCACTGGCCGCTGCGCGTCCATGCGACATCGCCGGCGGCGGCGATCTCCGGGGTCACGAGACCCCGGTGGTCGACGACCAGCCTGCCCTCCTCGAGCAGTCCCGACGACTCCAGCCACTCGACGTTCGGGGCATCGCCGATCGCCGTGACCAGCAGCTCCGGGTGCAGGCGCGCGCCCGAAGCCAGCTCGACCTCCGTCGCCTGGCCGTCTGTGCGAACGGCCACCGCGACGTCGTCGAGCAGGGTGACGCCGGCCGCCTCGGCCTCTCGAGCGCAGACCCCTCCCAGGACGGGGCCCACCTGGCGGCTCATGGGGACGCCGCGATGCGCGACGGTCACCTCGCAGCCCAGACCCCGGGCTCCGGAGGCGACCTCCATGCCCAGGGCGCCGCCGCCGAGCACCAGGGTCCTCGGCCGGCAGCTCAGCCGCCGGCGCAGCTCCAGGGCGTCCGCGAGGCTGCGCAGCGTGAGCTCCGCAGGGCTGTCGGTGAAGCGGCGGGGCCGGGAGCCCGAGGCGATCAGCAGCGCGTCGTAGGGGAGCTCTGCGCCGTCATCGAGCCGGACCGTCCTCTCGTGGGGGTCCAGCTCGGTCGCGGTGCGGCCCAGCAGCTCGCGAGCGCCGTGGATCGGCTCGGGCAGGCTCAGCGCCGACAGGTCGGGATCGCTCCCGCTGTCGGCGAGCAGGGCCTTGGACAGCGAGGGGCGACTGTAGGGGGCTGTGGGCTCCTGCCCGACGATCGTGATCTCGCCGTCGAAGCCGGCTTCGCGCAGGGTGTCGCCGGCCGTGAGGCCGGCCACCCCGTAGCCGGCGATGACGATGCGCTTCACGACAGCAGCTTCAGGGCCGCCACCGGGCACACCCGCACCGCAGAGCGGGCGGCGGCCAGCGCCTCCTCCGCATCGGCATCGATCTCGGTGACGTCCAGGATCAGCTCGCCCTCCTCGTCCAGATGCATGAGGTCGGGGGCGGCCTCCTCGCACAGGCCGTGGCCCTCGCAGCGGTGGCGGTCCAGGTCGATGCGGGCGATGGCGGTCATGGCATTCCTCCGTGGGTGAGACGCGCAGATGCTGAGGCTGCGCTCGGATGCTCCGAGCGCCAGGCTCGGCGTCGCGCAGAGCGCTCGAGCCGAGCGTGGACTGCCAGTGTCCTGCGTCACATACCGGTGGTCCAATGAATGATGGCCATGCACCATATTCACATGACGAATGATGAGACGTCGGCGAGTCAGCGCCGCCTGGCCTCGACCGACCTGAATCTCCTGGTGGCGCTCGAAGCGGTCCTCGAGGAGGTCTCCGTGACGCGGGCGGCCCAGCGGGTGGGGCTCTCGCAGCCGGCCATGAGCCATGCCCTGGCCAGGGCGCGGCGGATCTTCGGTGATCAGCTGCTGGTTCGCGTCGGCGGGCGCTCGGTCCTGACCCCGCGGGCGCGCCGGCTGCGCGGCCCGCTGCGCGATGTCCTGCGGCGCACGGAGCGGCTCTTCCTCGAGGGCGACTTCGATCCGTCCACCACCGAGCGCACGATCACCATCGCGATGTCTCCGAGCACCGCGATGGTTCTGGGGAGGCGGCTCACGCGGCTGCTGGCCCGGGAGGCGCCCGGGGCGCGTCTGCGTGCCCTGACCATGCAGAGGCTCGACGACGATCTCTTCATCAGTGCGGAGGCCGACGTCATGCTGATGACCGAGTCCTTCGACACCGCCCATCCGCGCGAGAGGCTCTACCCGGACGAGTGGGTCGTCATCGGCGGGGAGCCGGGGCTCTCCGACGGCCGCGCGCTCGAGCTGCTGGCCGAGCGCGAGCACGTGGTCCATGAGCCGCTGCTCGAGCGCGCCCCGTATCAGGCGCTGCGTCGCGCGGGCGTCGGATGGACGGCCGCGATCCGGCTGCAGGATCCGCTGCTGGTCCCCCGCTTCGTGGCCGGGACGCCCCGGGTGGGCGTCCATCGCCGGAGCGTGCTGGACTCCGTGGAATCCTGGGGCGTGTGGGAGGCGGCGTTCCCGGTGGAGGCGGGTCCGCTGGGGATGGACATGATCTGGAATCCGTGGGGTCAGGAGGACGCCTTCCGCAGCTGGCTGCGGGGCCTGCTCGAGCGCTCTGCTCCGCCCGCGGCATGAGCACCCCGATCATTCATCACATGCATGGGAGCCATAGGGAAGATTCACTGGTGCCATGTTCTGATGGCGGGTTGACTCTGGGGTGCGTCACAGGCCGCCCGCGACCCGCGGGCAGCCCGATGATGCCCGACCCGCTCTGGAGCACCTGATGACACTCACGCCCTCTGAGATCCCCGCCGCCGAGATCGACCTGTTCGACGATGACGTGCTGGCCGACTCGCATCCCGTCTACGCCCGCCTGCGCGAGATGGCCCCCGTGGTCCATCTGCCCGGCCGGGGCATCCATGCGATCACGCGCTACGAGAACGTCCGGAAGGCGCTGGGCGACCCGGCGACGTTCTCGTCCCGCGGCGTGGCCTTCAACCCGACCATGAACGAGATGCTGGTGGGCACGAGCCTGGCCACGGATCCTCCCGAGCACGCCGAGCTGCGCGCGGTGCTCACGGAGAACCTCACTCCGCGCGCTGTGCGCCGCATGGGCGAGGGGATCCGCGCCAAAGCGGACGCCCTGCTCGAGGAGCTGCTCGCCCGCGAGAGCTTCGACGGCATGGAGGACCTGGCCAAGCCGTACGTCACGTCGATCGTCATGGACCTCATCGGCATTCGCGACGATGTGCGGGAGAAGATCCTCACGTGGGGCGAAGCGGCCTTCAACATGCAGGGGCCCGACAACGAGCGGATGCGCGCAGCACTGCCCATCGCCGGGGAGCTCTTCCACTGGACCCACGAGATGCTGGCCGCCGAGGACCTGGCCGAGGGGAGCATCGGCCGCGCGGTCTTCGAAGCCGGCGAGCGAGGAGACATCCCCAGGAACCAGTGCGGGGCGATCGTGCACCAGTACATCGCGGCCGGCCAGGACACCACGATCACGGCGATCGGCAATGCAGTGAGTCTGCTGGGCTCGCATCCGGCGCAGTTCGGGATCCTCCGGGACGACCCGTCGCTCGTGCCCTCGGCCTTCGCCGAGGTTCAGCGCTTCCTGCCTCCCGTGCCCGTCGTGGGCCGCCTGGTCGTGCAGGATGCGGAGATCGACGGCCACGTCGTCCCGGCGGGATCCCAGGCCGCGCTGCTGGTGGCCGCCGGCAACCGGGACCCGCGGCACTACGAGGATCCCGAGACCTTCGATGTCACCCGCAACCCGGTCGATCATCTGTCCTTCGGCTACGGAGCGCACGGATGCGCGGGCCAGGGACTGGCTCGTCTGGAGGCCCACAGCATGATCTCGGCACTGGCCGACAAGCTCGAGTCCTTCGACGTCACCCATACGAGTCGGCGACTGAACAACATCACCCGCCCGTTCGAGCAGATCGCGGTGACGAATCTTCGTCGTGCCTGAGCGCGGGCGAGCGCACGGAGCAGGATGACGGCTGCGCACCGAGCCGGTGCGCAGCCGTCATCGTGCCGGCGGACGCTGCCGCCGCCCGGCCTCAGTCCTGCGCCGTGATCGGCGCGCCGATGATCCCGCCCACTTTGCGCGGGGCGGTCTCCTTCAGCGCCAGTGCGTAGATCGTCGCAAGCAGGGCTCCGCCGCTGCTGATCGCCAGGGCGATCCACAGCCCGTGCTGATCCGCCAGCATGCCGGTGATCGCGGGGTTGAGGACGCCGCCGATCAGCTCGCCGATGCCCGTGGGCAGCCCCACCGCCAGGCCCGCGTGCAGCGGATTCACGGACTCAGCGGGGATCACGGACATCGCCATGCCGCCCACACCCATGCCGGCCGCGAACAGGAACACCGACAAGGCGATGAGCACAGGGTGGTGCAGGACCAGCATGGACAGCGGGGCGAGGCTCGAGAGGATGCCGAACATCAGGGCAGTGGGCTTCCTGCCGATCCGGTCGGAGAGCAGCGGCACGAGGAAGCCCCACAGAGCCGTGCCGAGGCCGAAAGCCGACAGGATCATGCTCATGGTCCCGGTCGAGAGCTCCCGCACGTTCGTGAGGAAGACCGGGGAGAAGACCTGCAGATTGATCAGGTAGACCATGAACCCGCTGAACATCAGGATCGAGACCAGGACGTTGCGGGTTCGCAGGACCTCCCCCAGGCCGCCCGTCGACGCCGCAGCGGCGGACGCTCCGGCCGGGTCAGGGCCTGCGGCTCCGTCGAGTGCACCGGCCGCCTGCGCCTGTGCCGTGGCCTGGGTGCCCTCGACCCGCGGTCGGGGTTCGCGCATGGTCCTCAGCACGATGAAGGCCAGGACCAGTCCGGGCACGATCGTGAAGAAGAACGCCGCGCGCCAGCCGATCATGGAGGCCAGGGCCACGATCACCAGCGGGGCCAGGATGGAGCCGAAGATGCCGTTGGCGGTGTTCATGGTGAACCCCAGGTTGAAGCCGCGGCGGTGCGGCGAGGACTCCATGGCCAGCACGGACTGGGTGACCGGGATGATCGGGCCCTCGAACAAGCCCATGACCATGCGCAGGACCGCGAGCATCACGAAGCTCGTGACGAACCCCTGGAAGGCCGAGGCGACCGAGAAGACGAGCATCAGGACGACCAGGTAGAGGCGCTTGGACGGCACGCGGTCGGAGAGCCTGCCGCCCACGACGGATGACACGGCCCAGGTGATGCCCAGCGCTGCCGCCAGCAGGCCGATCTGGGCGTTGTCCAAGTGCAGATCCTGCTGGATGAAGGGCATCAGGTAGTTGATGATGAGTCGATCGAAGAACACGAATCCGACGCAGCAGAAGAAGATCGCGACGATCCTGTTCTCGTAGTTCCAGAACCTCGTCCGTTCTGACATGGCGGCCTCCTGGGGCGCTCAGTACTGCTTCCTGGGGATGCCCGGCACGAGGGCGCACCGGGTCTCGGGTGTGCTGAGGACACGAGGCGGCGGCGCAGACCTGCTGGTCGCGCCGCCGCCTCGTGCGGTGCGGTATTCGGTTGCGGGCGTCCGGCCTCAGCCGATGGCGCCCGGGGGTGATGAACGGCGCGTCACTGACGGGCCAGGAACCGCCCCGTCTCCCGGAAGGCCTCGTACATCTCCGGGATCCACCCGAAGTTGACGAGGAAGCCGTGATTCGCGGACTCGTACCGGTGCACCTGGGTCTGCACCCCGGCTTCCGCCAGACGCTGCCCATAGGCCTCACCCTCATCGCGCAGCGGGTCGTACTGCGCTGTGAGGATCAGGGCCTTGGGCAGCCCCGACAGATCCGGCCGCTTGATGGGGGAGACGCGCGGGTCGGACGGGTCCGCCCCGGAGTCGATGTAGTGCGCGTTGAACGGCTTCAGCCCTGCCGTCTCGAGGCCGTACCCGCGTGCGTTCTCGGTCAGCGACGGGTATCTGGACTCGTCGAAGTCGAGATCGACGGACGGGTAGTAGAGGACCTGATGCGAGATGGCGTCGAATCCCTCGTCATGGGTCTTGGCTGTCACGGCGGCGGCGAAGTTCCCGCCCGAGCTGTCGCCGGACACCGCCAGGTTCCGGCCGTCCCAATGCAGCTCGGCGCCGTGCTCGGCGGCCCAGCGCACCGCGTCGCAGCAGTCCTGGAGTCCGGCGGGGAACGCGTTCTCCGGTGCGAGCCGGTAGCCCACGGTGATGACCCGATATCCCGTCTCCTGCGCGAGTGCACGGCCGACCTGGTCATAGGTCTCCAGGCTCCCGGAGAAGAACGCTCCGCCGTGGAAGTGGATCAGGAGCCCGTAGTCCTCCTGATCGGCGGCGGTGTAGATCCGCACGCCGACCTCGCCGCCCCGGGTGGGGATGGTGCGGGCCTGGATATCGCGGATCGGCAGCCGCTGCTCATGCGGGGGCACTCGGGCCTCCTCATCCGCTCGCACGGCGGCGGGGTCCGGACGGGACCCGTCGGCAGACGGGATCGAGCTGACGATCTTCTGGATCTCGGGGTGCAGAGGCATGGGTTCCTTCCTCGGGTCATCCGCCGCCGGCAGCCGGCGGCACAGGGCGGCGCTGCGCCCCTCGCCGTCCGGCTCGGTGGACAGAGGGCCTGTCTCAGTAGTCGATCTCGTCCTTCTCCGGGAAGGCCGTGTCCAGTGCATTCGGATCCCAGCCGGCCCGGGAGATGCGCTGGAGGGCCTGGGTCGGCGCCTTGCGAGCGGCGGTGTAGGCATCCAGCGCCTCGGCGACGGACTCGTGCTCGACCAGCATGTCAGCGAGCACGGCGCCGTCGAGCACAGCCGAGTTCGCCCCCTGGCCGTGGTGGTGCAGCATCGCGTGAGCCGCATCGCCGATGAGGGCGATCGAGCGGGAGTTCCACACGTCCACCGGCTCGATGTCGTGAGCAGAGCGCGCATTCACCGCGGACATGTCGAGCTTCTCGACGATGCGCACGAGACGCTCGTCGAAGCCCTCGACGGATCGGAGGAGGTCCTCCTTGGTCACCTGGGGGTTCCAGGAGGTGTCCTCGCTGGGGACCGTGATGTCGAACGAGACCTGATTGCGGTGGCGCAATGGCAGGAAGTAGATCATTGCGCCGGTCTCCCGGTCGATGTAGCTGCGGAAGTGGTCGTCGGTGAGCAGACCCTCCGCGTCCTCGCCGTCGATCACCGCCCGGTAGGCGTGCGAGCGCGCGGGAACGGGCTCGTTGTCGGAGAAGAGCCTCCGGACCTTGGAGCGGATGCCGTCGGCCCCCACCACGAGGTCTGCGGTGACCTGCTCGCCGCTGTCGAACGTGACGGTGGCCGTATCCCCGTTGTCCACGATCTCGGTGAGCCTGTGATCCAGCTGCAGCACGCCCTCCGGAAGCAGCCGGGTCAGGACCTCGATGAAGTCGCCGCGGTGGATGAAGCGGGTGCTGTTGTCCTCGCCGTCGTCATCCAGGTGGGGCCACGCCTCGGAGTGGATCAGCTCGCCCTGGGCCGAGTAGATGTCGTGCGCGGGCGAGGCGGTGGTGACGGCGGCGATCTCGTCGTAGATGCCCAGGCGGCGGAACAGCTTGATGACCGCGGGGCGCAGCCCGATGCCGGCGCCGACCTCCTTCACCTCCTTGGCCTGCTCGTAGACGGTCACATCGGCTCCGATGCGGCTCAGGGCCAGGCCTGCGGTCGCGCCGGCGTAGCCGCCGCCGATCACGGCGACGCGCAGCTTCTGGATGTCCTCGGGCTTCATGGTCATTCCTCTTTCGTGATCCAGTGCAGTGGATGCGGGGTGCTTCAGCGCGCGAGAGTCAGGAAGTCCGCGGGCAGCTCGACGAGCAGGCGGTGGATGGTCTGCTCGTCGATCTGCGCCGCGCGCAGATCCGGGATGAGCTGCTCGAAGATGTAGTTCACGGTGTGGCCCTTGACCCCCGGCCACCCCAGCGGACTGCAGTTGGCGTCGGCGGAGACCAGCAGCTGGTCCAGATGGCCCTGCTCGAGCAGCTCGATGAAGTGCCCGAGACGCTCGCGGCGCGGCCGGCCCCAGAAGGGGGGATCCGGCAGCTCGGTCTCGTAGCCGAAGGTGTCGAAGCCGATGCGCCCTCCCTGCTCGAAGAGCCACTCGTGGGGCGTCTTGTCGTGGTTGACGCCGTCGTCGGCGTGGCCGAAGAGCACCCGGTCCAGGTCGAGTCCCTCGTCATGGAAGATCTCGACGGCCGGTTCGGGGTCGATCGCCAGGTGCGTGAGGATCGGGGCGCCTGTGGCGACGGCCGCGCGAGCCCCGGCCCGGTAGATCCTCTTGTCGAGCTCCGTCATCCGTCCGCCGCGCGAGACCCCCACCTTGATGACCCCGGCCTTGGCGCCGGTGCGCCCGATACCCGTCTCGATCTCGTGGACGAAGACGTCGGCGAGGTACTCGACCGAGGCGCGGGAGAAGTGCGGCAGGGCCGTGTCGCCGCCGACGAAGCCCGTGCAGGCCACGATGTTCACGCCGGTCTTCTCGGACAGCGACTGGTAGTAGTCGGGGTCCCGCCCGTTGCAGATCCCGGTGGCGTCCACGAACGTCCCGCCGCCGTACTCGTGGAAGGCCCGCAGCTTGGGCACCGTCTCCTCGTATCTCTGCTCGGGGGTCTTCCACCACCTCGTGTCCAGCTCGGACCCGGGCATCCCGTAGCCGATGTGCTCGTGGATGGCCACAGTGCCGAGCTCTTCCGGGGGGACGGCGCCGAGGACCGTGTTGACTCTGGGCATCGTGCTCACCTTCTGGCTTCTCGAGGTTCGGAGGGCGGGTTCAGGCGGCCGGGCGCACGGACAGCAGCTCGGCCGGATTGCGGACCAGCAGCTGATGGAGGTCCCCGTCCGCGAGGCCCCTTCTGCGCAGGAGGTCCGTGAAGGAGCCGAGCACCGCGGTGAAGTCCACCTCGGTATCCGGGAGGCCCTTGGCGACGCCGATGGCGTTCGACGAGAGGATCAGGCGCTCGCGGTGGCCCTCCTCGAGCAGACGCAGCACCAGGTCGGCCCGCTCCTCGTCGTCGAGGTGCTCGGCATCCGAGGCCCCGACGTGATCGATGCCCAGGAAGGTGCCCCGACGCGCGACATCGATGACCGCATCGTGCGCAGCGCGGCGGTCCAGGTCCCCGACGAGCACGCGATCGGCGTCGATCCCCTCGTCCAGGACGACGTCCACGTCGTGCAGCGGATGATCGCTCGGGCGCATCGAGAGCGGGACGCCATGGTCGCGAGCGGCGCGGGCCGACCCGCGGAACAGGCTCTGCTCGGTGGCGGTCATGCCCTGGACATCGGCGATCGCGGTCACCAGCCCGGCTGGCGCCCGGCGCTCGACACGAGGGACGACCATGCCCTCGGAGGCTTCGGCCCCCAGCAGGTCCGCGAACTTCTCGGCCGGCCACGGAGTCGGCGGGTCGGTCTGCGGGGTGAGGAAGTAGCCGCCCATCTCCTCCTCCGGTCCCAGCCCGGTGGAGGCGACGATGTGCACGCCCGTGGCCTTGGAGAGCGACTCGTAGAGCTTCAGGTCGCGGCCGTGGAACATGCCGGTGGAGTCCACCAGCGTTCCGCCGCCGGCCTCCTTGAAGGCGAGGACCTTGGTGGAGAGCCGGTCGTAGATGTCGGCGCGGTCCATCGAGATGTCCGGGGCGTACTGCGCACCCGGGAGCACCGACAGGAGGGCCTCGTGGACGCTGGTCACGCCCAGATCGTCAGCGGGGACCGGGCCCAGGACGGTGCTGACCGTCCGAGCGCTGGGGGAGTTGGGCTTCATCTTCCGGGGCTGCCTTTCGTGGGCTCCGGGCGGAGATCCCCGGGGGCGACCAGCCGCCCTGGATCCTGCCTCGATGTGCTGTGCGTCTCATCCCAATGTACATATTGTTATACCAAACGGCAATGAGCCTCCGTGCGGCCCCTCGGCCGGGTGGCCGGGATGAGATCACCGCGGGGATCAGGCCGGCACGGCAGCGAGGGCCTGCTCACCTGCGGGTGCTGAACCTGTACTTGAACTCATCGGGCCGATGGGTCGCGCGCCGCCATCCGGCGAGGACGCCGCCGGTCACATAGAACAGCGAATCGATCAGCAGCACCGGGCTGTCGTGCGGCAGGCCCAGGATCCGGGCCTGGTCGTCGTCGGCCGTGGAGGCCCAGGCCGAATGCTCGGCGTGCTCCAGCAGGATTCCGTAGTGCGCCTCGAGCAGATCGAAGGCCGAGTCCTGCGCCTCGATCTCCTCGCGTCGGGGGTGGAAGTCCTCCGGCGTGCGCATGTAGACGATGTTGTGCGCCAGCGGCTCCCCGTGCAGCGAGATCAGGCGGCTGAAGTGGGTCAGCCGCTCCTCCGGACCGGCCCCGAGCGCGGCCGCGACCTCGTCGGGCGGCGCGCTCCGCCCGATCTCCGAGACGGACGACGAGGGGTCCAGACCCTGCTCCCGGAGGAACTCGAGCAGGGCGCCCGTTCGCATGTCGGCCGGCCGGTTCACCCGCGCACCGGGGATGGGGAAGGTGCCCTTTCCCTGCTTGCGATAGACCCAGCCCTCGCTCGTCAGCTCTCTGAGCGCCTGCCGGATCGGTGCTCGGCTGACGGAGAAGCGCTCGAGCAGCTGCGCTTCCGTGATCGGCGTCTGCGCATCGAATCTCCCTGCAGCGATCTCCGCGTGCAGGATCTCCTTGATCTGGCGGTAGAGAGGGACGCCCGACGAGTGGTCGATGCTGCGCTGGGCCATGCGAGGAGGTCCTTCTCACGAACTGGGATCGGGGAGGACTCAGTCAATCATGGGCGCGACGGGTGCGGATGATCCATGCGCGGGCGTCGGCGCGCTCAGCTCACGGGCAGCCCGAGGCGCCGCAGCTCGTCGAGGCGCTTGTTCCGATCGGCCACGACGAAGCGGCGTGCCGAGCCGTCCTGCAGCTCGAACTCCAGCCCGTTGGTCAGCAGGCGCTGGAAGCTGCGCACGCCGCGGATCCGAGCTGCGGACGCACCCCACGCTCCGCCGGGCAGGTTCGCGGAGTGCGGTTCGAAGGAGACGCCGTCGGGCCGGACGACCAGCCGGCCGCCGTCGGCCAGGTGGCCGAACCCGCCCGTGAGCAGCAGCAGCGGATTCCGGGCCAGGACCGCGCCCATGCCGCTCAGCTCGACGGCCGGGCGGAGATGATTGGCCTTGATGCTCAGCAGGGGCTCCGAGGGCGTCGTCATGCCGCCACGGTACGCCGCAGCAGCCGGCGGCATCCGCACCTCGGTGCGGATGCCGCCGGGTCGGATCACTCCGCCCAGTCGGAGCCGCGGATCTCGTCCACGAAGTTCCCGCGCTCGAAGTCCGGCTTCTGGTCGGCCAGCACGTCCGCCTTCACGTTCCCGAACGTGGTCTGCGGCCGGTGCCACAGTCCCTCGGCGAAGGACTCGATGATGCCCTCCTTGAACCGCGGGCGCGGGTGGGCGGAGGTGATCTCGTCGCGCTGGGCGTCGGTCAGCTCGTGGTAGTCCACGCCCATGATGTCGAGCTCGACACCGCGGGTGACCAGCTCGATGAGCGGCGACATGTGCAGCGGGATCATCGGCGTCGTGTGCAGCGCGATCGAGGCCCAGGCCTCGTCGGCATCGTGCTGGCTGTAGCCGTGACCGCTCAGGAAGTCGCGCACGACGTTCGCCGCATCGATCTCGAAGCGCAGATCCTCCGAGCGGTACTTCTCGGTGAGCCCGAGATCGTGGAACATCGACGCGATGTAGAGCAGCTCGTCGTCGAAGCCGCGGCCCAGTGCCTGTCCGCGCAGGGAGGCGAAGAGGAACACGCGGCGGCTGTGGTGGTAGACGAGGTCGGTCTCGGCGTCGCGGACCAGCTCGGTGGCCTCGCGGGCGATGGCGCTGTCGGGGATGGTGATGCCTGCAATGGTCTCGGCCATGGGGGCGTCCTTTCCGGTGGAGTCGGTCTGCGGTGCTGGTCCCATTCTCCGCGGACAGTGGATGTCGTGTCACGGTTCGCCCGTCCGCTGCGCGCTGAATCAGGCCGACACCGCCCGGCGTGGACGTCGTCATGTCCCGCGCGGCCGGTGCGGGATCCCGGGTGCGACGAAGGCCCGCGCGCATCCCGAGGGGGAGCGCACGGGCCGTCGTGCCGTTGTCTGCTGTCAGGCCGATCCCGGCGTCGTCGCCGTGCTCAGCCTGCCGTGGATCACTGGACCGGGACCACCGGGGCGGTCTCCTGGCCGGGCAGCGGCGCGGTCGCGGTGAAGCCCGGCAGCTGGACAGCGTCGGTGACCTCCTGGCCGTCCTCCACGTACTGGGCGCCCACGAAGTACGAGCCGGGCGACATGTAGAGCGGGACCTCCGCGGTGCCGTTCTCGTCCAGCGGGACCAGCGGGCCGCTGGGCTCGCCGTGGAACGTGATCTGCACGTAGTCCTGGACGGCCGGGTCGGCCTGCGGGAAGGTCACCACCGCGGCCAGATCCTGGCGGTAGTCGCCGTTCGTGGTGGGCTGGCCGTCGGCGGTGATCACGCCGCTGCCCGACTGCTCGACGGCGGGAGCGGACTCCTGCGCCGGAGCGGCGTTGGCGGCGACAGCCGAGCCCGCCACAGCGGTGGCGGCCAGCATGGGGACGGCAAGGGTTCGTCGGATGCTTGTGCGCATATCTCACACCTCCGTGCGATGGGGCGGCCCCTCTTCTTCCTGGATCCGGACCGCCGATGGAGATTCCACCCTAGGGATGCGACCTGAGTGTTCCGAACGCGTGTCTGGGAATCGGATAAACATCCGGTAACGATCAAGGGCCGTCGCATGCACCGTCCGCATCGGGTACGCGCCTAGCCTGGGGGCATGGGATTCACGCGAGCGCAGCTGGAGGAGCACTACGGGCGGACGGTGCCGGATCTGCTGCCCGATCCGCTGCGTCTGCTGTTCGTCGGGATCAATCCGAGCCTGCGCTCGGCCGCGACCGGCGCGCACTTCTCCGGATCGGGCAACCGCTTCTATCCGGCCCTGCACCGCGCCGGCATCACCCGGCATCTGATCCGCGCCGCCGACGGCTTCGCCGCCGAGGACCTGGAGGAGCTGACCGCGCGCGGCATCGGCATCACCAACCTGTGGCCCGAGGCCACCGCCCGAGCCGACGAGCTCACGGGGGAGCAGCTGCGCACCGGGCGCGCGCGACTCGATGCGACGGTGCGCTCGCATCGCCCGCGCGCCGTGGCGGTCGTCGGGATCACGGCCTACCGGACGGCATTCGAGCAGCCCAGGGCGGCGACGGGAGAGCAGGACTCGCCCTGGGACGGGATCCGGCTGTTCGCGGCCCCCAATCCCAGCGGGCTCAATGCCCACTCCTCGGTCGACGATCTCGCGCGCGACTACGCGGAGATCGCGCGGGCTGCGGGGATCGACCTGGGGTCTGCGGGGGACTGAGGACCGCGTCAGCCGAGCGGGCCGCCGCAGTTCCGGGGCTCTGCCCCGTCTGCGCGTCGATGCGGTGTCCCCGCCGGTGGCTATCGTCGATCCCATGACCGAGAACTCCTCAGCCGCAGAGTCCGTGACCATCTCCGCCGTGGGCGGCGGGCCCGTCGTCGTCGCGTTCCTGCACGGCCTGATGGGCAGGGGCAAGAACTTCAGCCGCTTCGCCAAGGACCTGTCCGGGGACTGCACCAGCCTGCTCGTGGACCTGCCGAATCACGGGACCTCGGGCTGGACCGACGAGTTCTCCTACGAGGACACGGCGGACACGGTCGCGGAGGCGCTGCGCGGCAAGGCCGGCGACCGGCGGATCATGCTCGTGGGCCACTCGATGGGCGGCAAGGTCGCCATGCTGATCGCGCTGCGCCACCCGGAGCTGATCGAGCGGCTCATGGTCGTCGACATCGCGCCGGGCCGCTCGTGGGAGGGCGGCGGCGAGTTCCCGCACCTGCTGGGCGCCCTGCGGGAGCTGGACCTGGAGCACGTGGAGAACCGCGCCGATGCCGACGCCGAGCTCTCCGAGGCGATTCCCCAGGACCCGGTCCGCGGCTTCCTGCTGCAGAACCTGCGCCATTCCGACGGCGGATGGGTGTGGCAGCCGAACCTCGAGCTGCTGTACCGGAGCCTGGACGAGATCGGCGGATTCCCGGTCACGAACCGGACCTTCGACGGCCCTGTCCTGTGGGTGGCCGGCTCGGAGTCCGACTACGTCAGCGAGGACAGGCTGCCGCTGATGTCCCAGCTGTTCCCTCGCGTCGAGCTGCGCACGGTCGAGGGCGCGGGGCACTGGGTGCACTCGGAGAAGCCCCAGGAGTTCGAGCAGCTGCTGCGCGAGCTGCTCGCCTGAACGGCGGTGATCCGGTGCGAGGCCGTGTGCTCGGCCCCGGTGCCCACGTAGGCTCGCGGCATGGAGCTTCGCATGCAGCCAGGTGACATCACGACCATGGACGTGGATGCCGTCGTCAATGCGGCCAATTCCGGCCTGAAGGGCGGGGGAGGCGTCGACGGCGCCATCCACCGTGCGGGCGGCCCGGCGATCCTCGAGCAGTGCCGGCGGCTGCGCGACACGGACCTGCCGGACGGGCTGCCCGCCGGCCAGGCCGTGGCCACGACTGCGGGGGACATGCCGGCTCGCTGGGTCATCCACACGGTCGGTCCGACCTACGCCAAGACCATCGACAAGTCGGAGACGCTCGCATCCTGCTACCGCGAATCGCTGCGCACCGCCGCCCGGATCGGGGCGCGGTCGGTGGCCTTCCCCGCGATCTCCGCGGGCGTCTACGGCTGGCCCATGGACGACGCCGCCCGCATCGCCGTCGAGACGTCCGAGGCGATGCGGGCGGAGGTGGGCGAGCAGATCGACGAGGTCGTCTTCGTGCCCTTCGGCGGCGCGGCGGAGGAGGCTTTCCGCGCGGCCCTGGACAGGGTGCAGAGCTGAGTCAGGAGCGGGCCGAGGAGTCCGCGCGCTCCTGCGCGGCGGCCTCGGACTCGCCTCCCACAGGAACAGGGTCCGACGCGCCCCGGGCCAGATCCGCGATGAACCCGATGACGGCCGCGACCACGGTGGGCACGACCCATCCCATGCCCTGCTCGTGCAGCGGGGCCCAGCCGATGAGGCCCTCGATCGGGCCGACCGCGACGCCCAGGGTGCTCAGCGTCATCAGCGCCGCCCACACGATCGCGACCACGAGGGCGAAGCGGAACGTCAGGTTGAGCCGGCGGCGCGTCAGCGGCTCGATGAGGGTGAGCAGGATCAGCGTGATGCCCGCGGGGTAGAGGAAGCCCACGATCGGCCCCGCGATCGCCAGCACGGTCTCGAGCCCGGTGATCGAGACCAGGAAGGCGATCACGGAGAAGAGGATCGCCCAGGCCCGGTAGGACATCGCCGGCACGAGCTTGCTGAAGTACTCGGAGGTCGCGCCGATCAGGCCCACGGCCGTGGTCAGGCAGGCGAGGAACACGATCAGGCCGAACACGATCGCGCCCGGCCCGCCGAGCACCATGCCGGCCGCATCCGAGAGGATCGAGGCGCCGTCGCCGTGGGACTGCGCGTCCGGCATCCGCAGCCCGACGATGGCCAGGCCCACGTACACGACCGCCAGCAGGCCGCCGGCGATGACCCCCGCGAGGCTCACGCCGCGCACGAGCGAGGGCCCGTCGGGCACGCCCTTGGCGCGCAGGCTGGCCACGACGATGATCCCGAAGGCCAGCGCGGCCAGCGAGTCCATCGTGTTGTAGCCCTCCAGGAAGCCCGTCACGTAGGCCCCGGACGCGTAGTCCTCGGTGGGGCTGGGCACCGGCGCCGACAGCCGCACGACCGACATGACGATCAGGACGACGAGCAGGATCAGCAGGGCCGGGGTCAGGAAGCGCCCCAGGCGGTCGACGATCCCGCTCGGGTCGAAGGCCAGCAGCAGGGACACGGCGAAGAACACGGCGCTGAACAGCACGGCGGGCAGCAGCGACTCCCCGCCGAGATGAGGCTCCAGGCCGGTCTCGTAGCTCACCGAGGCGGTGCGCGGCAGCGCGTAGAACGCGCCGATCGACAGGTACACCATGACCGTGAAGACGACGCCGAAGACCCTGCCGCCGCGATCCGCGAGGTCCTGCAGATCGCGGCCGGTCACGGCGATCGCCAGGATGGCCAGCACGGGCAGGACGACGCCGGTGGTCAGGAAGCCCAGCAGCGCCGGTGCGGTGTTCGTCCCGGCACTGGCGCCGAGCATCGGCGGGAAGATGAGGTTGCCGGCCCCGAAGAACATCGAGAACAGCATGAGCGAGGCGACGAGCAGGACGGAGCCGCGGCCGCGGCGCTGTGCGGGCCGGGCCGACTCCGAGGAGACGGAGGTGGGTGAGCTTGAGGGCGACATCCCCTCATCATCTCAGCCCCGGGGGCCTGCTCCGGACATCGCGGTCGCACCGACACCGAGTGGCCTAGGTGTAAGAGGGCATGACGTTATTGGCAGGGGCCGGGACGCGTGAGGCCGGGGGATGATC
>NZ_VDOR01000021.1 GCF_007666205.1 Kocuria palustris
GGAGCCCGTTCCTCATCTCATCGACGCACCCGCGCCAAGAACCTCATGACCCACAACACCTAGAAGTCCTGGTGCCGCCTGATGCTCTCCCTCTTCGTGAGCCTCGACCTCAACCGGCGCGGGGGGCTCCACCGGACCCTTCACATCGTCCTCGCCCACAGTCTCCGGCTCCGGCTCCGGCTCACGCTTGCGAGCCCTCGCCAGCTCCCCGCCCGAACCCCGGAGCGCGCCCATATCCAGCCCTTGTGCATATGGTGCATCGAGACTCATTGACTGCTCTTTGGGCCGATCACTCCTGGACATGTCCACCACCTTCGATCTGGGCCGCGGCTGTCACCGCGGGCTGCGTTCTCCCTCAACTATACTCCCCTTGCGGCGTCATGTTGCAACAGTCAAGATAGAAACAACAGATGACGACCAAAGCACATTCCAACATCATGAGAAGTGTGGCCTATATGATGCGAGTTCCGTCCCAGCCCTCCGCCGTGCATGAGGCAGCGCAGCTCCTGGGCAACACCCTCCGCCTGGCGATCCTCAATCTCCTGCGCGAAGGCCCGTTCACTCGCGCCTACGCAGCGGACCGCCTCGGGGTCAACGAATCCAACCTCTCGCGACAGCTCTCGATCCTGACCGAGCACGATCTGGTCACCGCCGAGATGATGCCTGGCCGGGGGCGTCCGATGCTCTACGCGATCAACGAAGAGGCCGTCGAAACCATGCTCACGCTCGTGGGGAATTACGTTCGAGGACTGCCCCTCAACCGGAACTGAGCCGGTTCACATCACCGTGTGACCGGCCACGGCCCACTGGCCCGCCTCGTCCCGCTCGAGATAGATCGTCATGGTCTCGGACTCGTCGTTGTCGATGACTTCGCCGTCGCGACCCAGCCAAGTCCACGAGACAGTGAACGTGAACGCGGCACGGTCAGCGCCGTAGTCGCCTGCCGCCGCATCTGACTGCGCCGGCGTGACCGTAGGCACGCTGTATGCCTCATGCTCCGTAGGCTCGAGCCACGCCCCCCGCGCACCGTTGCGCTCCGGCTCGACCTGCTCTGCGGCCCATTCGTCCGTCATGAGCGGTCGCGCACGAATCGCCGCCGCTGTCTGCGTGCGATCCGTGGCGGTATCCCAGCTGTGCAGCATCATGGCCGCTGTCTCAGCGGTTGATTCGGCGTCCCGGCGATCCGCGTCCTCCGGCGTTGCAAACGTGGCCTCTCCCGGCTCATTCACCGCTGATGATGACGAGCTAGACGCAGCCGTTTCCTCCGGCGACTGCTCCTGATTTCCATCGTTGCCACATCCGGCCAGCATAACGACTGCCATCCCCACTGCCGCTGCCCTCGCTACTCGCCTGCTCATTTCGGCCACGCTCCCTTCTCTTTCAGAATCGGCTCAGGGTCAATGTTGGACCCGTTATAGGGCTGGGGCGGCGAAGGGCTGTCCGGCTTGAAAATCTCAACGTGCAGGTGCGTCGCCATGCCGCTGATCTGTCCGGTGTTGCCCTCCACGCCGATGACGTCTCCGCGCGTGACCTCGTCGCCTTCCTCCACGTAGTTTTCGGCGAGGTGGCACAGGTTGAAGTAGAACTGCGGCTCGTCCTTCTGCTTGCCCTTGATGCACGCGTCGGGCTCGTAGAACTCGACAATCTCCATGTCGGCCGGAGCCAGCACGTCCCCACCGGGGCCGCTTCCGGCACCGGTCGAGATATCCACGCCCATGTGGTCCTTCGCCCACTCAGGGACACCGGAAATGTCGCGGCGACCGTAGCCGGAGGTGAACTGACCGCCAGGCAGGGGGTTCGTCCACTCGCCGTCTCCCAGATCGCCGTCCCAGGCTTTGGTGGCTGCGTTGGCCTTGCAATCGGTGCTGTATTCCTCCTGGCCCCCAGCCGTGATCGTCTTCACGTAGTTCTGGGTCTCCTGGTACGGCGGCACTCCGCCGTGCTGCTCCACGGCACCAGGCCCGGCGTTGTACGCCGCCAGCGTCAGCTCTATGAGCTTGCCAGCGTCTCCATCCGCCATCGGTTCGATCTGACCCTTGAGGTCCTTCATGTATCGGCCATAGGCGGCGATGGAATCTTCCGGGTCCGTGATCGAACCACCGTCGCCGTAGCTCTCCCAGGTAGCGGGCATGAACTGCGCCAGGCCTCGCGCCCCGGCTCCGCTCCCGGCCTCGGGGTCCCACCTCGACTCTTGATTCAGCTGTGCGGCCGCGACTTCCGGAGGGATACCAGCTTCATTCGCGGCATCCTCAACGAGCGGACCCCACCCGTTCGGAACCCCGGCCAGTCCCGACTCGCCGCCGCCCTCACCCTCCGCAGAATCGTCACCCCCTGCCGTGACGACGCAGGCGCTCTCCCCCGCAGCCTGCTCATCCTCCTTCTGCCCCCCTACTGCCCCGAGGAAAAGCAGCGCCAGAAACGCCAGCAGGACGCACCCAATCACTACCCCCGCCGACCTCAGCGCCTTCATCGCCACACCTCCCCTTCATTGCTCTTGTTGCGTCAAGGGTGACACAGTCACTCGCGCACGTACAGCCATATGCCTGTATCGTGTGCAACACGATTCCGCCGCGAAAGGGGTACCGGCATGGCCTTCACGATTGACCTCCCGGAAGACGAAGACCGGGCGCTGACCCGATACTGCTTCGAGATGGCTGAGAACCTGCGCCTGCCTCGAGTGCCCAAAGTCGCCGTCATCCGCGAACTGCTCCACCAGCTCGAGACCGACACGCACACCCGTCAGACGGTGACTACGGCCCTCCAGGAGCGACATAGGAAGGAACCATGAGCGAACAGATCGACCCCAACGCCCTCTTCGCGCAGCTGGAGTCGCAGATGGCCCATTCACCCCGAGCGCCTGAACGTCCCTTCGGGTCCGGGCTGCATTGGGGTCGAGGGGAGAGCTCGAATCCCGACCAGGCCATGCAACAGGCCGTCGAAGCACTCGAGCGCTCCGTCCACGAGACGATCCAAGCCCGCTGGCACAACAGTTGGCCCGATTACGCAGCCCCATCGCACACGCTGAACCTCGTGCATGGCCCGTCAGGCAACCCCGTGTTCATCGCGACCGTCATGGCGCATGTGCAGTTCTGGAAGCACGGCGGATGATCGACACGCTCACCTCCACCCCGGTACCGGGACCGGGGCTCTGGTAGCGTTGCCCACATGGACGGATACCAGACCCCGAAGCTCGACGGGAACCGGGTCGTGCTGAAAGTGCGCGTCGCCCCGGCGATCCACCGCGCCGCCATAGAGCGCGCCGAGGAACTGGACCGCGCGAGCAGCGCCAGGGTCTCAGCCGCCGATTATGTGGCCCACCTCATCGCCCGCGACACCGGGTTGCCGTCCCCACTTGATCGACCGGACCCGAGCCAGGAGCGCCTTCCGCTCGACAGAACCGCGTAGACATGACAGAGGCCCGCACCCTTGCGGGTGCGGGCCTCATAAGCCTTGCAGGAGCGCAGAAAGTTTGGCCGCTTTCGCTCCTGCCCCAACGAAGACCAGAGGTGAACTGATGAGGTATCAGCCAACAAGAAGGACTCCGTTATGAGTCCTAGCATAGCCCCTAGCCGCGCGGAATACGACCCCGTGCGTGCCCCCCTTGAAGCGGACACGCCGCACGAGCGCACCGGCTCACTCATTCTGGACGCCCCCGAGGGCGCGCAGGCACGGGTGATCTGCTGGACCGGGCGCACCGCCTGGCTCGACATGCTGGCCGCAGACCTCGACACCGACCACGGCCAGGCCGTGCGCCGCCACCACAAACCCTCACGCACCGTCGTGCTGGCTGTCGCCGCCGACGACGCAGCCCACGCCGACTCCCGCACCGGGCGCAACGTAGCGACCTCCTGGGACCGCACAGCGCGCCGTATCGGATGCTCCCGAGACACCGTGCGCCGCGCGCAGCGCGTGCTCCGTGACCTGGGATGGACCGTCGAAGTCGCCCGAGGCCGGCACCTGACGCGCCTAGAGCGGATGCGCGCCAGCCTGGCCGGACACCGCCAGCACCGCGCAGCCTCCGTGCGCTGCCTGACGATCCCCACCCGATGCCACCACCTGATCCAGCACACCCAGGCCCCCGAGCAGACGGCTTTGCACCCCCACCCCGCAGGGGTTAGGAAATCTGCTTCTTCACCTTCCAGCACTACTACGCGAAGCGCGCGCAAGCGCGCGCCCGGTGCCATAACCAAGCCCTCAAAACAGCGGCGGCAGCCCATCCCGCTCGCGATCCAGCAGCTCACGGCCCGTCTCGTGGCCCGGATGCCGTGGCTGGACACCGGAGAGCACATCAACGGCCTTGCCCGAGGCATCATGCGCGCCGGGATCACCCCGGACTGGACCGCTCAGGACGTGCTCAGCGCCCTAGACGCCCGTAGCCGAAGCCGTGACCAGCTCCCGCTGGCTCCGACCTCTCAGCGCAACCCGCGCGCGCTGCTCCTGCACCAGCTCCGCGAGGCCATCGACGGGCGCACTCCCCCCGCTGTGGCACGCGAGCAAGCCCGCACCGCCGCGCGCGCCGAGGCCCGCCGCACCCATGAGCGCCTGGGCCGTGACGCCGCGATCCGCGAGGCTAATGCCGCCGCACGCGCAGCCGATCCCCGCCCGTTCCGGCAGCGCTGGGCCGCAATCATCGCGGAAGGCGCAGCCGAAGCGGCCCGGAGCGCCGTCATGGGATGATGGGTTCCCGTATTCCCACCCTGCTGGGGTTGCGGGTTTACGGTGTGCTGGGTTTATGGGTATGATGAAGGCATGAGCTACACAGTCGCACTGCTGAACAGCAAGGGCGGAGTTGGCAAGACCACCGCCACCATCTATCTCGCAACGTCCTTGGCGCGCAGCGGGCGTGCCGTCGAGGTGTGGGACGCCGATCCGCAGGGGTCCGCAACGGAGTGGATCGACCAGGCTGAGGAATCCGGGCAGGTGCCACCGTTCACACTGGTGCCGGTCAACGGCCCATCACTGAAGCGGCAGCGCACCGGCGCTGATGTGGTGCTGATCGACACCCCGCCAGGCAACCCGTCGATCCAGAACGCCGTCCTGGCTCGTGCTGACCTCGTGATCGTGCCGACTACGGCTAGCTGGCCCGACATGACCCGTGTGTGGGCAACGCTGGACGCACTGGGAGACACCCCGGCGGTCGTGCTGCTGAACATGGTCAACCCGCGCACAGTCGCCTACCGCGAGGCCCGCGAGGCACTGACCGAGACTGCCAGCTTTGAGACTGCGATCCCCGCCCGCGAGAAGATCAAGGGCCAGGCCGGAACGATCCCGGCAGACCTGAGCCGATGGACCGCCGCCGCCCACGAACTGACCACGATGATGGAGAACTGACACATGCCGTCCATGAAGAAGCCCGCCAAGCCCACCGTCGAGCGCCCCGCAAACATGAACACTGCCTACAACCGCCGCGCAGCCGCAGGCCCGGTGCGCAAGACGACCATCGAACTGCCCACCGACCTCTACAAGCGGCTGATGCGCGAGAAAGTCGAGCGCGACGCCAGCCTGAAAGACCTCATCATCGAGGCCCTGGAAGAGACCTACCCCGAACAGTAACCCGTAAACCCGTCATGCCGTATAACCATATTGCCGGGTTGCTGGTATTGCGGGCCTAATGGTCCGGCGATTACATCGAAGGAGGATGAACCGATCATGCGACCTATCGACCTCGCTGCCCTAGACGCCGCCCAACGCGACTACGACCACGCGATTCAGGCTGCCAATGAGGTGGCAACCATCATCAGCGCGCGCGCCCGACGGTCCAAGGAGAGGCACGAGCGCGCCCTGGATAGGGCTAGGGCAACCTTCATTCGCGTTGCTACCGAGGCGGGGGAGTGGACCGAGGCAGTTGAGAAGGCATCAGCGGGCGTGCAGGTTGCCCTTCATCGGCGGGCAGAAGACCCCTTGCCGTCGCAGTCCGC
Organism: Kocuria palustris; assembly: GCF_007666205.1. Lineage (GTDB taxonomy): Bacteria > Actinomycetota > Actinomycetes > Actinomycetales > Micrococcaceae > Kocuria > Kocuria palustris_A. The sequence goes on from NZ_VDOR01000021.1 coordinate 5,919, forward strand.
AGCGGCGAACGACGCCGTTTTCGACCTGCATATCCGCCGCCCCAGATTCGAGGCGATCCGCGCCCAAGCGCACAGCATCATGCTTCCCGAGACCCGAGCCGAGCTACACCGGTTCATCCGAAAGGTCATCGAACAGGGATGGAACCTGGTGCTAGAGACGCCCGAGGGTGTGCGCGGCATTCCGGCAGATCAGGTCATCCCGTGGTGGACCGAGCACGGGCAGACCGTGGACCCGCGCAGCATTGCCTACGTCGAGCGCCCCGACGGCCTCCCGCTCTAACCATCGACTCAGCGCCCCTTCCTGGGGGGCTGCCGCCGCCCCCCAGACCCCCGCGCCAGGGGCACGGCCCCTGGACCCCCACGCCCCGCGCGCGCAGCGCGCGGGCCTGGCAGGGGACTCCGCCCCTGCACCCCGCTGCGCACGCAGCCTCCGCTCCGCTCCGGCTGCGCACGCTTCCCCGTGAGAGGTCACCAGGGCAGCCCACGACCGAGCCAGGGGAGAGCAGCGCAGGCAGGTTCACCGGGCCGAGGTGGGCACCTGGGATCGAGCAGGGACAAGCCATGACGAAGTGAAAGCTCCCCAATCCGTGACACGTCAAGAGAGTGCCGGCAGGCGGCAGAGCCAGGACGGGCAGAGGCCGGGAGGTCGAGCGTCAGCGGCCCCGCGGATTTGCGAAAGGAATGTGCTGGCCTGGCTTGCATATCATCAGGGGTAGTGTAGTATTGATAGTGCAAGGCGGGCAGGACCAAGGCCCGCACCACTCGCACCGAAGGAGCAGAAGCCATGACCCGCACTCCGCCTCCCTACGAAATCAACCCCCCGCAGTACCTCCTTGCTCGCGCCGAGCGCGCCCACCAGCAGGCCAAGCGGTCCCTTCGAGACACCATCGTCGGCGTCAAGCGGGAGATGGCCGAGCGCACCGAGTGGACGACTCAGGCCCGTCTCGATGTGGCAACGGCTGTCCGCTACGGAGGTCTGCACGACCCGGCCACGGCCCGCGCGATCCGGCACGCGAACGCCGTGGAGGACGCGACCGAATGGTGCGCCGAGGACGGAGAGCGTCACATCTCCTACGCCCGCAATTCCGTCGCGGCGGCGGAGCGGCGGCTGACCGAGGCGCGCGAGGCCGCGAACCGCTGACCCCGAGGGCACCGCCCCGGCCCACGGGCCGGGGCGGGCCGTTCCGGCCCACTTTGCAAGAGCAATAAGCTGCGCCAAGTTTACAAAAGGAATGTGCCGGCCTGGCTTGCATATCATCAGGGGTAGTGTAGTATTGATAGTGCAAGGCGGGCAGGACCAAGGCCCGCACCACTCACACCGAAGGAGCAGAAGCCATGACCACCACGACCGAGAACCCCACCGCCGTCCAGGCCGAGGCAGAGCGCGCCCACGAGGACGCCGCGTGCAGGCTCAGCGCCGCCGTCGCTCACCTCCAGGCCCTTCATGAGCGCCCGAAGCGCACCGAGGCCCGCACGTCGCAGGAGTTGCTCACTCACGAGGACGCGGCCCTGCGGTGCCTGGGCAACGGCGACCGCGAGGGCGCGCGCGTGCAGATGCGCCAGTGGGCGAACCTGAGCGCCGACTACGACAGCGCGCGGGCCGAGCAGGCCAAGGCGATCCGTTCGGCTCAGCGGGAGTGCGACAGCGCCAGTATCGCTATGGAGAAGGCCGAGGCGCACCGTCGTCTGGCTAGCCGTGGCTGGCACGACCTGCGGACCTATGACGAGATTTGGGCGGCGATGGAGACGGCCAAGGCCGAGGGAATCGGCCTCATGGTCGAGCTGGACAGCGGCGATGCGGCCATGTGGGGCGAGGACTTCGATGACCTGTTCGATGATCTGTTCCCCGGTGAGGGCGTCCGCATCACCGACGTGCTGGCCGTGACCGAGGCCGAGGCCGGGGGACCGCAGGGCGGATGCACCTGCGCTGAGTGCATCAACCCCGAGTGCTCCAACAACGGTGAGATGTTCTGGGATCGGCCCGTGTGGGAGGGCACTCGCCCCACCTGCCCGCGTTGCCGCCGCGAGGGGCGGCGCATGGAGTGCCAGGGGTGCCAGGACGACTGACCCCCAACGACGCGACAGCGCGGCCCGGTGCCACCCACCGGGCCGCGCCCGCGCCGTCTAGGAATCTGCCGACCCGGCTTGCACATCATCAGTAGTAGTGTAGTATTGATAGTGCAAGGCGGGCAGGACCAAGGCCCGCACCACTCACACCGAAGGAGCACGACATGACCACCACGACCCGCAAGCCCCGCACCGGCAAGAAGTCCGAGGCCCGCAAGGCCGCAATGGCCGCACGCTGGAAGCAGCTCATGGAGCTGGCCGACGCGATGGAGCTGGCTATGGCCCAGGATGAGGACGTGGCCGCCGCCGTCGCGGCAATGGCCGAGCGCACCGGCTACAGCGAGCGGAACGCGGCCCTGATCGTCGGACAGCGCCCCACGGCCCAGCAGGTCCAGTCCTTCAAGAAGTGGCAGGAGGAAGGCCGACAGGTCCGCAAGGGCGAGAAGGCCGCCTATATCCTGGCCCCGACCAAGAAGCGCCGCGAGGACCAGGAGGGCGGCGAGCAGGCCGAGCAGGCCGAGAAGCCCGAGCATCCCGCCGCCGAGGACGCCCCGCAGGGCGAGGACGGCGAGGCCAAGCAGTCCCGCCGCTTCGTGCTCGTGCCGGTGTTCGACGTGGCCCAGACTGATCCCGTCGAGGCCGACGCCGACGCGGACGCCTGAGCCACAGCGGCCCCTACTCCGACCGGGGTAGGGGCCGCTGCCTTCTCCCGGTAAGTGCTGCGCCTGGGGGGGCTGCCGCCGCCCCCCAGACCCCCGCGCCAGGGGCACGGCCCCTGGACCCCCACGCCCCGCGCGCGCAGCGCGCGGGGCTGGCAGGGGACTCCGCCCCTGCACCCCGCTGCGCACGCAGCCTCCGCTCCGCTCCGGCCGCGCACGCTTCCCCACGAGAGGTCACCGGGACAGCCCACGACCGAGCCAGGGATAGGCAGCGCAGGCAGCGTCACCGGGCCGAGGTGGTCACCTGGGATCGAGCAGGGACAAGCGCAGACGAGGTGGAATCTCCCCAATCCGTGACACGTCAAGAAAGCGCCGGCAGAGCCAGGACGGGCAGAGGCAGGGAGGTCGAGCGTCAGCGGCCCCGCGGATTCGCGAAAGGAATGTGCTGGCCTGGCTTGCATATCATCAACAGTAGTGTAGTATTGATAGTGCAAGGCGGGCAGGACCAAGGCCCGCACCACTCGCACCGAAGGAGCAGGAACCATGACCCGCACCATCAAGAGCCACGCCGTCAAGACCACCGCCCGCAAGCCCACCCCGCGCGAGCGTCTGGTGAAGGCGGGCCGCATCGAGGCCGCAGCCGCCGAAGAGCACCGCGTGGCCGTTGTCGAGTCCCAGCGCGAAATCGCCGACTACGCGCAGCGCCTGACCAACGCGCACGCGGCGCTGAAGTTCGCGCTCGACAACAACGGCCAGTTCAGCGAGGACACCGCCGATGCCGTCCGCCGCGCCTACCAGGCGCAGATCACCTACGACGAGTGCAGGGATCAGTGGCAGCGCCGCCTCACCGAGACCGAGGCCCAGCACCAGTGGGCCGCGAAGAACTCTGAACTGGCCTGGGAGGCCGTGGAGCAGGCCGAGGGGCACTGACCAGCCCCAGGGGCATCGCCCCGGCCCACGGGCCGGGGCGATGCCGACCCCCTGCGGGGCACGGCGCGCAGCCCAGATTTCACAGAAGCAATCTAGGGCCGGCCCTTGCAGTACGTCAGCAGTAGTGTAGTATTGATAGTGCAAGGCGGGCAGGACCAAGGCCCGCAGCTCACACCGAAAGGACAGAGACCATGACCACCATCAGCACCGCAATCGCCAGCCAGGCCGATGCAGACCTGATCCGCGCGATCAACACCATGCCTGTCTGGTCGGGCGCGCCGTGGATCGAGGACGTGACCACCAGCGCCGACGGTCAGAGCCTCATCGTCACCGTGTGGGACGACGACGAGCAGCCCGCGCAGATGGGCCTGAGCGCCGACCAGCTGCGCGAGGCGATCACCACTGCCGAGCAGCGCGGCTATCGCCTGTGCTGCGCAGAGGCCATGCAGGACGAGGGGATCGAGTACGGATGCCCGGACGACCTGGACACCATCATCCAGACCGCCGCCTATGGCCGGATCATCTTCGCCTGAGACCAACGACCGAGCGGCCCGTTCCGAGCGGGCGGGCCGCTCACCCACCAGGAGGACAGACCCATGCAGCAGATCACCGTCTACAGCAAGCCCGGATGCGTGCAGTGCCAGGCCACTATGAGGAAGCTCGACAAGTGCGGCGCAGCCTACGAGGTCCGCGACGTGACCCAGGACCAGGACGCTTACGCCCACGTGCGCGAGCTGGGATACCAGCAGGTGCCCGTGGTGGAGGTCGGCCAGCAGCACTGGTCCGGCTTCCGGCCAGACAAGATCAGCGGCCTGTGACCGGGCAGAGAACTGGCCCCGTCGCATCACGACCAAGTGGCGACGGGGCCGGAACAGCCGGGGGGGCCATTCACTCACACCCAAAAGGGCAGCACCAGGATAGCCCCTAATCCCGAGAGGACCACACCATGAGCAGTGCAGACAGCAGCTCGGAGACGCTGGGCGGCCTGACCGCCACGGCGGCGCAGCGCGACCGAGAGAAGCGCGAGGCCGTCCAGCGGCGCAACGCGGCGATCCGCGCCGCGCGCCGCGACGGCGCGCGGCCGGCAGACCTCACGCGAGAGTCCGCGCTCCACCCGCAGATGGTCTACCGCATCATCAGCGCGGCCTCACCAGAGCCGGAGGCTGGCGACGTGGCCGCGCTGGCTGAGGCGGCACGCACGGCGACCACTCGCTATGAGGACGCGCTGACCCGTCGCAACGACGCGATCCGCGCCGCCGTGGACGACGGCATGAAGGTCGTCGAGGTGATGGAGGCAACCGGACTGTCTCACCAGACGATCCACGTTGTGCGCAAGGACGCCACAACCCACTGACACCCGGCCATTCTGGCGCGCCAGTTGTGGCGCGAGTTGTGGCACCGTTCCGCAGCTCAAATCCGCGACCGCCTGTGACTTCTGTCGTTATGTGGCGGTGTTCTTCCGGCGCTCGGGGGCGGCTTCTGCTGCCGTCGGCATCCTCATCATCGGCTCCTCACGCGCCATTTAACGATCACAGAACCACGCCACTTACCGTTGCAACTCACACCTGGGGTCGCGCTTGACGGAGGTGTCTAGCCCAGTGATGTGACTCGACACTGACTGGGAGGACGAATCTAGGCTTCGCCAGGGCCTTGAATCTCGGTCGTGGTCTACTGTCGAATGCATGGCCTCAATGACTCTGGACTCCTTGATGGAACTCGAACGCCAGGGATGGGACGCCCTGTGCAACCAGACGGGGTCGACCTTCTACGGCGCCCTGATGACCGGGGACTCCGTGATGGTCCTCGTCAACGGCTTCACGATGGATCGGGCCGCTGTAATTGCGTCCCTTGACGAAGCGCCAGCGTGGGACGACTACACCATCAGTGATGAACGGATCATCAGCGCTGGATCGGACACAGCAGCCCTGGTGTGCCGGGCGACGGCACACCGCGAAGGCGAGCCTGGCTTCGAAGCGATCATGACCAGTGTCTACGTCACCTCGTCCCACGGCCCGAGGCTTGCTCTCTACACACAGACAACAGCAACGCACTGAACTGTCGAGAGAGCTGCGTGCCCCGCCGCATCAGAGCCCTCCTCTGGCGGCGAGACCCCTGGCCGGCCCGACACAGCCTCACCGTGGAGGCCGAGACGATTCCAGTCGCTCCGCTCGCACCCTGCGCGCGCCGTGCTACCATGTCTGCCATGGGAACACTGTGCTCAGCACCCATGACGGGGTGCACCTTCATGATCCGTGATCGGCAGCGCTAAGACGGCGCTGCCCTCCCTGATCCCTCCTCGACGCGACACATCGCGCATCCCGGACTGACCGGATGCGGGCTCTTCGCGAGCCTCGACGAGCACACCTCTCGGCTGCACGCCGTCATCACCGAAAGCCGTCCAACGGCGCCGGTGATGGGCACGCCCTCCCGGCGCCTCCTCGAACATCTTCGGAGTGCCGCCATGCCTCGTTCCATCCACGGAGGCCGACACGAACTCGGCCAGAACCACCTGCACCATCGCCCCACGATCGAGAAGATCACGGATCTCATCGCCAAGACCGACGGTCCCATTCTGGAGATCGGCGCCGGTGACGGCGCCCTGACCCGCCCACTCGCCAGGCTCGAGCGCCCCCTCACCGCGATCGACATCGACGAGCATCGGATCGCCGCCCTGCGGCGCTCCCTGTCCGGGGTCACCGCGCGGCACGCGGATGCCCTGGTGCATCCCCTCGAGGCCGCGGTGATCGTGGGCAATCTGCCGTTCCACATCACCACGCCCCTGCTGCGCCGCCTGTTGGCGGGCAGCACCTGGAGCACCGCGGTGCTGCTGACCCAGTGGGAGGTGGCCCGCAAACGCGCCGGGGTGGGCGGCTCGACCATGATGACGGCCCAGACTGCCCCCTGGTTCGACTTCCGCCTGGTGTGCCGCGTGCCGGCGGCGCACTTCCGTCCTCGGCCGAGCGTCGACGGCGGACTGCTCAGGATCGAGCGCCGCGCCGCACCCCTCGTGGATCCCGCCGACCGCGCCGCCTACGAGCACTTCGTCCGGAACACGTTCACTGGTCGCGGTCGGGGACTGGATCGCATCATCGAACAGGCCGCGCGGGTCCCGCGGTCGCAGGCGCAGTCCGCGCTCTCGGCGGCGGGTCTCGACCGTCGGGCGCTGCCCCGTGATCTCTCCCCCGAGCGCTGGGCGGCGGTCTGGCACCGTCTGCGGCATCGCCGCTGAGCTCGGGGCTGGGTGCGGCGGTCCCCGCGGGGGCCGCCGCGGCTCCGGGGGCGTTCGTCGCGGCGGCATGCGCCGTGATCCTGCGCATTATCTGAGCCTGCAGCCGACACGGAACTCGCGCCGGAGTTGCCAGATGCCGGCTGATGTCCAAGCGGGTATACCCCTTTGACACTCCCCCGCCGAAACGGCAGGATGCTGTCAGAGGAGGTCCAAAATTGTGGAGTTGAGCAGTTAGATGGCGGACTTCTGAGTGGGGTGTCTGGCGTCGCCGTTGACCGATTACATGGAGGTCCCTGCGCCGGTTGCCGCGGCAAGGTTTAACGAGCTCAGCGCGTTTTTATGCGGACCCTGTGGCGAGGGACAGAGGTGTGGCGGTTGCAGAGCTGGGGCAAGGCCAAAAACACTGGCGTTCGTCCACCGATCACAACTAACCTCTGAGACCATGAGCTCGCGCGAGGTCCACGTCATCGAGTTACCCTTCGACGGCTTCGGGCGTGCGGGCCATCAAGCCGGGGCGTCAGTGACTTACAGAGCGGCCGGGCTCATGGAGCATCCGGTGATCGAGATGCACTCGACCGAGGCCATGCTCCTCCCCGTTTCCTCTACCGATCGAGGCTCCGTCACAGGTCTGTTAAATGAGGCCGCGCTGTTCGCGGCCATCGACAGTTCTGCTAGTGCCGTGTCATCGTCGCTCTCCGTCGGAGGTTTCCCAATCGTCGTGGGCGGAGACTGCTCTGTCTTGGTCGGCATCTTCGGAGGGGCTCACGCCACTGACGAGTCGTTCGGGCTCCTCTTCATTGATGGGCATGAGGACACCACCCCCCTCGATGTGGTCGAAGACGGAGAGGCCGCGAACACGGAGCTGGGACTTCTGCTGGGTTTGACGGGGCGCATGCCGACTTATCCGCGACCCCAACTGACAGGCACGCTGACGCCTGAGCGCCTCGCCTCTGTCGGCATGCGGGACCACGACTTCCGCCGCCAAGCGAACATTGGGTCCGTGGCAGACCTTGGAGCCTTCTATCGCTCCGCCGAAGACGCCCGCAAGAGCCCTTCCCGTGCTGGCCAGGACGCCGCGGCACACCTGGCCGGTGGACCGTGGTGGATGCACGTCGACCTCGATGTCCTCGATCCGACGGAGCTGCCAGCAACCCTCGTCCCCGGCGAAACCGAGCAAGAGCCCGGCGGGCTGACTTGGAACGAGCTCACCGCCCTCATGACCACTGCGGCTGCGACAGGAGAGTGCCGTGGTCTGAGCGTGGCCATCTACGACCCTGAGCAGGACCCCGCCGGCATGTACCCGCCGCGCATCGTCGCGCTCATACATGACGTGTTGTCCGCGACGCTAGCGAGCCGGTAGTCCGTCTCCTCGCGACGGGTGAAGCTCGCCCGAGGCCCGCACCTTCGGAGTGTTCCGAACACCTACAGCTTTATGAGACATGCGACGGAACCGCGGTGGCCTCGTCTCGAGCTGGGCCGATAGCGACGCGGAGTGTCTCGTGAAGTCGTCGCACCGTGTTTCGTCTCAGATCTTCCGGAACGGGTAGTTTGTGAGGCATCATGTGATGATGAGGCTTCTCGGGTACACGCGGGTGTCGACGGCGGGGCAGGATCCGGCGTTGCAGCTCGACGCTCTTCTTGCTGCCGGGGTACAGAAGAGGGATGTGTTCTCGGATGTGACGTCTGGGGCGAAGAGCGCGACGGAGCGTCCGGGCATGAAGAAGCTCCTGGCCTACGCCGAGCCGGAGGACACGGTGGTGGTCTGGCGGATCGATCGACTGGGCCGGTCGCTGATCGATGTGCTCAACACCGTGAACCTGCTTCGGAACCGCGACGTGAAGATCCAGTCGGTCTCCGACGGGATCGATCCGGAGACTTCGTCGGGCCGGCTCATGCTCGGGATGCTGGCAACGCTCGCGGAGTACGAACGAGAACTGATCACCGAGCGCGTCAACGCCGGAATCGCAGCAGCCCGCGCGCAGGGCACCAAGTTCGGTCGCCCGCCTGTGGATCCCGAGGTCGTGGATCGCAAGCTCGCGATCGCGGCCGAAGAGCGGGCGAAGGGCCGCACCGCTGAGGAGGCGGCGCGCCTGGTGGGGTGGTCACGGGCGACGCTCTACCGTCACCAGCGGGACGCGGCCGCTCGCGAGAGCATCGCGCAGGCGTGACATGGACGGTCCGCAGAAGTGGAAGATTCTGCGGCTCCACGTCGAAGACGGCATCCCCTTGGCGAGTCTCGCCCGCGAGACCGGGGTGGGAGAGCGAACGCTCTCGCGCTGGCACAGCCGCTACCGAGCCGGCGGCATCTCGGCTCTCGAACGATCGCAGCGTGCCGACGCCGGCACTCGGCGCACAGCGCCAGAGCTGGTGGCCTTCGTCGAGCACCTGGCCCTGACCAAGCCCCGCCCGAGCATCGCAACATTGCATCGCCTGACCGCCGCCGAGGCCGCACGAAAAGGCGAGAGTACGCCCAGCTACGCGACGGTGCGGTCGATCGTGCAGACACTGGATCCCGGGATGGTGACGCTCGCTCTCGAGGGGCCAGCGTCCTACCGAGACCGCCACGAACTCGTCTTCCGCCACCGCGCAGAGCGTCCCAATGCCCTGTGGCAGGTCGACCACACCGAGCTCGACATCCTCATCAAGGACCCCAGTGGGAGGCCGTCCAGGCCCTGGCTGACCACGGTCATGGACGACTACTCGCGGGCGATTTGTGGGTACATGGTCTTCGAGGGAGCTCCCTCGGCGATGAACACCGCGCTGGCGCTGCGCCAAGCGATCTGGCCCAAGAGTGATCCCGCCTGGCCGATGTGCGGCATCCCGGACGTCCTCTACGTCGATCACGGCAGTGACTTCACCAGCCGTCACCTCGAGTACACCGCGATCGCCTTGAAGATCCGCATCATCCACTCCACGGTCGCCCGCCCTCAGGGCAGGGGGAAGATCGAGCGGTTCTTCCACACCGTCAACACCGAGGTGCTCGCGACCCTGCCCGGGCGCCTCACCCGAGGGCACCCACACCCTTTGCCGGTACTGGACCTGCCTGGGCTCGACCGGGCCGTCGGGGAGTTCGTCAGCCAGTACAACCAGCGCACGCACACCGGGATCCGCACGAGCCCGAAGGCGGCCTGGATCGCCGAGGGATGGCTGCCACGACTCCCCGAGAGTCTCGAGGAGCTCGACGGGCTGCTTCTGCGAGTTTCCAAGCACCGCACCGTCCAGCGCGACGGGATCCACTTCCAAGGCCAGCGCTACCTCTCGCCCACGCTCGCCTCGTTCGTCGGACGCACGGTCACCATCCGCTACGACCCCCGCGACCTATCCGAGATCCGCATCTACGACCACGACACCTTCGTGTGCACCGCGATCGACGAAGCCCACCCCAACCAGCGCTACAGCCTGCACGACATCGAAACCGCTCGACGGGCCCGCCGCCGGCAGCTGCGCAGGGACATCAACGACCGCATTCCCACGACTCCACGACCCCGCACCGATCCGCCTACGCCGCCCGCTCCCGCGGGTCGGCCCAGGAAGCGTCTGAAGACCTACGAAGAGGACGAGTAGATGAACCGCGACTTCATCGTCACCAAGGAACACCGCCGCTTCACCGAGTTCGCCGGCGCCATCCGCAAGGACGTCACCATCGGCATCTGCCACGGCGAGGCCGGCGTCGGCAAGACGCAGTCCGCCCGCCGGTACGCGCACTGGGACACCCTCGAACCCTTCATCACACGGTGGGGGCCACGCAGCGAGGCCGACGTCAAGCACTACGCCGCCGCCCACCGCGCCCGCACCGTTTTCTACACCCCCGAAGTCCTCGCCAAACACCGCAACCTCATGCGCGACATCGAGTTCTACCGCGGCAAGGTCGGAGCACTGATCTACGAGCACCTCTGCGCGATCGGGAAGATCACGACCACCGAGGTGCCCCGCACGATCGACTTCACCGAACTGATCATCATCGACGAGGCCGAACGACTCACCCCGACCTCGCTCGAGCTCCTCCGAGACCTCCACGACCGCCACCACGTCGCCCTCATGTTCATCGGCATGCCCGGCATCGACCAGCGCTTCCGCCACTACCCCCAGCTCTACAGCCGCCTCGGGTTCTCCCACCGCTACCGCGCCCTCGCACGCGAAGAACTGCTGTTCGTCCTGACCCGCCACTGGAAGCGCCTCGGCCGCACCCTCGACCCCGACGACTTCACCGACGCCCAAGCCATCGCCGCGATCGAACGCATCACCCGAGGCAACTTCCGCCTCCTCGAACGCCTCTTCCCCCAGATCGGACGCGTCCTGAAGATCAACCAACTCGACACCATCACCGACGACGTCATCGAAGCAGCCGCCAGCACCCTCATCACCAGCTAGCGCCACATAGTTCGATCAGAACCCCGCCATCTACCGATCAACTCCACAGCCACCGCCGACCAGCAGCGCGCAGCGTGCCACAAACGACCGTTTATGGCACGGGGTGGTCAGCTTCGACTCACGAGCCTTCGATACCGTTGAGGCATGCTTACCGATGAACTGCGGCAGCTCGCTCACGAGGCGAGAAGCCATGCCCAACGTTGGAACGACGATGCGGATCACACGGTGGCTGCTGGGTTACTCACGGAGTCGGGCCGCGTCATCCTGGGGATGAACACCTACCACTTTCTCGGCGGTCCATGCGGGGAGGTTGCTGCGCTATCGAACCATGCAAGTACTGCACCTGATGACCCGATCGTCGCCGTGGCCGCAGCCTATGGCCCTACCGGCGACATCATCGCCCCTTGCGGAAAGTGCCGACAGGTCATCTTCGACCTCTCTCCCGCCATCCTCTTCGTCGTGCGTGAACCCAACGGCCTCACGACTCGAACAGCGGAAGAGCTGCTGCCTTTCGCGTATGACTGGCGTGCAGCCGAGCGTCCGCAGAGGATCTACATGTGGGAGGGATACGAGTCTGTGATCCGGTCCGGCACGAAGCAACAGACCATCCGGATCGATGACCCGTTCCGTCCCGGCCCTGCTGACCTCGTGTTTGAGAAAGAGGATGGCGACATCGTCAGCATCGCCGCGTCAGTCACAGCTGTGCGGTCCGTTGCTCGCAACGAACTGACCGAGGACGATGCAAAACGAGATGGCTTCGACTCGCTGAGTGACCTCCATGCGGCACTGGACCAGCACTACCCGGGCCTACAGCCTTCGTCCAGGATTGATGTCGTGAGCTTCGACGTACGCGGTCGGTAGTCGCGGGCACAGCACAAAAACGACCGATTCTGACACCCCCCAAGGAGCAGTAATGTATCGTGGCTGGCAGCGATACATGGCGGGCTTCTGGTGACACTGAGTGGCGCCACCCAGCCCGGGCCCACCATCGCTGGGGCTAGCGGACCTTTGCTCCTCAGAAGACCGATCTCGAGCTCCCCAGCCGTGGGGCACTCCTGCCGTCCGGCGCCTCGCAGTTGGACGCGGTCTTCGATGAAGGCCGAACGCCGAGCCTCAAGGGCGGAACTTCTCCCCCATTTCGCGTACCCGCTCACAGATGGTGATGACACGCGGTTTCCACACCGTCCCTCGCGCTTGGCCGGACGGCCTCTGAGGTGTCACTGTCAGATACCGGCCGATTCCCGTGCTGGGCACGCTTCCCTTTGGCCGACCCAACGCGGCTACCTGCTTGTCGTGGACCTCTGCAATATCGCTCATCGCCTCCTTCAAGTGCTCCATCGAGCCGGCCGACCCGTGTGCTATGGGGGACTGCCGCACGAACAGGTGACAGTTGGGGTGTCAGGCCGCGAGGTCCACGGCCGGGTTCA
>NZ_VDOR01000022.1 GCF_007666205.1 Kocuria palustris
TTATGATGGACATTGCCGCCTGATAGTACACATTGATGTGTCCACTTCCAGGGGTTCACGCCCTACCAACGCCTCAGGCACACTGTCGGCGAGGGCGTCGATCACGGAGCTCATCTCGACGTGGCCGGCTGCCCGGTCGGGGTGACGGTAGGCGGAGATCATGCGCTGGTAGATCCCCCAGGTGCACTCGACTTGCACGTGCCGGTCCCCAGCGAAGAGCTTGTCAAGGCGCTCGTGCTGGCGGTCGGTGAGCAGGTCAGCCCCGGTGTGCAGGGTCCGCCGCGCGGTGTAGAGCGGGTCGCCCTTGCGTCCGCGGTGTCCGTGCAGTTCCTGCTGGACTCGGCGGCGGCACTCATCGAGAGCGTCCCCGGCCAACCGGATGACGTGGAAGGGATCCATAACCGTGACGGCGTCCGGCAGCTCCTCGGTGGTGGCGGTCTTGAAGCCCGCGAACCCATCCATGGCCACGACCTCGATCCCATCGCGCCAAGCCTGGTCCCGCTCGGCCAGCCAGTCCTTGAACGCCTTCTTCGACCGACCTTCGACCACGTCCAGCAGGCGTGAGGGCCTGGTGCCGTCCCGGACCGGGGTGAGGTCGATGATCACGGTGACGTACTTGTCACCGCGCAGGGTGTGCCGCCACACGTGCTCATCGACCCCGACGACCTTGACACCGTCCAGGCGGGTCGGGTCCTCGATGAGCAGACGCCGGCCCTCAGCCAGGACCGCGTCGTTGGCGGTGTTCCACGCCACGCCCAGTCCTTCGGCAACTCGGGCCATCGACAGGTGGCCGACGACGATCCCGACCAGACCCCACCGCAGGCCGGCGCGGGAGATCTTGGCCCGCGGCGGCGCCGCAGCGGTGGTGTCCTGACGCCACACGTGCGAGCACTCCTTGCAGCGGTAGCGGCGCACGGTGAGCACCAGCGTGGTAGGGCGCCACCCGAACGGCTCGTGCGCCAACTCCCTGCTCACCGTGTCACGGGGCACGCCCTGGCAGCCGCACCGCCTGCACCAGTCGTCCGGCTCCACGACCCGGCACGCCAGCACGGACCGGTCAGGCTCGAGCAGCTGGCCGGTGACCTCCAGACCGAGGCCGTCGAGGCGGGTGAAGGTAGTCAGGTCAGGGCGCGTGAAGGTAGCGTCAGGCACGTCGAGGTCTTCCGGACGGGTTGTGTGAGAACTCCCATCATCGGAAGACCTCGACCCTCACCCCGACACCGACGCGCCGCCCCAGGTCGCACCACAGCTACACCCTCATCTGTGAAGAGCCACATTCGTCACGGCCTCGCGCAGGCACCAGGCCAGCAGGGGCTGCTGATCGGCCGGCACGGACTCGGCCGCGGGCAGCTCGGCGGAGATCTGCGCGGCCTCGAGCGCGGTGCGGGCCGAGGCGATCTGCGCCGGCCACTCCGGTCTGTGCAGGCGGCCGACGGCCAGGCGCACCTCGGCGGAGGCCTCCCGGGACAGCCGCAGGACCTCGTCGAGCTCCGCCGCCGCCCGCGTCGGGTCCTGCTCCAGGAGCCGACGGGCCAGCTCGGTCTTCAGCGTGATGACGGTCAGGGAGTGGCCCAGCAGGTCGTGGACGTCGCGGCCGATCGCCTCGCGCTGCTGCGAGAGCTGCAGCTGCTCCGCCACGGCGCGGGTCTGGTCCTCGCGGTCGATCACCAGGCGGATCGCCAGCATCAGCAGGGTGGACATGGCGAAGGCGGGAATGGCCCATCCCAGATGCTGCGGCCAGATGAGCACGAGCACTCCGAGCACGCCGAGCGCCAGGACCGCCACCCCGATCAGCGCCTCCCGGCGGGAGAGCCGGAAGACGAGCAGCGCCGAGAGGAAGGGCGTGCTCGCGAGCACGGAGCCGCCGAGCAGCGGCACCAGTGCGAGCAGGCAGGCGACGAGCGCCAGGAGCCACAGCCCCGTCATGGCCCGGGGCCCCAGGGACTCGAGCGGATGCGGATGCCACCAGGAGAGCACGTAGACGCCCGCGAACACGGCGAACCCCAGCAGCCCGAGGGCCTTGGCTCCGGCGGTGTGATCGGAGCTCAGGAGCACCGAGACCGGGAAGGCCAGGAAGATGAGCCAGATGGAGGGGTAGAGCACGCTGACCAGCTGGTCGCCCCGGCCGGGCCCGGCGTCGTCGATCGGGGCGCGGCGCTCGCCGGCGGACGGGTGGGAGAGCGAGGTGCTGCTCATGCCCGCGTCGTCCCCCTCCGCGCCGCGAGCATCGCGAGCACTCCGAAGACGACGAGCCATGCGAGCACATTGGCGATCAGCCATGCCAGGGAGTCCTCCTGGACGCCGGAGGTCGGCGCGCCGGTGGTCATGCCCTCGAGCTGCGGCCAGGAGGCCAGTCCCTTGATCCCGTACATGGGAGTCCACTTGGCGATCTCGAGCATGGTGCCGGTCAGCGGGATGAACAGGCTGCCGAAGAACCCGAGCACGACCAGCAGGCCGGAGGCCGCGCCCACGGCGGACTCCGAGCGGAAGAGCATGCCGAACATCAGGCCGTAGAGGGCGAACACGGACGAGGCCGCGACCGTGATGAGCCCGGTGGCGATCCAGTGCCGGGGCGCACCGATGTCCGCGCCGGTCAGCCCTCCCACCAGGAACACCACGAGGACGGGCAGGGCGGCGATGGCCAGGGCCACGACGACCTTGGCGAGCACGTACTCCGACTGGCGCATGGGGGTCAGCGCCAGCAGCCGCCCCCAGCCCCTGGAGCGCTCGACGGCGGCGGTCCCGGCGATGTTCGTCGTGGCCACCGTGGCCCCGTAGACGGCCATCGAGGTCGCGATGGTCCCGGAGACGTTGCCCGTGCCGGCGGGGAGGTCGCCGTAGTCCATCAGCGCCCCGAACATCAGGTACAGCGCAGAGGGCAGGACGATGACGAAGAAGAGGCTCTCGACCATGCGCAGGTTCCGGCGGACGTCGTAGGCGGCATAGCGCAGGACGCAGAGGGCGGGGCTGCGTCGGGGGATCGGAGTGCTGGGGGCGGGCGCGGCATCGACGGCGGTCATGGCGGGCTCCTGGTGGCTCGGGCGGGTCGTCGGGTCGTGGTCGCGGGATGCGGGATGGGGGATCATGCGGATCCTGCGTCGCTCGCCGCGGGGGATCGGGAGGTCAGGCCCACGAAGGCCTCTTCCAGACCGGCCTGCACGATCAGCAGGTCGTCGGCGCGGGTCGCGGTGAGCAGATGACGGGCGATCTCATCGGTGTCCGCGCCGGTGAAGATCACGCGGTCGTGGTCCCGGGTCATCTCGGTGCCCTCGGGGAGCTCGGTCAGTGCGGAGGAGGGGTCGCCGTCGTCGTCGTGCCAGCGGCAGGAGACCGTCCGCAGCCCGCCCAGGGCGCGGATCTGCTCCGTCGTGCCGTCGGCGATGACGCGGCCCGATCCCATCACGACGATGCGGTCGGCGAACTGCTCGGCCTCCTCCAGGTAGTGCGTGGCGAAGATGATGGTGCGCCCGCGCTCGGCCTCGGCGTGCATGGCGGCCCAGAAGTCCCGGCGCGCGGTGACGTCCATGCCGGCAGTGGGCTCGTCGAGGACCAGCAGCTCGGGCTCGGGCAGCAGGGCGAGCGCGAAGCGGAGGCGCTGCTGCTCGCCGCCGGAGCACTTGGAGACCCTGCGGCGGGCGATGCCCGCGGCGCCGGCCCGCTCGAGGGCCTCGTCGATCTGCAGGTGACGCGGATGCTGGGTCGCGATCATGGCCAGGGTCTCGCGCACGGTGAGGTCGTCGAGCAGCGCGCCGGTCTGCAGCACCGCGGAGATGCGGCCCTGCTGGACGGCCCGGCGCGGCGTGGTCCCGAGCACGCGGCAGGTGCCGGAGGTCGGGTCCGTGAAGCCCAGGACCATGTCCAGGGCGGTCGTCTTGCCGGCGCCGTTGGGGCCCAGCAGCGCCACGATCTCCCCGCGCCCGATGCGCAGATCCACTCCGTCGACGGCCCGGACCGTGCCGGCGCGGGTGCGGAAGCTCTTGCGCAGATCGGCGAGCTCGACGGCCGGGGGCTGCTCTCGGAGCGCTGCCGAGGGGGCGGGAGACGCCGGGGGCTCGGGATGCGATGTCGTCGTCATGGCCCCAGGCTCCCAGGGCCCGTCCCGGGGCGGATCCGTCAGGTGTCATGGAGCAGCCATGACAAACGGCGCAGGCCCGGAAGCCTGGGCTTCCGGGCCTGCGCTCGGGCGAGGTGATCCGCTGCGGGTCAGTAGATGCCGTCGGGGCTGATCCCTCGGACGTCGCGGACCACGGACGAGTCGATGGGCGGGGAGGTCGGGGAGACGATCACGCCGCCGGTGACGCTGCGCACGACCACCTTGTTGGTGATCCGCCCTGCGCCGCGCGTGGAGGAGGCGCCGTCCAGGAACTCGATCGCCAGGTTCGTCTTGGCGCCGCCGAGCTGCTCCGGGGTGACCCGCGACCCGGCCGGGACCGTCCAGGTCAGGCGCGTGGTGCGGGTGGCCGGGTTGTAGCTGCCGCGCTGGACGGAGGTCCCCTGCCGGGCGTTGAGGTCGAAGGACCGCTCGTCCTGGGCCTTCTCGTTCAGCCCGACGACGTCGATGATGAAGGTCATCGGCGCAGTGGTCGTGTAGGCCTGCCCGTCGGGCGCCATGAGGTTCACGTAGACGGTGTTGACCCAGCCGTTGGATCCGCCGCCGCCGTCGAAGAGGATGCCCACGCGCTGGCTGTTGGGCGAGACGGCCATGGCGGGGGCCTGCCCGGCCACGGCGATCGTGGGGACTCCCCAGGCGACGGCCTGCAGAGCCGTGCGCCGGGAATAGGGGCGTGCGGAGCGGGTCTCGGTCATCCTCTTCCTTCCAGGGCGGACCGGCGGGGCGTCATCGGGAATCGTGCGAGACGGGCCGGATCGGGCCTGGAGCGGGGCGGCGACTCTCCCGAGAGCGCTGCGGGTCCCACACGTATATGCGTTTCAATGTTACCAAGCGGCGCGCGCGGGACAAGAGGGGTCAGTAGATGCCGTCCGGGCTGACGCCCGACTCGTCGTGGACCACCGAGGAGTCGATCGGCGGGCCGCTGGGCTCGACCAGGGTGCCGCCGGTGATGGAGCGGACCACGATCTTGTTCGTGATGCGGCCCGCGCCGGCGGTGTTCGAGGCCCCGTCGCGGAACGTGAAGAGGATGTCCGGGTTCGAGCTGTTCCGACGCGCTGTCGGCACGACCGTGCCCGCCGGGACCGTCCACGTGAAGGTGGTCGTGTGCGTGGCCCGGTTGTAGGTGCGCGGCCCGATGGTGCCGTTGCTGGAGCCGAAGGTCATGGAGCGCTCGTCATTGGCCTTCGGGTTCAGCCCCACGACGTCGATCGTCAGCGTCACCGGGGCCGCCAGGGTCAGCGGGGCGCCCGTGGCTGAGCGGAGGTTGAGGTAGGCGCTGTTGAAGTAGCCGTTGGAGCCGCCGCCGCCGTCGAACACGACGCCGAGCCGGGTGGAGGCGGGAGACAGCGCCATGGCCGGGGCCTGGGCGGCCAGTGCGATCACGGGGGTCGACCAGGCGGCTGCCGTCAGGACGGTGCGACGGGAGGCTCCGGAGCGATCGGGGGAGTGCGCGGGAGTGGCCTGGGCCATGGGGGGGGGTCCCTTCAGGAGGCACAGGGCGGGGCCGACCTGTGGGATGGAATCGTCGGTCAGTGTACTGATGGCCGAGCCGTCTGACGACACAGTGCGTCATGCCGTTCGCCGACCTGTATGGGTGGGGCGGACGGCGGCCTCGAGGGGCGCTTCGGCGGGGCGGATCCCTCGGGACCGCCCCGCCGCTGCCGTCGTGGCCCGGGATCAGGCGTTCGGGGGGACGTCGCCCTCGTGGTCGACGGATTGGGTGTCCTCGTTCCAGGTGAAGGTCGAGTGGACATGGCCCGCAGGGCCTGCCGCGCCAGTCGCCTGGCCGTACGGGTAGGCGACGGCGAGCGTGTCCTCGTCCGTGCGCTCGACCTCCGGGGTCCACTCGCGAGGCTCGGCAGTGTCCGTGCCCACGTACTCGCCGTCGTGGAACAGCATCGTGATGGAGTAGCCCGGGCCGCCGGAGGGCATGCCCTGATCGGTGGCGTACCGGATCGTGATGGCCGAGAGGCCATCGCAGGGGGCGTAGTGCTCGGTGTCCGCCTGCCCCGACGCCGCCGTCCACGTCTCGCCGTCGTCGGGCGTGACGTCGGGCAGATCCCCGCCCCACGCGTCGACGGCCTCCTGTCCGGTGAGGCCGTCGCACTTCTCGGCCGCAGCGGCCTGCTCGGCCTCGTGTGGGCCGGTCGTCGGTCCCGCCGGGGCGGCCTGGGCTGCGGGCGCCGCGCTGAGCAGAAGCAGCGAAGCTGCTCCGGTCGCCACGGCGGAAGAGCGGATCTGGCTGCGGTTCATCGTTCTCACCTCTCCGGTGGGTCCTGCATCCGTGTCCTGCATCGCTGTTTGCGATGGCACTCACGTTTGCAGTCGTGATTCACGATCGCAAGGAGGCGTTACGGGATCGTGATCCCGGCAGGCGGCGGGCCGGTCGTCGTCGACGCCGGTAGGGTGTCCTCCCGTGGCTCTTACTATCGGAATCGTCGGTCTCCCCAACGTCGGCAAGTCGACCCTGTTCAATGCCCTGACCCGCAACACCGTGCTCGCGGCGAACTACCCGTTCGCGACGATCGAGCCGAACGTGGGAGTGGTCAGCCTCCCGGACGAGCGGCTGGGGACGCTGGCCGAGATCTTCCAGTCGCAGAAGATCCTCCCGGCCACGGTGTCGTTCGTGGACATCGCGGGCATCGTGAAGGGCGCCTCCGAGGGGGAGGGGCTGGGCAATCAGTTCCTGGCCAACATCCGCGAGGCCCATGCCATCGCCCAGGTGGTCCGCGCGTTCGACGATCCGGATGTGGTGCACGTCGACGGCAAGATCGACCCGGCCTCCGACATGGAGACCATCAACACCGAGCTGGTGCTCGCCGATCTGCAGACCCTGGAGAACGCGATCCCGCGCCTGGAGAAGCAGGTCAAGATCAAGAAGGGCGATCCCGCCAAGCTCTCCGCCTACCAGGCCGCCTACGAGGTCCTCTCCGAAGGGCGCACCGTGTTCTCCCGCAAGGACTCCCTGGACCTGGACCAGCTGCGCGACCTGACGCTGCTGTCGGCCAAGCCGTTCATCTTCGTGTTCAACTGCGACGAGGGCGTGCTGGGCTCGAAGGAGCGCCAGGCCGAGCTCGCCGAGCTCGTGGCCCCTGCCGAGGCCGTGTTCCTGGACGCCAAGTTCGAGGCCGAGCTCGTGGAGCTGCCCAAGGAGGAGGCCCAGGAGATGCTCGAGATGTCCGGGCAGGACGAGGCCGGGCTGGACAAGCTGGCGCGGGTGGGCTTCGAGACCCTGGGGCTGCAGACCTACCTCACCGCCGGGCCCAAGGAGGCCCGCGCCTGGACCATCAGCAAGGGCGACACCGCTCCGCAGGCCGCCGGTGTGATCCACACGGACTTCGAGCGCGGGTTCATCAAGGCGGAGATCGTGTCCTTCGACGACCTCGTGGCCGCCGGGTCGATGGCCGATGCCAAGGCCGCCGGCAAGGTGCGCATGGAGGGCAAGGACTACGTCATGCAGGACGGGGACGTGGTGGAGTTTAGGACGGGTCTTACGTCTGGAGGTAGGAAGTGATCAGGGACACGCACGACGCGAACGAGACAACGAAGCCAAACGACTTCGAGCTGGCACGCCTCCGCGCGGCCCTGCCCGAGTACTTCGACAAGGACGGTGGCTTCAGGCTCGACCGCCTTCAGGACGCGCTCAGTTCGACCGATGTCTCGATGACCCGCGAAGGCTACGAGCTCAAGTTCCTCGGGAAGTCCTACGCCAAGTACCTGACCTCGACGCGGACCGAGACGGTTATGGTGCCTGACCTTGAGCACAACGCCGACGCGACGAACGCTGAGTCGGAGAATCTGTACATCGTCGGGGACAATCTCGATGCGCTCAAGCATCTGCTGGGGTCCTACGCGGGCCAGGTCAAATGCATCTACATCGATCCGCCGTACAACACGGGTTCCGATGGCTTCGTCTACGTCGACGACTTCGGCTTCACGGTCCGAGACCTGGTTGAAAAGATGGGTCTCGATGAGCCTGAAGCCGAGAGAGTCCTGGCACTCCGAGGCAAGTCGTCGCATTCAGCATGGCTTACCTTCATGTACCCGCGGTTGGAGCTTGCGAAGGAGCTCCTCGCTGACGACGGTGTCATTTTTGTCAGTATTGACGATAACGAGCAGGCGAACCTCCGCAATTTGTGCGACGAGATCTTTGGCGAGAGTTCTTTTATTGGAACACTAGTCCATCAGCGGGCCAAGGGTGGCGGAATGGCAAAGCACTACGTCAAGGGCCACGACCTTATCCACGTCTACTCGAAATCGGACAAAGAATCGGCTCCTCGACTTTCCCGTCCGAAAGTTGTTCAAGGTCACATTGTCTCCCGAAATGGACGCGATTACCTTCGAGACGATGATGTATTGCGCAAGAAGTTTGGTAAATACGACAAAGGGGTCGAGCGGCGATGCTTGTATGAAGAGATTCTCGAATATCACAGCGAAGCTAAGAAACGCGAAATCGATCGTCGGATAGAGGCTGGAGAACTGGTCCTCGAGCCGTTCCGTGACACCGGTAGGCACGTAATTGTTGAATATAAGTCGCTCGATGAAATGTCCTCGGCGCTTTACTCGCTACTTCCGGTCGTCCAGTACTTACCCGATGGACGTCTCGATGAACTCGGTCTGTCCCGCTATTTCACATACCCCAAGCCTGTTGAATTGGTGAAGACCTTGATTAGATCGGTGACCCCTAAAGGCGACCGTCCGCTGGTCATGGACTTCTTTTCAGGTTCCGCGACTACCGCAGATGCTGTGATGCAACTCAACTCTGAAGACGGTGGGGATCGTCGATGTATTTCAGTTCAGATTCCCGAAGTGGTCGAAACCGATTTCGATGATCGGCCCGTATTCGCAACCGTTGACGCTGTTGGTAGTGAGCGCATCAAACGAGCCGCAGATAACATCCGAGGCAATTCGGAACTTGACCTCGATTATGGTTTCAGGATTTTTCGTTTGGAAGAGCCAAATGCGAAGACACTCGATCAGCTTCAATCTTTTGATCCGAACGAAGATGGAGTGCTGCTGGCTGGCGACTTCGTTTCGAAGTTTGCTTCCCGCTCGACCCCTGGAGACCAGGTCGTGCTTTCTACTTGGCTCGTTCAGGACGGTTTCGGACTGACGCGTGAGGTGAACGACGTAGGGCTTGATGACTACAAGCTGAAGGTCTGCGAGGACTCCGCCTACGTCATCGAGCCGGGACTCGACAGCGACGACGTGATGGCGCTCGTGGCCAAGCTCGAGGTCGGTGAGCTCGATCTGAAGCGTCTCGTCGTCTTCGGGTACTCGGTGCCGTTCTCGGTCATGCATGAGCTGAGGCAGAACCTTAAGTCGCTCCGTTCGGGCCAGTCGGTCTCCGTGATCGAGCGGTACTGATCCATGCAGATCCGACTTCAAACACTGGAGCACCAGCAGCGTGCGCTGAATGCGCTGACTCGCGTCTTCAAGGGGGTGGAGCTCGACGCCAGTACGCCGCCCGAGGCGAACATCGCGTTCGATCCCGCTGATCCGCAGATTCGCGAGAACATCAATGCGATCCAGTCCGGCGTCGTGGACGGGATTGCTGCGATCCCTCGTCCCCGGCGGAGCCGCGTGGACGATGGCGTGCTCGGGGTCGACGCAAAGATGGAAACCGGCACCGGCAAGACGCTGGCCTACACCCAGCTCATGTACGAGCTGAACCGGCTCTACGGCTTCACGAAGTTCATCCTCCTCGTGCCCTCGACACCGATCAAGGAGGGCACGAAGGCGTTCATCCGGTCGGACTACGCACGCCAGTACTTCGCTGATGCGTACGGCCGGCAGATGGAGCTGCGCCTCGATGTCCTCGATCCCCAGAAGCGATCGAAGGGGCGGAAGATGATGCCGAACTCGGTCGTAAACTTCGTGCACGGTTCGCGGCTCTCGCCTGGTCGGATCTCCGCTCTCCTCATGACCGACGGCATGCTGCAGTCGAAGAAGACGATGGTGTTCGACTACGACCAGACGGTGCTCGGCACGACCAGTGTCCCCTACGAGGCGCTTCGTGGGACTCGCCCCATCGTCATCATGGATGAGCCGCATCGCTTCCGACGCGACAACAAGGCGTATCAGACGCTCATTGACGAGATCCAGCCCTTGGCAGTCTTCCGCTTCGGCGCGACGTTCCCCGAGCTCGGCAAGACGGGGAAGACCGACTACAACAACCTCGTGTTCAATCTCGGTGCCGTCGAGTCGTTCAACGAGCAGTTGGTCAAGGGCGTACAGGTCCAGTACCCACAGGACAACAGCAGCGATACGACGCGCCTGAAACTCACGCGCGTCTCTGCGCGCAAGCCGAAGCAGGCGACGTTCCAGAACATCGGCACGGGGAAGTCCCTCACCTTCGATATGGGGGAGTCCCTCGGCATTGCGGACGGCGCATTCGCGGGCATCACAATCGATGGGATCGGTAAGACCGACAACCCGACTATCAAGTCCGGCGTCACGTTGTCCAACGGTCAGGCGCTGGGGACAGGGGACATCCTCTCGGCCCGGGTTTACTCCGACACCTATCAGAGCCTGATGATGCGGCAGGCACTCGACAACCACTTCGAGACCGAGTGGGAGAACTTCCGCCGCTCGTCCAGGGTCAAGACGTTAACCCTGTTCTTCATCGACTCGATCGAGTCCTATCGCGGCAGCGACGGTTCGAAAGGGCACCTCAGGCAGCGCTTCGAGGAGCTCCTTGCTGCGCGGCTCACCGCGGAGATCGAGAAGCGCGAGGGCGACTCCTCGCCCGTCGCGAAGGAGTATGTCGCCTACCTGCGGGCGTCGCTCGCTGACGTCGAGGCGACGAACGGTGGATACTTCTCCGCGGACAACTCCACCACCGACGAGGCCATCCAGCGCGAGGTCGACGACATCCTCCGCAACAAGGAGGCGATGCTTTCCTTCGAGACGGCGAACGGTGCGCCGAACACTCGTCGATTCCTGTTCTCGAAGTGGACGCTCCGCGAGGGCTGGGACAACCCGAACGTGTTCCAGATCGTCAAGCTCCGGTCGTCCGGATCGGAGATCTCGAAGCTCCAGGAGGTAGGCCGTGGCCTCCGGTTGCCCGTGGACGCGAAAGGCACTCGTCTCGCGGGCGAGCAGTTCTATCTCACCTACCTCATCGACTACACGGAGCAAAAGTTCGCCGAGTCTCTCGTCGACGAGATCAACTCCGACGTCGCCGTGGGCCCAGCCAAGGTGAAGGAGCTACTGCCCACGGTCGCCGACGAGCTCGGCAAGACGGACACGGAACTCTTCATCGAGCTCCTGCAGCAGGGGCTCGTCGATCCCGACAAGAACGTCGTACCGGGGCGCGAAGATGACCTTTTCGCTGCCTACCCCGCGTTCAACAAGACGGGCCTGAAGCCTGACAAGGTGGTTAAGGGAAATCAGAAGGTTAAGGTCGGCATTCGCTCCGAGCGGTACTCCGCGCTCAAGGACCTCTGGGAGACGCTGAACGCCAAGTACTACCTCCGCCTCGACGAGCTCGCGGCCGGCGAGATCGATGAGTGCATCGACGAGGTGCTGGGCGCTGATATCTACCGGCAGGAGTTCGGTCGATTCGCGCAAGATGTCGTCGTGCAGGCTGACGAGGGCTCGTCCCTGGAGGTTCGGACGGAGACGAAGAAGGTCTTCAACGCAACCGAGACCATGCCGTACGGCGACTGGCTGAAGCGTGTCCGTGCTCAGACGGGACTGCCAATCGATCGTGTCCACGCGGGGCTCGTCCGCCTCGACGCGAAGAAGAGCCTCCCCGCCGACTTCTTCAACAAGGCGACCCTGCATGAGTTTGTTGCTGGGTTCACGGAGTGGATGGAGCGTAACTACCTCGAGCGGTTCACGTACTCGAAGATCGAGGGGCTCGTACTCGGCACGGAACTCACCGATGCAGATGGTGCCCCGCTCGAGAGCATCACGCAGGGCAACATCGGCGTCTTCCGCGACGACAAGGCCATCGTGCCGGACAAGTTCCTGTACGACGCGTTTGTGTACGACTCACCGAAGGAGCAAGACACGATCCGCGACTCCAAGCTCGATGAAGTCGTCGTCTTCGGGAAGATCCCACGCCGGTCGATCAAGGTGCCCCTGTACTTCGGCGGAACAACAAGCCCGGACTTCATGTACGTGCTGAAGCGCGAGGACGGCGGGCTGTCGCTCAACTTCATCATTGAGACCAAGGACGTCAAGAAGCGCTCCGACCTGCGAGAAAGCGAGAAGCTCAGGATGACGGCGGCGCGACGGTTCTTCGAGTCGATGAGCTCGGAGGGCATCGAGGTTACGTTCCGTGATCAGGTGCAACGAGACGACATCGCCGCGCTGATCAAGCAGGTCCTGTCAGACTGATTTGGTGGGCTGGGATGGTCGCGCGAAAAACGAAGCAGTACGTCAAGACCGCCGTCGAGTCGCTGACCCTCGCCATCGAGCTGTTCAATCGACCGAGCCCGACAGGGCGTGAGCACGCGACGGTCATGCTGGCCGCCCACGCCTTTGAGATGCTGTTGAAGGCCGCGATTTATGAGCAGCGCAAGAAGGTCAAGTTCTCCGGCAGCGATCGTTCCTTCGATCTCGGCAAGTGCGTCACCGTCGCGGAAACGTCGTTGGGTGTTATCGACGAGGGAGACCGAGTCGTGCTGCTCGCTCTTAAGAATGATCGGGACACGGCGACCCACGACGTCATTGCGATGAGCGATGACGTGCTGTGGTTGCACTTGCGGTCGGCCGTGACGATCTTCCGTAAGGTGCTGCTCGGCCTCACCGGTCAGGACCTCGCTGACGTGATGCCCGGGCGGGTGCTCCCTGTATCGGCCACCCCGCCCACCGATGTCGGCCTCGTGGTCGGTAAGGAGGCCGAGCAAATCGCGGAGCTATTGCGTCCTGGCAAGCGGCGCAGCGCCGAGGCGCGGGCGCGCCTGTTGCCCCTCATGTCCCTCGACCGTGCCGCTCGCGGGGAGACCGAGCCGCCGACCGAGGCGGAGATCAATCGCGCTTTGCGGGGGCTGAAGGAGAGCTCCGACTGGACCTCGGCGTTCCCAGGGGTGGTCGGGCTGCAGCTCGTCGGTTCGCCACGTCCTTCGGATCAGGTCCAGGAAATCAGCCTCAGGATCGACCCCAAGCGAGGGGAGGTACCTGTTAGGCCAGCACGTGAGGGCGAAGAAGCTGCCACATATCGCGAGGTTGACACTTTCGACCGTTACTCGCTCAAGCTGAGCAAGCTAGGGGAGAAGCTCGGAGTGACGCGGCACCAGGCGTACGCAGTGGTTCATCACCTTGGTCTCAAATCAGATCCCGCGTGCTACAGGTGCAAGACGACTTCCAAGGGAAACATCGCATGGCAGGGTCTGAGTAATCGGGCTCATCATGATCCAGGGTGTAGTTGGGGTCTGAACCCGCCGGTCTCGAGCAGCGATCTGGCGATGTAGTTGGTGAGGTTGCGGAAGCCGAGTGCGGAGCCGCGGAGGTGTTCGAGCCGTCCGTTGATCGCCTCTGTGGGCCCGTTGCTGGTGCCGGGTCGGTCGAAGGGGACTGCCGCACGGATAGGTGACATCTGATCTGGCTTGCCCGGAGGGCGGCCTGGAAGGATG
>NZ_VDOR01000023.1 GCF_007666205.1 Kocuria palustris
GGTGCTGCCATGCTCCTCATCCTCCCGTGGAATCAGAGCCTCCACCAGACCCGGGGCGATTCACCTCATGATTGGCGTCGCCGTGTTCGGGATCGGCTCCGCTGGCGCCGCGTTCGCCCCATCCCCGGAGCTCCTGATCGCCTTCCGTGCCCTGATGGGGCTGGGAGGGGCGACGCTACTGCCGTCAGGGCTGGCGGTGCTCAGCGAGCTATTCGAAAACCCCCGTCAGCGATCCCAGGCCATCGGCATCTTCGCCGCCACCTTCGCCACCGGGTTTGCGATCGGCCCCGTCATCGGGGGGCTGCTGCTGAGCCGCTTCGACTGGGGGGCGGTGTTCCTCATCAACCTGCCCGTCGTCATCGCCTTCCTGATCGCCGCGCCGTTCGTGCTGCGCGAGGTCCGCGCCACCCGACCCGGCGGGATCGACGTGCCCAGCATCGCCCTGTCCGCCGGCGGACTGCTGCTCGCCGTGTACGCCATCAAGGACTTCGCCGCCTACGGCCCCTCGATAAACGCCGCGATCACCGGGGTTGTCGGCGTCGGTGCGCTGATCTGGTTCGTGCTCCGGCAACGCACGCTGGAGTACCCGCTGGTGGACGTGCGGCTGTTCCACGAAAAGGTGTTCACCGTCGCGATCATCACCGGTCTGATCTCACTGGTGGCGTGGTCCGCAGCCGCATACCTCACCGGCATCTACCTGCAATCCGTCCTCGGCCTGCCGGTGCTCACCGCCGCCCTGCTCGCCCTCCCCGGCGCGGCCGTGCTCACCACCACCTGCATCCTCACGCCCGCCATCGTCGAACGCGTCGGGCAACGGCCAACGCTGGTGATCTGCCACTTCTCGATGGCCGTCGGTCTCCTCCTACTGCTGGCCATGACCGTCACCGGAGGGGTCGGCTGGTACATCACCTCCACCGTCATCGCCGGCATCGGGTACGGCATCTCCTTCGCCCTCGTCGCCGACACCGCCCTCGTCGCCGACACCGCGGTCGCCGCCGTGCCCGCCAACCGCGCCGGCTCCGCCGGCGCAATCGCCGAGACCTCCAACGAGATCGGCAACGCCCTCGGCATCGCCATGCTCGGTTCCACCGCCGCCCTCATTTTCCGGCTCCTCGGCCCGGACATCGCCCCGACCCTCGGCGAGACCCTCGATGCCGGTGTCACCGGTACCGCGCTGGACCAGGCCAAGGGTGCATTCCTCACCGGACTCCACGTCGCGATGGGCATCGCCGCGGTCCTGTGCACCGGCCTCGGAGCGCTTGCCCTGCGCTGGATACCCAAGGACCACCGCTAGAGGTCCCTGCGTGACCACATCGACAAGGCGCAGGACCGCGAGTGCGACCTCCCAAAACTGCGTCATGCGAAGAAGACGAGAGGTTCCGCCCGTTCATCGCCCGCACACGGACCCATCATTCGGCGATCGCTCCGATCGCGTACGACTGCGTCAAGTTCATCGTCGTCCGCTCGGGTTCGGCGATCCTGTTCAGCGAGTTCGGCGAGAAACCGGTCACTGTCGGCGACGTCATTGTGCTCGGGGCGAACACGCTGTGCGGGAGCGAGCCTGAGGGCTCGATCACCGTCACGACCCTCTACCTGGATCGTGACTATGTCATCGATCAGGTGTTCTGGCAGCACGCCGCTGTGCTGTCCGACCGTCTCGACGCGCAGGACTTCATGAACGAGCGGTACTCCGAACCGGCCCAGATACTGCACCTGGGTGAGGATCGAGCCGGCATGCTCATGCCATGGCTCGATGAACTGGTAGCCCTCAGCATCGGCGGGCCCGCACCGGAACGCTTCTACCGCCTCCAAGCACTCCTGTTCGCAGTGCTCGACGTGATTACCCCGTACGTCGCCACCACCCCAGTGAGGGAGACTTCGACACAGCGCAAGGCCACCCACCCCGGTATGCCCCGCCTCCGCCATTTCGCCCCGCTACGGGCTGAGGCACGCGAGGCCGTTGAACTGCTTCGCAGGGCGCCAGCCGAGCGGTGGACACTCCGCGAGCTTGCCGACGCCGTGCACCTATCCCCGTCCCAGCTCGGCCGGGTCTTCACCGATGCCTACGGCAAGACACCCATGACCTACCTGACGACCCTGCGCGCTGAGCACCTGGGCAGGTTGTTGCGTGAGACCGACATGCCAATCGAAGTGGCGATGCGCGAGGTCGGCTGGTACAGCCGGGGCCACGCCGCCCGCATGTTCCGCCAGTGCGTCGGGGTCACCCCCGCCCACTACCGCAAACTCAGCCGCAAGCCCCGGCATGCGGTCCCTTGAAGCGAAACTGTGGTTGGCCCGCCGAGCCTGCCGTCCAGCATGATCGACGTTCCCGCATTAAGGCTAAATCATCAGCGAGGCATCGGATCAAACCCCCCCGCGAATTTGCTGCTGCGCACCTCGGCAACATGACGGTCTCAATGCGGGTGATGTCGGCCGGGGACGACTACAAGTACCTCCTGCGTTCCGTCGCCGCTGCCGATGGTGACCGATCGCTCTCCACACCGCTGAAGCGCTACTACGCGGAGGCGGGGACCCGTAGGGGAACAAAGTAGCCGCGTCCGGATCGCTCGTTCTGTCTGTCCCGGCGACTCTACCGGCCACGGGCGTGCGCGGTCGTGTTGGGCAATGCAACTGAGGGACGGTTCG
The DNA here is from genome assembly GCF_007666205.1 of Kocuria palustris. Classification (GTDB taxonomy): domain Bacteria; phylum Actinomycetota; class Actinomycetes; order Actinomycetales; family Micrococcaceae; genus Kocuria; species Kocuria palustris_A. The sequence continues at coordinate 2,647 of NZ_VDOR01000023.1, forward strand.
GCTGCGGCTTCAGGCTCCAACTACACCCTCGATTGTGAAGAGTCCGTAATCGAGGCCTGTGTGGATGGGTCGCTGATTCTGTATCGATCCAGCCCACGGCTTTCCGTTTCGTCCCGCTGTCACCAGCTGGCCATGAGGGATACCTACGGATTAGCGGCCTCCGGCACCCGTCTTGGTTGCGGTAGGCTCTCTGGTGTAGTGACACGGGGTGCCGCCGGTTGGTGGCTGAGATCACACCCGTTGAACCTGATCCAGTTCGTACTGGCGAAGGGAATGTCCGTGATGACGTACGCGCTCAGGTCGCTTGGCGGGTTCCGCTGTCGTGATGTTGTGTGCTGGTATGCGTCTGGGTGTGCCCTCGCCATCAGTAGAGAGGCACGCAGATGACCACGTCCGCATCTTCCCCTATCACCGAGTCGGCTTCGGAAGCACCGGCGATTCCCGAGCAGGTGGTCGTCGTGACCGGTGGCGCGCGCGGTCTCGGCCGCAGCATCGTGCAGGCGTTCCTGCGCGAAGGCGCCCGGGTCGCGATCAACTACCGCGCCAGCGGTGAGCCTGCCGAGCAGCTCGCGGTCGCTCACCCGGGCCGGGCGATCGCGGTGCAGGCCGATGTGCGCGACCGTGCGCAGGTTGACGCGCTCATCGCGAAGGCCGGGGAGGCCTTCGGTGCGCCCGTGTCGACGGTCGTCAACAACGCGCTCGTCGATTTCTCGTTCAACGGTGATGCTCGTCCCAAGGCCGACGAGATCGGTTACGACGCGTTCTCGGCCCAGTTCTCGGGAGCCGTGCAGGGCGCACTCAACGTCATCCAGGCGGCGCTGCCGGCTTTCGATAGGGCCGGGTCGGGTCGGGTGATCAACATCGGCACGAACCTCTTCCAGCATCCCGTCGTGCCGTACCACGACTACACGGCCGCCAAAGCGGCACTGCTGTCACTGACCCGCACCTTCGCTGCCGACCTCGGCCCGCGCCGCATCGCCGTCAACATCGTCAGTGGTGGGCTGCTGCGCACCACGGACGCGAGTGCCGCGACGCCCGAGGCGGTCTTCAACGCTGTTGCTGAGGGCACCCCGCTGCGCACCGTCACCACACCTGACGAGTTCGCCGACGCGGTGCTCTTCTTCGCCTCGCCCTGGGCGCGCGCGATCACCGGGCAGAACCTCATCGTCGACGGCGGATTGGTCAAGAACTGATGACCGCCTGCACCAGCGATGCTGCCAGGCCGATCCACCTCAACCTATTCGCGTTCGCGTGCGGGCACCATGCTGCCGCGTGGCGGGCGCCGGGGTCGAGCGTGGGCCGGCTGGGTGATATCGCGTACTGGGAGGAGCTTGCCCGCGCCGCCGAGCGGGGCTGTTTGGATGCGATCTTCCTCGCCGACGGGCAATCGGCAGGGCTCGGCGGCGTCGGCCGTGGGCCGCTGTGGTTCCTCGAACCGATTACCACGCTCACGGCGCTCGCCCGAGCAACCGAGCACATCGGGCTGGTCACGACCGTATCCAGCACGTTCTGGGACCCTTTTCACGCGGCCCGGCTGCTGGCGAGTCTGGATCACATTTCGGGCGGTCGAGCGGGCGTCAATGTTGTGACCTCGATGACCGATGACGAGGCCCGGAATCACGGGATGGATCGGCTGCCCGGCCACGATGAGCGGTATGCGCGAGCCGCGGAATTCATCACGGCGGTGGAACAGCTGTGGGAGTCGTGGCCGGTCGAGGCGATCGTCGCGGACCCGGCCGGAGCGTATGTCGACGAGTCGCGGCTACGAGCGGTCGGGCATCGCGGCCGCTGGTTCGGTGTAGCGGGCCCGCTCAACGTGCCTCGGCCGCCGCAGGGCAGGCCCGTGCTGTTCCAAGCCGGTGCCTCCGAACCGGGCCGCGAGCTGGCCGCCCGGCACGCCGAGGGCATCTACGCGGTCGCGTGGGACCTCCAGTCGGCGCGCGCCTACCGTGACGACATCCGGACGCGGGCAGCGGCGATGGGTCGTGATCCCGACAGCATCGCCGTGATGCCGGGCCTGGTGACCTATGTCGCCTCGACCGAGCGGGAGGCCCGGGCGCAGCAGCGCGCGTTGAATGAGCTGCTGCCCGTCGAGGACTCGCTGCGGCAGCTGTCCTTCTTCTTGGGAGCCGACACCTCGCAATGGAATCTCGACGCCCCGGTCCCGCCGCTGCCGCCACTGGAGGCGTTCGAGGGGCCGAAAGGCCGGTACGCGACGGTGTTGCGCATCATCGCGAGCGCGAACCCGACCGTGCGCGAGCTGCTCGGTCTGCTCGCGGCCGGAGGCGGGCATGCCACCTTCGTCGGCACCCCGGAAAGCATCGCCGACGAGATCGAACGATGGGTCGACGACGGCGGCGCCGACGGGTTCAACCTGATGCCCCCAACGCTGCCCGGCGGCATCGACGACTTCGTCGACCAGGTCGTGCCCGTCCTGCAACAGCGTGGACGTCTCCGCCGCGACTACGCGGGACAGACCCTGCGCTCCCACTTCGGGTCAAGCAAGCACCCGTGAGAACGAATTTGTGCTCACCGAGGAAAGCCGCGCACCTCAGGCCGGTATCCCGGGCACACGGCGTTCCTCGCGCGGCTCGCAATTGCCCCGTTGAACCTGATCTAGATCGAAGGACATTGAGATGACTGACCGCGTTCTCCAACAGTCGGACCGCCTTGCCGAGACGACCGGCGCGCTGCTAGCCGCGGTGCGCAGCAACGGCCCGCTCGTGCAGTGCATCACCAACATCGTGGTCGCCAACTTCACTGCAAATACGCTCCTCGCACTGGGTGCCGCTCCGGCAATGGTGGACATCACCGGTGAGGCGGGCCTGTTTGCGGGTGTCGCCGACGGCGTGCTGATCAATCTCGGGACGCCTTCCGCGGAACAACGTGAGGCGATGCGTGAAGCAGTCAGGGGCGCGAATCAGGCTGGCACACCGTGGGTGTTGGACCCGGTGGCGATCGGTGCGCTGCCCGTCCGCACAGACCTCGCCGTCGACCTCCTCCGATTCCGTCCCACCGCCGTGCGAGGAAACGCCTCCGAGATCCTTGCGCTCGCGGGCGCCGGCTCGGGGGGTCGCGGTGTGGACGCCACCGATTCCACCGACACCGCAGCCACTGCGGCGATCACCTTCGCGCGTGATCACGACAACGTGATCGCCGTCTCTGGGCCCGAGGATCTCATCACCGACGGCGAGGTCATGGTGCGCGTGGCGAACGGTGACGCGCTCCTGACCCGGGTGACGGGCGGAGGATGCGCACTGGGGTCGGTCATCGCAGCCGTTCTGGCCGTGCGCGGCCAGATTTCCACGCTGGACGCTATAGCGTCCGCCCATGCGATCTACGGGATTGCTGCCGAGCGGGGCGCACGCGGTGCTGCGGGTCCAGGATCGTTCGCGGTTCGGTTCCTCGACGCGCTCGCGAGTCTGTCGCCGGAGGAGGCCGTCGCGGCCGCGCGAGTACGGGCGGAGCGCGCGAGCACCCCGGGACCGAAGGGTGCATGCCCGTGAAGCTTGGGCTGTATGTGATCACGGACCGGGACCTCTGCGGCGCTCGCGGAGTCGCCGAGACCGTGCGCAGAGTGGTTCGGGGTGGCGCGCGGATCGTGCAGCTGCGTGAGAAGAAGGCGGGTTTCGATGATCAGTTGCGCCAGGTCGAGGAACTCGCGGAAGCTATTGACGGACGCGCGCGGCTCATAGTGAACGATCGCCTGGATGTGGCGATCGCTGCCCGCGATCGCGGCATTCCGGTTGACGGCGTGCACCTCGGCCAGGGAGACGCGAGGGCGCTCACCTCCCGGCAGGCACTCGGCAGGCACGCCATCGTAGGCCTCACCGCGAACACCTCCGCGCATCTGGCAGCGGTCTCGCAGCTACCCGCGGGCACGGTCGACTACCTGGGCGTCGGCGTGATTCGACCGACCACGACCAAGCCGGTCACACGCCCGCGCTCGGCGTCGATGGTTTCGCTGAGCTTGTGGCGAGTACGCCTATCCCGTGCGTGGCGATCGGCGGAATCACGCTGACGGATGTCGCGCCGCTCAGGCGAGCAGGCGCGGCTGGAATCGCCGTCGTCTCCGCGGTGTGCGCAGCGGAGGACCCCGAAAGCGCCGCTCGCACGCTTACGCGCGAGTGGGAGCGCTAACGGTGACGATCGTATGCGTGCTCGATTCCCTTACGCGTCATCGGCTGTTCCCATGTTCGGCTGATTGCGTTGTCGTCGTTTCGCCAGTCCCAGACAGTTCGGCGAGGGAACGGGGCAGCTCTCGCCAGAGCTGATGAAAGTGATGCAGAGGCCCGTGCCCGTGCCCGACATCGAGATCTTCGCTGGCTGCCAGCGCACCGTGGAGGTAGGCCTTCGCCATCCGCGCACTATCCTCGACCGAGCAGGTGGGCAGCAACGCCGCGATCGCGGCCGATAGGGTGCAGCCGGTACCGTGATCACTTCGCGTCCGGATGCGAGGTGCCGAAAGTTCGATCGTCGTCTGTGGCCCGTGCAGCAGGTCGACGCTCTGCGCCGATCCGTGCAGGTGACCGCCTTTGAGCAGTATCCACTCCGAGCCAAGGTGGCGCAGCTTCACCGCGCTGGTGCGCATCGCATCGAGCGACCACTTGGCATCAGTGCCCAGCAGGACGTCGGCTTCGGGCAGATTCGGCGTCGTCACCGTCGCCAGCGGCACCAGAAGCTCACGGATCGCCGCGACCGCATCGGGCTCCAGAAGATGATCGCCGCTCTTCGCGACCATGACCGGATCGAGCACGATGTTCTCCGCGCGATGAGCATGGAGCCGTTGCGCGATGGTCTCGACGATGCGCGCATTGGCGACCATGCCGATCTTGACCGCATCGACCCGAACATCGTCGAACACCGCGTCGATCTGATCACCCACGAAATTCGGATCGAGGGCAACGAACGAGCGCACACCGCGCGTGTTCTGCGCCACCACCGCAGTGATGGCCGCCATGGCGTAGCCGCCCATGGCCGAGAACGTCTTGATGTCGGCATGAATACCGGCCCCGCCGGTCGGATCGGTGCCGGCGATGGAGAGGATGTTCATCGTCATCGCGCGATCCCCTCGGCTTCGGCGAGGACGGCCGCGTGACGTGCGACGTCTGCGACGTCGAGACTCAGCGCCATCGCCGGATCATCCAGTTCCCCGAGATCGAACCACCGCGCCTCAAGCGCATCATCGCCCGCTACGGGTTTACCCGAGACCCATCGGCACAGCACCGCGACCAGCACGAAATGTTGCCGCAGACAACCGCTCTCGTCGCGATCGAACGCGTCGACGGCTGTGAACACCCGGTGTGCCTCGCCCCGAACCCCCGTCTCCTCCAGAAGCTCACGAACCGCGGCCTGCTCGATCGTTTCCCCACCTTCGATCTTCCCGCCGGGATATCCCCAACGCCCAGCATCGGGCGGGTTGGCGCGCCGCACCAGCAGCACCCTGCCCTCTCGGAAGACCGCGGCGATCGTCGCCACAACCGGACGCACCGCCGACACACTGGAAGGAGAACGAGCGTTACTCAAGGACGATGACACGGTGGCCTCTCTTACGAGGCCGGCAAAGGATCGAGCCGACTAGACCTGTCCCTTCGCCGGCATGATCCGGATCAGGTTCAAAGGGTCATCGTGTCGCCTTACGGCCTAACGGAATCTCAGCCCCTTATCGGGACACCCCTCGGTACCCGCCACGCTAACATCGGCGGTCACAAGGAGCAACGCCCCCGCCCAGCCCTCGCGGGCACCTCGACGTGAGGCTCCGCGCGCGAAGATGCAGCGACCCAGCAGGAACCAGAGCCATCCGGAGATCACCCGCACGCCGGGTCGGTGATTTTGCTCAGCGAGTTCGCGAGAGAGCGGTCACTGTCGGCGACGTGGTTGTGCCCGGGAGAACACGTTGCGTGGCAGCGAGCCAGGAGCCTCGATCGCCGTGCGTTCCGCCAGTGAATCAGCGTCACGCCCACCCGATACCGGCAGCTCAGCGCGAACCGCGCCATGCGGTCGTGAGATGACATTTGCTGAGATGGGTGCGCAGTCCTATCCGCTCGTCGGACGCCGATGGTGCGCACCTGGTCAGCATGACGGTGTCGATGCGGGTCATGAGCGCGGGTGATGGCTACAAGTACCTGTTACGCTCGGTCGCCGCCGCTGATGGTGACCGTTCGCTGTCGACTCCGTTGACGCGCTACTACGCCGAGCAAGGTACGCCGCCGGGACGGTGGCTCGGTTCCGGCCTCGCGGGCCTCGGTGATGGCCGGCTTGCGACTGGCGATCAGGTGTCGGAGGCGCAGCTTCAGTTGCTGATCGGGATGGGCCGCAACCCGATCACTGGTGAGCCGCTGGGCAGAGCCTTCCCGCAGTACGCTCCGGTCGCCGAACGGATCAGACAGCGGGTCGACCAGTTGCCCACCGAACTAGGGCCGGCGGGCCGGGCGGAAGCGATCGCGCAGATCGAGGCCGAAGAAGCCGCACGCGGGACCCGGCGCGCGGTGGCCGGGTTCGACTACACATTCTCGGTCCCGAAATCCGTCTCGGTGCTGTGGGGTGTGGCCGATGCCGGAACTCAGGCATTGATCGCCGAAGCCCACCACGACGCCGTCGCTGAGGTGGTGGACTTCATGGAGCGTGAAGTCGCCGCCACCCGCACCGGAGCCACCGCCGGCGACGGGGCGGTCGCGCAGGTCGACGTGACCGGGCTAATCGCCACCGGGTTCGATCACTACGACTCTCGCGCCGGTGACCCGCAGCTCCACACTCATATCGTGGTGAGCAACAAGGTCCAGACCGCATTTGATGGGAAGTGGCGATCCTTGGACGGGCGGCCGATGCACGCCGCCGTGGTCGCCATATCCGAGCATTACAACGCGGTCCTCGCCGATCGGCTCACCCGAACCTTCGGCCTGGGCTGGGAGACCAGGGAACGGGGCCGGGATCGGAACCCATCCTGGGAGATCGCGGCCGTCCCCGACGAGCTGATCGCGGTCTTCTCAACCCGTTCCCACGACATCGAGGCCGAGGCTGATCGGCTCATTGCCGACCACGTCGCGAAGCATGGGCGGCGGCCGTCTGCGGCGACGATCGTGAAGCTCCGCGCCCAAGCCACTCTCGCCACCCGACCGGACAAAGAGGTGCGGTCGCTGGCTGACCTCACAGCCGAGTGGCGCAGCCGCGCCACCGCCCTCCTCGGAGACGACGCAACATCGTGGGCCGGCCGCTCGACGAGCAACGAGCCGCAATCAGTGCTGCGCGCTGACGACGTGCCTCTGGAGCTGATCGATGAACTCGGCGCCTCGGTCGTGACCGGAGTAGGTGAGAAGCGGTCGACGTGGCGGCGGTGGAATCTGCACGCGGAAGCCTCTCGGCAGACGATGGGCTGGCGGTTCGCCAGCGCACGGGACCGCGAAGCAATCGTCGGGATGGTCACCGACGCGGCAGAGAGTGACTCGCTCAGACTCACCCCTCCAGACCTCGCCACTTCACCGGCGGCATTCCGCCGCATCGACGGGACGAGCATCTTCCGGCCGAAGCACTCCACGGTGTTCTCCTCCGAAGAACTACTCGCGGCTGAGGATCGCCTGCTTGACCGCTCCCGCACCCTCACCGGGCCTACGGTCCCGCTCGCGACGGTGGAACAGATCACGTCCCGTTCCGATGCCGAGGGCCGGATGCTCGGCGAGGACCAAACCGATGCCCTGAGCAAGATCGCTGTCTCTGGTCGACTCCTCGACGTGCTGGTTGGCCCCGCGGGTGCGGGCAAGACCACGGCCATGAACGCGCTGCGCCGAGCATGGGAGAAGGAACACGGCACCGGCTCCGTGGTCGGGCTCGCACCCTCCGCGGCGGCCGCGCAGGTCCTCGCCGACGACCTGGGGATCGCCACGGAGAACACGGCGAAGTGGTGGCAGAACCACCTCGCCCGTGGCACCACTTTCGAAGCCGGTCAGCTCATCATCATCGACGAGGCATCGCTGGCCGGCACCCTCTCGCTGGACCGCATCACCCACCTGGCCGAGCGGGCAGGGGCGAGGGCGCTCCTGGTGGGCGACTTTGCCCAGCTCCAGTCCGTGGACGCCGGCGGCGCGTTCTCACTCGTGGTTGGTGATCGTGATGATGCGCCCGAGCTGGTCGACGTCCACCGGTTTGAGAACGAGTGGGAGAAGACGGCCTCACTCGCACTCCGCCACGGTCGAACCGAGGTGATCGACACCTACCTCGACCACGACCGCATCCGCGAAGGCGACGCTGAAGCGATGACCGATGCCGCCTACGCCGCTTGGCGTGCGGACCGCGAGCAAGCGTTGGTGTCGGTGTTGATCGCCGAGACCCGCGACGACGTGACGGCGTTGAACGTCCGGGCCCGCGCGGACCTGATCCTCGACGGCACCCTGAAACCAGGCCGGGAGGTCGAGCTGAACGACGGGACCACCGCCGGGGTGGGGGACAGGATCATCACCCGCCGTAACGACCGCCGTCTCCGCAACGGCAAGGATTGGGTGCGCAACGGCGACACTTGGACCATCATCGATGTCCGCGACGACGGCTCCGTGACGACCCGCAGGACCGGACGAAGGTTCGGCGGCTCGATCGTGCTCCCGGCGTCGTACGTGGCCGAGCAAGTCAACCTCGGATACGCGATCACCGCGCACCGGGCGCAGGGCGTCACAGTCGATACCGCCCACGTCCTGGTGGAGCCGACCACGACGCGGGAGAACTTCTACGTCGCGATGACCCGCGGCAAGCAGTCCAACCAGGCGTACGTGGTCCTGGACCGGGCCGACGACCACGCCCATCCGCATCCGGGTGAGAACCGGCTCTTCACAGATGAGGGTGTAGCTGTGGTGCGACCTGGGGCGGCGCGTCGGTGTCGGGGTG
>NZ_VDOR01000024.1 GCF_007666205.1 Kocuria palustris
GATCATCCCCCGGCCTCACGCGTCCCGGCCCCTGCCAATAACGTCATGCCCTCTTACACCTAGCCCCGGTATCGGGGCCTGAAACAAGAAACTCCCACCCGACATGACGTCGGATGGGAGTTTCGTGAAACCAAGTGTCCCACTTTCGTGAAACACCCCTGGTGCGCGAGGGGGGACTTGAACCCCCACGCCCTCTCGGGCACACGGACCTGAACCGTGCGCGTCTGCCAATTCCGCCACTCGCGCTCGTGGTTCGCAGGGAGTCGCATCCCTGCGGGCAACGACGGACAGCGTACCCGAGTCGGCCGCCCCGCGCCAATCCGGGCCGGAGGGCGGTTCAGAGCGACTTGGGCTCCCCCGGCAGCTGGGTCTCGCACCCGGGGGTGACCCAGGCCTTCAGGAAGCCGGCGGACTGGTAGACGTAGGCCTTGAACGTCATCCACGGGTGCTGCCAGTAGGAATCGACGTAGTCGATCGGGGACCACTGGGTCGCCCCGTCGTAGCAGCGCTCCACGATCAGCTGCGCGCGGGGCACGTGGGGGCGCATGGTGATCACGATGATGTCGTCCCAGCCGCGCTCGGCCGCCAGGTCCCGCATCTTGATGGCCTCGCCCTGCGTGGTGGAGGGGTCCGGCTCGAAGCAGATGACCTCGTAGTCGTAGTCCCGCATCTCGCACTGGGGCTTGTGGATCTCGTCGGTCGTGGCCTCGGAGCCGTCGCCGAAGTCCCCCTGGGGCGTGGCGTAGACGACGGTGGGCGCGAGCCCCTGGTCCATCAGATCGCGGGCATGGTCCACCCGCGTCTGATCGGAGGGGCCCAGGATGAAGACCGCATCGGCGGGGTGCGGATCCTCGGTGACCTCGGGATCGAGCAGCACGGTCGTGCACACGATCAGCCAGATCGCGAACAGCGCGGCGACGACCCCGCCGATGGCCGCGAGCCGGCGCGGCCACGCCCGGGCGCGCGCTGATCCGGGGCGGTCTGGTGGCGTCGTGCTCATGGTGGGTGCCGCTCTCCTCTGCATGGGTGCGGCCCGTCGTGCCGCGGCCTCTATTCTGGGGCCCCCACCAGGAAGGATCCCGCAACATGTCCGAGCACACATCTGCAGCGACCGCACCGGCGGAGGACGGCCCGGGGGTCGTCGTCCGGATCCCCATGCGCTGGGGCGATATGGACGCCTACGGCCACGTCAACAACGTGGAGGTCGTGCGGATGCTCGAGGAGGCGCGCATCGCGGCCTTCGGCGTACCCGTGGGGACGGGGCATCAGACGGTCCCGGCGCAGGTGCCGCTGTTCGACACGCTCCCGGAGGGCGCTCAGGCCCTCGTGGTCGAGCACCGCGTGAAGTACGTGCGGCCGCTCGAGTACCGCAATGTCCCGGCCCCCACCCGCGTTCGCGTCGTCCGCGCCGCCGGGGCCGCGCTGATCCTGGGGATCGAGATCGCGGACCCGGAGACCGGCGAGAGCTGCGTGCGGGCCCACACGCAGCTCGCGTTCTACGACCCGCAGAGCCGGACCGTCCTGCGCCTGCAGCCCGCCCAGCGCGAGGTGCTGACGCCGTACACGGGCGAGCCGCTGTTCGGCTGAGGGGCGGGCGGCCCCGCCGTCGTCGCCCCGGCGGACGGACCACGGCGGGGCCGCCGGCTCAGCCGGCGCGCCGGTGCTGGATCCCGGCCGCGGGAAGGCGGAGCGAGCTGACCGTCTGCAGCAGACGGCCGCTGGCGGGGTGCGTGCGCCACGTGCGCCACTGCAGGGCGTCGTGGCCCTCCGCGGGGGTGTAGAGGCACACGATGGCCGCCGCGCCGTCGGCGCCCCGCAGCCGCAAGGCGGCCTGCGCGTCCTGCGCCTGGCGATCGCAGCGGTCGCGCTGCTTGGCCAGCCCGCGCGCGGAGTGCTCGGTGATCGTGCAGCGGATCTCGTAGGGGCCGCCGCCGGGGACGGGCGCGTCGAGCCGGGATTCGACGGGCAGGTGCGGGATGCACCCCGGGATCTCGGCCAGGGTCTCGATCCACTCGTCGTCGCCGATGCGCACCGCGACCTGGTGCCCGCCGCCCAGCAGCCGCAGCTCGACCGACGCGTCCGCCAGGTGCGGCAGCCGCTCGATGTGCACGGCCATCGCCGGCAGACGGGGCACGCGATGCAGCAGGGTCGGCGTCTCGGGCACGACCGCGAGCTCGGGGGCGTGCGGCTGCGGGGCCGCCTCGTCGTCGGTGATCCTCATGATGCTCCTCCCCACGCCGGCCGGCGACCAGGTGGGAGGCCTGGGCGGAGTCGCCCGTCGGTATGTCGATCGCAAATTACCGGGGCGAATCCCGTCTGGCAAGCCAAGATGAGGATTCAACGGCCCGGGCGGTCGGTGGATGTCCCCCGGGCGCCCCACGAGGGCGGCGGAGGCCCGATGCGACCTGGGCTTACGGGACGTCGCGGCCCCTGGTGGTGCTCCAGAGCTCGTACCAGCGCTCGTGCGTCATCTTCGCCACCGCGTCGTCGGCCTCCGCGCAGGCGCGGATGCGCTCGGGGTCGGTCGTGCCGATGACGGGACGGATGCCCTGGGGCAGGCGCATCAGCCAGGCCAGGACGACGGCCTCCCCGGAGCAGCCCATCTCCTCGGCGAACCGGCGGACCAGCGCTGTGGTGGGTCCGAGGCTCCGGGTCTCGTCGGTCGAGTCCGGGGCCGGGGCGCCGGTGTAGATGCCCTGTGCGAGCGAGCCCCAGGCCTGGATCTCCAGGCCGGCGCGGGCGCAGCGCTCCAGGAAGGTGCCGTCGGGATCGACGGTGCGCCCCTCCGGGTGGTTCCAGAGGATCTGACGCTCGATCAGATCCCGGTGATCCAGGCTGAGCTGGACCTGCGCCGCCGACAGCGGGTGGCTCATGGCCTGCTGGAGCATCTCGAGGCGCCCCCACGGCAGGTTGGACACGGCCACACGCCGGGCCAGCCCCTCGTCGACGATCGCATCCAGGGCGGCGCCCAGCTGCGTGAGATCGGCCAGCGGGTCCCAGCGATGCACGAAGAACCGCTCCACGGCCTCCACCCCGAGCCGCGACAGCGAGCCCTCGAGGGACTCCCGGACGGTGCGGGCGTCGAGCCGGTAGTGCTTCGGCTCCTGCGGTCCCACCGTGCTGCCGGGCAGGCGGATGCCCGCCTTCGTCTGCACGCGCATCCGCTCCCGGCGCCGCGGATCCTGCTCGAGCCAGCGACCGACGACCGTCTCCGACTTCCCGGCCGCGTAGATGTCGGCCAGGTCCAGATCGCGGAAGCCGGCCTCGGCGGCGGCGTCCAGGGCCCGGAACCCCTTCTCGAGCTGGTCGTCGGTCAGGGGGACGTCGGCATCCCAGGCTCCGCCCAGGGGCATCGCGCCGTAGATCAGCCGGGTGAGGCCCGCGTCATCGCGGGTGTCGGAGGCCTGGGGGACACTGGGGGCTGAATCGCTCATGGCCCCAGTCTGTCCCGGCGCGCCCCCGGCATGCGACTGCGCCGTGCGCTTCCCGCTGCACATCGAGGCCCGGGCAGGGCCGGATCAGGAGGGCTCATGCTCGCGTTCATGCGCCACGGCGAGACCGACTGGAATCGGGCCATGCGCTTCCAGGGGCGCACGGACGTCCCCCTCAACGAGACGGGGCGGCAGCAGGCGCGCGAGGCGGCCCAGCGCATGATCGACGAGGGCGAGACCTGGGACCTCGTGGTCACCTCGCCGCTGTCGCGGGCCCGCGAGACCGGCCGGATCGTGGCGCAGACCCTGGGCGTCGAGTTCGGGGGCGTCTACGACGAGCTCATCGAACGATCGTTCGGCTCCACCGAGGGGAAGTCCAACGAGGGCCTCACCGCCCAGGAGTACGGCGCCCTGATGATCCCGGCCGAGCCGGAGGACGAGCTGATCGCCCGCGCGATCCGCGCCGTCGCGCAGATCTCCGCCGATCACCCGGACCGCGACGTCCTGATGGTCTCCCACGGGTCGCTGATCCGCGTCGTGCTCAGCCACTGGATGGGCAGCGCGCACCCGCGGATCATCAACACCCAGGTCCTGCAGCTCCAGGAGGAGTGGCTGGGCTGAGCCGGGCCGGCGCCGGCCGCCTCTCGCGGGGGCGGCCGGCGCCGGTGCGGCCGAGAGGCCGGGGGCGGGGGGCCGACGACCCGGTCAGCGCATGTAGCGCTCGCGAGCGGTCTCGGAGCGCTCCCGCACGTCCTCGACGGAGCGGGCCGGGCCCGTGTGCTCGCGCTCGGCCCGGGCCGCCTCGCCGCGGCCGAACCGCCCCTGGTCCTCGAGGGGGTAGGGCCGCGGCAGGTCCCAGCCGCGATCGGCCATGGCCTCGCGCAGGACGGAGGGGTAGTCGGTGATGATGCCGTCGACGCCCCAGTCCATGAGCCGCTCCATGTCCGCGCGGCTGTTCACGGTCCACGGGATCACGGTGAGACCGAGCTCGTGGGCCTCGGCGATGTTCTGCTCGGTCAGCAGGGCGTGGGTCGGGGACCACACGTCGTAGCCGCGATCGGCCGCGTCCTGCGGGTCGATGCCGGCGCCGGCCGGGTTCTCGGCCTCCGCCAGCGCCACGAGCGTCATGTCCGGGTCGATCTCCCGGGCCTGGTCCAGGGCATCCCAGTCGAAGGACTGCACGGCCGTGCGCTCGGCCCAGCCGTGCTCGTCGATGGTCCGCATGACGCCCTCGACCAGGGCCTCGCGCTCGGGGGCGTCGGCCGGGTCCTCGACCTTCGTCTCGATGTTCCAGCGGATGCCGTCCTGGGCGCCGTGCCGCTCGGCGAGCTCGAAGACCTCCTGGAGGGTCGCCATCCGGTTGCCCTCGACGACGTCCTGCAGCGGGTAGCCCGGCAGCTGCTGGTAGCCGCAGTCCAGGGTCTGGATCTGCGCGTAGGTCAGGTCGCGGAAGCGGTCGCCCACGTAGGGGAACTCGGGGTCGCCCGGGGTCGCCGGGGCGGTGTCGCGGCACTTCTCGGCCTGGATCGTGTCGTCGTGCCACACCATGACGACGTCGTCCTCGGTGAGGTGCGTGTCCAGCTCCAGGGTGGTCACGCCGAGCTCGAGGGACTCGGAGAAGGCGGTGAGCGAGGACTCGGTCCACTCGGCGCGCCCGCCCCGGTGGGACTGCAGGTCGAAGGCCTCGGCCTGGGAGGCGCGCTCGGCCGGGGCCGCCGGCGCGGGAGCGGCCACGGCGGCCGGGACGGAGGAGGCGGCGACGGCCAGCGCGGCGCCGACGGCGGCGGTGCGCAGGGCGAGCTTCGTGGTCATGGGAGAGGGCCTTTCCGGGAGGCGGTGGGAGAGGACTGCGCGGGGCAGGGGATGCCGCCCCCGCCGGCGCCCGGCGGGGCAGCGGCCGGTGCGCCGGGGGAGGCGCTGATGACCCTAGGGACCGGTCCTGATCTCCGGGTGGCCCCTGGGAGATGCCTGGGGGACCGGGGGGTGGCGAGGACCTGAACACCCGCGCATTCATGGGCATGCCCTCTGGCCTGGGGCGATGCCGAGCCGGGCAGAGGATCTCCCGGGTTGTCGAGCGGGCTGCGCACATCGTGCGGGCCCGGGGCGCGGGAGCCGTCCTCCCGGCCGTCTGGGACTGCGGACCGCAGGCCCCGCCGGCCTCTGTTCGGGCCGTGATCCTGCGGGATAGGGTGGCCGGACCGACCGCCGGAAGCGGCAGACCAGCTCACGACTTCACAAAGGTGTGATCCCCCAGTGGCAGAGTCCCAGGACCGTCCCGATCCCTCGAACGCATCGCAGCAGGAGACCGGAGAGCGGCCCCGGCCGCAGCTCGGCTCCGAGGCCTGGCTGCAGGCATACTACGGCGGCGCTCCGGCGCAGGACCTCGAGAAGCGCGGTGAGGACGTCCTGATCGAGCGCGCGCAGCGCCATCGCGAGCTGGCGCGGCACCGCGAGCCGGGGGAGCTGCTGCTGACCACCCTGGACGAGGGCTCGCGCACCGTCCTGCTGATCGTCTCCGACGACGTCCCCTACCTGGTCTCGACCCTCAGCACCAGGATCGCCCGCGACTGGGGCGGCGCCCGCCTGGTGGTCCACCCGATCCTGCGGGCCACCCGCGACCACGAGGGCGAGCTGCGCTCCGTGGGCGAGCTCGAGGACGTCCGGGCCGTCTCCAGCGGCGACACCCAGTCCATCCCCGTCGTGGGCGGCATCGGCGAGTCCTCGGCCGTGGAGTCCTGGATCCAGATCGAGCTGGCGGAGCACCTCGACGAGGACGCGGCCCGGCAGCTGTGCGACGGCCTGCGTCCGGTCCTGGCCGACGTCGCCCGGATCCAGACGGATCACGACGACATGGTCCGGTGGGTCGGCAGCGTCAACGACTCGCTGACCCCGCTGCGCCGGCAGATCGAGGGCGTCGAGCCCAGCCAGGAGTTCCTGACGTGGCTGCTCGACGGCCGCTTCGTGCTCATGGGCACCAAGGAGTACGACCTCGGCGAGGACTCGGAGGGCCTCTACCTGTCCTCCGTGCCGGGCAGCGGGCTGGGCATCCTGGCCGAGTCGGAGGACGATGCCGGGCGCCCGCGCCGGCTCACCGTCCAGGCCGCCGAGCACGCCCGGGACCGCCAGGCGATCTTCGTGACCAAGGCGAACACCCGTTCGGGGATGCATCGCAACGACTACCTCGACTACATCGGCGTGCGCCGCTTCGATGACCAGGGCGAGGTCGACGGCGAGTACCTGATCCTGGGCCTGTTCGCCCGCAAGGCCTACTCGACCTCGGCGCGCAACACCCCGTGGGTCCGCGACAAGGTCCGCGCCGTCGCGGAGGCCTTCGGCTTCCGCCCCGACTCCCACTCGGACCGCGACCTGCAGTCCGTGCTGGAGGAGTACCCGCGCGACGAGCTCCTGCACATGTCCGTGGCGGAGGCCACCCGGGCGGCTCGCGGGGTGCTGGAGCTCGACGAGCGCCGCGTGACCCGCCTGTTCTCCCGCACCGACCTGTTCGGCCGCTTCGTCTCGGCCGTCGTGTTCCTGCCGCGCGACCGCTACAACACCGAGGTCCGCGAGCGGATCTCCGAGATCCTCACCGAGGCCTACGGGGCCGTCGACGTCGACTTCGACGTCTCGCTGTCCACCTCCACCCTGGCCCGCCTCTTCTTCCGGCTGCGCCTTCCGCAGGACACCCCGCCGCCGGTGGACCACGACGAGCTGCAGCTGCGGGTGCGCAAGGCCGCCCGCTCCTGGCCCGAGGCCCTGTCCATGGAGATCGAGGAGGTCTTCGACTCCGAGACCGCCCGCGAGTACGCCGCGCGCTGGGCCGAGGCCTTCCCCGCCGACTACCGCGCGCACTACGAGATCGACGAGGCCATCGAGGACCTGCGCCGCTGCGAGATGCTGTGGGGCCGCGACGAGGCGCTGCCCGCCGAGGTCCGCGTGGCGCCGCCGAGCGCCGAGGGCGAGCCGACGCGGGTCAACGTCTACCTGACCCGCAGCCTGACGCTGACCGAGATGCTGCCCATGGAGCAGAACCTCGGGCTCACGGTCCTGGACCAGAAGCCGTACCAGGTCCGCACCGGCGACGGCCGCGAGTTCCAGCTCTACGACTTCGGCGTCGAGCTGCCCGCCGGTGTGGACGCCGTGGGCCCCGACGACGCCCGCACCGAGGACCTCATCGAGGAGGTCCTGTGCGCCGTGATCTCGGGCCGCTCGGAGTCCGACAGCCTGGACCGGCTCGTGCTCTCGGAGCGCATGCACTGGCGCTCGATCGCCGTCCTGCGCGCCTACGTGAAGTACCTGCTGCAGCTGCGCGTCCCGCACTCGTTCGAGTTCATGTCCGAGACCCTGCTCGCGCAGTCCGAGGTGGCCCGCGGGATCGTCGAGCTCTTCGAGACCTCGTTCGACCCGGACCGCTTCCGGGGCGAGGACGGGCAGCCGGACGACGACGCCCGCGAGGCCGCCCGCCAGGAGGTGCTCGAGCGCCTCGAGGCCGCCCTGGACGAGGTCCCGTCGCTGGACGCGGACCGCTTCCTGCGCACCCTCGTGGAGGTCGTCACCGCGACCGCGCGCACGAATGCCTACCAGGAGGACCGCCCGGCGATCGCGCTCAAGCTCGAGCCGCGCCGCATCTCCGCGGCTCCGCTGCCGCGCCCGCGCCACGAGATCTGGGTGTGGTCCCCGCGCGTCGAGGGCACGCACCTGCGCTTCGGCCCCGTCTCGCGCGGCGGCCTGCGCTGGTCGGACCGCCGCGAGGACTTCCGCACCGAGGTGCTCGGCCTCGTGAAGGCCCAGATGGTCAAGAACTCGGTGATCGTCCCGGACGGCGCCAAGGGCGGCTTCTTCCCCAAGCAGCTGCCGGACCCCGCCCAGGACCGCGAGGCCTGGGGCGCCGCGGGCGAGGACGCCTACAAGGAGTTCATCGGCTCGCTGCTCGACGTCACCGACAACCTGGTCCCCGCCGAGGACGGCGAGGACCGCACCGCGGCTCCCGATCGCGTCGTGCGCCGCGACGGCGACGACTCCTACCTGGTGGTCGCCGCGGACAAGGGCACGGCCCGGTTCTCCGACACGGCCAACGGCATCAGCAAGGAGCGCGGCTTCTGGCTCGGCGACGCCTTCGCCTCCGGCGGCTCGGTCGGCTACGACCACAAGGCCATGGGCATCACCGCCCGCGGCGCGTGGGAGTCGGTCAAGCGCCACTTCTTCGAGCTCGGCCACGACACCCAGACCCAGGACTTCACGGTCGTGGGCGTGGGCGACATGTCCGGCGACGTCTTCGGCAACGGGATGCTGCTCTCCGAGCACATCCGGCTCGTGGCCGCGTTCGACCACCGCGACATCTTCCTGGACCCGGACCCCGACCCGGCGGCGTCGTTCGCCGAGCGCAAGCGGATCTTCGGGCTCGGGCGCTCGTCGTGGCAGGACTACGACGCCTCCGTGATCTCCGAGGGCGGCGGCGTCCACCCCCGCTCGGCCAAGTCCATCCCGATCTCGGACCGGGTCCGCGAGGTCCTCGGGCTGCCCGAGGGCGCCGCGGAGATGGCGCCTCCGGAGCTGATGCGCGCGATCCTCACCGCGCCCGTCGACCTGTTCTACAACGGCGGCATCGGCACCTACTTCAAGGCCGAGTCCGAGTCGAACGCCGACGTCGGCGACAAGGCCAACGACGCGATCCGCGTCGACGGCGGGCAGGTCCGCGCCAAGGTCATCGGCGAGGGCGGCAACCTGGGCGCGACCCAGCTGGGCCGCATCGAGGCCGCGCAGAACGGCGTCCTGGTCAACACCGACGCGATCGACAACTCGGGCGGCGTGGAGTCCTCCGACCGCGAGGTCAACATCAAGATCCTCGTCGACCGCATGGTCGCCGCGGGTCGGCTGGACGAGGGCGAGCGCGCCGGGTTCATCGAGTCGATGACCGAGGAGCTCGCCGGCCTGGTGCTGCGCACGAACGTCGCGCAGAACATCACGCTGACGGTCGACCGCTGGAAGGCCGGCGACTACGCCCTGACCTACACCCGGCTCATGGACTGGCTCGAGGAGCACGCCGACCTCGACCGGGAGATCGAGTACCTGCCCTCCGACGAGGTGCTCGAGGCGCGGGCCGCGGATCCCGAGATCGAGGAGCCGCTGACCTCGCCCGAGCTCTCCGTGCTCACGGCCTACGCCAAGATCCACCTCTCCGGCGAGCTGACCCGCTCGGAGCTGGCCGACGATCCCTGGACGGACCGGATCGTGCGGCGCTACTTCCCGCAGGCCATGGACGAGCGCTTCGGCGAGGACCTGCAGACGCACCCGCTGCGCGAGGAGATCGTCGGCACCGTCGTGGCCAACCGCATGATCAACATGGGCGGCTCGACCTTCGCCTACCGGGCGCTCGAGCAGACCTCCTGCGAGCCCGGCGAGCTGGCGACCGCGTTCCTGGCGGCCGTCGAGATCTTCGAGCTGGATCCGCTGATGGACGCCATCGCCGAGCTGCCGGCCGGCATCTCGACCGAGCAGTGGGTCCGGATGATCCAGGACGTCCGCCGCCTCCTGGACCGCGCGGTGCGCTGGCTCATCAGCCGCGGGCAGTCGCAGCGGCCCGTCGCGGAGATCGTGGAGGCCTTCGCCCCGATCCGCGAGGTGCGCGAGCGCGGGCTGGCCTTCCTGGCGACCGAGGACGCCGACGCGGCCGACCGCCTGTACCAGCAGGCGATCGACGAGAACGTCCCGGAGGATCTGGCGCGCACGTGGTCGCGCCTGCTCGACTCCTACTCGCTGCTCGACATCGTCCGGCTGGCCGAGACCGTGGCCGAGGGCGAGGACCTCGAGCTCGTGGGCCAGGTGTACTTCGCCCTGTTCGAGCGCTTCGGCATCCAGACGCTGCTCACCCGGATCTCGGATCTGCCGCAGACGTCGCGCTGGGAGGTGCTGGCCCGCATGTCCATGCGCGAGGACGTCTACGCGACCCTCACGTCCATGACGGCCCTGGCGCTGAAGGCCGAGGGCCAGACGGCGCAGGAGCGGATCGACGCCTGGACCGAGACCCACCGGCAGTCGCTCGAGCGGGTGGGCCGCACGCTCCAGGAGATCGAGTCCGGCTCGGCGGGCGATGCCGCCACGGACATGGCAGCCCTGTCGGTCGCGCTGCGCTCGATGCGCTCGCTCATCAGCGGCTGAGCCCGCGGTCCTGCGCCCCGGCGGCACGGGACGACGACGGCGCCCCGCCCCCCTCGCTCGGAGGAGGGCGGGGCGCCGTCGTCGCGCCGGCGGCTCAGGCCTCCTGCTCGCACACGTCCGCGTAGCGGGTCTCGGACAGCTCGGTGATCTGCTCGACGTAGCCCTGCGTCTCCTGGTACTCGGGGACGCCGCCGGCATCGAGCACGACGGTGGGCCCGGCGTTGTAGGCGGCCAGCACGAGGTCGATCTCCTCCTGCTGATCCGCGGGGTCGAGCTCGGCGACCATGCCGCGCAGATCGCGCAGGTAGTAGCCCTGGGCGCGGATCGATGCCTCCGGGTCGGTGGGCTCGCCCTCGCCGTAGAGCTCCCAGGTCTCGGGCATGAACTGGGCCAGTCCCTGGGCTCCCACGGGGCTCTCGGCCTCGGGGTCCCAGCGGCTCTCGACGTCGAGCTGCGCTGCGAGCAGCTCGGGCGGCAGGCCGGAGACCTCCGCGGAGCGGGCGACGTCGTCGGCCCACTCCTGGGGGATCGCCTGACTGCGATCGGGACATTCCGGATCCGAGTTCAGGGCGATGGTCCCGGCCGTGCCGATGGCCAGCAGGCCCAGGGCGCCCCAGGCGGGCCACGCCTCGAGCAGGGTGCTCGAGCGGCCCGCGGCTCGACTGCCCTCGCGGGGCTTCGGGCGGCGCGGAGCGCGCCGGGCGGACGGCGAGGACGGGCGACGGGGGGTCGCGGCGGGGGAGCGCTTGCGGGGGGTCGGCATCACGACGAGCCTAGGTGTAAGAGGGCATGACGTTATTGGCAGGGGCCGGGACGCGTGAGGCCGGGGGATGA
>NZ_VDOR01000025.1 GCF_007666205.1 Kocuria palustris
CCTCCTGTGGTCAGTGACTGTCCCATCTCACAGGAGATGTTGCGCTGACCGCTTGAATCCGCCATCTCATTGGCGCGCCGTGCTTCGGCGAGTTCCCGACGCAGCCTGCGATTCTCTTCGCTCAAGCTCTCGTCCGTGGCGGCGGCGGGCGTGGCCTGGCCTGCTGCGATGGCTTGGTTGCACCAGGCACGCAGGGTCTCGGGCCCGCAGCCCAGCGATTCGGCTACGACCCGGATGGACGCGGCTCGTGGGCCTCCCTCGGCGGCTTGGCGGTCGAAGACCATCCGCACGGCGCGTTCGCGGAACTCGGGAGTGAACCTCTTGGGCATGATCCGGTTCTCCTTCAGGAAGCTCGGAACCAAACTCAGGGCGCTTCACCCATCGTCGACCTCGACCTCGGCCTGGGCCAGCCAGCGCCGCACGGACTCCCGTGAGACGCCTTCCTGCCGTGCCACCGCGGTGACTGCGGCGGTCAGGGTGGGGTACTGCTGGGCGTGCTCGCGCACGAGCCGCAAGCACCTCGCGCGCAGCTGGGGGATCGATCTTCTTCGGCATGCTGTCCATCCTTCCGGACTCAAACAGCAGCGGCATCAAACCCGGCCCGTTTCAGGGCAGTACCTTTCGCTTGGGAGTGCGCGAGGGCAGGTAGCCTCGAATATAGACTGCTACTGTGAGTGAGCTTACGGCCCTTGCGTCCCCTGTGGCGACTTGGGGAAAATATTGGGCGCCGCTCAGGCTTTCAGGGAGGAAGTGTCGTGGAAATATCTGAGATCTTATTTTCTTTATTTCACTGGGTGCGCATGACACTCTTCAGCACACTAGAGTCTGGCGAGGTTTTCTTCACGAGCATAATTTTATATTTCACCACTTTCGTGTTAGTATCAATACTTTGGGATTTCGGGGTTATATCTTTATTTCAGGCGGTCCGTCGGGTGGGAAGGTATCTTTCGTCTGGTGCTACAATCGAAAATGTATTGATTCTTGAGCGGACCACTGGTCGCATCGCGAATATACTGCGAGTTTTAAAAATTAACACCTACGGATCGGGCCGCGGCGATCTGGCGTTCCTTGAGCGTATACCCTTGAATAGTGACGAGTCTCGAATTGGCGCTCTTGTGAGGAGTGTTATTCGATCGCTATGGATTTCCGTCGCCAAGATGTTGCAATTGATTATCGCCCTCCCCGGATTTTTCCTGAGCTCCGTGGGCGCTTTGGTTCTCCTGTCTGCCCTGCTTGCCGCCTTTCCGGGGCATGTCAGAAATGGATTAAATATCGCGATTGATGCGTTGCATACTTTATCCTGGGCCTATGCTACTCTATTGGGTATTATTGGTGGCGTCATCCCTGTGGCGCTAATTCTAATCCGACTTGGATTCACGGAGCGAGCCGTAGCGAAACGAGCGTATCGCAGGGAGTATGATGTTAATCTACTTAAACAGCTGCACGATTCAACTGAATGTATTGAGGGCCTCGCCTCGAGCATCAGGGGTCAAATGGAGTATACACTTCGGGAATATGCCATCGAGCGACGTCTGGCTGGCCGGTGGTACAAAGGGGCGCAAAATGGGCGCGTTCGCGGGATGGCTAGACCGACAGTGAATGAGCGTTTAGTTTGCAATTACGAATGTGCCTTGGGGTCCGGTTTCAACATTCCGAATCGTGAATATTCGGACGATCTGTATAGTGTATTCAGAAACGTAGAGAAGGTTTGGGGGTCAGGACTTAATGATTCATTGTTTCCACTCGCTCGAGTGGTTACCCGAGAGGCATGGGAGGGGCTCATTGCCCTGCATTTTTGCTTTTCATCTGAAGGTAAGTTTCTTGCGTATCGAATACCGGCGTCGAACGAGTGGAGAAGGACTCGAATAAGGTGGCAACATAGACGGATTCTTTATGCAGGATCTAGCAGCTCCGGGCAAGAGGGTCGTGGTGAAATCGAATTTTCCCTTGGCTCACCACCTAGGGATAGTTGGTTTGAAACTGAGTTGCGAAATAGTCTCTGGATGATGGCTGAACTTGCTCGCGAGCTGAATTGTTTGGCCAATTTTTCTAACTCCCTTGTGGTGCCGGGGAGATTCGAGGGCTTTGCTCGTATTTCGCAGACGTAACCGGCTCTTCGCAGATGAGGTTGTAGGGTGGTTCTGAATCCGCCGGTGTTCAGCAGGGAACTGGTGATGTAGTGGGCCAGGTTTCGGAAGCCCAGCGCGGTGCCGCGCAGGTGCTCCAGGCGCCGATTGATCGCCTCGGTCGGCCCGTTGCTCGAACTGAAGTGCCCTGGGTCCTTTTCTGAGGTTTGGGCACCGCGGGTGCGGTCTTCATCTGTGACGCTGGTGGCCCGAGGACTACAGAGCGGTTGGAGGCGTCCGTGAAAGCCGGCCCAGCCCAGAGCGCCCAACGCATCGCAGGCAGGGCCGCGATGTTTCCTAGAAGGAAGGTGCTGCGCCGAGCCGACGCACTGACCGATCTCGTAGACGAGACGAACACGCGTCCTGCGACCAGGGCCATCACTGGCGCCGAGGCCAGGCCCCCGTTGTAGCGACGCAGAACCAGTGCACGCCCCACGTGCGAGAAAGCGTTGCCTACCAGCGCCGCGGCTGGCCCGCCGGCCAGGACGGCGCGGCGCAGACCACCTGCCCCGACCCCGCTGAGGGAAGCGGCGCTCACTGCCACCGTCAGCAGCCCGGTCGCCACCGCGAAGGACGGCGTGGACACCCGGGGACCCCATTGCCTGACCCAGCTCGGCAGCTGCTCGAGATCGCGAGACAGATGGATGATCTCCTCCACGTTGTGCACCACGAAGATGCCGAGCATCAGGCGCACCTCGGACGAGCCTCCGAAGATTCCCGGCTCACTCACCCAGCATCACTCCTGCCCCCGGCCCCAGCGGCAGATCCAGAAAGTAGAACACCGCCAGGATGAGCACCCACGCGACCCAGAACGGGACCACGAAGGGCACCATCCGCGCCATGATCGTGCCGAGCCCGGCGCCGGGCTCGTACTTCCGCACCATCGCCAGCAGCACCACCATGTAGGGGTTCAGCGGGGTCATGACCTGGGTGGCGGAGTCGCCCACGCGGAAGGCCGCCTGCACGAAAGCCGGCTCGAAGCCCAGGATCCCGAACATCGGCACGAACACGGCGGCCATGAGCGTCCACATGGAGGAGCCGGAGATGATGAACAGGTTCAGGACCGAGCACAGCACGATGAACGTCAGGATCACGGGGAACCCGGTCATGTGGGCGCTCTCGAGGCTCGCGGCGCCGGTCACGGCGATCCAGGAGCCGATGCCGGTCCAATTGAACAGCGCGATGAACTGACCCAGGATGAACGCCAGCACCAGGAAAGACATCATGTCCTTGAGCGCCTGGCCCATCATGACCGGCACGTCCTTGAAGCCGCGAATCGAGCCCTCCACGCGTCCGTAGACGTAGCCGCTCACGGCGAACAGCGTGAAGATGATGAACACGATCGAGGACATCAGCGGGGACTTGGGCAGGAATCCGCCTTCCTCGTTGCGCCAGGGGGAATCGGGCAGCAGGGCGAAGACCAGGAAGGCCGCGCACAGCAGAAGGAACGTGGCCGTCGCCCAGGCCAGGGCGCGCTTCTCGATCGGGCGCAGGTGCGCCTCGACCGTGGGTTCCTGCGCCTCGGCCACGGACTGCTCGTCGCCGATGATCCGCTGCTGGCGGGTGACCGTGTCCAGCTGCTGGGTCTGGGCCTGGGACTGCTCGCGGGGGACGTCGGTCTTGATCATCCGCGGCTCGACGACGCGGTCGATCACGAAGCCCGCGATGATCGAGAGCATGATCGCCGAGACGATGTTGAACCAGTAGTTGGAGACCGGGGAGACCTCGTGCGCCCGCGCCGCCAGGTCCGGGACGGTGGGGATCACGGAGTTGGTGACCCCGGCGAACAGCGCATCCAGCGACGTCGGGAAGATGCTCGTGGAGTAGCCGGCGCCCGTCGCGGCGAATCCGCCGATCAGCCCGGCCATGGGGTGCCGGCCGGCTGCCTTGAAGGCCATGGCCGCCAGGGGAGGGATCACGACGAACGCGGAATCCGCCAGGATCGACCCGACGACGCCCACGAAGCCCACCGCGTAGCCGAGCAGCCACCGCGGCGCTCCGCCGATCGAATACCGGATTGCGGCGGAGAGGAATCCAGACTTCTCGGCGATTCCAATGGCCAGCAGGATCGGCAGAACGGTGAGCAGCGGCGGGAACCCGATGTAGTTCTCGCCGAGCGTCGTGGTGAACCATGCGATGCCCTCGCCGGTGAACAGGCCCTTGACGGTGACCGGTTCCTCAGCGCCGGGCACCATGACGGTCACCCCTGCCCAGGCCATCGCAGTGGAGACCACGGCCGTGATGAGGAAGAGGATGGTGAACAGGGCGAAGGGCTCGGGCAGTTTGTTGCCCACGCGCTCGACGCCGCCGAGGACGCGATCGCCCAGCGTGGTCCGGGAGCCGGCTGCGTTGCTCATGGGGATCCTCCGGGCTCAGTCGAAGTAGGAGGCGACGTCCACGCCGCCGTCGGTCTCGAACTCCTGCCGCACGGCAGCGGCCAGGTCGTCGTCGTGGAGGTAATCCAGGGCGGTGGCGGCCAGGCCGAAGGCCCCGTCGAGTGCCGCGCGCTCCGCGGCGGGGGAGGCTGCGGCGTCGGCGAAGTCGCGGGTGTGCAGGCCGATATCGTCGGTTGAGATCCCGAGCATCGGGTGTATCCCCGGGATCCTGTAGCTGACGTTGCCGAAGTCGGTCGAAGCGGCGAAGACCTCCGAGATCGTGCCGGCGGGCAGCGGCTCGCGGCCGCGCCGCCGCTGGGCGAGGACCCACCGATCAGTGAGTGCCCCATTGCTGAGAACCGGCAGGGTGGCGGGAGACTCGTCCCAGTGGATCTGCACGCCGACACCGGCCATGAGCGCGGCGCCTCGCATCACCTCGTGCACGCGCTCGGACAGCGCCTTGAGCGTCTCGGGCAGCTGCGAGCGGACGTAGAGATCGAGCACGGCGGATTCCGGGATGACGTTCGGGCGCTCCCCGCCCCGCGGGATCACCGCGTGGATCCGGTCCGTCGGCGGCATCTGCTGCCGCAGCAGCCCGAGGCCCTGATAGGCCAGACTCGCCGCGTCCAGGGCATTGCGACCCAGGAACGGATGTGCCGAGGCATGGGCGGCGAGTCCGGTGAACTCCACGCGGCAGCCGCGTCGTCCAAGCCAGTGCACGTCGGCCGCATCGGAGAAGTAGGGGTGGGTCATAATGGCGGCGTCGACGTCGTCGAATGCGCCGGCCCGGGCCATGACCTCCTTGCCGCCGTGGCCCTCTTCGGCAGGCGTGCCCAGGTAGACGACGCGCCCGCGGAAGCCCTCTGGCTGCTCGCGCAGCAGCTGCGCCAGGGCGGTGAACGCCCCCAGTCCGGTCACCGCGATTACGTTGTGGCCGCACCCGTGGCCGATCTCCGGCAGGGCGTCGTACTCGGAGAGGATCGCGACGGTGCGGTCGCGCTCCGGATCGAAGTCCGGCGCGGCGATCTCGGCCCGGATCGCGGTGTCCAGACCGAACGCCGGAGACTCGGCCGTGATGCCGTGGTCTTCCAGGTGGGCGACGAGACGCTGTGCGGCGTGATGCTCCTGGTAGGCGAGCTCCGGGCGCTCGTGGAGAGCGTGCAAAATCTCCATGAGCTGCTCGCCGTGATGCTCCACAGCCTGCTCGACGGCGCCCACGAGACCCTCCGGAGCACCGGGAGAGTCGGCGAGCTGATGATGCGCTGCGGCCTTACGCTGCTCGGTCTGCCGATTCAAGGCATCCAGGTAGGCGTGGGACGGCTCCGGCACACGATGCAACTGTGACTCAGATCTCATGGAAGAAAGGTAGCAGGCTTCGTATGCGAGGGTCAGGCGAAGCGACACGGCACGAGCAGAGGGTGGAAGAGTCGTGGAGGATCCGAGTCGACGAACGCTCTGATCTTCATGTGCCGAAAGACCGCCCATGCGTGTGGCCACCGGTTTCGTGGACCAGTCCGTATACGATATGTGGATGCATCAGATTCCCCCTGGGTGGTATCAAGACAATGTCAACGCCGGCCTGCTCCGCTGGTGGGACGGTGCTCAGTGGACTGCCTACACGCAGCCGCATCCGCGTCTGATTGCGCCGATCCCTCAAGCCGCGCCGGCGTCTCACCCTGCTGAACCTGAGCCCGAGGCGAAGATCGGATTCTTCTCCGGGAAAAAGAAGGCTCAAGAGTTCCTGGAGGAGCTCAACGGTTTGAAGGGATGGATCCAGGAGAACAATCTTCAGGATCCCATTCGAGCCCTGGAGGCCGAGCGGTCCGCTCGTGAAAGGGCGCAGGCGGTGGAGCTCGAGTCGCAGGAGCGTCGGCGTCAAATCGATGCGGAGCTACAAGGGGCTACTCAGGAACTGAATCGGATAAGAGCTGAAATCGCAGTAGTTCAGGCTCAGCTGGTCGATGTCAGGAGTGAATCGGAGCTACAAGGGTTGGGGCTGTTCGATTTTGAGCATCCAGCAGAGGACTCGGTGGATCTCAAGGCCCAGCTGGAGTCCGTGAAAGCGCAGTATAAGGAGATGGCGCGCGCCGGCCAGGCCGTCCGAGCAGCCTCTGGATTTACGTTCAACAATTCCACCGCCCAGGGTGGGAGGTTCGTCAAGAACATGTCAAAGATTCTGCTTCGTGCATACAATGCGGAGGCGGAGAATTCGGTGAAGTCAGCAAGAGCTGGAAATGTTGAATCGTGTATCAAACGCGTGGAGACCGCCAAGCGGCAGATTGAGAAGAGCGGGGAGATGATCGATCTCAAGGTAGGCTTCTCATATCACCGACTGCGGCTTGAGGAGATTCGCCTGGCGTCCCGGTACTTGATGGCTGTTCAGTTGGAGAGGGCTCGTGAGAAAGAGCTCAGAGCTGAGCTGCGCGAGCAGAAGAAGGCAGAAGCAGAGCTCGCGGAGGCGATGCAGAGTCTCCTCAAGGACCAGTCGCACTTCAGGAATGCCATTGAAAGACTCGAGGCGCGGGGTGATGTCGATGGTGTTCAGAGGATGCGCGAAGAGCTCGCGGCGGTTGAACGATCTATCGAAGATGTGGAGTTTCGCAAGATGCACTCCAGGGCCGGTTATGTCTACGTGATCTCCAACATCGGGGCATTCGGGCCCGGGGTTGTGAAGATCGGGATGACTCGGCGGTTGGATCCGATGGATCGAGTCAATGAGCTCGGGGATGCTTCGGTCCCGTTCAAGTTCGACGTCCACGCCCTGTTCTTCTCGAAGGATGCAGTAGGAATCGAATCCAGCCTGCATCGCAGGTTCAGTCGTGAGCGACTCAATAAGGTGAACACCAGGAGAGAGTTCTTTGCGGTAACTCCACAGGATGTGCTTGACGCGCTTCGTGAGGAAAGCGTTGAGATCCTTGAGTTCAAGGTCGAGCCAGACGCTGAGGAGCATCGTCAGAGCCTCGTGCTGACCGATTCTTCCCTCGGGCAGTGACGAATGACCTGGCTCGGCAGTTCCTGGTCCAGTGCCATCTCTGTTTTGGGTGGATTTCGTTGTGCAGATCTCGAGAACTCTCGACATATCTCCAGATGCCGATCCGTGCGCATTGTTGTGTGGCATATCTGATACATTGGTCGAATGATCGAAGCCAGACAGTTGCAGCGGATGATGCCGGATGGTTCGCTCGTGCCTGACGAGGCCTCCTTCCACGTCGAAAGAGGCCAGATCGCGGCTCTTGTTGGCCCCAACGGGTCGGGCAAGAGCACACTCCTGAGATGCCTCTGCGGCGACTTCCCGCTCGAGGCTGGTCGTGCCTGGCTGGCAGGGAACGACTGCAGCTAGCCTTGAGTCTTGCGTCGAGCGAAGGCCGCTGCGCTGGTGAGCGCGGTCCCCACGTCGCTGCAGCTCACGGTCGCCGAGCACCTGCGGCTGCTGGTGGCGTCGTGAGGCGAGGCGAATCTGAACTTTCACGAGTCCGACGCGGAGCTCGTGGAGGAGTTCTCACTGACTCAGGTCGTGGATCAGTTCCCGCATCAGCTCTCCTCGGGGCAGAGCCAATGCCTGCAGCTGGCGATGACGCTGGGGCGACGGGCAGACGTGATCCTCCTCGACGAGCCCGAGCGGCATCTGGACACGAAGATCTCGGCGAAGCTGCTGGTCTCGCTGAGACGTCGCACCGAGTCCGGGGCAGCCATACTGATCGCCACTCACGACGAGCGCTTCGCAGAGGAAGCAGATTTCCGATTCAGCCCCGGTGATCGGCTGATATGAGTCACGACCACGCGCAGAGCACGGCTCGCAATGCGGGCATCCATGGCAAAAACCAGGGATCGCGCAGGGGACCATCGGCGGTCGCATGAACGTCGCCCGTGAGGGATCTCTATCGGCAGACCGTGCGCCAGGACTGGGACTCATCCCGCGTCTACGTCCTGTATCTCGTGATGTTCTTCGGCGGGCTGTATGGCGTGTCGAACTCTGTGGCACTGGGAACGGGACTGGCCGAATCGTGGAACTCAGGTCAACTGCACGCGGTTTCCGGGGTGACGGTGCTCGGGGTCATGCTCGCGGCGCTGGGTGCGGTGATGCTGCTGGGAGCGGTGGTGGGCCCGATGCTGGGGGAGCCCTTCGCAGTCTGGCTTCAGGATGTCCAGGGTCGAGAACCGCCCGTGATCGCCTGGCGGATGATGCGGGGCAAGCTCTGCGGGGCCTTTGCTTGCGCGTTGATGCTGGGTTCGACGGTCGTGGCGTCCTTCTGGGTGCAGTCCGACCGGGCAGGTGGACTGCTGTGGATAGTCATCGCGCTGCTGCTGGGCGTGGTGTCGCTGATGTCGGGGTGGGCGCTCGGGCAGTTCCTTCCGACGACGTCGCGGGCCCGGCTGCTGCCGCTGCATCTCGTGCTGACCGGGTTGCTGGTGATCCTGGTCGGGCGCGGCGCCGCTGCGGAGTCCCCCTTCAGCCCTGATCTGTTCCTGGTGCCATGGGGCGTCGGGGCATTGGGAGCATGCGCTCTCGTCACGACCACTGCACTGGTGGTGTGCCTTCGACGAGTGAGCCTCACGGAGCTGATCGGGATCGCACAGACAGTGCGCGGCAGGGCGGCCGCCCTGTAAATCGGCAGCTACTCCGAGCTGGACGTCTTCGGCCTGCGCGTCCCTGGGCGCAGGGTCCGCACCTCGACGTTCCGCCATGAGGGGCCGGTGGGATCACTGAGACTGACTCAGCTGCGCCGTGTGACTGGCGGCGTACCGCCAGCAGCAGCCTTGACGGCAGTCATGTGCTGCACCTTCTTCTGGGCAGGGGGGAGTATCGGCAGCGATCCAGGGAAGCCGCGGTCTGGTTCGTCGTGAGCGCCTGCTTGAGCTTCGGTTTGTGGCAGACCTGCGGATCCAATCTGCATTTGGCTCGAGATCTTGCGGGTCTCAGGCCCGTCCTCGGGTGGTCCTTACGCGAGGCGATGTGGAATCTCAATCGAGACATCGTTACCGGCGGAGCTCTGATCGCTGTGCTGGTCGCAATGGTGGGTGAGGCAGCCCACGGCGGTTCGTTCTCAGGTGGGATCGGATTCTCGATCGCTTGCGGGTCGGCCGTTCTCCTGTCCCTGATGGCTTCCGCTCATGCCGATCTCACGGCAGGGCAGAGCACTAATCCGCCTGCGGCGTCTCCGTCGCCGATCGGAGACCTGGGTGGTCTGCGCTTCCTGCTCTCTGCCTTCCAGAGCCAGATCGTCATGCTGATCTGCGCCATGGGCTTGTGGCACTGCCTGCAGGAGTCGTTGATTGCTCTGCTGCTGTTCCTGACCGGGGCCTTCTGGTGGCTCGCACGCGCCATCCGGAACGAGATCGATCGGGCTCCGGCCTGACGGCGGCTTAGCTGTAAGAGGGCATTGAATCGCCCCGGGTTTGTTAGAGGCTCGCAAGTGCCGCGTCGGCGGGTGCCGGTGCGGGGTT
>NZ_VDOR01000026.1 GCF_007666205.1 Kocuria palustris
GGAGCCCGTTCCTCATCTCATCGACGCACCCGCGCCAAGAACCTCATGACCCACAACACTTAGTCCCGGCCGGCGGCCGTGGTCGATATCGTCCTGTCGCAGCCAGTTGTGGAGGGTGACCTCGTGGATGCCCAGGTCCAGTGCGGTCTGCTTGACCTGGCGGCCCTCGCGGACCAGAGCGATGGCACGGGCACGGAACTCGGGAGGGTACGGGGTGGCATGCGAAGAGCCTTCCATGAAGACCATCGACTAGCGACGTCAACTGGAAACCGAGCCATAGGTCAGGTCAAGATGTCACCTCTCCGTGCGGCAGTCCCTCTCCAATCGGGCTGAACTGCTCGCCGGGTACGCTGCCGGCGTGCCGGTGCGAGAGCTGGCTACGCGGTTCAAGGTGCACCGCGGCACGGTGCGCGAGATAGCCCGGCAGGCCGGAATGGCGGCACGCCAGCCCGAGCTGCCCGACGCGATCCGCCAGGACGCTGCCCGGCTCTACACAGACGGTCTGACTCTCGCCCAGGTCGCCACCCGACTCGGCATCAGCAGCGAGGCTGTGCGATCCGCGGTGCTCGCGTGCGGTGGCGGGGTCCGCACTGGGAGTCGTCGTCAAATCTGATCCGCCGAACCGTCTGCGCGGTCAGCTACCAGGTGGTCGCGTCACCAAGATCAGTTCGGAGGGGTTTGCGTCATCTCGACTTCGAATCTCAGGCAGGTGAGAGTCCTCTAGCGATGCCATCTGCATAGCCACCTTCGCCTGGTCGACTGCTGAAGCAACCGACTGCGCGGAGGCGATTGCGGCGTAGAACCTCGCGGCGAACGTCACAGCGGCAACATCCGTGATCGACTCTGACATCCCGATGACCGTCGGGACCGTCTGCAACAGATCATCGGCACCTTCGAGGCTCTCGCAGGCATTGAGTACGACGAGTTGGGGAGGTTGGTCAGTGGCCCCGAGCGCTTGAGCGAGAAGGCCGAACTCTACTTCGGCACCATCTACTGAGCCTTCCTCGTTCTCCAGGAGGACGCCTAAGAAGGAGGCGTGGCCTGAGAAGTGAACGACGTGGGGCCTATGATCGTTGAGGCCGTCGATCAAGTCTGATCCGGTCGCCGCAGGCAGATGCTCAATCGTCACCAGGTCTCGGAACTTTGATGCCCTCAATGCCTGTTTCACCTGGCGCACCTCTTGATCTACGCGCAGCCAGACGCCGTTCGATTCAACAGATCCGTCCGGGTGCTCGATGACTCTTTCCACGGCGTGGGGATTTGCTGTGAGATAGAGCACTCGAAGTGGTTCTGGCTTCGGCGGCTGTACCTCGACGTAGCGAATCTGCGAAGGGGGTCGACTGAGCCTGCTTATCTCCCGAACGTGAGTCTTCTCCTTCTGGCGACGACGATCGTCTGCGCGGTCCTGTGCACGTTGCTCGCTCTGTTCCGCGTTGCGCAGAGAGGTCCGCTTGGTTGCAATCGCCTTGTTAGCGTTCGCAGTCTTTGTGCCGATCTCGCCCACCTTCTTCAGCGCATCCGACGTCTCCTTCTCCTTGCGCGCGGCCGCGCTGCGTGCAGAGCGCCGCGTAGCGTCGCTCTTTGTCTTCTCTGCGCGCGCGTGCTCGCTGCGCGCCTTCGCTGAAGCGTCGTCAGCCTTCTTCTGGTACTTCGCCAGTTCCTTCTGGTGACCGGCTACCGCCGTCTCCAGGCGAGCTATTTCGGAACGCAACTGGTCGCTACGGGCCATGTGATGTCACAGTCCTTCTTCTCTTGCAGTCTGCCCACTTCTCAGTCCACGCCGACCGCGATCCTCTTGGAATTTCCATCAAGCTCGGCCATTGCGGTTTGGTGGCAGCGGCTCTTCACCGCGGGTAGCGAGCCACATGGTGTGCTCGCGACTGATCGCTTCTTCTGCGTCGGCCACCGCCTGCGGCCAGTCCTCGGCGGTCACTCCGCGAAGAATATCTGCTTGAACGGCAAGCTCGCCTGCCGCTACTCGATATGCGGAGGTCAGTTGGGAGTATTGCTTGATTGCCAGCCAGGCGGCTCCGCCTGCGACGAAGGCGGCAACGATACCGGCAAAGTCGAAGGGTTCGTCACGACTGAGGGAGATAGCCGCCGCTACGATGGCAAGCAGCTCTCCGAGGAGGAGGGCGTAACGCCAAGCGGTGGCACGGATCTCGTTCTTCCGCGCGTTTGACGAGTACCAGTTGCGCTGCTCTTCTGTTCTGTGTGCGAGGTAGGCGTCTCTGCGTGCGGGGAATGGTGCTCGTCGGAGTTCAAGCATGCTGTCTGTGAGGACGGCATCGCCAGGACCGACGTTGATTCGGTCTTTGCCACGTTGGAGAACTTCGGTGACTCGGGTACGAAGCAGTATCTCAGCTTCTCCCTCTGTGACACTTGGCCCAAATGGTTCTCCTTGGACGGCGAAACGCCACGCGAGCGTCTTTGTCGACTCGGCGACTGCGCGTCCGGCGTACCAGTCGCGCTCGGGCTGAAATCGGATCAAGGCGAGTTCGGCCAGTGCCGCGGCTACGAACGCGACGAGAAGTACGAGGCCAGAGAAGTCGAAGCTTCCGATGGCGATGCCCAGTGCTGCGGCGAGCGTGGCTACGAGAAGCGAGATTAGCCGCAGGGCGCTGAGCCGGACGTAGGTAGTTTGTCCGCGTCCTGATGCTTCGCTCGCCGCATCATGGATTCCGGGGAGCTTGATGTTCCCTGGGCCAGAGGAGTTGCTATGGCCGCTCATCGTGTGCACGTGCTCATCGTGTTGGTAGGCATCGATCGGCCTCGATTAGTCGCGGCGATCGCTCTTTCGATGGCGTCGTCAAACTGATTGACATCAGCTGGCTGGTACCAGTTGAGTATTTCGGCTCCGTACTCCGTCAAGCCATACGGCACCCGCGCGTCCGGGTCGATCCGGATTCCGATGATGCCCTTTCCTTGGTCTTTGCTCCATTGGATTTCTTTCTCAACCCAATCGCTATCGGCGGTGTTCTTTCCGATGAGCACTACTGTCGCGGAGCTTCCGGTGATCGTTTCCTTGATCTTGCGGCTTATGTAGTTCGGGTCGTGACTCTTGACTGGGTCGAGGAGGTGGCGTCCTGTGAAGTCGATGTTGACGCTCTTGTTATACGTCATCAGGTTGAGGCCACGCGCTTTCATTTGATCGGCGTGCTGATAACTGATGAAAACGCGTCGTGTCATGCCTCCTCCTCCACTGGCACGAGCGTGGCGGTTTTCTTGCAGAGCGGGCACTTCTTGAGTAGTGCGCCGCTCTTGATCACGTACCCGCATTCGGGTTCACGGCAGCGCCATTTGCGAGTCTTGGAGCTATTGGGGACCTTCGACAGTTCCACGTCGGTCTGGTAGTAGTCGGCTGCGTCATCCCAAGTGAACCCGACTTCCCGACCCCACGACGGGTAGGCATAGCCTGATCGAGCGCAGGCGAAGCGTTCGATCCGCGCAACCTCGTCGAGATAGTTGCCTGTCTGGTCCGGTTGCCCGTCGCAGATTCTTGTCAGCGCAGCGGAACTTTCGCCGTCGATCGGCTTCATCGTTCGAAACGGCGCCGAGCAGATTGTTGCGAGAGGTTCGGGAAGTTCTTTCGTGAGGATGGGATTGATGAATCTAATCTCGTTCGCGGCTAGAGCGTAGTCATGGTTGACTGCGCCTTGTGTTCCTTCGGTGTACCAGCCGATCTTGTAGTACCCGGACAGCACGCGACCTTGGTGCTTCTTGCGTGTAGTGAGGAAGAAGATCGTCGCAGCGCCGTCGTGCACGATGCGATTGCGCATTGTGGGTTCGCAGGTCGAGAAGAGTCCGTAAGTGCCTGTCTCGATATTCGGATCGCTCTTGTTGTCACCTGGGCGGGTGATCTCGCGGACGGGCCAGCGAGCCAAAGGCTCGGAGAAGTAGACCGAGAGGTAGCCCGTTCCCTTGTCGTCGAGTGGACGCCATGGCTCGCTGAGGCGACGCGCCGTAGCGCCTACCGTTCTGACCGAGGGCTCTCCCATATGTTGAGGATAGGGGCGACCTCTGACACATCCCGGGAGCCACGCTGTACTGGCAAAGGAGCTGGCCATGTTCGAGGGGACACTCGTGATCCAGCCGGGCGCCGTCGTGGTGTTCGAGGGACTCGATCGCACCGGCAAGTCCACTCAGTTGAGCCGCCTCCGAGACGCCCTCGTCCCCGAGTCGGCTGTGTTCGCCCACATGCCACGGGGCTTCGGCCGGTTCACTGAACGTGTGTACGCCGCTCTGGAGGGCGAGACGGTCGATGAGAAGCCATCGTCGGGACTCGCCCAGCAACTCGCGCACCTCGCATGTCACGCGGAGTCGATCACGCACCTGACCGAGACCGCTGCGTCGAGTGGCCTGGTGCTGGATCGCTGGTGGTGGTCCACGCTCGCGTACGGCTGGTACGGCGGGTCGGTCGAGCAGTCAAGACTCTCCGAGGCGGGTTTCCTTGAACTCATCGACACGATATGGTCCCCGATCGTCCCATCCGTCGTGTTCGTGTTCCTCGAACCTCACCAGCTCGACAGCAATAACAACGAGGGCGTCGAGGCCGGGTATCGCGCTCTGATCGAACAGCATCCCGACCTGGCTGTTGTCGTACACAGCGACACCGAACATGCTGTCCACGCGCTGGTAGTGGAAACACTACTGAAGCGCGGTCTGGCCAGCAGCGGCCAAGAACAGTGATGCCCATGTCGACCTATCGGGACGTGCAAGCCGCATTCGTTGAGGAACTGCGCTCGATCATGGAGTTCGGAGAGCACGTCGAGGTTCGCGGCCAGTCAACGCGTGAGCTACGAGCACGACTCATCGAGATCATAGACATCCGCGCCCGGTATGTGGTGGTGCCGCATCGTCACAACAACGTCTTCGCGTCCATCGCCGAAAGCATGTGGGTGATCTCTGGACGGAATGATCTCAGGTACCTCGGCGCCTACTTGAAACGCGCACACGAGTTCTCCGACGATGGGATCACGTGGCGCGCAGGGTACGGGCCGAGGCTGCGCGACTGGAACGGCATCGACCAGTTGGCCGAAGTGGTGGCGATACTGCGTGCAGACCCGTCGTCGCGGCGAGCAGTCGCGAGCATCTTCGATCCTGATCGCGACTTCGTCAGCAGCAAAGATATTCCGTGCAACAACTGGCTCCACTTCCTCATTCGAGACGGGCGACTCGACCTTCACGTCGCGGCGCGGAGCACTGATGTCTGGTGGGGCTTCTCGGGCATCAATGCCTTCGAATGGACACTGCTGCTCGAAATGATGGCCCATTGGCTCGATCAGGAACCGGGTCGCCTGATCTTTTTCAGCTCATCGATGCACCTGTACCAACAGCACTTCGAATCGGCCGCTCAACTGTTGCAGCAGATGGGCCACGCGGGAGAAGGCCGCAGCCACGCCAGCACTGCGCCTCTGGCGTTCAACACGCCCTGGGAGAGCTTTCCTGCAGAGTTGGATGAATGGATGCGCATCGAGACAGGCATACGCTCCGGCGAAAGTCTCGAAGCCCTCAACTGTGCCCTCACCGATCCTTTGCTGACCGCCTATGCACGCATGATCGACCTGTTCTGGGCCTTCAAACGTGGGGCCGACGACGCAGACCTCGAACGACGCTTGAGCGGTATCGGCGACAGCAGGCTGATGATCGCGGCAGCGGAGCATTTGGGACGTCCTTACCGACTGAGGCACTAGAGGACCCCGTGTGTTAGACCCCCGCCGCCGCACGCAAGGTTTCCGGCGCCGCCGGGTAATTGATCCCCCACTTCGGGGGGAAGAAGGGTGTGCCCGGTGAGCCAAGCGGAGCAAACTGCTGCTTGATTCGACTACGGCTTCCTACGCCGCGAACATGCGGGTGCATGACACGCGCATACTTGTCCGTCTCACAGAATAAATTTTGGCAGTCGATGAGTGTCAGCGACCGGCCAAATAGATCCTCGAACGCAATCCCGTTCTGCTCGAACTGCTCCTCTTGGGTATCCACCATCCATCGGATTAGTTCTTCGGCAGGCAATCCACCAAGGTCTGGAAAGCACTTGGCAATACCACTACGCGCCCCGGGGCCAGGCATCACGAAGTCATTCTCGTCGAAATCGAGAAGGGTCGTGTAGTTGAGGTCGATCGCGAGTTGGTACGACAGGAAGGGTCCCAGTGAGGGAAATGACGAGATAGTCTCAAATACGTCGCGCAACGACGCTGCGCCAGTAAGCCTTTCAGTGATCCTAGATCGCATCATGTGCTCGATCAGAAGCAAGTGATTGCGGTGTTTTCTCGTCGCACCGAATGGGGGCGGCGGCACGATGTACGCCGCGGAATATACTCGCTCTCCGCGGAGGAGCAGTCCGTCTAGAACCTCGCTGAACGCATCGACGTCGAAAGAATCGGTCGCGATCTCTCCGAACCGGTCCTCTAGCACGCTCCAAGTGGAAGGCTTGTTAAAGAATCGGAACAACAGAACCCTGAGCGCGAGATCCTCTGGTTCCTGGGAGCCAGCGTAGGCGATACGGATCAGGTCCTGTGAAACACGATCGGCTGCGCGATAAGCATTCGTGAATCGAAAGCGTGAAATGACAGGATCGTCGGTCCACGGTGCCGACTCTCCGCGAAGACGCGCGTGGTAGACATGCTGCCTCTCGGCGGCGAAGCGCCAGTAAGACGGCAGGACTTCGGAGACCACGACGCTACGCCGTCCAATCCGCACGCGTCGCATCGGCTCCTCCTATCCTTGCGGTCTGAGCCCAACCGTGGTTCAAGACTGCCATGCGCCGCAGGCACAGTCGCGGAGACTCGCTCTACCTGCGCGAACACCTCACGGTCGAGCTACACCGAGAGCGTCGGCTGGACCGTCTCGGCCTTGACCGCGCCCCCGCCTTCGGCAAATGCCGCCATGCGACGCTCCCGAAGGCATGCTCTGAGGAGCAGGACGAGGCTGATCGGGCCGATCCAGAGCATCTTCAACATGTTCCAAATCGCCCACAAGACGACAAGGTGCAGCCAGCCGGGGCCACCGTCCTCGATGAGCTGGACGCAGACGTTTGCGATCAGCAGGTACGGGATCGCGAGCAGCATCGCCGGGACGCCCCACTTCAATCCCCGGCGGCGGGTGCGGATCGCATCCAGCAGGATGTTGGTGGGCATGTAACGCCGCAGGTAATAGCGGGTGTCGACGCTCGCGGCCCAGATCAGACGGATCATGGTTCGTTCCTCTCCATCGCACAGGTATGTCCGATGAGGCGGTGCGTTGGAGAGTGACCCGGAGGGTCTGCCGCGAGCGGCGCGTTACAGAGGAGAAATCCGTCTCACTTTGAAGTTTACGCCCGATCCCCGACAGAGGAAAGAGGCCGGCGGGTGGCTGGGCGGCGGGACGCTCACAGCGTCGGTCCGACGTGATCCCTTCCGGCCGTCGGTCGTGGGGCGGCATCAGGCGTGCGCGGCTGCGCGATTGCCTGTGCGCGTTCGAGCGCTGTCCGTGCGCGGGCGGCGTCGATCTTCTGTGCCGTCGCTTTGGGTGTAGTGCCCAGGGGGCTGTCGTCGGTGATGCCGTATCGGTCCCGGTAGGCGGCGACGGTGCGGGCGTGCCGTCGCCACGCTGCTGTCTTGCGTGGGTCTCGGGGTGGTGTGCCAAGGGCCGTCGTCCACGGGTGGCCGGCGTCACGTGCGGTGTCGAGGAGGGCGTCGGCGCAGGCCTCGATCAGTTCTCGACGCTCGTCGAGCGCTTGGCGCATGTCGATGCTCATCGACCCTTGCGCAACGGGGACGAGGCCGGCGATCAGGCGCGGTGCCTTCCCGGTGCGGCCGGACCCAGCCGGTCGTGCTGTGGCTCGGGCCACCCGGTGGTGCAGGACGGAGGCGATGTCGTCGGCGTCGGCGAGTCCGCGCGCGGCGACCAGGCGCGGGAACAGCGTGTCGAGGTCGTGGTGGTTCGCTTCGGCGCGTCGGAGTTCGGCGGTGAGCGCCCCGAATGCCTCCGACTCCACGGCGGCGTCGGCTTGCTCGACGGGGAGGCCGGACGCGCGAACCAGGCTCACCCAGCGGTCGCATTGCGCTGCGGCGGCGATGGTCTCGTATTCGGCGGCGAGCTGGGCGACCGACCCCCAGTGTTCGTGTTCGGCGGTGATCGTCTCGTGTGCCGACAGTTCGGTGCCGATGTGCCGGAGCACCCCGAACAGCACCGACCGGCCGGTGGCGTCGGGGTTCTCAGGCTCTTCACAATTCGGGGTGTAGGTGTGGTCTGAATCCGCCGGCTTCGAGGAGTGCGCGGGC
>NZ_VDOR01000027.1 GCF_007666205.1 Kocuria palustris
CCCGGCACGCGTCGTCGGCGCCTACCCGTCAACCCTCCTCAACGAAGAAGAGGCCCGCCATGAGCTCCCCCGACCGTTCCTCAACTCCTGCGGCGACCGCCGACCCCGTGCTTGCCCGGGCCATGAAGCCCGTGAACTACGTGGTGGAGCGGTTCATCCCCTCCGCGCTGATCTTCGCGATCGTCCTGACACTGGTGGTTGCGGTCATGGCACTGGTCCTGACCGACTCCGGCCCAGTGACCGTTGTCATGGGGTGGGGGACGGGACTTTCGGGGCTGCTGGAGTTCATGACCCAGATGGCGCTGGTGCTGCTGCTCGGCCACGCCCTGGCGAGCACTCGGCCGGTTCGGGCGCTTCTCGCACGGCTCGCCGGCATCCCGCGGTCGCCGCTTGCGGCCTACGTGTTCGTGTTCGTGATCGCTGCGGTGGCGTCACTGATCACATGGGGCTTCGGCCTGGTGGTCGGCGGTCTGCTCGCGCGCGAGGTCGCCGCCGGGTTCTCGCGCCGCAGCAGGCCGGTGAGCTTCCCCATGCTCGTGGCCTCCGGCTTCTCCGGCTTCGTGGTGTGGCACATGGGCTACTCGGGCTCGGGGCCGCTGACCGCGGCAACTCCCGGCTCGTTCATCGAGAAGCAGGTGGGCCACGTCATCCCCATCTCGCAGACCACGTTCTCGTGGTGGAACATCACGGCTACGGTGGCCACCGTGGTGCTCGTCGCCTTCGCCCTGTGGCTCGTGGCGCCTCGGGCCGTGCCCGCGAGTCACGCGGTGACCGCAGACGCGCTCGCCGAGTCCGACCAGCGCATTGCCACCCCCGAGGTGGAAGTGCCCGCCGACCGCCTCGACGCCTCACGCATCCCCACCCTGCTCGTGGGCCTCGCCCTGGTGGCCTACCTGGTCATCCACTTCACCGGCGGCACCGTGACCCTGAACATTGTGAACTGGATGTTCCTGGCGCTGATCTTCCTGCTCTCCCGCAACGCGTTCGAGGTCATGGCGCTCGTCAAGAACGCCGCCTCCAACGTGGGTGACATCCTGCTGCAGTTCCCGCTCTACGCCGGGATCATGGGCATCATGACGGCCAGCGGGCTCATCCAGGTGCTCTCGGACTCCATCGTGGAGGTCGCCTCCCCCCAGACCCTCGGCTTCCTGGCCTTCCTCTCCGCGGGTCTCGTGAACTTCTTCGTCCCCTCCGGCGGTGGACAGGTGGCCATCCAGGCGCCCATCCTCCTCGACGCCGCCGCCCGCCTGGGCGTGGACCCGTCCGTGATCATCATGTCCGTGGCGTACGGCGACCAGTGGACCAACATGATCCAGCCCTTCTGGGCCCTGCCCCTGCTGGCGATCGCCGGGCTGAAGATCCGGGACATCCTCGGCTACACCACCGTGGTGCTGGTGGTCTCCGGGGTGGTCTTCGGGGCGACCATGCTGATCGTGGGCGCGGGGGTCTGACGACGACGCCGCACGGTCCCGTGCCGCGCGTGGGTGGCGGGGAGCGACGTCGTCCGCGGTCTCACCGGACCATGCGGACCTCGCGCAGGTCCTCCAGCCCGGGATCGGTCAACGAGGCGCTGTCCGCCCGGAACCCGTTGCGCTCGTAGAAGCGGATGGCGCGTGGATTGGCCTCCGCGACCCACAGCTGCGCGGGCTCCCCGCCGAGAACGGCGTCGAGCAGGGCCTGTCCCGCGCCCGTGCCGTGGTGCTCGCGGAGCACATAGAGCAGGTGCAGGGCGTGCTCGCGGGCGGGGTCGTCTTCGCGGGGCTGCCCAGTGCCCGCGAAACCGATGATCGTCTCGCCCACCACGGCCACCCTAACCCGTACACGGCGGGACGGTTCTGCGAGCATCCGGGTCCACGTCTCCTCCCGACGGCGCAAGGCGTCGTCGTCGAAGAACCGCTCCGGCACGAGCCCGGTGTACGTTTCCCGCCACGACTGCGTGTGCACTCTCGCGATCCCCGGGGCGTCTTCGGGGACGGGTGTACGCACGGTGAAGGGGGTGCCGGTGGTCATGCAGACATTCTGGCCGCCGCCCGCACCGGCTGACACCCCCGGACGGCGGACCCGGCGGTGGAGAGGAGCGCGCACGCGTTCCCACCACCTGCAACAACGGAGCAAGTGCAGTTCCGGGGTCGCAGTTCTGCGTTTGCTCCGTAGTCGCAGGGGCGCCCCGTCTGGACCGGCGGCTTCAGCGAGAGCGGTGGCCCCGGCAGGCTCACTGAAGCCCCCTCCCGCCTCCTGCATTAACAGAGCAAGTGCGGTTTTGCGGCCGCAATTCGGCATCTGCTCAGTTGTTGCAGGGGTGCGGGCGG
The DNA here is from genome assembly GCF_007666205.1 of Kocuria palustris. GTDB lineage: Bacteria > Actinomycetota > Actinomycetes > Actinomycetales > Micrococcaceae > Kocuria > Kocuria palustris_A. Next base: position 2,310 of record NZ_VDOR01000027.1, read on the forward strand.
TGGAGGGGGGCGACGACGCCGCTACGCCAGGATCGCGCGCACGCCCGCCTCGAACTCGGCGGCCATCGTGGCGGTGGGGAGGTCCATCGACTCGCGGGTCTGCTGGGCGGTCACGGATCCCAGGGTGAAGCGGACCAGGGTGAGCGCGGCCGTCTCGGCCGGGGCGGGGTCCATGCCCGCGCGGGTCAGCGCCGCGGTGAGCAGGGGTGTGGGCTGCATGCCCGAGGGGTCCAGCGCGTGGGCCACGCTCACCACGTCCGCGCCGTCTCGCACGGCGAGCACCGCGGAACGGAACCGGGCGATGAGGAGGGTGGCGTCGTCGTCGGCGACTGCCGGGGAAGTGCCCGCGGGAGAGGCTCCTGTGGTGGGAGCGCCTGTGGAGGAGGTGCTCAGCCGGGCGACCATGCGCTGCGCGAGGACTGCCAGCAGCTCCTGCTTGTTCGCCACGTGCCAGTACAGGGCGCCGGGCTGCACGCCCAGCTCGCGGGCCAGGCGGCGCATCGAGAGGTCCCCGAGCCCGTAGGTCTGCAGGATGTGCCACGCGGCGTCCACCACCTGGTCGCGGTCCAGTGCCACGGTGTCCCTCCCTGCTCTCGTGCCCGGGTGCGGGCCACGCGGAAACTCTACCGAGCGTACGTGGGGTGGGATCGACGTCGTCGTGACCAGGACAGCGGCGCGGCAGCGCCAGGCCGCGCGCCGCCTCTCGCAACGGCCGCCCGGGAAATTGACAATCCTGAACACCGTTCAATAATTGAACAATGTTCAAGAACCCTGCCGAGCTGGCCGAGCGCGTCCTCGCCGGCGACCCCGTGACCCCGGACGAAGCCCTCGAGCTGCTGCACACCGACGACCCCGGCATGCTGGACCTCGTGGCCGCCGCCGCCCGGCTGCGCCGCGAGCACTTCGGGATGACCGTGAAGGTGAACTACCTGGTCAACCTGAAGTCTGGGCTGTGCGCCGAGGACTGCGGCTACTGCTCCCAGCGCCTGAACGCCGGGACGGACATCCTCAAGTACTCGTGGCTGAGCCCCGAGAAGGCCGTGGAGCAGGCCGAGTACGGCATCCGCGGTGGCGCGAGCCGCGTGTGCCTCGTGGCGAGCGGCCGCGGCCCGTCCAACCGAGAGGTGGGCAACGTGACCCGCACCGTGGAGGCGCTCAAGGAGCAGCACCCGGACGTGGAGGTCTGCGCGTGCCTGGGCCTGCTCAAGGACGGCCAGGCGGAGACGCTGAGCGGCGCGGGCGTGGACGCCTACAATCACAACCTCAACACCGCCGAGTCCCACTACGAGTCCATCTGCTCCACCCATACCTACCAGGACCGCGTGGACACCGTGGAGCGCGCGAAGGACGCCGGGCTCTCGCCGTGCTCCGGGCTGATCGTGGGCATGCGGGAGACAGACGAGCAGCTCGTTGAGGCGCTCTTCGCGCTGCGGGAGCTGGGCTCGGACTCCGTGCCGGTGAACTTCCTCATGCCCTTCGACGGCACGCCCCTGGCAGGCACGTGGCAGCTGAGCCCGCAGAAGTGCCTGAAGATCCTCTCCGTGGTGCGCTTCGTGTGCCCGGATAAGGAGATCCGCATGGCCGGCGGCCGCGAGATGCACCTGCGCTCCCTGCAGCCCCTCGCCCTGCACGTGGTCAACTCCCTCTTCCTGGGCGACTACCTCACCTCCGAGGGGCAGGCGGCAAAGGCGGACCTGGACATGGTTGCCGACGCCGGATTCACCGTCCTCGGCGCGGGTCCGTTGAGGGAGCACGACGACACGGTGCCCGCCGACACCTCGAACGGTGCGGCACCCGAGCAGGCCGCGGCGGGCCAGGCAGGTTCGACGGGCCCCGCGACCACGCCCTGCGGGTCCACGTGCGGAACCGGTGGACCTGCCGGTTCCGATGCCGCCTCGGGCGGCCGTCCGGACCCCTCCGACCCGGTCTCTTCCGGTCAGGGCGACGACGCCGCGGTGCCCTCCGCCGCCCCGGGCCCGGTTCCGACCCCGCCAGCTGCCCCCGCCCCCGTGTCTGCGGCGCTCGCCGCCCTGCTGAGCTCGGGCGAGGGACCCGAGCGCGACGAGGACGACACCCGGGTGAGGATCGAGCTGAGCCCGACCGTGCGGCGTCGCGGTGCGGGGACCTCGGTGGCGCCGAATGCCTGACCCGGCACCGCAGATCACGCACGACACCGCGCCCGCCGAGAGCAGCGGGGAAGCTTCTTGCCCCACCGCGGGTGCCGTGGCAGATACGGCAGAACAGGGTGACGACGCCGCGCAGCCCACCCGCCTCGCCGCCCGTGACCGCGGGCTGCTGTGGCACCCCTACGCACCGCTGGACGGGCCCGCACCCCACGCGGTGCTGGCCGCGGAGGGCGTGACCCTGACCCTGGAGACCCCTGAGGGGGACCGGATCCGGGCGATCGACGGCATGGCCTCGTGGTGGTGCGCGGTGCACGGCTACCGCAACCCGGAGCTGGACCGCGCCGCCGTGGACCAGATCACCGAGTTCTCTCACGTGATGTTCGGCGGTCTCACGCACCGCCCGGCCGTGGAGCTGGCGGAGCTGCTGGTGGAGGTCACCCCGGCCGAGCTGCAGCACGTGTTCTTCGCGGACTCCGGCTCCGTGAGCGTGGAGGTCGCGCTGAAGCTCGCCGTGCAGTACCAGGCGGCCCTCGGGCGGCCGGAGCGCCGTCGCATCCTGACCGTGCGCGGCGGCTACCACGGGGACACCACTGGCGCCATGAGCGTGTGCGACCCCGAGGGCGGAATGCACGCCGAATTCTCCGGGCTGGTGGCGGAGCAGCTGTTCGTGGCACCGCCTCCCGCGGCGCACCCCCGGCGTAGGTCCGGGTACGAGGATTCCGAGGGGTTGCGGTCCCCGGAGAACCTCGGTGCGGCGGCCTCGGACACCGCTGGTTTCGTGCCTTCCGGGGACACCGAAGGGCCAGGTGGGAGCGGCGCGCAGGGCGCGGGAGCGCCGTCGTCGTCCGGGGCCGTGGACTGGGACGCCGACGACGCCGCCGTTGAGGCGTGGATCGCGGACGTGCGCAACGTCGCCCGCGCCCACCGGGACGAGCTCGCCGGGATCATCGTGGAACCCGTGCTGCAGGGCGCGGGCGGGATGCGCACGTACGACCCGCGGTGCCTGCGGGTGCTGCGAGAGCTGGCGGACGAGCTGGACCTGGTGTTCATCGTGGATGAGATCGCCACGGGCTTCGGCCGCACCGGGAAGTGGTTCGCCAGTGAGTGGGCGGACGTGGTCCCGGACGTGATGTGCGTGGGCAAGGCGCTGACCGGCGGATACATGTCCCTGGCGGCGGTGCTCGTGTCCGAGGCCGTGGGAGCGGTCATCACGGCGTCGGAGCAGCGCGCGCTGATGCACGGGCCCACGTTCATGGCGAACCCGCTCGCGTGCGCCGTGGCCCTGCAGTCCGTGCGGATGCTGCGGGACTCCTGGTGGGCGAACGTCTCCCGGATCGAGGAGACCCTGCGGGAGATACTGCCCGTGGCGGCGGAGCTGCGCGTCGTGAAGGACGTGCGGGTCATCGGCGCCGTGGGGGTCGTGGAGTTCCACGAGGCCCCGGACCCGGAGCTGCTCACCCGCGCGGCTCTGGAACAGGGGGTGTGGTTCCGCCCGTTCGGACGCCTGCTCTACACCATGCCCCCGTACGTCTGCACGGACGAGGAGGTCCGCACCATCGCCTACGCCCTGCTGCGGGCCGCGCAGGAAGTGGAGCTGACGGGCGGGGGATGGGCATGACGGTCGGTCCCCTTGACGACTGGCTCCGCGCTCGCGGCGAGCAGCGCGCGGAGGCGGGACTGCGACGTCGGCTGCGGACGCCGCCCCGGGCGTGCGTGGACCTGGCCTCGAACGACTACCTGGGGCTCTCCCGGGACCCGCGCGTGGTGGCCGCCGCCCAGCACGCGCTGGGGGAGCACGGCACAGGCTCTCGGGCCTCCCGGCTGGTGACCGGAACCCTGGGGGTCCACGAGGTGCTGGAGCGCGAACTGTGCGAGCTCACTGACCAGCCCGTCGCGCTCGCGTTCTCCAGCGGGTACGCCGCGAACACCGGGGTGCTGACGGCGCTGGGGGACGCGGACACGCTGATCGTCTCGGACGCCCACGCGCACGCGTCCCTGGTGGACGGGGCACGGCTGTCCCAGTCGCCGGTGCGGATCGCGCGGCACGCGGACGTCGCGCACGTGGCGCAGCTGCTGGCGGAGCGCGCGGAGGCGCGCGCCGTCGTGGTCGTGGAGTCCGTGTACTCGGTGTGGGGCGACCACGCGCCGCTCGCGGAGCTGGCCGCGCTCTGCCGCGCCGAGAACGCGCTGCTGCTCGTGGACGAGGCGCACGGGATCGGGGTAGCGGGCGGCGGCCGGGGGCTCGTGCACGAGCTTGGTCTTGCGGGATCGCCGCACGTGGCCGTGACCATGACGCTGTCCAAGGCGCTCGGCGCGCAGGGCGGCGCGGTGCTCGGGTCCGAGGCGCTGCGCGAGCACCTGGTGAACACGGCGCGCCCGTTCATCTTCGACACCGCCCTCGCGCCCGCCTCTGCCGCTGCGGCCACGGAGGCCGCGCGGATCGTGCGGGCGCACCCCGAACTGGTGGAGACCCTGCACGAGCGGGCGCGGTTCGTGGCCTCCGCGCTGGGCACCCCGCCGGCCCGCGCGGCGGTGCAGTCCCTCCCGGTGGCCTCCGCGGAGTCGGCCGTGCGGGCAGCGGAGGTGATCCGTTCCCGGGGCGTGGTGGTGGGGTGCTTCCGCCCGCCCTCGGTCCCGGACGGCATCAGTCGCCTGCGCATCACGGCTCCCGCGGACATGGAACTACACGTTCTGGCCCGGGCGTTGGACACCGTCCGGGACGTGGTAGGGGACGAACCGCAGGGCGTGTGAGGGGCCGCTCACCCTGCGGAGGAACTGCCCGCCGCCGCGTCAGCCACGTCCAGCGCACGTGGCCGCACTGCTTTCACTCTGACAGGAGAGACCATGACCACCAATCCCCTGGGCGACCTCGTCGCCTCCCTGGGCCACGCCGTCGTCGTGACGGGAACCGACACGGACGTGGGCAAGACGTACGCCACGGCGGCGCTCACGGTCTCCGGGTGGAACGTGGGCCGGCGGCGGATCGCGGTCTACAAGCCGCAGCAGACCGGGATACGGGGCGGGGAACCGGGGGACGTTGACGACGTCGCCCGGCTGGCTCGCGCCGCCGGCGTGCCTTCCGAGGCACTCACCACCGCCGAGGGCCAGCGTCTCACCGAGCCGATGGCCCCGCCTCCCGCGGCGGCGATCGACGGGGTGGAGCTGCTCCCGCTCTCGGAGCACGTGATGAAAATTGTGGAATTACAAGAATCCCACGACCTCGTGATCGTGGAGGGCAGCGGGGGTGTGCTCGTGGAGCTGGACGGGGACCGGCGCACGATTGCGGACCTGGCAGTGGCGTTGCAGGAGGCTTGTGGGGAGCCAGGCGGGGCGGCCCAAACGGGCCGAGCGGCGGCCGAAACCAGCGGCCAGTTGAGTTCTCCCGAGACGTCCGAGCCCGTGAACGCGGTGGAACGTGACGGGGGGACGGTGAGCACTGTGCTGGTGGCGCGCCCGGACCTCGGGACGCTGAACCACACGCTGCTGAGTCTGGAGGCGCTGCTGCACCGCGGCGTCGAGGTGGCCGGGGTGGTGCTGGGCAGCTGGCCCGCCGACCCCGACCGCCTCGCGACCTCCAACAGGGAGTACCTCGCGGACCTGCCACCCGTCGCGGGCCGACGCGTTCCCCTCCTGGGCGCGGTTCCGCGTGGTTGGGGCGGGGCCGCATAGGAGCGGACGGGCGAAAAGAGGGGGACCGCCGTCGTCGTCCTAGCCACTCCGCCCACCCGAGCAGGCACCGGCTGCAAAAACTGAGCAAGTGCAGATCCGGGGCCCCAAAACTGCACTAACGGAGCAAACGCAGGCCCGGCGGCGCAGGTGTGCA
>NZ_VDOR01000028.1 GCF_007666205.1 Kocuria palustris
CCTGTGGTGGGGTCGGGTTGGTCGTCTGTTGTTTGAGAACTCGATAGTGTGCCAAGTTTGCTGATACCAGTTCAAGCAGTATTTTTTGTTTGGTTGGATCAGCTGATCGCAGGGCGTCTCGTTCCCGTGACGTTCCTGTGGATCGTTTTGATTCCGGCCAGGTATGGTTTTTCGTTTTTCAACGGAGAGTTTGATCCTGGCTCAGGACGAACGCTGGCGGCGTGCTTAACACATGCAAGTCGAACGCTGAAGCTCCAGCTTGCTGGGGTGGATGAGTGGCGAACGGGTGAGTAATACGTGAGTAACCTGCCCTTGACTCTGGGATAAGCCCGGGAAACTGGGTCTAATACTGGATGCTACATGTCACCGCATGGTGGTGTGTGGAAAGGGTTTTACTGGTCTTGGATGGGCTCACGGCCTATCAGCTTGTTGGTGAGGTAATGGCTCACCAAGGCGACGACGGGTAGCCGGCCTGAGAGGGTGACCGGCCACACTGGGACTGAGACACGGCCCAGACTCCTACGGGAGGCAGCAGTGGGGAATATTGCACAATGGGCGGAAGCCTGATGCAGCGACGCCGCGTGAGGGATGACGGCCTTCGGGTTGTAAACCTCTTTCAGCAGGGAAGAAGCCACAAGTGACGGTACCTGCAGAAGAAGCGCCGGCTAACTACGTGCCAGCAGCCGCGGTAATACGTAGGGCGCAAGCGTTGTCCGGAATTATTGGGCGTAAAGAGCTCGTAGGCGGTCTGTCGCGTCTGCTGTGAAAGCCCGGGGCTTAACCCCGGGTGTGCAGTGGGTACGGGCAGACTAGAGTGCAGTAGGGGAGACTGGAATTCCTGGTGTAGCGGTGGAATGCGCAGATATCAGGAGGAACACCGATGGCGAAGGCAGGTCTCTGGGCTGTTACTGACGCTGAGGAGCGAAAGCATGGGGAGCGAACAGGATTAGATACCCTGGTAGTCCATGCCGTAAACGTTGGGCACTAGGTGTGGGGGACATTCCACGTCTTCCGCGCCGTAGCTAACGCATTAAGTGCCCCGCCTGGGGAGTACGGCCGCAAGGCTAAAACTCAAAGGAATTGACGGGGGCCCGCACAAGCGGCGGAGCATGCGGATTAATTCGATGCAACGCGAAGAACCTTACCAAGGCTTGACATATACCGGATCGTTCCAGAGATGGTTCTTCCCCTTTGGGGTCGGTATACAGGTGGTGCATGGTTGTCGTCAGCTCGTGTCGTGAGATGTTGGGTTAAGTCCCGCAACGAGCGCAACCCTCGTTCCATGTTGCCAGCACGTGATGGTGGGGACTCATGGGAGACTGCCGGGGTCAACTCGGAGGAAGGTGGGGATGACGTCAAATCATCATGCCCCTTATGTCTTGGGCTTCACGCATGCTACAATGGCCGGTACAAAGGGTTGCGATACCGTGAGGTGGAGCTAATCCCAAAAAGCCGGTCTCAGTTCGGATTGAGGTCTGCAACTCGACCTCATGAAGTCGGAGTCGCTAGTAATCGCAGATCAGCAACGCTGCGGTGAATACGTTCCCGGGCCTTGTACACACCGCCCGTCAAGTCACGAAAGTCGGTAACACCCGAAGCCGGTGGCCCAACCCTTGTGGAGGGAGCCGTCGAAGGTGGGACTGGCGATTGGGACTAAGTCGTAACAAGGTAGCCGTACCGGAAGGTGCGGCTGGATCACCTCCTTTCTAAGGAGCAGCACCTGGTCGCCGTGTGGCGGCCCGATCCGTGCACCGGTTGTGGTGGGCGGGTTGCTGTGGGTGAGACCCCCTCGCATGATGGCGTGCCGTGGTTGCGGTGCGTGTCTGGGGGGTTGTGCTCGTGGGTGGAATGTCAGCAGACCGTGTCATCTGATCGGGTGCCCCCGTGGTAGGGGGTGTTTCCCGAGTGGTGGCGTGTCACCGTTGCTGGTGGTGTGGTGCTTCCTCGTCGTGAGGGGTGCTGCGCTGCTGGTGGGTCGGGTGTTTGGCACACTGTTGGGTCCTGGGACAACAGGCCCCGCCCCCTGTCTTCGGTGGGGGGTGTGGTTGGTTCCCGTTGGTGGCCTGCTTCAGGTAGCTGCGCATGTGTTCGTGTGTGGTGAGGGGGGCGGCCGGTGTTGTTTGAGAACTGTATAGTGGACGCGAGCATCTTATTCTTTATGTGAGAATTGTTTTGTGTGTCTGTGAAAGATCGTTAAGGGCGCACGGTGGATGCCTTGGCATCAGGAGCCGATGAAGGACGTGGCAATCTGCGATATGCCTCGGGGAGCCGATAAGCGGGCTGTGATCCGAGGATCTCCGAATGGGGAAACCCCGTCGTCCGTGAGGGCGATGACCTGTATCTGAATTCATAGGGTGCAGGGGGGAACGCGGGGAAGTGAAACATCTCAGTACCCGCAGGAAGAGAAAACAACAGTGATTCCGTGAGTAGTGGCGAGCGAAAGCGGAAGTGGCTAAACCGTCTGTGTGTGATACCCGGCAGGGGTTGCATGGGCGGGGTTGTGGGAGCATCAGTGCTCGGTCTGCCGGCCGGGTCGTGTGAGTGCAGCGTGATAGTCGAATCATCTTGAGTGGTGTGCCGTAGAGGGTGTGAGTCCCGTAGACGAAATCATGGCTGCCGCGCGTGGTGTTTCCCGAGTAGCACGGAGCCCGTGAAACTTCGTGTGAATCTGCCAGGACCACCTGGTAAGCCTGAATACTACCTGATGACCGATAGCGGACCAGTACCGTGAGGGAAAGGTGAAAAGCACCCCGGGAGGGGAGTGAAATAGTACCTGAAACCGTGTGCCTACAAGCCGTCGGAGCCTTTTGGGGTGACGGCGTGCCTTTTGAAGAATGAGCCTGCGAGTTAGTGTCATGTCGCGAGGTTAACCCGTGTGGGGTAGTCGTAGCGAAAGCGAGTCTGAACAGGGCGTGTGAGTGGCGTGATCTAGACCCGAAGCGAAGTGATCTACCCATGGCCAGGTTGAAGCGCGTGTAAGAGCGCGTGGAGGACCGAACCCACTTCAGTTGAAAATGGAGGGGATGAGCTGTGGGTAGGGGTGAAAGGCCAATCAAACTTCGTGATAGCTGGTTCTCCCCGAAATGCATTTAGGTGCAGCGTCGCGTGTTTCTTGCCAGAGGTAGAGCTACTGGATGGCTGATGGGCCCCAACGGGTTACTGACGTCAACCAAACTCCGAATGCTGGTAAGTGAGAGCGCGGCAGTGAGACTGTGGGGGATAAGCTTCATAGTCGAGAGGGAAACAGCCCAGACCACCGACTAAGGCCCCTAAGCGTGTGCTAAGTGGGAAAGGATGTGGAGTTGCTCAGACAACCAGGAGGTTGGCTTAGAAGCAGCCATCCTTGAAAGAGTGCGTAATAGCTCACTGGTCAAGTGATTCCGCGCCGATAATGTAGCGGGGCTCAAGTACACCGCCGAAGTCGTGGCAATGCACATGTCTGCACACCGACCCGTTGGTGGTGCTGGTGGCCTGATCCTCCTGTGTGGGGGTCGGGTGGCTGGTGCCGGCGTGGTGGCTGTGTGGTGGCTGTAATGGTTTTGTGTGTGTTGGGTAGGGGAGCGTCGAGCGGGTGGTGAAGCTGCCGGGTGACCGAGTGGTGGAGCCCGTTCGAGTGAGAATGCAGGCATGAGTAGCGAATGACGGGTGAGAAACCCGTCCGCCGAATGATCAAGGGTTCCAGGGTCAAGCTAATCTGCCCTGGGTGAGTCGGGACCTAAGGCGAGGCCGACAGGCGTAGTCGATGGACAACGGGTTGATATTCCCGTACCGGCGAAGAACCGCCCATACTGAACTGGGGATACTAACCGCCTCCCTCATCCGTTGCACTGGCAGCGCCTTCGGGTGCTGTTGGTGTGGGTGGGGGACGTGGGACCTGATCCAGGGAGGTAAGCGTGTTAACAGGTGTGACGCAGGAAGGTAGCCGAGCCAGGCGATGGTTGTCCTGGTCTAAGCGTGTAGGGCGAGTCATTGGCAAATCCGTGGCTCATATGGCCTGAGACGTGATGGGACCCCTTTGGTGGGGGATTCGGTGATCCTATGCTGCCGAGAAAAGCATCGACGTGAGGTTCCAGCCGCCCGTACCCCAAACCGACACAGGTGATCAGGTAGAGAATACTAAGGCGTTCGAGAGAATCATGGTTAAGGAACTCGGCAAAATGCCCCCGTAACTTCGGGAGAAGGGGGGCCCGGACCCTGACACGCATTCGCTGTGTGGAGGGGGTAAGGGTCGCAGAGACCAGGGGGAAGCGACTGTTTATCAAAAACACAGGTCCGTGCGAAGTCGTAAGACGATGTATACGGACTGACTCCTGCCCGGTGCTGGAAGGTTAAGAGGACCTGTTAGGCGCAAGCCGAAGCGGAGAATTTAAGCCCCAGTAAACGGCGGTGGTAACTATAACCATCCTAAGGTAGCGAAATTCCTTGTCGGGTAAGTTCCGACCTGCACGAATGGAGTAACGACTTCCCCGCTGTCTCAACCATGAACTCGGCGAAATTGCAGTACGAGTAAAGATGCTCGTTACGCGCAGCAGGACGGAAAGACCCCGAGACCTTTACTATAGTTTGGTATTGGTGTTCGGTGCGGCTTGTGTAGGATAGGTGGGAGACTGTGAAGCGGACACGCCAGTGTTCGTGGAGTCGTTGTTGAAATACCACTCTGGTCGCTCTGGATATCTAACTTCGGCCCGTGATCCGGGTCAGGGACAGTGCCTGATGGGTAGTTTAACTGGGGCGGTTGCCTCCCAAAGAGTAACGGAGGCGCCCAAAGGTTCCCTCAGCCTGGTTGGCAATCAGGTGTTGAGTGCAAGTGCACAAGGGAGCTTGACTGTGAGAGTGACGGCTCGAGCAGGGACGAAAGTCGGGACTAGTGATCCGGCGGTACATTGTGGAATGGCCGTCGCTCAACGGATAAAAGGTACCTCGGGGATAACAGGCTGATCTTGCCCAAGAGTCCATATCGACGGCATGGTTTGGCACCTCGATGTCGGCTCGTCGCATCCTGGGGCTGGAGTTGGTCCCAAGGGTTGGGCTGTTCGCCCATTAAAGCGGCACGCGAGCTGGGTTCAGAACGTCGTGAGACAGTTCGGTCCCTATCCGCTGCGCGCGTTGGAAATTTGAGAAGGTCTGTCCTTAGTACGAGAGGACCGGGACGGACGAACCTCTGGTATGTCAGTTGTACCGCCAGGTGCATGGCTGATTGGCTACGTTCGGGAGAGATAACCGCTGAAAGCATCTAAGCGGGAAGCTTGCTTCGAGATGAGATTTCCTTCCCCCTTGTGGGGGTGAGGCTCCCAGGAGACTACTGGGTTGATAGGCTGGATGTGGTAGCGAGGACTGACGACTCGTGGAGCTGACCAGTACTAATAAGCCGATGATCTTCACACACACAATTATTGTTGTTTGCGTCCACTGTACGGTTTTGGAACAACACCACAACCACCCCGCAGCATGACCGCTGGTGGTGGTTGGTTGGTTGTTCGTGAACAGGTTTCCACGCACACCCCCCGTGGTGGTGGGTGTGTGGTGGTGGCAGGTTTGCGGTGGTTATAGCGTGAGGGAAACGCCCGGTCCCATCCCGAACCCGGAAGCTAAGGCTCACAGCGCCGATGGTACTGCACTCTTGTGGGTGTGGGAGAGTAGGTCGCCGCCGCATTATTCTTTGGTGTTGGGTCCTCAGCACCCCGCCCCCGCGGTTCTCGTGGTGGGGTGGGGGGTTGGGGGCCTTTCCCATACCCAAGGGGGGCTCTT
>NZ_VDOR01000029.1 GCF_007666205.1 Kocuria palustris
GGAGCCCGTTCCTCATCTCATCGACGCACCCGCGCCAAGAACCTCATGACCCACAACACTTAGAGGCCTCGCTCATGGTCGTCTCCCTGAAGTTGTCTTGTTGCGGTAAGTCCCGCCCGGTGGGCATTCTCGGCCCTGGTCAGCTCACAGCCCAGCTGTCACAGCAGCTGCTGTGTTGTCGCTCCCCCGTCGACCGTGCGCAGCACCTGGTTTTTTGCCATCAGCAGCGCTTCTACGTCACCGTCATCGGTGCGGCTGGCCCCCAGGGCGGTGATCTCCCCGAGGGGTTCTTCACTGGAGGTCCAGTTAGCACCGGCATCGGTGCTGGTCAGCAGGCGCCCGTCAATCCCTGTGGCGGCGATGGTGCGGTCGTCGGCCCAGGCCACCAGTGAGGCCAGCTGGGGGGTGTTCAGGGGGGACCAGCTGGCGCCGTCGTCGGTGGAGCGCAGCACGCCGTTTTCTGTGGCAGCCAGCACCGCTCCCGATTTCGGGGACACGGCCAAAGAAACCGGGGCCGAGGGAATGGCGCGCATCTGCCAGGTGCGCCCGTCGGGGCTGAACCGAAGTTGCCCATCGAAGGCGATGATCCCGGCGGGGCCGGCAGCCAGGGCGTGGAAATCCGATTCCCCGCCGCGAGAGAGCACACTCCAGCTCTGCCCGCCGTCGGCGGACTCGGCCAGCCCCAATGGCTCGGGTAGGTCCACGCCCAGGCCGGGGTGGCCTGAGGCCAGGTAGCGGCCGTCGGCGGCGATGGTGAAGCCCATCAGATCCACGATGGGCCCGGCTCTGGTCAGGTCCCCGTCCTCGAGACGGTAGAGGCCCTCGTGGGTGGCCAGCAGCACGGCCCCGTCGGCCGGAGCGCGCGTGATGGCATGGACATGAGTGATCGCCGTGGCCTCGCCGGCGCCCTCACCGGAGGGGGCCGATGTGGAGGTACCCGGCTGCGGGGAGCAAGCTGCGACCGCCAGCCCGGTCCCTGTGACCAGGCCCAAACCGAGGAGAGCCCGTCGGGGCATGAGCGTCATCGGCGGTATCTCATCGCGATCATCATTCCGGCCTCGCCGTGGTACAGGTTGTGGCAGTGGACCATCCAATCCCCGGGATTGTCGGCTTGCAGTTGCAGGGCCAGGGATTGCATCGGGGCGAGCATGACCGTGTCTTTGCGTAATCCGTTGGGCAGGGCGAAGGTGTGGCCGTGGACGTGCAGCGGGTGGGCCATCATGGTCTGGTTGGCCGCGTCCAGCTGGACGCGTTGGCCTTCTCGGATCATCAGCGGGTCATTCTTGCCGTATGGAGCGCCGTTGAACCCCCACTGGTAAGGGTCCATCTGTCCGGTCAGCGCCATAGGCAGGGCCACTTCGACGTCCCGGGTCTCCAACCGGGCGCTGTCGGCCGGCTCCAGTTCGGCGCCGATCAAGGCCGGGCAACGCAGTTCCTTCGGCGTCACCGTCGGGGCCGGTGCGGCGCCGGAGCCGGTGCGGATCAACGCCATGGCCTGACCGTCCTTACCCATGGGGGCGGCCACGAACGGGAAGACCCCGTCAGCTAGGGTGACGATCGCGTCGTAACGTTCGCCCATGCCGATGGCCAGCGCGTCCGTCTCCTGCGGCTTCACGGGGAACCCATCGGTGTGGGTCACCTCCATGCGGTGCCCGCCGAGAGCGACGGTAAAGATGGTGTCGGCGGCGGCATTGATGATCCGCAGCCGCACCCGGTCCCCCGGCTTGGCGGCCAGCACATCCGGGGCCTCCGGCACCTTGCCGTTGACCAGGTAATGCGGGTAGGTCACGTCCCCGGCGTCCTCGCCGTAGGGCGAGTCTCCACCGCCCTTCATCGGTGCGTGATCCATACCGCCCATAGCCTCCGGGGAGCTCATGTCCATGTCCCCGTGGTCCATTCCGGTCATGCCCCCGTGGCCGGCCCCGTTCCCACTGGAGGAGGTGAGCGCCTGGAGCACGTCCTCGGGCGTGCGTCCCGTGCCGTCGAGCCAGTCATCGAGCACGAGCACCCATTCGTGGTCATAGCGCCCTGGTTCTCTGGGGTCATCGATGATCAGCGGGGCGTACAGAGCCCGGTCCAGTTGAACCCCGACGTGGGGGTGGTAGAAGTAGGTCCCCGGATCCGGTGCGGTGAATTCGTAGGTGTAGGTGCTCCCGGTGGCGATCGGGTCCTGGGTCAACCCTGGCACCCCGTCGGCAGCGGCTTCCAGGGCGATGCCATGCCAATGCACGGTGGTCTCGGCCGGCAACTGGTTGTCGACGGTGATCCGTAGCCGGTCCCCGGCCGTGGCCCGGATCAGCGGTCCAGGGACCGTGTCACCGTAGGCCCACGTATCGACCTGCAAGCCTCCCAAGTCCAGGGTCGCCGGCTGCGCGACAAGCGTCTTCTCCACCAGAGCCCGGCCGGGAAGTGACGGTGCCGCGGAGGAACCCGCAGCAGGTGCACCCCCTGCCAGGACACCAGCACCGAGCAGGCCGAAGCCACCAGTCAACATCCGTCTGCGGGAAACCTGATTCATGATTCCTTTCCGAGGCACAGCAGGGCACGAACGACGACAACCATTCTGGATCCGCGCACAGGCGTAGAGACCGGGATTATTGTGAAGATTCAGCGAAGATCGCAGATGACCTGCGCTCTTGCGGTCACCCGATCACAGCGTGGGGACGACACTGGAGGCATGAACCCAGGCATCGATTCCCCGTCCCATCCGGGACGGGTGCTCGTGGTCGACGACGAGAAGGCCCTAGCGCAGATGATCGCGACGTATCTCTCCCGCGCCGGCTACACCGTGGACCAGGCCCACACCGGCCCCGCGGCCCTTAAAGCAGCCCGAAACCAGCACCCGGATGTGGTGGTCCTGGATCTGGGGCTGCCAGGTCTGGACGGGATCGAGGTGTGCCGTGCCCTTCGGTCTTTCTCCGAGTGCTATGTGCTCATACTCACCGCCCGTGGGGACGAGGACGACAAGCTGACCGGACTGGAGGTGGGCGCCGATGACTACATCACCAAGCCCTTCAGCGTGCGCGAACTCGTCGCACGGGTCCAGGCCGTGCTGCGACGCCCGCGCACCGTCACCGTTCGAGAGGCCCCATGGGTCTTCGGGGACCTGGTCATCGACCTCGCTGCCCACGAGGCCCGGGTGAGCGGGGCCGCGGTCGCACTGACGCGCACCGAGTTCGATCTTTTGGCCACACTCTCGGCCGGCCCCGGACGGGCCTACTCCCGCCGTCAGCTCATCGACATCGTGTGGGATCCGTCCTGGGTGGGCGACGAGCGGATCGTGGACGTGCACATCGGGCATCTGCGCCGCAAACTCATGGAGGCACACCCCGATCTTGACTGCATCAGCACGGTCCGAGGGGTCGGTTACCGCATGGCAAGCCGATGAGCAGGCACCGCCCACGAGGCTTGGCCTCCCGGTTCTTCCTGGCGCAAACCATCGTGGTGATCGCCAGCATCCTCGCCGCGGTCCTCGCCGCCTCCATAGTGGGCCCGGCGATCTTCCACGAGCACCTGCTGCGCGCTGGGGCCGGGCACGACGCCACCCAGCTGATGCACGTGGAACAGGCCTACCGCGACACCAACCTCTGGACCCTGGGGATGGCCCTGGCCACTGCCCTGGTATGCGCCCTGGGCGTCACCTTGGTGTTCACCCGCCGCCTCCAGCGCCCGATCGACGCGCTCACCCACGCGGCCCAGGCCATGGCCCGCAGCCGCTACGACACCCGGGTCCCCGCCATGGGCGCCGGCGCTGAGGTGGACGCCCTCGCCGGGGCGTTCAACACCATGGCCGCCCAGCTGGAGCGCACCGAAGACACCCGCCGACGAATGCTCTCCGACCTGGCCCACGAGATGCGCACCCCCATCTCCGTGCTCACGGTCTACCTGGAGGCACTCCAGGACGAGGTCGCCCACTGGGACGAGACCACCAGCGAGCTCATGGGGGAACAGCTCGCCCGCCTCACCCGGCTGGTGGAAGACATCAACGACGTCTCCCGCGCGGAGGAGGGCCGCGTCATCTTGGACCGCACCGAACAACCTGTGGCCGAGCTGGTGCGCGCGGCCGCCGAGGCCTACCGGGAGGCCTACGCCGCCAAAGGCGTGGCCCTGAACATCGACGTCGACGAGACCGCCGGGGACATCGAGGCCGACCGGCAACGCATGGGCCAGGTGCTGGGCAACCTGCTCTCCAACGCCCTGCGCCACACCCCAGCCGGCGGACAGGTCACGCTCAGCGCCAACCGGCAGGGCCCAGGGCGGGTGGCCATCCGTGTCGCCGATACCGGCGACGGCATCAGCCTGGAGCAGATACCTCACCTTTTTGAACGTTTCTACCGCGGTGACACCGCCCGCGACCGCGACCATGGTGGCTCCGGGATCGGCCTGACCATTTCCAAGGCCCTGGCCGAAGCCCACGGCGGACGTCTCACAGCCACCTCCCCTGGTCGCGGGCAGGGCGCGGTCTTCACGGTGGAGCTACCCGCCCACCAGCGGACTGGGTCATCCCCGGCTACGGTGAGCGCACGAAATTGAAGCGCCCTGGGTTTGGTTCCGAGCTTCCTGAAGGAGAATCGGATCATGCCCAAGAAGTTCACCCCCGAGTTCCGCGAACGCGCCGTGCGGATGGTCTTCGACCGCCAAGCCACCGAGGGCGGACCACGCGCGGCCTCCATCCGAGTCGTGGCCGAGTCGCTGGGCTGCGGCCCCGAGACCCTGCGCGCCTGGTGCAACCAAGCCATCACAGCAAGCAAGGCCACACCGGCACCCGCCACTGACGAGAGCCTGGGCGAAGAGAATCGCAGGCTGCGTCGAGAACTCGCCGAAGCCCGCCGCGCCAATGAGATGGCGGATTCAAGCGGTGAGCGCAAGGAACTCTGCGAGCTTCTCTGATGGTGTCAGATA
>NZ_VDOR01000002.1:0-463942 GCF_007666205.1 Kocuria palustris
TTATGATGGACATTGCCGCCTGATAGTACACATTGATGTGTCCACTTCCAGGGGTTCACGCCCGGGAGTTCTCGGGGTGAATCTGCCCTGGTGGGCCTGTGCCCTCAGCGCCTGGGTGGTCGTCGGGGTCCTGGGGCTGAACCGGGTGGATCTGTCGATCAAAGTCCTGGGCGTGGTCGTCACGGCCGAGTTCCTGGTGGTCGTGGTCTACGACGTGATCGGCCTGGGGGCGGCACCCGAGGGGATCACGGCAGACGGGCTCCTGCCGGGTCAGCTCTTCGCGACTGGCGTGGGTGCTGCTCTCGTGTTCTCGATCGCAGCCTTCATGGGGTTCGAGTCGGGCGCGATCTACAACGAGGAGGTCAAGGACCCTCGCACGACGGCCGGGCGAGCGACGCTCATCGCGATCGTGCTGATCGGAGCCTTCTATGCATTCTCGGCCTGGGCCATGACCATGGCGGAGGGCCCTGGGAACGTCGTCGAGCAGGCGCAGCTCCACGGACCCGATCTGATGTTCGTCTTCCTCGCGCAGCACGTCCCGATCTGGTTCGTGGACCTGGCCAACATCTTGTTCATGACCAGCCTGGTCGCTGCTCTGCTGGCCTTCCACAACATCGTCGCTCGTTACTTCTTCGCCCTGGGGCGCGAGCGGATCCTGCCGGCTGCTGTCGCTCGGACCTCCAAGCGAACGGGCGCACCGATCGCGGGCTCGATGACACAGTCAGTGCTGGCCCTCGTCGTCATCGGGGTCTTTGCGCTGGCGGAGCCCCCCGATGCAGGACCGCTCTACCCCGTGGTCACGCTGTTCACGTGGCTCACGAACATGGGCGCCTTCGGACTGGTGCTGCTGATGGCCATGACGTCGCTGGCTGTCACGAGCTTCCTGCGCAATTTCGCCGGCGAGTACTCGGTGTGGACGCGACTCATCGCCCCCGGCCTTGCGGCTGCCGGACTGATCGGTCTTTTCGTACTGGTCATCGTCAACTTCTCCGTGCTGATCGGTGCCACCGGCCCCAATGTCCTGACCTGGCTGCTCCCGGCGATCGTGGTGCTGCCCGGTGCGTTCGGAACAGCGTGGGCCTAGTGGCTGCGGGCGCACCGTCCCGGCGTGTACGAACGCATCGCCACCGGAGGCGAGCTGACCTGACATCCCACGAGCTCCCTGTCACCCCTCCGTTCTGACCCGACCCCGCCCGTCCTGATGATGGGCCCCGCCCCCTCTGCCGAGGGCCAAGAAAGGACATCCCATGAATACGACGACCGGCTCCGCCCCCTCCCAGGCGTGTGCAGACCTCCTCCGCGCCGTTCAGGCGCCCGAGGGACAGGGAGCGGAGATCCACGATCCCGCCACTGGAGAGCTGCTCGGCCGCGCTCCGCAGTCGAGCACGTCCGATCTGGATGCTGCCGTGGAGCATGCACGCGCAGCGCAGATCGATTGGGCGGAGCAGCCCGACGAGCAGCGCCGTGATGTCCTGAGCCGTGTCGCGGACGCGATCGACGCGAACGCCGAGGCCCTCGCAGAGCTGCTGTCGCGCGAACAGGGCAAACCGGTGAAGAACGGCCCCAATGCGGCCTTCGAGGTCGGCGGCTGCTCGGCCTGGACCCGATCCGCTGCCTCCCTGGAGCTTGAGCCGGAGACGGTCGTGGACGACGAATCCGGTCATGCCGAGCTGCACTGGGCTCCGATCGGGGTCGTGGGGGCGATCGGTCCGTGGAACTGGCCCATGATGATCTCGGTATGGCAGATCGCGCCGGCCCTCCGTATGGGCAACTCGATCATCCTCAAGCCCAGCGAGCAGACGCCACTGTCGGTGCTGGCCCTGGTGCACGTCATGAACGAGGTGCTGCCCGAGGGCGTGCTGCAGGTGTTGGCCGGCGATGGGGAGCTCGGACGCGCCCTCACGTCCCATGCCGGGATCGACAAGATCACCTTCACCGGCTCGATCGAGACCGGCAAGGCGATCATGCGGGGGGCTGCTGATGACCTGAAGCGCCTGACCCTGGAGCTCGGCGGCAATGATGCGGGGATCGTCCTCGACGACGCGGATCCTCAGGCCATTGCGGAGGGCCTGTTCTGGGGCGCGTTCATCAACACGGGGCAGACCTGCGCTGCTCTCAAGCGCCTCTACGTCCCGGATTCGCTGTACGACGAGGTGTGCGACGCGCTCGTGGAGGTCGCCCGGCGCATGCCGATGGGCGTGGGGGTCGAGGAGCAGAACGTGCTCGGCCCGCTGCAGAACAAGGCGCAGTACGACATCGTGGCCAGCCTCGTCGAGGCGGCGCGCGAGGGTGGCGGCCGGGTCCTGCTGGGGGGTGATCCTGAGGAGGATCAGCCCGGTTTCTTCTACCCGACGACGCTCGTGGCCGATCTGGACAACGACAACCCGCTCGTGGCGCAGGAGCAGTTCGGCCCTGCGCTGCCGATCATCCGGTACTCGGATCTGGACCAGGCGATCGAGTGGGCGAACGGTCTCGAGGTCGGCCTGGGTGCCTCGGTGTGGGGCTCGGACATCGAGCAGGCGAGGGCGGTGGCCCGGCGCATCGAGGCCGGCACGGTCTGGATCAACAAGCACGGTGCCATCGATCCCCGCATCCCGTTCGGAGGGGTGAAGCAGTCCGGCTTCGGTCTGGAGTTCGGTGTCGAGGGCCTGAAGCACATGGCCCTGCCCAAGGTGATCGCAGGCTGAGCTCCTCGATCGGCAGGATCGAGCGGCCGGCACCTTCCATGACCAGGAAGGGGCCGGCCGCATCACGATGCACAGCTCGGTCGCGCGGCTCGGTCTCGGCGCTCAGAAGAGCATCCCGATGGGGATCAGGGCTGCCGCCGCACCTCAGCGGGCTCGGGCGGCGCCGTCCTCCGGCTGCCCGGACAGCGGCCAGGTCTTGGCCACGAGGGTCAGCACGTCGTACTGGGCGACGATCTCGTCGTGCTGGTTGTGCAGCACGGCGTCCCAGCGGACCTCGCCGTAGTCGTCGGTGACCCGCGGGGTGATCTGCTTGGCGGTCAGCGTGACGCGGATGGCGTCGTCGTAGGTGACCGGGGTGATGAAGCGCAGGTTCTCCAGGCCGTAGTTCGCCAGCACGGGGCCCGGTGCCGGCTCGACGAACAGGCCGGCGGCCCACGAGACGAGCAGGTAGCCGTGGGCCACCCGGCGGGGGAAGAACGGGTTGGCGGTCGCGGCCTCCTCGTCCGTGTGGGCGTAGAAGGTGTCGCCGGTCTCGGTTGCGAAGTCGTCGATGTCCTGGAGGGTCACGGTGCGCAGCTCGGAGGCGAACTGATCGCCGATGCACAGGGTCTCGAGCGACTTGCGGAACGGGTGGACGGCCTCGCCGGCCTCGACCGCGGCGCGGGTGGCCGTGTTCGCCCGGGCGCCCTGGTGCCACACGCCGGTGATGCCGGTCAGCAGATCGGGGCTGCCCTGGATGGCGGTGCGCTGCATGTAGTGCTTGACCGCGCGGACGCCGCCGAGCTCCTCGCCGCCGCCCGCGCGGCCCGGGCCGCCGTGGATCAGGTGGGGGACGGGGGATCCGTGGCCGGTCGAGGTCCTCGCGTCGTCGCGGTCGAGGAACAGCGTGCGGCCGTGGTGGGCGGCGATGCCCGCCGCGAAGCGCCCGGCGATCTGCGGATCGTGCGTGCAGACGGTGGCCACCAGGGAGCCCCCGCCCAGGGCCGCCAGGCGGACGGCGTCGTCGACGTCGTCGTAGCCGAGCACGGAGGTGACCGGGCCGAAGGCCTCGACCGCGTGGAGCTCGGGGGTCTCGGCGTCGTCGAAGGACAGGACGGTCACGGGGTAATAGGCCCCGGTCCCCGGGCGCGGAGCGTCCGGGCCGCCCACGCGGACCGTGCCGCCGGCGGCCACCAGCCGCAAGACGGCGCCGTCGACCTCCTGCTGCTGCTCGAGCGAGGCCAGCGCCCCCACGCCGGTGGCCTCGTCGCGGGGATCGCCCAGGACCCCCTTCTCGGCGATGCGCGCCGCCAGCGCCTCGATCACGGCCTCGCGGTGCTGCGAGGGCACGATCGTGCGGCGGATCGCGGTGCACTTCTGCCCGGCCTTCGCGGTGATCTCGAGGACCACGGACCGGATGAAGGCGTCGAACTCCGGTGTCTCCGGACCGGCGTCGGGGCCCAGGATCGCGGCGTTGAGCGAGTCCGTCTCGGCGGTGAACCGGATGCCGCGCTCCATCACGCCGGGGTGACGGCGCAGGGCGCGGGCGGTGTCGGCCGAGCCCGTGAAGGCCACGTGGTCGCGGTGATCGAGGTGATCGAGCAGATCGCGTGCCGAGCCCGAGACGAGCTGGAGGGAGCCCTCGGGCAGGATCCCGGAGTCGAGCATCAGACGCACGCACGCCTCGGTCACGTAGCCGGTGGGTGTCGCCGGCTTGACGATCGAGGGGACGCCGGCGATGAACGCCGGGGCGAACTTCTCGAGCATGCCCCACACGGGGAAGTTGAACGCGTTGATCTGCACGGCGACGCCGGGCAGGCGGGTGTGGATGTGCTCGCCCAGGAAGGAGCCGTCCTTCGAGAGCTGCTCGGGCGCGCCGTCGAGGATGACCTCCGAGTTGGGCAGCTCGCGCCGGCCCTTGGAGGAGAACGTGAACAGCGTGGAGATGCCGCCGTCCGTGTCGACGTAGTGGTCGCGCTGCGTGGCGCCCGTGCGGAACGACAGCTCGTAGAGCTCCTGCTTGTGCTCCGTGAGGTGCAGCGCGAGCTCCTTGAGCTTGAGGGCGCGCTCGTGCAGGGTCAGCTCGCCGAGCCCGCGCTGCCCGGCCGTCCGGGCGTGCTCGACGGCCCCGGCCAGATCGATGCCGTCGGTGCTCACCCGGGTGACGAGCTCGCCGGTCACGGCGTCCAGGACCTCCGCGACCCGCTGCGGGTCCTGCGGCGTCCACCACTGCCCCTGGAGATAGCTGGGCAGGACGGCGGCAGCGGACTGGCTCATGACGGGTTCCCTCCGGTCGCATGCAGTTTCCCGACTGTTCGGTCAGTTATTCTGACTATAACGTGGGCGTGAGTCGTGCGCCACAGTCCCGACGATCGCGAGGAGCCCCGCATGCCGCATCCGGAGCAGCCCGACAGGCCGTCCGCCGAGCCGCCGCCGCAGCCCCGGCCGTGGACGATCGAGCTCGGGGAGCTCGACCGCCGCATGGGGGTCGAGGTGCACGAGCAGTCGCCGCAGCGCGTGGTGATCTCGATGCCGGTCGAGGGCAACCGCCAGTCCTTCGGGCTGCTGCACGGCGGGGCCATGGTCGCGATGGCCGAGGCGGCGGGATCGTGGGCCGCGGTGATCCACGGCTCCCTGCTCGGCAAGGTCGCGGTGGGCCTGGACATCAACGCCACGCACCACCGCTCGAGCCGGCAGGGCCGGGTGGTGGCGACCGCCACGGCGATCCACCTGGGGTCGTCGACGACGACCCACGAGGTGATCGTCGAGCACGAGGACGGCGCCCGGCTGTGCACGGCGCGGATCACGAACTTCCTGAAGGACGCGCCGGCCGGGCCGCCGACGTCCTGACGCCCCGGCTGCGTCCGCCGGGCGCGGGTGCCGGGCGGTCGGCTCAGCGGCGCAGCCGACGCGGGTACTGGATGTCCTCGAAGATCAGGTGCGTCTGGGTCTCCAGCACGTACGGCAGCGGCTGGAGGTGCTCGAAGACGACGTCGCGCAGCTCCTGGGAGTCCCGGGCGCGCACCAGGACCATGACGTCGAACTGCCCGCCCACGAGCGCCACGTGCTCGACGGCGGGGACCTCGGAAAGGGCCTCCTCGAGCTCGCGCCACGCGTTCTGCCGCAGCTTGAGGGTCACGAACGCCGAGGCCTTGAGCCCGGCGCGACTGGGGTCGACGATCGCCGTGAAGCCGCGCAGGACGCGCGCCTCCCGCAGGCGCGCCAGACGCTCGTAGGCCTGCGCTCGGGAGATGTGGACCGTCCCGGCCAGGGCGGTCACGGACTGCCGCCCGTCGCGGGACATCTCGTCCAGGAGCGCCTGGTCCACGGCATCGGGCCGGAAGGCCTCCGTCGGCTCGGCGGTCTGCTTGGGGGTGCGGGTGACGGTCATGCGAGGGCTCTCCGGTCTCGTGGGCGGTCGCGTCGACGATGGACGCTTCGATATGTCTCATATCACACCATGGCGGATCGTCCGTGACGAGACCTTCTGCGCGATCGTTCGTCCTGCGATCGGCGGATCTGTGGAGACGGAGTGGCCTCCAGCTCCACACTGAACGGACATCTTGAACCCCGACCGCAGGAGGGCGCAGTGTCCGAGTCCATCGACACCCCCGCAGGCCCGCCGGTGCCGCCGATCGCCGAGCAGCTCACGCCGATCGAGCGCGTCAGCGCCCAGGTCGGCATCCGGCCCGAGGACTACATGCTCCCGGCTGAGCACGAGATCCGGATGCTCGCTCCCGACGGGACCCTGATCCCGGTCGAGGAGCAGGGCACCGGCCCCGGCCACGAGTACCCGCTGCCGCCGGACGACGTGCTGCTCGAGGCCTACGAGCGACTGGTCACCGGCCGGCGCATCAATGACCAGAACGCCGCGCTCGTCCGCCAGGGGCGACTGGCCGTCTACCCGTCGAGCCACGGCCAGGAGGCCTGCCAGGTCGCCGCCGCGCAGTGCCTGGGCGAGCAGGACTGGCTGTTCCCGACCTATCGCGACACCGTCGCGGTGATCTCGCGCGAGGTCGATCCCCTCGAGGTCATGGTCTCCTTCCGGGGGGACTGGCACTGCGGCTACGACCCGCTCGAGCACCGGGTGGCCGCGCAGGCCACGCCGCTGACCACCCAGCTACTGCACGCCGTGGGGGCGGCCCATGCCGCGGTGCTGCGGGGCGAGGACACCGTCGTGCTCGCGATGTGCGGCGACGGCGCCACCTCGGAGGGGGACTTCCACGAGGCGCTGAACTTCGCGGCCGTCTTCCGCCTGCCCGTCGTGTTCTTCGTGCAGAACAACGGCTACGCGATCTCGGTCCCCCTGACTCGCCAGTCGGCCGCGCCCACGCTGGCGCACAAGGCCGTCGGCTACGGCATGGCCGGCGAGCGCGTGGACGGCAACGACCTGGTCGCGCTGCTGGCCGCGCTGCGCCGGGCCGTCGAGCTCGCGCGCACCGAGCGCGTCCCGCTGCTCGTCGAGGCGCACACGTACCGCATGCAGGCCCACACCAATGCCGACGACGACACCCGCTACCGCGAGCGCGAGGAGGTCCGCGAGTGGGCCGACAAGGACCCGCTCGTGCGGATGGAGGCGTACATGCGCGGCACCGGCCTGCTGACCGACGAGGTCGCCCAGCGCATCCGGGACCGCTCGGAGGAGGTGGCCGCCGCGCTGCGCGAGGCCATGAACGCCGATGTCTCGCCGGACCCGCTCGAGCTGTTCGAGCACGTGTACGCGCGTCGGACGCCCCAGCTGGCCCAGCAGCGGCGACGACTCGAGCAGGAGCTGGCGGCCGAGGCCGACGCACAGGCCGCGGAGCCGGCCGGCGGAGCAGACAGGAGCGGACGATGACCGAGACGGCCCAGCAGACGACCGGAGCCGAGCAGCAGGAGCAGCCCGCGGCGCCCGCGCCCCGGCCGAAGGCGCTGACCTTCGGCGGCGCCCTCAACGCGGCCCTGGCCCATGCGCTCGAGGACACCCGCGAGGTCGTGATCTTCGGCGAGGACGTGGGGACCCTGGGCGGCGTCTTCCGCGTGACCGACGGCCTCGCGGCCGCCTACGGCCCCGAGCGCTGCTTCGACACCCCTCTGGCGGAGTCCGGGATCGTGGGCACTGCCGTGGGCATGGCCATGAACGGCCTGCGCCCCGTGGTCGAGATGCAGTTCGACGCCTTCGCCTACCCGGCCTTCGAGCAGGTCGCCTCCCACCTGGCCAAGCAGCGCAACCGGACCCGCGGATGCGTGAGCATGCCCGTCACGGTCCGCATCCCATACGGGGGCGGCGTGGGCGGCGTCGAGCACCACTGCGACTCCTCGGAGGGCTACTACGCCCACACCCCGGGCCTGAAGGTCTACACCCCGGGCACGGTCGAGGACGCCTACCTGATGCTGCGCGAGGCGATCGACAGCGACGACCCCGTCATCTTCTTCGAGCCCAAGAAGCTGTACTGGGCCAAGTCGGAGCTCACCGCGGACGAGCTGCGCTCCCGGTACGAGGCGGAGCGCATCCGCGAGGGGCGCGCGGCCGTGATCCGCGAGGGCGAGGACCTCACGCTGGTCACCTACGGTCCCTCCCTGCCGACCGCCCTCGAGGCGGCCGAGGCCGCGGCCGAGGACGGCACGAGCATCGAGGTCGTCGACCTGCGCACGATCGTGCCCCTCGACGACGAGACGATCCGCGCCTCCGTCGAGCGCACCGGCCGCGCCCTGGTGGTCGCCGAGGCCCAGGGCTTCGCCTCGGTGGCCTCGGAGCTCGCGGCGCGGATCCAGGAGCAGTGCTTCCACTCCCTGGCCTCGCCCGTGCTGCGCGTGACGGGATTCGACATCCCGTACGCCGCTCCCAAGCTCGAGAAGCATCACCTGCCCTCGGTGGACCGGATCCTGGACGCCGTCGACGACCTGCAGTGGGAGGACTGAGACCATGACCCGCACCTTCATGCTCCCGGATCTGGGGGAGGGCCTGACCGAGGCAGACCTGATCCGCTGGACGGTCGCCGAGGGCGATCGCGTGGAGATCGACCAGGTCGTCGCCGAGGTCGAGACCGCCAAGTCCGCCGTCGAGGTCCCGTGCCCGTGGGCCGGGACGGTCGTGACCCTGCACGGGCGCCCCGGCGAGGTCCTCGCCGTGGACGCGCCGCTGATCACGGTCGACACGGGGGAGGGCCCGTCCGAGCCCGACGGCTCCGCCGATGCCGCCGCCGGGCAGGAGCACGCGCAGTCCTATCGCGAGGAGGAGCGCGCCGGCGCCGTGCCCAGCGAGAGCGAGGACCCGGCGCAGGAGGGCTCGGGCAACGTCCTGATCGGCTACGGGACCTCGGCCTCGTCGGGGTCGCGCCGGCGCCGCGGTCGCCGGACCGCGGCCGACGCTGCGCAGCGGGGGGCCGCCTCGGCTCAGCAGGCCCACGACGCCCTGAACGAGGCGCCGAGGCTGGCGCCCAAGGTCACCTCGCCGCTCGTGCGCCGCCTGGCGCGGGAGCACGGCGTGGAGATCGGGAGCCTCCAGGGCTCCGGCGACGGCGGCCTGATCATGCGCCGCGACGTCCTGGCCGCGATCGAGGCGGCCGCGCCGGCCGGGGCTGGGGCGGCGTCGGCTCCGCCCCCCGCCGCCCCGGCGGGCGACGCCGCGGGCTCGGCTGCGCAGCCGGCCACGGGCGATCACGACGACCGCACCGGGCTGCGCGTGGCCGAGCGGACGCCGCTGGCGGGCATCCGCCGCACGATCGCCCAGGCCATGGTGGCCTCGCGCACCGAGATCCCCGAGGCCACGGTGTGGGTGGACGTGGACGTCACCGAGCTGATGAGCCTGCGCGAGCGGCTCAAGGCCAAGCGGGGCGCGGCTCCGGGGCTCATGGCCTTCGCCGCCCGCAGCGCGCTGGCCGGCCTGCGCCGGCACCCGGAGCTCAACGTGCGCGTGGACGACAGCGGCGGGCGCCAGGAGATCGTGCGCTTCGACGGGGTCAATCTGGGCTTCGCCGCCCAGACCGACCGCGGGCTCGTGGTGCCGGTGGTGCGCGATGCCCACCTCCTGGACGCCGAGGGCCTCCAGCGCAGCTTCCGCTCGCTGACCGAAGCGGTGCGCTCCGGGTCGAACGACCCGTCCGAGATCTCCGGATCGACCTTCACGATCAACAACTACGGGGTCTTCGGCACCGACGGCGCCACGCCGATCATCAACCACCCGGAGGCCGCGATCCTGGGCATGGGGCGGGTCATCGCCAAGCCGTGGGTCGTCGACGGCGAGCTGGCGGTGCGCCAGGTCATGGTGCTCACGCTGGCCTTCGACCACCGCGTGTGCGACGGCGGCACCGCCGGCGGCTTCCTGCGCTTCGTGGCCGACTGCCTCGAGGACCCGGAGGCCGCGCTGATCGGGTTCTGAGGCACCTGGGCAGCGGCAGCCCCGCTCGAGCCGGCCTCTGCGGGCTCGAGCGGGGCTGCGTCATGTCGCGCGGACGCTGGACGATCGCCGCGCGGGGTTGGTGACAGGAATGCGCCCCATCAGCGCTGATGGGGTGCATTCCTGTCACCAGCTCGCCGGGAGCCTGCTGGCCAGACGATGGGCGTCGGGGGGGGGGGGTCAGTCGTAGGTGTAGAAGCCCTGGCCGGTCTTGCGGCCCAGGTGGCCGCGCTCGACCATCTCGCGCATGAGCTGCGGGGGCGCGAAGCGCGGTCCGAGCTCGTGTTCGAGGTATTCGGCGATGCCCAGGCGCACGTCGAGGCCGACGATGTCGGTCAGGGCCAGGGGGCCGATGGGGAACCTGTAGCCCAGGACCATGGCGCTGTCGATGTCCTCGGCGGAGGCGACGCCGTCCTCGACCATGCGGATGGCCTCCAGGGCGATGGCCACGCCCAGGCGGGAGGAGGCGAAGCCGGGGGCATCGGCCACGGTCACGGCGGTCTTGCCGAGCCCTGCGACCCACTGCCCTGCCAGGGTCCTGAGCTGATCGCCGGTCCGGTCGCCGATGACGACCTCGACGAGCTTGGAGGCGGGCACGGGGTTGAAGAAGTGCAGTCCGCAGAACCGCTCGGGGCGCTTGAGCTGCTCGGCCAGTCCGTCGATGGACAGCGAGGACGTGTTGGTGGCCAGCCACCCGGTGGCGGGCAGCCCGGCTTCGAGGCGCTGCAGCGAGGAGATCTTCAGGTCCCAGTCCTCGGGCACGGCTTCGATGGCGAGCTCGCACTCGGCCAGGGCGGTGTCCTGGGCCGTGGTGGTCAGCCGGCTGGTCCACTGCGCGAGCTCGCCGGAGATCTTCCCGCGCTCGATCGAGGCGGTCAGATCGGTCTCGATGCGCCGGCGAGCGGCCTCGGCGGCGTCGTCGTCGATCTCGATCACGGTGACGCGGGAGCCGGAGGTCAGGAAGGCGTGGGCGATGCCGGCGCCCATGCGCCCGCCGCCGAGCACGGCCACGGCCGTGGGGACGCTGCTGGTGGTGGTCTCGGTGCTCATCGATCGGTCTCCTGCTCGGACGGCGTCTGGTCAGTCTGTGACTGGGCTGCCTTCTTCTCGCGGGCGGTGCGGCGCTTGTCGAGGAAGGCCTGCATGCGCTCGGTCTTGGCCTCGGATTCGAAGAGGATCGCCTGGGCGAGCTCGTCGACGTGGGGGTGGGCCTCGCGGGGCATGTGGAACACGCGCTTGGTGATCCGTGTGGCCAGGGGGTCCTGGGCGGTGATGCGATCGGCCAGGGCATCGGCGGCGGCCAGCAGCTGGTCGGGCTCGTGGATCTCGGTGATCAGCCGGGCGGCCAGGGCCTCCTGGGCATCGAGGGTGCGCCCGGCCAGCAGGATCTCCTTGGCCAGGGGCTCGCCGGCCAGCTCCTTGAGCCGCCACAGGGCGCCGGCGGCGGCGATGATGCCCAGCCCGGTCTCGGGCTGGCCGATCTTCACGGCGGGGGTCCCGATGCGGAAGTCGGCGGCCCAGGCCAGTTCCGCGCCGCCGCCGAGGGCGTAGCCGTCCAGGGCGGCGATCACGGGCATCGGCAGGCGGGCGATGCGCTCGAAGAGCTGGGAGTTGACCCCGCGCAGGGCGTCGTCGCGGCGTCGTTCGCGCAGCTGGGCGATGTCGGCCCCGGAGGCGAAGACGCCCTTGCCGTTCACGGCGGTGCCGGAGAGGATCAGGATCTTCGGGTCGTGCTCGAGGTCTCGGCAGAGCTCGTGCAGCTCATCGACCATCGCGGCGTCGATCGCGTTGCGCACGGCGGGGCGATCGAGCACGGCATGGACCCGGTCGGCGCCCCGTTCGATCCGCAGCGCGCTCGCGGTGCTGTCCTGGCTGCTCATGCCGATCACGCCCTCTCCAGCAGCAGGGCCGCGCCCTGCCCGACCCCGATGCACATGGTGGCCAGGCCGCGCGCGGCCTGCTCCTGCTCCATGCGGTTCATCAGGGTGATGGTGATCCGGGAGCCGGAGGAGCCCAGCGGGTGGCCCAGCGCGATCGCACCGCCCCAGCGGTTGACGATCTCCGGGTCCAGGTCCAGACGGCGGATCGTGCCCAGGGACTGGGATGCGAAGGCCTCGTTGAGCTCGACGGCGCCCAGGTCCTCGATCGCCCAGCCGGCGCGTCCCAGGGCCTTCTGCGTGGCCGGGACCGGGCCCAGGCCCATGATCTCCGGGGCGATGCCCGCGGCGGCGCCCAGCACGACCCGGGCCCGCGGGGTCAGGCCGTGCTTCTCGATCGCGGCCTCCGAGGCCACGATCACGGCGGAGGCCCCGTCGTTGAGCGAGGACGAGTTGCCGGCGGTCACCACGGAGCCGCCCTTCACGACCGGACGCAGCTGCGCCAGGACGTCGGGGGTCGAGCCCTCGCGGGGGCCCTCGTCGGTGTCCACGACGGACTCGCGGCCCTTGCGGCCCCTCACGGTGACCGGGACGATCTCGGAGTCGAAGCGGCCGTCGGCGACGGCCTTCAGCGCGAGCTCGTGCGAGCGGGCCGCGAAGGCATCGCAGTCCTCGCGGGAGATCGAGTCCACGCGCGCGACCTCCTCGGCGGTCTCCGGCATGGACAGCGTCATCTTCCCGTCGCGGGCGAGCTCGCCCTCCTGGAAGGCGGGGTTCACGAAGCGCCAGCCGATCGAGGTGTCGAACTGCTCGCCGGGCTTGGCGAAGGCGGTGGTCGGCTTGGCCTGGACCCAGGGGGCCCGGGACATGGACTCGACGCCGCCGGCCACCACGAGGTCCGCGGCCCCGGAGGCCACCATCTGCTGGGCCATGGTGATCGCGGACATGCCGGAGGCGCACAGCCGGTTGACGGTGATGCCCGGGACGGTGTCCGGGTAGCCGTTCAGCAGCCACGCCATGCGGGCCACGTTGCGGTTCTCCTCGCCGGCGCCGTTGGCATTGCCCAGGATCACCTCGTCGACGGCGGCCGGGTCCAGCCCCGAGGCCTCGATCTCCCGGCGGATCACCAGGGCGGCGAGGTCGTCGGGCCGCACCGAGGACAGGGCGCCGCCGTAGCGGCCGACCGGGGTGCGCGATCCGCCGACCAGGAAGGCCTGCGGGGCGGTGGGCGAGGTCGTCGGCATGGGGTCTCCTGGGTGGTGGTGTCGATGCGGCGGCCGCGGCGGCCGGTCCGGTCCGTGCCCGACGGACGTGGATTACTGACCGAGCGTTCTGCAAATCTACAGTGGCACGGCCCGGGGTGAAGATCAATGCTCGCCCGGCCTGGGGATGGGGGCGGGGCGAGCTCGGAGGGGCGAGGAGCCCCCCCCCGGGCTCGCGGGACGGGCCGACGGCCCGCGGGAGCGCCGAGGGCGCGCGCTCAGCGCCCGGGGCGCTCGATGATCGACGGGTCCCCGCCGCTGTTCTCGAGCAGGTGCTGGGCGTCCGTGGGGTGCTGCTCGACGAACTCGGGGTGCTGCTCGAGGTACTCCTCGTGCACCTCGGCCACGTGCAGGTCGGAGTCCTGATCCGACCGGCGCACGAAGGAGACCGCGATGAGCGAGACCAGGCAGATCCCGGCGATGTAGAGGCCGATCACCCAGCCCTGGCCCGTGCGGTTGAGCAGCAGCTGGGCGATCATCGGCGCGAAGGCCCCGCCGATGATCGAGCCGAAGGCGTAGCCGATCGAGACGCCCGAGAAGCGGACGCGGGCCGGGAACATCTCGGCGTACATGGCCGACTGCGGGCCGTAGGACGGGCCCAGCCCGATCGTCAGGACGAAGATCGCCAGGGCGAACAGCGGCAGGGAGGCGGTGTCCAGCAGGAACCACAGGGGGACCGCCCACAGGATGCAGATCGCGTAGCCCAGCTGGAAGGTCCGCACGCGTCCGAGGCGGTCCGAGATCCAGCCGCCGAGCATCGTGAAGACGAGCCAGCCGATGCCGCCGACCAGCGTGGCCACGAGGGTGTCCGCCCGCGACATGCCCAGCACCTTGGTGCCGTAGGAGGCGAAGAACGCGATCACCATGTACCCGGCCGCGTTGTTGCCCGCGAAGATCAGCGCGGCCAGGGCGACCTCGCGCTTGTTGGAGCGCAGCAGGCGGCCCAGCGGGGCCGAGGACTCCGCCCGGCGCAGCTGCATCTCCTGGAAGACCGGCGACTCGTCCACGCTGCGGCGGATGGCGAACCCGACGACGATCAGCACGACCGAGGACAGGAACGGGACGCGCCAGCCCCACGCCTCGAACTGCTCCGGGCTCAGCGCGGAGGTCATGGCGAACATGAACAGGGTGGCCAGCAGCATGCCCAGCGGGACGCCGATCTGCGGGAAGGCTCCGAAGAAGCCGCGCTTGCCGCGCGGGGCGTGCTCGACCGCCATCAGGGCCGCGCCGCCCCACTCGCCTCCGGCGGAGAATCCCTGCAGGACGCGCAGCAGGACCAGGAGGATCGGCGCCCAGATGCCGATCGCGGCGTAGGTCGGCAGCAGGCCGATGAGCGCGGTGGCTCCGCCCATGCCCACGAGCGTCATCACGAGCACGGCCTTGCGCCCGAGCTTGTCGCCCAGGTGCCCTGCCACGACCGCCCCGAGCGGTCGGAACAGGAAGCTGATGCCCAGGGAGGCCCAGGACACGACCTGCGCGAGCGCGGCGGACTCCTCGCCCAGGGGATTGAAGAAGTGCGTGGCCAGGATGAACCCGGCCGCCTGCGCATAGATGAAGAAGTCGTACCACTCGATGGTGGTGCCGATGAGGGTGCCGGCCAGGACCTTCTTCTCCTCGCGGGAGACGGTGCGGTCCGGCGTGGGCGCGGTGGTGGCCATGGGATCTCCCGGGGTGGGGCGGGGCCCGGCGCCGGAGTGCGCTGCGAGCCGACGGACGGCCGACCACTCCTGCTGAACGATCGGTCAGTAATCCGAGGATGCGCTGAGTGTAGGTGATCCAGGTCACTATGACGACGGCCCGCTCCCATGTTGCGGGAGCGGGCCGTCGTGCGGCGCGGTCAGGGCTCAGGCGCGCAGGAAGCTGCGCCCCAGGAACTCGCTGAGCTCGTCGGTGGCGTCGAGCGGCAGGACCGCCGCGACGTACATGTCGGGGCGCACGACCACGATGGCGCCGTCGCGGCTGATCTGGCGCTGCTCGAAGATGTCCTCCTCCTGGGAGAGCGTCGCGTAGACGTTCTCCCAGTAGTCGAGCTCGAAGCGACCGACCACCGGCCTGAAGGCGCGCGGCACGTCCGTGATCTCGAACTCGGTGTAGCGCTGCTGGTAGATCACGTCGATGTCGAACAGGCGGTTCTCGTCCTCGCCCTCGCGGCGGAAGGCGTTCACCGGCGAGTCGGGGTCCTGGTGCAGCCACTGCCCCAGGCGCTCGACGCCCGAGTCCTCGCCCGGGGCCGGGCGATCGGCGAACACGTGGATGCGCCAGCGGCCGTCCGCGACGAACTCGTGGCCCAGGTGGCGGTCCGTGGCGTCGCAGACCCGCTTCACGCGCGCCGAGCGGAAGCGCTTGCCCAGCGGATAGCCCGCCGCCAGGTCCTGGTGCTCGGCGCCGGCGGTGATCTGGGACGGCTGGTACTCCGTCATGAAGCCTGCCGGGAACTCCGCAGTGCGGACGTAGAAGTCCTCGAGGTAGCTCGGATCCGGCAGCTGGTCCTGCGGGGTGGCCATGAGGGTCGACCACTCGCGGTCGAAGTCGATGAGGTTCTTGGCCACGACCTGGCGCTCGGCGGAGTACGTGTCGAGCAGCGACTCCGGGGCCCGCCCGGAGACGACGGCCCCCAGCTTCCAGGCGAGGTTGAAGCCGTCCTGCATCGAGACGTTCATGCCCTGCCCGGCCTTGGCGGAGTGTGTGTGGCAGGCGTCGCCGGTGATGAACACGCGGGGGCAGACCCGGCCGCGCTGCTCGTCGTCGATGTCGTCGAAGTGATCGGTGAGGCGGTGGCCGACCTCGTACACCGAGGACCAGGCCACGGACTTCACGTCCACCGAGTACGGGCGGATGATCTCGTTGGCCCGGCGGATGATCTCCTCGACGGGGGTCTGGCGCACCTTGCCGGCGTCGTCCTTGGCCACGTCGCCCAGGTCCACGTACATGCGGAACAGGTGGCCGCCCTCGCGCGGGATGAGCAGGATCGAGCCGCGGCGGGAGTTGATCGCGCACTTGGTGCGGATGTCGGGGAAGTCGGTGTTGGCCAGCACGTCCATGACGCCCCAGGCGTGGTCCGCGCCCTTGCCCTCGAGCCTGCGCCCGATCGACCTGCGCACCCCCGAGCGGGCGCCGTCGCAGCCCACGACGTACTTGGCGCGCACGGTGCGCTCCTGGCCCTCGCGCTCGCCGCCGGTGTAGCGCAGATCCACCTTGACGGGGTGCTCGCCGGAGTCCTCGACCTCGAGGCCCAGGAACTCGACGCCGTAGTCCGGGGTGATCTTGGCCGGGGCCAGCTGGGCGGCCTCGAGGAAGTAGTCGAGCACGCGGGCCTGGTTCACGATCAGGTGCGGGAACTCCGAGATGTCGTGCGGGTCGTCGAGCGGGCGGCCGGTGCGCACGATGTGATCGGGGTTCTGCGGATCCGGGTTCCAGAAGCAGGTCTCGGTGATCTGGTAGGCCTCGTCCTCGATCTGGTGCGCGAAGCCGAAGGCCTGGAAGGTCTCGACCGAGCGTGCCTGGATGCCGTCGGCCTGGCCGATGATCAGCCGCTCCGGACGGCGCTCGATGATCCGGGTGCTCACCTCGGGGAAGCGCGCGAGCTGCGCCGCCGCGATCGCCCCGGCGGGCCCGGTCCCCACGATGAGCACGTCCATGGTGTCGGGGAGATCCTCCGGGCGGTCGATGCCGTACCCGGCGGGCTCGGTGACGCGCGGATCGGTCGAGACGTAGCCGTCTGTGTGGAAGTGCATCTCATCTCCTGGAGGCTGGGGCGGTGATCGCGCCGCCGCGCACGCGGCCGCGGCGGGAGGGGAGCGGGTGCGTCGGGCCCTGGGCCCTCAGGAGGGGCCCGACGAGGGGTGGCCTGTCCATGATCGTATATAATCCCCGCTCACTGTGACAAGGATCTCATGATATCGCGCGGCGGGCTCGCGGCCAGCAGGGGAAGGGGGTTCTCGGCGCAGCTCCGGCTCGTCGTCGAGGGCCGTTGCGGCCGCGTCCCATGACCCTTGTGCTCTTCGTCACTGACCATATACGATCTGGGTAGACGAGCATCAGGCCGATTCCTCTCGAGGAGGCAGCATGACGGAGACCCCCGACGACGAGACCCCGCGCGAGGCGCCGCTCCAGGCGCAGCCCGTTCCCGTGGCCCCCGGCAAGATCATCGCCGTGCACCTGGCCTACGAGTCCCGGGCGGCCCAGCGGGGCCGCCGGCCCGAGGCGCCCTCGTACTTCCTCAAGCCCGCGAGCTCGCTGGCCGGCTCGGGCGGCGAGGCCGTGCGCCCGGCGGGCACCGAGCTGCTGGCCTTCGAGGGGGAGATCGCCCTGGTCATCGGCCGGCCCGCGCGCGGTGTCGCGCAGTCCGGGGCCTGGGAGCACGTGGCCTCCGTGACCGCGGCCAACGACCTGGGCCTCTACGACCTGCGTGCTGCGGACAAGGGCTCCAACCTGCGCAACAAGGGCCGCGACGGCTACACCCCGCTCGGCCCGTCGCTGATCGACGCCCGCACGGTGCGCCCCGATCAGCTGCGCGTGCGCACGTGGGTCAACGGCGAGCCGGCCCAGGAGGACACCACCGCGGCGCAGGCCATGATCTTCCCCCTCGAGCAGCTCGTCGCCGACCTCTCCCAGCACGTGACCCTCGAGGAGGGCGATGTCATCCTCACGGGCACGCCGGCGGGGTCCTCCGTCGTGCAGCCCGGCGATGTCATGGAGGTCGAGGTCGATGCCCCGCAGGCCGACGGCTCGCCGTCCTCCGGGCGCCTGGTCACCCGCGCGGTCCAGGGCGAGCAGGGCTTCGACCCCGCCCTGGGATCGGTCCCGGCCGTCGACGACACCCAGCGCGAGGAGGCCTGGGGCTCCCGGGAGCTCGCGGGTCTGCCCGCCGAGGACGCGGAGGGCCGGGACGGCGCGCTGCCCTCCGGTCTGCTGGCGAAGCTGCGCCGAGCGCCGACCGCGGGCCTGTCGGCCGAGCTGCGCCGGCGGGGCCTGGACAACGTGGTGATCGAGGGCGTGCACCCGCAGCGCCGCGGCACCCGGATGGTCGGGCCCGCCCGGACCCTGCGCTTCGTGCCCAACCGCGAGGACCTCTTCAAGGCCCACGGCGGCGGGTTCAACGCGCAGAAGCAGGTCTTCGACACCGTCGGCGCCGGCGAGGTCATCGTGATCGAGGCCCGCGGCGAGTCCGGCTCCGGCACGCTGGGCGACATCCTCGCCCTGCGCGCTCGCAGCCGCGGTGCCGCCGGGGTGGTCACCGACGGCGGCGTCCGCGACGACGCCGCGGTCGAGGAGATCGGGCTGCCGGTCTTCTCGCAGACCGCCCACCCGGCCGTGCTGGGCCGGCGCCATGTGCCCTGGGAGGGCGATGTGGCGGTCGCCTGCGGCAATGCCACGGTCCTGCCCGGCGACATCGTCGTGGGCGACGACGACGGCGTCATCGTGATCCCCCGCGGGATCGCGGAGGAGGTCGCCGACGAGGCCCTGGCCAAGGAGCACCAGGACGAGTGGGTCGCCGCGCGCGTGGGCGAGGGCCATCCGATCGACGGCCTCTTCCCGCCCACGGGGCGCTGGAAGGAGGAGTACGAGCGGTGGGCCCAGGACAATCCGCCCGACGTACGCTGACGGGGCCCTGTGACATGCGCCCGAGAGAACGCGAGGCCCCCCATGGTCCAGTCCGGCCCGTCCCCCGCGGCAGCACCGGCGATCCCCGAGCACGTGAGCAAGGCGGACTTCGCCCACTCGTGGCTCGAGCAGCGGATCCGCAGCCAGGAGTACGCACCCGGGCACCGGCTGGTCCTGGCGGGCATCGCCTCGAGCCTGGGGATGTCGGTGGTCCCCGTGCGGGAGGCCATCCGCCGGCTCGAGGCGCAGGGCCTCGTGACGTTCCAGCGCAACGTCGGGGCCCAGGTGGCCATGATCGAGCCCGACGAGTACCGCAGCACGATGGAGGTGCTCGGGCTGCTCGAGGGCAAGGCGACCGCGGTCTCGGCCGCGCGTCTGGGCCCCCGCGAGCTGGAGCGCGCGCGGTCGATCAACCAGGAGATGGAGGCGCTGGCCGACGACCTCGACCCGGCGCTGTTCACCGAGCTGAACCACGAGTTCCACCGCACGCTGACCTGCCGGTGCGACAACGCGCGGCTGAGCGCGCTCGTGGAGGCCGAGTGGGTGCGCCTGGGACAGCTGCGGATGTCGACCTTCGCGTTCATCCCCGGCAGGGCCCGGGAGTCCGTCCAGGAGCACGCCCGGATCCTCGGGCTCATCGAGGCGCGCGCCTCCTCCGACGAGATCGAGCGGGCCTGCCGCGCGCATCGCCTCGCCACCGTGACCAGCTACCTCAGATCGCAGTCCGCGGGCTGAGCGGCCCGCAGCCGCCCGCGACGGGACTGCCGATCACGACGCATCAGACGGCGGGCCGGAGGCACCGGCCCGCGACGATCCGGAAGTGGAGATCATGACCGACAACACCGCAGCCCGTCCCCAGGACCTCCCCGACGTCCTCCGCCACTACATCGACGGCCAGTGGGTCGACTCGATCGACGGCGACACGTTCGAGGTCATCGACCCGGTGACCAACGAGCCGTACATCCGGGCCGCCTCCGGCAAGAAGGCCGATGTCGAGGCCGCCGTCGCCGCGGCCAGGAAGGCCTTCCAGGAGGGCCCCTGGCCCAGGATGCTCCCGCGCGAGCGCGCCCGGGTGCTCTACTCGATCGCCGACCAGGTCGAGGACCGCGGCGACGAGCTGGCCGCCATGGAGTCCTACGACTCCGGCCTGCCGATCACGCAGGCGCTGGGCCAGGCCCGCCGCGCGGCCGAGAACTTCCGCTTCTTCGCG
The DNA here is from genome assembly GCF_007666205.1 of Kocuria palustris. GTDB lineage: Bacteria > Actinomycetota > Actinomycetes > Actinomycetales > Micrococcaceae > Kocuria > Kocuria palustris_A. The sequence continues at coordinate 19,998 of NZ_VDOR01000002.1, forward strand.
GACCTGATCGTGGCCCAGACCGACGACGCCTTCAAGGTGCCGGGCCGCCAGGCCAACTACGTCAATCGCAAGCCGATCGGCGTCGCGGGTCTGATCACGCCGTGGAACACCCCGTTCATGCTCGAGTCGTGGAAGCTCGCCCCGGCGATCGCCACGGGCAACACCGTGGTGCTCAAGCCGGCCGAGTTCACGCCGCTGTCGGCATCGCTGTGGGCCGGGATCTTCGAGCAGGCCGGCCTGCCGCAGGGCGTGTTCAACCTGGTCAACGGCTACGGCGAGGAGGGCTACGCGGGCGATTCGCTGGTCAAGCACCCGGACGTCCCGCTGATCTCGTTCACGGGCGAGTCGCGCACCGGGCAGCTGATCTTCGCCAACGCCGCGCCGTGGCTCAAGGGCCTGTCCATGGAGCTGGGCGGGAAGTCGCCGGCCGTCGTCTTCGACGACGCCGACCTGGAGGCGGCGATCAACGCCACGGTCTTCGGCGTCTTCTCCCTCAACGGCGAGCGCTGCACCGCCGGCTCGCGCATCCTGGTCCAGCGCGGCATCTACGACGAGTTCGTCGAGCGCTACGCCGCGCAGGCGAAGCGGGTGAAGGTCGGCCTGCCGTCCGATCCCGCGACCGAGGTCGGCGCGCTGGTGCACCCGGAGCACTACGAGAAGGTCATGTCCTACGTCGAGATCGGCAAGGAGGAGGGCCGCCTGGTCGCCGGCGGCGGGCGCCCCGAGGGCTTCGAGACGGGCAACTACGTCCAGCCCACGGTCTTCGCCGACGTCGCCCCGGAGGCCCGGATCTTCCAGGAGGAGATCTTCGGCCCCGTCGTCGCCATCACCCCGTTCGACACGGACGAGGAGGCGCTCGAGCTGGCCAACAACACCAAGTACGGCCTGGCGGCGTACATCTGGACCAGCGATCTCAAGCGCGCCCACAACTTCTCCCAGTCCGTCGAGGCCGGGATGGTCTGGCTGAACTCCAACAACGTCCGGGACCTGCGCACGCCCTTCGGCGGCGTGAAGGCCTCGGGCCTGGGCCACGAGGGCGGCTACCGCTCGATCGACTTCTACACCGATCAGCAGGCCGTGCACATCAACCTCGACGAGGTCCACAACCCCGTGTTCGGCAAGCAGGAGGACGACGCGGCGCAGAAGGTCGACGCCTGAGCGGCGGCCGTCCCACCACCTCGGAAGGAACCAGGAGAGCATCATGAGCGAGACCACGCCGCAGCGTCCCGACGCCGCTGATCCGCAGCCGCAGCAGGGCGACCGCCCGGTCGCCCCGACCGAGCCCATCGCCGCCCCGTCGGCGCCCGCGCCGGACATCCTGCGCTGCGCCTACATGGAGCTGATCGTCACCGACCTCGCGAAGTCGCGGGAGTTCTACGTCGACCTGCTCGGCCTGGTGGTGACCGAGGAGGACGACGAGGCGATCTACCTCCGCTCCATGGAGGAGTTCATCCACCACAACCTCGTCCTCCGCAAGGGCCCCGTCGCGGCCGTGCGGGCATTCTCCTACCGCGTGCGCACGCCCGAGGACGTGGACCGCGCGGAGGCCTGGTACCGGGAGCTGGGCTGCCGGGTCGAGCGCCGGAAGGACGGCTTCGTCAAGGGCATCGGGGACTCGGTGCGCGTCGAGGACCCCCTGGGCTTCCCGTACGAGTTCTTCCACGAGGTCGAGCACGTCGAGCGGCTGGCCTGGCGCTACGACCTCTACGGCGCCGGCGCCCTCGTGCGCCTGGACCACTTCAACCAGGTCACCCCGGACGTCCCGCGGGCCTGCCGGTACATGGAGGGCCTGGGCTTCCGGATCACCGAGGATATCTCGGACCAGGAGGGAACGGAGTACGCGGCCTGGATGCGGCGCAAGGCCACCGTGCACGACACCGCCATGACCGGCGGCGATGGACCGCGGATGCATCACGTGGCGTTCTCGACCCACGAGAAGCACAACATCCTCTACATCTGCGACAAGATGGGCGCCCTGCGCATCTCGGACCGGATCGAGCGCGGCCCCGGGCGCCACGGCGTCTCCAACGCGTTCTACCTCTACATCCTGGATCCGGACGACCATCGGGTCGAGATCTACACGCAGGACTACTACACGGGCGACCCGGACAACCCGGTCGTGCACTGGGACGTCCACGACAACCAGCGCCGCGACTGGTGGGGCAACCCCGTCGTCCCGTCCTGGTACACGGAGGCCTCCCTGGTCCTGGACCTCGACGGCGATCCGCAGGAGGTGCGCCGGCGCGCGGACAAGTCCGAGATGGACGTGACCATCGGCGCCGACGGCTTCTCCTACACCCGCTCCGACGACGAGCAGGGCACCTATCGCGGCGAGGCCGCCAAGGGCTTCAAGCTGGGCCACCAGCTCTGATCCGCAGCAGCCGCCGGCGCGGGCCCTGCTGCGACCGTCTGCAGGCGGGGCGGCAGGGCCCGTGCCTCTCCCGCGAGCCGCGGCTCGCGGCCGGGGAACCGCCACGAGGAACGAGGAGCACATGCTGGACAAGGAGCGCGTGAGCGCGATCGCCGACGAGCTGGCCGAGGCCGAGCGCAGCCGGGGCATGATCCCGCTGCTGACGGCGCGCGATCCGGAGATGACCGTCGAGGACGCCTACGCCGTGCAGAACGAGTGGCGCCGCCGCGGCCAGGAGGCCGGGCGCCGCCTGGCCGGGCGCAAGATCGGCCTGACCTCCAAGGTCATGCAGGAGGCCACCGGCATCACCGAGCCGGACTACGGCGCGATCTTCGCCGATCAGATGCACGAGACCGGGGCGGTGATCGAGCACTCGCAGTACTCCTCGGTGCGCATCGAGATGGAGCTCGCCTTCGTGCTGAAGGAGACGCTGCGCGGGCCCGACGTCACGATCTTCGACGTCCTGCGCGCGACCGAGTGCGTCGTCCCGGCCCTCGAGATCCTGTCCTCGCGCATCGAGATGGAGGGCCGCACGATCGTGGACACGATCAGCGACAACGCGGCCCTGGGCGGCGTCGTCCACGGCGGCCGGCCGGTCGCACCGGACGCCCTCGACCTGCGCTGGGTCAGCGCCCTGCTCTACCGCAACGAGACGATCGAGGACTCCGGAGTGGCCGCCGCGGTGCTCGACCACCCCGCCCGCGGCGTGGCCTGGCTGGCCAACCGGCTGGCGGGGCACGACGACGCCTTGGAGGCCGGCGAGTTCATCCTGGCCGGCTCCTTCACCAAGCCCATGTGGGTCCATCCCGGTGACACCGTGCACGCCGACTACGGAGAGCTGGGGGTCGTCACATGTCGCTTCGCGTGAGGGAGCTGATGCGCGCAGAGCCGGCCGAGGGCGGGAGGCTGCCCGGGCTTCCGCCGAGCCTGCGCGACCTCATGGCCGTCGCCGGCCGCGCCGACGGGGACGGCTCGGAGCAGACTGCCCCCGAGACGAGCCCCGTCGTCGGGATGTTCGTGTCCTCCGGCGACCCGACGGCCGCGGAGATCTGCGCCGGCGCAGGATTCGACTACCTGCTGATCGACGGCGAGCACTCCCCGCTGTCGCTCGAGGCGATCCTGGCCCAGCTGCGGGCGATCGCGGCCTATCCGACGCTGCCCGTGGTCCGGGTGCCCGACAACGACGAGGCCCTCATCAAGCAGTACCTGGACCTGGGGGCGCAGTCGCTGATCGTGCCCATGGTCGACTCCGCCGAGGACGCCCGGCGGGCCGCCCGCGCGGTGTCCTATCCGGGGGAGGGCGTGCGCGGCGTGGGAGCGGCGCTGGCCCGCTCGGCGCGCTGGGGCAGGGTCCCCGACTACCTGCCGCAGGCGCGCCGCTCGATCTCCCTGATCGTGCAGGCCGAGTCGGCGGCGGCCGTGGAGAGCATCGGATCGATCGCGGCGGTCGACGGGGTCGACGGGATCTTCATCGGCCCGTCGGACCTCTCCGCGTCGATGGGGCTGCTCGGTCAGCAGACCCATCCCGACGTGGTGGCCGCGGTCGAGCACGTGATCGAGGCGGCGCATGCCGCCGGCCGGTTCGCGGGCGTCAACGCGTTCGCCCCCGAGCAGGCCCGGCGGTACGTGGAGGCCGGGGCCGATTTCGTGAACGTCGGCGCCGACGTTGCGCTGCTGGCCCGGGCGGCCGAGGAGCAGGCGTCGTCGTGGGGTCTGCGCCGCTGATCCGCTGCTCGCCGCCCACACGTGCGCCCCTGCCCCGGCGCGAACGGGCGATCTCATGCCCTGCAGCGACCTGCAGGGCATGAGATCGCCCGTTCGTCGGGGAGAGGGAGGGGTCAGAAGAGGCGGTCCGAGGCGATGCGGGCGCCCTCGGCGAGGGACTCGAGCTTGGCCGCCGCGATCTGCGGGTGGATGCGCCCGCCCAGCCCGCAGTCGGTCGAGGCCAGGACGCGCTCGCGTCCGACGACGGAGGCGAAGCGCTCGATGCGCTCGGCCACCAGCTCGGGATGCTCGACCACGTTGGTCGCGTGGGAGACGATGCCCGGGATGATGATCCGGTCCTCGGGCAGTGCGACGTCCTCCCACACGCGCCACTCGTGCTCGTGGCGGGCGTTGGCGGCCTCGAAGGAGAAGGCCCCCGCCTCGATCTGCAGCATCGTGCGCACCAGGTGCTCGAACTCGAGATCCGTGGTGTGCGGGCCGTGCCAGGATCCCCAGCACAGGTGGAAGCGCACCTGCTCGGCGGGGATGCCCTCGAGCGCGTAGTTGATGGCTTCGACGCGCTTCTGCGTGAACGCGAGGTAGTCCTCGACGGAGGGCTCGGGGTTGATCTGATCCCAGTTCTCGGCGATCGAGGGGTCGTCGATCTGCACGATCAGCCCGGCGTCGGTGATCGCGCGGTACTCCTCGCGCATGGCCTCGGCGCAGGCCTGGAGCAGCTCGTCCTCGTCGCCGTAGTGCTTGTCCTCGAGGCGGGCGCACGACCCCGGCGACAGCGACGCCAGGTATCCCTCGCTCGCGCCCGTCGTCTCGAGCGCGCGCTTCAGGTTGGCGATGTCGCGGGCCACGGCCTCCTGCCCGGCGTAGCGCACGGGCCCCACGAACTCGGGGAACGGCGGCTGCCTGCCGGTGGAGATGCCGCTGGCGGGATCGGAGTAGGCCTCGCGGAAGCGCTCCCGGTCGCGCCGGTCGCCGAAGCTCGTGAGCTTCACCTCGCCCGGTTCGGAGCGCACGGCCGGCTGCTCCCACAGCCCCACCGTGCCCTCGCCCAGGCCCTCGAGGCGGTCGAAGATGTAGTGCCACCACGCGCCGTAGTCCGTGTCCTCGGCCATGGCGTGGCCGTACTCGCCGTCGTTGACGACGTCGATGCCCGCGTCGCGCTGGCGCCGGACGACGTCGACGACGGACTCGCTGAGGAGCTGGTCGTAGTCCTCGCCGCCGGTGCGGGCGCGGTTGGCCTCGATGAGCTGGTCGGTGCGCGGCAGGGAGCCGGCATGGGTGGTCAGGATCCGGTGCTCGGAGCGCTGCATGGAGGGGTCCGTCCTGTCAGTGATGATGCGGGTGGGTGGCGCAGAAGGCGCGGACGGGCGATCTCATGCGCTGCAGGTCGCCGCAGGGCATGAGATGGCCCGCTCGGCGGGGCGGGGAGGGGTCAGAAGAGGCGGTCCGAGGCGATGCGGGCGCCCTCGGCGAGCGACTCGAGCTTGGCCAGGGCGATCTGCGGGTGCAGCCGCCCGCCCAGACCGCAGTCGGTCGAGGCGATCACGCGCTCCGGCCCGACGACGGAGGCGAAGCGCTCGATGCGCTCGGCCACCAGCTCCGGGTGCTCGACCACGTTGGTCGAGTGCGAGACGACGCCCGGGATGATGACCCGGTCCTCGGGCAGCGCGGCGTCGGCCCACTCGCGCCACTCGTGGCCGTGGCGCGCGGAGGCGGCCTCGAACGAATAGCCGCCGGCCTCGATCTGCAGCATCGGCTCGATCAGGTGCCGCAGCTCCAGATCGGTGGTGTGGGGGCCGTGCCAGGAGCCCCAGCACAGGTGGAAGCGGATCTGCTCCCGGGGCAGGCCGCGCAGGGCGTGGTTCAGGGCCTCGATCCGCAGCTGGATGAAAGAGCGGTAGTCCTCGAGGGAGGGCTCGGGATTGATCTGGTCCCAGGACTCCGCGATCGAGGGGTCGTCGATCTGCACGATGAGCCCGGCGTCGACGATCGCGCGGTACTCCTCGCGCATGGCATCCGCGCACGCGTAGACGAGCTCCTCGTCGCTCGCGTAGTGCTCGTTGCCCACGCGGGCGCATGAGCCGGGCGACAGCGCGGCCAGGAAGCCCTCCTGCGCGCCCGTCGCCTCCATCGCGGCCCGCAGGTTGTCGATGTCGGCCTGCACGGCGTCGTGGCCCGTGTAGGTCAGGGGCCCCGTGATCCTGGGCTGGGCCACCCGCTTGCGGGCGGTGAGGATCCCGGAGGACTCGTCCGCGTAGGCCTCGCGGAACCGCTGCCGGTCCCGGCGGTCGGCGAAGGACGTCAGGACGATGTTCCCGGGCGAGGAGCGGCGGGCGCCCGCCTCGGGATCCCAGCGGTCCTCGTCGGAGGGGCTCAGCCCGCCCAGCCGGGAGAACGAGTAGTTCCACCACGCGCCGTAGTCGACGGAGCTGGACATGGTGTGCCCGTACTCGCCGTCGTTGACGACGTCGATGCCGATCTGCCGCTGGGCGGCGACGATGTCCCGGACGCCCTGCTGCATGGTCGTCACGAGCTCCTCCCACGAGAGGTCCCCCGCCTGGTGCGCCTCGTTGGCGGCCAGCAGCTCGGGGGTGCGGGGCAGGGAGCCCACATGGGTGGTGCGGATGCGGTCGGAGTTCAGCATGCCGTCGGCACGTCCTTTCCATCGGTCCTGGCGGGAGCACCTCTGCGCGGGGGATCGAGCCCTGCATGGTTGCTGCGACGTCTTCGAGCCAAGGTCTCTCGGTCGCTCTTGATGGTGACGCGGCTCATCATGCCACGGATCACGGCGCGGACGTCAAACGGCGTCGGGCGGCGCGCGACGGCGGAGAGCGCACGACGGCGGAGGGGCTCCCGGGCGCATCGCCCGGGAGCCCCTCCGTCCAGCGGCAGCTCGTCAGTCCTGCTGCGTGGGCCGCGGCTCGGCGCCCTCGGCGAACTCCTCAGGGGAGCGGAAGCGGGTCACGCCGCGCCGCTTGGCGAGCACGGCGCCGATGACCCACAGCACCGCGAACAGCGCCGCGGTCAGCAGGATCTGCTGGCGCACGCCCGGCACGGTCATGCCCAGGACCACGACGGCGATCATGCCGGCCAGGGCCACGTAGGACAGCCACGGATAGCCCCAGGCCTTCAGCGGCAGCTCGCGCCCCTCGGCCTCGGCCCGGCGGCGCAGCACCAGGTGGGAGATGATCGTCATGGTCCAGATGACGATCAGGGTGGAGCCCACGATGTTGAGCAGGATGCCGAGGATCTCCTCGGCCCAGACGTAGTTCAGGGCCACCGTCACGAAGCCGAAGGCCACGGAGGCCAGCACCGCCATGACGGGCACGCCGCGGGCGTTCGTCGAGCTCAGCGCGGCCGGGGCCAGCGTCCGGTTCGACAGCGAGAAGATCATCCGCGAGGCGCCGTAGAGGTTGGCGTTGAGCGAGGACAGCAGCGCGACGGTCACGACGATCGCCATGATCGAGGCGACGGCCGGCAGGCCCGCGGTGTTGAGCACGGCCACGAAGGGCGAGGCGAGCAGGTTCTCGTCGTTCCAGGGCATGGCCAGGACCATGATCGCCACGGAGCCCATGTAGAAGATCAGGATGCGCCACACGATGGTGCGGATCGCGCGGCCCACGTTCTTCTCGGGATCCTCGGTCTCGGCGGCGGCCACGGCCACGATCTCGATGCCGCCGAAGGCGAAGGCCACGATCAGCAGACCTGCCGCGACGCCGGCGATGCCGTTGGGCATGAACCCGCCGTGGGCCGTGAGATTGCTCAGGCCCGGCGCCTCGGCGGTGGGCAGCAGGCCGAGCACGAACAGGCCGCCGATGACCAGGAAGACCACCACGGCCGCGACCTTGAGCAGGGAGAACCAGAACTCGAACTCGCCGAACTGCCCCACGCCGAACAGGTTGATCGCGGTGAACAGGATCATGAAGATCAGCGCGAGCAGCCACTGCGGGGCCACGGGCCAGGCGGAGACCAGGATCTGGGCGGCGGCCGTGGCCTCGGCGGCGATCACGATGATGAGCTGGACCCACCACAGCCAGCCGACGGCGAAGCCGGCAGCGGGGCTCACGGCGCGTCCCGCGTAGACGGAGAACGCTCCCGAGGTGGGGTGATCGGCGACCATCTCGCCGAGCATGCGCATGATCAGGATGATCAGCACGCCGGCCACGACGTAGGAGACGAGCACGGCCGGGCCCGCGGCGGCGATGCCGGCGCCGGAGCCCACGAACAGGCCGGCGCCGATGGCCGAGCCGAGGCTCATCATCACGAGGTGGCGGCCCTTCATGTGGGCCTTCAGGCTCGAGTCCTGCGGGTCGCCGTGCCCCTGGGGGGTCGCGCCCGGTGCGCTTCGAGGATGATGTTCGCTGCTGGTCGCTGGCGAGGATCCAGAACCCATTCGGGGCCTCCCGGTCTAGTGGGCGCTGCCCGCTCCTGCGGGGCGTCCGACGGCACCTGTGGTGCGCATCACAGATTGATGGCGCCACAGTAGAGCACAGGAGGCGCGGCGATCCGGCATCGGAGCGAACCGATCACAGAGGCGGACGAAATCCGCCGCACGGGCCCGCCGCAGCGCCGGCTGTCCGGGCGGGGGCGCGTCGGCGGCGCAGGCCGTCCGCCGCCGACGCGGATGTGACCTCAGATCGTCTCGGGGCCCTCGGAGCCGGCCGGGTACTCCTGGAGCGGGACCCGGCCCTCGGCCAGGGCGTCGATGGCCGGCTGGACGATGCGCCAGCTGTGCTCGGAGGCCTCGGCGCTGACGCTGAAGGACCGGTCGCCGTCGAGCATGCGGCGCACGACCGATCCGTAGGCGGCCAGCGGCGACTCGGGAGTGGCCGAGGACAGCGTCACGCGCGACGTGCCGCGGGGATCGAACGGCCCGGCAGTGCTGAGCTCGAGGGAGATCTCGCCGGTGGACAGATCCACGCGCAGGATGTCGCCGGCCGGGCTGCCGAACTCCTCGCCGCCGGCGGGGACGGGGCGGAAGCGCACCAGCACCTCCTGATGCGGGGAGCCGATGGCCTTGCCGGAGCGCAGGTGGACGGGCACGCCCTGCCAGCGCCAGCTGTCGACCGCGACCGTCAGCCGCGCCCAGGTCTCGGTGCCGTGGGCCGGGTCCACGCCCTCCTCGTCCGCGTACGACGGCAGGCGGCGGCCGTCGATGCTGCCGGCCGTGTAGCGGCCCGCGGCCATGCTCTCCTCGACCGGGCCGATCACGCTGGTGCGCGCGAGCACCTGCGCCACGAGATCCGGGATCTCCCCGTCCTCGATCGACGACGGCGGGTCCATCATGAGCACGCCCATCACCTGGAGCAGGTGGGACTGGTGCATGTCGCGGATCGCGCCGTTGGCGTCGTAGAACGCGGCGCGGCCCTCGAGGCCCAGCGTCTCGTCGAAGGTGATGCTGATGCTCTCGACCAGCTCGCGGTTCAGCAGCGGCTCGATGATCCGGTTGGCCAGGCGCAGCCCCACCAGATCGAGCACGGCCGGCTCTCCCAGGAAGTGATCGACCCGCAGGATCCGCGAGGCGGGGGCCAGGTGATCGGCCAGCCGGTTGAGCTCGCGGGCCGACTGCTCGTCCGTGCCGATCGGCTTCTCGAGGGCCAGCCAGAGGTCCTCGGGCAGCTCGATCTCCCGCAGGGCCTGCAGCGAAGCGGCCGTCACCGAGGGGGACAGCGCGAAGTAGAGGATCACGCGGCCGTCGTCGGCCTGATCGAGCAGGCGCGCCATGTCCTCGGGCGAGGAGGCGTCGGCCGTGACCCAGGCGGTCGATTCCAGGGTGCGCTCGACCGCAGGGCCCTCGGCCCCCGTCCCCCGGAAGGCCTCGGCGACCGTCCCCCTCCAGTCGTCCATCTCGGAGCGGGCGCTGCCCACGAGCGTGACCTGCCGCTGCGGCTCGAGGGCCAGGACGTCGCCCAGCCCGGGCAGCAGCAGGCGCGAGGTCAGATCGCCGGAGGCGCCCAGGATGATCAGGGTCACCGGATCGGCGCCCGAGGGCAGGGGAGAGGTCGTGTCGCTCATGGCTCCAGCCTAGACAGCCCCCCGCCCCCGGGGCCTGGCCCTTCAGCTCTCGGCCGAGGGCGCTCGCCGCCGGCTCCGAGGTGACGGGGGCGGAGGCGTCTGCTGGAATGAGCCCATGGCTTCCGATTCCGACCGCCCCGCCTCCACGCCCCTCGAGGACTACGCGCTGCTCTCCGACCTGCGCACCGCGCCGCTCGTCTCCCGGGAGGGCAGCGTCGACTGGCTGTGCTTCCCGTCCGTGGACTCCAGCGCCGTGTTCAGCGCGCTGCTGGGGGAGCCCGACGACGGCCGCTGGAAGATGAGCATCGCCGACGGCACCGTCGTCTCCCGGCGCTATCGCCCCGGGACCTTCGTGCTGGAGACGCAGTGGGAGTCGCCCACGGGGCGGGCCACCGTCGTGGATCTGCTGCCCACGGAGGACGACCGCGCGAACCTGGTGCGGGAGGTGACCTGCACCGAGGGGACGGTCAGGGTCGAGCACGATCTGCGCATCCGCCCCGACTACAACCGCTCCGCGCCCTGGGTGCACCTGCGGGAGCTGCCCGAGGGAGGCAGCGGGATCGCGGCGATCGCGGGCCCGGACATGCTCGTGCTGCGCGGCCCGCAGCTGTCGATCCGCGAGGACGGCGAGGCCCATCACGATCCCAGCGCCGAGGGAGAGGTCGGGCGGTGGCTCGGCGGCTCCTTCGAGCTCGGCGAGGGGGAGTCCCGGTCGTGGGTGCTGACCTGGTGCGAGTCCTGGGAGCCCGTCCCGCAGCCCGTCGACATCGAGGCCGCCATGGCCCGCACGGCGCGGTACTGGAGCGACTGGAAGGATGCTGTCTGCTCCCGGGGGCGGCTGAGCGAGGGCCGGGTCCGCTCGCTGCTCGTGTTGCGGGCGCTCACCAACGGCCTGACCGGCGGCATCGTGGCCGCTCCCACCGCGAGCCTGCCCGAGGACTTCGGGGGCGTGCGCAACTGGGACTACCGCTACACCTGGCTGCGCGACGCGTCGCTGACCATCGAGGCCATGGTGGATCACGGCTACACCGAGGGCGCCCGCGACTGGCGCGACTGGCTGCTGCGCGCGGTCGCGGGGGATCCGGACCGGGTCCAGATCATGTACGGGATCGACGGCCGCCGTCGGCTTCCCGAGCACGAGCTCGACCACCTCTCCGGCTACGAGGGCTCGCGGCCCGTGCGCATCGGCAACGGCGCCGTGGACCAGTACCAGGCCGACGTCGTGGGCGAGGTCATGCTCGCCCTGGGCGCCCTGCGCGATGCGGGCGAGCCCGAGGACCGCTGGTCGTGGGGCCTGCAGAAGAACCTCCTGCGCTACTGCGTGCGCAGGATCGACGATCCCGATCACGGCCTGTGGGAGATGCGCGGCGAGGCCGCGTTCTTCACCCACGGCCGCGTCATGATGTGGGCCGCCTTCAACGAGGGGCTGCGCGCGGTGCGAGAGCACGGCGCGATCCGCGGCGAGACCGGCCGGCACGACGGATGGCCCGACGGGGACGACCAGGACGCCGACAGCGAGCTCTCGGACGGCACGACGGCGGAGGACCGGGCGGGCACCGCCGTGCTGGCCACCCCGGGCGAGGTCCGCCTGTGGACCGAGCTGCGCGACCGCCTGCACGACGAGATCATGGAGCGGGGCTGGAACGAGGAGCTGGGCAGCTTCACGCAGACCTACGCCCCGGGCCACGGCAGCCAGGAGGTGGATGCCTCGCTGCTGCAGCTGACCCACACCGGGTTCATCGACGCCGACGATCCCAAGATGCTCAGCACGGTCGCGCGGATCGAGCGGGACCTGGTGGACGAGCACGGCTTCGTGGCCCGCTACCGCACCGCCTCCGGCTCCGACGGGCTGGAGGGCGACGAGTACCCGTTCCTGCTCTGCCTGGCCTGGCTGGCCGAGCAGTACGCCCGCTCGGGGCGGGTCGACGACGCCCGGGAGGCCCTGGACCGCCTGGAGTCCTGCGCCAACGACCTGGGCCTGCTGGCGGAGGAGTACTCGCCGGAGCACGGGCGCCTGGCGGGGAACTTCCCGCAGGCCTTCAGCCATCTGGGGCACCTGCGCGCCGCCCAGGCGGTCGAGCGCGCCGAGGGCGCCGGCCCGGAGAGCGATCGGGCCGGAAGCTGCCGCGCCCCGGATGCCCCGTCCGCCGACGGCCCCGCCGCCGACGGAGCGGCCGGGGATCAGGCGAACAGCCCCGCGTAGGCCGTCTCGAAGCGCTCGGCGACCCGGTCCCAGTGCTCGCGATGCTCCGGGGTCGGCTCGAAGGTGCGGGCATAGGGCGGGTCGACGGGCTCGATCTGCGGCGAGAGGACCTCGGAGGCCAGCATGGCCGTGCCGCGCAGGGTCGAGCGCTTGAAGGTCGCCTGCACCGCCGAGCGGTCCAGCAGGTCCGCGAGCTGCTGCTGCAGCGCCGGGACCGTCTGGGTCATGCCGCCTGCGGCGACCAGCCGCTCGACCTCGCCGGAGGCCTCGCCGAGCTGCCGTGCCACGCGGCCGTAGGCGGCCACCACGCCCTCCATCACGCCGCGGAGCAGGTCCTCGGGGCCGGTGGCCGCGGAGATCCCGAGCATCGCGGCGCGGGCGTCGCCCACCCAGCCGGTCGAGCGCTCGCCGGTGAGGAAGGGCAGGACCAGCGGAGTCGAGTCGTCGACGGGGCGCTGGGCCACGTCCTCCGCCGAGACGCCGTCGGGCAGCCGGAAGACGTCCTCGGCCCAGCCGATCGCGCGGCTGGCGTCGTTGATCGCGCCGCCGAGCAGGCAGCGGGTGTCGTCGATGCGATAGCACCACAGGCCCGACGGGATGCGCTCGGGCTGCTCGTGCAGCAGCACGCGCATGGCTCCCGAGGTGGCCATGGAGGTGACCATGGTGGTGGCGTCGCGCCCGCCGGAGCCCACGTTGGCGCTGAGGCCGTCGGCCACGGGCGGGAACCACTTGGCACGCGCCAGGGCCGGCCAGCGATCGGCGACCGCGGGCGGCACCTCGCGGATCGGCTGGTTGGGGCGGGCGATCAGCGACAGCGACTCGCGCTCGAGCTGGGCGAGCTCGAGCATCCGGTCCGACCAGTCGCCCGTGCGCCGGTCCAGCAGGCCGGTCCAGGCGGCCGACGACGTGCCGATCCGCGCCTTGCCCAGCAGCCGCAGGTGGAAGTACTCGCCCAGGGACAGCCAGCGGGTGGTCGCGGCGACGGCCTCCGGCTGGGTCTCGCGCAGCCACCGGAAGCGGGGGGTCAGGTACGAGGTGTGCAGGCGCGCGCCGGTCAGCTGCTGGATCTCGGCCTCGTCGGCCTCCTCCCGCAGGGCCGCCAGATGGGCGCTCGAGCGCGAGTCCGCGTAGGTGAAGCACACGGTCGTGGCGCGGCGCTTGGCGTCCGTGCCCACGAGCGAGGCGGCGAAGGTGTCGAGCGCGACCCCGCCGACCCGCCCGATCAGCTCGTGCCGCGTGCCGATGATGAGATCCAGCAGACGGCACAGCTCCTCGACGACCTGATCGGGATCGATCGTGCTCGTGCCGTCGGCGGCCGTCGTGAACTGGTGCGGGATCTTGCCGCGGTATCCCCGCACGGGAGTGCCCGTGGCGTCGTGGATGCTGCCGCGCGTGGCGGTCGAGCCGACGTCGAGGGCGAGGACCAGGGGGTCGACGGCGTCGTGCAGGGGGACCGCGAAGTCCACGTCGTCGTCGGTCTTGGGCGGACGGGGTGCGGACTTTGCCACGTGCGGGTCCTTCGACAGGGGTCACGATGCGATGCGCGTGCCGGGCACGGCCCGCGCGCCGTGGACTCATCGTATCCCCGCCGGCTCAGGGCACGGGAGGCGTCAGGGCCGCCGGGGGCGCCCCCCCCGGTGCCGCGCCGGGAGGGCGCGAGCCCGCCGGCGGGGTCGGGGCCCGCCGGCGGGCGGGGATCAGCCCCGGCTCTTCGAGGCGGTGACCCGGTTCACGATGATCAGGATGAGGCCGAGCAGGAACAGCAGGCCGCCGAGCGTGCCCAGCCCGATCGACGCCAGCGTCCCGCCGACCATGCCGCCGACGCCGGCGTCCGAGATGCGCATCTCGTCGTCCGCGACATAGGGCATGCAGCTGACGCGGTACTGGCCCTCCTCCTCCGTGGTGAAGGACCCGAGCATCCGGAAGGTCTGGTCGTCGTCCGTCATGGTCTGGCCCGAGTCGTCGGAGAGCTCGAGCTCCATCGAGTCGTAGCCCGGGGTGTAGACCGTGCACCGATCCACCGGGTCCGTGCCCGTGGAGTACACGTAGTACCGGGTCCCGTCGTCGAGCACCTGCTGGGTTCCCGACGGCGCGTTCGCGATGCTGCCGACCGAGCCGACGACGCTGGCGAAGAACACGATGATCGCGATCAGGCCGAGGGTCAGGCCGAGCAGCAGCGACGTCAGTCCGACCCACAGCGGCGGCCGTCCCCTGCCCTTCCGGCCGGTGCCGCCCTGCTGGTGGCCGCCGTACTGCGTGCCGTACTGGCCCCCGGCGGGGGTGTACTGCGGGGTGCCGCCGCCGGCGGGGCGGTACTGGGGCGCGCCGGAGCTCTGGGCCTGCTGGCCGTACCGGTCCTGCTGGCCGGAGGCCCCCGACGGGGAGCCCCCGAAGGACGGAGCGCCGTACGACGGGGCCGCCGACGAGCCGGTGCCGCCGTTCTGATCCTGCTGCCAGCCGCCGAAGTCCGGGGCGGAGTGCTGCGAGCCGGCGCCCGAGCCGGACCCGGCGGCGCGGCCGTCGTGCGGATCGTGGGGGGAGCCGTTGATGGGTGAGCTCACGGGAGGGGCCTTTCGCGACGATGCCGATGAATGCGTCGGTGATTCGCGATAGAAAATACTCTGCTTCCGGGCCCCGGCAAGAGTGAGTCGGAAGATTTCTGCCCCGGGCCGTGTTGACGAGAGAATCGGAGGCCGAGCGGGTCGCCAGCGCCCGCTCCCGTTCGCATCCATCGTCCCGTCGCCGCCCCGACGACGGCACCAGAGGAGACACCCGTGCCGCAGCTTCGTTCCGCCACCTCCACCACCGGCCGCAACATGTCCGGTGCCCGTGCCCTGTGGCGGGCCACGGGCATGGGCAGCGAGGACTTCGGCAAGCCGATCGTGGCGATCGCCAACTCGTTCACCCAGTTCGTCCCGGGCCACGTGCACCTCAAGGACATGGGCCAGCTCGTGGCCCGCGCGGTCGAGCAGGCCGGCGGCGTGGCCAAGGAGTTCAACACGATCGCCGTCGACGACGGCATCGCCATGGGCCACGACGGCATGCTGTACTCCCTGCCCAGCCGCGACATCATCGCGGACTCGGTCGAGTACATGGTCAATGCGCACTGCGCCGACGCCCTCGTGTGCATCTCCAACTGCGACAAGATCACCCCGGGCATGCTCATGGCCGCGATGCGCCTGAACATCCCCACGATCTTCGTCTCGGGCGGGCCCATGGAGTCCGGCGAGGGGGTCGAGGGGGTCATCGAGCACCGCGTGGACCTGGTGGACGCCATGGCCCTGGCGGCGGACGAGTCGGTGACCGACGATCAGCTCGCCCTGATCGAGGAGTCGGCCTGCCCCACGTGCGGCTCGTGCTCCGGGATGTTCACCGCCAACTCGATGAACTGCCTGACCGAGGCCCTGGGCCTGTCCCTCCCGGGCAACGGCACCACCCTGGCGACGCACATCAACCGCAAGCGGCTGTTCGAGGAGGCCGGGGCGCGGATCGTGGCCTCCGCCAAGCGCTACTACGAGGACGACGACGAGTCCGTGCTGCCCCGCTCGATCGCCACCCCGGAGGCCTTCGCCAATGCGATGACCCTGGACGTGGCCATGGGCGGATCGACCAACACCGTGCTGCACATCCTGGCCGCCGCGCAGGAGGCCGAGGTCGACTTCACGATGTCGGACATCGACGCGATCTCGCGCCGCGTCCCCTGCCTGTGCAAGGTCGCGCCGAACTCCACGCAGTACCACATCGAGCACGTCCACCGCGCCGGCGGCATCCCCGCGATCCTGGGCGAGCTGCGCCGCGGCGGGCTGCTGGACGAGAACGTGCACACCGTGCACGCGGCCACCATGGGCGAGTGGCTCGACGAGTGGGACATCCGCTCGGGGAAGGCCACCGACCAGGCCAAGCACCACTTCCTGGCCGCCCCCGGTGGGGTGCGGACCACGCAGGCGTTCTCGCAGGCCAACGAGTACGAGGACCACGACCTCGACGCCCAGGACGGCTGCATCCGCTCGGTCGAGGCCGCCTACACCAAGGAGGGCGGGCTCTGCGTGCTCTTCGGCAACATCGCCGAGGACGGCGCGATCATCAAGACCGCGGGCATCGACGAGTCTCTGTTCCACTTCAAGGGCTCGGCCTTCGTCGTGGAGTCCCAGGACGAGGCCGTCTTCGAGATCCTGTCCAAGAACGTGACCCCCGGCGACATCGTGGTCATCCAGTACGAGGGCCCCAAGGGCGGGCCGGGCATGCAGGAGATGCTGTACCCGACCTCGTACCTCAAGGGCCTGGGCCTGGGGAAGGAGTGCGCGCTGATCACCGACGGCCGCTTCTCCGGCGGCACCTCGGGTCTGTCGATCGGGCACATCTCCCCGGAGGCCGCCGCCGGCGGCGCCGTGGGCCTGATCGAGCAGGGCGACGAGATCGAGATCGATGTGGAGAACCGCATCCTGCGCGTGAACGTGGACGACGCCGAGCTCGCGCTCCGCCGCTCGGAGAAGGGCGAGGCGCCCTGGATACCGACCCGGCCGCGCGAGCGGAGGGTCTCCAAGGCCCTGCGGGCCTATGCGGCCATGGTGACCTCGGCCGACAAGGGCGCGGTGCGGGTGGTCGAGGACTGAGCCTCCTCCGCTCGAGCGCCGCAGGCGGCGGGTGACACGGCAGCCGGGCCCCGGACGGGGCCCGGCTGTTGTACATTGCTCCGACTGCTGGGAACGGCCTGGGATCGCTCCGGCAGGTTCCTAGGAGAATCGGAGTGGACATGGAGCAGCTCACCGCGCTCGTCGGCGACATCGGCAACTTCATCTGGAGCTGGATCGTCTTCATCATCCTGGTCGGCACGGGCCTCTACCTGACGATCCGCACCAGGGCCGTCCAGTGGCGGTCCGTCCCGGAGATGTTCCGGGTGCTGGGGGATCCCCCGGGCGAGGACCCCGACGGCAAGAAGTCGATCTCCTCGTTCCGCGCCTTCACCGTCTCGGCGGCCTCGCGCGTGGGCACCGGCAACATCGCCGGCGTGGCCATCGCGATCAGCGTGGGCGGGCCCGGCGCCGTCTTCTGGATGTGGGTCATCGCCGCGATCGGCGGCGCGAGCGCTTTCGTCGAGTCCCTGCTGGGCCAGCTCTACAAGCGCAAGGGCCACACCGGCTACTACGGCGGCCCCGCCTACTACATGACCCACGGGCTCAAGAAGCACTGGATGGGCGTCCTGTTCGCCGTCATCATCACGGTCACCTACGGCTTCGTGTTCAACTCCGTGCAGTCCAACGCGATCGTCGATGCGCTGTCGAGCTCCCTCGAGATCGACCCCTCGGCCGCCGGCGCCATGCCGTTCAAGCTCATCGTCGGCGCCCTCGTGGTCGCGCTGACCGGCGTCATCATCTTCGGCGGCGCGCGCCGCATCTCGGCCGTGACGCAGGCCGTCGTGCCGTTCATGGCGATCCTCTACGTGCTGCTCGGCCTGCTGGTCGTCATCATGAACATCGGGGAGGTCCCCGGCATGATCGCCGACATCGTCCTGGGGGCCTTCGGCATCCGCGAGTTCGTGGTGGGCGGCTTCATGGCCGTCTTCGTCCAGGGCCTGCGCCGCGGCCTGTTCTCCAACGAGGCCGGCATGGGCTCGGCGCCCAACGCCGGCGCCTCCGCCTCGGTCTCCCACCCGGCCAAGCAGGGCTATGTGCAGTCCCTCGGCGTCTACTTCGACACCTGGCTGGTCTGCTCGGTCACCGCGTTCATCGTGCTGCTGTCGAACCCGACCTTCGGCGACTCCGCCCAGGGCGCGGCCCTGACCCAGACCGCCCTCGGCGAGCAGCTGGGCACCTGGGCGGTCCACTTCCTGACCATTGCGATCTTCCTCTTCGCCTTCACCTCGGTGATCGGCAACTACTTCTACGGCGAGGCGAACATCATGTTCCTCACCGGGTCGCGCACGGCCATGAACGTCTACCGCCTCCTGGTGCTGGTCTCGGTGATGATCGGCGCGGTCGTGGCGCTGGACCTGGTCTGGGCCCTGGCCGACGTGTTCATGGCGATCATGGCCACGATCAACCTCATCGCCCTGCTGCTCCTGGCGCCCGTGGCCGTCAAGGTGCTGCGCCACTACGAGGCCCAGCGCCGCCGCGGCGAGGAGCCCACGTTCCACGCCTCGGACATCCCCGGCATCACGGGACTGGATGCCTGGGACGGCACCGACGTGATCACGACCGGCGCGTTCTGGACCCAGCAGATGAAGCGGGTCTCGCAGCGCTGACCGCCTGGCCGGCGACGCCCCTCGACGAGAGCCCGCCTCCCAGCCCTGTCGGGTCGGGAGGCGGGCTCTGCGCGCGGGTCGGGCGCGGCCGCCCGGAGCCGGGCACTCCTCGGCGCTGTCAGGCGGTCAGCACCAGGATCTGCGGCAGCAGGCCCAGGATGACGGCCGCCATGAGCGTGAGCAGGTGCAGGATCAGGAAGACCGTCGCGGCAGTCCTGGTCCCCGAGGACGGGAAGAGCTCCTTGGGCATCCGGACGCGGGGGAACATGGCCAGGAAGGCCCCGAGGATCGCGGGCAGGCCCAGGGGCGCGAAGGCCAGGAGCATCGCGACGACGAGATCGCCCGTCCCGCTGAAGTCGGGCTCGTTCACGAGGGAGGCCGATGCGGCCGAGAAGATCAGCGTGAGCGGCGAGGCCAGCACCGCAAGGACGAAGACGACGATCGACAGCGCGAGGGCCGTCACGGCGGTGCCCGGCGTCGGCACCTGCTGGACCGGCCAGGGCGCGGCCTGCTGATAGGAGGGGACGGCGTACGGCTGGGCCTGGGGGATGTAGGGATGCATCGCGGGCTCCTGAGTCGTGCGGGAGAAGGAGTTGCTGATGCAAATCTACGACGATCCCGCATGATTTGCAAGTGTGAATACCGATCCGCGGTCGGCACCGCACCGGCCCTGGCTGCCGACGGTCCGGAGGGCGCTGCCTGAGATGCGGCATGCGGGCGCGACGACGGGCGTCAGACGGTTCTCGCCAGCAGCCACAGCGCCAGCAGGCCCGTGATCATCAGCCCCGCGCCGTTCAGGACGAGCGCCGCGATGCCGAGCGTCTTCAGGCCGGTCGACGACGGCCAGCGCAGCCCGAGCGCCGCGCTGAGCGTGCTCGCTGCGGCAGGTGCCGCCGAGAGCACCCCGAACAGGGTCGCCGTGAGTCGGCCGACCCCGGCGGCCAGCGATGCCTCCGAGGTCAGGATGAGGGCCAGGAGCCCGAAGGCCGCGGCCGCCGGCAGGAGCAGCGCCTGGAGGCCGGTGATCAGCCACGAGCAGGTGATCCACAGCGCGGCCGGGGACGGCGGCGGGGGAGCGGTCCGAGGTGCTGCGCCCGGGGGCAGGGCGGCGCTCATGACGTGGCCTCCAGCGAGGCCCGGGCCATCGCCGCGAGCCCGGAGGTCACGGACAGCACGAGCATCCCGGTGTGGCACCAGAGCAGGACGTCCCCCGCCCGTGCTGCCGGAGCCGAGCCGGCCGCACGGGCCGCAGCCCGGCCGTAGCGCGCGAAGAGCGCGCCGAACGAGGCCGGCACCCCGATCGGCAGGCACCACCACAGCAGGATCAGCCCGATGACCGTCTTCGGGGTGCCCGGCGTGACCAGGAGCGAGCCTCCGTCCGCCGGCGGCTCCGTCAGGATCCCCCACGTGGCGGCCCCGGTGAGCAGTGCGCCCAGCAGCGCGAACGGGAGCAGCAGGCCCGCGACGGTCAGCCCCAGGGCGATCTGGCGCGAGGGGTCGGGGGTCCGTCCGGTCGCGGGCATGGCGGCCTCCGAGGCAGGGCGACGATGTGCTCCTGCAAACCTACCGGATGGGCGGGCCCGCTGGCAGACCCGGATTCAGCGCCGCTGGCCGCGCAGATGCTCCCGGGCCACGGCGGACAGGTTCTCGAGCGGCAGCCCGGCCGGGCAGACCTCCGTGCAGTCGCCCAGGGTCGAGCACGGGCCGAAGCTCTCCTCCGCAGCGTCGAGCACCTTTCCGGAGCGGGCGCGGCGGTCGTCGTCGTCCTTCGTCAGCGGAGGCAGCTCGGTGAGCAGCGAGCCGACGAAGAGCTGTCCCGAGCCGTTCGGGCACGCCGCGACGCAGGCCCCGCAGCTGATGCACCCGGCCTCGGTCAGGGCCTTCATGCCCACCGGGCCGCCGGCGGCCTTGACCACGCTGCGCAGGGCCGACTTCTTGTCCACGGACAGGTCGCGGGTCACGGGGAAGGCCTCGGCGCGCAGCGGCTCGATCCGCACGCGCTCGCCGTCGGCGAAAGCCGCGACGTGCTGGAGGCAGGAGGCCTGGTTGAGCTCGGGGCCGTGGGCGATGCCGTCGACCGTGACGCCGCACTTGCCGCACCTGCCCTCGCGGCAGCCGTCGTCGTAGGCCACCGGCTCCTCGCCGGCGGGCAGCTGATCATTGAGCAGGTCGAGCAGCTCCAGGACGGTGGTCTCGGGTGTCACCCCGCTGACGCTGTGGGTCTCGAACCAGCCGTCGGACGCGTCGGCGGGCTGCCGCCAGACCTCGACCTGGAGGGTGCGGGTGATGCGCATGGTGCTCCTTCGATGCGAGCGCGCGTGCTCAGCGCACGAGCCGCAGGGTCACGGCCACGGGGATGGAGGCGTTGCCCAGGGCCACGCCGGTGCCGAGGATCCGCCCGGCGAGCTCGAAGCGCTCGCGCGTGCTGCGCTCGGCGGACAGGCCGGTGTCGTTGCCGATCTGGACCAGGCCCTGGGAGGTGTGGGCCGCCAGCGCGAGCATGGCGGCCAGGTAGAGGGCGGCCGCGGGCGGGCGGCGCAGCGAGGCCACGAGGTTGTCGTAGGCCGCGCCCGGAACGTGCCGGGCCGCAGCGGGCCGGGCGCCGAGCGTGAGATCGGCGACGTGGAAGGCCGTGAAGAGCCCCAGCACCGTGCCGGTCGAGCGCATGGAGCGCCGCAGGGTCTGCCAGGGCGTGCGGCGCCTGCCCCGGGGACGGGGCCGCGGCCGGGCGGCAGGACGGCGCGCCGCCTGCTGCGCCCGCACGGTCAGCACGGCCGCGCAGCTCAGATGCGTCACGGCGTCGGCGGCCAGCACGGCGCGGAAGGCCCACAGCAGCGCGCGCGGCGGCAGGATCGGGGCCCCCAGCGTCCGCAGGCCGTGCGCAT
Source organism: Kocuria palustris (assembly GCF_007666205.1). Lineage (GTDB taxonomy): Bacteria > Actinomycetota > Actinomycetes > Actinomycetales > Micrococcaceae > Kocuria > Kocuria palustris_A. Next base: position 41,474 of record NZ_VDOR01000002.1, read on the forward strand.
AGGAGTCGAAGCGCCGTCGGCCCAGGTAGACCTGGAGGTTCCCGAGCATGTGGACCACGGTGTAGCCGGAGAGCACGGCTCCGCTCGAGGCCATGGCCAGCTTGAGGTCCGGGGTGGCGGGGAAGCGCTCGGCGGCCCGTTCGGCCTGCGTCCGCGCCGCGTCGACGACGGCGGCGACGCGGCCGGTCCGGGTGCCCGGGGCCTCGTCCTGTGCGATCTCGGTCATGGTGGGACAGCCTATGCGGGTGGGTGGTGCCGGGACGGCCGGGCCGTGACGCCGCGTTACCCGGCGGCGGGATCCGGGCAGTCGAGCAGGGTGATGCGGAAGCGGGTGCCGGTGTCCCTGTCGGTCACCGTGCAGCCGTTCTTGGACAGATTGCTCAGCACGGCCTCGTGATAGCCGTTCTTCTTGTTCGAGACCACCGCCGTGGGCCCGACCGTGTCGATCTCCCACGATTCGTAGCCGGGGCGGTTGAGGCCGTAGAGGTTGTCCGCGCTGACGCGGTCCTTCTGGAGCATGGGGTCGGCGATCTCGTGCTCCGGCGGGTACGCGATCAGCACCGCGCGGGCGGCCCGGTCCATGAAGATCGCGGTGTCGGCCTGTTCCACGAGCTCGGCGGCGTCCTGGTAGTTGTCGGCCCTCTTCGCGTCGTAGGTGTTCTGCCCGAGCAGCGACGGCAGCGACAGCAGCAGCACGGCGGCCGTCAGGAGCACGATCGCCGGGAGCCATCGGACGGCGGCCAGGGACAGCGCCAGGGCCAGCACCAGGAACGGGAGGGCGTAGGTGAAGTAGCGCTCCTGGAACAGCTGCATGCCCAGCAGCTGGGCCACGAGCACGGAGGCCAGGGGGAAGACCGGGAAGGCCAGGGTCCACAGGATCGCTCGACGACCCGGCCCGCGCACCAGTCCCGCCGCGAGGATCAGCACGATCAGGACCATGAGCCAGGGCGCGAGCTCGGCGGCCACCGCGCCCATGGGGCCGCCGCGATTGACCGGGCTGATCGGGACGGTGCTCAGCAGCCCTCGCTCCACGACCTCGCGCACCGTCAGATCGATCCAGCCGACCTGCTTGCTCTGCGACATCGCGAGCAGGCCCAGCGGGATCACCGCGACGGCGATCGCGGCCGCCGCCGCCAGGACCTGCAGGAAGGGCCGGCGGCCCCAGGTCGCGGCGCGCACGACGTACAGCACGACGGCGGAGGCGGCGTAGAGCGAGAACCCGATGGCGCAGGCCTGCAGCAGCGCGAAGCCGACAAGGTTCCCCGGGCCGCCCTTCTCGCGGAAGCGCTCGAAGAACCACAGCGCGGCGACGGAGGCGAACACCGCCATCGCGTAGCCCCGGGCCTCCTGGCCGCTCCACGAGATGCCGGGCAGCACCGCGAAGACGAGACCCGCGCTGAGCCCGGTCGCCACGATCCGCTGCGGGAACCAGCGCCGGGCATAGGCCATGGCCACCCGCGTGAGCAGCAGGGCGGCGAAGGTCAGGGCGAGGGCCGACGGCGCCCGCATGGCGGTCTCGGAGACCCCGAACACGGCCACCCAGGGCTGCATCACGATGTAGTAGAGCGCGTGGACGGCGTCGACGTCCCGGAGCAGGCGCAGCAGCGAGCCGAACGGACGGTCCGTCGCGGAGACGGTCGCGGCCTCGTCGAACCAGTACTGGGGGACGGAGATGCCCCAGAAGGCGACCGCCCCCGTCACCGCGGCGGCCAGCACCGCAGGCCACCACGGCAGGGGGCGGGAGGCTGCAGGCGCCTCCGCGGCGGCAGAGCCGCTCCGTGGGGCAGGGGCGGGATCGCCCTGCACGGCGCGAGCGCTCTGAGCTGCCATCTGACTCCTCGATGATCCCGGGCTGCGGGCGGCGGGAACGATGCTGGGGGGTCAGCTCGTCGTCGGCCGTCCGCGACATGTCGGCCCCCAGGCTATCCCGGGGAAGCCGCCGGCAGCGGCGGGTCGACTCGGCCGGGTCCGGGCTCCGACCGGGCCGGGCCCTCAGACCCAGCCGGCCTCGCGGGCTCGCAGGGCGAGCTGGAAGCGGTTGCAGGCTCCGAGCTCGGCACCGAGCTCCATGAGGATCTGCCGGAGCTCGGCCAGCTCGACGCCCAGGCGGCGGGCGGCCATCTCGTCGTCGGAGCCCTCCGCGAGCAGCCGCAGCAGCTCGATCCGGCGCTCGTCGGGGGCCGGGTCCTGCCACTCGTCGTCGAGCGGCTCCTGCGGATGCTCTGCCTGCCGGCGGACGCGATGCAGCTGCGCCGTGGTGATCGACACGACGACCTCGTCCTTCTGCGTCCTCCTCCCGTTGGAGGGATGCAGGTCACGCGACAGGGGAGTCATGCCTCACATGATGGACCGAGCGGGGGCCGAATGCCATCTCGATGACGAGGGGCTCACCGCTGCTGGTCCCGGTGCAGCCAGAACTCGGCCTCCGTGCCTCCCGCATCGACGCGCGCGAAGCCGTGGCGCTGCAGGAAGGGGCCCAGGGCGGCCTGGTCCTCCGGGACGGAGGCGCGGATCGCGCGGACGCTCGGGTTCTGGAGGCCCAGGGCCACGAGATGCGGCAGGACCTCGGTCGCGTAGCCGCGCCCCGTGCGCGAGGGCACCAGGAAGCCCTCGATCTCGAGGGCGTCGTCGATGGGCGGCGCCGACCACCCGGCGATGCCGATGATCAGTCCGCTCTCGCGCTCCATGCAGGCCAGCGGCGAGTACACGGACTCGGTGAAGAAGAACTCCCCGGAGGCCCGGACCTCCTGCAGGACGTCGAAGGCGTCCGGGGTGGGGAAGTCGGCGTGGAACTGCGGACGGGTCTCCTGATGGCAGGCGGCGTCGAGCTCGTCGCGGGTCAGCGGGCGCAGCTCGAGCCGCTCGGTCGTGATGCTTCGGGCATCCAGCAGATGCGGGGACACATCGGTCACGGGGGGCTGCCTCCGTTTCGTCCGGCGGTTCGTGCAGGCCGATCCGAGAGCCCCGGCCCCGTGCGGGGCCCGACGGCTGGGGCGCCGGAAGCGGCGCGGCCCGGAAAGGTTGACTGGGCATGAGTCTACGTCAGGGGTCCGGCGGATCGGCGTCCCGGGCCCGGGCCCGGGACGCACGGCGACGGGCCGCCCTGGCCGGGGCGGCCCGTCGCGCGGAGGGCATCTGGGGCTCGGAAGGATCAGCCGAAGTGCCGCGGCAGCGTGGACTCGTGCGCCTCGCGCAGGCGCTCGAGCGGGATCTGCGCGTGCCCCATGAGGTCCAGGGCCTTCGACTCCGCGTCCACGACGCCGATGCGGGCGAACTCGTAGCGCCGCATGGTGCACATGTCCTTGAAGCGCACCTCCTCGGTGCGCGGCACGGCCACGACGGCGCGGCCCTGCGACTCCGAGAACAGGCACGTGAAGGCATCCAGCCCGTCGCGCTCGCAGACCTCGCCGAGCCCGATGCGCGCTCCCGTGCCGAAGCGCAGGCACATCTCGGACAGCGTCGCGGCCAGGCCGCCCTCGGAGACGTCGTGGGCGGAGTCGACCATGCCGTCGCGCGACATGTTGACGAGCAGCTCGCCGAGCAGCCGCTCGCGCGCGAGGTCGACGGCCGGGGGCAGACCGCCCAGGTGGCCGCGCACGCGCGCCCACTCGGAGCCGTCGAGCTCGTCGGCGGTCGTGCCCAGCAGGTAGATCGCCTGGCCGTCGGCGGTGTCGTCCCAGCCCGACGGGGTGCGCCGGCGGACGTCGTCGAGCACGCCCATCATGGCGACCACGGGCGTCGGGTGGATGGCCTCGGTGCCCGTCTGGTTGTAGAGCGAGACGTTGCCGCCGGTGACGGGCACGCCCATCTCCAGGCAGCCATCGGCCAGCCCGCGCACGGCCTCGGCGAACTGCCACATGACCTCGGGGTCCTCGGGGGAGCCGAAGTTCAGGCAGTCGGAGACGGCCACGGGCCGCGCGCCCGCGGTCGAGACGTTGCGGTAGGCCTCCGCCAGCGCCAGCTGCGCGCCGCGGTACGGGTCCAGGTAGGCGTAGCGGCCGTTGCAGTCCGTGGACAGGGCCACGCCCAGGCCGGTGCGCTCGTCGACGCGGACGACGCCGGCGTCGTCGGGCATGGCCATGGCGGTGTTGCCCTGGACGTAGCGGTCGTACTGGTCCGTGACCCACGCCGTCGAGGCCAGGTTCGGGGAGCTCATCAGCTCGAGCACGGCCTCGCCGAGCGCCTCGCCCTCCGGGCGGCCCGTGTCGGCGGACGAGCCCGCGAAGCGGTCGGCCTGCACGGCATCCGTGCGGGCGGGGCGGCGCATGGGGCGCTCGTAGACCGGGCCCTCGTGGGCCACGGTGCGCGGATCGACGTCGACGATGACCTCGCCCTGCCAGTCGATGACGAGCCGGCCGGTGTCGGTGACCTCGCCGATCCAGGAGAACTCGACCTCCCAGCGCTCGAGCACCTCCTCGAAGGCCGCGGCCTTCTCCGGGGTCACGACCGCCATCATGCGCTCCTGCGACTCCGACATCAGGATCTCGCCCGGGGTCAGGGAGGGATCGCGCAGCAGGACCGAGGAGAGGTCGACGTGCATGCCGCCGTCGCCGTTCGAGGCCAGCTCGGAGGTCGCGCAGGAGATGCCCGCCGCGCCCAGGTCCTGGATGCCCTCGACCAGCCCGTCGCGGAACAGCTCGAGGCAGCACTCGATGAGCACCTTCTCGGCGAACGGGTCGCCGACCTGCACGGCGGGGCGCTTGGAGGGCTTGGAGTCGTCGAAGGCCTCGGAGGCCAGCACCGAGGCGCCGCCGATGCCGTCGCCGCCGGTGCGGGCGCCGAAGAGCACCACGCGGTTGCCGGTGCCGGAGGCATTGGCCAGGCGCAGGTCCTCGTGGCGCATGACGCCCACGGCCAGCGCGTTGACCAGCGGGTTCGCCTGGTAGCAGGCGTCGAACTCGACCTCGCCGCCGATGTTCGGCAGGCCCAGCGAGTTGCCGTAGCCGCCCACGCCGGAGACGATCCCGTGCACCACGCGCTGGGTGTCCGGGTGGTCGATCGCGCCGAAGCGCAGCGGGTCCATGACCGCGACCGGGCGGGCGCCCATCGAGATGATGTCGCGCACGATGCCGCCCACGCCCGTGGCCGCGCCCTGATAGGGCTCGACGTACGACGGGTGGTTGTGCGACTCGATCTTGAAGGTGACGGCCCAGCCGTCGCCGATGTCGGTCACGCCGGCGTTCTCGCCCATGCCGACCATCAGGTTCCGGGACATCTCCTCGGAGACCTTCTCGCCGAACTGGCGCAGGTGGACCTTGGAGGACTTGTAGGAGCAGTGCTCGGACCACATGACCGAGTACATGGCCAGCTCGGCCGCGGTCGGGCGCCGGCCCAGGATCTCGACCACGCGGTCGAACTCGTCCTGCTTCAGCCCGAGCTCGGCCCAGGGCAGCTCGGTGTCGGGGGTCGAGGCGGCGTGCTCGACGGTGTCCAGGTGGAACTGCTGCTCGCTCATGCGCGGGCGCCTCCGTTCACGATCGAGGTCAGGGCGGAGACGAAGATGGCCAGGCCGTCGGTGCCCTCGCGCATGGCGACGGGCCCGGCGGCCGAGGAGTCCGGGCCGAAGCCGGGCTCGATCGCGTGCTCCGGGTGCGGCATCAGGCCGACGACGTTGCCGGCGGCATTGCGGACGCCGGCGATGTCGTGGCGCGAGCCGTTGGGGTTGCCCCCCAGGTACCGGAAGACGACGCGGCCCTCCTCCTCGAGCATGCGCAGGGTGTCGTCGTCGCAGACGTACTGGCCGTCCTGGTTCTTCAGGGGGACGACGATCTCCTCGCGGGTCCGGTACATCGAGGTCCACGGGGTGGTCGTGCTCTCGACGCGCAGGCGCTGGTCGCGGCACACGAACCTGAGGTGGTCGTTGCGGATCATGGAGCCCGGCAGCAGGTGGGCCTCGGTGAGGATCTGGAAGCCGTTGCAGATCCCGAGCACCGGCAGCCCGCCCTGCGCGGCGTCGATCAGCCGCGTCATCAGCGGCGCGAAGCGCGAGATGGCGCCGGAGCGCAGGTAGTCGCCGTAGGAGAAGCCGCCCGGCAGGATCACGGCGTCGACCCCCTGGAGGTCGTCGTCGGCGTGCCACAGGCGCACGGGGGAGCCGCCGGCGATCTCGACGGCGCGCATGGCGTCGCGGTCGTCGAGCGTCCCGGGGAAGGTGATGACGCCCACGCGGACGTCGCGCAGGCGCTGGTCGGGCATGGTCTGGCCGAGATCGGCCACCAGCGGGGTCTCGAAGGTGTTCGCGGTCATCGGGTCAGTTCTCCTCGTCCACGACGGCCACGTCCACGACGTCCTCGATCACCGGGTTGGAGAGCATGGTGGCTGCGGCGCGGCGGGCGGTCTCGAGCAGCTCGGGGGTCACCTCGCCGTCCACCTCCAGCTCGAAGCGCTTGCCCTGGCGGACCCCCGCGAAGCCCTGGATGTCCTGGTGGGCGAAGGCCCGGACGATCGCCTTGCCCTGGGGGTCCAGGATCTCCGGCTTGGGCATGACGTCGACAACGATGCGGGCCACGGGCACTCCTCGTGATGCGGGGCTGATGTGCGATGCGGCAGCTGGGGGCGTCGGCCGTGCTGGCCCCGATCGGACGGGGTGCGGCGACGGCTGCCGGAACGGCTCCGAGTCTATCGCCGCACCGCCCGTCCCCGCGCCGCGTCCCGGGAGCGGCCCGGCGCGTCCGGGCGCTGCGGGAAGCGCGCAGGATCAGCCGATCGGATCCCACATCCGCCACTGGGCGGGGTCCTCGATCTCGATCCAGCCGTCGACGATCTCGTGCGCCACTCGCTCGAGGTCCTTGGCGGGATCGCGAGGGGCCTCGCGGCCGGCGGCCAGAGCCAGGCGCGAGCCCGTGAACGTGCCGTCGGGCTCGAAGGTCCAGTAGTGGCTGGGGCACTCGAAGGTCTCCGCCGTGCCCGAGGACTCGCGGCACACCGTCGACTGCTGGTGCGGGCACGTGTTGACCAGGACGTGGAAGCCGTCGGCGTCGCGGGTCACGAGCAGCGGCATCCCCGAGGGGCGCAGCGTGACGAAGGCGCCGGGCTGCGGGAGGGCAGCGGTCTCGACGAGCCGGATGCGGGTCATGGGCGGGCTCCTTGGGCAGCGGCGGGTTCATCGGCGGCGGTCTCGGTCTCGGGCGGGCGCTGATGCGCCAGCAGGGTCGAGGTGACCTCGAGCAGCCGCTCCCGCAGCGGCTGGGCGCGCCGGGCGAAGGAGCGCTGGCGGCGCACGTACTCCGCCTTGCCCTCCGGGGTCTCCACGGCCACTGCGCCGTAGCCCCACTCCGAGAGGTCGTAGGGGGAGGCCTCCATGTCGGTGGCCCGGACCTCCAGGGCGAGCTCGAAGCAGTCGGCGATCAGCTCGGAGGGCACGGCCGGGGCGAGCTTGTAGGCCCACTTGTAGAGATCCATGGTCGCGTGCAGGCAGCCGGGCTGCTCGAGATCGCGCTGGGTCTCGCGCGTGGGCTCGAGCTCGTTGAGCGGGGCGGCCTCGGGGGCGAAGAAGCGGAAGGCATCGATGTGGGTGCACCGCAGCCGCTCGGCCTCCACGACCGCGTCCGTGCCCTCGGCGCCCAGGCGGAGGGGCAGCTGCTCGTGGCGCACGCCGTGCACCCGGGCGTTGTAGGCCATGGCCCACTCGTGCAGTCCGAAGCACCCGAACTGCGCCGGCCTGGCGGCCGTGCGCCGCACCAGCATGTCCACGAAGCCGACCGCGCTGCCGCGGGCGGCCAGGAATGCGGGCACATCGACGGTCGCGGCGCGGTCGTCGTCGCTCAGCCCGAGGGCTCGGGCCTCGTCGCCGACGACGGGGCGCCAGTGCCGCTGCCGGGCCCGGTCCGCGGCGTCGACGAGCACCGTCCCGGGTCCCGGGTGCCAGCGCTCCAGGCGGCCGGGGGAGTGGGAGTAGTACGTGAACAGGAAGTCGTTCACCGGGTGCCGCAGGTGCTGCGCGCGACGGGCGCGGAACGGCTCCGTCCACTCGCGCACCCGCTGCGCGTGCGCGGCCTCCCGCGCCCGCCACTGCTCGGGGTCCAGGACCTCCGGCACGGGCCTCAGCGGCCGGTGCCGCCGTAGACGGCGGCGTCCTGGCTGGAGTCCAGTCCGAAGGCCGAGTGCACGGCGCGCACGGCCTCGTCCAGGCGGTCGGCGGCGGTGACCACCGAGATCCGCACCTCGGAGGTGGAGATCATGTCGATGTTGATGTCGTGCTCGGCCAGGGCGTCGAAGAACGTGAAGGAGACGCCGGGGTTGGACTTCATGCCCGCGCCCACCAGGGAGAGCTTGCCGACCTGGTCGTTGTACTCGAGGCTCGCGTAGCCGATCTTCTGATCCGCCGCGCGCAGCAGCGACATGGCCAGATCGCCCTGGGCCTCCGGGATGGTCACCGACAGGTCGGTGGTCTTCTCATCGGCCACGGACACGTTCTGCACGATCATGTCGACGTTGACCTTGGCATCGGCGAGCAGGCGGAAGATCCCGGAGGCGATGCCCGGGCGGTCGGGGACGCCGACCACGGTGATCTTGGCCTGGGTGCGGTCGTGGGCGATTCCTGCGATCAGCGGCTGTTCCAAGGGGATCTCCTGGGTGTGCACTGGGACGGTCGTGTCATCGGGGCTGGGGATGACCCAGGTGCCCTCGTGGTGGGTGAAGGACGAGCGCACGTGCAGCTTCACACCGAAGCGGCGCGCGTACTCGACGCAGCGCAGGTGCAGGATCTTGGCGCCGTTGGCGGCCATCTCCAGCATCTCCTCGGAGGAGATCTCCTCGAGCTTGCGCGCCTTGGCAGCGATGCGCGGATCGGCCGTGAACACGCCGTCCACGTCCGAGTAGATCTCGCAGACGTCGGCGTCCAGGGCCGCCGCCAGGGCGACGGCCGTGGTGTCCGAGCCGCCGCGGCCCAGAGTCGTGATGTCCTTCGTGGCCCGGTGCACGCCCTGGAAGCCGGCGACGATCGCGATGTTGCCCTCGTCCAGGGACTCGCGGATGCGCTCGGGATTGACCTCCACCAGGGAGGCCGCACCGTGGTCGCCGTCGGTGATCATGCCGGCCTGGGAGCCGGTGAAGGACTGGGCGGGGGCGCCGTAGCCGCTGACCGCCATGGCCAGCAGCGACATCGAGATCCGCTCGCCGGAGGTCAGCAGCATGTCCAGCTCGCGCGCCGGGGGCTTCTGGGCGACCTGGTCGGCCAGATCGATCAGCTCATCGGTCGTGTCGCCCATGGCGGAGACCACGACGACGACGTCGTGCCCGGCATCCCGCGTCTCCACGATGCGGCGTGCGACGCGGCGGATGCTGGCCGCATCCGCGACCGACGATCCGCCGAACTTCTGCACGATCAGGCTCATCTGTTCAGGCACTCCCGGCTCGTTCCGACTGCTGCCCCGCCGAGGACCCCGCGAGGCATTCGCCTCATCCTACCGGCGCGCTCAGCTGACCGTCGTCCGGCCCTCGAAGGCCCGGCCCAGGGTGACCTCGTCGGCGTACTCGAGATCGCCGCCCACCGGCAGCCCCGAGGCCAGCCGGGTCACCGTGATGCCCAGGGTGCGCAGCATGCGCGCCAGGTAGGTCGCGGTGGCCTCGCCCTCCAGGTTCGGGTCTGTCGCCAGCACGACCTCCTGGACGGTCTCGTCCGAGAGCCGGGTCATCAGCTCCCGGATGCGCAGCTGGTCCGGCCCGACGCCGCCGATCGGATTGATGGAGCCTCCGAGCACGTGGTACAGCCCGCGGAAGGCGCGGGTGCGCTCGATGGCCATGACGTCCTTGGACTCCTCGACGACGCAGATCACCGAGCGGTCGCGGCGCGGGTCGCGGCAGATCCCGCACTGCTCCTGCTCGGAGACGTTGCCGCAGACCTCGCAGTGCTGGACCCGCTCCTTGACGGCCACGAGCGCATCGGCCAGGGACTGGACGTCGGCGCGTTCGGCGTCGAGCAGGAAGAAGGCGATGCGCTGGGCCGACTTGGGCCCCACTCCGGGCAGGCGACCGAGCTCGTCGATCAGGTCCTGGACTGCGCCTTCGTACACGGATCACTCGTTTCGGTGGGGAGGTCTGGGGACCGGGGCTCCCGCGCTCGCGGGGTCAGGCCCCGGGCTGGTGGGGGATCTCCTCCACGAGGCGGCCCCCCAGGACGCGCTCGATCAGCGCCCGGGTGCTCTGGTCGGTGTTCTCGACGGCCTCGTCGTCCTCGCTGGGGGAGAAGGTCGACTCCGAGTCTAGGTCCGGCGCCGACGACGCAGCGGCCGCCTCGGGGGCTGCCGCGCTGCGGGCCGCCGCGAAGTGCGCGGCATGGCGCTCGCGGAAGCTCTGCTTCCTGGGGGCGCCGCCTGCTCCGGCGGTGCTGGTCTCGGCGGGCGCCTGCTGCGGCGCCGGTGCGCCGGCGGCGCCGCCCGGAGGCGCGCCGCGGCCGGCCGGTGCCGAGGGACGCCACTGCTCCGGCGGGGCCTCGTCGGGATCGGAGGGCGCCGGGGGACCGGAGGGGCTGACGGAGGCGGTGGAGGCCCGGTCCGCCCCGGAGGCCGGTGCGCCGACGCCCTCCCCGGCGAGGTTCGGGGCCCCGGTGCCAGGGGCGGGGCCTGTGCCGCGAGCCGTGCTCGGGGACGGTCCGCCGGCCGGGCGGGGGACGTCAGATCGGGGCGGGCCGCCGCCGTAGCCGGGGTCCTCGAACGGGGGCTCGTCCTCGGGCGGCGGCTCGTCCGACCAGGGGATGTCGTCGTACGGGCTGGCGGGGATCACCGGATCCGGCGAGGGGTCCTCGCCGCTGCCCCGCGATGCGGGGCGCGGGCCGTCCTCCCGGGGGCCGCGCGCAGCGCCGCTGTCGTCAGTGCTGGAGTCCTGATCCCGAGGTCGCTGCTGGGACCGACCGGACGCGTTCCGCTCCGCCGGGGCAGAGGCCCCGGGCTCGGTGCTGTGCTCGGCGGGCGGCGCTCCGAGCGAGTCCGCCGACTCCGTCGTCTCCGCTGCGCCTGGCGCCGGATGCGACGGGGCGGCCTCATCGGCATGGCCCGCAGCCGCCGCGGACGCGGATTCCGCGGTGCTCTCGGAATCGGGCCCCGAGGGGGCGGAGGCCATCGGGTCCGAGTCGGGGATCGCGGCGACCTCCCAGGTGGTCACCTCCTCGGAGTCCTCCGGCGCGGCCTCGTCGCGGGCGGGCCTGCGCGGGGCGAGCGCGCGACGACCGGGCTGCGCTCGGTCATCGGGGCCCGGGAACGCCCGAGGGCCGGTCTCCCGGCCCCCGTCCCGCTGGTCCCCGCTCCGGCCGCGCTCCGGCGGCGCGTCCGTGGAGCGGCCGTCGTCGTGCGGGTGCCCGCCGGGCCTGCCGCCGCTCGGCGGATCGCCCCGTTCGGGAGCCGCTGCTCGAGGGGCCCGGTCCTGGCCGCGGCCGGCCGGCGCGCTGCCGGGCTCGCCGGCGCCCAGGCTGCCGCGGTCGGCCCCGGGGGTGTTCGAGCGCCCGGACGAGCCGGGGCCGCCCGGACCGCCGGGGCCCGCGCCCCGGCCGCCCCGGCCGTCGCGCGGACCGCCCCCGCGGGAGCCGCCGCCGGGCCCGCCCCGGGAGCCTCCCCCGGGGCCCACGGCCTCCACCCGGCACGAGACTCCGATGACCTGCTGGATCGCCTGGACGAGATTGCCCTCGAAGCGGGGGAAGTTCTTGCGGTCGCCCTCGCCCTCGAACATCAGCTGCAGCACGGAGCCGTCGAAGGCGACCGGCGTTCCGCGCATGACGGTCATCCACGAGACGCGGTGGATGTCGGCCAGGGCGGAGATCACCTCGGTCCAGGAGCTGCGGATCATGTCGATCTCGCCGCCGCTGGCCGGCCCCTGCGCCGCCGATTCGTCGGCGTGCGGAGGGCGCTCCGGGGTCTGATCGGGCGTGCGGACGCCCGGACGGGCGGCCCCGGCCGCGTCCGACGGGCCCTGCGGACGCGCCGGCCCGCCGGCCGGCGGCTGCCCGGGCCGCGAGGGGCCGGGCCCGGAGTCGACGGGTCCGGGTGCGGGCTGCTGGGGGCCGCGCCCGCGGAACTTCCCGAAGCCGCCCTCGACGGCGGCCAGCGGATCCTCGTCCTGCGCCGCGGCCTGGACGCCCGGGCCGGTCTCCTGCGCTCCGCCGTCCTGTCCTTCCGCCCCCGACTCCGTCTGCTCCGGCGCGGCAGGCCCGTGCGCGGCCTGCTCGTGCGCCGGCTGGTGATCGCGGTCCGGGGCTGCGGTGGCCTGCGAGGATTCCTGCTCACCCGAGGCGCGCCCCTGCACGGGCTGCTCGCCCGCTGCCTGCTCGGCGGAGCGATGCCCGGCGGCGCGGTCCTGCGCATCGTCCTGCGGTGCGGCCTGGCCCCGTGGCTGCGCTTCGTCGGCTTCGCGGCCGACGGGCTGCGCCGGCTGCTCGGCGGGGAGGTCCAGCAGCGGCCCGGTGGGGGCTCCCGTGCGCCCGATGCTGAGGCGGCGCTCCAGCCGATCCACCCGCACGCCCACGCCCCGCACCGTGTTCTCGGCCGACGGCAGCAGGAGCCGGGCGCACAGCAGCTCCAAGTGCAGCTGCGGCGAGGTCGCCCCGACCATCTCGGTCAGCGCCTCGTTGGTGATGTCGGCGGCGCGCGAGAGCTCGGCGGCGCCCATCAGCTGCGATTGATTGCGCAGCCGTGCGATCTGGTCCTCCGGCGTGCCGTGGAGGATGTTGCCCGCGCTGTCCGGGACGGCGTCGACGATCACGAGATCGCGGAAGCGCTCGAGCAGGTCCTCCACGAACCTGCGCGGGTCCTGGCCGGTCTGGATGACGCGGTCGACGGCGCGGAAGACCGTGGCGGCATCGCCGGAGGCGAAGGCGTCGACGACGTCGTCGAGCAGCGCGCCGTGCGTGTAGCCGAGCAGCGAGCTGGCCAGGTCGTAGCTGATCGCATCGTCGTCCGAGCCCGCCATCAGCTGGTCGAGCACCGAGAGGGAGTCGCGGACCGAGCCGCCGCCGGCGCGGACCACCATGGCCTGCACGCCGGGCTCCACCTGCACGCCCTCCTGCTCGCACAGCGCGCCCAGGTAGTCCATGAGCGGCTCGGGCGGGACCAGGCGGAACGGGTAGTGATGCGTGCGCGAGCGGATGGTCGGCAGGACCTTGTTCGGCTCGGTCGTGGCGAAGATGAACTTGATGTGCTCCGGGGGCTCCTCGACGATCTTCAGCAGCGCGTTGAAGCCGTCGCGCGTCACCATGTGGGCCTCGTCGATGATGAAGATCTTGTACCGGTCGCGGACCGGGGCGAAGGTCGCGCGCTCGCGCAGCTGGCGGGCGTCGTCCACGCCGCCGTGGGAGGCGGCGTCCATCTCGATGACGTCGAGCGAGCCGGCGCCCTCGCGGGCCAGGTCCCGGCAGGACTCGCACTGCCCGCACGGCGTGGGGGTGGGGCCCTGGGCGCAGTTGAGGCAGCGAGCCAGGATGCGCGCCGAGGTGGTCTTCCCGCATCCGCGCGGACCGGAGAACAGGTAGGCGTGGCTGACCTTGTTCTTGCGCAGCGCGGTCATCAGCGGCTCGGTCACATGGGACTGGCCGATGACGTCCTGGAACGTCTCGGGGCGGTAGCGGCGGTACAGGGCGGTCGTCACACGGACACCTTAGCGAGGGAGGGAGACGGCCCACGGCCGGTCTCCGGGCGGTGGATCGACGGGCGGGAGGGCATGAGAAGACCCCCCGTGCACCCGCCAGAGCTCAAGTACCCTTGCTGCCTTCCGGCCCTGGGGGAGTTCCTCAAGATGACGCCGCACGAGGGGCTGGGATCGAGTGTATCGGACCGGCCCGGGCCCGTGAAACCGGCGCCTGCCGGCCCCCGATTTCCGCACCCTTGCCGCATGGTCTACGATGGTCCCTGCACGTTCGCGCCCTGCGGTGCGAGCACGTGCCCGAGGAGGATTCGCCTAGCGGCCTATGGCGCACGCCTGGAACGCGTGTTGGGTTAACGCCCTCGGGGGTTCAAATCCCCCATCCTCCGCCGCACCGAAGGCCCCCGACCAGATGGTCGGGGGCCTTCGTCGTATCCGTCGGCGGATGCGTCTCGGCCGGTGAAGGTTAACGGAGTCTTTCTGTATACCCTGTTCTGCATGAACAGCAAGACTCCGCCCGGTGACGCCGCGGCCCCGCGCGTGCGCTGGACGGCTGTCGCGGGCTGCCTCCTCGTCATGGTCGTCGCCTCCGCGCTGTGCGCGTTCCTGCTCCAGGCATCCATCCGAGGGGACGAGGACACCTTCGGCGCCCTCCTCCAGCAGACCTCCCCGATCGACGTGCTGCTGATCTTCGTCGTGATGTCGTTCGTCTGGCTGGTCCTGGGGAGGTTCTGGGCCTCGGTGGGACTGGTCGCGGTGGCGATGGCGATCCTGGCGGTGGCCAGCCGGGAGAAGCTCGGCATGCGGCAGGAGCCCGTGTTCCCGAGCGACCTCGACTTCCTGGGCCAGGCCGGGTTCCTGCTCTCGATGGTCAGCGCGAGCACGATCGCGGGGCTCGTCGTCGCGCTGCTCGTGATCGTCGTCGCGATCCTGGCCATCGGCCGGCTGGCCGCCCGTCGCTTCCCCCGCCCCCGGCTGCACCGCCCCGAGGGCGGGCTCAACGGGCGGTTCCTCGGGCTGCGGGTGGTCGGCGTCGTCGTCACGGGGGCGCTGCTCGTGCACGCCACGAGCTTCAACGCGACCTCCAACCTCTGGCGATCCCTCTACGACGCCCGCAGCTCCGACTGGGCGAACTCCAGCCAGCTCTACAACTACCGCGTCCACGGGTTCATGGGCGGGTTCCTCTACAACATGCCCACCGAGCCCATGGCGCAGCCGGCGGGCTACGACGAGGCCGCCATGGACGAGGTGACGCAGCGCTACGAGGACCGCGCGCAGCAGATCAGCGCCGGGCGCGACGGATCCCTCGACGACACGAACGTGGTGGTCCTGCTCTCGGAGTCCTTCTCCGATCCGACGCAGATGGACGGCGTCGCCCTGGCGGAGGACCCCATCCCGGCCACCCGGCAGACCATGGCGGAGACGCTGTCGGGGACCATGTACTCGAACTCCTACGGCGGCGGCACCTCCACCATGGAGTTCGAGTCCCTCACGGGGCAGCCCGTGGGGCTCTTCGAGCCGCAGGCCAGCACCCCGTACCAGAACTTCGTCGCCGACGCCCACGGCTACCCCTCGGCCGTCGGGGCCTTCGAGGAGATGGGCCACGCCTCCGTGGCGATCCACCCGTACAACCTGCACATGTACAAGCGCCCGCAGGTCTACGAGAACCTGGGCTTCGACACCGTGATCGACGAGGAGAGCATCCAGGAGGACGCGCACATCGAGGGCAGCCCGTACATCAGCGACGCCTCCGCCTTCGACGAGGTGCTGCACCAGATGGATGCCGCGGATCAGCCGCTGTTCACGAACCTCGTCACGATGCAGAACCACGGCCCGTACCTGGGCTACTACGACGACCCGATCGACGTCGAGGTGGCCGACGGCTCCGACGACGGCCAGCTGGGCGATTACGCCCGGGGGCTGAGCCACACGGACGCCGCGCTGCAGGACTTCCTCCAGGACCTGCGCGAGCGCGACGAGGAGACGGTCGTCGTCTTCTACGGAGACCACCTGCCCGGCGTCTACTCGGACGCGACCCGCGCGCAGAGCGATCCCCTCACGAGCCTGCAGACCCCGTACTTCGTGTGGAGCAGCGAGACGAACGAGGCGGTCGAGGGCGGAGCGGCCACCCCCGCCATGTTCCTGCCCAAGATCTACGAGGTCGCCGACGCCCCGGTCCCGCCGTACATCGCCCTGCTCGACGAGGTCAGCCGCACCGCCCCGGTGATCCAGCAGGAGCTGCTCCTGGACCCGCAGGGGCGGCCCCTCGACCGGGACCACCTGGATGATGCGACCCGCGGGCTGCTCGAGGACCTGCAGCTCGTGCAGTACGACTTCTCCATCGGCGATCGGTACTCCGTCGACGAGATGTGGCCGGGGGCTGTGCAGATCGAGTGAGCCGGGACCGACCGGGCGCCCCGGACCGCAGCGGCGGACCGGGGCGCCCGCGTGCTGGCGGATGACTCGGCATGGAGGGAGCGCTCTTGGGCCCACATGCTCTCCCGCTCCCCGCAGGGGCATATCGCCCCAGGTCAGCGTCTTGTAGGTTCTGTCGCGGCATTGTTCAGCCGATTCCCAGCCGCTGCTCTGCGTCCCTGCCCGGACGCGAAAGGGGTGCCCCTCGTGCCGCACATCCGACATCGCCCGCGCCATCGTGCGGGTGTCCCGAGCCGCCGCGTCCTGTCTGCGGTCCGTCGGCTCGCCGCCGGGGCCGCCGCCGCGGCCATCGCTCTCACCGGGGCGGGGCTCGCCGCCCCGGGGGCCGCCGCCCAGACCGTCGCCACGCGCGACGCCTCCGGCCCCGGCAAGGTGGCCTATCTGCACGGCAACCAGCAGTCCCAGATCATGTGCCGGGGCGGTGCCCTGGTCGGTGCGGTCGACACCGTGGTCGTCGACCCCATCACCGCGTCCGGCAACCTGCCCGCCGGCTCCTGCAATCTCGCCGACATGCGGGCCGCCAACCCCGGTGTGAAGTTCTACGCGTACCTGGACATCGGCGGCATCTCCGAGTCCTCGTCCTGGACCCGGGATCCCTTCCACTCGACCTGCACCTCGCTCAACCGCGACGGGGCGGACCACACGGTGAAGCCGGGGAATCCGCGGGTGGCGACGGACTCCCAGGGACGGGCGGTCTACCCGAGGTTCTCGTTCATGCGCGTCGCGGACCTGTCCAGCGGCTACAACACCTCGTGCGCGGACCGCGCGGCCGACATCGTCACGACCGATTCGGTGCGCGGCGTGACGGGGGCCGCACCCACGCAGTTCGACGGGGTCTTCCTCGACGACATGGCGATGCCCCCTGCGCACGGGCAGAACATGCGCGACGTGGGAGCCTGGGGGCCGTGGGGATCGGACGACGGCTACGGTCGCGCGATGCTGCGCACGGTGGGGGCCATCGACGACGAGATCGCCCGCCGCGACGGCGGTGCGCGAGTGGCCGGGAATCTCGGGGTCTATTCGGACTATCCGAATCAGCAGGCCCTGGCCAAGGAGCTCGGCGCCTCCAGGGATCTCGACTGGATCTTCCGGGAATCGACCATCGGGGGCTCGGACGGCAGCCCCATGGGGCCCTGGTACGTGACCCAGCAGAACGGCGCGCTCATGAATGACGTGGCCGCCGCCGGAACCTCGGTGGTCATGCACAACTTCGCGGTCAATGCGACGACCACGCCCGCGCGCAGCGGCCCCGTCGGCGGCAGCTGCCTCCTGGACGGGACCTGGGGTGCCGCGGACCTCCAGGCCCGCGTCGATGATCGTCGCGCGCACGACATGTCGATGGTCCTGGCGACCACGCTGATGTCCCGCGAGGCCGGCAGCCACATGCAGACGGCCGTCGCCGAGGCCGAGCCGACCTGCCGCGAGACGCGGGACTCCGGCAAGCAGCTCCGGGAGACGGTCCTCCGATACTCGCTCGACGAGGACCGTCCCGAGACGGCCGACCTGCGCTATGCGGTGAACTGGAAGAGCCTGCACGCGGTGGGCGAGCCGCAGTTCTTCCATGACCGCCAGGTCCACGCGCGCAAGCTCAGCGACGGGCGCTGGGTCTGGATCAACTTCCTGGATCGCGACGTGACCGTCAACGGGCACCGCCTGCCCGCCCGCACGGGCCTGATGACCGGCTGAGCGGCCTCTGACGGAGCCGCAGCGCAACCGCCTCGTCGTCGACGGGGCGGGTCAGCCGGCCAGGCTCAGCGCGGGGGCCGGCTCGGCGAGGCGCACCGGGGCGCCGTCCTCGTCGAAGCGCGCGCCGAGCCCGCGCAGCACGAAGGTCACGGTGGCCCGGACATGGCGCTCATGGGCCGCGCGGTCCTCGTCGGACTGGGCCTCCCGATCGGCGGTCGATGCCAGGGAGCCGTGCACCAGCCGCCCCATCTCCTCGAGGTCGCCGTCGGGCAGCCAGCCGTCGGCCACGGCCTCGCGCAGGATCTCGATGAGCAGCAGGCGCAGCGATCCCACGTGCGCGCCCAGCTTCTCGAAGTCCTCGGGCGACAGCACGGTGCGCATGGCGGGGCCCGGCGGGATGTGGCGGCGGGAGAGGTCGTCGAGCTGGGCGCGGACGTAGAGCCCGAGCTTGTCCACGGGGTTGTCGACGTGCGCGAGCTCGGCCTTGAGCTCGGTCATGAAGCGGTCGGTCTCGGCCATGGTGAAGGCGATGAGCAGCTCGCCCATGTCGGCGAAGTAGTTGTAGACGGCCGTGCGGCCGATCCCGGCATTGCGGGCGACATGGGTCATGGTGAGTCCGGTGAGGCCCTGCTGGTACAGGAGCCGGCCGAAGGAGTCGAGGATGGCGCGCTTGGTGTGCTCGCGCTGCTCGGCGTTCGTGGCCGCTTGGATCTTGGGCATGATGACACCTTACTCGTGGATGTCGACAAGAGCCGCTGGATGAGGCGGCACTCACCCAGAGCTTCCTGGGCATGAGCTGAATGCGCCGCGCCCCGCCTGCTCGGGGAGCGGGCGGGGCGCGGCGCGTCGGGTGACGCTTCCGGTCAGCTCAGCCGGCGGGCGATCTCCCGGTTGAAGGCCTCGAGATCCTGGGGGCTGCGCGAGGTGATGAGGTTGCCGTCCACGACGACCTCCTCGTCGACCCAGTCGGCGCCGGCGTTCTTCAGGTCCACGGCGGTGGCCGCGAACGACGTCAGGCGACGTCCCTCGGCCACCCCGGCCTGGGCCAGGATCCACGGGGCGTGGCAGATCGCGGCCACAGGCTTGTCCGCGGCGAAGAACGCCTTGACCAGCTCGACCGAGTCCTCGTCCAGGCGCAGGGCATCGGCATTGAGCGTGCCGCCGGGCAGCACGAGCATGTCGAAGTCCTCGGCGCGGGCCTGGCCGACCGGGAGGTCGACGTCGAAGACGTCGCCGTGCTCCCAGTCGCTCTGCATGGCCTGCAGGGTGCCGTCGGAGGGCGAGACGAGCGTCGTGGTGGCGCCGGCCTCATCGAGCGCCTGGCGGGGGCTGGTCAGCTCGACCTGCTCCACGCCGCGGGTCAGCAGGAAGGCCACCTTCTTGTCGGAGACTGCCATGTCGTGCTCCTCTCATCGGGTTCGTCCGGCGCGCGGGATGCGGATCGTCTGCTCCCGCGCCGCTTCATCCGCGCATAACCGAAAAGCGTGCTGAGCGTATTCCCGCCTGCTGCGGTCCGTCAGGTGCGGTCGGCCGCCAGCCCGCCCTGCCACAGGGCGTCGAACGGGGCGTGGGAGCCCACGCGGTGGCGGATGCCCGCGGAGACGAACTCCTTGGCCGCACGGGCGGCCTCCAGCGGAGCGAGGCCCTTGGCGAGCTCGGCGGTGACCGCGGCGGCCAGGGTGCACCCGGCGCCCGCGACGGCGACCTCGCCGACCTTCGGGGCGGAGAGGATCTCGGTCGTGGTGCCGTCGTGGAACACGTCCACGGCGTCCGGGCCGGCCAGGCGCACGCCGCCCTTGGCCAGCACGGCCGCGCCGGAGCGCTCGTGGATGCGCTTGGCCGCCTCCTCGAGCTGCTCGACGGTCGTGATGTCGTCCATGCCGGCCAGGGACATCGACTCGAAGTGGTTGGGCGTCACGAACGTGGCCTTCGGCAGGATCCGGGAGGTCAGGGCCTTGTCGGTGTCCAGGGCCGCGCCGGGCTCCTGGCCCTTGCAGATCAGGACCGGGTCCAGCACGACGTGCTCGCTCGAGATGCCCTCGAGGGCGTCGGCGACGACGTCGATGGTCTGCGGGGTGCCGAGCATCCCGATCTTGATCGCGCTGAGGTCGTAGGCGCTCGAGGCCGCGTCGAGCTGATCGGCGATCACCTGCGGGTCCACGGGCGTGAAGCGGTGGCCCCAGTCGTTCCGGGGGTCGAAGGCCACGATGCAGGTCAGCGCGAGCGAGCCGAAGACGCCGAGCTCCTGGAACGTCTTGAGATCGGCCTGGGCTCCGGCGCCGCCGGTGGCCTCGTTGCCGGCGATCGTGAGGGCGAACGGGGGAGTCTGGGCTGCGGGTGCGGTAGTCATGGCTCGATTCTGCTCCTGCGAGCGGAGTCGCTCCAACACCGGGGCCGCGGGAGGTCGCACAGCGCCCGGCGGCGAGCCCGGGAGGGGCGCCGCGTCCGACGCCGACGGCAGCCGGGGTGCCTGTATCCTGGCGCGGTCGAGAGGGCCGACGCGCTGGGTGGCAGGCAGCGCGTCCCGGCCCCGCGGGTCCCGGAGGACCGGGCCCGCGCTCGTCGCATCGCGCGCAGGGCGCCCCCGGCCGCCCGGCGCCGCCGTCGTCCCCTCTTCAGGAGCCCTGCCCCATGTCCAGCGACACCTCCGGCGAGACCGGTGCGCGCGCGGCGCGTCCGCAGACCGCGCTGCAGTACGCCCGCCGCCCCCGCAGCCTGTTCGACCTCTTCGTGGCCGCCACGGCCGTCGTGCTCGTGCTGTCGAACATCGGCGCGACCAAGGGCGTGCAGATCGGCCCGATCATCACGGACGGCGGCTTCTTCCTCTTCCCCCTGGCCTATGTGCTGGGCGACGTCGTCTCCGAGGTCTGGGGCTTCCGCGCCGCTCGCCGCTCGACGCTCATGGCCTTCGCGGCCGGCGCGTTCGCGAGCCTGTGCTTCTGGATCGTGATCGCCCTGCCGGCGGCGCCGTTCTACGAGGGGCAGGAGGCGTTCGCCCAGGTGCTCGGGCCGGTCCCACAGATCGTGCTCGCCTCCCTGCTGGGCTTCCTGGTGGGACAGCTGCTCAATGCGTTCGTGCTGGTCAGGGTCAAGGCCCGCACCAGGGAGCGGCACCTGTGGGCGCGCCTGCTCGCCTCGACGCTCGTGGGCGAGCTCGTGGACACGATCGTCTTCTGCGCGATCGCGGCCCCCGTGATCGGCATCGAGACCCCCGGGCAGTTCGTGAACTACGTGGTGGTCGGCTACCTGTGGAAGTGCCTGATCGAGGTCGTCATGCTCCCGGTCACCTACGCGGTCGTGCGCCGGGTCAAGAAGGCCGAGGACTACGGGGTCGTCGAGGCCTGAGGCCCTCCTGCCGGGCATCCCGCGGGCGGGGCCCGGTCCCTCGAGCGCTCAGGGCCGGCTCAGGTGATCGAGCTGCGCTTCGATCGAGCGCTGCGCGGCGGGCCGGACCTCCTCCGGCACCTCCGGGTAGATGCGCCGGGCCAGCTCCTCGGCCGAGGCATCGGCGGCATCCGCGCCGAGCTCGGCCAGGGCCGCGCGGACCTCGTCCAGCCGCTCGTGCCGGTGGGCGCGCAGCTCGCGGCAGACTGCCGCCAGATCGGGCAGCGGCTCGCCGTGGGCCGGCAGCCCGGGGGCGCCGTCGGCCGCCGCCTCGAGCCGATCGAGCGAGTCGAGGTAGTCGCTCAGGGTCCCGTCGGGGTGGTCGAGCATGGTCGTGCCGCGGCCCAGGACGGTGTCGCCGGTCAGGATCGGGGAGACGGGCTGCCCGCTGCCGCCCGAGCCCTCCGGGGCCGGGGTCTCGTCGTCGAGCACGCGGAAGCTCAGCGAGTCCGACGTGTGCCCCGGGGTGGCCAGGACCTCGATCCCGACTCCCGCTGCGGTGATGCGCTGCCCGTCGATCAGGGGCGGGGCGTCCCGGCAGTGCTCGGGCAGCGCCGCGCGCACGGGGGCGCCGGTCAGCGCGTGCAGGGCGTCGATCGCATCGGTGTGATCGCCGTGGCGGTGCGTGATCAGCACCAGCTCCACGGGCCCCGCCGCTGCCAGGGCCCGCACGTGCTCGTCCAGATCGGGCCCCGGATCCACGACGACGACGCCGTCCGCCCCCGGTGCGCGCAGCAGCCAGGAGTTGGTGCCCTCGAGCGTCATGGGGCTCGGGTTCTCGGCCCGCAGGACCGAGGCCAGCCGGGTGATGCGGCGGATCTGCGGGCTCATCGGGGCTCCTCGGGGTCCAGCAGGGCGCGCAGGCGATCGAGCGAGGACTCCCAGGCGCCCTTGGCGGTCGGGTGCACGTCCTCGGGCAGCGGCCCCTGCCGCAGCTCGATCCGGGTCCCGCCGCCCACGGGCACGAGCTCGATGCGCAGCAGGATCAGATGCTCGGTCGGCTCGCCGTCGGGGCCGGGCAGGGCCTCGTGGATCTCGACCATCTCGTCCGGGACGACCGCGGCGTGCCGGCCGTGGAACGGGGCGCCCATCTCCGGGTCGTCGTCCATGATCATGGCGAAGCGGCGGATGCCGCCCGGGCGGGCGTCGAGCTCGATGGACTCGGGGTGCACGGTCCAGCCGTGCGGCCCGTACCAGCGCTGCAGCACGTCCGGGTCCATGAGGGCCCGGAAGATCGCCGGCGCCGTGTGCGGCAGGATCCGCTGCAGGCGCCAGCTCTGATCGTCGGGGACCCGGTCCAGGTCGGAGCGGGGTCGGTCGCCGGGCGTCTCGGTCATGTTCTCGTCCTCCGTGCGATGTGCTGCGGCGATGGGGTGATCCCCGGCGCCGTGCTCTGCGGTGCCGTGCTCACGGCCGGTCGCCGCTGTAGTAGTCGGCCAGGGTCGCATTGCGGTACTCGAGGTAGCTCCCGTCCTCCATGGCCTCGCGGGCCCGGTCCACGAGCCGCACCGTGAACCGCTCGTTGTGGATCGAGGCCAGGGTGGCGGCGATCCGCTCCTTGGCCCGGACCAGATGATGCACGTAGGCCCGCGAGTAGTGCGCGCATGTGTAGCAGTCGCAGTCCTCGTCGATCGGGCGGAAGTCGCGCTTGAAGCGGGCCGCCGTGATGTTGTACCGCCCCTTGGGGTGGTAGACGGCGCCGGTGCGGGCCACCCGGGTGGGCGAGACGCAGTCGAAGGTGTCGGCACCGGCCTCCAGGGCCACGAAGATGTCGTCCGGCTCGGAGATCCCCAGCAGGTGCCGGGGGTGGTCCTCGGGCAGCTCCTCCGAGCACCAGCCGACGATCGTGCCGAGGTTCTTCTTCTCGAGCGCGCCGCCGATGCCGTAGCCGTCGAAGTCCATGGCGCCCAGGTCGCGGCTGGCCTGCCGGCGCAGGTCCTCGTACTGGGCGCCCTGGATCACGCCGAACAGCGCCTGGTACGGGCGATGCTCCCGGGCCCGGGTCAGCCGGTCGTGCTCCTCGAGGCATCGCAGCGCCCACCGGCGGGTGCGCTCGAGGGCGCGCTCCTGGTAGCCGCGGGAGTTGTGCAGGGTGGTCAGCTCGTCGAAGGCGAACATGATGTCGGCGCCGATCCCGTGCTGGACCTGCATCGAGACCTCGGGCGTGAACCGGTGTCGGTCGCCGTTGAGATGGGAGATGAACGTGACGCCGTCGTCGTCGACGTCGGCCAGGCGCTCCTTGCCCTCGGCCACGTCGTCGTCGCCCACGGGCCCCTTGGGGGAGGGCCCGTCCATGTCGATCACCTTCTTGAACCCCGATCCCAGGGACATGACCTGGAATCCGCCCGAGTCGGTGAAGGTGGGCCCGTCCCAGTTCATGAAGCGGCCGAGACCCCCGGCTTCGTCGAGCAGGTCGTGCCCCGGGCGCAGGTACAGGTGATACGCGTTGGCCAGCAGCGCCTGGGCGCCGAGCTCCGCCATGGCCTCCGGCAGGACGGCCTTGACCGTGGCCGCGGTGGCCACGGGGATGAAGGCGGGGGTGCGGATGGTCCCGTGCGGCGTGGTGATCTCCCCGGTGCGTCCCAGCCACGGCGGGCGGGGGTCCCCGTGCGGATCGGTCTGCGGGGGCTGCTCGACCGTCTCCGAGAGCCGGGTGCGCACCCGGAACGAGAAGCTCTCGCGGCCCGAGCGGGGATGGGGCGCGCGCTGCTCGGGCGCCGGGGGCCGGTCTGCGGGGGAGTCCATCCGTCCATTGTGTCCGACGAGCCGCGGTGTTCCCGCACTCACACGGACGACCCCGGGGCTGCGGGCGCCTGCGGGGATAGCATCGCTGCGACGGGTCCGCCCCGCGCCCTCCGCGCCGCCGCCCCCGTCGCCAGATCCCCACCAGCACCGCCGGGCCCCGTCGCGCCCGCGAGAAGGAGGCCGTGTGCCCGCATCGTCGACCGTCAGAGGACTGTTCGAGGTGGGCCCTGCCCGGCGGGACCACGTGCCGGCCCTGCGGATCGCCCTGGCCGTGGGTCTGCCGCTCGTGCTGCTGATGGCCCTGGGCCGCCCCGATCTGACGATCTACGCGGCCTTCGGCGCCTTCACCTCGATCTACGCCCGGCACGAGCCCCTGCGCGAGCGCCTGACGCACGAGGTCCAGGCCGGCGCCCTCGTGACGGCCGCAGTGGGGATCGGAGCGGTGCTCTCGGCGCTCGACGCCCCGGAGCCGGCGGTCCTGGCGATCACCGCGATGGTCGCGGCGGTCGGAGCAGTGCTCGCGGCCGCCTGGAACCTGAAGCCGGCGGGATCCGTGTTCTTCATCTTCGCCACGGGCGCGATCGGCTCCCTGGGTCCCGACGCGGTCGCGCATCCGCTGGCGGCCATCGGGATCGCCGCCGGATCAGCGGCGCTCTCCGTGCTGCTGGCCTGGGCGTGGAGCCTGGTGGGCGAGGGGCACCCGGAGAAGTCTCCGGCCCCCGCGCCGCCGGCCGCGCGGCTCACCCGCGGGCAGCTCGCCGCCCACGGCGGGCGGTTCCTGGCGGCCACCGGGCTGGCCGCCGTCGTCGCCCTGGCCGTCGCGGAGGCCGCGGGGCTCTCGCACGTGTACTGGGCGCAGGTGGCCGCCGCCGCCCCGATCGCGGCCCCCACCCACCTGGCCCGCCTGCAGCGCGGCATCCACCGCATGGTCGGGACCCTGGGCGGGGTCGGCGTGGCCGCGTTCGTGCTGGCCTTCGAGCTCGGCCCCTGGCAGATGCTCTTCCTGGTGATCGTCTTCCAGCTGCTGGCCGAGCTGTTCGTGGGGCGCAACTACTCGATCGCGCTGCTGTTCATCACGCCGCTGGCCCTGCTGATGACCCAGCTCGCCCACCCGGTCCCCTCCGCGCCGCTGCTCGAGGCCCGTGCGGTGGAGACCGTGGTCGGCGCCCTGTGCGGCATGCTCGTCATCTACTTCTGGCGCAGCGACGAGGAGCGCCGCGCCGATACGCAGGCCATGCCGGTGATCCTCCAGCGCGAGGAGGGCGACGCCGGCCGCGCAGGCTGAGCCGCAGGGCGGCGGGGCTCAGCGCCCCCAGCCCACGTGGGCCAGCGCCTGCTCGATGAGCCGCCCGCGGCCGCCGGCGAACTCCGCCTGGATGTCGGCGCTGAGGGCCTCCTCGGGGGTGACCCACGACAGCTGCAGCGCATCGGCGCGCGGCTGGCACTCGCCGCGCACCGGCACGACGTAGTTCAGCGACACGGCGTGCTGGCGGTTGTCGGTGAAGCCGGTCTCCGACGGGTCCGGGAAGTACTCGGTGACCGAGAACGGGACGGTCGAGGCCGGCACCATGGGCATGGCGATCGGGCCGAGGTCCTTCTCGAGGTGGCGCAGCAGGGCCGCGCGGATGGTCTCCCGGTAGAGCACGCGCCCGGAGACCACGGCCCGCTCGAGCTCGCCGATCTCGTTGGGCTGCAGGAGCAGGCCGACCTCCGTGACGCAGCCCAGGGGATCGAGCTGCACGGGCACCGCCTGGACGTAGACGATGGGCAGGCGGCTGCGGGCCTCTCGGAGGTCGTCCTCGGAGAGCCAGCCGGGGTTCGGGTCCGGTGTGCGTACGGAGCTCATGGGGTCTGTCTACCTCAGGGCCTCGGGGTCGGCATAGATCGCGCCCGGCGTTCCGCGATCAGCGGATGCTGCGCTCCAGGCGGGCCGCGGCCTCCAGGACGGTCCAGGCCTGCACCTGCGTGGACAGGTCGACGGGCGCACCCACGCGGTGGGTGCGATCGGCCGGCTGCAGCGGGTCGGAGGAGAAGATCGCGCGGACGCGCCGCGGCTCCGGGCGGGCGTTCGGATCGTGGGGATCCAGCCCGGGGTCGAACTCGCGACGGCCGTCCCACAGGGCATCGGCGGTGTCGAGCACGAGGCGTCGAGCGGCGGCGCGGGCGCGCTCGGGGAGCTGGTCGTCCTCGGCGGCCTGGGCCAGGTGCCGCGCCAGGATGCCGGTGAAGAGCCCGGCATCGCCGCCGCCGTGCGTGCACAGGGTGCGGCGCTGCGCGCCGGACTCGGCCCGGGAGTCCCGTCCGAACTGCGCGTCCGCTCCGTCGATGATCTGCTCGGCCCACTCGAGCCACGGCTCGGCCCGCTCCCGCGGCAGCGCCGCGGCGAGCTCGAGGCAGGCGGTCAGGACGGGCCCGGAGTTGTAGCTGTAGACCGCGTCGTCGCGCTGGACGGTCTCCTTCCCGGAGCCGGCGGCCAGCAGCTTCACTCCGTCCAGGAGGACTCCCCGCTGGTCATCCCACAGGTGCTCGCGCAGCCAGCCGAGCAGCCGGGCCGAGGAGTCGTCGGACGAGGTGCGAGCGGCGATCAGGGCTCCGGGCCCGGTCGTGGCGGTGTTCTTGTAGGTGCGATCGCGGTTCCAGTACATGCCGCCGCCCATGTCCTCGGTGTGCGCCGAGCGCAGCTGGGCGAGCAGCAGCCGCCCCGCGCGCAGCACATCGGGCCCCTCGGCGCCGCAGACCCGGTCCAGGTCGCGCAGCCGTCCCAGGGCGAGCATGAGCCAGGCCATGTCGTCGTAGAAGTCGTTGAGCACGACCGCTCCGCCCGAGCGCAGGGCCATGCCGCGCAGGAGCTGGTGGGCGCGCCGGCGGCTCAGCTCCGGATCGCCCCCCGAGGCGGCCTCGCGCAGGGCCGCATCCACCAGGGCGTCGAGCAGGTGGGCCTGCCACCAGTAGTGCCAGGTCATCGAGGTCCGGGGCGGGGCGGGGAAGGCCACCGCCCCCAGCCAGGTCCCGGGGATGCCGAGGGCGCGGGAGCCGAAGAGCTCCTGGACCGAGCGGGCTGCCAGGGCCGCGCGGACGGCCCGATCGCCGGCGGCGTCGGTCAGGATCGAGGCGGCGGGGTCGTGGATCATGGATCTCCTGGACGGGGCGGCGCCGCGCCCGCCGGGGCGGGGGCGGCAGGGCGAATGGGCCTCAGCGTAGCGAGCGCTCCGGACGATGCGAGCGAGGCGGGCGACTCCGGCCGGTGCTGCTCGCCCGGGCGAGGAGGAGCCGGCGCGATGCGATGCTCCGCCCGGGCCGGGGCCTCCGAGCGGCGCGCTCCGGCCCGCCGCTGCTCATCCGCCGAGGTCGGACGCGGGTTCGGACCGGGGCCCAGGCAGGGTCTCGAGGCGCCGCCGGCTCTCGATCTCGATCGCTCGGCCGGTCACGGGGTGCTCGAGCCGCAGGCGGCGGGCCAGCAGCTGGAGCGGGCGCGTCACGTCGCCGGGATCGCGCGGCAGGACCTCGGGATACAGCGGATCCCAGCGGATCGGGGCGCCGAGAGCGGCCAGGTGCACGCGCAGCTGATGGGTCTGCCCGGTCCTCGGACGCAGCCCGAGGTGCGCCCAGCGGCCCTCGTCGTCCTCGAACGCGCCCAGCGGGTCCAGCGCCGTCACCGCGTTCGGCTGCCCCTCGACCTCGGCGGACTGCAGGATGCCGCGGGTCTTGACCAGACGGCTCGAGCGCTCGCGGGGCAGGTCCTCGAGGCGGCGCCGTCCGAGGCGGGCGACGGCCTCGTAGGCCTTCTCCACGGTGCGGTGCTCGAACTGGCGCTGGACGGCGGCGCGCATGGCCGGATCGCGGATCAGCAGCAGGACGCCCGCGGTGTCGCGGTCCAGGCGGTGGGCCGCCGCGAGGTCGTCCTCCCCGCGGGTCCGGCGCAGGACGGCGAGGGCGGTCTGGGCGATGAACCCGCCGCGCGGAGTGCTCGGCAGCCCGTGCGGCTTGTCGACGGCCAGCAGCCACTCGTCCTCGTGCAGCACCGGCAGATCCTGCGGCAGCGGCGGCTCGTCCGGCAGCTCGCGGTGGTACCAGACGCGCTGCCCCGTGCAGGGGGCAGCTGCGCGCACGACCTCGCCGTCGTCGTCGACGACGCCGTCGCGGGCGAAGAGGCCCTCGAGATCGGCGCGGGAGGCGGGGAAGCGGGCCAGGAGATGCTCGCCGACTCCGGTCGACGGCTCGTCCGGGAGCCGGACCGAGACCGGATCCACTCCCTCGTACAGGGGCAGGGGCCGGGAGCGGGTGCGGCGGCGGGACATGCGGGCATCCTGGCAGAATCATCCGGAGAGCGCCCGCCGGGGCCGTCCGTCGGGCCTGCCCCCGTCACCTTGGCGCCGCAGCCGGGACCCGGTGACGCCTCGACCGCGGCGTCGCCGAGGAAGGACCGCCATGACCGCCTCCCCGCACCCGGAGCACGTCGTGCTGCTCGACGAGGACCGCACACCGATCGGGAGCGAGCTCAAGTCCGCGGTCCACCACGAGCGGACTCCGCTGCACCTGGCCTTCTCGTGCTGGGTCCTGGACGACGACGGGCGGACGCTGCTCACCCGCCGGGCCCTCGGCAAGCGGACCTGGCCCGGGGTGTGGACGAATGCGTTCTGCGGCCATCCGGGCCCGGGGGAGGAGATGAGCCGGGCCGTCCGCCGCCGCGCCGATCAGGAGCTCGGCCTGGAGCTGGCCGAGCTGCAGGAGGTCGTCCCCGATTTCGCCTACCGGGCCGCGGATGCCTCGGGCGTCGTGGAGAACGAGTTCTGCCCGGTGTGGACGGCCCGCGCGGTCTCGCGTCCGGCGCCGCGGCCCGACGAGGTCATGGACCTGGCATGGGTGAGGCCTGCCGACCTGGTGCGGGCGGCCGAGGCGGTGCCGCAGCTGCTCAGCCCGTGGCTGGTCGAGGAGCTCGCGCAGCCGCGGCTGCGCACGGCGCTGGGCTGCTGACGCGCGACGACGAGCCGCGGCGGGTCCCGACGCGCGCCCGATCCGCCGACCGCCCGGTCCCGAGCGCCGCCGGGGTCCTCAGCGCTGGCAGCGCGGGCACCGGAAGAGGGGCCGCTGCCGGGCGGGCGCGGGCAGCCCGCTGCGGGGATCGCGCTCGCCGACGGCGTCGTCCCAGGTCCGCCTCACGATGGCCGTTCCGCAGCGCCGGCACGGCCGGTGCTCGCGACCGTAGACCCACAGCCGGCGCCCGGGGCGCGGATCGCCCGTGGTGATGCGCGGGCCCCGATCGCGGTTGCGCACCAGCAGGTCGCGGGCATCCTCGACGACGGCTGCCGGATCCGGCACCGAGCCCACGGGCGTCTGCGGGGCCAGGCGGTGCCGGAACAGCAGCTCGCAGCGGTAGATGCTGCCGATGCCGGCCAGGCAGGTCTGATCCATGAGCGCCGCGGCGACGGGGCGACCGGGCCGTTC
Source organism: Kocuria palustris (assembly GCF_007666205.1). Lineage (GTDB taxonomy): Bacteria > Actinomycetota > Actinomycetes > Actinomycetales > Micrococcaceae > Kocuria > Kocuria palustris_A. The sequence continues at coordinate 70,736 of NZ_VDOR01000002.1, forward strand.
GAGCAGCCGCCGCAGGGCCTCGTCCAGATGCCCGGGGGACCACTGCGGGTCGAGCAGATCGGGGCCCAGATGCCCCACCAGCCGGTCCTCGCGGGGTGTGGGCACCAGCGCGAGCTGCTGGACCGAGTGCCCGACGGCCCGATGCGCGGCCGTCTCCAGCACGGCGCGGACGGCATGCGGCGGGCTGGAGCGCCTGGCGCCCCTTCCGCTCGGAGCCCCGTCGCCGGCGGGTCCGCCGCCGAGCTCCGTCAGCTCCCAGCGCCCCTCCATCCCCAGGTGCGAGTGCAGCGTCACGGGCTCCGAGCCGGTGCGCGGATCGGGGCCCAGCCGAAGCAGCAGGTGCTTGCCGCGCGAGACCGACCCCTCGACGCGGCGCCCCGACAGATCGACGGCGGCCAGGGCGGGGACCCGGAGGTCGGTGCGGGTCAGCGACTGCCCGGCCAGGGCCCGATGCAGGGCCGCGGCCGCGCGGAAGACGGAGTCGCCCTCAGGCACGGCGTATCCTCAGGCCCTTGGGGGTGGTGGAGAATCCCGCGGCCACCAGCGCCTCGCGCACGGCGGTCTCGAGCGCGCCGTGGCCGAGGACGGGACGGCCGTTGGCCTTCTCGACCGTGAGCCGCTCGGCCGCCCCGGCCCGCACGACCTCGGCGATCGCGGGGCCGAGCATCCGCAGGCGATCGGCGTCGTCGTCGAAGACGAGCGCGGTGCGCCCGCCGCGCTCGAGGTACAGCACCGGGGCCCCGTCCACGAGGCCGACGATCGCGCCGGCTCGCCTGCCTGGTCGATGCCGACTCGCCGCCGGCCCGGGGTGCTCGGCGGCGGGAGCCCCCGCCTCCGAGGCTGCCGCGAGGTCGGGCCAGGGCAGGGCAGCGCCATAGGGGTTGGCAGGATCCGTGGCGGCCAGCGCCATGACCGCGGGGTCGCGCGGCGCGGTGCGCGCCTGCTCGTCGTCGGCGAAGCTGCGCAGCCGATCCACGGTCCCCGACTGCGCGAACTGCGCGGCTCCCAGGCCCTCGATGAAGTAGCCGCGCCGCGCATGACCGGCGTCCTCGACGGCCGCCAGCACCTTGTAGACGCCGGAGAACCCGCCGGGGACGTCCTCGGCCTCGACCGCGCCGCGGGTCACCACCCCGTAGCGGTCCAGCAGCAGCTCGGCCGAGGCGGTGGCCCGGAGCGCGGGCTCGAGCGGCTCGGGATCCAGCCGCGACCACCGCCCCGACAGGGCGGCGGGATCGTCCGCGCCGGTGGTCGCCACCCCGGGGGTCGCGGTGCGGCCTGCGCCCCGGGAGTGAGCGGACAGGGCGGCGTCGCGGGCCCGCAGACGGGCTGCGCCTCGGCGCCCGGCCGAGCGGCCCCGGGGCGTGCGGGGCTTCTGCCGATGCGCGGCAGCCCCGCCCGCGACGAGGGAGCGGATGGGGGCGAAGGTGTCGTTGGTGATGAGCCCCGCCCAGACGAGCTCCCACAGGGCCCGCGTGAGGGTCGGCGTGTCGAGGCCGGTGATGCCCGAACGGTTGTTCTGCTCGAGCACGGCAGTGCGCAACTGGTGGCCGAAGCGCGCGCCGCCGTCGCCCATGACCGAGAGCAGGGCGGCCTGCACGGCGTCGTCCACGCCGGCGGCCCTGGCCCGCAGATCGGCGCGCGGGGGCAGGGACAGCTCCTGGGACTCGGCCAGGTGGAGGCTGATCCAGCCGTCGTCGCCGGCCAGGGAGCCCGCCCCGGACCAGAGGACCTCCCCGGAGGCCAGCAGCTCGTCGAGCAGCGCGGGGCGGTAGTCCTCGATCCGCTGGCGCAGCACGAGCGGCTCGAGGGCCGAGGCGGGCACGGCCAGCCCGGCGAGCTGATCCACGACGGTGAGCAGCCCGTCGGCGCCCCGCAGCCGGCTGCCCGGTCCGGCCGACTGCCACGACGGCAGGAACCGGGCGTAGACCTCGGGGGCCACCGGCTCGACCTGCTGGCGCAGCGCGGCCAGGGACCGGCGGCGGATGCGATGCAGGACGTCCTTGTCGCACCACTCGGAGCGCGGCCCGGCCGGGGCCTCTCCGTCGGCGGCCTCCGGGCGGAACTCGCCCTCGACCACGCGCCGGTCGGCCGCCAGGCGCTCGAGGGCGCCCGCCACGACCGCCGGGCCCAGGCCGGTGGCGCGGGAGGCCTCCTGCACGGTGAAGGGCCCGTGGGTCCTGGCGAAGCGCGAGACCAGGTCCTCGACGGGGTGCTCGACCGGGTCCAGGAAGACGACCGGGACCCCGTGCGGGATCGGGGCGCCCACGGCGTCGCGCAGCCTGGCCGCGTCCTCGACCCCGGCAAGCACATCGGCCCCGTCGCGGCGGATCCAGAAGGCCCGGCGGTCCCGGACGAGCTCCTCCGCCCAGGTCGCCGCGGTCCCCGGATCCACGCGGGGTTCGTCGGCATCCTCCCCGGCGGGCCCGGTCGCCTCCTGCGGCCGCAGGCGGGCGGCGGCCTCGTCGACCCCCAGCGGCCCCAGCAGCCGCAGCAGGTCCGCGAGGCCCTCGCGCCCCTTGAGGCGGCGGCTCGGAGCCAGGTGCTGCAGCTGCGCCTCGGTGCGGGCGATGACCTCGGGGTCGAGCAGCTCGCGCAGCTGCGCCCGGCCCAGCAGCTCGGAGAGCAGCGTCGTGTCCAGCGAGAGGATCGCGGCCTTGCGCTCGGCCAGCGGGGAGTCGCCCTCGTAGATGAACTGCCCCAGGTAGCCGAACAGCAGGGTGCGGGCGAAGGGCGACGGCGTCTCGGTGGTGACCTCGACCACCCGCAGGCTGCGGCGCTCGATCTGCCGGTGCAGCTCCTGCAGCGCGGGGAGGTCGTAGACGTCCTGGAGGCACTCGCGCACGGTCTCCAGCACGATCGGGAACTGCGGGTGCTTGCGGGCCACGTCGAGCAGCTGCGCGGAGCGCTGACGCTGCTGCCACAGCGGCGTGCGGCGTCCCGGATCCCGGCGCGGCAGCAGCAGCGCGCGGGCCGCGCACTCGCGGAAGCGGGAGGCGAACAGCGCGGAGGAGCCCACGCGCTCGGTCACGATCTGCTCGAGCTCCTCCGGATCGAAGAGGAAGAGCTCCGCCCCCGGGGGCTGGTCGTCGGAGGCGGGGATGCGCAGCACGATCCCGTCGTCGGAGGCCTGGGCGGAGCCGTCCAGGCCCCAGCGCTCCTCGATCCGCGCCCCGACCGCCAGGGCCCACGGGGCGTGCACCGGCAGCCCGTAGGGGGAGTGCAGGACCACGCGCCAGTCGCCGAGCTCGTCGTGGAAGCGCTCGACGACCAGCGTGCGGTCCGACGGGACGTGCCCGACGGCCTCGCGCATCTCCACGAGGTACCGGTGCAGGTTGTCCTGCGCCCACTCGTCCAGGCCGTCGGCGGCCAGCCGGGAGCGCAGCTCGGCCTCGGGGGCGCCGGAGGCCTCGCGCAGGAACCTCCCCTGCGCCCGCCCGAGCTCGACCGGGCGCCCGATGCCGTCGCCGTGCCAGAACGGCAGCTTGCCGGCCTGGCCCGGGGCGGGGGTGACGAGCACGCGGTCGTGCGTGATCTCGGAGATGCGCCACGACGAGGCCCCCAGGGCGATGACGTCGCCGGTGCGCGATTCGTAGACCATCTCCTCGTCGAGCTCGCCCACGCGCTTGGGGGAGGAGTCCTCGGCCTGCCCGGCCAGGTGGACGGGGAACAGGCCGCGGTCCGGGATCGTGCCCCCGGAGGTCACGGCCAGGCGCTGGGCACCGGGACGGCCGGCGAGGGTCCCCTCCTCGCGGTCCCAGACCACCCGGGGGCGCAGCTCCGCGAACTCGTCCGACGGGTAGCGCCCCGAGACCAGATCCAGCACGGACTCGAACGCGCTGCGCGGCAGGCCCAGGAAGGGCGCGCTGCGGCGCACGGTGTCCCACCAGTCCTCGACCGGCACCGTCTCCGTCGCGCACACGGCCACGGTCTGCTGGGCCAGGACGTCCAGCGGGTTCGACGGGATGTGCAGGGGCTCGACCCGGCCGGCGAGCATCTGCTCGACCGTGACCGCGGCATCCAGCAGGTCGCCGCGGTGCTTGGGGAACATCCGCCCGATCGAGACCTCGCCCACCTGGTGGCCCGCCCGGCCCACGCGCTGCAGGCCCGAGGCCGCCGACGGGGGCGACTCGATCTGCACCACGAGGTCGACGTGCCCCATGTCGATCCCGAGCTCGAGCGAGCTCGTGGCCACGACGCAGCGCAGCGTCCCGCTCTTGAGGTCCTCCTCGATCAGCGAGCGCTGGTCCTTGGAGACGGAGCCGTGGTGGGCCCGGGCCAGAAGGGGCGCGGCGCCCTCGTACCGGTTGTGCTGCCGGTCGATGCCGCTGGGCTGAGCGGGCGCCGCCGGGGACCCCCCGCCGGCGGCGTCCGGGCCCGCGCCGTCGGGAGCCGGGGCCGCGGCGTGCTCGAGCCGGAACGCGTGGATCTCGTTGAGCCGGGCGGTGAGCTTCTCCGCGAGGCCGCGGGAGTTGGCGAAGACGATCGTGGAGCGGTGCGCCTCGACCAGGTCGACCACCCGCTCCTCGACGTGCGGCCAGATCGAGGCCGCGTTCGCCGGCTCCTCCGGGTCGCGGTCCGATTCCAGCAGGGAGCTCGAGGCCGCCGGACCGCCCAGCACGGTCATGTCCGGGAGGGGCACGCTGACCTCCAGGTCCCAGCGCTTGGCGGACTCCGGGCGCACGACGGCCACGGGCTCCCGCCCGCCGAGGAACCGGGTCACGGTCTCGACCGGCTCGACGGTCGCGGACAGCCCGATGCGCTGGGCGGGGCGCTCGAGCAGGTCGTCGAGGCGCTCCAGGGACACCGACAGATGCGCTCCGCGCTTGGTCCCGGCCACCGCGTGGACCTCGTCGAGGATGACGGTCTCCACGCCGCGCAGGCTCTCCCGCGCCTTGGAGGTCAGCATCAGGTACAGCGACTCGGGCGTGGTGATCAGGATGTCCGGGGGTGAGGCGAGCAGGGCCCGGCGCACCGCCTGGGGGGTGTCCCCGGAGCGCACGCCGGTGGAGACCTCCGGGGGCTCGAGCCCCATGCGCCGCGCCGTCTGGGCGATGCCGATCAGCGGGGAGCGCAGATTGCGCTCGACGTCCACGCCCAGCGCCTTGAGCGGCGAGATGTAGAGGACACGGGTCCGGCCGCTCCGGGACGAGGCCGCGGCCTTCTTCCGCAGGTCGGGCCCGGGGCGGTCATCCGACGATGCCGATGCCTGCCCAGGTCTCGCTGCCGATGCCGGGGGGGCCGGGCCGTCGGATCCCGCGCCGGGTCCCTGGGACATCAGCCGGTCGATGGCCCACAGGAAGGCCGCCAGCGTCTTCCCGGAGCCCGTGGGCGCGACGACCAGGGCGTGCTCGCCCCCGGCGATGGCCCGCCACGCGCCCTCCTGCGCTGCCGTGGGGGCCGTGAACGCCCCGGTGAACCACGTGCGGGCCGCCGGGGAGAACGCGTCGAGGACCGAGTCGTCGACCGGGTCAGGCACCGAAGCCCTTCACGGCGAGCTGGCTGATCTTGGGGTTGCCGCAGGCCTGGGCGGGGTGGGCGATGGTCAGCGCCTCGGTGCTCTCGGGCGGGTGGACGAGCAGCGCGGCGGCCTCGTGCGGGTTGCAGACCTGACCGTGGCCCGTCGCGCCGGTCTCCCGCAGGCCGGCGGAGGCCGACTGCCCCGGCGCCACGGTCATGGGGGATCCGACCCCCGGCGCGTGCGCCGCGGGGACCCCGATGGGCTGCCCCGAGGCGTCGAGGTAGGAGACGCCCGGGTACCCGGCGAGCACGCACGGCCGGGTGCCCGTGTTCGTCAGGACCAGGTCGTAGTACGTCGAGCCCATCCCGGCGCTCGAGGGCACCAGCGAGCCGCTCAGCGAGGCCGCATCGCAGACAGCGGGGCCGGCCGCCGGGGCGGCGGGAGCGGCGGCGCCGGCGGTTCCTGCGGGGGGCGCCATCTCCTGGACGGCGCTCGGAGCGCCGGGCCGGGCCTCGGCCCGGCCCGCGGCCGGATCCGAGGCTGCCGGCGCCGAGCTCTGCCCCGGGGCCGCGGCGTCCGCGGACCCGGCATCGGACGCGCCGGGAGCTGCCGCCGCCGGCGCGGCATCGGCGGGAGCCTGAGCGGGGGGTGCGGCGGGCCCAGGGGCCGCACCGGGCTCCGCTGCCCCGGATCCTGCGTCCTGCCGGGTCTCCGCGGCCTCCGGGGCCCCTGCGGCCGGTGCCTCGGCGGCCGGTGCCTCGGCGGCGGGCTGCCCGTCGCCTCCGGTCTGCCCGGAGGGATCGCCGCCTGCGGCCGCGGAGGCCTCGGCATCAGGGGCGTCCGAGCCGGTGCTCGCCGCGTCGTCGGCCGAGGGCTCGGAGGACGACGATCCGGCGGACTCCGAGCCCGTGGGCTCCTGGGACGCGGACTCCGGGGAGGCGGACGCCGACGACGCGGAGTCCGAGCTCGCTGCGGCGTCGTCCGCGGGGTCCTGGCCGTCCCCGGAGCCGCAGGCGCTCAGAGCGAGCAGGGCGGTGAGGGACAGCGCGCTCAGCGCGAGGGAGCGGGTGCGCAACGACATGAGGGCCTCCTGGCGAGGTGTCGCGGGTCCGAGCCGACGGTGGTCCGGGCCTCCAGGATCATCGTAGGACGGGGTCCGACAGCACAGCGTCGGGTGGCCGCCAGGGCGCGCGGACGTGATGGGACCGAGACCTCGCGTCCGCGTCGTGCTCAGCGATCCTCGGGCAGCGCCGAGCGCATGATCTCCGCCAGGGTCCTGCCCTCGGCGTCGGTGCCCTCGCGGATCTGGGTGCGGCAGGAGAAGCCGTCGGCCACCACGAGCGGGTCGTCGCCGGCCGCGCGGATCCGGGGGAACAGCTCGCGCTCGCCCAGCGCCCGGGAGACCTCCAGATGCCCGGGCTCGAAGCCGTAGTTGCCGGCCAGCCCGCAGCAGCCGCCGCCCACGACCTCCGCGTCCACGCCCAGGCGCTCCAGCACGGCGAGCTCGGCGTCGTAGCCGATCATCGACTTCTGATGGCAGTGCACCTGGCAGACGGCTTCGCGCGGTGCCTCGTCGTCGCTCGGCGTCGCGAACGGCCACGGGCCGCCCTCCGCCAGGTGGGCTGCCGCGAACTGCCCGAGCGTGACGGTGCGCTGCGCGAGCGTGCGCGCCCGGGGGTCGTCCGGCAGCAGCTCGGTGATCTCGTCCTGGAGCATCACGGTGCAGGACGGCTCGAGCCCGATCACGGGATACCCCGCCTCGAGCAGGGGCTCCATGACCCCCAGCGTGCGGGTGACCTCGCGCTTCAGGGTCTCGAGCTGGCCGGTCGAGTGCCAGGTCAGGCCGCAGCAGACGTCGCCGGCGGGCATCAGGACCCGGTAGCCCATGGCCTCCAGGACCTCGACGGCGGCTCTGCCGGGGCCGTCGGCCATGAAGTTCGTCCAGGAGTCCGGCCACAGCACCACCGACGGGCGCCCGTCCGGGTCCTCGCCGGGGCGCTGGGCGAACCAGCGCGTGAGCGGGCGGTCGGCGAAGCGGATCATGTCCCGCCGGGTCTCGACGCCGCCCAGGCGCATGACCGCCTTCTGCAGCGGCCGCACCCGCATGGCCGCATTGACCAGGCTCGGCATCCCCGGGGCGATGTTCATCAGCCGCGCGAGCACGGGAAGCCAGCCCATGGTCAGATGCGCCATGGGGCGGCGGCGCCGGCCCACGAAGCTGCGCAGGCCCTCGCCGTAGTGGTGGTGCAGGAACTCCGACTTGTAGGTCGCCACGTCCACGTTGACCGGGCACTCCGCGACGCAGGCTTTGCAGGACAGGCAGCCGTCGAGCGCCTCGAGGGTCTCCTGCGCCTGCCAGCCGTCCCGGAGGTGCTCGCCGCGCAGCATCTCGGCCAGCGAGCGCATGCGCCCGCGGGTCGAGTGCACCTCGTCGCGGGTGGCCTGGAACGACGGGCACATGGCCCCGGCGTCCGAGCGGCAGGCGCCCACGCCGACGCAGCGGTTGACCGCCCCGGCGAACGAGCCGCCGTCGCGGCTGAAGGCGTGCACGGGTCGGAGGTCGAAGGTCCGGGCGCCGGGGCCGGGCCGGATGCCGCGGTCGATCGGCTCGGGGTCCACGAGCACGCCGGGGTTGAAGAAGCCGTCCGGGTCGAACGCGCGCTTGAACTGCGCGAACGCCCGCAGGGCCTCGGGGGAGTAGATGATCCCGAGCAGCTCGGAGCGCGCGCGTCCGTCGCCGTGCTCGCCGGAGACCGAGCCGCCGTAGCGCCGCACGAGGCGCGACGCGCGCTCGATGAACTCGCGGTAGCGGGCCACCCCCTCCTCGGTCGCGAAGTCGAACGAGATGCGGATGTGCACGCAGCCCTCGCCGAAGTGCCCGAACGGGATGCCGCGCAGCCCGAGCTCGTCGAGCAGGGCGTAGAGATCGCGCAGGTAGTCGCCGAGGTGCTCGGCGGGCACGGCGGAGTCCTCCCAGCCCGGCCAGGCCTCGCCGCCGTCGGGCAGGCGGGTCACGATGCCCGCCGAGGCCTCCCGGATCCGCCACAGCCGCCGGGTCAGCTCCGGGTCCACGACGACGATGCCGTCCTGCACCGTCGCCCGCCCCGAGGCCGCCACGATCCCGGCGAGCTCCTGGGCGCGGGCCTGCGCTGCCTCGACGGTCTCGCCGCCGACCTCGCAGTACAGCCAGCCGCCGCCGGGCGGCAGCTCGGAGCCGGCGGTCTCCTCGCCGGGACGGGAGCGCAGCGCGTCGAGCAGGTCGCCGCCCATGCCCTCGACGGTCGTCACGTCGCGGACCCGCAGGGCCGGGGCGGCATGGGCGGCGGCGATCGCGTCCTCGAAGCCGAGCACCGCCAGGGCGGTGGCCGCGGGCTTGCGCACGAGCTTCACGGTCAGCCGCGTGATGATCCCGCACGTGCCCTCCGTCCCGGCGAAGGCCTTGGCGACGTCGACGCCGTTCTCCTCGAGGAGATAGTGCAGCCCGTAGCCGGAGACCTGGCGCGGGAACTGCCCGAGCTCGGTGCGCAGGAGGGCCCGGTGCTCGTCGCGGATGGCGCTCAGCGCGCGGGTCAGGGCCGGCTCGGACGTGCCGCCGGCGCGCAGCTCGACCTCGCGCCCGTCGGCGAGCATGACCGTCACCGCCACCAGGTTCTCGGCCGCCGTCCCCCAGGCCACCGAGTGGGAGCCGCAGGCGTTGTTGCCGACCATGCCGCCCACGGTGCAGCGGGCGTGAGTGGAGGGGTCGGGGCCGTAGGTGAGGCCGTGCTCGGCGGCCGCCGCGCGCAGGTCGTCGCAGATCACCCCGGGCTCGATGTCCGCGGTCCCGGCCTCCGGGTCGATGGACAGCACTCGATCGAAGTGCCGCGACGTGTCGATCACGAGCCCGTCGCCGATGGCGTTGCCGGCCACCGACGTGCCGCCGCCGCGGCTGACCACGGACCAGCCGCGCTCGTGCGCCAGCGCGAGCAGGTCGCGGATCTCGTCGACCGTGCGGGGCTCGGCGACCGCGGCCGGGAGCCGGCGGTAGATCGAGGCGTCGGAGACGTAGGCGGCCCGGGTCGTGAGGTCTTCGCGCAGCAGGGCCTCTGCGCGGCTGGTCCGGTGCTCGGCGGCGGTGGTCACGGGATCGGCTCCATCGTGGGATGCGGCGAGGACGCGCTCGTCGTGCGCTGCCCTCCGGGGTGCCCGCAAGGCGGATGCGCCTGTGGCGCGATCGCCGTGCGATCGCGCCACAGGCCCGCGGGCGGTCATGCTCCGGTGCGGGTCACCACTCCGGGGCGATGGTGATCTCGGCGCCCTGGAGGTCCTCCGACCACTCGACCTGGCAGGTCAGGCGGGAGTCCTCGTGGCGGGTGTCGTCGAGCATGTCGAGCAGGTCCTCCTCCTCGTCGCCGATCGGGGAGTTCTCCTGCGAGGCCGCGAACGCCCCGTCGAGGTAGCTGTGGCACGTCGAGCACGACGCGTTGCCGCCGCACGTGGCGAGGATGGGGAACTTGTGGCGCGTCAGCGCCTCCATCAGGGACTCGTGGGACTTCCACTCGACGCCCTCGGTGCGGACGCCCTCGCGGTCGGTCACGTTCACGGTGATGCTGCTCACGGCTCTTCTCCTGGCGGCACGACGGGCCGCGGGTCGGTCTCGGGGACTGCCCGCCCAGTCTAGGCGCGGCCCCCGACGACTCCGCCGCACGTGCCCGGAGACGGCCGAAGGGCCCTGCTTCCCCGGTCTCCCGGGGAAGCAGGGCCCTTCGGCTCTGCGCGGTGGCGGAGGGATTTGAACCCTCGTTGGCTTTTACACCAAACATCATTTCGAGTGATGCACCTTCGGCCGCTCGGACACGCCACCAAGGACAAAAGCATAGCGACGGGTGGCCGGGACGCAAAATCGGGGTGACCGGCAGCCTCGGATCACCCTCGCAGCGGGCGGAAGAATCCCGTCAGCAGGGCCGAGCACTCGTCGGCGAGCACCTGCCCGTGCACCTCGGTCCAGTGATTGAGCTGCGGGTGGCGCACCACGTCCATGACCGAGCCGCACGCCCCGGCCTTCGGATCCCACGCGCCGAGCACGATGCGGGGGATGCGGGCCAGCACGGCGGCGCCGGCGCACATCGCGCACGGCTCGAGGGTGACCACCAGGGTGCAGTCGTCCAGGCGCCGGCGGCCCAGGGCCGCGGCGGCCTCGCGCAGCGCCAGGACCTCGGCGTGGGCGGTGGGGTCCCCGGTCGCCTCCCGCTCGTTGCGCCCGCGGCCGACGACGGCTCCGCCCGGGCCCACGACGACGGCCCCGATCGGCACGTCGCCCGTGGCGGGGGCCTCCCGGGCCGTCTCGAGGGCCAGGCGCATCCACGCCTCGTGCCGGCGTGCGAGCTCCATGGGGGGCAGTGCCACGATCCACCGTCCTTCCCGGTGCCGCGCACCTGCCGGGGCGTCCTCTGTGTCGGCCGCCGATGCTAATTTTGCGCCATGCGCGTCACAGTCCTCGACCACCCCCTGGTCTCCCACAAGCTCACCGTCCTGCGCGACCGGAGCACCTCGTCGCCGGTGTTCCGCCAGCTCGTGGAGGAGCTCGTCACGCTGATCGCCTATGAGGCCACCCGCGGGGTCCGCGTGGAGCCCACCGAGGTCCGCACCCCCGTGGCGACGGCGGCCGGCACGGCGCTGAGCGCTCCGCAGCCCCTGGTCGTGCCCATCCTGCGCGCCGGCCTGGGCATGCTCGAGGGCATGACCCGCCTGGTCCCCACGGCGGAGGTCGGCTTCCTGGGCATGGCCCGCAACGAGGAGACGCTGGACATCGTCACCTACGCCGAGCGGCTGCCCGACGATCTCACGGGCCGCCAGGTCTACGTCCTCGATCCCATGCTCGCCACGGGCGGCACCCTCATCGAGGCGATCCGCTTCCTCCGCCGCCGCGGGGCGCAGGAGATCACCTGCCTGTGCGTGCTCGGGGCTCCGGAGGGCATCCGGGCCATGGAGGAGGCTCTGGGCGACGACGAGGTGCACGTGGTGCTCGCGGCGGTCGACGAGGGCCTCGACGAGAACTCGTACATCGTCCCCGGTCTGGGGGACGCTGGCGATCGCCTGTACGGCGTCGTCGGCTGAGCCCGCCGCGCTGAACGCGGCCGCACCTGCGGCGACGCGTCCCGGCCCCTCGATGCTCGGCATCGAGGGGTTTTCTCATGATGTGAGACGGTTGCCGGGCCGCGACAAGACTGCTTGACATTCAAAGTCAGTTCTGAACCGTTTTACCACTCGGTAATGGATGCGGAAGTCGCGGCAGGTCGGGGCGCATCGTCGCGCTCCGGATGAGGATCGCGGCCTCCGCGGGATTGCAGATGCATATAGGTGAGTTTACAAGTTATTCATCTCGCATCCTGAGACAGAAGGCGGTATGTGTCTTGCATCAAGCTTGGAACTGGCTGAGTATGGGGTCCTCGCATGACGTGCGCGACCTCACTCGCCGGAGCCTCCGGCGGCAGAGCCGAGCAAGGGGAGAGAGCCTCTCGGCGTGGGGATGCGGCGGCTCGCGGGCAGCGGGATCGACCTCCGATCCGGCAGCGGCTCCTGGCAGGGCCGTTTCAGAGCATGAGGAGCAGTCATGGCCGGAGCACCCGGGTATGTGCACATCTCGCAGAGGGCGCGCGCCGCGGCGGCGACCCAGATGGCGGCCGGCGCCGAGGGGATGCCCCTGCAGCGGCGCGGGGCCCGCCGGCCCGCGGGCCACGAGGCCGAGGGCGCACCCCAGCAGGTCCGCGCGGATCGCCGGCTCAACCCCCAGGAGCAGGGCGGCGTGAGCACCGAGGCGCGGGGCTTCGTGCTCTACGTCGGGCTCGACGAGTCCAAGGCCGCGGCCAACGGCACCACGCTGGTCGAGGTCGTCCAGCAGCTGCGCCGGGCGGTCGAGCGGATCGCCCCGGAGTCCGAGAGCTACGCCGCCGTGGCCCTGGCCCAGGCCGGCGCGGTCGGCAGCGACCTCCAGGTCGTGCGCAACGCGCTCGGCGATCCCACGGCCGCCGAGGCCCGCACGGAGGCCGCGGCCCCCATGGCCCTGCGCGAGCCGCGCTCCCCGCAGGCCGCCGCAGGCGTGCTGATCGACCTCTCCCGCCGGGAGGTCATGCTGGACGGCGCGGTCCTGAACCTGACCTACAAGGAGTTCGAGCTGCTGAACTACCTCGTGGAGAACGGCAGCCGCACCGTCGGGCGCAGCGAGCTGATCTCGAGCCTGTGGTCGGATGCCGATGAGACCCCCAACGAGCGCACGATCGACGTCCACATCCGCCGCCTGCGCTCCAAGCTGGGCCGCCTGGCCAACACCGTGCGCACCGTCCGGGGACAGGGCTACCGGTTCTACGACCACCCCGAGGTCGTCGTCTGGGCCGCCCCCGAGTACTCCATCTGATCGATCCGCCCGGCCGGGCGCCGCGTGAGACCATGGCGCCATGACGACGACCGACAGAGCCGGCGGCCGGGACGAGCGGACCCTGATCCTCATGCGTCACGCCCAGGCGGATGCCGGGTGGGGGGTGCAGGACTTCGACCGCCCGCTCGGCCGGCAGGGCACGGCCGAGGCCCCGGAGGCGGGTCGGTGGCTGCTCGAGTCGGGGATCCTGCCGGAGATGGTCCTGTGCTCGTCGGCGCTGCGCACGCGGCAGACCTGCACGTGGGTCTCGAGCGCCCTCGGGGACCGAGCCCCCACGGCGAGCCTGTCGGATCGGCTGTACGAGGCCTCCGACCGCGAGGTCCTCGCCGAGATCTGCGCGACCCCCGAGCGGGTGCGCAGCCTCCTGGTGATCTGCCATCAGCCGGCGGTCCAGGAGCTCGCCATGCGCCTGAGCGCCCCGGACTCCGACATGGATGCGGTGATGGACCTCTCGGCGGGCTTCCCCACCGCGGGCATCGCGGTCTTCCGCCTCGGCGGCGCCTGGGCCGAGCTCGACGGCGCCGACGCCCGGCTGACGCGCTTCCGCGCCCCGCGCGGCTGAGGGATCCCGGCAGCCGGGCCGTCTGCGGCTCAGTCCTCGGCGGCGCCGCTCTCCGGCGGGTAGGTGACCACGCCGTCGTCGGAGACCTCCGCGGCCGCACCCCACATGCCCAGCTCGTGGAGACGCGGCTCGGCCGTGGTGGACAGATGCCAGACGGTCCAGCCGCGTGCGGCGAGCGTGTTGGCGATCAGGGTGCGGTGGCAGCGCCACGGCATGGGCTCCCCGCACATCACCACGGTGCGCTTCCGCGTCGCCAGCTCGGTGAGCTCGCTCAGGCCCTTCTCGTAGTCCGGCGTCAGGGTGTGATCGGCGTAGTTCTTGAAGCTGCGGTTCTGCCAGCCCGCGTTGATCTCGGGCGGGACGTCGTGCTGCCGGCGCCGCCGCCCCGTCAGCTGATGGAGGTGGTGGTACTCGATCCCGGCCTCGCCCAGCCACCCGGGCATCGCGTCCCGGTCGAACTGCGGGCTGCGTCGCGAGCCGGGCTGGGCGCGCACGTCCGCGAGGGCTCGGATGCCGACGCTGTCCAGGGCCTCCAGGAACACGCCCTGCTCGCACACCCAGTGCCCGATGGTCCAGATCTCGCCCGCCTCGCTCATGCCTCGATCCTAGAACCGGGCTCGGACCCGGCGGGCCTGCGGCGGCCGGCGGTTGAGCCGGTCCGATGCGGGCGCCGCGCCCCCTCCTGGGTCCCGCAGCGCCACGGGCACGACGTAGCGTGTCCCACGACGAGCGCCGTCGTCGTGCTGCGGCCGGCGGCGGTCCGCCCACGGACGAGAAGAGGACGAGCCTGCGACAGGTGAGCTTCCCCGCGACCGGCGATCAGGTGGGCGCCGTGGGCTTCGGGGCCATGGGCATGAGCTGGGTCTACGACCGGCAGGGCCTGACCGAGCGGACGAAGCGGGACGTGCTGCGCGCCTCGGTGGATGCCGGGATGGACTTCATCGACACCGCGACGCTCTACGGCGGAGGCGCCAACGAGGAGCTCGTCGGCGCGGCCCTGAGGGACCGGCGCGACGAGATCTTCCTGTGCTCCAAGGCGGGGCTCGTCGCCGAGCAGCTGGATCCGCCGCGCACGGGCCGCTGCGGCCGACCCGAGCACCTCCGCGAGGCGATCGACGACAGCCTGCGCCGCCTGCGCACCGATGCCGTCGACCTCTACTACATCCACCGCCTGGACCCGGAGGTGCCCCTGGAGGACACGTGGGGCGCGATGGCCGAGATCGTGCAGGCCGGCAAGGCCCGCTCGATCGGGATGTCGGAGGTCTCGGTCGAGCAGCTGGAGCGGGCCCGGGCGATCCATCCGGTGGCCGCGGTCCAGTCCGAGTACTCGCTGTGGACCCGCGATCCCGACGGCTCCGGGACGACCTCCGACGGCGACGAGACCGGCGACGTGATCACGTGGTGCCGCGACCACGACGCCGCGTTCGTCCCTTTCTCCCCGGTGGGTCGCGGCTACCTCTCCGGGCGCCTGGCGGGGCGCAGCTTCTCGGACGGCGACTTCCGCAGCGGCAATCCCCGCTTCACCCCGGAGGCCCGGGCCGCCAACGATCGGCGGATCCTGCCGGTGCTGGAGCAGGTCGCGCGCAAGCACGGCGCGGCCGAGGCCGCCGTCGCGATCGCGTGGACCCTGCTGCCCGAGCGCCGGGGCGGCAGCGTCATCACGATCCCGGGCACCACGGATCTCGAGCACCTGAGGGAGAACGCGCGCGCTGCGGACCTGCAGCTCGACGACGAGGACGTCGCCGCGCTCGACGGGATGCCCGCCCCGGAGCAGCCTCGCTACTGAGGCCGCGCCGCACCGGCTCGGCGCACCCGCATCCGATCCGGCGGCGGGGCAGGCCGCGCGGTCAGGGGCAGGGCGGACAGCGAAGAGCCCGGGCCGCGAGATCGATGATCTCGCGGCCCGGGCTGCTGGTGCGCCAGGAGGGATTCGAACCCCCAACCTTCTGATCCGTAGTCAGATGCTCTATCCGTTGAGCCACTGGCGCCCGGTCTCTTCGGACCGCCGTCCGCTCGGACTCGCCGCGCGAACGAGGTATGAATATACGCCCCCGGGGAGCCGGCATGCAAATCAGCGGCGATCAGCTCTCCGCGCGGCCCCGTCGCCAGTAGCCCATGAAGGTCACCGCGTCCTTGGGGCAGCCCGCGGCCTCCACGGCGAGTCGGCGCCAGGCCTTGACGGAGGAGGCCTCGCCGGCCAGGAACACGTAGGTCCCTCCCCGGCCGGCGGAGTCCGCGAGCGTCCACAGCAGGCCGGTGTCCGTGTCATCCGCGGCGGGATCGGCAGAGCCGGCGGGGTCGGCTGCGCCGGTGGGCCTGTCCGGACCGGTCGCGACGCCGGCGAGGGACGACGGCCGCCGGCCCGCCATGACCTCGTCGACCGCGCCCGCCGGGACGCCCAGGGTCTCGGCCAGCCGGGTCGCCGCGAGCCGCCCCCGGTCCTCGTCCCGGCCTCGGGCCAGCACGTGCAGCCGCAGCCCGGCATCGCGGCGGGGCCGCTCCCGGGGGAGGCGGGCCGGGGGATAGGCCTCCGCGTCGGCGTCGTCGGGGACCTCGATGATCACGTCGGCCGGCCGCCCGGGGCGCTGCGCCTGCAGCTGCTCGGCGATCGACAGCAGCGCGGGCGCGGCCGTCTCGTCGCCGACCGCGACGACCCGCTCGGCCTGTCCCGGCGCCCAGGAGGCCCAGATCGGCTCGTCGGCGCCCGGCACGAGGAGGAAGGCGCTCGAGCCGACCCCCGCCGTGGCGAACCAGCGTCCGCCGGGGCCCTCGTCGGCGGCGTGCAGCGCGACGTCGACCGCGATCTCGGGCACCCTGCGCCCGTCGTGGTCGATCCAGCGGCAGCTGCGCGCGGTGTAGGTGCGCAGCCAGCCGCGCTGCTCGACGGGCAGGGCGAACCAGGCCGGCAGCCCGGCCTCGAGGTCCGGGCGCTGCGGCTCGCCCCCGGGCGGCGGGATCACGAGCTTGAGGTAGGCGTCGGAGCAGGTGATCTCCGGCCCGTCGCCGATCAGGCCGGGGGAGGCCTCCAGCAGGTCGGGCCCGGCCAGGCGGACGCGGCGGAAGGTCGGGGAGAGGTCCTCGATCGCCGTCACGCTCACGAGCGCCGCGATGGTCCGGGGGCCCCGTGCGGATGGGCGGGTCATGATCGCTCCTGGGGAGGGTCGGGGGGTGCGGGGGATGCGGCCGCCGGGCCGTCGGCGCGGGCGCGGGGCAGGATCACGGGATGCCCCTCCGCGGGGTCGGCGATCACCTCGGCCCGCAGATCGAAGATCTCCCGGAGCCGGTCCGGGGTGAGGACCTCCTCCGGGGTCCCGGTCGCCACGACCCGGCCGTCGGCCATCGCGACCACCCGATCGGCCACGCGGGCCGCGAGATTGAGCTCGTGCAGCACCGCGACCACGGTGGTGCGGGTGCCGTCGGGGCGGCGCAGGCCGTGGAGCAGATCGAGCAGATCGACCTGGTGCGCCAGATCGAGAGCCGCGGTCGGCTCGTCGAGCAGCATCACGGGGGTGTCCTGGGCCAGGACCAGTGCGATCCAGGCGCGCTGGCGCTGGCCGCCGGAGAGCTCGTCGACGCGGCGCTGCGCGACGTCCTCGAGCCGCAGCAGCCGCAGGGCGCGGGCCACGGCCTCGTCGTCGCCGGGGGCGGGGGAGCCCCACCACTGCCGGTGCGGGTGGCGGCCGCGAGCCACGAGCTCGGTCACCGTGAGCCCCTCGGGGACCACGGGCGTCTGGGGCAGCAGGGCCACCTCGCGGGCATAGGGCTTCGCGCGCAGGCGGGCGAGCACCTCGCCGCGGAAGGCGATGGACCCGGCGCTGGGCGCCATCTGACGGGACAGGCCCCGCAGCAGCGTGGACTTGCCGCAGCCGTTGGCGCCGATCAGCACGGTGGTCTCGTGCGGGCGGATCCGCAGGTCGACGTCGCGGACGGCCGCATGCCGGCCGTAGGACAGGCCGAGACCCTGCAGGTCGAAGACGGGATCGGTCACGACCGGGCTCCTCTCCGCTGCCGGATCAGCAGCCACAGCATGACGGGCGCGCCGACCGCGCCCGTGACGACTCCGGCGGGCAGGCGGGCGTCGCCCAGCAGCTCGGCCCCGATCATGTCCGCGCCGACGACGATCAGCGCCCCCACCGCCGCACTGGCCGGGAGGGACACGCGGCCGCCGCGCAGGGCGGCCGCGATCGGCGTCGAGAGCAGGGCGACGAAGGCCAGAGGCCCGCTCGCGGCGGTCGCCACGGCCGCCAGTACGACGCCCAGCCCCAGGGCGGCGGCGCTCGTGAGGGCCGGGCGGGACCCCAGGGCGGAGGCCAGCTCGGCGCCGAGCTCCGCGGGCTCCAGGGCCCGGTGCGCGGCCAGGGCGGCCGGCACGCCCAGGACCAGCACGACCGCGACCAGCAGGACCCGGTCCCACGTCGCGAGGTTCAGCGAGCCCGTGGTCCACACGGCGGCGTCCTGCGCGCTCTGCGCGGACAGGCGGGTCATCACGAACGAGACGACGGCGCCGCCGAGGGCCGCGACGCCGATCCCCGCCAGGAGGAAGCGCTCGCCCACGATGCCCGCGGCCCCGCCGCCGCGCCCCAGGGAGGTCGAGGCCACGGTGATCAGGGCCGCCGCGGCGAAGGCCCCGATCAGCGCGGTGACCACCATGCCGGCGCCGCGCATGCCCAGGAAGGCCATGCCCAGCACGGCTCCGGCCGCGGCGCCGTGGGAGATGCCCAGGATGTCGGGGCTGGCCAGCGGGTTGCGCAGCACCCGTCGGAACAGAGCGCCGGACAGGCCGAAGCACATGCCCACGCCCGCCCCGAGCAGAGCCCGGGGGAGCTTGTCGTGCAGGACGATGAAGGAGGCCCCGGGGATCGTCTGCCCGCCGAGGATGCGCAGGAGATCCGGGATGGTGACGGTGTAGTCGCCCAGCAGGACGCGGACCGCCAGCATGACGAGCACGGCCAGGAACAGCAGCGACACCAGGCGCAGGGCCCGCCGCGACTCCCGCCGGCGCGCGGCGGCGACGTCGACGCTCACAGCGAGACCTCCCTCCCGCGGCGCAGCAGCACGAGCAGCACGGGCACGCCCAGCACCACGGTCATGATGCCCACGTAGACCTCCTGGGGCGGGGCGATGACCCGGCCCAGGGCATCGGCCAGCAGCAGCAGCGCCGGCCCGAGCAGCAGGCACAGGACCACGATCCAGCGGTAGTCGCCGCCGACGAGGCGGCGGATCGCATGCGGGATCAGCAGCCCGACGAAGGAGATGGGCCCCGCTGCGGCGGTGGCCGCCCCGACCAGCAGGACGACGCCCGCGAAGACGATCAGCCGCTGGACCCGCAGGTCCACGCCGAGCCCGTGCGCGAGGTCATCTCCCAGGGCCAGGGCGTTGAGCCCCGAGCAGCCGAGGACCACGAGGGCCAGCCCCGCTGGGACGAGGGGCAGCGCGGCCGCGAGATCGGAGGCGTCGGCGCGCGTGACGGAGCCGACGTTCCAGTAGCGGAACCGGTCGAGGACCTCCGGGCGGGTCAGGACGATCGACGACGTCACGGCGACGCATCCGGCGTTGACGGCGGCCCCCGACAGCGTCAGCCCCACCGGGGTGGGACTGCCGCCGAGCTGGCTGAGCCCGAACACGAGCGCGGCCGCGACCAGGGTCCCGGCCAGGGCGGCCAGGCCCATCGCCCAGCTGGTGGCCGCGCCGAGCCAGCCCAGCCCGATCACCACTCCGGCGGCGGCGCCCGAGCTGAGCCCGAGCAGCCCGGGATCGCCCAGGGGATTGCGGCTCACGCCCTGCAGCCCGGCACCGGCCACGGCCAGGGCCGCACCCACCAGGATCGCGGTGATCGTGCGGGGGACGCGGCTGAGCACGACGGCGGTCTCGATGTCCTCGGCGCCCCCGGGGTCCGAGCCCAGCAGCATGCCGGGGACGCGCAGGAGGACCTCGGAGACGACGGCCGGGTCCACGGAGCGGCTGCCCAGGAACAGCGAGGCCGCCGCCGCCCCCGTCACGAGGACGAGGGACAGGGCCAGGGCCGTCCAGGGCGTCGCCGCGGCGACCCGATGGCCGGTTCCGGCGCTGCTCATGCGCTCGATGACTCTGCTCCCTGCCCGCCCTCGAGGGTCGAGACGATCTGCGGGACGACCCGCTCCAGGGCCCACGGCAGGCTCAGCGGCGAGATCGCCGAGACCGAGAGGGTCTCCTGGCCGTCGGTCTGCAGCAGCAGGCGGTCCGCGGCCACGGCCGGGATCCTGCGCAGCAGGCCGTCCGAGCCGATGGCCTCGCGGGTCGACTCGTCCGTCGCCCAGGAGATGAGGATGTCGGAGTCGAGCTCGTCGGCGCGCTCGGGCGACCAGGTCATGAAGAAGCTCTCCGGCTCCTCGCCCTCCTCCCGGGCCACGGCGGGAGCCTGCTCCATCTCCAGGGCGGACAGGAAGCGGGGCCGGTTGTCGATCGAGGTGTAGATCGAGATCTCGTCCTCGGCCTCCGGGTCGACGGTGCCGTAGACGAACGTCTTCCCCGACAGGACGGGGTTCTGCTCGACGGTCTCGGCCAGCCTCGCCTCGAGCTCGCCGACGATCTCCTCGGCCGCGTCGTCCAGGCCCAGGGCCGCGCCGACGCCGCGGGTGGTGTCCTGCCACGACGTGCCGAACGCCATGGTGCCCTCGGGATAGGCGACGGTCGGCGCGATCTCGGAGAGGCGGTCGTAGTCCTCCTGCGTCAGCCCGGAGTACACGCCCAGGATCACATCGGGGGTCAGCGCCGCGATCGCCTCGAAGTCGATGCCGTCGGTCTCCGAGTACTGCTCGGGGGCCTCGCCGCCGAGCTCGGCCAGCTTCTCGTCGAACCAGTCGGTCGAGCCGCTGTCGTTGCCGCCGAAGTCGACGGTCGGCATGCCGACGGGCACGACGCCCAGGGCGAGGGCCGCATCCTGATTGGCCCAGGACACGGTGGCCACGCGCTGCGGGGCCTGCTCGATCGTCGTCTCCCCGAAGGCGTGGGCGACGGTGCGGGGGAACTCGCCGCGCTCGCCGGTCTGCGCCGAGGGATCCTGGCTCGCGGAGTCCCCGGAGCCGGTCCGGCAGCCGGCCAGGGCGAGGGCGCCCGCGGCGGCCAGTCCGCTCAGCGCGGCGCGGCGGTCGAAGGACCGGCCGGCGAGGCCGGGGCGGCGGAGGGGATGCTGATCGGGCACGGTGCTGCTCCTGATGCTGGACGCGGCCGGAGGCGGGGCGGGCCCGTCGCCGGGAGCCGACCCGGCTCCCGTCGGGGGCCGGGCGCGGCAGTTGTTTAGGCAAGCCTAAGCTGCCAGCCGTTCACCCTAGGGTCCGCCGGGTGCCCGTGCAAGGCGGCCGGGCCTCCGGCGGCGGGCCGGGCGAGGCGGCGCCGACCGTCGCCGCGCCGCGCCGGTCCGGCCCGCAAGACACCGCGTGACCCGTCGCACTGCGTGACTCACATCGCGTTGCGTAGACTGGGGGCATACAGGAAGCGGCCGCCCCCGCACGCACGCCGACGACGACGGGCGCGCACCTCGACGACGAGGTCCCCGGGGCGGAGCGCACAGCACACGGCCTCAACGAGGAGACACGTCCATGGCTCAGCAGCCGACCGAGAACACCGCCGGGCTCACGGCCGAGACCCGGGCCGCCCTGGATTCCGCCCCCACCACCCACGAGCGACTCGTCTCCTGGGTCCGGGAGATCGCGGAGCTGACCACCCCGGACCGCATCCACTGGGCGGACGGCTCCGAGCAGGAGTGGAAGCAGCTCACCGACCAGATGGTCGAGGGCGGGACCCTCGTCCGCCTGGACGAGACCAAGTTCCCCAACTCCTTCGCCGCCTTCTCGGATCCCGACGACGTCGCCCGGGTCGAGGAGCGGACGTTCATCTGCACCGAGACCGAGTCGGGCGCCGGCCCGACCAACAACTGGCGCGATCCGGATGACATGAAGGAGGTCCTGCGCGGGCGGTTCTCCGGGGCCATGAAGGGCCGGACGCTGTATGTCATCCCCTTCGTGATGGGCCACCTGGACGCCGAGCAGCCGATGTTCGGCGTCGAGATCACGGACTCGCCCTACGTCGTGTGCTCCATGCGCATCATGGCGACCATCGGCACCGACGTCCTGCGCCGGATGGAGCAGACCCAGTCCGGCTTCGTGGAGTGCCTGCACTCGCTGGGCGCCCCGCTGGCCGAGGGCCAGGAGGACGTGCCCTGGCCGTGCAACCCGGACAAGTACATCGTCCACTTCCCCGAGGACCGAGCGATCTGGTCCTTCGGCTCCGGCTACGGCGGCAACGCGCTGCTGGGCAAGAAGTGCTACGCCCTGCGCATCGCCTCGGCCATCGCGCACGACCACGGCTGGCTGGCCGAGCACATGCTGATCCTCAAGATCACGGACCCGCAGCAGAACACCAAGTACATCTCCGCGGCGTTCCCCTCGGCCTGCGGCAAGACGAACTTCGCCATGCTCGAGCCCTCCATCCCGGGCTGGAAGGCGGAGATGGTCGGCGACGACATCGCCTGGATCCGGTTCAAGGACGATCAGGCGCGGGTGATCAACCCCGAGGCCGGGCTCTTCGGCGTCGCCCCGGGCACGGGCTGGTCCACCAACCCCAATGCCATGCGGGCGGTCGCGGCCGGCAACACGATCTTCACCAACGTCGCCCTGACCGACGACGGCGGCGTGTGGTGGGAGGGCATGACCGACGAGGTCCCCGAGCACCTGACCGACTGGAAGGGCAACGACTGGACCCCGGACTCCGGGCGCCCCGCCGCGCACCCGAACTCCCGCTTCTGCACGCCGATCAAGCAGGTCGACATGCTCGCCCCGGAGTACGACGACCCGGAGGGCGTCCCCCTCGATGCGATCGTCTTCGGCGGGCGCCGCAAGACCACCGTGCCGCTGGTCTCGGAGTCCTTCGGCTGGGAGCACGCCGTGTTCCAGGGGGCCACGCTGTCCTCGGAGACCACCGCGGCCGCCAAGGGCGCCGTGGGCGTGGTGCGCCGCGATCCCATGGCCATGCTCCCGTTCATCGGCTACAACGCCAACGAGTACCTGCAGCACTGGCTCAACGTGGGCGAGCGCCACGGCTCGGAGAACATGCCCCGCGTGTTCTACGTCAACTGGTTCCGCCGCACCCCGGACGGCGGCTTCGCCTGGCCCGGCTTCGGCGAGAACTCGCGCGTGGTCAAGTGGATCTGCGAGCGCATCGACGGCCGCGCCGAGGGCCAGGAGACCCCCGTGGGCATCGTGCCCACCCGCGATGACCTCGATCTCGACGGCCTCGAGTACAGCGAGGAGGACATCGACCACTCGCTGTCGGTCGACGTCCACGAGTGGGAGGACGAGCTGCCCAGCATCGACGCCTGGTTCGAGCGCCTGGGCCGGGTCCCGGAGGTCCTCGTCGAGCAGTCCGAGGGGCTCCGGGCGCGCCTGGAGGAGGCCCGCTGAGCCGGCTCCGGCCCGCCGGGCTCGGGCCCCGCTGAGGGCCGGCAGGCCGGACCGGGACGATGAACGACGGCCCCGCGGCCGCCCGGAAGGGGCGGGCGCGGGGGCGCCGGCCAAGACCGGGGGGCGGCAAGGGGCGGGCAGGGGGGACGGGAACGATGAACGAGGGCCCCGGGGCCGCCGGGAGGGGGGGCCCGCGGGGCCGTCGTCATGCGCCGGGCGGCGCGATCGGGCGGATCAGGCGCGCACGACGCCCAGCACGCGATCGCGCAGCTGCTGCATGACCGCCTCGTCGTGGGCCTCGACGTTCAGGCGGAGGAACGGCTCGGTGTTGGACGGGCGCAGGTTGAACCACCAGGTGCCGTCGGCGGCGGAGAACGTGGTGCCATCCGTGTCCTCGACCTCGACGTCCTCGCCGGCGAAGGCCTCCCGGACGCGGTCCACGGCCGCCGCCTTGTCCTCGATCTCGGAGTTGATCTCCCCGGAGGCGGAGTACGGGTCGTAGCTGGCCATGAGCTCGGACAGGGGGCGGTCCTGCTCGCCGAGGGCGGCGAGCACGTGCATGGCCGCGAGCATGCCGGTGTCGGCGTTGAAGAAGTCGCGGAAGTAGTAGTGCGCGGAGTGCTCGCCGCCGAAGACGGCCGACTCCCGGGCCATCACGGCCTTGATGAAGGAATGGCCCACGCGGGTGCGCACGGGGCGCCCGCCGCGCGCGGCGACCAGCTCGGGGACGGCGCGGGACGTGATGAGGTTGTAGATCACGACCGGGCTCTGCTCCCCCGCCTCGCGGGCCCGGGCGATCTCCCGCTCGGCGACGATCGCGGCGATCGCCGAGGGAGTGACCGCCTCGCCCCGCTCGTCGATCACGAAGCAGCGGTCGGCGTCGCCGTCGAAGGCCAGGCCGATGTCGGCGCCGTGCTCGCGCACGGCCTGCTGCAGGTCCATGAGGTTCGCGGGCTCGAGCGGGTTCGCGGGGTGGTTCGGGAAGGTGCCGTCGAGCTCGAAGTACAGCGGGACGATCTCCAGGGGCAGCCCGGCGAGCACGGTGTCGCCGAGCACGGCCGGGGTCGTCAGCCCGCCCATGCCGTTGCCGGCGTCCACGACGACCTTGAGCGGGCGGATGCCGCCGAGGTCCACGAGTCCCCGCAGGAACTCGGCGTAGTCCTTCAGGACGTCGCGCTCGGTCGCCCCTCCCCGGCGCTCGCCCGCGGGGACGCCGTCGGCCAGGTAGGTCTGAGCGCGGTCGCGGATCTCGTACAGGCCGGTCTCCGAGGAGACGGGCACGGCCCCCGGCAGCGCCATCTTCATGCCGTTGTACTGGGCGGGGTTGTGGCTCGCGGTGAACGTCACGCCGGCCGCGTCGAGCACGCCGCACGCGAAGTAGAGCTCGTCCGTGGAGATCAGGCCGATCTTGACGACGTCCGCGCCGCGGGCGGTCGCGCCGTCGGCGAAGGCGTCGATGAACTCGGGGGACGACGGGCGCATGTCGCCGCCCACCAGCACGGTCGAGCCGGCCAGCTCGAGGACGTCGACGAAGGCCGCGCCGGTGGCCCGGACGGTCTCGGCGGTGATGGTGTCGCCCACGATGCCGCGGACGTCGTAGGCCTTGAAGGACTGGGAGAGGTCGATGGTCATGCCCGGAACTCTAGTGGAGCGGGATCGCCGCCCCCGGTGCCCATCGGCCGTGCCGCCCGGATCCTGCCGCCCCGGGGCCCGAGAGGGGACAGCGGGGCCCCCGGCGCGGCGGGCCCCTGTGATTACATGGGCCCATGCCGGAGATCTTCGAGATGATCGACCCCATCCAGAACTACTCGTGGGGCTCGCACACCGTCCTGGCCTCCCTGCAGGGGCGCCCGTCGCCGTCGGAGCAGCCCGAGGCCGAGCTGTGGATCGGGTCGCACTCCGGGGGATCGTCGCAGCTGGTCCTGGAGGACGGGGCGCGCTCCCTCGACGAGCTGCTCCGGGAGGACCCGGAGCGCTTCGTGCGCGGCGGGGCGCAGGCCGTGTCCGAGGACGGCTCCCTGCCCTTCCTCCTGAAGATCCTGGCGATCGATGCCCCGCTGTCCATCCAGGTGCACCCCTCGATCGAGCAGGCCCGGGAGGGCTTCGAGCGCGAGGAGTCCCAGGGGATCCCGCTCGGCGCACCGCACCGCAGCTACAAGGACCGCAGCGACAAGCCCGAGACCGTCGTGGCGCTGTCGCGGCTGCAGATCCTCACCGGCATCCGCGACCGGGCGGAGCTCGCGCTGCTGGCCGAGAGCCTCGATCAGCAGTGGCTGCGCGATGCCCTGGAATCCCCCGAGCCGGTCCTGCGCACCGTCCTGGGCCTGTCCGAGGACCGGGCGGCCGAGGCCCTCGCGGAGCTCGAGTCCGCGGCGCGTCGGCTCCCCCCGGGCGATGAGCTCGGGGCCCTGCTGGGCTACGTCTCGGAATCCCACCCGGGGGACCGGGGGCTGCTCGTGGCGGCGTGCATGAACCACTTCGTCCTCGAGCCGGGGGAGTCCATGTTCACCCCCGCCGGGCAGGTGCACGCCTACCTCCAGGGCACCGCCGTGGAGATCATGGCGTGCTCGGACAACGTGCTGCGCGCGGGCCTGACGCCCAAGCACGTGGACGTCCCGGAGCTGCTGCGCGTCGTCACCGACGACCAGGACCCGGGCGAGCCCCAGGAGTCCTCGGCCGGCGCCGACGGCCTGCGCCGGATCCCGCTGTGGGACGACCGCCTGAGCCTGGTCTCGGGGAAGGCGACCCCGGCGCGCGACCTCTCGCTGGAGCCCGGGGTCTGCACGGTCCTGTGTGTCGAGGGCACGATCACCCTCTCCGTGCCCGGGACCGACCCCGTCCGGATCACCGCCGGCAGCTCCGCCTGGGTGCGCGCCGACGACGCCCGGATCACGGTCAGCGGACAGGGCGAGCTCTATGCCGTCGGCCTGAGCGCGTGAGCGACCGGGCGCCCGTCGGACCGGGATCGCACGAGCGGATCCGGATCCGCGGCGCGAACCTGCACAACCTGCGCGGGGTCGACGTGGACATCCCCCGGGAGCGGCTCGTGGCGTTCACCGGCGTCTCCGGCTCCGGCAAGTCCTCGCTGGCCTTCGGCACGCTGCACGGCGAGGCGCAGCGCCGCTACCTGGAGTCGGTGGCCCCGTTCGCCCGCCGGCTGATCGCCGGAGCGGTCGATCCCCAGGTCCGCTCCGTGAGCGGGCTGCCGCCCACGGTCGCGCTGGGACAGCAGCGCGGCGGCGGGACGGCCCGGTCGTCGGTGGCGACCATCACCGCGCTGTCGAACACCGTCCGCCTGCTGTACTCGCGGGCCGGGGACCACCCCGAGGGCCTCGAGCTCGATGAGCACGGGCGGCTGGACTCCGACGCCTTCTCCCCCAACACCCCCGTCGGCATGTGCCCGGCCTGCCACGGCCTCGGAGTGCAGCACGTGCCCACCGAGGCCTCCATGGTCCCCGACGACTCCCTGAGCATCGCCGAGGGCGCCATCGCCTCCTGGCCAGGGGCCTGGAACGGCAGGAACCTGCGCGACATCTGCCTCGAGCTGGGGATCGACATCGACGCCCCGTGGCGCGAGCTGCCCCGGCGGACCAGGGACTGGGTGCTGTTCACCGACGAGCACCCGGTCGTCACGGTCAAGCCCAAGCGCGGCGCGCATCAGGTCCAGCGGGAGTACCGGGGGACGTTCTCCTCGGCCCGCGCCCTGCTGCTGCGCACGCTCGCCGAGACCGGCAGCGCGAGCATGCGCGCCCGCGCCCTGCGGTTCGTCGAGACCCGGCCGTGCCCCGAGTGCGACGGCCGCCGCCTGACCCGGGCCGCTCTGTCCGTGACGTGGGCGGGGGAGCCGATCGATCGCCTCCAGGCCCGGCCGCTCGACGAGCTGCTGCCCCTGCTCGAGCACCGGCGCGCGCTGCTCGCGCGGCAGGTCGATGGCGGTGCCGAGCTGAGCCCCCGGGAGGAGGCCGAGCACCTCCTGCTCGAGGACGCCTGCTCGACCCTGCGCTCGGTCGTCGACCTGGGTCTCGGCCACCTGAGCCTGGACCGCAGCAGCCTGAGCATCTCCCCGGGGGAGATGCAGCGCCTGCGCCTGGCGGTGCAGCTGCGCTCGGGGCTCTTCGGCGTCGTCTACGTCCTGGACGAGCCGTCGGCGGGGCTGCGCCCCTCGGAGGCGCAGCAGCTGCTGGGCGTCCTGCGCCGGCTCGTGGCGGCGGGCAGCACCGTGTGCCTGGTCGAGCACGACATGGAGCTGGTGCGCCGCTGCGACTGGGTGGTCGACGTGGGCCCGGGGGCGGGCTCGCACGGCGGGGCGGTGCTGCACTCGGGGCCCGTCGACGAGCTCGAGCACGTCCCGGACTCGGTCACGGGCCGCTTCCTGCACGACTCGACCCCTCCCGAGCGGATCCGGGGGCGCGGACCCCGGACCCCGGCCGGCCGCCTCGCCCTGCACGGCGTGCGGCGCCACACGATCGACGGGCTCGACGTCGAGCTGCCCCTCGGCGCGCTCACCGCCGTCACCGGCGTCTCCGGGTCCGGCAAGTCGAGCCTGCTCGACGCCCTGGCCGAGGTCGTCTCCCGGCGCCTCCAGGGTGCGGGCGTCGTCGATCTCGACGACGGCGACGACCCGGACGAGCACGAGGACAGCGCGGCGGCCGAGGCCGGGGAGCCCGGCGCGGCATCGGCCGAGGGGCTCGAGGGCCTGCGCCGCCTGGTGCGCATCACCCAGAAGCCGATCGGACGCACGCCGCGCTCGAACCTGGCCACCTACACGGGGCTCTTCGACCACGTGAGGGCGCTGTTCGCCGCGACCGACGAGGCCCGGCGGCGGAGCTGGAGCGCCGGCCGGTTCTCCTTCAACACCACGCCGGGGCGGTGCGCGCACTGCCAGGGGCAGGGCCAGGTCGAGGTCGAGCTGGTCTTCCTGCCCGGCTCCTGGGCCGTGTGCCCCGTGTGCCGCGGGACCCGCTACGACGACGAGACGCTCTCCGTGCGCTGGGAGGGGCGCACGATCGCCGAGGTCCTCGACCTGACGGTCGATCAGGCGATCGAGGCCTTCGCGGAGCAGCCGCCGACCGCGGCCTCGGCGGAGCCGGCGGATGCCGCCGCGTCGCCGCGGGACGATGCGCGGATTCCGCAGCGCTCGGTCGCCGAGCGCCGACGGGTCGCCTCGATCCGCCGCCCGCTCGAGGCCATGGCGGCCCTCGGGCTGGGCTATCTGCGGCTGGGGCAGCCCGCCACGGAGCTCTCGGGCGGCGAGGCCCAGCGGATCAAGCTGGCCTCCGAGCTGCACCGCACCGGGCGGGCGGAGACGCTGTACCTGCTGGACGAGCCCAGCACGGGGCTGCATCCCGCCGATGCGCAGCGGCTGCTGCGCGTGCTGCACGACCTGGCCGATGCCGGGGCGACCGTCGTGATCGCCGAGCACCGCCCGGCGGCGATCCGCACGGCCGATCACGTGATCGACATGGGCCCCGGCGCCGGAAGCCAGGGCGGGACCGTCGTGGCCGCTGGAGCGCCCGAGCAGGTGGCCGCCGATCCGGCCTCCGTGACAGGCCCCTGGCTGCGGGGCTGACGGCGGCCGTCGCACTCGCGCCGCGGCAGCGGCCGACCGCCTCGGCTCCGGATCCGTAGGATGGGGCACCGACGCCCAGGCGGGCCCTGGCCCGCACCCCGCCCGATCTCCGAGCACACGCCCCGCGCTGCGCCGGCCGCAGGAGGATCCATGACCGCCGCCGTCCCCCGTCCGAGGACGCGAGCGCGCCCGGTCGCGGCCCTGAGCTGCATCGGCGCCCTCGGGCTCCTGCTGAGCGGGTGCGGGCAGGCCGAGCCGGAGCCCGAGGTCCCCGAGATGGCGGAGCCGCCGAACCGGGAGCTCGAGGGTCCGCGGCTGGTGGCCGGAGCGCAGATGCCCGTCTGGGGCCTGAGCGCGGCCTGCGACGAGCCGCGCCCGCAGCCGGACGAGGACGGGCTGCGGGTGCCCGCGCCGGCGCCCGACGAGGAGCACGTCGTGTTCTTCGTGCCCCCGGTCGAGGCGACCCTGTGCGCGATGCCCGCAGTGGCCTCGGCATCGCTGGCCGGCTCCTACACCGAGGACGGCGGCCGCGAGGGGGAGGCGGACCTGGGCCTGGTCTTCGCACCGGGCGCGGCGGCCGAGCAGATGGAGGCCGCCTGGAGCACGGGTGCCGCGGAGGCGCAGGCCCAGCTGGACGGCACCGGGATCGCGCTCGCGGACTCCACCCTGTTGCTCGACGACGGCTCGCTGATCACGGGCCCCACGGCGGATCCGGCCGCGCCGGCGGCCCCGGCCGATCCCTCGACGCCCGGGGCCTCGATCCCGCAGGCGATCTCGCTGCTCACGCAGCTGCGGGCGGCCTCGCCCATCCCGGAGGAGGAGCCGGGCACCGAGGAGACCGCGGCAGGCGCCGAGCCGACGTCCTCGGCATCCGGGACCCCCGGGGCGGAGCCGGGGGAGCAGGTGACGGGGGAGCCGGCGCCGGAGGAGCAGGAGCCCGTTCCGCGCTGGCGGATCGAGACGGGGCGCGGCCTCGAGGTCACCGCGGTGTACACGGGCGACCTCTCCGCCGAGGGCGCCCTCGAGGAGATGGCCGGGGTCCTGAAGGACACCCAGGACGTGCGGGGGGAGGACGCCGGAGCCGCCCGCACGGATGCGGTGAGCGTGATCGACGGCCGCCTGCAGCTCACCGTCGAGGCCCCGCGGCTCGAGCTGCTGAGCGAGGACCTCGCCCAGGACCTCGATGCGCTGGGGCTGGTCCCCGATCTGGAGGCGACCGCGCGGCTCGGGACCGGAGAGGACGGCCGGCCCGTGCTGAGCGTGCGCTCCCACCGCCTGCCGGAGTACTCCCAGCCGCAGTACGAGCAGGCCGCCGAGGAGCTCGAGGTCAGTGCCGCGGAGGCCGGGGTGGTCCTGGACCACCGCCTCGACGGCGAGCCGCTGCCGCTCGAGGAGCAGTGACCGGGCTGGGCGCTCGCGTCCGCTGATCAAGGCCGCTCGAGGGACGCCGGACGGGCTCAGCGCGGCCCGGGGGCCGGGTGCCGCTCGGCGGCCTCCTGGCGGCGGCGCAGCCGCAGGGCCATGCCGAGCCCCGTCACGGCGACGGCCGTCATGAGGCCGCCCAGGATCATGAGCAGGGGATCGGAGATCACGGCCCCCACGACGACGACGATCAGGCCCAGGACGACGAGTCCGAGCTGGAACGGGATCAGCATCTGCATGGACGAGCTCCTTCGAGGGGCGGGCGCCGGTGCACCGGGTCGGACCGCACGGGCATCCCGCGGCGCGGCGGTCCAGGCTATCGCGGCCGTCCGAGCGCACCCGTAGTCTGGGGCGGTGATCGCACACCGCGCGGCGCGTCGACGCCGCCCGACCCCGGGAGCTCCATGAACCCCTTCGCACCCGCACATCGGCGCGCGGCGGCCCTGCTGGCAGCCGGTGCGCTGCTGCTCACGGGCTGCCAGCAGTCGTCGGGAGAGCAGGACGGCGAGAGCCCGTCGGACGGGCAGTCGCAGCCCAGCGCGGCCAGTGCCGAGCAGTCCGAGCACATCGACCAGGCCGTCGAGCAGGGGTATGCGCTGAACGCCGCGGGCGAGGATCTCCCCGTCGTCACGATGTACACGGACTACGAGTGCCCGGCCTGCGGGGCCTTCCACCCGGCCGTCGAGGAGGCGGCCGATCAGCTCGACGGCGAGGTCACGGTCCGCGTCAAGAACTTCCCGCTGCCCATGCACGACGGCGCCCGTCCGGCGGCCCTGGCCGTCGAGGCCGCCGCCATGCAGGACGCCGGCGGCGAGTACGCGGATCGCGTGTACGGCGACGTCGAGCAGTGGTCGGAGCTGCCGGACGGCGAGCTCCAGGACCGCTTCGTCGAGCTCGCGGGTGAGCAGGGGCTGGACCAGGAGCGGTTCCGCGAGGACATGGGATCGGAGGCGGCCCGGCAGATCGTCGGCGAGCACGAGGCGCAGGCCGAGCAGCTCGAGCTGCAGGGCACCCCCAGCTTCGTGGCCGACGGGCGGGTCATCGATCTCGGCGACGTCCGGGGCCCCGAGGACCTCGTGGACGCCTTCCGGGAGGCGGCCGAGGGCGCCGGCGGCGCGCCGCAGGAGGGGACCGCCGTATGAGGCCCGGCGCACCCCGGACCTCGCGCCCCGGCCGGACCGCACGCCGCGGGCAGAGGCGGCGGGGACGGCGCGGCCGCGCCCCGGAGACGACGAGCCGACGGACAGCACCTTCGGAGAAGGAGACGAGATTGGACACGAGCGAGCAGCTGCGGGCCACCGCGATCGTGCACGGCACGGTGCAGGGGGTGGGATTCCGCTACTGGACCTGGAAGCAGGCGGAGAAGCTGGGGCTCGTCGGCTCCGCGCAGAACCTCGACGACGGGTCCGTGCGGGTCGTCGCCGAGGGCCCGCGCTGGGCCGTGCGGGATCTGCTCCAGCAGATCCAGGGCACCGACGCCCCGGGCGCGGTGCTCCGGGTGGACGCGCACTACGAGGACGCCGTCGGCGATCTGCGCGGGTTCACCACGTCCTGAGCCGTCACCGCCCCCGGTCCCCCTCGCGCAGCCAGTCCTCGAGCCCCATGCGGTCGAGGACCGCGGCCGGATGCGGCCCGGCTGCGCGCAGGGCCTCCAGATGCCCGCGGGGCAGGGGGGTCGGCGATCCGAGCAGGATCAGATTGCCGGCGCGGCCCCGGTCCAGCATCGTGGCGTCGGCCAGGCACCACAGATCCGCGAAGGCCGGGGCGTCGTGCTCGTCGCAGGCGGCGAGCACGCGCTCGGCCTGCTCGGCGAAGAAACCGAGACCCGGGTCGTCGCCCACATTGACGGCCAGTGCTCCGTCCGGGGCGAGCAGCGCCGCGATCTCCTCGTAGAACGACCGTTCGCGCAGATGCGGCGGCGCGTCGTCGCCGGCGAAGACGTCGAGCACCACGAGCTCGAACGGCGGCGCTCCCTCGGCGCGCAGGGCCGCGAGCTGCTCGCGGGCGTCGCCGATCAGCAGCCGGGGCTCATCGGGGCCGGGCCAGGGGAGGTGCTCGAGCACGAAGCCCGGCAGCTCGCGGGCCAGCTCGACGATCGTCTGCTGCGAGCCCGGCCGCGTCGCGCGCAGGTAGCGCGGGAGGGTCATGGCCCCGCCGCCCAGGTGCAGCGCGCGCACGGGCCGGCCCGCCGGGCGCAGCACGTCGGCCGCCCGGGCGATCCGGGCCAGGTACTCGTAGAAGACCCGGCTCGGGTCCGCGAGGTCGACGTGGGACTGCTCGGCGCCGCCGATGCTGAGGATCCACCCCCGGGTGAGCTCGTCCCAGGCGATCTCAGCGCCGGCGTCGAGGGCGGGCAGGAAGCGGGTGCGCGATGCGGCGTGCGGCATGGGCAGGATCGTCTCACCGATCCGGGGCCGGTGCGGGGCGATCTGCTCGTGCGATGAGCTCCCGCGATCCCGGAGCCGCGCCAGGTCGCGCCGGTCTTTTCCCAGACTCCGTGCAGTGATCGGACAGACAGGGGGCTGATCGCCTTCGGTAGGCTGTCCGTCGAAGTTCCGAGGACACCCACCCCCACGAGGAGACACCGTGGCGTTCAATCCCCTGAAGCACGCATTCGACGACGACGGCAAGCCGACCCCGGCTCTCAACAGCTTCCTCGACAACGCGCTCAAGGTGCAGCGGCCCGTCGTGCTGCACTGGGTCAAGAAGATGCGAGCCGAGCATCCCGACGAGACCCCCGACCAGATCGCCAAGCGGCTCGAGCGCATGTACATCCGCGCGAACACCGCCACCGGCGGCGTGGCCGGCGGGGCCGCCATGATCCCGGGCATCGGCACGCTCGCCTCCCTGGGAGTCTCGACCGTCTCCGTGGGCGGCTACCTGGAGATGACGGCTCTCTACGCCCAGGCCATCGCGGAGCTGCACGGCGTGCAGACGGAGGACCCCGAGCGGACCCGGGCCATGGTCATGGCGCTGATGCTGGGAGAGGACGGCGGCGACCTGATGAAGCAGGTCCTGGCCACCGGCTCCAAGTCCCGCGGCCTCACCAACCGGTGGGGTCTGGCCATGGGGAAGGGCGCCGACGACTCCGGGCGCCTGGACGTCGGCAAGAAGCTGCGGAACATGTTCGTCCGCCGCTTCATCCGCAAGCAGGGCACCGCCGCCCTGGGCCGTGCGCTGCCCTTCGGCATCGGCGCCGTGGTCGGCGGCGGCGCCAACCTGGCGATGTCGCGCAGCGTCGTGCAGAACACCCATGAGGCCTTCGGGCAGCTGCCGGCGAGCTTCCCGCCCGAGCTGGCGGAGGTCGACCGCGCCCCCAAGCTCTCGAAGGACGCCCGCGACCACTCGAAGAAGAGGAAGAAGGGCTCCGGGGACGAGGCGCCGGCGGAGATCGCCTCCGACGGCAAGGGCTCCGACTCCTGAGCTGAGCGAGCCGCTCCCGCGGCGCCGGCCGGCGCGGCAGACCCCGACGCAGACCCCGCGGGGCCTGAGGAAGGGGTTCACCGCGCCGGCCGGTCGCGTTCCCCGGGCGTTCACGGCCCGCTCCTACCGTCGGAAGCACTCGTGCTGCGCGCCGCCCGCCTCCCGGGCCGCGTCGCGGCTGCCGGAGACCGACCCGTCGGAGGCCGTGCTTGCGTCCCAGGATCATCGCCCACCGCGGCTCGAGCCGCGCGTTCCCCGAGCACACCCGAGCCGCCTACGTCCAGGCGCTGCTCGACGGGGCCGACGGCGTCGAGTGCGATGTCCACCTGAGCGCGGACGGCCACCTGGTGCTGCACCACGACGCCCAGCTGGGGCGCACGAGCACCGGGCGGGGCCCCGTGGGCGCCCACACCCTCGCGCAGCTGCGGCGGCTCGACTTCGTGAGCTGGAAGGGCGTCGAGATCCCGACGACCCACGGCGGCCCGGACGAGCAGCTGCTGACCCTGCCCGAGCTGCTCGAGCTGCTGCGCGGATGCGGGCGGCGGATCGGGCTGGCCATCGAGACCAAGCACCCGTCGCGGCAGGGGCATCGCCTCGAGGAGGCGGTGCTCACCGTCCTGATGAGGGCCGGCTGGGACCCGGAGTCCGGCAGGCTCGGGAACCTCCAGATCTCGATCATGAGCTTCCACCCGGATGCCGTGCGCTACGTCCTGCAGACCGTCGCGGCGCGGCACGTCTGCCAGCTCATCGAGGACGCGACCCCCGAATCCGTCGGGGCGGCCCTGATGGTCCCGCGCACGACGGCGCGGCTGCTCCACGCGAGCATGCGCTGGGTCGTGCCGCCCGCCGAGCCCGTCATCAGCCGTGGCCTGTGCGAGCTCGCCGGTCCCGGGATCCGCTTCGTGCGCGATCATCCCGGCCTGGTGCGCACCTGGCTGGCCCAGGGCTCGATCCTGCGGGTGTGGACGGTCGACAGCCGGGCGGATCTGGAGCTGTGCCTCGCGCTGGGGGTCCAGCAGATCACCACGAACCGCCCGGCGCAGCTGCCCGAGTGGATGGGCGCCCCCGGTGCGACGAGGGCCGTCGCCGCATCCGGCCCGGCTCTCGGGTGAGCTCGCCGCACCCCACCCGACCGTGAGGGGCGGATTATGCATGAAACGCCATCGTTCCAGGCCGGGTAGCCGGAAGTTTTTCGCACCAGGGCCTTGTGCCGCGATTACCGACTGGTAACGTTTCAGCTGTGCCGATGGCCCCCCAGCCTCCCCTCCTCGGCATCGTGCGCCGGCGTCGATCCGCACCGGCCCTCATCCGGTCCGGGCGCTCCGTCCCGCCCCACCCCCCCCCTCACGAGGTCCCGTCATGACCATGCCCCCCAGGCTCTGCCGCAGCGCCCCCGCGCTCGGCGCCCCGGACCCCATCCGCGCGATCGATCCCCTGACGCGCATGATCGCGGCGAGCATCGCCGATGAGGTCCTGGCCGACCTGTCGCGGGCCCTGAGCACCGAGCGCCCTGAGGCCGAGCTCCCGCTGCTGCTGGCCCGCAGCGCCGAGCACGACGTCTCCGCGCAGGTCTCGCCCGCCCTGGCCTCGATCATCTCGGCGGCTCGCCGCGCCCAGGCGATCTCGAGCGGCTGGTACCGCCCGATCCGGGTCGCACCGGGTCGGGGGGACGCGCCCGCGGTCGACCTCGACCCCGAGGCCCGGCGTGTGGTCCTGCCCCGCGGTACTCGCGCCGACCTGTGGGACATCGGCTGCGCGTGGGCCGCGGACCGCATCATGGCCCGCGTCCAGGAGACGGACCCGTTCGCCTCGCTGGCCGTCGTCGTGGGGCCGGCTGTCGTGGCCGTGGGGGCGGCCTGGGAGATCTCGGAGGCGCTCGACGGCGAGCACACGGTGCTCGACCCGGCGCTGCAGCGCGGAGCCCGCGCCTTCGCCGTGCTCACCGATCAGCGCGCCTCGGCCGGAGCGGAGGTCTGGGACTCGGTGATCGTCTCCGCCGACGACGCGGTCTCGGCCATGGCCTTCGCCGGCTCCGCCGAGGACCTGGGCCGCCTGGCCCCCGAGTGGACGGAGACCGTCGGGGCCCAGGCCGAGCTGCGTCCGGCGCGCCCGTCCCGGCTGTTCGGCCGCCGCCGCGTGCGCACCTCCGCCTGGGCTGCCAAGGGTCTGTGATCCGGCCGACGTCCGGTGCCGAGCGGCCCCGGACGTCGGCGCTCAGCGCCCGAGGTGCTCGACGAGCCGCGGGGCGATGCCGATGTAGGTCTGCGGCGTGAGCTCGGCCAGGCGCGCGGAGGCGGCCTCCGAGAGACCCAGCCCGGCCACGAACTCCTGCAGGCGCTGCTGATCCACGCGGTGACCGCGGGTCAGCTCCTTGAGGCGCTCGTACGGGTTGTCCATGCCGGGCGTCCCGGCGATGGCCTCGGCGCGCATGACCGTCTGGATCGCCTCGCCCAGGACCTCCCAGTTGGCGTCGAGATCCGCCGCGAGCACGTCGTGCGCCACGTCCAGGCGCTCCAGGCCCTTGGCGACGTTCGACACGGCCAGCAGCGAATGCCCCAGGGCCGTGCCGATGTTGCGCTGCGAGGACGAGTCCGTGAGGTCCCGCTGCCAGCGCGAGGTCACGAGCGTGGCTCCCAGCGTGTCCAGCAGGGAGCACGAGATCTCCAGATTGGCCTCGGCGTTCTCGAAGCGGATCGGATTGACCTTGTGCGGCATGGTCGAGGAGCCCGTGGCGCCCTCGACCGGGACCTGGCGGAAGACGCCGATCGAGATGTAGGACCAGACGTCCGTGCAGAGGTTGTGCAGGATCCGGTTGAAGCGCGCCGCGTCCGAGTAGAGCTCGGCCTGCCAGTCGTGGGACTCGATCTGGGTGGTCAGGGGGTTCCAGCTCAGCCCCAGGCCCTCGACGAAGGTCCGGGAGATCTCCTGCCAGTCCGCATCGGGCGCGGCCGTGACGTGCGCGGCATAGGTGCCCGTGGCCCCGTTGATCTTGCCCAGGAACGCGGTCGAGCGGATCCGCTCGAGCTGGCGGCCGAGCCGATGGGCGAAGACCGCGAGCTCCTTGCCCAGGGTGGTGGGGGTGGCCGGCTGGCCGTGGGTGCGCGAGAGCATGGGGGCCTGTGCGGCGTCCTGGGCCATCCGGGCGATCTGCTCCACGAGCGACTGCGCGGCCGGCGCCCAGACCTGCTCGACGGCGTCGCGGATCCCCACGGCGTAGGCGAGGTTGTTGATGTCCTCGGACGTGCAGGCGAAGTGCACGAGGGGCGTCAGGTGCCGCAGTCCCAGATCGGGCAGGCGGCGGCCGATGAAGTACTCGACCGCCTTGACGTCGTGGACCGTGACGGCCTCGATCTCGGCCAGCTCGGCGATCTCCTCGGCGCCGAAGCCCTCGACGATGCCGCGCAGACCGCGGCGCTGCTGCTCATCCAGCGGCTCGAGGCCCGGCAGGGCCCGGCGATCGCACAGGTGGATGAACCACTCGACCTCGACGTGCAGGCGATTGCGGTTCAGCGCCGCCTCCGAGAGATGGTCGATCAGCGGCGCGACGGCGGAGCGGTAGCGCCCGTCCAGGGCCCCGAGGGCGATGGGCGGCTCGACGCCGCCGAGCGGGACGCGGGCCGAGGGGGCGTCGGATGAGGGTGCGGATGACTGAGCCATGCGGACATTCTTCCATCATGGGACGGCCGCGGCGGGCCGCTCGCTCCGGGGCAGGGCGCCGGGGCGCCGTTCCGTCCGGAAGAGGGCGGGAGCCCGGCGCCTGCGACACGGCCCCGGCCTACAGTGGGACGCATGTCCGCCGTCACACCCCGCGCCGCCCTGTCCGCCCTCCCCGCCTACGCCGCGGGCAAGCCCCCGCAGCCCGTCGAGGGGCTCGAGGCCTTCAAGCTGTCCTCCAACGAGAACCCCTGGGGGCCCGTCCCCGCCGCGCGCGATGCCATCGCCGAGGCCGCGGGGCGGATGCACCGGTACCCCGACCCCACCGCCTCGGCCCTGCGCGAGCGCATCGGAGCGCACCTGTCGGTGCCCGCCGAGGACGTCGTGACCGGCGCCGGCAGCCTGGGCGCCCTGACCCAGATCATCGCGGCCTTCGCGGGGACGGCCTCCGACGGGCGGGGCGACGAGGTGATCTACGCCTGGCGCTCGTTCGAGGCGTACCCGATCGTCGTGGGCACCGCCGGCGCCACCGGCGTGCAGATCCCCAACCGGGCCGACGGCTCCCATGACCTCGAGGCCATGCTCGCGGCGATCACGCCGCGGACCCGGGTGATCCTGCTGTGCACCCCCAACAACCCCACCGGCCCGTCGCTGCGCCAGGACGAGACCGACCGGTTCCTCGAGCAGGTCCCGGAGCACATCCTGGTCGTGATCGACGAGGCCTACCAGGAGTTCCAGGGGGATCCGGAGCTGGTCGACGGGGTGCGGACCTGTCGCCGCCGCCCCAACGTCGTGGCGCTGCGGACCTTCTCCAAGGCTCACGGCCTGGCCGGGCTGCGCGTGGGCTACTCCGTCTCCCAGCCGGAGATCACGGCCTCGCTGCGCAAGGTCGCGACCACCTTCGCGGTCACGGACATCGCGCAGGCCGCCGCGATCGCCTCGCTCGATCACCTGGATCAGGTCGAGGAGCGCGTGGGCCGCATCGTGGCCGAGCGCGAGCGGATCCTGGAGCGGCTGGGC
Organism: Kocuria palustris; assembly: GCF_007666205.1. Taxonomy (GTDB): domain Bacteria; phylum Actinomycetota; class Actinomycetes; order Actinomycetales; family Micrococcaceae; genus Kocuria; species Kocuria palustris_A. The sequence goes on from NZ_VDOR01000002.1 coordinate 108,695, forward strand.
GAACTGGGCTGGGACGTGCCCCAGACGCGGGCGAACTTCGTGTGGCTGCCGCTGGGCGACGACGCCCGGCGCTTCGCGGAGATCTGCGCCGGGCAGGCCCTGTCCGTGCGGGCCTTCGACGGGGACGGGGTCCGCGTGAGCGTCGATGTGCCCGAGGCCAACGACAGGTTTTTGGAGATCTGCTCCAACTTCTCACCGGCGCCGCGTCACGTAGGCTCATGAGGCAGCCGCGCCCTCTCCGACGCGCTCGCGTCCGCTGAGGCGGGCGGGGCACGGAGCCGGTGCTCCGGGGTCCGGGCCGGGTGCGCAGACCGATCGCGTGACCACACCTGGAGGTGTCCCATGGCGCAGCCCGAACGGGCCTCCGAGCAGCAGACCTCCGAGCACCGGGCCCCCGAGCAGCAGGCCCGGGAGCAGGGCGGGGGAGCCGGCGAGGTCGGCGCCGGGGCCGCCGCCGACGTGGCCCCCGCCGAGGACGCGCCGGCCCAGGGGACCGCGGGCACGCCTCCGGCGTCCCCGGCCGGGGACGCCGCGCAGGCCGCGGCTCCGGAGGCCGCCGACGCCGAGGTCACGGCCCCCGACCCCCGCGATGCTCGCGCGACGGCGGGCACGGGCGCCCATCCGGCGGCCGTGGCCGCGGCGGTCCCGCTGGTGCAGCTGCTCGACGAGGACGGCGTCCGACACGACGACGAGCGGTTCTCCGCATGGGTCGAGGACATCGACGCCGCCGCCCTGCAGGACATCCACCGCTCGATGGTGCGGGCTCGGCGCCTCGATGAGATGGCCACGTCCCTCCAGCGCCAGGGGCAGCTCGCGCTGTGGCCGCCGCTGCGCGGGCAGGAGGCGGCCCAGGTGGGCTCCGCGCGCGCGATGGGCGAGCACGACCGCGTCTTCCCCTCCTACCGCGAGCACGCGGTCGTGCTGGAGCGCGGCGTCCCCGCGGATCAGGTGATGCTGCAGTTCCGCGGTCATGCCGCCTCCGGCTGGAAGCCCTCCGAGACCGGGACGCACGTGTACTCGCTCGTGCTGGCCTCCCAGGTCCCGCACGCCGTGGGGTATGCGATGGGCATCGATCAGGATCGCCGCCTGGCCGCGGCCGCGGGCGATCCGCTGCCGGAGCGCGGCGCCGTGACGGTCTACTTCGGCGACGGCTCATCGACCGAGGGCGAGGTCCACGAGTCCATGGTCTTCGCCGCCGCCTACGACGCTCCCGTCGTCTTCTTCGTGCAGAACAACCAGTGGGCGATCTCGGTCCCGTTCTCGACGCAGTCCCGCGTCCCCCTGGCGGCCCGGGCCGCCGGCTACGGGTTCGAGGGCGTGCGCGTGGACGGCAACGATCCGCTGGCCGTGCTGGCCGTGACGCGCTGGGCGACGGCCGAGGCCCGCGCGGGGCGCGGCCCGGTGCTCGTCGAGGCGGAGACCTACCGCCTGGGGGCCCACACGACGGCCGATGATCCGACCAAGTACCGGCTCTCGGCGGAGGAGTCCGAGTGGGCGCAGCGCGAGCCGCTGCTGCGCACCCGGGCGCTGCTCGAGCGGGAGCACGGCGTCGAGGCGGCGTGGTTCGAGCAGCTCGAGGAGGAGACCGCCCGGTGGCTGTCCGGGGTCCGCTCCGATCTGCTCGAGTCCGAGCCGGGCGATCTCGATCAGCGCTTCGATGTGGTGTACGCGCAGCACCACCCGCTGGTCGAGGAGGAGCGGGCCTGGTACCGCGACTACCGCGACTCCTTCCTGGACGAGGACGAGCCCGCCGACGCGGACGAGGCGACCGGAGCGCGCAGCGGCGACGAGGGGGAGAGGGCATGAGCGAGCAGCCGCGATCGGACGGGCCGAGCACCATCACCACCACCCTGGCCAAGGCCCTCACGATGGGGATGCGCCGGGCCATGGAGGACGACCCCCGGGTCATGCTCATGGGCGAGGACATCGGATCCCTGGGCGGGGTGTACCGCGTGACCGAGGGGCTCAAGGGGGACTTCGGCTCCCACCGCGTCCTGGACACCCCTCTGGGGGAGGCCGGGATCGTCGGCACCGCGATCGGGCTGGCCATGCGCGGCCACCGGCCGGTCTGCGAGATCCAGTTCGACGGGTTCACGTTCCCCGCCTACAACCAGATGACCACGCAGCTGGCCAAGATGCATGCGCGCACCGACGGCGACGTCGACGTGCCCGTGACGATCCGCATCCCGTACGGCGGGCTCGTGGGCTCGATCGAGCACCACTCGGAATCGCCCGAGGCCCAGTTCTCCCACGTCGCCGGGCTGCGCATCGTCTCGCCGTCGTCCCCTCAGGACGCGTACTGGATGATCCAGCAATCCATCGCCTGCCAGGATCCGGTGATCTTCTTCGAGCCCAAGCGCCGCTACTGGCTCAAGGGCGCCGTGGACCTCGAGCGGCCCAGCACCGAGGACCCGTTCAGCGCTCAGATCCTGCGCCAGGGCTCCGAGCTGACCCTGGTCGCCTGGGGGCCCCTGGTCCCGGTGGCCATGGCCGCGGCCGAGGCCGCCGGGCAGGAGGGCCGCTCGGTCGAGGTGATCGACCTGCGCTCGCTCTCGCCGATCGACACGACCGCGCTGGAGGCCTCCGTGCAGCGCACCGGGCGCATGGTGGTGGCCCATGAGGCGCCGGTGTTCTCCGGGCTCGGCGCCGAGATCGCCGCTCGCATCACGGAGCGCTGCTTCTACAGCCTCGAGGCACCCGTCATCCGCGTGGGCGGCTATCACATGCCGTACCCTCCGGCCGGTGTGGAGGCCTCCCACGTCCCCGATCTCGACCGCGTCCTCGACGGGATCGACCGGGCCTTCGCCTACTAGCCCGTCCCGCGGGCAGGTGCGCGCCGCTCTCCGGCCGCCCCGCCCCTCCGGCACCGCCGCCGACGCAGCACACCGACGAGCGGGTCCCTGCGCACCAGGTCCCGCTCCCGCCCCCAGAAGGATTCGCTCATGGCACAGATCTTCCGCCTCCCCGATGTCGGGGAGGGCCTCACCGAAGCAGAGATCGTCGCGTGGAAGGTCCGCGTGGGCGACGAGGTCGCCGTGGACCAGGCCCTCGTCGAGATCGAGACGGCCAAGTCCCTGGTCGAGCTGCCCTCGCCCTGGGCCGGCACCGTGACCGACCTGCTGGCCCACGAGGGGCAGACCATCGAGGTCGGGGCGGGGCTCGTGTCGATCGGCGAGTCTGCCGAGACCCCGGGCTCCCAGCCCGATCCGGGCTACTCCGCCGGGTCCTCCGGGCGCAGCCGGGTCCGTGCCGATCGCGGCGAGGACGCGGACCCCTCCGTGGCCGCATCCGCCGTCGGCGCCGGCAGCGCCGCGGACGACGCCGAGCCGAGCGGCGGCGAGGGGGAGGAGCCCGAGCAGAAGCCCCTGGTGGGCTCCGGGCCCGCAGCGGATCCGGTCGTGCGCCGCCGGCGCGCGCGCCGTCCCGAGCGGCCCGCGCCGGCGCCGCAGGCCGGCGCCGGGGCCTCGGACGAGGGCGCCGGCGAGCGACCGGTGGCCGAGCCGTCGGGCGGCGGACGGTCCTCGTTCGGCGACGGGATCGCGGACCTCCTCTCGCGCGCGGGGCTGGGGCAGGGCTCCGGGGGACTCGCCGATCGGCTCGCCCGTCAGCCGGGCAGCGGCTCGCGGTCCTCGTCCGGAGCGGCCTCCGACCGGGCCCGGGAGGCCGGGGCGGGCGGGCGCGCAGAGGCGCGGCCGGCGCTGGCCAAGCCGCCGGTGCGCAAGGCCGCCAAGGACATGGGCATCGATCTGCGCGAGGTCGCCGGCACGGGCGAGGCCGGGCAGGTGACCAAGCGCGACCTGCTGGCCTTCGCCGCGCACCTGCGGGAGGTCCCCGACGGCCCCGACGACTTCTGGGTCTCCTCCGGGTCGCCCGGCGCCGGCGACCGGACGCAGCGGATCCCCGTCCGGGGCGTCCGCAAGATCACCGCGCAGAACATGGTCAAGTCCGCCTTCTCGGCGCCCCACGTGTCGATCTTCGTGGATGTCGACGCCTCCCGGACCATGGAGTTCGTGAAGCGGCTCAAGGCGGCCGACCACTTCGAGGGCGTCAAGGTCACGCCCCTGCTGATCCTGGCGAAGGCCGTCATCTGGGCCGCGGCCCGCAATCCGCAGGTCAATGCGACCTGGACGGACCGCGAGATCGTCATCAAGCGCTACATGAACCTGGGCATCGCCGCGGCGACGCCGCGCGGCCTCATGGTCCCCAACATCAAGGACGCGCAGGACATGAGCCTGCGCGAGCTCGCGATCGCCCTCGACGAGCTGACCGCCACCGCACGGGCCGGGCGCACCCAGCCCGGGGACATGCAGAACGGCACGCTGTCGATCACCAACATCGGCTCGCTCGGCATCGACACCGGCACGCCCATCATCAACCCGGGCGAGGTCGCGATCGTCGCCTTCGGCACGATCAAGCAGAAGCCCTGGGTCGTGGACGGGGAGATCATCCCGCGCTGGATCACGACGCTCGGCGGCTCGTTCGACCACCGCGTGGTCGACGGCGATCTCTCGGCTCGGTTCATGGCCGACGTGGCGCGCATCCTGGAGGAGCCCGCCCTGCTGCTCGACTGAGGTCCGGGCAGCCGGGCGGCTGCCGGTCGGCAGCGGCGCCGGCGCTCACGGGTCAGCCGTCTGGCCGGCCTGCAGGCGCCCGGATTCATCCGCGGAAGCAGCCGGGCACGTGCGCCGGCGCCTGCCCCGTCCGCGCCAGCAGCCGCGCCGCGGTTCCGGGGCCCGCGTGGACGATCCCGTGCTGCCGCAGCCGGTGCACGACCGCCTGGACGTGGGCGGGGGAGCCGGGCTCGTCCACCGCGGCGACCACCTCCGCCCAGTCGGCCTCCTCCCATGACCCCACGGCCCTCGCGGCCAGCACCACGGCGGTGAGCTTGGCGCGGTTGCGGATCAGGCCGCGCTCCAGCAGCAGCTCGTCGACGGCCTCGTCGTCGAGCTGGGCCGCGGCGACCGGGTCGAAGCCGGCGAACGCCGCCTCCAGGGAGGCCAGGCGCGACACCGCGGCGCCGGGCGCCAGGCCCGCCTGGAGCAGCTCCAGGGTCAGCGCTCGGAACCACGCACGCACCGAGTCCGGCACGCGGCCCCACTGGTCGTCGTGGTCGGCGAGGACCGCCGCGCTGCTCAGCGCCCACGGGCAGCGGCTCCTGCCGTCGGCGCACCGCACCGCGGACTCGAGCACGGCCGCCGCGCTCTCGGCGGGTGGGCAGGGGCCGGGGCCTCCGGGTGCTCCGGGGCGCCGGCTGCTCTCGTCCGCGGGGGTGCTGAGGGTCTCCATGCCCGGGAGGCTAGGCCGCGGCGGGGCACGCCCCCGATCGGCGGCGGGGGCCTGTGGAGACCTGCGCCTCCCGGGCCCGACGGCCTCGCACTGTGGAGCCGGCTGCCGGGGCGCGAGCGAGCGGCTGCGGCCGCCTGCGTCCGCGACGCGCCCGGCGCCGCCTCAGAACTCGGAGACCTCGCCCGTGCCCTGCGCGATCTCGAGGGCGACGGCATCGTCGTCCTCATGGCCCGGATCATGGACGATCAGCACCGCGGTGGGGTCATCGGCCGTGAAGGCGCGGATCGTGACCGAGCCCGCCTGCGCGGCGTCGAGCACCGCGGCGGCCTGCTCCCCCACGATCCGCAGGATGCGCTGGGGCAGGACCGAGCCGCGCTCGTCGAGGATGTCGACCGAGACGCCGCGCTCGCGGGCTCGCCGGGTCGCCTCGAGCAGCTCGGGCGAGGCGATCGAGCGGCCGCGGATCGAATCGCGCAGCTGGGCCTCCACGAGGCGGAAGCGGGTGACCTCCTCCGGCTCGATGGGCGCCGAGTCGTAGGCGATGCGCTCGAGATGACCGCCGGCGAGCCTCCTGACCTCGTGCACGCGCCGGATCGAGGCGCTGACAGTGTCCTGCTCGGCGTCGTCGTCGGTCCGGGCCGATGCCCCGAGTGCCCGGGCCTCCCGGCGCCGGTCGAGCAGCCGCTCGACCTCGGCGATGAGGATGACGCCGATGACCAGGACCGCCGCGACGGTCGCCAGCGGGGCGGCCCCCATGAGCGGGCCGAGCTCCGAGCGGGCGCCGTGCGTCGCGGCGAGGGCCCCGGTGATGCACAGGAATCCCCAGGCCCAGGCGGTGCGCTGCCGCAGCGCGAGGACGACGACGAAGACATGGAGGCCCTGGAAGGACCAGTGCTCCGAGAGCACGCGGTAGCGGGCGGGATCCGCTTCCCGGGCGAGCGCGAGGCACACGGCCATCGCGAGCACCGAAGCGATCGTCGGCAGCTCGTCCAGGCGGCGCCGCCCGGGCCCGAGCACCAGCACCACGGCGATCAGATAGGCGAAGGAGGACAGCAGGAGGACCTCCGGGGACTCGACCCGCAGCCGCTCGGGCAGCTCGATGAGCAGCGACGGCAGCAGGAACGCCACGACCGCGCCGAGGCGCGCCGCGCTCGTCCTCGCGCGGCTGTCGTGCGACAGCCGCCGGGCGCCCTGGGCCCCGGCCGCGAGCAGCCGCCCGCGGATGCCGCCTCCGGCCTCCGCGCGGTATCGGGCGCCGCCGCGCCTAGTCCGCATGATGGGCATCGCGCGGCCAGACGATCCGGATCCGGGTGCCGCGGCCCGGCGACGACGAGATCTCGACGCGGCCGCCGGCGTTCTCCACATTGCCGATGATGGAGACCCGCACGCCGAGCCGCCGGGAGTCCATCGAGCGCATCTGGAAGCCCCGTCCCCGGTCCTCGATCTCGAAGACCAGGTAGAACCCGAAGGGGTTCAGCGCGGTCGGCGGGCAGGTCCCGCCGTCCATCGAGACGTACGTCGTCGGGGCCCCCGAGTGCCGGGCGCTGTTGGACACGGCCTCGGTCACGGCGTGGATCAGCGCCTCGGAGGTGTCCGAGGGCAGGAACGCCCGCGGATGTCCCATGGGCTGGATCTCGTGCACGAGGAAGCTGAAGCGCACGCGGGAGCGCCAGGGGGTGAGGGCGTCGAGCAGATCGTCCATGAGGGTGTGGACGTACGTCGTGGCGGTGCCCGTGGCGCGCTTCTCCTCGAACTCGAGGACGCTCAGCGCCCGCAGCGACAGCTCGCGGGTCCGCTTGGAGGCCGGACCCGGAGCGCGCGAGGCGTCGAGCAGCGCGGCCATGACGTTGTCGTGGATCAGCCGGTCCAGGCGCTCCTGCTCGTCGGACTGCGTGCGCGAGCGGCGCAGCGCCGTGGCATGGGCGATGGCCGTGCTGTAGTCCGTGTCCGCGTCGTCGGCGGTGCGCAGGATCAGCCTGATGGCCGCGATCAGCAGCAGTGCGTACACGATGTCGATCGCGGCCTGGGCGAGCTCGGCCTGCAGCGGCGGAGTCATCGGCATCCGGAGCACATAGACCCCTGCGGCCAGCACGGCCGCGGTCACCACCGCGATCGCGGTCCCGCTGCTCCACGTGAGCGCGGCGATGGCCGCCGCGATGATGAGGAAGACGGACAGCCAAGGGGGCATGATCTCCCCGGCGGGCCCCCAGACCGGGGCGAGCAGGGCGCAGCAGACCAGGGTCAGGGCTGCGGACAGCGTGGAGGGCCACAGCGCGGCGCGGCGGCGGGCCCCGAAGTAGAAGAGCAGGCCCGCGCAGAGCAGCTGGAGGGCCAGGAACAGCCCGCTCACGAGCAGGGGTGCGCCCGTGAGCGCGCGCATCGAGGGAAGCGCCGAGAGGCAGCCGGCGAAGAGCATCGCCGCCATGCACAGCTGCCCGGTCCAGTGCAGACGGTAGACATTGGGCCCCATGGCCCCGGCGGAGACCGGGGACGGCAGGCGGGAGCGCAGGGACGTCCTGCGGTAGCGCCTGAAGGTCTGCGGAGAGGACCCTGCGGGGTGGCTCATGAGGACGGCCCCGTCCCCCGTGATGGGGCGGATGCGCTGGTCAGCGACGGATCTCCACGTTGTTCACATCCGCCTCGGGATGGACCAGCCCGTCCTCGATCGCGCGGATGCGCAGATCGATCTTGGTCGGCGCCGGGCGGCCGATGCGCGCGTACTTCTCGCGGATCCGGTCGATGTTCGTCTTCACCGCGGACTGCTTGATGCCCATGCGGCGGGCGACCTGCACCTGGGCGAAGCCCGAGGCGTACAGGCGCAGGGTCTCCTGCTCGCGGGGGGAGAGGTTGGCGCGCGCGAACTCGGTGTCGCCGTCGATCGCGGCCGCGAGCTCCTTGGTGATCACCGGCTTGCCGTCGGCGATGTTGCGGGCCTCCTCGATCGCGTGCTCGAGGGGCTCGGACTTGCGCACGAGGCCGAGGGCGCCGGCGCGCAGGGCCTCGCGGATCAGCGCCGCGTTCTCGCCGATCGAGAAGATCAGCACCTTCATCCCGGCTTCGCGCAGGCGCTCGACGTTCTCCGCGGGCCGGGAGCGGTCCGTGAGCGAGAGGTCGAGCAGCACGACGTCGCACTCGATGCGCTTGGCGCCGTGCGCCGTGAGGGCCGCGTTGTCGGGATCGCGCCCGAGCTGGTCGAGCAGACCGGGGACGGTCGAGGCGGAGCCCACCAGCTTGACGTCGGCCTGGGACGTCATGGAGACGAGCCGGATGCCCTCGCGGACGACTTCGTGGTCGTCGACGACGGCGACGAGGGTGGAGGACATGTGACACCTCTGCAGGGTCGGCGGAAACGGTCGGCCTGCGGACCCCGCCCAGCGGACGGGTCGATGACCTCTCAGCCAGGAGGAGCTCATCTGCAGAGGACGGCGCCGCCCCGAACGGCGCGCCCCCGGGCGCAGGATCTCGGCTCAGTCTATGCCAGGGGCACCCCGCTCCAGGGAGCCCGGAGCGGTCATCTCATGAATATGACTTGGAATCTGCGACGAGCCCGCGGGGCCGCGGATGACCTCCCCCGCCCCGCGGCGGGCCCGGCAGCCGGGCTCGCGGCCGGGCGGCCGGTATCCTCTGTCCCATGCCTGAGCAGACAGACGATTCCGGAGCCGCCCAGGGCTCCTCCCGCGACTTCCTGGCCACCAGGCCGTGGACGGCGTCCTACGACGACGGCGTCGCCCACGACATCGAGCTCCCGGACACGTCGCTGATCCACATGCTCGAGCGCTCCGTGGCCGAGAACTCCCAGCGGACCGCCCTCGAGTTCTTCGGGGCGCGGTGGAAGTACTCGCGCCTGGGCGCCGAGGTCGAGCGGGCGGCCGAGGGGCTGCGCCGCCTCGGGGTGCGGCGCGGGGACCGGGTGGCCCTCGTGCTGCCCAACTGCCCGCAGCACATCGTCGCGTTCTACGCCGTCATGCGCCTGGGGGCGATCGCCGTCGAGCACAACCCGCTCTACACCGCGGCCGAGCTGCGCCATCAGTTCGAGGACCACGGGGCCCGGGTCGCGGTCGTGTGGGACAAGGCGGTGGAGACCGTGCGCGCGCTGCCCGGCGACGTCGCCGTGGAGCACATCGTCGCCGTCGACATCACCCAGGCCATGCCGCGGCACATGCGGGCCGCGCTGCGGCTGCCGGTGCGCCGCCTCAAGGAGCAGCGCGCCCAGCTGAGCACTCCTGTCTCCGGGCACACCTCGTGGAAGGAGCTGCTCGACGGCGGGCCGCTGGCCCACGACCATCCCCGTCCGGACGCCCACGACCTGGCGATCATCCAGTACACGTCGGGGACCACCGGGCTGCCCAAGGGCGTCATGCTGAGCCATCGCAACCTCGAATCGAATGCCGTGATGGGCCGCGAGTGGCTGCACACGGGCCACGACGAGGTCATCTACGGCGCCCTGCCCCTCTTCCACGTCTTCGGCATGACGCTCGGCATGACGTTCGCGATGTCGCTCGGAGCGACTCTCGTGCTGTTCCCCACGCCCCGGCCGGACCTCATCGTCGGCGCCATGAAGCGCACCCCGGCCACCGTGCTGCCGGCGGTCCCGCCCATCTACCAGAAGGTGATGGACGAGGCCGACCAGAAGGGCCGCTCCCTGGAGGGGATCACCGTGGGCGTCTCCGGGGCCATGGCGCTGCCCCACCACCTCGTGGAGCAGTGGGAGTCGCACACCGGGGGCATGCTGATCGAGGGCTACGGCCTCACCGAGTGCTCCCCGCTGGTCGCGTGCAATCCCCTCAACGACTCCCGGCGGACCGGCTCGATCGGCATCCCGTTCCCGTCGACCGACATCCGCACCGTCGATCCGGAGACCCTCGAGGACGTCCCCCGCGGCGGGGAGGGCGAGCTGTGGGTCCGCGGCCCGCAGGTCTTCCAGGGCTACTGGAAGCGCCCCGCCGAGACGGCCGAGATCCTGCAGGACGGCTGGCTGCGCACCGGCGACATCGTCACGGTCGACGACGACGGCTTCATCCGGGTCGTGGACCGGCTCAAGGAGCTGATCATCACCGGCGGCTTCAACGTGGCCCCGACCGAGGTCGAGCACGCGCTGACGACCGCCGACGCGGTCGCGGAGGCCGCGGTCGTCGGGCTGCGGGCCGAGGACGGCTCGGAGGTCGTGGTGGCCGCCGTCGTGACCGCGCCGGACCGCAGCTTCGACGAGGCCGCCCTGCGCGAGCACTGCTACGAGAAGGTCACCCGCTACAAGGTCCCGCGACGGGTGATCGAGGTCGAGTCGCTGCCGCGGACCATGCTGGGCAAGATCCAGCGCCGCGAGGTCCGGGAGCAGCTCGAGGAGCTCGACATCGACCTCGCGCGCCGCCGAGGCTAGGAGCCCCATGGAACTGCGCCAGCTGACCTACTTCATCGCCGTCGCGGAGGAGCGCCACTTCGGCCGCGCGGCCAAGCGGCTGCACATCGCGCAGCCGCCGCTGTCGCAGCAGATCCGCCAGTTCGAGGAGCAGCTCGGCGTCAAGCTCTTCGACCGCACCACCCGACGCGTCGACCTGACCGCGGCCGGGGCGCTCATGCTCGAGCGCGGGCGCAGCATCCTCAACGACGTCGAGGCCCTGCAGGCCGACGTCTACCAGGTCGGGCAGGGCGCCACCGGAGTGCTGCACGTGGGCTTCTCCGGGTCCTCGACCTACAGCGTCATGCCCCGCATCGTCCGCGCGGCGGGGGCCGCCTACCCCGGCCTGACCCTCGACCTGCACGGGGAGATGCTGACCCCGCCCATGGAGCGCGGCCTCCTCGAGCACACGCTCGACGCCGCGATCCTGCGCCCCCCGGTCACCAGCCCGGAGGTCGACTTCCGCATCGTGAACAGCGAGCCGCTCGTGGTGGCCCTGCCGGCGCACAGCCCGCTGGCCTCCGACCGGCCGCTGTCCATGGTCGAGCTGACCGAGCAGCGCTTCGTGACCTATCCGCCCGATTCGGTGCTGTACCGCATGACCGCGGATCTGTGCCGGCAGGCGGGCTTCCAGCACCGGGTCGCGCAGATGGCCCAGGAGACCTCCACGATCCTCTCGTTCGTGGCCTCGGGCGGGGGCGTGGCCCTCATGCCCGCCAGCGTGCGCAGCGTGCAGCTCAGCGGCGTGCGCTATCGCGAGCTCGAGGACTCCCCGCGCGCCGAGCTGGCGGTAGCGTGGCGACGCGACGACCGCTCCGAGCTGCTGTCCAACTTCATCCAGCTGGTGACCCAGCTGGCCGATGATCCGAGCGCCGACGACCTGCCCGGATCCGACCCCATCGAAAGGCCGATGCCCTGATGAAGATCGCGAAGATCGAGGCGATCCCGTACACGATCCCCTACGTCTCGCCCCTGCACTTCGCCTCCGGCGCGGTCCACGAGGCGAATCACGTGCTGGTCAGGATGACCACCGAGGACGGCGTGGTGGGCTGGGCCGACACCCCGCCGCGGCCCTACACGTACGGTGAGACGCAGAAGTCGATCGTGGCCGTGATCGAGGACATCTTCGCCCCGCAGCTGCAGGGGGTCTCGGTCTTCGACCGGGAGAAGGCGCAGACCATCATGGCGCGCACGATCCACAACGAGACCGCCAAGGGCGCCGTGGACATCGCCATGTGGGACTGCATCGGCAAGATCCTGGGGCGCCCGGTCTCGGAGCTGCTCGGCGGGTACGCCGATCACATGCGCGTCTCGCACATGCTCGGCTTCAAGCCCGCCCAGCAGCTGCTGGACCTGGCCCTCGAGTTCCGCGAGACCTACGGGATCGACACCTTCAAGCTCAAGACCGGGCGGCGCCCGCTGTCCCTCGACGTCGAGGCGGCCCGCGTGCTGCGCGAGGGCCTGGGGGAGGACACCGAGATCTACATGGACTCGAACCGCGGCTGGAGCGCGAACGAGGCCGCCGAGGTCCTGCGCCGCACCGCGGACCTGGGCCTCACCTTCCTGGAGGAGCCGGACGACGCCCGCGAGGTCCTCGGCCGGCGACGGCTCGTGGAGAAGTCCCCGATCCCGATCGCCGCCGACGAGTCGGCGCCGAACATGGGGGAGGCCGCACGCGAGATCCTCACCGGCGGAGCGAACCTGCTGTGCGTGAAGACCGCCCGCACGGGATTCACCGAGTCGGCCAAGGTCGTGGGCTTCGCGGAGGCCGCCGGCGTGGACGTCTACGTCGGCAACCAGATCGACACCCAGATCGGCTCCGTGGCCTCGGTCGTGTTCGGGGCGGCCTTCGCCCACACCCATCGCCGGGCGGGCGAGCTGTCGAACTTCCTGGACATGGCCGACGACCTGATCGCGCAGCCGCTGAGCATCCGCGAGGGCCGGATCATGGTCCCCGCCGTCCCGGGCGTGGGCACCGAGCCGGACCCGGAGAAGCTCGAGAAGCACCGCGACCGCTGAGCCTCAGAGCTCCCGCCGACCGGGGCCCTCGCCGTCGCGGGCGTAGACCGCGGCCAGCTCGCTGCGCGAGCGCACCCCGAACTTCGCGTAGATGCGGGTCAGGTGGTACTGGACGGTCTTCTCCGCGATGAACAGCGCCTGGGCGACCTCCTTGTTGGTCGACCCGCCCGCGACGAACTGCGCCACGGCCTGCTCCTGGGCCGTGAGCTGGACGGGCTCCGGGCCGCCGTGGGCCGGCTCGGGGATCGGGCGGCGCAGCTCGCTCAGGGCCTCCGGGCCGGTCTGCTCCGCGGCGACCACGAGGGCATTGGCCCCTGAGGCCTTGAGCTCCCGATTGCAGCGCGCCACGTAGGTGTGGGCGCCCAGCGAGGCGTAGAGCTCGCGCGCCGAGCGCAGGATCCGGGAGGCCAGCCGCCGCTTGCCGGCCCGGCGCATGCTCTGCCCGTAGGCGAAGCGGATCCGCGCCTCGAGGTAGGGGCGCCGGCGCGAGCGCAGCGCATCGAGGGCGCGCTCGTACATCTGCTGCGAGGCCTCGACCTCGCCGCGGGCGGCCAGCAGACGGCCCTCGGCCCAGGCCAGGCGCGCTGCATCGGCGGGGAAGGGGTCGGGGCGGGCGATGGACTTCAGCTCCCCCAGGAACTCCTCGGCCTCGTCGAGCTGATCCGACATGACCAGCGAGTTCACGAGGGTGTCCTGCCAGCTCCAGAACGGCTCCCGATCGGCCGAGACGGGATCCGCGGCGCGCAGCGGGCGCAGCGCCTCCAGCGCGCTCTCGTAGTCCGCGCGCGCCTCGTGGTACCGGGCGCGGGCCAGGGCCGCGGGCACCGTCATGCTGCGGTAGCCGTCGGCGGGGACCGCCGTCAGGGACAGGAAGTGCTCGGCGCGGTCCCAGTCCCCCCGCATGGCATTGAGCTCCGCGGCCGTCCAGTAGAGCAGCGGGCGCATCAGGCGCATCCCGGAGGACTCCAGGCGCACCGAGGCGTGCGCGATCGTGGCGGCCGCGGCATCCCAGTCGCCCAGCACGAGCTGGCAGCGCGCGAGCCAGGACTCGGCCCACAGGGACACGCGCAGCGAGCCGCCGCGGTACTCGGTCGGCACCGCCTCCTCGAAGCGCAGCCGCGCCGTCTCGACGTCGTCCGTGCGCAGCGCCAGCCAGGCGTAGCCCATGAGCAGCCGCTGCTCCTGGGCGTTGCCGGCGGTCGAGCCCAGGCCGCTCACGTACGAGCCCTCGGCCTCGTGCAGGCGCCGCGACGCGTACAGCCCCAGCCCGTACATGGCGCGGGATTCCACGTGCACCGGATGGGGGGCCTCGACGAGGGCCGAGGCCCGCTCGCCCCAGGAGACGATGCCCTCGCCGTCCCAGTCCGCCAGGCAGTGCAGCGTGCGGCGCAGGGCGATCCCGGCGGCATCGATCGGATCCATGTCCTCGCGCACCGTGCGCCAGGCCATCTCGAGCTGGGCGGCGGCGGTGGCCCGGCGCCCGGTGACGACGGCGAGATAGCCCAGGACCGAGGCGCGCAGGGGAGAGGGAGGCATGGCCTCGACCATGCCGACGAGGCTCGAGGCCTGGGTGATGTCACCGGCCCCGATCAGGGCGTCCACGCCGCGCAGCAGCCGCAGCTCGCCGTCGCGGCGGTCCATGGACAGCCGGGCCGCGGAGAGCATGGCCGAGGCGACCTCCGACCAGACCCCGTCGGCGGCCTGCTGCTGCGCGTAGGCCTCGAGGCGCCGGGCGAGCAGCTCCTGGGGGCCCGGCGAGGCGGAGACCAGGTGCCCGAGCCGCTCCCCCTCGTCGGTCGCGATCGAGGCCGCCGCACGATGCAGGGCGATGCGCCGGGTCGGGGCGATCTGCTCGTAGACGGCCGCCGCGGCGCTGGGCTCGACGAAGTTCACCGTCGAGGCGCGGCGTCCCGTGCTCAGGTGCAGCAGCCCCGAGAGATGGCCCTCGTCGACCACCGGGAGCAGGTGCGAGATCTCCGCGACCGCGGCGATGCGGTGCAGCGGCGCGTCCGCGCCCAGGACGGCGACGGCCTCGGCCGTGCGCACGAGCTCGGGGGAGGCCTGCTCGAGCTGCGAGGCGACTCGGGCCCGCATGCGCCGCGACGGGGGCAGCGCCGGCAGCCAGCCGTGCCACTGCTCGGCGGGGACCTCCTGCAGCAGCTCGACGATGCTCTGCGGGTGGCCCTGCGTGTGCCGCAGCAGCTCGTGGGCCGTGGTCATGCTCAGATCCGCCCCGATGATCTCCCGCCCCAGCGCCGCGACCGCCTCGACGTCCAGCGGCGGCAGATGCAGGACCTCCGTGGGGTAGCTCGTCAGGTGGTCGATGACCCCGGCGGGCAGCCGGGCGGACTGCTCCAGGTCCACGGCGAGGAGGAGCAGCACCTTGGACTGGTGCAGGCGGCGGGCCGTGAAGATCAGGATCCGCAGCGACGCCTCGTCGAGCCACTGGAGGTCGTCGACCACGACGACGACCGGGCCGCGGCGCTGCTGGGACTCGAGGTGGGTCTGCAGGGTCTGCGCGTAGTTCAGCGTCTGCTCGTGGTTCAGCCGCGTCGCGACGCGGGAGGGCGGCTGGGGCCCGCCGTCGAAGCCGGCGGGCCTGCGCAGCGGAGCGCTGCCCATGAGCTGGGTGTACCCGGCCAGCGGCAGATCGGCCTCCCAGTCGCTGCCGCTGGCGGAGAGCACGCTCAGCCCGCGCGACGGCAGCCGGTCCAGCAGCTCGCGGATCAGCCGGGACTTGCCGATGCCCACCGGCCCGGTGAGCACGGCCGTGCGCGGATGGCCGCGGCGCACCTCCTGGAACAGGCGCAGCAGATGCTCCAGCTGCGCGTCGCGTCCCGTGAGCGCGGCGTCGCCGAGGCGTCCGGGGGGATCCAGTGGCATGCGCCCGATCATAGCCAGGCAGCCCGGGGACGGTCCCGCCCGCCCGCGGGCGGGACGGGGCAGAGGCAGAGGGGCAGAGGTCCCGGGGCGCGGAGGCCGCAGGAGCCGGGCGCCTCGCGATGAGGCGCCCGGCTCCTGCGGGTGCGGCGGCCGCTGCGCGGCGAGGGAGCTCAGCCCTGGTCGCCGCCGCCCACCGGCAGCACGGAGCCGGTGATGTACGAGGCCTCGTCCGAGGCGAGGAACACGATCGGAGCGGTCTGCTCCTCGAGGGTCCCGTACCGCTTCATGAACGAGGAGCTGACGGTCTGATCCACGATGGTGCGGTACCAGGCCTCCTCCTGCTCGCCCTCGGGGCCCGGCCCCCGCTGGACCGCCCGCGGGGGCGCCAGCGTGCCGCCCGGGGCAGTGGCCACCACGCGGATGCCGCGCTCGGCCACCTCGAAGGCCAGCGCCTTGGTCAGCGCGTTGACGCCGCCCTTGGCCGCCGCGTAGGGCACGCGGTTGAGGCCTCCCGTGGCCACGGAGGACACGTTGACGATCGTCCCGGAGCCGGCCTCGAGCATGGGCGCGAGCACCGCATGGCACGAGTACAGCGTGGGGAACAGCGAGCGCCGGATCTCCTTGTCGATCTTCTCGACGTCGTACTCCTCGTACGGACGGGCCCAGATGGTCCCCCCGACGTTGTTGATGAGCACGTCGATCCGGCCGTGCGCCTCCAGCGCGGCGGCGACGAACTGCTCCGCGCCGGAGGCCTGCTCCAGGTCCACGCCGGTCACGGCCGTGGCCCGCCCGGAGCCCGCGTCCGCGCGCTCGTTGATGCCGTCGGCGACCTCCTCGGCGATCTCGGAGCGGTCCACGAGCACGACCGTGCCGCCCTCCGCCGCCACGCGCTCGGCGACGGCGCGCCCGATCCCCTGGGCGGCGCCCGTCACGACGACGACCTTGCCGTCGAAGCGCCCCGGGCTCAGGGCCGCGGGCCGTTGCGCGCCGGTCTCGGCGGTCGGCATGCCCGAGACGTCGGTGCCGGTCGCCCCGGGCGTCCCGGGATCCTTCTGCCGGTCCTGGCCCGCCATCATGCCTCCGGGCCGGCGGCGGCGTCCGGCTTCTCGGTCGCGGAGTCGTCGTGGGCGTCGACGGCGGTGTCCATGGTCTGCTTGGCCTGCACCGTGTGGGACTGGACCAGCTCCAGGACCTTGTCGAGCTCGCCGGCGCGCATGAGCTCGACGAGCTCGTGGTGATCCCGCACCACGGACTCGAAGATCACGCCGCCGTTGTCGAGCGCCTCGCGCATGTGGGTCGGGGTGTCCAGGCCCTGGTACGCGGTGAGCAGCGCCGGGTTGTCGGCGACCGTGAACGGGTACTCGTGGAAGTCGTAGTTGGCGTCCACGAAGGCCTGGGCGTCGACGAGCTTGCCGTCCTCGACCGTGCCGTCGCACTTGTCCGCCAGGCGAGCCCAGTTGTCGAGCTGCTCCTCCGTCAGCTTGCCGATCAGCAGCCGCGCCGCGGCCGTCTCGAGGCCCGCGCGGGCGTCGAGGTGCGCCGCGGTGTCGACCTTGCCGAACTTCAGCACGCCGGTCTCCATGGACGAGACGGCCGCCTCCTGCGAGGTGTTCTCGTCGATCTGGTCGGAGGAGACCGGGGCGCCCGTCTCGTCGTCGCCGCCCGTGGTGCCCTTGGGCGCGAAGCGCTCGAAGTAGAAGTTCGCCGGGTTCACCTGCTCGTCCTCGAGCCACTTGGACACGGCGTTGACCATGGGGGGCGGGCCGCACAGGTAGATGTCGACATCGCCGTCGGCGAGGTGCTCCGGCTCGGTGATCTGCGTGACGTAGCCGGTGTGCGGGGCGGAGGTCCCCTCCTCGGAGGCGATGTAGTCCCAGGTGAAGTCCGACAGGCGGTCCTCGTAGGCCTTGAGCAGGTCGAGCCCGACGATGTCGGCCTCGCGGGTCACGCCGTAGATGAGGTGCACGGGCTGATCGGTCCCGGAGTCCGCGAGCTTCTCGAGGATCGACAGCAGCGGCGCCAGGCCGGTGCCGCCGGCCAGCAGGAGCAGGCGGCGCTTGGGCTCGCGCAGGAAGAAGGAGCCGAAGGGGCCCGAGAACTCGATCTCGTCGCCCTCCTGCGCGCGGTCGCGCAGGTACTCCGACATGGCGCCCTTCTCCGAGATGCGGACCATGAAGGTGGTCTCGTCGGTGTCGGGGCCGCTGGACATCGAGTACGAGCGGACCTCGTCCGTGCCCGGGACCTTGATGTTCACGTACTGGCCCGGGAGGAAGGCCAGCTCGTCGCGGTTGGGGACGTCGATGCCGAAGGAGATCGTGGAGTCCGAGTGGCGCTCGATCCGGTCGACCTTCCCCTGGAAGGTCACGGCGGAGGTCTTGGCGATCTCGGACGTGCTCGGGATGTTCACCGACATGTCCGACTCGGGCATGGCCTGGCACGTGAGGACGTAGCCCTTCTCGAGCTCGTCCTCGGTCATCGCGTCGTCGATGAAGTCCCCGGGATCGAAGTCGCCCGATTCGCAGAAGGACTTGCAGGTGCCGCAGGCGCCGTCGCGGCAGTCGGACGGGATGTTGATCTTCGCCTTGAACGCGGCGTCCATGATGGTCTCCATGTCACCCACCTTGATGACCTTGGTGACGCCGTCCTCGAAGTTCAGTGCGACCTGGTTGGGCATGGTCTTCTCCTCGTCCTCTGCGGCGCTGCGGCCGCGTCAGGAAGTGCATGGGGCGGAAAGGGCGCGGAGGCGGTGCTGCGCTGCGCGCCTTCCGTGGTCTCGGATCGGCCCGGGGAGCTCCCGGGCCGGGGGCGGAGCGCCCGGCACAGGGGCGGCCCGCGGAACGGCCGACGCCCGACGGCCCACCGCCATGATCCCGGGGATCGTGGACGGCGGGCCGCGGGGCTCGGGGGCCTCAGATCATGTAGATGTCGATCACCTGGTGGATGTAGTCGTTCTTGAGCACGACCTTCTTCCTGGTGATCTGGGGCTTGTCGCCGGAGAGGTCGATGTCGACCTCGGTGTAGCCCCAGTAGTACATGTCGTTGTTGTAGCGGAAGTACCCGGTCAGCCAGTTGTACCGGACGTGGACGGTGTCCCCGTCGCGGCCCAGGACCTCGATGTCCGAGAGGTTGTGGCTGTGCCGCGGCTCCGGCAGCGAGGTGGCCGACGAGCGGTCCGTCTTGATGCGGAAGACGCGGTCCTCCAGGCCGCCGCGGTTGGAGTAGTAGATCAGCGAGATCTCGCTCTGCGGATCCGTGGTCAGCTCGTGGTCGTCGTCCCACGCCGGCATCCAGAACTCGGCATCCGGGTGGTAGCACTCGATCCACGCGTCGAAGTCGCGGTCGTCGAGCAGGCGGGCCTCGCGGTGGAGGAACGCTCGGACGGTCTCGAGGACCTGGATGTCCTCCGTGCTCATGAGCTCAGCCATGTGGTGTCTCCTTCGGGTATGGGGATCGGTCTGCGGGCGGGTCGAGCTCAGCGCGAGGCGGCAGCCGCCTCCTGAGCCTCCTCGGCCTGCAGGCCGTTCTCCATGACCTCGTGCCAGTAGCCGTGCTGGATCGGGTACAGGCCCTCGTCCTCGGTCTTCACGCCCGAGGCGATGACCCGGTCCATGCCCAGCGCCCTGGCCTGCTCGTCCGGGCCCTTGATCTCGTGCTCGGCGCCGCGGGTCATGTCGTTCCACTGGGCGTCCTTGGCCCAGTAGGTCTTGTTGCAGGAGCGGAACTCCTCCAGGTCGTCCGGCGTGGCCATGCCCGAGGCGTTGAAGAAGTCCTCGTACTGGCGGATGCGGTTGGCGCGCGACTCCTTGGACTCGCCCACGGGGGCGATGCAGTAGATCGTCACCTCGGTCTTGTCCGCCGACAGCGGGCGGAAGACGCGGATCTGCGACGAGAACTGATCCATCACGTAGACGTTCGGGTAGAGGCACAGGTTGCGCGAGATGTTGACCATGAAGTTGGCCATCTCCTCGCCGTACTTCTCCACGAGCTCCTCGCGGCGGTCCCACAGCGGGCGGTCCTGCGGGTTGCCCCACTCCTGCCACAGCAGCAGGTGGCCGTGCTCGAACGAGTAGAAGCCGCCCTTCTGCTTGCCCCACTTGCCGGCGTCCATGGCCTTGGTGGTGTTGGTGGAGTCGCCCGACGAGCGGCGCGACGTGGTCGCGGCGTAGTTCCAGTGCACGGAGGTGACGTGGTAGCCGTCGGCGCCGTTCTCCGCCTGGACCTTCCAGTTGCCGTCGTAGGTGTAGGTGGAGGCGCCGCGCAGGACCTCGAGGCCGTCCGGGGACTGGTCGACGATCGAGTCGATGACCTTGGTGGCGTCGCCGAGGTGCTCCTCGAGGGGCTTGACGTCCGGGTTCAGCGAGCCGAACAGGAAGCCGCGGTAGGACTCGAAGCGCGCGACCTTCGTGAGGTCGTGCGAGCCCTCCTTGTTGAAGCCCTCCGGGTAGGCGCCGTTGCGGCCGTCCTTGACCTTGAGCAGCTCGCCGCTGTTGCGGAAGGTCCAGCCGTGGAACGGGCAGGTGAACGTGGTCCGGTTGTCCGTCTTCCGGCGGCAGAGCATGGCGCCGCGGTGCGCGCAGGCGTTGATGATGCAGTGCAGCTGCTCGTCCTTGTCGCGGGTGATCACGACGGGGGTGCGGCCGATGTAGGTCGTGTAGTAGTCGCCGACGTTCGGGATCTGCGACTCGTGCGCCAGGTAGATCCAGTTGCCCTCGAAGATGTACTTCATCTCCAGCTCGAAGACCTCTTCGTCGGTGAAGATCTCGCGCTTGGCGCGGATGACGCCGTTCTCGCGGTCGTCGATCACGGCGTTGTCGATGACGTCGTGCAGATGGGTCAGGTTCTCAGTCATGGCTCCTCCTGGAGTGTCGACCGGCCGCGGCGGCGGCTGGGGCCGGGCGGCTGTGCGGCGCCACCGCCCGCGGCGATGTGATCGCGGACATGTGACGTGCGTCCAATGATGCCCCAAGTCTGGGGTTCGGTGATCACCCTCACATCAGGGGAATGCCTAGTGGGGGGCAAGGGGTCGGAATGCTGTCCAGCGAGAAGAGATGCCCTGGCATTCATATTTGTGATGTGAGCAATCCGAAGCCTAGGCTGGGTGTATCGCACATCACAGGTGCGCCCGGATCACCCGCTCCGGACAGCGCCGGCCGCCGGACGGCCGGCGCGCCGCGGCAGGCAGAACTACGTGGAGGTCGACATGACTGAATCCCGCAAGGAGAACGAGGGCACCGCCGTCGAGGCCGGCTCGCTCGCCACCCAGCGCTTCGCCGAGTCCGGCAAGCTCTCGGGTCTGCAGGTCCCCAAGGAGCGCGTCGACGCGATCGCCTCGGACCTGGTCAACGCCCTGAACGAGGTCGCGGTCAAGCACAGCGCGACCTACGAGGAGTACAACGCCTTCAAGGCCTGGCTCATCAAGGTCGGCGCGGACGGCGAGTGGCCGCTGTTCCTCGACGTCTGGCTCGAGCACACCATCGAGGACATCAACTCCCAGGACCGCCCGGGAGTCGTCGGCACCATCGAGGGCCCGTACTACGTCCCGAACGCCCCCCAGATGCAGACCCCTGCCACGCTCGAGATGCGCGAGGACGAGGAGGGCACGCCGCTGGTGTTCCAGGGCGACTTCACGGACACCTCCGGCAGCCCGATCAAGGACGCCACCGTCGAGATGTGGCACGCGGACGCCCTGGGCTTCTACTCGCAGTACGCCCCGGAGCTGCCCAAGTGGCTGTTCCGCGGCACCGTCTCGGCGGACGACAACGGCCACTTCGAGATCCACACCAAGCGCCCCGCGCCGTACCAGATCCCGACCGACGGCGCCTGCGGCCAGCTGATCGCCGCCGCCGGCTGGCACGCCTGGCGCCCGGCCCACATCCACATCAAGGTGCACGCCCCGGGCTTCCAGCTGGTCACCCAGCAGCTCTACTTCCCCGGCGACATCCACAACGAGGACGACATCGCCAGCGCCGTGAAGCCGGAGCTCATGCTCGATCCCAAGCCGGCCGAGAACGGCGACGGAGAGGTCGTGACCTACGACTACGTCCTGGCTCGCGAGGGCGAGACCAAGTGATCTGATCCCCCGCGGGGATCGGTCGTTCCCGCGCCGGCATCGTCGCCGGTCGAGGGGACCGCTGCGGCAGGCCCCCGCCTCCGACCCGTCCGCGGGTCGAGGCGGGGGCCTGTCGGCCGTTCGGAGCGACGGCGCTGGTCAGGCCGGGAGCGGGAGGGGTCGGACGGGGCGGTCCGGATGCCGGGGAGCGCGAGACCGATGATTCTTCGACCTCTTGTCGGGCGGGTGTCCGTCCCCTATATTGGTGATGTCGCGCGTATCGGCCCGAGGACGTCCCCCGAAGTGTCCTCGGATGATTCCCGCGCGCGATGGACGCGTCCCATTCCCCCGATGCGGACGCAGAACGGGCCCTGCTGATCCCCCAAGCGGCAGGGCCCGTTCGCATGCCCGGGCCTCGCTGCGGCAGGGCCCGGGCGGCGACGGGCCCGTCGCCGGTGCCGGGCGCGCTCGGCTCAGCGGCGCTCGCCGCGGATCCAGGACGAGTCGTAGCCGTCGCCCTCCGGCGGCCGCCCGGGCTCGTCGCCGAAGCGGCCGGGGTACTCCTCGTCCCAGTCCACGCGGCGCAGGGGCGCGTCGTCGTCGTCGTCCGGCACGGTCAGCCGGGAGGCCGCGACGAGCCCGAAGGCCAGGCCGGCGAACGTGACCAGGGTCGCGGCGCTCACGAGCCAGACGATGGTCCAGGGCGACCCGGTCTCGGGGGAGGCGGCATCCGTCCAGAAGGCCGCTGCCAGGAAGGCGATCGCCAGGGCGAGCACGAGGCCCGGGAGCAGCCAGAGGGCCCTCCCCGGTCGGTGCTCCCGGCGCGGCAGCCGCAGCACGGCCGGGACGCCCAGGGCCACGGCCAGGAAGCCGGCCGCCCCGAGGATCGCGGGCAGCAGCCCCAGGGCCCCCAGCAGAGCCCGGCCCGAGGCGCCGAAGGCGACCGCGAGCAGGATCCCCAGGCTGATCAGCGCGAAGGAGACGCCGCGCACGGCCCGACGGCGGGCGCGGATCGCCGGCCGGTCACCCGCGGACGGATCGTCCTGCCCGGGGCCGCCCCGCGCCGAGACGTCGCGCGCCGGGGGCGCGGGCGGCTGCTCGTCGCGCATGCGCCCCCACGGCCCGCGCGGGCCCGAAGGGTCGGCGGCGGCCCGCTCGTGCGGGTGATCGTGCGGGTGATCGGTCATGCCTCGTCGCCTCCTGCCGGTGCGCGGATCCGCCGGACCGGGCCGGTCGGCGATGGCCGGTGCCGAGTCCGTGGCTCCTCAGGATACGGCGGCCGGGGAAGGCCGCGCGGGCTCGACGTCCAGGCGGTAGAAGGTCGTCCCGTGCAGGGGCTTCCCCCCGACGCGCTCGAACTGCCGGGAGGAGCCGATGTTCTCGTCGACGATGAAGGTCACGAGCAGCCGTCGGCAGCCCTTGGCCTTGAGCCGGCCCATGATCTCCTGGCTCAGCAGGGAGAGCAGGCCCTTCCCCTCGTGCTCCGCCCGGGTCCCCTGCACGATCAGCAGGGCCTCCCTCCGATACCGGCGACGACGCAGCGCCAGCCCTGCCTGGTCGCGCAGGGCGAGCCGTCCGCGGGCCTCGCGCACGGCGGGGGAGATGTTCGGGATGCAGACGAAGTGCGAGGCGATCTCGCCCGTGTCCCGGGAGCGCAGCAGGCCCACGATGTCGAGGTCCAGCAGCACGGAGAGATCCTGCACCGAGGCGGCGAACTGCTGCTCGTCCATCTCGGTGAAGTAGTGCTGGCGCCCCATCGCCTCGTTCACGGCGGCCGCGAGCCGCGGGAGGGCGTGGGCGACGTCGCGACGGCGCAGCTGCACGAGCTCGACGCCGCGGTCCTCGAACTCGCTGCGCTCCGGTCGCCGGGGCTCGGCGCGGGTCAGGTCCACCGACCAGGTCGAGCCCTCGGACCAGCGCTCGTAGCCCAGCAGCTCGAAGCTCTCCGGCACGCGGCTGGGGTTCCAGGGCTGATCCAGGAACGTGGGCTCGGAGAAGCCGCTGGTGATCACGCCGCAGCGCTCCTGCGCATCCAGCGCGCAGGGGCCGAGCAGCTGCCGCTTGCCGAGGGAGCGGGCGCGCTCGACGGCCCACAGGGTCAGCGCCTCGAGGCAGGCGAGGTCCGCGAACTCGGTCGCGCCGAAGAAGAGGGTGGGCGTCCCGAGCCGGTGCTCGAGGGCGTCGTGGGTGTGGACCGTGGAGCGGCCCCGGGCGGCGCCCTCCTCGTCGCGGATCAGGACCAGGTCGATCCGCCCGGGATGGCTCACGGTGCCGTCGAACCAGCCGCGGATCGTCCCCTCCATGATCGGCATGTGCAGATGGGCCGGGTGCAGCTCCCAGGGCAGGGCGATGAACTCCCGCAGCTGGGACTCCGTGCGCACGATCTCCACGCGAAGCCTCTGGGTCACTGGCGGCACTTCCTCTCGCCCGCACGCGGCGGGGCCGGAATCGGCGGATGGTCGCAGCGCCCTGCCGGAGCCCCGGGTGCGGGCTCCGGCGCCCGCGGGCTGCCGGAGCATGCCGGGCGGGCATCGGCCCAGGCCGGGCGCAGCGGGGCCTGCGCCGCTCAGCCTACGTGCGGGCGGGGCCGCAGGCCGAGGCGTGAGAGGGACGCCACGGCCGGGGGGCTGGTCAGCCGGGTGTGCGTGACGTATCATCTAAACCGGGACAGGAGCCCGGGCCGCCGCGCGGCGCGCTCGGGACGGACCGCAGAGGCATTCGGAGGCAGCGATGAGCGACCTGAGCACCGCCGGGACCGAGCACAGCACCAAGGGCGCCTACGTGCACCAGGGTGCGGAGTTCGACCGCGACACCAACTACATCGAGGACCGCATCGTCGCCGATCCCGCAGCGGCGCAGCTGTCCGAGGGGGCGCAGGCCTGGCCGGTCGAGGCCGGGCGCTACCGGCTCGTCGCCGCTCGGGCCTGCCCGTGGGCCAACCGCACGCTGATCGTGCGCCGCCTGCTGGGTCTCGAGGATGCGATCTCGATCGGGCTGCCCGGACCGACCCACGACGTGCGCTCGTGGCGCTTCGACCTCGATCCCGACGGGCGGGATCCGGTGCTGGGGATCGAGCGCCTGCAGGAGGCCTACTTCGCGCGCTTCCCCGACTACCCCCGCGGCATCACCGTCCCGGCGATCGTGGACATCGAGTCCGGGGCCGTCGTGACGAACGACTTCCCCCGGATCACCGAGGACTTCGCCAAGCAGTGGACCGCCCACCACCGCCCGGGCGCCCCCGACCTGTGGCCGGCCGAGCTCGAGGACGAGATGGCCGCCGTGATGAAGCGCATCTACACCGAGGTCAACAACGGCGTGTACCGGGCGGGATTCGCGGGCTCCCAGGAGGCCTACGAGAAGGCCTACGATCGGCTGTGGACCGCGATGGACTGGCTCGAGCAGCGCCTGGCCGACCGCCGGTTCCTCATGGGGGACCGGATCACCGAGGCCGACGTCCGCCTGTTCACCACGCTGGTGCGCTTCGACCCCGTCTACCACGGCCACTTCAAGGCGTCGCGGAACAAGCTCAGCGAGATGCCGAACCTGTGGGCCTACGCCCGAGATCTGTTCACGACCCCCGGATTCGGCGACACCGTCGACTTCCAGCAGATCAAGGAGCACTACTACATCGTCCACGAGGACCTGAACCCCACGCAGATCGTGCCCGTGGGCCCGTCGCTGGAGAACTGGCTCGAGCCGCACGGCCGCGAGGCCCTCGGCGGCAGCCCGTTCGGCGACGGCACCGCCCCCGGGCCGGTCCGCCCGGAGGAGCGCGTGGACCCCGCGCACACTCCGCTGGGGGCGTGATCCCGGGCACCGGGCCCGCCGGCGCCGAGGCGGCGCCCGGTACGCTGATCCGTCGAATCCCCGCCGCGGCAGCGCGCCGCCGCCGCGGCCTCAGCTGCGCTTCCGAAGGACGATGCCCGTGACCCCGTACCGCAATCAGCGAGCCGCGGCCCTGCCGGCCCGGCTCTCCCGCTCCGTCCTCCTGGTGGGCGCCGCCGATCCCTCGGCCTTCGCGCCGGCTCTGGCCTCCGAGGCCGATTCCGTGATCTTCGACATCGAGGACGGCCTCCCGGAGGACCGGAAGGCGGAGGGCCGCGCCGCGGTGGTCGAGGCCCTGGACCAGGGGGCCGGGGCCTGGGTGCGCATCAACGACATCCACTCCGAGCACTGGCAGGCCGATCTGGACGCCCTCTCCGGGGCGAAGAACCTGCGCGGGCTCATGCTGGCCAAGACCGAGTCGGCCGATCACATCACGCGCACGGCCATGATGATGCCGGCGGGCACCCCCGTCATCGCGCTCGTCGAGTCGGCGCTCGGGATCGTGAACGCCACGGACATCGCCCGGGCCCCCGGGGTCTTCCGGCTGGCCTTCGGCGTGGGGGACTTCCGCCGGGACACCGGCGCCTCCGCCGAGCCCATGGCCCTGGCGCACGCCCGCTCGAGCCTCGTCGTCGCCTCGCGGGTCGGTCGGCTTCCGGGCCCGATCGACGGGCCCACGCCCGGAGCCTCCGGCGAGGCGCTGGCCGAGGCCTGCCGGGTGACCCAGTCGATGGGCATGACCGGCAAGCTGACTCTGGACCCGGGGCAGACCGAGGCGATCAACACCGGCCTGGCCCCCTCCGAGCAGGAGATCGCCTGGGCGCGCGAGCTGCTCGACGAGCACGAGTCCGGCATGGGCTCGGCCATGGACGGCAGCTATCTGCCGCGGCTGTCGCGCGCGCGCAAGGTCTCCGAGCTGGCCGCGACGTACGGCCTCTGGAACCGCTGAGCCGCCCCGCCCGCGCGGGCTCGGTGTGAGAAGGGCCTCGCCGGGTCCGGGAGGCCGGCGGATACGATGGCCGCATGGATCATCGTCATGACGGCTCGCCCCTGCCCAGCTCCGCGACGGGGTCCCCGGGGGAGGGGGCGACGGGCGCGACGCTGCGGCGGCTGGCCGAGCAGCTCGGGGTCAGCACCCGCTACGAGGGCTTCGACGGGCAGGAGGCCGAGGTCCCCGAGGCCACGCTGAGCTCGGTGCTCTCCGCGCTGGACATGGACGTCTCGAGCGAGGACGCCGCGCAGCGCTCGCTCCGGTCGCACCTCGATGCGCCGTGGGGCCGGATGCTTCCGCCCGTGGTGATCGCCGTCGAGGGCCGCGGGGACGCCTTCCGCGTCCACGTGCCCTCGGGCGCCTCGCCCGTGGTGGAGGTCGTCGTCGACGGCGAGCCGCGGACCCTCGAGCCCGAGGCCGGCGGGGCCGAGACCCGGGAGATCGACGGGCGGCGGATCGATCGCCTGTCCTACCGCGTGCCCGCCGACCTCGCCCCGGAGTGGTACGAGCTGCGGGCCAGCGCGCCCGAGGTCGACCACGGCGTCCCCACGGAGATCGAGCTCGCCGTGACCCCGGAGCGGCTGTCCACCACGGACCGCCTGCTCGACAAGCGCCGCTGGGGCTGGGCCGTCCAGCTCTACTCCGTGGCCTCGGACCGGACCTGGGGCGTGGGGGACGTCAACGACCTCGGCGGGCTGGCCGCGATCGGCGGCGAGCAGGGGGCCGACTACGTGCTGGTCAACCCGCTGCACGCCTCGGAGCCCGTCCCGCCGATCGAGCCCTCGCCCTACCTGCCCGTGACCCGCAGGTTCTTCAACCCGCTGTACCTGCGCATCGCCGACATCCCCGAGATGGTCTACCTGCGCCCCGGCGACGCCGAGATCGTCTCGACCCTGGACGTGATCCAGCGCCGCCGGATCCTGGACGTGGACGACGTCGAGCGCGACGAGGTCCACTCCGCCAAGCTCAAGGCCCTCGAGCTGCTCTACACGGTCCGCCGCTCGGCCCAGCGGCAGCAGCAGCTGCGCCGGTTCGTGGCGGAGAGCGGGCAGCAGCTGCAGGACTTCGCCCTGTGGTGCGCGATCCGCGAGGAGATCGGCCCCGACTCCCCGCTGTGGGAGGACGAGGCCGCCGGCCCGGAGGCGCCCTACGCCGTCGAGGCCAGGACCCGGCTGGAGGGCCGGATCCACTTCCACATCTGGCTCCAGTGGCTGCTCGACGAGCAGCTGGCCGGGGCCCAGCACGCGGCGAAGGCCGCGGGGATGTCGATCGGCGTGATGCACGACCTCGCCGTGGGGGTCTCCAAGGACGGCGCCGACGCCTGGTCCCTGAACCGGTCGCTGGCCCGGGGGGTCTCGGTGGGCGCGCCGGCCGACATGTACAACCAGCAGGGCCAGGACTGGAGCCAGCCGCCGTGGCACCCGTTCCGGCTGGCCGAGTCCGGCTACCGGCCGTGGCGCGAGATGCTGCGCAGCATCTTCCGCCACGCCGGGGGCATCCGGGTGGATCACATCATGGGCCTGTTCCGGCTGTGGTGGATCCCCGAGGGCAATGCGGCCTCCGACGGCGCGTACGTCTCCTACGACCACGAGGCCATGCTCGGCATCCTGGCCCTCGAGGCGCAGCGGGCCGACGTCGTGGTGGTCGGCGAGGACCTGGGCACGGTCGAGCCCTGGGTGCGCGACGAGCTCTCGGCCCGCGGCGTGCTGGGCACCTCCGTGCTGTGGTTCGAGACCGAGGGCGAGGGCCCCAAGGACCCCCGCGACTACCGGGTCGAGACCATGGCCTCCGTGGGCACGCACGACTTCCCCCCGACGGCGGGCTACCTCCAGGGCGTGCAGGTGGATCTGCGCGACGAGCTCGACCTGCTCGAGCGGCCCGTCGAGCAGGAGCGCGCCGAGGCGCAGGCCTCTGTGCGGCGGTGGCTCGATGCGGTGGCCGAGGAGGGCCTGCTGCCCGAGGACGCCGACGAGCAGCACACCGTCGAGGCGCTGCACGCCTACCTCGGGCTGGCCCCGTCGCTGCTGCACTGCGTCCAGCTCGTGGACGCGGTGGGGGAGCGCAGGGTGCAGAACCAGCCGGGCACCTCCGGGGAGCAGCACCCCAACTGGCGGATCCCGCTCGCCGACGGCGACGGGCGGCGCGTGCTGCTCGAGGATCTCCAGTCCTCCGAGCGGGCGCGCTCGCTGTCCCAGGTGATGAACAGGGCGCTCGGGCGGGCCATGCGCCGGACCGAGCGCGACGGGGCGCCGTCGCAGCCGCGCCGGGCTGATCCGGAGGCCCCGACGGCCGCCGGCGACGCCGATGCGGGCCCCGCGGACGCGGGCTGAGCCGGTCCGGGCGGGTGTGAGCCACGCCACCCGCACCCGCTTGGTCATCGGCGGCGCGTCGACTAGACTCGATCCTCGTTCCATCCCTGTCCTGGGCTCCGCCGCGCGTCCGGGACTCCCGGGGCGGGAGCGGCATCCGCCCTGGAGGGGAGGATGTGAAAAGTTGCGGGCAACCCGGCGCCAGCCTACGATGTGAGGCTGTCGTGTGGTGGAGTCCACCTTCCGGCACCACGATCTTCGCCGTCGTCATGGCGGACCCCTGACGGTTCCCCACCGTGCCGGGCCTGTGAGAGGGCCCTGGGTTCATGAACGGTGGCTGTACTCAGGTGACGGGACGCCCTGGCCGCTGCCGCAGCTGCATCCGTGCATCAGCGCGCACCACAGCGTGCCGTCATTCGTCGACATTTGGAGGAGAGCACAATGGCAGCGTATTGCCAGGTGACCGGGGCTCAGCCGGGCTTCGGACACACCATCTCGCACTCGCACCGCCGCACCAAGCGCCGGTTCGACCCGAACATCCAGAAGAAGCGCTACTGGGTTCCGTCCCTGCGCCGCAACATCACGCTGAACCTCAGCGCCAAGGGCATCAAGGTCATCGACGCCCGGGGCATCGACGCTGTCGTCGCTGAGATGCAGGCACGAGGGGAGAAGTTCTGACATGGCCAAGGATAAGGACGTCCGTCCCATCATCAAGATGAAGTCCACCGCCGGAACCGGGTACACCTACGTGACCCGCAAGAACCGTCGGAACAACCCGGATCGCATCGTGCTCAAGAAGTACGACCCGGTCGCCCGCAAGCACGTCGATTTCCGCGAGGAGCGCTGAGATGGCCAAGAAGTCCAAGATCGCCAGGAACGAGCAGCGCAAGCTCGTCGTGGCCCGCTACGCCGACAAGCGCGCGGAGCTGAAGAAGACCCTGGTCGACGAGAACGCCTCCGACGAGGCCCGCGAGGCCGCTCGCCTGGGCCTGCAGAAGCTCCCCCGGGACGCCTCCCCGGTCCGCGTCCGCAACCGCGACCAGATCGACGGCCGCCCGCGCGGCACCTTCCAGAAGTTCGGGATCTCCCGCGTCCGGTTCCGGAACATGGCTCACAAGGGCGAATTGCCGGGCATCACCAAGTCGAGCTGGTAACTTCCAGACCGACGGGCACCTCTGCTGAGGTGCCGGCGAGTAGACCCCAAACCCCAGGAGGACTGCAGTATGGCTAAGAACCGCAGCGAGATCGTCGCCGAGATCGCCGAGAAGGCGGACACCACCCAGGCTCAGGTGAACGGCGTCCTCGACGCCCTGTTCGAGGTCCTCGAGACCTCCGTCGCCCAGGACGAGAAGGTCACCATCCCCGGCTGGTTCTCCGTCGAGCGCACCGTCCGCAAGGCGCGCACCGGACGCAACCCGCAGACGGGCGAGTCCATCGAGATCCCCGAGGGCCATTCGGTGAAGCTCTCCGCCGGCTCCAAGCTGAAGGCTGCCGCCTCCAAGTGATGTCTCCGGGCTGAGCCGGTCTGCGCTCAGTCCGTCCGCCGCAGGGCGGCTCCCCCATCGGGAGCCGCCCTGCGGCGTTCTGCACGGTCCTCCGCCGCCGCAGGGCCCGACGCGGTTGCCACGGCGGATTCGCGGCCCCGCGCCGCGCGGCGGCATAATGACGGGACCCGGCAGCGGCCGCCCCAGTGCGGCCGCCCGCCCCGCCCCGCGCCCCGCAGCCGTCGAAGGAGGGCCCCGTGATCACCGCGCGCACCCTGCGCTTCGTGCGGGGCTGGACCGCCTCGACGGTCGCCACGGGCGCGGCGGTGCTGGCCCACACGGTGGCCGGCGGGCCGTGGCCGCCCGCGCTGCTCGTCGTGCTGTGCATGGCGCTGTGCGCACCGGTGTGCATGCTGCTGGCCGGGCTGCGCCTGCCTCGGGTGGGGCTGGTCCTGTCGGTCGCGGTCTCGCAGCTGGTGTTCCACGGGCTGTTCTCGATGTCCGGGGGCATGACCGCGGCGGTCGATCGCACCGGTCATGCCGGGCATGCGGGCCACGCCGTCGACGCCCAGGGCCCCGCCCTGGTGCTGCAGCCGGAGGCCGCCGCGGGACATCATCACGGCGGCCTCGAGGCCATCGGCACGGGGGCCGCCGCCGGGTCGTTGCTCATGCCGGTCCTGCACGTGGCCGCCGGCATCCTGACCGTCCTGGTCCTGCGCCACGGCGAGAGCCTCGTCCTGCGGCTGCTGGCCACCCTCCTGATCCGCGCCCGCGTGCTCATCGCCCGCGCGCAGCGCGCCGCGATCGCGCCCCGGCCCCGGTGGCGCTGCGCTCTCCCGATGGCCCCCGACGCCCCGCGGCAGGCGCAGGCGGTCCTCTCGTCGCTGCGGTACCGCGGGCCGCCCGCTGCCGGTCTCCTCGCCTGACCCGCGCCCTGTGCCGGACCGCGCGCCTGTCGCGGCGCAGCCGGTCCGCACCGAGGCGGTCTCGAGCCGCCGCGCGACGGCCGGGTCCGACGACGTCCGCCGCGCCCGTGCCCTTTCTCGGGAGCACCGCGCGGCCGACCGCGAGCCGAGCAGACCCTCGCCGCGGCGGCGCCCCGATCGGGTGCCGTGCGGCGCCACCGCAGCAGCAGCGCCGTGCCCGTCGCCCCTCGAGGCGGCGGGTCGGCGGCGCAGGAGGAATCACCATGTCGAACAGCAGGAACCACAGCACCGACGCCCGACCCGTCATCACGCGGCGGGGCACCGCCCGCGCGGGTCTCCCGACCGCCGGTCGAGCACGCCGCCGGGCAGGACGCGCGGCCGCGGGGCTGGCGGCGGCCGCGATCATCGCCGCCCCGGCGCCCGCCCTGGCCCACGACACGATGACCGGGTCGGTCCCGGAGGACGGGGCCTCGGAGGCGCAGGCCCCGCAGGAGATCGAGCTGAGCTTCACGGCCCAGCCCCAGGACGTCGGCGCGCAGATCCAGGTGACCGGACCGGACGGGGCCGACGTCACGGCGGACGAGCCGCAGATCGAGGGCACGTCCGTGATCCAGGAGCTCTCCGACGACGCGGATGCTCCCGGTGAGTACTCGGTCGCATGGCGCGTCGTCTCCTCGGACGGGCATCCCATCGAGGGCGCCTTCGACTACACGGTCGACGGCGAGGCGGGCGCCTCGGAGCAGCCCTCGGACGGGGCCTCGGCTGCGGAGCCCGGGGCGGGGGAGTCCGCTTCCGAGGGCTCCTCGCAGGAGGCATCCGAGGCGCAGGGCTCCCAGCAGGCCCCGGCCGAGGCGGGCGAGTCCGACACCGTCGAGGACCAGGGCTCCGGCACGGCCCTGTGGCTGATGATCGGCGGCGGCATCGTCGTGCTCGGAGCGGTCGCTGCGGCGATCGTGATGATGCGCAGGATGAGCCGATGAGCCCCCGGGGATCCGTCGACGCGCGCGGCGCCGGGTCGCTGCCGCTCCGGGGCACCGCGGTCGCGGCAGGCGCGGCCCTGTCCGCGCTGCTGCTCGCCTCGTGCTCCGGCGGCGCGGGGGGCGACGCCTCCGCTGCGGGCTCAGCGACCGGGGACCGGGCCGCGGCCGCCGACTCGGTGACCGTGGAGCAGCCGTGGCTCAAGGCCGCCGACTCCGGCATGACCTCCGCCTTCGGCGAGCTGCGCAACGACGGCGACACCGCCGTCACGCTCACGGGCGCCTCCGCGGACGGCATCGCGGGCGAGGTCGAGCTGCACGAGACCGCGGCCGATCCGCAGACGGGCGCCTCGAGCATGCAGGCCCGCGAGGAGCCGCTCCTGATCGGGCCGGGGGAGACCGCCGCGCTCGAGCCCGGCGGGGATCACCTCATGCTCATGGACCTGCAGTGCGCGCCCATGGCCGGGACGGAGCTGAGCCTCGAGCTGCAGTTCGACGACGGCTCGGCGACGACCGTCGAGCTGCCGGTGCGCGACTACGCCGGGGCCCAGGAGGAGTACGCCCCGGGCGAGCAGCCGAGCGGGGCCGAGTCCTCGGAGGCCGCGATGAGCGGCATGGAGGGCATGGCGCACGGCGGTGCGCACGACTCCGGCGGGCAGGACGCGCTGCCCATGTGCGAGGCCGAGCAGTGACCGGCCGCCCCGGGCCCGCCGGCTCGGGCCCGCAGGCCGATGGGGCTCGGGCTGTCGGCGGCCTGTCGCGGCGCGGGCTCTTCGCGGCAGGCGGCGGGGTCGGGGCGGCAGCCGCCGCGGGGCTCGGGGCCATGGGCCTCGGCGCCTCGCGGCTGCGCTCGGGGGGTCGGACGTCGTCGGCGCCCGGCCCCGGAGGCGCGGCCCCCGCGGAGCCGGCGTTCATCGGAGACGCGGCCGAGGACTTCCACGGCGCGCGGCAGGCGGGCATCGACACCCCGGTCCAGGGGTTCGCGGCATTCCTGGGGATCGACCTGGCGGAGGGCACCTCGAAGGACGACCTGCGGCGGATGCTCGTGGTGCTGAGCCAGGATGCCGCGGAGCTGACCGCCGGGAGCGCTCCCCTCGGCGACCAGGAGCCGGAGATGGCGCAGAACCCGTCGCGCCTCACGGCGACCTTCGGCTTCGGCCCGGGCCTGCTGCGGATCGCGGCCCCCGAGGCAGCCCCCGGGTGGCTCGCACCCCTGCCCGAGTTCTCGATCGACCGCCTGGAGCCGCACTGGAGCGACGGCGATCTGCTGCTGCAGCTGTGCTGCGAGGACCCGCTGAGCCTGGCCCACGCCCAGCGCGTGCTGCTCAAGGACGTCCGCGGCTTCGGGACGCTGCGCTGGGTGCAGAACGGCTTCCGCACCGCCCCCGGCGCCGAGCCCGCGGGCACGACGCCGCGCAACCTGTTCGGGCAGGTGGACGGGACCGTCGACACCGCCGCCGGCACCCCCGAGCACGAGCGGATCGTGTGGGGACAGGGGCCGGACGCGTTCGATCCCTGGATCCGCGACGGCACCTCCCTGGTGCTGCGCCGGATCCGCATGAACCTGGACACGTGGGACGAGGTGGACCGCGCGGGCCGCGAGGACGCCGTGGGCCGCACCCTGGACACCGGCGCTCCGCTCACCGGCCAGGAGGAGCACGACGAGCCGGACTTCGAGGCGAGGACCCCGGTGGGCTTCCCCGTGATCGCGGACTACGCCCACATGCGCCGCGCCCGCCATCCCGACGAGCGCGTGCGCATCCACCGCCGGGTCTTCAACTACGACCTGCCCGTGAACGGTGGGGCCGGCTCCTCCGCCCACGGCGAGATCGCGGGAGGGCTCAGCGACTCGGGCCTGCTGTTCGCGTCGTACCAGGCGGATCCGCACGAGCAGTTCGTGCCGATCCAGCGCCGGCTCGACGAGCTCGACATGCTGAACACCTGGACCGCTCCCATCGGCTCGGCGGTCTTCGCGATCCCCCCGGGCTGCCCGCCCGGCGGATTCGTGGGGGAGCAGCTGTGGTGAGACCCTCGGACAGGTCCGGCAGCGGGGAGCCCGCAGCCGGGGCCTGCCGTCGGGCCGGCGCCCGCGCGGGGAGCAGGCCGACGGCGGAGCAGGACGAGCGGCACGGACGACGACGGGGCGGGGCGGGAGCGCCGCCCGCCGGGAGGACAGCATGAGCAGCACCGCGGACACGACCGCCGCCGCGAGCGGCGAGACGGGATCTCGCACGTCCCCGGGCGGGGACCGGGCCCGCCCCTCGCCGAGCGGGGGCGCCGACGCCCGCCACGGGCTCTCGCCGTGGTGGCCGGCGGCCGCGCTGCTGGCGCTGCTCGCGGGCCTGATCGGCGCGCTCGCGTTCTCGGGGGCCGCCGCCCCGCAGGAGGTCGCCGATCCCGGCGCCCTCGTCCGCTGGGGCCTGCCGATCGCCGAGGCCGTGCGCGACGTCGGCCTGGTCGTGGCCCTGGGCTCGATCCTCGTGGCGATCTCCGTGGTCCCGCATCGGCTGGACGGGGGGCGCCGCGCCGGACCCCGCTCGGCGCGGCAGCGCGAGCAGGCTCCGCAGGATGCGGAGCACCCGCTGTTCGCCCGCACCGTCGGGCTCGCGGGCGCGGCCTCGGTCGTGTGGACGGTGGCCTCGGTCGTCGTCCTGATCCTCACCTACGCCGATGTCTCCGGGGTCCCGGTCTCGGCGAGCTCGGACTACACGCGCCAGCTCGTGAGCTTCGCGACCGAGATCCCCACCGGCCAGGCGCTCGCCGTCGGCGCGATCGTCGCCGCGGTGACCACGACGATGCTCTTCGGCCTGCGCTCGCGGCTGGGCCTGGCCGCGGCGCTGGCCATCGGCTGCATCGGGATCGTGACCATGGCGCTGAACGGGCACTCCGCCGGCGGCGACGACCACATGGGCGCGGTGAACTCGCTGGGCCTGCATCTGCTCGGCGTGTGCCTGTGGGCCGGCGGCCTGGCCGCCCTGGCCTGGATCTCCCGGCCGCTGGCCGCGGACACCACGACGACGCCCCTGCCGATCGGCTCCCGCCTGCGCCGCGGCGCGGATGCCCAGCACGCCGCGAAGGGCCGGCGCGTCCCCACGATCGCCGTGGTCCTGCGCCGCTTCTCCGCGGTGGCCCTGTGGTGCTACGTGCTGGTCCTGGCCTCGGGGATCATCAACGCGGGCGTGCGCATCGGGTCCTGGACCCAGCTCACGAGCGACTACGGGATCCTGGTGCTGGTCAAGGTCATCCTGACGCTGCTCGTGGGAGTGGCGGGCCTGATGCACCGCCGAGCAGTGATCCCGGCGCTGGACGAGGGCCGGATCTCCGGACGACGGGCGGTGTGGCAGGTCGTCCTGGGCGAGCTCGTGCTCATGGGCGCCCTGATCGGGGTGGCCGTCGCGCTCGGCAACTCCGCGCCGCCGGTGCCGGAGGAGCTGGCCGACGACGCGTCGCCCGCCCGCGTGCTCACGTTCTACGAGCTGCCGCCGGAGCCCACGGCCGCCGGACTGCTCACCATGTGGCGCTTCGACTGGCTGTGGGTCGCGATCATCGCGACCCTGGGCCTGTCCTACGGGTGGGCCCTGTGGAAGGTCTCGCGCGTCGGCGGCCGGTGGTCGCCGCTGCGGGCCGTGTCCTGGTACGTGGGCCTGGCACTGCTGATGTACGCGACCTCGGGCGGGCTGGCGATCTACGCCCGGGTGCTGTTCTCGGCGCACATGGTCGAGCACATGTCCCTGACCATGATCATCCCGGTCTTCCTGGTCCTGGGCTCCCCGGTCACCCTGCTGCTGCGGGCGCTCGAGCCCCGGCAGGACGGCACCCGCGGCCCCCGCGAGTGGATCCTGCGCCTGGTGCACTCCACCTGGGGCAGGGTCGTGACCCACCCGATCTTCGCCGGGGTGAACTTCGCGGCCTCGATCGTGATCTTCTACTTCACCCCGCTGCTGGGGATCACGCTGCGCACCCACGTGGGCCACGAGTTCATGATGGCCCACTTCCTGTTCACCGGGTACATGTTCGCCCTGGTGCTCGTGGGGCAGGACCCGATCCCGTACCGCCCGGCGCACTTCATGCGCCTGGTCCTGCTGATCGCCACGATGGTCTACCACGCGTTCGTCGGCGTCACGATCATGGGCATGGACACCCTGCTCGAGGCCTCGTGGTTCGGGAACATGGGCCGGGACTGGGGCCCGAGCGCGATCGAGGACCAGCAGATCGGCGGCGCGCTGATGTGGGGCATCGGCGAGCTGCCCACCGCCCTGCTGGCCGTCGTCGTGGCGATCCAGTGGGCGCTGCACGGCCGCAGGGAGAACCGCCGGGTGGATCGCGAGGCCGAGCGCACCGACGACGCCGAGCTCGAGGCGTACAACGCGATGATGCAGGACCTGGCCGAGCGCGATCGGCGCTGAGGGCCTCCCGCGGCCGTCGGGCGCGCGGCGGCCGCGGCGGAATACCCTGATGCGGCCCGGGGGTTGTGCCGAGCAGGGCCGCCCGGGCGGCTCGGCACCGGGCCGTCGTCGACGACGTGCCGAGCAGCCCCGCGGCACGAGCACCCCGCACCACGAGAGGACCTCCGCATGAGCGCGATCTCCCGCGTCCGAGCATCCACCCTGACCGGCCGCTCCTGGCTGAACACCGGCGGAGAGGAGCTGGACTGGCAGAAGCTGCGCGGCAAGATCGTCATCCTGGACTTCTGGTCCTTCTGCTGCATCAACTGCCTGCACGTGCTCGACGAGCTGCGCCCGCTCGAGGAGCGCTTCTCGGACGTGCTCGTCACGGTCGGCGTCCACTCCCCGAAGTTCGAGCACGAGGCCGACCCGGAGGCCCTTGCGGCGGCGGTGGACCGCTACGAGATCCACCACCCGGTGCTCGACGACCCCGAGCTCGTCACGTGGGACGCCTACACGGCCCGCGCCTGGCCCACCCTGGTGGTCGTGGACCCGGAGGGCTACATCGTGGCCCACCTCTCCGGGGAGGGCCACGTGCAGGGCCTGGTCCCGCTGGTCGAGGAGCTCGTGGGCAAGCACGAGGCCGCCGGCACCCTGCACCGCGGCGACGGGCCCTACGTCCCGCCCGAGACCGCGGACGAGGACCTGCGCTTCCCGGAGAAGGCCGTGCTGCTCGAGGACGGCACCGCGCTGGTGGCCGACACCGGCCATCACCGCCTCGTGCGCCTGGACGCGGACCTGCGCACCGTCCTGTCCACGATCGGCGACGGCACCCGGGGCCACGCCGACGGCGGCCCCCAGGAGGCGCGGTTCAACGAGCCCCGCGGCCTGGCGCTGCTGCCCGCAGCGGTCCGCGATGCCGTCGGCGCGGATCTGATCGTGGCCGACACCGTGAACCACCGCCTGCGCGGCGTGCGGCTGTCCGACGGGACGGTCACGACGCTGGCCGGCAGCGGCGTGCAGCGCCTCCTGGACTCCGAGCGCGCCCGGGGCGTGCATGCCGACTTCATCGCGGAGGGCGCCGATCCGCTCGACGTCGCGCTGTCCTCGCCGTGGGACGTCGTGTGGTCCGAGGCCGCCGACACCCTGGTGGTCGCGATGTCCGGCACGCACCAGATCTTCACCTTCGACCCGCGCACCGGGGCGCTCGCGGTCGCTGCGGGCACCGGCGACGAGGGCCTGGTCGACGGCCCGGCCGCGCAGTCCTGGTTCGCCCAGACCTCCGGGCTCGTCGAGGCCCCCGACGGCACGATCTGGGCCGCGGACTCGGAGTCCTCCGCGCTGCGCGCCATCGCGGTCGCCGACGGCGCCCCGGCGGAGGTGTCCACCGCCGCGGGCCTGGGCCTCTACGACTTCGGCTTCCGCGACGGCGACTCCGCCGGGGCCCGCCTGCAGCACCCCCTCGGGGTGGCCGTGCTGCCCGACGGGTCGATCGCCGTGGCCGACACGTACAACGGCGCCATCCGCCGCTGGGACCCCGTGCAGGGCGCGCTCTCGACGCTCGAGCGGGACTTCGACGAGCCCTCCGACGTGCTCGTGGACGCCTCGGGGGAGACCCCGATGCTGATCGTGGTCGAGACCAACCGCCACCGCCTGGTCCGCCTCCCGATCCCGGAGCGGATGCGCAGCGTCGACGAGGGTGCCTCCGTCTCGCAGCGCACGCGCACCCCGATCGCACCGGGCACCCTCACGGTCGACGTCCGCTTCGCAGCGCCCGCGGGGCAGAAGCTCGACGACCGCTGGGGCGATCCCACGCAGCTGAAGCTGTCGACCTCGCCGGCCGATGCCCTGGCCGACGGCGCGGGCACCGCACAGGGGCTCACGCGGGAGATCACGCTGGCCGAGGGCGTGACCGAGGGCGTCCTGCACATCACCGCGCGCGCCGCGGCTTGCGACGGGGAGCCCGGCGGGGAGATCCCCGACCATGCCGCCTGCCACCTGTACCAGCAGGACTGGGGCATCCCGTTCACGGTCGCCGACGGCGCCGAGGACGCCCTGGTGCTGGACCTGCGGGGGCTCAGCGGCTGACGGTCACCGTGTCGCCCGAGACGTCGAGGCTGCCGTCGTAGGTGAACGGGACCGACTCGGTGACCTTCTCGGTCGAGCCGTCGAAGAGGTCCACCGACGTGAAGGAGACCTCGGCGGTGCCGGGGGCGGCGGCCATGGCCCAGTCCCGGCCGCCGTCGGCGCCGATCGTGATGGCCGGGTCCGGCTGCTGCGTGATGCGCCACGTGACATCGCCCTGCACGCGGCCGTCGAAGTCGTGGGAGAACGGGCAGTCCGCCGGGTACAGGCTGCTCTGCTCGGTGCATTCCGCGAGGTCGGCGGCGATCTGCCGCGAGACCTCGGTCTCCAGGGCGGCGGACGGGGTGGCTTCGAGCTCGATGCTCTCGTGCTGGGCCTCGTCGGTCAGCACGACCGAGGCGGGTTCCGTGTCGATCCACCGGGAGGCGTAGGACGCCGAGTAGACGCCCGGGGGGAACGCCGCGAAGTCCTGCTGCGAGTCGGGCAGCGCGGCGGAGGTGCCGTTGAGGTCGGCGCTGCTCGCACCCGGCATGGACACCGAGACCGTGGGCAGGACCGACTCCTCGAAGCCCCACACCGTGAAGAACCCCCACTGGGTGTCCACCGGCACGAGGCGGTACTCGGAGGAGTGCGGCTGCCCGTCGAGGGTGAAGTCGGCGCGCACCACGGCCTCCTCGGAGCTCTGCGAGACGGTCGTGACCTCGAGGTCCTCGAGGCTCTCGGTGGCCCGGGCCAGGGGATCGCCGTCCAGCAGCACGGCGTCGTCGTCGATGTGGGCCTCGGCATTGAGCAGGCCCAGAGCGCGGCCGCCGTCGCCCTCCTGGAGGTTCTCGAAGTACGCCCGGACATCCGTCTCGGGGCCGTACATGTACTTGTTCACGAGCGAGATCGTGATCCAGGCGGCGATCATCGCGAGCACGAGCAGGACCAGCCACAGGCCGATGGCCCGGCGCACCGCGGTGTTCTGATCCATCCGGCTCACGGTAGTCGATGCCGTCGCCTCCGGGCGGGCGACGGGCGGATCCGCCCCGCAGATGGCGCAGGGCGGCATCCGGCCCGTTGCTAGTGTCGACGTGCGCCGGGCCGCCGCCCGCCCCGGCGACCGACCGCCCAGCAGGAGCCGCCATGGCCGAGTCCATCCGACAGATCCCCGCCCGGTACGGCACTCCGGAGAAGGTGCTGCACCCGCGCATCGGCTCGATGGGCCGGCGGCTGCTGGCCTGCCTGCCCGCGCTGCTGCTGGGGCTGCTGTGCCTGGCGGCGCTCGCGGTGCGCCGTCCGGCGCCGATCGCGGGCATCGTGCTCGCCGCGGCGGGCGCGGGCTGCGCGATCGCCGTGTGGCGCCGGCTGCGCCCCGTGACCGTGGCGATCACCCCGACCCACGTCCTCGGCTCGCGCACCATCGGCTTCCACACGATGGAGCGGGCGAGGATCGAGCGCCTCGTCGTCGTGGAGTCCCTGCGCCGCCCGGCAGCCGAGGGGGCCGACGGCCGCGCGAAGCGCGCGGGAGCCGCCCGGCCCTACCTGTGGGCGGCCGACGACTCCGGGCGCCGTCTGTTCCGCATGGACGGGACCATCTGGGACCGGCGGTCCATCGAGCAGCTCGTCGAGCACCTGGGCGTGCGGACCGAGCGCTTCGAGCGCGCCAGCCCCGCCCACATGGCGAAGGCCTGGCCGCGGCTCGTGGGCCCGTTCATGCGCTTCCCGTGGCTGCGGCCGCTGCTGTCGGGGCTGGCCGTGATCGGCTGCGTGCTGCTGCTGTTCTGGCTGGGCTGGAGCCAGAGCTGAGCCCGCGCCCCCGGCAGGCCCCGGGCCGGGCCGGGGCGGATGGGCGTCGGCGGGACGAGACAGCGGCCGGGCCTCCCAGAGGGGAGGCCCGGCCGCTGCGCCGCACGGGGAGGATCAGGCCTCGCGGGTGCGCATCCGCTCGATGTCGGCCTTGCGCTCCTCGTTGGCCTCGCGGGTCAGCTCGGCGCCGGCCTCCGCGTCGCGGGTGAGGTTCTCGCCGGTCTGCGGATCGAACACGTGCATCTTGGCGGTGTTCATCCACAGCCGGGCCTGCGATCCGCCGCGGACCCGGGAGCTGGCGGGCAGCTCCACGACGACCTGGGCGGGCATCTCGTCGGCGTCCAGGTCGCGGGCCAGCTCGTCGAGCTTCTCCTTGACGTCCCGGTCCTGCTCGTAGCCGACGTAGCCGTACTGCTGGCTGCCCAGCCACTCCGTGTGGGAGAGCTCGGCGTCGAAGGTCGCGCCCTTTGCCGACCACGGGGTGTCGTCCACGTCGCGCGCATCGGCGAAGTGCTCGGGGCGCAGCCCCAGCACGAGCAGCTCGGCGGCCGAGTCCAGGCGGCCCTGCGCATGCGCCGGCACGGGGATCTCGCCGATCGGGGTGACGAAGACGTCGCCGCGGCGCCGGGCGGGCAGGAAGTTCATCGACGGGGCGCCGATGAAGCCGGCCACGAAGAGGTTGACGGGCTGCTCGTAGAGCTCGCGCGGCGAGGCGATCTGCTGCAGCTCGCCCTTCTTGAGCACGGCCACCCGATCGCCCAGGGTCATGGCCTCGGTCTGGTCGTGCGTCACGTACAGCGACGTGATGCCCAGGCGGCGCTGCAGCTGCGCGATCTCGGTGCGCATCTGCCCGCGCAGCTTGGCGTCCAGGTTCGACAGCGGCTCGTCGAACAGGAACGCGTCCGCCTCGCGGACGATCGCGCGGCCCATGGCCACGCGCTGGCGCTGGCCGCCGGAGAGGTTGCCGGGCTTGCGGTCGAGGTGGTCGTCCAGGTCCAGCAGCCGGGAGGCCTCGCGGACCTTCGCGTCGATCTGCTCCTCGGAGAGCTTGTCGTCGCCCTTGGCCAGGCGCAGCGGGAACGCGATGTTCTCGTAGACGGTCAGGAACGGGTACAGGGCGTAGTTCTGGAAGACCATCGAGAGGTTGCGCTCGCGGGGCTGCTTCTCGTTGACGCGCTGGCCGTCGATCAGCAGCTCGCCGTCGGTGATGTCCTCCAGGCCCACGACCATGCGCAGGAGGGTGGACTTTCCGCAGCCCGACGGGCCGACGAGGATCAGGAACTCGCCGTCGGCGACGTCGATGCTGACGCCCTTGATGGCGGGGAACCCGTCGTCGTACCTCTTGATCAGGTTGTTCATCGTGATGGATGCCATGGTGCTGTGCGCCTCTCGTGGGGAGGAAGTGTGGGTTCTGGGACGCCCGGGCTCAGCCCTTGACGGCGCCCTGGGTCAGGCCGGAGACGATCTGGCGCTGGAAGAGCAGCACCAGGATGACCACGGGGATGGTCACGATGATCGCCGCGGCCGAGATGGCGCCGGCGGGGTCCTCGAACTGCGAGGCGCCGGTGAAGAAGCCCAGCGCGGCCGGCACGGGGCGGGCCGCCGAGGTCGAGGTCAGGCCGATGCCGAACACGAAGTCGTTCCACGCGATGAAGAACGCGATGATCGCGGTCGTGAAGATGCCCGGGGTCACCATGGGCACGATCACCTTGCGGAAGGACTGCAGGGTCGTCGCGCCGTCGACCTGGGCCGCCGAGTCCAGGTCCCACGGGATCTGCTGGAAGTAGGCCGCCAGCGTCCAGATGGAGATCGGCAGGGTCAGCGACAGGTACGGCAGGATGAGGCCCAGCCAGGTGTCGTAGAGCCCGATCTGGCGCCACATGTTGAACAGCGGGGTCACGATCGAGACGACCGGGAACATGGAGACCATGAGCGAGGTCGTCAGGATCACGGACTTGCCGCGGAAGTCCAGGCGCGCGATCGCGTACGCGCACAGGGTGGCCAGCACGACCGCGATGAGCGTGGCGATCAGCGTGATGCCGATCGAGTTGCGCAGCGCCGGGACGAAGAGATCCTGGGCCGAGCCCACGAAGATCATCTCGTAGTTCTCCCACGTGAACTCGGAG
This sequence comes from Kocuria palustris, assembly GCF_007666205.1. GTDB lineage: Bacteria > Actinomycetota > Actinomycetes > Actinomycetales > Micrococcaceae > Kocuria > Kocuria palustris_A. The sequence continues at coordinate 151,223 of NZ_VDOR01000002.1, forward strand.
GGCAGGAAGCCGCCCGAGGTCAGGTCCGCGGCGGACTTGAACGAGTTCATGAGGATGGACAGCACCGGGAAGAGGCACCACAGCAGCACCAGGACGGTGATGAGCGCCCAGCCCGCCTTCTGCTTGCCGGTCATGGGTCAGCCCTTCCTTCCGGTGAGGTCCACCTTGAAGCCCTTGATGGCGATGAGGGCGATCAGCAGGACGCAGATGAACAGGATCACGGAGATCGCCGAGCCGAGGCCGATCTCGAGTCGGGTGATGGAGGTCCGGTAGGCCAGCAGCGAGAGCGACTCGGTGCCGTACTGGCCGTTGGTCATGATGTAGATGTTGTCGAAGATGCGGAAGGCGTCCAGGGCGCGGAACACCACCGCGACCATGATGGCGGCCTTCATGGACGGCAGGGTCACCTTGACCATGCGCGCCCACCAGCCCGCGCCGTCGACCTTGGCGGCCTCGCCGAGCTCGTCCGGGACCTGGGCCAGGCCCGAGAGCAGCAGCAGCGAGATGAACGGCGTGGTCTTCCAGATCTCGGAGGCCATGATCACCAGCAGCGCGGACCAGCCCTGCCCGAACCAGTTGAACTCCGGGCCGATCACCGGCAGCCACGCGAACCAGTCGTTGACGTAGCCGGTGTTGATGTCGAAGGCGTAGAACCACGCGAAGGCGGACACGACCGTGATGATGCCGTAGGGCACCAGGATCACGGTGCGCAGCAGGCCGCGCAGCTGCTTGATGGCGGAGTGCATGACCAGGGCCAGGGCGAAGCCGAGCACGAGCTCGACGGCCACGGTCACGACCGTGATCAGCAGCGTGACCGCCAGGTCCTGCCAGAACACGCTGTCCGTGAGGACGGTCCAGTAGTTCTGCAGGCCGACGAACTCGCGGTCGTCCGGTGCGGTGAGACGGTAGGAGAACAGCGAGTCGAACAGCGCCTGGAGGATCGGGTACATCGTCACGAGCAGCATCACGGCGAAGGCCGGGCCGGCCAGCAGCCAGCCGAGGCGCCGCTCGGACTTGAGCCGGTCGGAGACCGGGGCGGAGGCGGGCCGCGAGCGGCCGTGGGTCGAGGTGCTCACAGCAGCGACTCTCCCTTCAGGACGGAGCTGATGAACTCCTGCGACTGCGCAGGCGTGCTCTCGCTCACCTCATGGATCGGGGTCCACTCCTGCTGGATGCCGGAGGAGATCTCGTTGTAGTACGGGGTCTGCGGACGCGGCGCCGCGTTGTCCAGCGACTCCCGGATGGCCTCGTGCATGGGGTAGGCCTCCTGGACCGCGGTGTCCTCGTAGGCCGAGGCGGAGGAGGCGGGGTTGCCGTCGGAGACCATGTACTCCGCCTGGTTCGCTGGGTCCGAGATGCACTCGACGGCCTCCCAGGCGAGGTCCTGGTGCTCCGAGCTCGCGCCCACGCCGAGGTTGATGCCGCCCAGGGGCGGCCTGGCGGGGGTGTCCTCGTCGACGCGCGGCCAGGTGGTCCAGGCGATGTCGTCCATGACGGACTGCTCGATCGATCCCTCCTCGACCGCGGCCTGGGTCGCGGAGTAGACGAACGGCCAGTTGACCATGAACGAGCCGTCGTCGCCGCGGAACTGCTCCATGGCGGCGTTCTCGTCCTGGGTGTCGATGCCGGGTCCGCCGAGGCCCTCCTGGCCGATCGTCCCGACGATGTCGGCGGCCCTGCGGCCCTCCTCCGAGTCGAGGGCGAGCTCGAGGGTGTCGGCCGAGGCGGCGTCGCCCTGGATGATCGACCCGCCGGCCGACTCGACCAGGCTGTTGACCCACACGCTCATGGACTCGGCCTGGATGCCCTGGACGCCCAGGAACTTCTCCTGCTCCTGCGCCGCCGTGATGATCTGGTCCCAGGTCACGGGCTCGGACATGTCCAGCCCGGCCTGCTCGGCCACCGACTTGCGGTACCACAGCAGCTGGGTGTTGGCCCAGAACGGGATCGAGACGTACTCGCCGTCCCACTGGGCGCCGGCCTTGGCCCCGTCGAGGGTGTCGGACGTGGTCCGCTCGACGAGCTCGTCCGACGGGGTCGCGAGGAACCCCGGCTCGGCGAGCTCGGGGATGAACGGCGGGTCCAGGGACATGATGTCCATGGAGCGGTCGCCGGCCGCCAGGCGCCGGGCCAGCTGCTCGCGCTGTGTGGCCGCATCGCGGGGCAGCAGCGAGGTGGTGATGGTGTACTTCCCGCCGGAGTCGGCGGAGCACTGCTCGGCGATGGCCGCCTGCCCGCCGTCGTCGGGGTTGATGTACCACGTCAGCTCGGTGGGGCCGCCGTCATCCGATGCGCAGCCCGCCAGCATCAGTGCTCCGATCGAGGCGACCGCTGCGGTGCGCAGCCGTCGCCGATGGTGCTCTGCTCTCACGAGGTTCCTCCGTGTGCTCGATCCGTGCGAGGCGGCCCGCAGTCACGGTGCTCCTCGACGACACAGAGTACCTGTACGTGTGAACTCGCACACAATCGTCTGAGCGCGTCCCGCGAGTCCTCCGAACGTGAGGTGAACAGGCCCCCGGCTCAGGCCAGCAGGAGGGCCACGACGGCCATCGTCCCCATGGCCGCCACGGAGGTCACGAGGACCACGTCGCGCGTCACGGCCTCCGCGCTGCGGTAGCGCACGGCCGCGATGTAGACGTTCTGCGCGGTGGGCAGGGCGGCCATGAGCACGACGCCGTAGAGCATGACGTCGTCGAGGCCCATGGCCGAGCCCATGAGCCAGGCGAGCAGCGGCTGCACGATCAGCTTGAGGCCCGACAGGGCCGTGACCTCCACGCGATGGGCCGTCGTGCCGCGCAGCGGCCGGTGGGTCACCAGCGACATCCCGAAGGCGGCCAGCATGCAGGGGATCGCCGCACCGGCGATCAGCTCGATCGGCTGCCGGGCCACCGTGGGCAGCTGCCAGCCGGTCGCGGAGAACAGGACCCCCAGCAGGGAGCCGAGGATCATGGGGTTCGTCGCGACCGAGCGCAGCAGCGACAGCGGGTTGGGCCGGCGCCCGAGCACGGCCACGTCCATGAGGGAGAGGTAGATGGGCGTGTAGATCGCCAGCTGGAAGAGGATCACGGGCACCACGGCGGAGGCGTCGCCCAGCACGAACGTGGTCAGCGGGATCCCCAGGTTGGCGGAGTTGACCATCGAGGCGGACTGCCCCGCCATGATCGCCTCGCCCACGCGAGCCCGCGAGCCCTCGGCTCGGGGGCGCTCGACGTCCGGGCCCTCGGTGCTCGGGCGCGCTCCGGCAGGCGCGCCGGCGCTCGAGCGGCGGCGCAGCCGATGCCGCACGGCGACGAACCCCCACCACAGCGCGGCGGTGGCCCAGGCGGAGACGAGGGCCACGAGCAGCGGCGCGGAGAAGATCTGCGAGACGTCCGCCCCGGAGACGGTCAGGAAGAGCAGGCACGGGGAGGCCACCCAGAAGGAGAAGGCGCTCAGGGAGCGCTGGCCGGCCTCTCCCAGCACCCCGGTGCGGGAGACCGCCGCGCCCACCAGGATGATGATCCAGATGACCGCGAAGCCCGCCAGGACGCCGGCCATGTCAGCGCTGCGCGTCCATCGCCGCCCGGGCCTGGGGGGAGCTCACCGCATGATCGGGGGTCTTCACGCCCTCGACGACGGCCTCGGCCGGGTCCTCGCCCAGGTGCACGATGCGATTGCCCGCATCGACATGGACCACGCGGGGCTCGTACGTGCGGGCCTCGTCGTCGTCCATCTGCGCGTAGGCCATGAGGATCACGAGATCGCCGGCGGCCACCAGGTGGGCGGCGGCGCCGTTGATCCCGATCACGCCCGAGCCGCGCTCGCCGGGGATCGTGTAGGTCTCGAGCCGGGCGCCGTTCGTGATGTCGACGACGTGGACCAGCTGCCCCGGCAGGATGTCGGCGGCCTCGAGCAGGTCGAGGTCGACCGTCACGGAGCCCACGTAGTGGAGGTCGGCGTGGGTCACGGTCGCGCGGTGGATCTTGCCGGTGAACATGGTGCGCAGCATGGCTGCCTTTCGCGGGTGCGGTGCGGATGCGGGCTGGGGGCGGGGCGCGGCGAGCGGGTCAGGGCGCGAGCACGGCCACGAGGAAGCCGCTGTCGCGCTCGTGCGGGCGCAGGTCCCAGGTCGCGAAGCGCTGGATCCCGCCGAAGCCCGCGGCCGCGGCGTCGCGGACGAACTGCTCCGTCTCGTAGCCGCGTCCGGAGCCGAAGCCGATCACGGCGCGGCCTTCGGGGGCCAGGCGCTCGCGGAAGCCGCGCAGCACGTCCGGGGCGGTGCCCGGCGCCAAGAAGGTCATCACGTTGCCGGCGCACACGATGAGGTCGAAGCCCTCGCGGGGCAGCTGGGCGTCGAGCGCCGCCAGGTGGGCCAGGTCGCCGTGCAGCCACAGGGCTCCCGGATGATCGGCGCGCGCCGCCTCGAGCAGGGCGGGGTCGATGTCCACCCCCGTGACGCGGTGGCCGCGCCGGGCGAGCTCCCCGCCGATGCGGCCCGGACCGCAGCCGGCGTCGAGGATCCGTGCGCCGCGCGCGGCCAGGGCATCGATCAGGCGGGCCTCGCCGTCGAGGTCGGCGCCGTCGCGGCGCATGTCCTCGAAGCGGCGGATGTAGCGGCGGGAATGCTCGGGATCGCGGGAGACGACGCCCTCCCACAGGGTCAGGAGGCGATCGGAGGGAACGCTCCCGCCGGCGGACATGCCGCTGCCGGAATGCTCTGCGGCGGGCCGGTCGGGCCGGGATGCGCTGTCCATGTCGAGCTCCTGTTCTGCGCCGGCCGCGCTCGGATCCCGCGCGGGGCCGTCCTCCCACGAGAAGCGCCCGCAGGCCGGATGGGCTGCGGGCGCTGTGCCGGCGGGGACCGGCCGGAGAGCGGCTGACGGGAATCGAACCCGCGTATCAGGCTTGGGAAGCGTGCGCTCTACCATTGAGCTACAGCCGCGCGACAACGCTCGACTCTACCGCAGTCCCGGATCGGACGCCAACGCGGCCGATGCCGCGGGGGAGGCCGCCGGGAGGAGTGGGATACCGTGTCGCCGTGCTGCTCTCCGACCGCGACATCCGCGCCGAGCTCGAGGCCCAGCGGGTCCGGCTCGAGCCCTGCGACCTCGACCTCGTCCAGCCGTCGAGCATCGACGTCCGCCTGGACCGGTGGTTCCGCCTCTTCGACAACCACAAGCACGCCGTGATCGACCCGTCGATCGAGCAGCCGGGGCTGACCCGGCTCGTGGAGGTCGACCCCGACGAGCCGTTCGTCCTGCACCCGGGGGAGTTCGTGCTGGGCTCGACCTACGAGTGCGTCACCCTGCCCGACGACATCGCCGCCCGGCTCGAGGGGAAGTCCTCGCTGGGGCGCCTGGGGCTGCTGACGCACTCGACCGCCGGCTTCATCGACCCGGGCTTCTCCGGGCACGTGACCCTCGAGCTGTCCAACATGGCCACGCTGCCGATCAAGCTGTGGCCGGGCTCCAAGGTCGGGCAGCTGTGCTTCTTCCGGCTCTCCTCCGCGGCCGAGCACCCCTACGGCACCGGCGAGCACCAGAACCGCTACCAGGGCCAGCGCGGGCCCACGGCCTCGCGGTCGCATCTGAGCTTCCACCGGACCCGCCTGGAGCGCTGAGGCCGCTGCGCCGAGGCCCGGCGCAGGGGGCCTCAGCGCGAGGCGGTCGTCGTCAGGGCCTCGCCCGGGCGGGGCCGCGCCGGAAGCCCCCGCATCAGGAGCAGCCCCAGCAGGATCACGACGAGGATCCCCAGGATGCCGAAGCGCTGCTGCCCGAAGACGCCGATGGCGACCCCGAACAGCAGCGGCGCCAGGAAGCTGACGACCCGGCCCGTCGTCGCGTAGAGGCCGTAGAGGGCGCCCTCGGTCCCCGCGGCGGTCAGGCGGCCCAGGTAGGACCGCGACGACGCCTGGGCGGGCCCGACGGCCGCGCACAGCAGCAGGCCGCAGACCCAGAACGCGGCCTTGCCCTCGAGCAGCAGCAGCGGGGTCCCCGCGACGAGGACCAGGACCAGGGCGCCGGCGATCACCGCCCGGGGCCCCAGGCGGTCGTCGAGCTGGCCGCCCAGCAGCGCTCCGAGCCCCGCCACCAGATTGCCGGCGATCGCGAAGACCATGACCTCGCTCAGGCCGAAGCCGAACGTGCCCGCGGCGATCACGCCGCCGAAGGCGAAGACGGCGGAGAGGCCGTCGCGGAACACGGCCGAGGCCAGCAGGAACCGCAGCGCGGTGCGGTCCTCGCGCCACAGGTGCCCGATCATGCGCAGGACCTCCCGGTAGGGGGCCGCCGGGCCGCCGCCGGATCGCGGGGCCGGCGGGCGCGGGCGGCGGCTCTCGTGGCGGCGCAGGCCGAGGACCAGGGGCGCGGCGAGCACGGCGCACCACGCGGCGCAGAACAGGGCGACGGCGCGGACGTTGAGGGCGTCGTCGGTCGGCAGGCCCAGGAAGCCCGGGGCGACGAAGCCGAAGAGCACGAACGCGGTGGCCAGGATCGACCCGATGTAGCCGGCGGCCCATCCCCGGCCGCTCACGCGCCCGATCGACTCGGCGGTGGCCAGGCTCGGCAGGGCGGCGTAGTAGTCGACGACGGCCAGCTCCTTGGCCGCATTCGCGGCGCTGAGCAGCGCGATGCCGAGCACCAGGAGCTGCTCCTCGGGGCGGACCAGGAAACAGGCGGCGGTGCACAGCACCGAGATGCCGGTGAACACGGCGATGCCCGTGGAGCGTCGTCCGCTGCGATCCGACAGCCAGCCGATCATGGGCGCGGCCAGCGCGATGACGACGGCGGCGACCACCGTCCCCCGGGACAGCATCTGGGTGGTGCGCTCGGGGGAGCCGAAGGCCTCCGAGGTCAGGTAGGTCGAGAACACGAACGTGATCATCAGCGCATCGATCACGGAGATCGCGGCGTCGTAGAGGTACCAGGAGCGCAGGGCCCCGGCTCCGGCGGGGGAGAGCGGGGGCGCGCCCGCCCGGGAGGAGCCGGCCGCCCGGCCCGCGGTGGTGTCCACGCCCGGAAGCCTAGGGCGGACGGCCCCCTGGGCGGCGATTTCGCCAGAGGGCGAAGGGATCGCCCCGGCTGGGAGGCCGGGCGGGCCGCTTGGTACGGTATATGGCAGTTCCCACCTTGGCGCTGGTCGCGTCGGCTCGGGCGGTCATGCACGGCCGCCTGGGCCGCGCCGCCGATCCGCGTCGACTCCCCGAGCCGAAGCGGAGGCGCCCGTGCTGGCAGTGCTGATCGCCCACGCAGTCATTGCGCTCCTGGCGGCGCCGCTGTTCCAGCGACTCGGGCGGTCGGCGTTCTACCTGATCGCGGCGGTCCCGGCCGCCTCGTTCGTCTGGGTGCTCCTGCAGGGCGGGCGCGCCGCGTCGGGGCAGTGGGTCCAGGACATCCCGTGGCTGCCGACCCTCGATCTGTCGATCGCGCTGCGCACGGACTCCCTGGCCTGGGTGATGTCGCTGATCGTGCTCGGGATCGGCGCCCTCGTGCTGGCCTACTGCGCCCGGTACTTCTCGGACGACTCCCCGGACATCGGGACCTTCGGCGCCCAGCTCGTGGCCTTCGCCGGCGCCATGTACGGCCTGGTCGTGGCCGACGACCTCCTGCTGCTGTTCGTCTTCTGGGAGATCACGACCGTCCTGTCCTTCCTGCTCATCGGCTACGCGCGCACCCGGCTCTCGGCCCGCCGCGCCTCCATGCAGGCCCTGGTGATCACGACCGCCGGCGGGCTGACCATGCTCGTGGGCGTGATCCTGCTGGGGCAGACCGCCGGCACCTACCGGATCTCCGAGCTCGTCGCCATGGGCCCGCAGCTGGCCGTCGACGGGCCCATCGTCGACGTCGCGATCGCGCTGCTGCTCGTCGGCGCGGTGACCAAGTCCGCGCTGATCCCGTTCCACTTCTGGCTGCCCGAGGCCATGGCCGCGCCCACTCCGGTCTCGGCCTATCTGCACGCCGCCTCGATGGTGAAGGCCGGCATCTACCTCGTCGCCCGTCTCGCCCCCGGGTTCTCGGAGACCGCGGCCTGGCAGCCCATGCTGGTCACCCTGGGCGTCGGGACCATGGTCTTCGGCGGCTGGGTCGCCATGCGCCAGTACGACCTCAAGCTGCTGCTGGCCTACGGCACCGTCTCGCAGCTCGGCTTCATGGTCATCGTGCTCTCGGCCGACACCCCGGATGCCGCCCTGGCCGGGATGGCCCTGCTCGTGGGCCACGCCCTGTTCAAGGCCACGCTCTTCCTCACCGTCGGCATCATCGACCACGAGACCGGCACGCGCGACATCCGCAAGCTCTCCGGTCTCGGCAAGCAGATGCCGGTGCTGCTCGTCGTCGCGATCATCGCGGCGGCCTCGATGGCCGGCATCCCCCCGTTCGGCGGCTTCGTGGCCAAGGAGGCCGTCCTGGGCGCGCTCGTCGACGGCGTCGGAGCGCAGGGCGGCGATCCGGTCGCGTGGATCCGCCTGCTGGGCGTGATCCTGGGCTCGGTCTTCACCGTCGTGTACTCCGCGCGCTTCGTGTGGGGGGCCTTCGGGGTCAAGCGCAGCGCCTTCGCGCAGCTGCCCACGGGCGAGGACGGCCGGCCCATGCGCACCCCGGCCCATCGCGCCGCCCCGTCGTTCACCGCCCCCGCCGTGGTGCTGACCGTGCTCACCGTCGTCTACGGCTTCGTGCCTGGCCCGGTCGAGTCGGCCCTGATGCCCTGGGTCGGGGAGTTCGACGGCGAGGCCACCCTGCACCTGGCCCTCTGGCACGGCGTCACGCCCGCCCTGCTGATCTCCCTGGGGATCATCGCCGTTGGCCTGATCCTCCACGCCAACCGGCGCGTGCTCGCGCAGCTGCTCCACGGGCTGCCGCACATGCCCCCGGCGGAGCGGATCTACCGCGAGGTCATCGACGCCCTCGACCGCCTGGCGGTGTGGGTCACGGGCAAGACCCAGCGCGGCTCGCTGACCTTCTACCTCTCGGTCATCTTCGTGACGGCGATCGTCGTGCCGGTCACGGTGCTGTTCCTCCACGAGACCCCGCCGCTGGGCTCCATGCGCATCGCGGACTCCTGGGGCCAGCTCGTGGCGGCCGCCCTGATCATCGGCGCGGCCCTGGCCGTGCTGCGGGCGGGCAAGCGGTTCCTGGCCGTCCTGCTGGTCTCGGTGACCGGCTACGGCCTCGCGCTGACCTTCGCCCTGCAGGGCGCCCCGGACCTGGCCCTGACCCAGACGCTCGTCGAGACGATCGCGCTGGTGGCCTTCGTGCTCGCGCTGCGCACGCTGCCGGCGCCGGTGTGGGACCGCCGGGCGGACCGCTCCCGGCTCCCCCGGGCGATCATCGCCGTGGCGTTCGGCGTCTTCATGATGCTGCTGACGGCGTTCTCGATGGCCTCGCGCACGGAGTCCCCGATCTCCTTCGCCCTGCCGCAGATGGCCTACGAGGGAGGCGACGGCGAGAACGTCGTCAACACCCTGCTCGTGGACATCCGCGTGTGGGACACCTTCGGCGAGATCTCCGTGCTCGTGCTGGCCGCCACGGGCATCGCCTCGCTGATCTTCGTGCAGGGCCGCCGCGACCGCCCGCGGGCGGTCAGCCCGAGCACCGGGCAGATCCGGCAGATCCGCCGGCGCGCCGAGGTCACCGCGAGAGTGCACGAGACCGAGTACGACCGCGCCTCGCGCGGCTTCCGCGGTGGGTTCGACGACCCCTACATCGTGGCCGGGCGCACCCTGTCGCCCGAGCGGCGCTCGATCGTGCTCGAGATCGTGACGCGCCTGCTCTTCCACACGATCATCATGTTCTCGCTGTACTTCCTGATCGCGGGCCACAACCTGCCCGGCGGCGGGTTCGCCGGCGGGCTGACGGCCGGCCTGGCGCTGACGCTGCGCTACATCGCGGGCGGGCGCTACGAGCTGTGGCGCTCGACCCCGGTCAACGCCGGAACCATGCTCGGGCTCGGCCTGCTGATCGGGGCCGTGTACGCGATCGCTCCCGTGTTCTTCGGCGGCTCGATCATGCAGAGCTACACGTTCGAGGGGGACTGGCCGATCATCGGGCACGTGAAGTTCGTGACCGCGGTCATCTTCGACGTCGGCGTCTACCTGGTGGTCGTGGGCACGATCCTCGACGTCCTGCGCTCGCTCGGCGGGCAGATCGACCAGCACTCCGAGGACGACGCGCTGCGCCGCCGTCGCCGTGCCGCGGGCCGCGGCGGCTCGCGCATCCGCGTGGTCCGCCGCCCGTCCAGCGAGCCGGGCAGCACCGGGGCGATCACCGTCCTGCGCGAGGAGGCCAGCGACGACGTCGATCTGACCGAGTCCGACGCCACCCGGGATGTGACCGTCTCCCGGACGGACCTCAAGGACATCGGGGACCAGGACGACGCCTCCGGCGGGGGGCTGCGGCGCGAGCAGATCCTGAACACGGGCCGCGGTGCGTCGAGGACCGATCACGAGGCCGAGGAGGGACGACGATGAGCCTGAACCTCACGCTGCTGCTGGTCATGGGCGTGCTGTACTCCGTCGGCATCTACCTGGTCCTGGAGCGCTCGCTGACCCGCGTGCTGCTGGGCATCATGCTGCTGACCAACGGCACGAACCTGCTGCTGCTGCACGCCGGGGGCCTGCCGGGGCGCTCGCCGCTCTACGACTCGGGGCTCGACCCCCGGGCGTACTCCGATCCGCTGCCGCAGGCGCTGGTCCTGACGGCGATCGTGATCGGCTTCGGGCTCACCGCGTTCCTGCTGGGCATGATCTACCGCTCGTGGGTGCTCTCGCACCGCGACGAGATCACGGACGACGCCGAGGACCGTCGCGTGGCGACCCAGTCGTCCTACGACGAGGAGCTCGATGCCGACGTCGCAGAGCAGGACTCCGACTTCGACGACGAGGACATCGACAAGCACGAGAAGGAGAGGGCCGAGGAGCTGGCACGCCACCGCAGGGAGCAGGAGAACTCCGACAGGCGCCGGTCGCGGAAGGAGTCCCAGCGATGATCGATCTCGACGTCGCCCAGCTCGCGCCGCTGGCCATCATCCTGCCCTTCGTCGGCGCCGCGCTGTCGCTGATGCTGGTCCACCGCAACCGCGCCCAGCGGTTCGTGGCCATCACCTCGCTGACCGCGACCCTCGCGGTCGAGAGCTTCATCCTCGCGCAGGCCTGGGAGACGGCCCCCACCTCGGTGAACATCGCCGGCTGGGAGGCGCCGTTCGGCATCGTCCTGGTCGTGGACCAGCTCTCGGCCATCATGCTCGTGGTCTCCACCGCGGTGTCGCTGGCCGTGCTGCTGTTCGCGACCGGCCAGGGCGTCGCCGACGGCGATGACGACGGCCCCATCTCGATCTTCTACCCCACGTTCCTGATCCTGGTGGCGGGCGTGTCCAACGCCTTCCTGGCCGGCGACCTGTTCAACCTGTACGTCGGCTTCGAGATCCTGCTGGTGGCGTCGTACGTCCTGATGACCATGGGCGGCACGACGCAGCGCATCCGGGCGGGCGTGACCTATGTGGTCGTCTCGATCATCTCCTCGATCCTGTTCCTGATCGCGATCGCCATGATCTACGCCGCCACGGGCACGGTGAACATGGCGGACCTGGCCGTGAAGCTCGGCGACCTGCCCGAGGGGACCCAGATGCAGCTGCACCTCATGCTGCTCATCGCCTTCGGGATCAAGGCGGCGGTCTTCCCGCTGTCCTTCTGGCTGCCCGACTCCTACCCCACGGCCTCCGCCCCGGTCACGGCGGTGTTCGCCGGGCTGCTGACCAAGGTGGGCGTCTACTCGATCATCCGCACGGAGACGCTGCTCTTCCCCGGCGACGGGGTGGACCAGCTGCTGCTGTGGGTCTCCCTGCTGACGATGATCGTCGGCATCCTGGGCGCCCTGGCCCAGATCGACATCAAGCGCCTGCTGTCCTTCACGCTGGTCAGCCACATCGGCTACATGGTCTTCGGCATCGCCGTCGGCTCGCAGACGGCCCTGGCCGCGGTCGTGTACTACGTGGTCCACCACATCATCATCCAGACCAGCCTCTTCCTGGTGGCCGGCCTGATCGAGCGCCGCGGCGGGTCGACCAACACGGACCGCCTGGGCGGGCTGGTGCGGCTCTCCCCGGCGCTGGCCCTGCTGTACCTGATCCCGGCGCTGAACCTCGGCGGCATCCCCCCGTTCTCCGGCTTCCTGGGCAAGGTCGGCCTGATCCAGGCCGGCACCGACCAGGGCGGCTGGGTGATCTGGGTCGTGATCGCGGGCTCCGTGCTGACCTCGCTGCTCACGCTCATGGCGCTGATGCGCGTGTGGAACAAGGCGTTCCTGCGCTCTGCCGACGATGCCGACTACCCGGACCCCGTCCTGCTGGTCTCCCGGGAGGAGGCCCGCGAGCACGGCTCCGGCAACGCGGCCTCCGTGTCCATGGACGTCGACGGCGGCGGACGCTGGGCCGGGCGCAGCAACGTGCAGCTCATGCCGCTGTCCATGGTGGCCCCCACCGCAGGCCTGGTGGCGCTCGGCGTCGCGCTGACCGTCTTCGCCGGCCCGCTGTTCTCGGTGGCCGACAACGCCGCGGAGAACCTGGCGGATCCCGGCCGCTACGTCGAGTCCGTCCTGGGTGAGGACGGAGGGCCGCGCGGCGTCGTCGAGGAGGGCGGCTCGGGGGAGGGCGGATCGCCGCCCCCGGCCGATCTGCCCGAGGGCGAGCAGTACGGCGAGAACGTCGGCGAGGACAGCGGCGCGGGGATCCAGCGCGAGATCTACGACGGCACCGACTCCCGGCCCTCGGACGAGGGCTCCCCCGACCACGCCGGCGACCCGGAGGAGGCAGCGCAGTGAGCTCCACACCGACCGCACACGGGAGGGCGTCCTCCCGGCCGCCCCGCCGGCGAGAGCACCGGTGGGTCGTCGAGATCCCGCTGATCCTGTGGCTGATGCTCGTCTGGGCCATCCTCTGGGGCGAGATCAGCGTCAAGAACCTGCTCGTCGGGCTGATCTTCTCGCTGCTGGTCACCCGGCTGCTCGCGCTGCCTCCCGTGCAGCTGTCGAGCCGCTTCAGCGTGGTGCACGCCATCACCCTCTTCGCGACCTTCCTCTGGCAGGTGATCCGCGCGAGCTTCGAGGTCATGTGGACCGTGATCGCCCAGGGCCCGCGGGCGGAGTCCGCGATCGCCGGCGTGCAGATGCGCTCGCACTCCGATCTGATCCTCACCGCGACCGGCAACACGACGGGACTGATCCCCGGCTCGGTGCTGCTCGAGGTGGACCGGCCGGGGGCCATGCTCTACTTCCACGTCCTGGACGTGCACGACGACGAGGACATCCAGCACTTCCGCGAGAGCGTGCGCAACACCGAGGCGGCCTGGATCCGGATGATGGGCTCCCCGGAGGACTACGCCGCCCTGCGCCGCGAGGACGCCGCGGAGGGCCGCGCCCGCGATCCCCGCGCGGCCCTGCACAGCTGGACCGGCTACGCCCGGCAGGCGAAGGAGCGGCGCGAGCGCGGCGAGCGGCCGAGCACCGGTCCGCAGGCCCAGGCCGCCGACCCCCGCGGCGACCGCCCCGGGGCGCGACACGAGGAGGAGCAGAGCCGATGAGCACCGTTGTCATGGCCGTGTGCCTCGCGATGCTGGGCGTGGCCGCCGCGGGCGTGCTCTACCGCCTGGTGAAGGGGCCCGCTCTGCTGGACCGGGTGCTCTCGAGCGACGTCCTCCTCTCGGTCGTGGTCGCCGCGATCGCCCTGGAGATGGTCTGGCGGGATCACACCGACTACATGATCGTCGTCGTGACGGTCTCCCTGCTGGGCTTCATCGGCTCGGTCTCGGTCGCCCGCTTCGTGCAGCCCACCCGGCCCCGGAAGACGGGCGAGACCGACGGCGGCGCGACCAAGGAGCCCGCCGAGGCGGCCTCGGCGTCCAGCGGCTCCGACGAGCCCCTGGCACCCGGGCAGGCCGATGAGCAGACAGGAGGATCGCGATGAGTCCGATCGACATGGTGCTGGACATCGCCGTGGCGATCCTGCTGCTGGTGGGCTGCCTCATGTCCCTGACGGCGGGGCTCGGGCTGATCCGGCTGCCGGACATCCTCTCCCGCATGCACGCGGCCACCAAGCCGCAGGTGCTGGGGCTGCTGTGCATGCTGCTGGCCGTCGTGATCAACGTCCGGGAGTGGTCGCTGCTGCCGCTGGCACTGCTGGGCTGGGGCCTCATGCTGCTCACCGCGCCCGTCTCGGCGCACATGGTCGGGCGCTCGAGCTACCGCACCAAGCACGTGAGCGACGACGACCTGATCGAGGACGACCTCGCCGCGGCCCTCGAGGCCGCGGACAGCGAGGAAGCCGAGCAGGAGACCGGCCGCTCGCGCTAGGCTGAGGACCGAACCTCCGGCATCGGCAGCGACGCCGGACCGCGACTCCCGGGTGCTCCACCCGGACTAGGAGATGACATGAACCCGAAGATCCTGGGTCTGCTCGGCACCGGCGCCTCCGTCCTGGGCGTCCAGGTGGCCACCAAGGGCCTCGACGCCACGTGGAAGAAGGTCACCGGCCGCCAGGTCCCCTCCAAGGGCGAGGACCCCCGCGAGGACCGCTGGCTCGACATCGTGCTGTTCGCCGTGGTCAGCGGCGTGCTCACGACCGTCGTGCGCGCGCTGGTCAACCGCCAGGTCGCCGAGCAGCAGGAGAAGGCCGAGCGGAAGAAGGCCGTCGAGAAGGGCCAGGCCTGAGCCGCAGCCCCCTGCCCGCCCGGCGGCGCCGCAGCGGGAGCGGCCGCCGAGCATGACGAAGGCGCCGGGAGCCCGCGGGCCCCGGCGCCTTCGTCATGCCCTGATCCGGATCCGGCCCCGCCTGCGGGCCGCCGTCCCCCGGGACAGCCGTCCCCGGGACGGCCCTCCCCGGCCGATCCCTGCGGACCGGTTCCGAGGCGGTCGGCGGGCGCGGTGCGCGACACCCCGTCGAGTCCCGCGTAGACTTCCGGGCACACGACAGGGGAGCGCCCGCGGGCGCTGAGAGTGCGGTCCGCCGCTGACCCTCGAACCTGCTCCGGCTAGCACCGGCGAAGGGAGTCGAGCATCTCGGAGGTGCTGTCGCGGAGCGCGCAGGCCCACCGGGATGCCGCGATCCGCGCACAGCGCCTTCCCCCTCCTGCACCAGGGACGCCACGGCGTCCCCGACGCCCCAGGAGGAGCATCATGACCGATCGCAGCGCATCCGCCCGCCCGTCAGCGCAGCCCGCCGCGTCCGACCCCGCCGGCGCCGGCAGCCAGGTCGCGCACGGCCAGGGGCCTGACGGGCGGAGCCCCGAGCGGCAGGGGGCCGCGCCGCGCGCCGGGGGAGGCCGTCGGCGCCTGCGCTGGCGCGTCGTGGACCTCGTCGTCCTGGCGGTGCTGGCGGCCGCCTGCGGCGTCATCTTCTGGGCCTGGTCGTCCCTCGTGTACCCGATCTCGGAGGCCGCCACGGTCGGCTACCCGCCGGCCGGAGGGCTGCTCGTGGGCGGCTGGCTGATCGCCGGCCCGCTGGGCGCGCTGATCATCCGCCGCCCGGGCGCCGCGCTGGCCTGCGAGCTGCTGGCCGCCTGCTTCGAGGGCCTGCTGGGCACGACCTTCGGCCTCACGGTCGTCATCTCGGGAGTGGTCCAGGGAGCTGCGGCCGAGGCGGTCTTCCTGGTCACGGGCTACCGGCGCTTCGGCGCCGTGACCGCGATGGCCTCCGGGGCTGCGGCCGGGCTGCTCGGGACCCTCTGCGAATGCGTCCTCTACTACTACGAGTGGCCGCTGTCCCACCAGGCCGTCTACGTCGTGCTCGGAACGGTCTCCGGCGCCGTCATCGCGGGCCTGGCCATGTGGGCCCTCACCCGGGCCCTGCGCGCCACGGGTGTGCTCTCCGGCCTGGCCTCCGGACGATGACCCGCACGGCCGCGGAGACCGAGCCGACGGCCCCCGCCCTCGGCGCCTCCGTGCGCGCGAGCTGCTTCGGCTGGCAGCACGAGGGCCGGGACGCGCCCGCACTGAGCGGGATCGATCTGGAGATCCCGCGCGGCCAGCGCGTCCTGCTGCTCGGGGCCAGCGGCTCCGGCAAGTCCACCCTGCTGCACGCGCTGGCCGGAGTGCTGCCCGAGCCCGACGACGACCCGTCCGAGGCGGGCCCCGGCTCGCGGGGCGAGCTGCTCGTGGACGGGACGCCGGCGAGCGAGCGCCGGGTCGCGACCGGTCTGCTCCAGCAGGACCCCGAGTCCTCGATCCTGCTCGCCCGCGCCGGCGACGACGCGGCCTTCGGTCCCGAGAACCTGGCCGTGCCCGCGCCCGAGATCTGGCGGCGCGTCGATGCGGCCCTGGCGGCCGTGGGCCTGGACATCGCGCTCGAGCGCGACACCTCGGCGCTGTCCGGCGGTCAGCAGCAGCGCCTCGGCCTGGCCGGCATCACGACCATGCGCCCCCGGCTGCTGCTGCTCGACGAGCCGACCGCGAACCTCGATCCCGAGGGCGTGCGGACCGTGCGCGACGCCGTCGCGGCCGTGCTCGGGCAGACCGGTGCGACGCTGATCGTCGTCGAGCACCGCACCGAGGTGTGGGCCGATCTCGTGGACCGGGTGGTGGTCCTCGGCCCCGACGGGATCATCGCCGACGGCCCGCCCGGCGAGGTCTTCGACCCCCGGGCCCCGGGCCGGGACCTGCTGGACGCCGCCGGGATCTGGCGGCCCGGAGCGGACCCGATCGGGATCGCCGGGACCGAGGCCGGCGGCAGAGCCTGCACCGGCCGGGCCGTGCCCCACGGCGCCGATGCCGCCGGCGTCAGTCTCGCCCGCGCTGCCGGCGGCCGCAGCGGCCGGCAGCAGGGCCCGCTGCTGCTGCGCGCCCAGGCCCTCGAGGTCTCCCGCGAGCAGCCCTCGCAGCGCCTGCTCGCCCGGCGCCGCCGGCGGGTCCGCGCCGGGGGGCCCGCGCCGGCGGAGACCCGGGCGGGGGCCCCGGTCGCCGAGCCGGTCGATCTGGAGCTGCGCGGCGGCCGCGCGGTCGCCCTGACCGGGCCGAACGGCGCCGGCAAGTCCACCCTGGCGCTCACCCTGTCCGGGCTCCTGGCGCCCAGCGGCGGTCGGGTCGAGGCCTCGGAGATGCTGCGCGCCGGTCTGTGCTCCGACCCCTCCGCATGGTCCGGCCCCGAGCTCGTGGAGCGCATCGGCACCGTCTTCCAGGAGCCGGAGCACCAGTTCCTCACGGGCAGCGTCCGCGATGAGCTGGCGGTGGGGCCTCGGCGCGCAGGGGTCGGCGAGGAGGAGATCCGCCGCCGGGTGGACGCGCTGCTCGAGCGCCTGCGGCTCGCCGAGCTGGCCGAGGCCAACCCGTTCACCCTGTCGGGCGGGCAGAAGCGGCGGCTGTCGGTGGGCACCGTGCTCGCCGCGGCTCCCGAGATCCTGATCCTGGACGAGCCGACCTTCGGACAGGACGCCGTGACGTGGGCGGCCGTCGTCGATCTGCTCGCCGAGCAGGTCGAGCACGGGCGGTGCGTCGTGGTGGTGACCCACGACGCCGAGCTGGTCCGCGCCCTGGATGCCCAGCAGGTGGACGTGGTCCCGGCGCGGCCGAGCACGAAGGCCCCGGTCTCACCGGGGGACCGCCCCGCCGACCGCCCGGTCCACGAGGCGCATGACGGCGCCCGGCAGCCGGCAGCCGCACCCGCCCGGCACGGCGGCCCGCTCGCGCGGCGCAGCGCTATGGCCAAGCTGGGGGCCGTGGCCGTGCTGAGCCTGGCCCTGCTGCTGTCGGCCGATCCCGTGACCTCGGGCCTGATCCTGGCGGTCGAGGTCGCCGGGCTGAGCGCGATCGGACAGCGCCCCGGGGCGCTGCTGCTGCGGATCTGGCCGCTGCTGGCGGCCGCCCTGCTCTCCGGCTGGGGGACCGCGGTGCTCTCGGACGCGGGGGGACCGGTGTGGCTCGAGCTGGGCCCGTACGTGCTGACCTCGGGCTCCGTGGGCGCGGGTGCGGCGATCGCGCTGCGCGCCCTCGCCCTGGCCCTTCCCGGCGTCATGCTCCTGCTGAGCACGGATCCCACCGATCTGGCCGACGGGCTGGCCCGCACCCTGCGCCTGCCGGTGCGCGTCGTGCTCGCGGCCCTGGTGGGCATGCGGCTCGTGACGGTGATGATCGACCAGTGGCAGGTCCTCGTGACCGCCCGCCGAGCCCGGGGGGTGGGCGGTTCGCGCCGCCCCGCGGCGGTCGTGCGGGAGTTCGGCGGGCGGGCCTTCGGGCTGCTGGTCCAGTCGCTGCGCCGCGCCTCGCGGCTGGCCGTGACCATGGAGGTGCGGGGCTTCGGCGGCGTCGTGGCCGCGGATCAGCGGACGTGGGCGCGTCCCCGCCGCTTCACCGCCGCCGACGCGCTGCTGCTGGGCGCGGCGATCGGGATCGCGCTCGGGGCGCCGGCCGTCTCGGAGGCGCTGGGGGTCCACCGCTTCATCTGGCAGTGACCTCCGGGCCGCCGGCCCCGGCTCAGGAGCCGCCGGCGGGCTCGTCGGTGGGGCCGGGCTGGATGATCGAGGCGGACTCCCACACGGGGTCGCGACGGATGTAGTCGACCTCCTGCGCGGCCCACATCTCCCAGAAGGGCTCGAAGCCCGTGTCGCGGCGCAGGGCGCGGTCCCGCCGCTGCGACTCGGGCAGCTCGACCCACACGGAGACGTCGAGGGCCAGGCGGGCGGTCGCGTTGCACGCGCCGACGCCCTCCAGGACCACGATCTCCGCCGTGCGGGTCAGCCGCGGGCCGCCCAGCGAGCCCGCGAGCCAGTCCCAGGCGTTCCAGTAGGCGTCGCGGCCCTCGCGCAGGGGCGGGAGGATGCTCTCGTTGTAGATCTCGATGCCCTGAGCGAGGCCCTCCCAGCCCGGGTAGAGGTCCTCGAGGTGGAAGACGACCACGTCGCGCGTCACGGACAGCACCGCTGCGAGCTGCCCGGCCAGGGACGTCTTCCCGGCGCCGGAGCGGCCGTCGATGCCGATCAGGTGCGGCCGGCGGGTCGGCTCGGTGAGCTGGTGCATGAGCGCGATGCCCGAGCGGTTCCGCTCGGCCACCGCGGGGTCCATGTGCAGCTCGACGTCCTGCATGGCTCAGGCCCCTGCCCGGTCCCGGGCGTGGGCGACGATGCCGGGCAGCGCCCCGACGACCATCTCCCACGTGGTGTCGAAGCCTTCGTCCGCGCCGTACCAGGGATCCGCCACGCCCTGCTCGGACTCGGGCAGGTCCGCGGCCTCGGGATCGAACTCCCGGTACAGGCGCACCTTCCCGGCGGACTCCTGGTCCGGAGCCAGCCGGCGCAGGATCTGGGCGTGCTGCGGTGTCATGGCCAGCAGGAGATCGTGGTCCTCGAACCACTCGGGGGTCACCTGGCGCGCGCTGTGGCCCGAGGGATCGAGGTCCTCGCGCGCGAGCACCCGGACCGCACGGGGATCGACGGGATTGCCCTGCTCCTCGTCCGAGATGCCCCCGGAGTCCACGCAGACGGCATCGTCCAGCCCGGCCCGCTCGAGCTCGCGGCGCAGCGCGAACTCGGCCATGGGCGAGCGGCAGATGTTGCCGGTGCATACGACCCCGATGCAATACATACGCCCAGTGTAGGGCGAGCCAGGTCCGGGTGGGGGAGCCGGGCTCCCGCAGGGGTCGTGCCGCGGCCGATGCCATGAAAGTTGATAATAAGCGACTCAAGTCTCCTTGACACTCAGGGCGGCAGGACTATAGTTGAGCGCAGAAAGCTCAAGCAGTGAGGTCATACCGGGGCCAGACGCTCCCGCACTCACTCGAGGAGCAGAACGGCAACAGGTCCGTAGGCCCCGGAGGGCTTCGGCAGAGGAGGAATCACACATGGCTCGTGCAGTGGGAATCGATCTGGGCACCACCAACTCGTGCGTCGCAGTGCTGGAGGGCGGCGAGCCCGTCGTCATCGCCAACGCCGAGGGCGCTCGCACCACCCCGTCGGTCGTCGCGTTCTCCAAGGACGGCGAGACCCTGGTCGGCGCCGTCGCCAAGCGCCAGGCCGTCACCAACGTCGACCGCACCATCGCCTCGGTCAAGCGCCACATGGGCACCGACTGGACCGCGCAGGTCGACGACAAGAAGTACACGCCGCAGGAGATCTCGGCTCGCACGCTCATGAAGCTCAAGAGCGACGCCGAGGCCTACCTGGGCGACGACGTCACCGACGCCGTCATCACCGTCCCGGCGTACTTCAACGACGCCGAGCGCCAGTCCACCAAGGAGGCCGGCGAGATCGCGGGCCTGAACGTCCTGCGCATCGTCAACGAGCCCACCGCCGCGGCCCTGGCCTACGGCCTCGAGAAGGGCAAGGAGGACGAGTCCATCCTGGTCTTCGACCTCGGCGGCGGCACGTTCGACGTCTCCCTGCTGGAGGTCGGCAAGGACGAGGACGACTTCTCCACCATCCAGGTCTCGGCCACGGCCGGCGACAACCGCCTGGGCGGCGACGACTGGGATCAGCGCATCGTCGACTGGCTGCTGGAGCAGGTGAAGTCCAAGACCGGCGCCGACCTGTCCAAGGACAAGATCGCCCTGCAGCGCCTGAAGGAGACCGCCGAGCAGGCCAAGAAGGAGCTCTCCTCGGCCTCCTCGACCAACATCTCGCTGCAGTACCTCTCGGTCACCGCCGAGGGCCCGGTCCACCTGGACGAGACGCTCTCGCGCGCCAAGTTCGAGGACCTGACCTCGGATCTGCTGGCCCGCGTGGAGAAGCCCTTCCGCGACGTCATCTCCGAGGCCGGCATCAAGCTCTCCGACATCGACCACGTCGTGCTCGTGGGCGGCTCGACCCGCATGCCCGCCGTCGTGGAGAAGGTCAAGGAGCTCTCGGGCGGCAAGGAGCCCAACAAGGGCGTCAACCCGGACGAGGTCGTCGCGATCGGCGCGGCCATCCAGGCCGGCGTGCTCAAGGGCGACCGCAAGGACGTGCTGCTGATCGACGTGACCCCGCTGTCGCTGGGCATCGAGACCAAGGGCGGCGTGATGAACAAGCTGATCGAGCGCAACACGGCCATCCCGACCAAGCGCTCGCAGGTCTACACGACCGCCGAGGACAACCAGCCGTCGGTGTCCATCCAGGTCTTCCAGGGCGAGCGCGAGTTCACCCGGGACAACAAGAACCTCGGCACCTTCGAGCTGACCGGCATCGCCCCGGCCCCCCGCGGCGTCCCGCAGATCGAGGTCACCTTCGACATCGACGCCAACGGCATCGTGCACGTCTCCGCCAAGGACAAGGGCACCGGCACCGAGCAGTCGATGACGATCACGGGCGGCACCTCGCTGGCCCAGGAGGACATCGACCGCATGGTCAAGGACGCGGAGGCCAACGCCGAGTCGGACAAGAAGCGCCGTGAGGCCGCCGACATGCGCAACAACGCCGAGCAGCTGGCCTACTCGACCGAGAAGCTCGTCAAGGACAACGGCGAGAAGCTCTCGGACGACGTCCGCACCGAGGTCCAGGCCGACATCGACGCGGTGAAGACCGCGCTCGAGGGCGACGACGACTCCGCCGTGGAGTCGGCCGTCGAGAAGCTGCAGGGCTCCATGGGCAAGATCGGCGAGGCCGTCTACTCGCAGCAGGACGGCGAGGGCGAGGCCGCCGGCGCCGCCGGCGAGCAGACCGCCCAGGAGGACGAGGACATCGTCGACGCCGAGGTCGTGGACGACGAGAAGGACGACGACTCCAAGAAGTGATCCGCGACCGAGGCTCGCTCCGCGCGCCGCCGCGCTCCGTCGCCGAAGCGACCGGGGCCCTGCGGCGCCGGGGCGGGCCTCACCCGCATCCGGACGCCCGCGCCGCGTCCGACTCGCCGGCGCCCCGTGCGCCGGCCCGCCACCCGAGCCGTAGGAGCATCGCATATGACCAGCAATCCGGAAGACCCGCAGGCCGACGGCCCCGTCCCCGGCGACGAGGCCGGAGCCGAGCAGCAGCCCGAGCAGTCGGGCGATCAGCCTCTGACCCCCGAGGACGTCCTCGGGGCCGAGCAGACCGAGGAGGCGCGCCAGGCCGACCAGGGCGATGCCGCCGAGGGCGAGCAGCCCGAGGCCGAGGGCGACGCCCTGGCCCGGGAGCGCCTCGAGGACCTGCGCCGCCTCCAGGCCGAGTTCGTCAACTACAAGAACCGCACCGCCCGCGAGCGCGAGCAGCTGCGCGACCACGTGGTGGCCGACGTCATCACCTCCCTGGTGCCGGTGCTCGACGACATCGACGCCGGCCGCGAGGCCGGGGAGATCACCGAGGGCCCGTTCGCCCGCATCGCCGAGAAGCTCGAGGACTCGCTGCAGCGCAGCGGCCTGGAGCGCGTGGGCGTCGTCGGCGAGCCCTTCGACCCCAATGTCCACGAGGCGGTGCTCCAGCAGCCCGCCGAGGGCGTCGAGGAGGACCACGTCTCCCTCGTGCTGCGCTCCGGCTTCCGCGTCGGCGGACGCGTGGTGCGCGCGGCCCAGGTGGCCGTCGCCCCCTCCGCCTGATCGCGGCGCCGCGCACGGCGCGTCCGCGCACCGACCGACGGGGTCGTCCGCCGCGGCGGGCGGCCCCGTCGGCCATCGCGGCGACCGGCCCGAACGGACCGGCGTCGCCGCTCCACTCATCCGCACCTGCCCCTGAAAGGAGGCGTCATGGCCAGTCAGGACTGGATCGAGAAGGATTTCTATGGCGTCCTGGGCGTCTCCAAGGACGCGTCCGATGCCGAGATCAAGAAGGCGTACCGGTCGCTCGCCAAGAAGCACCACCCGGATCGCCACCCCGGGGACCCGCAGGCCGAGACCCGGTTCAAGGAGATCTCCGAGGCGCACGACGTCCTCGCCGATCCCGAGCAGCGGCAGCAGTACGACCAGATCCGCGCCATGGGATCCGGGGCCCGCTTCGCCGGGGGATCAGGCGGCGGCGGGTTCGAGGACCTCTTCGGCGACGTCTTCGGCGGCTCCGGGGGCCGCGCCCGCACCCAGTTCTCCACCGGCGGGGCCGGGGGCTTCAGCTTCGAGGACCTCTTCGGCGGCGGGGGCTTCGGCCCCGGCGGCTTCGACACGGGCCGCGGCGGCCCCACCCGCCCGCAGCCCCCGGCCAAGGGCGAGAACCTCACGACCAGCACGCTGATCTCCTTCGACGACATGATGCAGGGCACCACCGTGCGCCTGCGCCGCGGCGACGGGAAGACCACCACGGTCAAGGTCCCGCAGGGGGTGCGCGACGGGCAGAAGCTCAAGCTGCGCGGCAAGGGCCACAGCGGCCCGGGCGGCCCGGGCGACCTCATCCTGACCGTCAAGGTCGGCGGCCACCCCGTCTTCGCCCGGAAGGAGGACTCGGATGACCTGCTGGTCACCGTGCCCGTGTCCTTCCCCGAGGCCGCGCTCGGGGCCACGATCCAGGTCCCCAAGCCCGCCGGCGGCACCGTGTCGCTGCGGATCCCCGCCGGCACGTCGTCCGGCCGCCGCTTCCGCGTCAAGGGCGCCGGCGTGCCCGCGGCCAAGGGCGCCGGCAGCCTGATCGTCACCGTCGAGGTGGCGGTCCCCGCCGAGCTGGACGAGACTGCCCGCAGGGCGGTCGAGGACTTCGCGGCCGCCACGGCGGACTCCGATCCGCGTGCGCAGCTGCTGGAGCGCGCGAGGTCCTGAGCCCCGGCCGACCCTCCGGGAGCACCCGCGGATCGCAGCGATCCCCCACCGACGAGGAGCGTGAGCACTCATGGCACTGGATGCGGACAAGCCGCTGTTCGTGATCTCCGTGGCCGCCGAGCTGGCCTCCATGCATCCGCAGACCCTGCGGCAGTACGACCGGCTCGGCCTGGTCCGCCCGTCCCGGGCCCCGGGGCGGGCGCGGCGCTACTCCCAGCGCGACGTCGAGAAGCTGCGCCAGGTCCAGGAGCTGTCGCAGGAGGGCGTCTCGCTGCAGGGGATCAAGCGCATCATCGAGCTCGAGAACCAGGTGGCCGCGCTGCAGCACCGGGTCACCGAGCTCACGCAGGAGCGCGATGCGGCCCTCGAGCAGATCGAGGACGACAACGCGGTGTTCGCGGCGACGTCGTCGGGCGAGATCGTCCGCCTGCCCCGCGGCCGGCGCCGCCTGCCGCCCGAGCGTCCCAGGATGTCGAGCTCCCGGGCGCTCATGCTCTACCGCCCCGGGCGCGGCCAGGGCCCCTCGGGGGAGCCCGGCCGCTAGCACGCGCAGCCGCACGGGCCAAGGCTGTGACACCGGGGGATGGCCCCTCCGAAGGGGGCCGGGGGCCGCTTCGCTAGGGTGAGGCCTCGAGCGCACCCCACCGGAGGAGAGACCCCGCGTATGGCCACCAGGACGAACGACGGATCGCCCTCGGAGGGCGGCTCGACACGCCAGCGGAGCACGGGCCGCGGGGCGCCCCGTCGCTTCCTGGACGAGATCACCTACCCGCACAACATCCACCCGGCGCTCGTGCCGGGCATCTCGGTCGACGACCAGCTCAACCGCTACGGCGTGGACCGGGTCGTCACGGCCGTCGCGGGCGCCCTGATCCTCGCGTTCATCGCCTGGGGCATCCTGGACACCGACTCGCTCACGGAGATCTCGACCGCGGCGCTGCAGTGGACCAGCGTCAACATGGGCTGGGCCTTCAACTCGCTGGCCGTGGGCCTGCTGATCTACCTGCTGTGCATCGCCCTGTCGCGCTACGGCCGGATCCCGCTGGGCCTGGACACCGACGAGCCGGAGTACTCGACCGTCTCCTGGGCCGCGATGCTCTTCGCCGCCGGCATCGGCATCGGCATCATCTTCTTCGGGCCGTTCGAGCCCATGACCTACTTCCTCTCGCCCCGCCCGGGCTCCGTCGAGCCCGCCACCCAGGAGGCCATGAAGCTGGCCTCCGCCCAGGCCGCCCTGCACTGGGGCCTCAACGCGTGGGCCATCTACGGGATGGTCGGGCTGGCCGTCGCCTATGCCTCCTACCGCCGCGGCCGCGTCCCGCTGATGAGCTCGGTCTTCGCGCCGTTCTTCCGCAGCGGGCGCACCGACACCGCCGCCGGCCGGATCATCGACATCCTGGCGATCATCGCCACGCTGTTCGGGACGGCCGCGTCCCTGGGCATCGGCGCGCTGCAGATCGGCCGCGGCGTGGAGATCGTCGGAGGGCTCGGCGAGACGGGCAACGCCATGGCCCTGCTGATCATCGCGGTGCTGACGGCCGGGTTCATCGCCTCGGCGGTCTCCGGGGTGGCCCGGGGCATCCGCTGGCTGTCCAACATCAACATGGTCCTGGCCGTGGGGCTGGCGCTGTTCTTCTTCGTCGTCGGCCCGACGGCGTTCCTGGCCAACTACGTCCCCGCCGTCGTGGTGACCTACTTCGCCGAGCTGCCGACCATGCTCTCGGCCTCGATGTCCGACGGCCCCGAGATGCAGGAGTTCCTGTCCTCCTGGACGACCTTCTACTGGGCCTGGTGGGTCTCGTGGGCGCCGTTCGTCGGGGTCTTCGTCGCCAAGATCTCGCGCGGGCGCACCATCCGGCAGTTCATCTTCGGCGTGCTGTTCATCCCGTCCTCGATCGTCGTCCTGGCCTTCACGATCCTGGGCGGCACCGCGATCAAGGAGCAGCT
Organism: Kocuria palustris; assembly: GCF_007666205.1. Lineage (GTDB taxonomy): Bacteria > Actinomycetota > Actinomycetes > Actinomycetales > Micrococcaceae > Kocuria > Kocuria palustris_A. The sequence goes on from NZ_VDOR01000002.1 coordinate 176,744, forward strand.
CGACCACCGGAGCATCGCGCCCGACGGCACCGCCGCATCGCTGCCGGCCCCGGAGGAGATCTTCTTCGTGGTCGCCGACACCCTGCCCGGCGGGGTGGTCGTGACGGCCGTCGTGATCGTGATGCTCGCCGTCTTCTTCATCACGACCGCCGACTCCGCCTCGATCGTGGCCTCGCAGATGTCGCAGAAGGGCGATCCGGAGCCGCGGAGGATCGTCACGGTGTTCTGGGGCCTGTGCATGGCCGGGATCGCGGTCGTGCTGCTGCTCGTGGGCGGGGAGAGCGCCCTGACCGGGCTGCAGAACATGATCACGGTGACGGCGCTGCCGTTCACGCTGATCATCTTCGGCATGGTCGTGGCCTTCCACAAGGACCTGCGCAGCGACCCGTACATCCTGCGCAGCACCTACGGGCAGTGGGCCCTGGACAAGGCCGTGCGCCACGGCGTCGACGAGCACGGCGACGACTTCATGCTCGCCGTCGAGAAGGCCGACGGCCGCAACCGCGCCTGGGCCACCGCCGCGGACTTCGACTCCTCGGCGCCCGAGTACACGGACTGGTACCAGCGCACGGATGCCGACGGGAATCCCGTGGACTACGACTACTCGACGGGGGAGTTCCCGGCCCTGGACGAGACCGAGGGGACGACCCGCGGCGAGGATCAGCCCGAGAAGCGGTAGGTCAGATCGCGCGGGATGCGCCCGGCCTCGCGGGCCTTGCGCTCGAAGCTCGTCAGGACGCGGCCCTCCCAGCGCGGGGCCCAGCCCTGGTCCGGGTCCTCGTCCGTGGCCAGGGGGCCCGGGTGCAGGTTCTCGAAGCGCCCGTCGGCCTCGATGACCTCCCGCATCTGCACCGCGTACTCCTGCCAGTCGGTGGCCAGGCGCCAGGTGGCGCCGGGGCGCAGCACCCGGGCGACCTTCTCCACGAAGCCCGGGGAGATCAGCCGGCGCTTGTGGTGGCGCTTCTTGTGCCACGGGTCCGGGAAGAAGACCCACAGCTCGTCCACGGAGGCGGGCTCGAGGAAGTGCTCCAGCACCTCCGGGGCATTGGCCTGCACCGCGCGCACATTGGTAGCCCCGGCGGCATCGGACTTGGCCAGCAGATCGGCCAGCCCGGGCGTGTAGACCTCGACGGCCAGGAAATCGCGGTCGGGGACCTCGGCGGCGCGGCGGGCCATGGCCTCGCCCAGGCCCGAGCCGATCTCGACGACGAGCGGGGCCCGGCGCCCGTAGACGGCCTCCTGGTCGAAGGCGGCGTGCGCGGCCACCGACGTGTCCGTGACCTCGCGCGGGACCTCGAGGATCCGCTCGGGAGCCAGCTCGTCCCACGCGCGCTGCCTGCGGTTCGTCAGCCGGTCGCCGCGGCGCACGAAGGACAGCGGCTGCCGGTGGAAGCGGGTGCGGTCCTCGTCCTTCCCCGCCTCCGCTGCGGCTCCGGTGCTCCGGGCCGCGGGGGCCGCCTGCTCGGAGCCGTCGGAACGGGGGTCGTGCTCGGTGCGGGGATCGGTCTGCTCGGGGGGCCTGTGCTCGCTCATCAGGAGCAGAGTCTAGCCAGCGGCTAGGCTGATCCGGCCGCCGTCCCCGAAGCCGCGACCACCCGGGAGTCCCATGTCCTCGCCGACCAGGCTGCCGCTGGGCCCCGGCCCGCAGCGGGCGCTGTTCGTCATCGCGCTCGGCGTCATGGCGGCGGTCAGCCCCATGGCCACCGACATCTACCTGGCCTCGATCCCGGGCGCGGCCGAGCATTTCGGCACCCCCATCACCGCGGTGCAGCTCTCGCTGACGACCTACATGCTCGGGATGGCGCTGGGCCAGTTCGTGCTGGGGCCCGTCTCCGATCGGGTCGGGCGCTACCGCCTGATCGTGGCGGGGACCGTGCTCTTCACGCTGGCCTCGGCCGGGATCGCGCTGTCGACGAGCATCGGGATGATGCTCGTGCTCAGGGCGGTCCAGGGCATCGCCGGGGCGGCCGGCGTCGTGGTGGGCCGGGCGATGGTCTCCGACACCGTCTCCGGGGTGGCCGCCGCCAAGGTCTACACCCTGCTGGGCACCATCACGTCGCTGGCCCCGATCGTCGCGCCGCTGATCGGCGGCGTGATCGCCTCGCGCGCGCCGTGGCAGGTCGTGTTCTGGGTGCTCACGGGCTTCGGGCTGGTCATGCTCGCAGGGGTCCTGGGCGTGCTGAAGGAGACGCTGCCGCCCGAGCGGCGCAGCACCGCCGGCCCGGCGGAGATCTTCGCGGGCCCGCTGCGCATGCTGCGCGAGCCCGTGTTCATGGGCTGGGCGCTGTCGCTGGCCTTCGCCTTCGGCGCCCTGTTCAGCTACATCTCCGCCTCGTCGTTCGTGCTCCAGGGCATCGTCGGGCTCTCCGAGCTCGGGTACTCCGTCGTGTTCGCGATCGGCGCGCTGTGCGGGAGGCTCGGCGGGCTGGTCAACGTCCGGCTCCTGGACCTGGCGAGTCCCGGGGCGATCCTGCGCGCGGCCCTGTGCCTCATGGCGGGAGTCAGCCTCGCGGGGCTGATCCTGCTGCTGGCCGGCGCACCGCACTGGACGCTCGTCGTCCATGTGGTGCTGGCCCAGTCGTGCATGGGCTTCGTCATGGGCAATGCGATCGCCCTGGCCCAGGTGGAGGCGCGGCACCGTGCCGGGGCCGGGTCCGCCGTGCTGGGCCTGCTGCAGTTCCTGCTCGGCGGCATCGCCAGCCCGCTGTCCGGGCTCGGGGGAGACGGCACCGCGGTGCCGATGGCCGTCTGCATGCTGATCTTCTCGGCGCTCGCCCTGGCCTCGGCCGCCACGGCTCTGCGGCTCTCGCGCAGCCGTGGACCCGGCGGCAGCCCGGCTCCGCAGGTGTGACCCGCGACATCTTCCAGCCCGGTGCGCGCCCTGAGCCGCCTGGCAATCCGCTGTGTGCTTAGATGCCCTTCGATGGAGGATGTGACGCGAGTCTCCTCCCGGACCTCGTGGTGAGCGCCGCTGTGCGCATCACCCCTTCCCCTCGGAGAGGACTGTCTCGTGATCCAGGATCTGCTGGACCAGCTGTCGGGCGTCGGCTCGTACTGCTTCACCTCCGGCTCGCTGGATGCCGCCGAGTGCTTCGGCAGCCTCGGCGGCATCATCTGGGGCCCCTTCTGCCTGATCCCGCTGCTGCTGTGCACGGGCATCTACCTGACCATCCGGCTCACCGGGCTGCAGCTGCGCAAGCTCGGGCCGTCCCTGCGCCTGGCGCTGCTGGACCGCGCGGACGACGACGCCGTCGGCGGCGACGTCTCCCAGTTCCAGGCCCTCACGACCGCGCTCGCGGCCACGGTCGGGACGGGCAACATCGTGGGCGTGGCCACGGCGATCTCGATCGGCGGCCCCGGCGCGCTGTTCTGGATGTGGGTCACCGGCATCTTCGGCATGGCCTCCAAGTACTCGGAGGCGTTCCTGGGCGTGCGCTTCCGCACCGTCGATGCGAAGGGCGAGATCTCCGGAGGGCCGCAGTACTACCTGCAGCGCGGCATCCCCAACGGGTTCGGCAAGTTCCTGGCCCTGTTCTTCGCGGTCGCCGCGGCCCTGGCGTCGTTCGGCATCGGCAACATGACCCAGGGCAACTCGATCTCCTCGAACATCGAGGGCTCGTTCGGCATCCCCCTGTGGATCACCGGCGCCGTGCTGGCGATCCTGACCCTCGTGGTCCTCGTGGGCGGCATCAAGTCGATCGCCAGGGTCTCCTCGGCCTTCGTGCCGATCATGATCGTGTTCTACGTGGTCGGCGCGATCTGGATCCTCATCGTCAACATCGTCGACGTCCCGGCCGCGCTCGGGCTCATCTTCACCGATGCCTTCACGGGCACCGCAGCCGTGGGCGGCTTCACGGGCTCCGCGCTGATCCTGGCCGTCCAGATGGGTGTGGCCCGTGGCGCGTTCTCCAACGAGTCCGGCATGGGCTCGGCCGCGATCGCGGCGGCGTCGGCGCAGACCACCCACCCCGTGCGCCAGGGCCTGGTGTCCATGACCCAGACCTTCATCGACACGATCATCGTCGTGACCTTCACCGGCCTCGTCATCATCACCACCGGCGTGTGGCAGCAGGGCTCGGACTTCGCCGCCACCATGACGGGCGACGCCTTCTCGCACGGCCTGCCCGGGCAGTGGGGCCACTACGTCGTGACGATCGGCCTGGTGATGTTCGCGTACTCGACCATCCTGGGGTGGGCCTACTACGGCGAGCGCTGCATGGAGCGGCTGTTCGGACGCGGGGCGGTCATGCCGTACCGCGTCGTGTTCTCGATCGTCGTCTACATCGGGTGCACCGTCCCGCTGGCCGTCGTGTGGAACTTCGCCGACGTCATGAACGGGCTGATGGCCATCCCGAACCTGATCGGGCTGCTCGTGCTCTCCGGGCTGATCTACCGCGAGACCAAGCACTACCTGGACCACGATCCGCAGCTGCGCGCCGGCAAGGCGGAGATCGACGCGTTCATGGCCGGGCGCCCCGGCGGCATCGACACCTACGAGTCGACCGGGCGCTGAGCCTGCTCTGCCGCAGCGCAGGCCCCGTGCGGATCGCCCTCCCCCCGGTCGACCCGCACGGGGCCGGTCGGCATCCCGGGCGCCGGTGCTCAGGGCGAGGGGAGACGCGTCCGCGGCAACCGACGACGACAGCGCGGACTCCGGCCCGGCTCGTGCCTAGGGTGGTCCCATGAGCGAACTCCAGCACCCCCTGGCCCTGAGCACCGACGCCGGGATGGCCACGGTCTACGACCAGGGCGCGCACGTCGCGTCCTGGACCCCCTACGGGAACGACCCCGTCCTCTTCGTCTCCCGCCGCTCCGGCTTCACCGTCGGATCCCCCATCCGCGGCGGGATCCCCGTGTGCTTCCCCTGGTTCGGCCCGGGGCGCTCGGGCGATCGCACGCCCTCCCACGGCTTCGCGCGCATCGTGGAGTGGTCCCGGGTGCGCACCGAGGACAGCACCGCGGTCTTCGAGCTGAGCGATGCCGCTCTGTCCCCGGAGCACCGGGAGTCCTTCCCGCATGCGTTCCGCGCGCAGCTGCAGGTCACGGCGGGGGCCTCGCTCGAGGTCCGGCTGACGGTCGAGAACACGGGCGAGGAGGCCTTCGAGATCGAGGAGGCCCTGCACACCTACCTGGCCGTCGGCGACGTCCGGGAGGTCGTGGTCCACGGCCTCGAGGACGCCCAGCACCTCGACAAGACGCGCGGTCACGCGCTGACCCCCGCGGCCGGAGAGCCGCTGCGGCTCACGGGGGAGACGGACCGCGTGTACCTCTCCTCGGGCCCGGTCGCCGTCGAGGACCCCGTGCTGGGCCGGCGGCTGCGGATCACCACCCAGGGGGCTGCGAACACCGTCGTGTGGAACCCCTGGACCGAGAAGGCGGCCGCGATGCCCGACTTCGGTGACGAGGAGTGGCCGGCCATGCTGTGCATCGAGGGCGCCAATGCGCTCGACGACGCCGTGACCGTGGAGCCCGGTTCGGCGCACGCGATGAGCTACCGGATCGACGTCGAGACGGACTGATCCCCGCGGGCCGGTCCGCGGCCCGACCCCGGGGACGACGAGAGGCCCCCACCGGGCGGTGGGGGCCTCTCGCGCTGCTCCGGCTGCCGGGCCGGAGCCGGGGGGGGGTTCAGCTCACTTCTTGCCCTGGGCGATCAGCGCGGCGCCGATCGCACCCAGCCAGACGTCCTTGGACAGCGCGGTGCCCTCCTGCGACGGGCGGATGCCGTCGTCCTGGGTCATCTCGTCGTTGCGGAAGTACATGCTCAGCATGCCGGCGGAGAAGGTCAGCAGGGCTGCGCCCGCCAGGCGCTTGTTCACGATCGGGGTGACCAGCAGGGCGCCGATGCCGACCTCGGAGAGCCAGAGGAACTGGCCGAAGGTCTTGGCGTCCCACTCGCTGAACTGGGGGATGCCGGAGGCCGCCATGCTCTGCAGGCCCTCGTAGGCCTCGACGGGCAGGTCCTTCTTGCCCAGGCCGGACTGGATGAGGTAAGCGCCGGAGACGCCGCGCAGGATCGCGTTGGACAGTCGCATGTGATGCTCCTTCAAGCCGGGGGTCGCGGCGCTCCCGAGCCCGGGACGCGCCGATTGTTGATCCGTCACCATGTTACCAGGACCCTTCGCGGAAGGGATGAGGCCGTCGTCACGCGAGGTTGCCGCAACAAGCGCCCTCGGCGGAATGACGCAGGGCGGGTCCGCGCTCACCCTGATGAGACCCCGGGTCGGTCTCGGCGGCGGATCGCACGATCCGCGCCACGTGATCCGGCGGCCGCTGTGCCGCCGGGAACGGAAGGCGGAGCATGGCACGCATCAGGGATTTCGAGGACAGAGTCGCGCTCGTCACGGGCGCGGCTGCGGGCATCGGCCGGGCCGTGGCGGAGGATCTCGCCGCACGCGGCGCGAAGGTCGTGATCGCCGATCTGAACGAGGAGGGCGCGACGGCGGTGGCCGAGGCCATCGCGGCCGACGGAGGGGAGGCCGCGGCCTTCCGCATGGACTCCGCCTCCAAGGAGGACAACCGCGCGGCCGTCGAGTTCGCCGAGTCGACCTACGGGGCGCTGCACCTGGCCGTGAACAACGCGGGCATCGGCGGCGCGCAGAAGGCCGCCGGGGACATGGACCTGGAGCAGGACTGGGACCGCGTCATCGCGATCGACTTCGACGGCGTCCTGTACGGCATGCACTACCAGCTGCAGGCCATGGAGCGAGCCGGCGGCGGCGCGATCGTCAACATGTCCTCGATCCACGGCTCGGTGGCCACCGGCATGGGCAACAGCGCCTACACGGCCGCCAAGCACGGGCTGGTGGGGCTGACCAAGCAGGCGGGCATCGACTACGGCCAGCGCGGGATCCGCGTCAACGCCGTGGCTCCCGGCTACATCATGACCCCGCTGCTGGAGAACTCGCTGACCCCCGAGCAGATCACGGGGCTCGAGTCCAAGCACGCGCTGAACCGCCTGGGCCGCCCGGAGGAGGTGGCCTCGATCACGAACTTCCTGCTCTCGGACGCGGCCTCCTTCATCACGGGCTCCTACATCCTGGTCGACGGCGGCTACACGGCGGTCTGAGCCTCCCCGGCGCTGCACGGCACAGCAGGCGTCGGAGGCCTCGTGGGCCGCCGCCGTGCGACGCCGGCTCCGATCGATGCCGATCCCGTGAGGCGGGAGCGCGGTCCTCGGCCGCGCCCCGCCTCACGGCGCCTGCGGCGACGATGAGGTAGGGTCAGCGGGTTGCACATGGCACTGTCCGCCGCGCACCGGACCCGGAATGGCCGTCACCACGGCCCGGGACGTGAGATCTGAAGCGAGATGGACAGGCAGCGCGTCGAACACCCCGCCCAGGCGCGGAGGTCGGCGCAGGAAGCAGGCGGACCTTCCGAGGACAGCTCCTCGGGCTCCCGCCTGCGGCGGAGACAGGGGCGCGGAAGCCCCGCCGCCCCTGTGCCGGAGCCGAGCCGCCGTCGAGTGCGGGCCGTGAGATCGGCGCACCCCGGAGAGCCGACCCAGGCGCCGGGACATCCGATCGAAAGTGCTTTCCCCCGTGACTTCCTTCACCGACCTCGGCGTGCCCGAGGCACTGGCCCGCGTCCTGTCCCAGAGCGGGATCGACGAGGCCTTCCCCATCCAGACCAAGACCCTCCCGGACTCGCTGTCCGGGCGCGACGTCCTGGGCCGCGGCCGCACCGGCTCCGGCAAGACCATCGCCTTCGCGCTGCCCCTGGTCACCCGACTGGCGGGCCTGACCCAGGGCACCAGCAGGGCGCCGCGCCGCGCGGGGCGGCCCACCGGGCTGGTCCTGGCGCCGACCCGCGAGCTCGCGACCCAGATCGACCGCGCGATCGCCCCCCTGGCCGAGGAGGCCGGGCTGAGCACCACGGTGATCTTCGGCGGCGTCTCGCAGGTCCACCAGGAGCGCGCCCTCTCCCGCGGCGCCGACATCGTCGTGGCCTGCCCCGGCCGCCTCGAGGACCTGCTCAAGCAGGGCGTGCTCACGCTCGACGACGTCCGCGTGACCGTCATCGACGAGGCCGATCACATGGCCGACATGGGCTTCCTGCCCGTCGTGACCCGCATCCTCAAGCAGACCCCGGACGGCGGGCAGCGCCTGCTGTTCTCCGCGACGCTCGACGGCGGCGTGGACGTGCTGGTCAGGAAGTTCCTGCACGATCCCGTCACCCACTCCGTGGATGCGCCCAAGGCCGCGGTCTCGACCATGGAGCACCACGTGCTCGTCGTCGACGCCGGCGAGAAGCAGCAGCTCATCGAGACGCTGGCCTCCGGCACGGGCCGCCGCGTGATGTTCACGCGCACCAAGCACCGCGCCAAGAAGCTCGGCAAGAAGCTGTCCCAGCAGGGCATCCCGGCCGTGGACCTGCAGGGCAACCTCTCGCAGAACGCCCGCGACCGGAACCTGGCGAGCTTCTCCCAGGGAGACGTGCGGGTCCTGGTGGCCACCGACGTGGCCGCCCGCGGCGTGCACGTCGACGACGTCGAGCTGGTCGTGCACATCGATCCGCCGGCCGAGCACAAGTCCTACCTGCACCGCTCCGGGCGCACCGCCCGGGCCGGTGCCGCGGGGCAGGTCATCACGATCGCGACCCGCGAGGAGCGCCGCGACGTCGAGAAGCTCATGAAGCAGGCCGGCGTCACCGCGAAGTTCTCCGAGGTCTCGATCGGCTCGCCCGTCGTCGCCGAGCTGGTGGGCGAGCGCGCCGAGCGCGTGGCCTACGAGGCGCCGACTCAGGCGCAGGGCGCCGGGCGCGGTTCCCGCGGCCGCGGCAAGCCCTCGAACAATCGTTCGGGACAGCGCTCCGGCGGCGGCAGGAGCCAGGGCCGCTCGAGCGGCGGCCGCTCCGGGGGCCGCAGCGACGAGCGGTCCGAGGGGCGCCAGGACGGTCGCGGTCAGAGCCGTTCGAGCGGAGAGCGGTCGGAGCGCTCCGGCGGCCGCGCCCCCGAGGGACGCGGCCAGGGGCGTCGCGACGGCGGCCGGCCCGGACGCGGCGACCAGGGCGGCGCCCGCAGCGGCGGCCGGGCCGGCGGCTCCGGCCGAGGCCGCTCCGGCGGCGGTCGCAGCGCTGCTGCACGCACCGACGCCCCCGCCAGCGCCGTGGCGCTGCACGGGACGGCGGATGCCACGGCGGATCGCGCCACGCAGGCGGCGGCTCGTCGCCGCGGCCGCCGCGCGGACGCCGCCGGGTCCCAGCGCGGCTGATCTCCGGCCCCGCGGCCGAGGTCCTGGGACGTCGGCCGCGGCAGGCCGGTGCCTCAGGGGCGGTTGACGCGCAGGACCCGGCCGGCAGGACGGAGGGCCGGCTGCGTGTCGTCGTCCGGGGCCTCGTCCGACCGGGCGCCGTCGCCGCTGCCGTCGTCGGCGAAGCCGGCGACCTCCTTGCGGGGCAGATCGGGCACGAGCGGGCCGATGCCGCGCAGCAGCTCGAGCGTGACGTCCTCGTGCCGGTCGACGGGGACGAAGCCGGGCTCGAGCGGCACCTCGCGCTCACCCGGGACGACGACCACGGGCATGCCGGCAGCGCATGCCGACTGGGCGCCGGCGATCGAGTCCTCGACCGCGATGCAGTCCTCCGGCGCCGTCATGAGCCGATCGGCGGCGGTGCGGTACGGCTCGGGGTGCGGCTTGGCGTGCACGACGTCCTCGCGGGAGACCGCTGCTCGGATCGCGTGGGGTGCGGCGGCCGCGGTCCCGGCGACGACCGCGGCCAGGGCATTGGTGACGATCGCCGCGGGGATCCCGGCGGCGGCGAGCTCGTCGAGCAGCTCCGGGCGCGCCGGCAGGAACGGGACCCGCTCGGCCGTCGCGGCCGCGACCTCCGCCCCGATGCGGTCGGTGATCTCCTGCAGCCCGCCGTCGGCGCCGCGGTCGATCATCAGCTGCGCCGACTCCTGCACCGTCCGGCCCAGGGTGCGCTGATCGTCCGCATCGGTCCAGTCCTGGCCGAAGGAGCCGGCGACGGTGCGCTTGGCGACCGCCCACTCGGGCTCGGTGTCCACCAGGGTGCCGTCGTGATCGAGCAGGACCGCCTTGGGCCAGGAGCGCTGCTCCGGATCGAGCCATTCGAGCAGCGCGAGGCTGAGCTGGCGATGATCGGCCAGATGGACGGCCCCCTGCTCCGGGGGCACCGCGACCGTGCCGGGCACGACGACGACCGTCATGCCGGCGGCCTGGGCGGCTTCGACGCCGGAGGGGGAGTCCTCGATGGCCACGCACTGCGCCGGATCCACGCGCAGCCGGCGGGCGGCCTCGAGATAGCCCTCGGGGGAGGGCTTGGCGGCGATGCCGTCGGCGAGCTCCCGGTCCCCGATGATGACGTCGAACATCGACTCGGGGCCCTTGGACGCGGTGTGCTCGGCCATCTCGGTCGTGGCGTTCGTGACGATCGCCGCCGGGATGCCCGCGGCGGCCACCTCCTCGAGCAGCCGTGCGACCCCCGGGATGAAGCCGGGATCGTGCTCTCGGAGCACCTCCCGGGACAGCCTGACGAGGCGCTCGCCGATCTCGCGGTCCTCGAGGTCGACGCCGCGCTCGCGCAGCCGCTCGAGCGTGAGGGCGATCGACCTGCCCATGACGTCCGTCGAGTCCGACGACGTCCAGGTCCCGCCGTGCTCAGCGGCCAGCCGGCGCTTGGCGAGGTCCCAGAGGGGCTCGGTGTCGAGCAGGGTGCCGTCGTGGTCGAACAGGACGGCCTGGGGGAACGTGCGTGGGGCCATGGGCTCCACCCTATCGGCGCCCTGGCCGGGCGCCTCGGCGATCGGGCGGCGCCGGTTCCGAGGGGCTCGACGCATCGCGCGGCGCGGCGTCAGTCGTGGCCGTGGCCCAGGCTCTCGTGGCGGCGATGCGAGGCCGGCTCCAGCTGGAAGGTCGTGTGCTGCACCGCGACCGGGAAGTGCTCGACGGCGCACAGCTGCAGGGCGTCCAGGACGGAGGGCAGGGAGCCGTCGTGGAAGCACTCGTCCTCGACGACGACGTGCGCGGTGAGCACGGGGACCCCTGTGGCGACCAGGCTGGCGTGCAGGTCGTGGACGGCGACGACGTGCGGGACGGTCTCGAGGTGCTCGGCGACCTCGGCCACGTCCAGCCCGCGCGGTGCGGACTCGAGCAGCACCGAGCCGGACTCCCGCAGCAGGAGCAGGGCCCTCGGCAGGATCAGCACGGCGATCAGCAGGCCGGCCAGCGCGTCGGCCCCGGTCCAGCCCGTGAAGCGGATCGCGGCAGCCGCCGCGATCACGGCCACGGAGCCCAGGGCGTCGTTGAGCACCTCGAGGAAGGCCGCGCGCATGTTCAGGGACTGGCCGCGGCCGCCCGAGAGCACGAGCAGCGAGGCGATGTTGGCCGCCAGGCCCACGGCCCCGATCACGGCCAGGAGCACGACGTCGACGTCGTCGGCCGGCGGGGGATCGATCAGGCGGCGGATGCCCTCGACGATCGCGTAGACGCCGACCGCGAGCAGGACGGCGGCCTGCAGGCCCGCGGCCAGGATCTCGGCGCGCTGCCAGCCCCAGGTGCGGCGCGAGGACCGGGGGCGGGTGCTCAGCAGGGAGGCGACGAGGGCCACCAGGAGGCCGCCGGCGTCCACGAGCATGTGCGCGGCGTCCACGAGCAGCGCCAGGGAGCCGGTGATCGCCGCGCCGATCAGCTCGGCGATCAGGATCGAGGCCGTGATGCCGAAGGCGATCGCCAGGCGGGTCCGGCCGGCGCCGGCCGCATGATCGTGGCCGTGGCCGTGGCCGTGGGCGGGGCTCGTCCGGGCGGCGCGGCGGCCACCCGGCTCGTGCCGATCGGCCATGCTGCGCCCCCTCGTTCTCGCGGATGTCCCGGAATCTATCACGGGCTCGCCGGCCCCGGTCGGGCCCGTGCCGCGAGGTCCCCGGGGCCTCGTAGGATGGAGCCATGAGCGCTCCGCTGGACGACCCCCGACGCCGCGGAGCCGTGCCCGGGATCGTCGCGGTGCTGGCGCCCGCGGCCCCGCTGCTGCTGGCCGCCTGGCTTGCGCTGTCCTCGGCCCCCGTGGGCGGACCGGGTGCCCGGTGGGGGATCTGGCTGGGGGCCCTCGGGGCTCCGCTGGCCCTGCTGCTGTGGACCGCGACCGGGCTGATGCTCTCCGATGCCCGCCGCTACGCGCAGCGACGCCCCCGTCCGCTGACCTGCTGGCTGATGGTCGCCTCGTGGGCGCTGGCCGTCGTGCTGGGGACGCTGCTGCCGGATCTGGTGGACGGCGAGCCGGCCTCGATCTTCCTGAGCGCCTTCCCCGGGGCCACCGTGGGGCTGAGCTCGGGCTTCGCCAACACCATCGGCGTCCTCATGTTCGCGTCCGCTGCGGCCGCCCTCGTCGCCGCCGCCCTCGACGTCCGCCGCACTCGTCTCCTCGCCCGGGGAGAGCCCCTCGCGCCGGATCCCGAGGAGGAGGACCGGCTGAGGGAGCAGTGGCTCGAGTCCTTCCGCTGAGCCGCTCCGCCGTCCGCCCGTGGCACCCCTGACCGCCGCCCCTCACCTGCTGAACGGAACACCCGGATGAACAAGGCACTGGACGCACTGCGCGACGGCCTCGTGCCGCCCTCCCGGGGAGAGGAGCCCGCGCCGAAGCGCGACAGCGGGCTCCTGACCGTCCCCAACGCCGTGACCGTCCTGCGCTTCGCGCTGATCATCCCGGCGATCGCGGCGATCCTGCAGATCCAGGAGCGGCCGTGGATGCCGCTCGTGCTCGTGACCATCTTCTCGCTGACCGACTGGGTCGACGGCTTCCTGGCGCGGCTGCTCGACCAGTACAGCGACATCGGCGCCCGGCTCGACCCCATTGCGGATCGGCTGGGCCTGGGACTGGTGATCATCGCGCTGACCGTCGAGGGGATGCTGCCCCTGTGGGCGGTCGTCGTGATCGCGATCGTCGACATCACCCTGGGCATCGCGCTGGTCCGGCTCCGGGTCGCCGACCGGATGAAGGTCACCTGGGCCGGCAAGCTGCGCACGGCCCTCACGATGTTCGGCGTGGTCGCGGTGCTGGCCGGGCCGGCCTTCGACTGGGCCTGGCTGTCGGCGCTGGGCTCGGCGTGCGTGCAGGTCGGCGCCGTGCTGCACGTCCTGACGGGCATCGGCTACCTGCGCACCGCCCGTCGTCTCAGCCGCGGCGCATGACGGCCTGCTCGACGCCCAGCGCATCGGTCATCAGCTCGACGAGCTCGAACCCGCTGCGCTCGTAGAGGCGGCGGCTGCCCGGGGTCGTCGCCTCGAGCACCGCGGGCAGCCCCTCGGCGCGGGCGAGCCCGTGCTCGAGCAGGGTCGAGCCCACGCGGCGCCCCTGCGCCGCGGGTGCCACGGTCAGCATGGCCAGCCGCCAGTGCGGCTCCCGGGGGTGCAGGCGGTCCAGATCCCGGTGGTCCTGCGCCTCGATCTCCGGGTCGACCCCCAGGATCGCCTCGGCCCGCTCCTGGACGTCGTTGCGCGCCGGGCTGGGCGCCTCCGGATCGACGGGCCGGTCCCAGATCGCCACGCCGAGCAGCTCCGGGGCCTGCTGGCCCTGCCGACCCGACAGGACGGCAACGTCCACCTCGGCGCGCTGCAGCCAGTCCTCCTCGAGCAGCAGGCGGTAGTGCTCGTTCAGCCGCTTGGTGAGGTCGTCGCCGCCGGCCGCGTGCGCGCGGGTCCAGGGATCGTCGGTGAAGGCCAGGGCCATCACGGCGGCTGCCGCCTCGGCGTCCTCGGGAGTCGCTCGGCGCACGCTGATCTGCGCGGCGGCCTCCTGGCCGGCGTCGGCGGTGCGGGGGGAGTCCATGGCGGTCCTCTCGTCTCGACGGCGCAGCGCGCGGATCCGCCGGGCCCGTGCCGGGGACGGCTCCGGGAGCTCGTGCTGCGCGGCGCTGCGATGATGCTCGGACTCCACGGTAACGGCCCGCGCGCCGGCCGGCCGACCGCGCGGTCGCTCGGCAGGGACCCCGGCGGGCCGGGAGTCAGCGCTTCGACTCGGAGACCCAGATCGGGATCACGCCGCGCACCACCTCGGTGCCGTCGCGCAGCCGGGCCGTCACCCGCACGGGGATCTCGCAGGGCAGCGGCTGCTGCCAGTCCTGGGGATCCGTCTCGGCATGGCAGCGGACGTCGCCGGGGACCTTGGCCACGTAGTCCAGGCTGATGCCCTTGGGGATCCACCGCGCGCCGGGGGCGACCGTGGCCTCGGCGAGCAGGCCCATGGCGGCCTCGAGGCCGTTGCCCACGGCCAGGGCGTGGACCGTGCCGATGTGGTTCTGCACGGCCCGTCGCTTCCTGATCTGCACGACGGCCCGGTGCGGGGCCATCTCGATCACCTGCGGGCGCACGGAGGCGAAGTACGGGGCCTTGAGCATGTAGGCCAGGGAGAAGGCCTGCCGGCCCAGAGGGCGAGCCGAGAGCCGCTGGTACAGCTGATGCGTGGAGGTCATGGGGCGATGGTAGGCCGCGGGGTGGGGCAGATCACAGGCGGCCCCTCTGAGCCGCCGAGACGGCGCCCCGCAGCGGAATGAACTCTGGCGCAGAAAAGTTGATAAAGGTAGACTCAAGGCAAGCGATCACAGAGGCGTCAGGGTCCGCGGAGTCAGTGCAGCGGACGGGAGCGCCGGAACCGGAGGACTTCTTCATGGACACTCAGCTGACCACTCGCTCGCAGGAGGCCGTCTCCGCGGCGGCCACCGCGGCCTCGACCGGGGGCCATCCGCAGATCGAGCCCCTGCATCTGCTCGACGCCCTGCTCCAGCAGCGCGACGGCGTGGCCGACGCCGTGCTGGCGGCCGCCGGCGCGGACGTCGCCGCGCTCGCGTCCACCACGGCCCAGAAGCTCGGCGCCATGCCGTCCGTCTCGGGGGCCACCGCCAACCAGGCGCAGTTCAACCGCGCGGCCCTGCAGGCCGTCAAGTCCGCCGAGGCCTTCGCCCGCGAGCTCGGCGACGAGTACGTCTCGACCGAGCACCTGCTCTTCGGCATCGCCGACGGCCAGGGGGCTGCGGCCGAGGCGCTCGCCGCGGCCGGCGCGGATCCGTCGACCATCCGCGCCGCGATCCCGCAGGTCCGCGGCGACCGCCGCGTGACCTCACCGGATCCCGAGCAGACGTTCCAGGCGCTCGAGAAGTTCGGCACCGACCTGACGGCGATCGCCCGCGACGGCAAGCTCGATCCGGTGATCGGGCGCGACGGCGAGATCCGGCGCGTGGTCCAGGTGCTCTCGCGCCGCACCAAGAACAACCCGGTGCTGATCGGCGAGCCCGGCGTGGGCAAGACCTCGGTGGTCGAGGGCCTGGCTCAGCGCATGGTCGCCGGCGACGTCCCCGAGTCGCTGCGCGGCAAGACCCTGATCGCACTCGACGTCGGAGCCATGATCGCCGGCGCCAAGTACCGCGGCGAGTTCGAGGAGCGCTTCAAGGCCGTCCTGGACGAGATCAAGGCCTCGGAGGGCCAGGTCGTCACGTTCATCGACGAGATCCACACGATCGTGGGCGCCGGCGGCGGCTCCGAGGGCGCCATGGACGCGGGCAACATGCTCAAGCCCATGCTGGCCCGCGGCGAGCTGCGCCTGATCGGTGCGACCACGCTCGACGAGTACCGCGAGAACATCGAGAAGGACGCCGCCCTGGAGCGCCGCTTCCAGCAGGTCTACGTGGGGGAGCCGTCGGTCGATGACACCGTCGCGATCCTGCGCGGGCTCAAGGAGCGCTACGAGGCCCACCACAAGGTCCAGATCGCCGACAGCGCCCTCGTGGCCGCGGCCGGGCTGTCGAACCGGTACATCCCGTCGCGGCAGCTGCCGGACAAGGCCATCGACCTGGTCGACGAGGCCGCCTCTCGCCTGCGCATGGAGATCGACTCCGCCCCGGAGGAGATCGACCAGCTGCGCCGCCAGGTGGACCGGCTGACCATGGAGGAGCTCGCGCTGGACGGCGAGACCGATCCGGCGTCCGTCGAGCGGCTGGCCGCCCTGCGCAAGGACAAGGCCGACCGTCAGGCCGAGCTCGACGTCCTGAACTCCCGGTGGGAGCAGGAGAAGGCCGGGCTGAACCGCGTGGGCGATCTCAAGGCGCAGATCGACGACCTGCGCTCGCAGGCCGAGCGCGCCCAGCGCGGCGGCGACCTGGGGGAGGCCTCGCGGCTGCTCTACGGCGAGATCCCGTCCCTGCAGAAGGAGCTGGAGAAGGCCCAGGAGCAGGAGGACGCCGCGGGCGAGCGCGAGCTCATGGTCTCCGAGGAGGTCACGGCCGACGACATCGCCGAGGTCATCTCCGCCTGGACCGGCATCCCGGCCGGCAGGATGCTGCAGGGCGAGTCGGAGAAGCTGCTCGAGATGGAATCCATCCTGGGGCAGCGGCTGATCGGGCAGGACCGCGCCGTGCAGGCCGTCGCGGACGCGGTGCGGCGCTCGCGCGCCGGGGTCTCTGACCCGGACCGCCCGATCGGCTCGTTCCTCTTCCTGGGGCCCACGGGCGTCGGCAAGACGGAGCTGGCCAAGGCGCTGGCGGAGTTCCAGTTCGACGACGAGCGGGCCCTGGTGCGCATCGACATGTCGGAGTACTCGGAGAAGCACTCCGTCTCCCGCCTGGTCGGGGCGCCTCCGGGCTACGTCGGCTACGAGGAGGGCGGCCAGCTCACCGAGTCGGTGCGCCGCCGTCCGTACTCGGTCGTGCTGCTCGACGAGGTCGAGAAGGCCCACCCGGAGGTCTTCGACATCCTCCTGCAGGTGCTGGACGACGGCCGTCTCACCGACGGCCAGGGCCGGACCGTGGACTTCCGCAACACGATCCTGATCCTGACCTCGAACCTGGGCAGCCAGTTCCTGGTCGATCCGGAGCTCGACGAGACCGCCAAGCGCGACGCGGTGATGAGCGTGGTCAGCGCCTCGTTCAAGCCCGAGTTCCTGAACCGGCTCGACGAGACGATCATGTTCGACCCGCTGTCCACCGAGGACCTCTCGCACATCGTGGAGATCCAGGTGCGCCAGCTCGCGCAGCGCCTCGAGCAGCGCCGCCTGCGCCTCGAGGTCACGCCTGCGGCCACCGAGTGGCTGGGCCTGACCGGGTTCGACCCGGCCTACGGCGCCCGTCCGCTGCGCCGGCTGGTGCAGCAGCAGATCGGCGACCGGCTGGCCCGCGGCCTGCTCTCCGGCGACATCGTCGACGGCGACGTCGTGCGCGTGGATGTCGATCCCGGCATAGACAGCGACGGCCTGGTGGTCACGGCCGAGCGCGGCTGACCGATCGGCGGCGGCTCGACCCGGTGCGCTCGCGGGCGCACCGGGTCGAGCCGTTCCAGTCCGAACGTGTACCCTGGGGCCACGAATCACACGCACATCACCGGGGCAGCGCTGCGTGTCGACAGGCTGCCGACCGGAACCGAGAGACAGAGGGGGTCACGCTCATGGGGCGCGGCCGTCAAAAGGCGAAGGCAACGCGACAGGCTCGGGAGATGAAGTACTTCAGCCCCGAGACCGACTACAGCGCACTGCAGCGCGAGCTGCGGCAGTCGGGTCCGACCGAGCATCGGCCCCCGGCGGTCCGGGAGGACCAGGACGATCTCCTGGATCCCCACGCGGACGACCAGGACAGCTACGAGTACGACGACCGCCGTCGCTGATCCGGGCCCGTGAGGCGCCCGCGCGCCCCGGTGCCGCAGAGGCGGACGGAGCCGGCGGGGCCCCATCCCGGAAGCCGAGGACGAGGAGCCCCTCACCGCAGCAGCGGTGAGGGGCTCCTCGCATGTCCGGGCCGTCTGCGGGGACGCCGGCGCCTTCCGGTCCGGGCCCCGGTGCCGGTCGGGGCCTCAGGAGGCGTGCTCGCCCACCATGTGCACGGCGCCGCCGTCGACCCCCTTGGCGCCCTGGACCCAGTCGGGCCCCTCGCCGATGCCCTCGGCGGGCAGGTCCTCCACGCGCCCGAGCACCCACGAGTCCACGCCGCGGGACTGCAGGCGGGCCAGGGCGTCGTCGGCCGCCGAGGGGTCCACCACCGCGATCATGCCCACGCCGAGGTTGAGCGTGCGCTCGAGATCGGGCTGGGGGACCTTCCCGAGCGCCCCGATCAGCTCGAAGACCGGCGGCAGGGCCCACGTCGAGCGGTCCACGACGGCCAGGGCGCCCTGCGGCAGGACGCGGGCCAGGTTCGCGGCCAGTCCCCCGCCGGTCACGTGGGTGAAACCGCGCACGCCGGCCCCCGTCGTGCCGTCCGGGCCGTTGACGGGGAAGGCCCGGGCCAGATCCAGCACGTCGGCCGCGTACACGCGCGTGGGCTCGAGCAGCTCCTCGCCCAGCGTGCGGCCGAACTCCTCGACTCGGCGCTCGAGCGACCAGCCGGCGACGTCCAGGACCCGGCGGACGAGGGAGTACCCGTTCGAGTGGATGCCGGAGGAGGCCATGGCGATCAGCACGTCGCCGGAGCGCACGCGCTGGGGCCCGAGCAGCTCGTCGGCCTCGACCACGCCCGTGGCGGCGCCGGCGACGTCGTACTCGTCCGGGCGCAGCAGGCCGGGGTGCTCGGCGGTCTCGCCGCCCACCAGCGCGGTGCCGGCGGCCGAGCAGGCCTCGGCGATCCCGCGCACGATGTCGGCGATCCGCTCGGGCACGACCCTGCCGGTGGCGATGTAGTCCGTCATGAACAGCGGCTGCGCCCCGACCACGACGATGTCGTCCACGACCATGCCCACGAGGTCCCAGCCGATCGTGTCGTGGATGTCGAGGGCCTGGGCGATGGCGACCTTGGTCCCCACCCCGTCGGTCGACGACGCCAGGTACGGCGTGCGGTACCCCGTCAGCGCGGAGGCGTCCCACAGCCCGGCGAAGCCGCCGACGCCGCCGATGACCTGGGGCGAGTGGGTCGCCTGCACGGCGGCGCGCATCAGCTCGACCGCGCGGTCTCCTGCCTCGACGTCCACGCCGGCGGCGGCGTAGGTGATGCTCTGGGCCGGGGCGGCGGCCTTCGGATCGGTCACGATGCTCCTCGCTGCGGTTCTCTCGTCGGAGGCCGCGCCCTGCTCTGGCAGGACGGGGCCGGTGGGGGCGTGCTGACGGTGCGGTCGTTCGTGCGGGCTCAGCCCTGCGACGGGGAGCCCAGCTCCTCGGGGGAGCGGGTGTCGCGCTCGAGCACGAGGTCCTCGAGATCGGCATCGGGGCCGGGGTCGCAGGAGCCGGCCTCGGTCGAGCCCTCGGCGTCCTCGGAGAGGAGGACCTGCTCGCCGGAGGCCTCCTCGACCTCGTCGTCGCCGCGGTGCGCGGTCTCGGCCGCCGGCGCCGCGGCTCGTGCAGCGGACCGTCGGGACTCGACGACGGACTTGCCCAGGGCATCGGCGGCGGGCAGCTCGGTGGGATAGCGGCCGGAGAAGCACGCGGTGCACAGCTCGGAGGGCTCCTGGCGGGTCGCCTCGATCATCCCCTCCTCGGAGATGTAGCCCAGGGAGTCGGCGCCCAGGGAGGCGCGGATGTCCTCGATCGCGAGGCCGTTGGCGATCAGCTCGGCGCGGTTGGCGAAGTCGATGCCGTAGAAGCACGGCCACTTGATGGGCGGCGAGGAGATGCGCACGTGGATCTCGGCGGCCCCGGCCTCGCGCAGCATGCGCACCAGGGCGCGCTGCGTGTTGCCGCGCACGATCGAGTCGTCGACGACGACGAGCCGCCGCCCGGCCACGACGGACTTCAGCGGGTTGAGCTTGAGGCGGATGCCGAGCTGGCGGATGGTGTCCGACGGCTGGATGAACGTGCGTCCGACGTACGAGTTCTTGACCAGGCCGTTGCCGAACGGGATCCCGGAGGCGTCGGCGTAGCCGATCGCGGCCGGGGTGCCGGACTCGGGGGTCGGCATGACGAGGTCCGCCTCGACCGGGTGCTCCCGAGCCAGGGCCCGGCCCATGTCCACGCGCGACTCGTAGACCGAGCGGCCGTGGATGGAGGTGTCCGGGCGGGCCAGGTACACGTACTCGAAGACGCACGCGGCGCGCCGGGTCTCGGCGAAGCGGTGCGAGCGCAGCCCGTCCTCGTCGATCACGACGAACTCCCCGGGCTCGACCTCGCGCACGAAGGAGGCGCCCACGATGTCCAGCGCCGAGGTCTCGGAGGCGACGACCCAGCCGCGCTCGAGCCGGCCGAGCACGAGGGGTCGGATCCCCTGCGGGTCGCGGGCGGCGTAGAGGGCGTTCTCGTCCATGAAGGTCAGGCAGAACGAGCCGACGAGCTGGGGCAGCAGGGCCAGCGCCGCCTCCTCGAGCGAGTCGTGGGGGTGCTCGGCCAGCAGCGAGGTCACCAGGGCGGTGTCCGTGGTGTTGCCCCGGGCCATCTCGCCGCGGGAGGGGAAGCCGGACTTGTCGATGAGCTGGTCGTAGAGCTCGGCGGAGTTCGTGAGATTGCCGTTGTGGGCCAGGGCGACGGTCCCGTGGGGCGTCGCGCCCAGGGTGGGCTGGGCATTGGCCCACGTCGAGCCGCCGGTGGTCGAGTAGCGGCAGTGCCCGACGGCCATGTGCCCGGTGAGGGTGTTGAGCGTGGTCTCGTCGAAGACCTGGGAGACCAGCCCCATGTCCTTGTAGACGTTGATGCGCTCGCCGTTCGAGGTCGCGATGCCCGCGGACTCCTGCCCGCGGTGCTGGATCGCGTACAGGCCGAAGTACGTGAGCTTGGCGACGTCCTCGCCGGGAGCCCAGACGCCGAAGACGCCGCACTCGTCCTGCGGGCCCTTCTCGTCGGCGAAGGTGTCGTGGGTCAGTCGTCCATCAGGTCGCAGCACGGGCTCAGTCTCCCACGTCGGCGGAGCGGTCGTCGGCACGTCCGGGGGAGGACTCCGCGTAGGCCTGGACCTCGCGGGCGCGGCGCACGGAGACGCGGTCGGCGATCACGTAGGCGATCGCGCCCAGGGCCAGCCCGAGCAGGGCGAAGATCGTGGCCATGTAGCCGACGACCTGCCCGGTCGTGAAGCTGACGTTGCCCGAGCCCAGGACGCCCGCGACGATGCCGACGAGCAGGCCGAGCACGGCTCCCAGGACGAGGAACACGGGGGCCTTCGGCGCCCGGCGGTAGGTGAGGGTGGTCTGCTCGCGGCCGTCGTCGGCGGCCGCCGCTGAGCCGGCGTGCTGAGTGCTCGGGGAGTCTGCGGTGGGCATGGGTCTCAGGGTAGCGGCCGCGGCTGGGCGCGCGGTGCGCACTGGGCGGGGGCGGGCCTCAGGGCCCGAACAGCGGCAGGACCGAGGTGAGGTCGGTGCGGGTCCCGGAGGCGGAGACCCGGGCCGCGGCCACGGCCTCGTCCCAGCTCAGCCGGCCCGTGGCCAGCTCGAGCCAGGTCCCGGCGTCCGTCTCGACCACGTTGGGCGGCGTGCCGCGGGTGTGCCGCGGCCCCTCGATGCACTGGGTCACCCCCAGCGGCGGGACCCGGACCTCGACGGCATTGCCCGGGGCGCGCTCGGCGAGCTCCTCGAGGGTGAAGCGCACCGCGGTGGCCAGCTCCCGGCGGTCGAGCTGCTCCGGGCGGCTGCGCCACGCGGCCAGGGCCATCGTGCCGTCGGCCGGGGCGATGCGGCGCCGGGCCATCAGGCCTGCTCCCCTCGGGAGACGGCTCCGGGCTCCGCGGCGCCCGCGGCTGCATCGGGGCCGGCGGGCTCGACGGGCTCGTGCCCCCGGTCGCGCAGCAGCCGGGCCGGCTCGGGAGCCAGCTCGAAGCGCCCGACCGTCGCCGCCGCTCCGGTGATGGCCGGGGTCGAGCGCTCGATGACGGGGCGGGCCCGCTCGGGTTCGATCGCGCCCACGGCGATCAGCAGATTCAGCCCCACGAGGGCATTGGCGCGGCTCGAGCCGTCGAGGGTCTTGACCGCCACCGAGTACCCGTCGGTGGTGCCGAGTCCGAGCACGCCCTCCGCCCCGAGCTTGGCGATGACGTCGAGCTCCTCCATGATCACGGTGTTCGACCGGCCCGGGCCCTCCACGAACTCCGGGTAGTCGAGCATCGCCGTGGCGACCGTGGCCATGCGGGCCTCGGCGCGGATGTTGCGCGCGGCCGCGCCGAGCTGCGCATAGGCGCGGCCGAGCCCCGACAGGGAGACAGCCGCCAGCGGGGCGCCGCAGCCGTCGACCCCCACGAGCGCGGGCTGCTCGCCGGTGACCTCGGCGATCACGCGCAGGACCTCCCGCTGCAGCGGGTGGTCCGGGTCCAGGTAGGTCTGCTGATCCCAGCCGTTGACCGCGCATGCCGCCAGGAAGGCCGCGTGCTTGCCCGAGCAGTTGTAGAAGAGAGGGGAGTCCTGCTCTCCCTGCCGGTGCCGCCCGACGGCGGGGCACTGCAGCGCGGAGACGTCGACCCCGGCCTCCGCCAGGATCGAGCGCACCGCGGCGACCTGGTCGTCGTCTGCCCGATGCGACCCGGAGGCGATCGCGATCTGCCCGAGGCCGAGGATCGCCCCCGAGTTCATGGCGGCGATCGTCTGGAACGGCTTGAGGGTGGAGCGCGGGAAGATCGGCGTCTCGACGTCGCCCAGCTCGATCAGCCGCTGCCCGTCGGGGCCGGTCACGACGGCCGCGCCGAGGTGGCGCGTCTCCACGAAGCCGCTGCGGCGGATCCGGGCGAGCTCGACGGCATCGGCGGCCGCGAAGGTCTCCGCCGCCGCGGCGTCGCCGTCGGCGGCGGGGGTCGGGTTCTGCGTCGTCATGGTCCCCAGTATCGGGCATGGCGGGCCCGCGCATCGGCCGGTGCCCGCGACTAGGCTGTGCCCGTGAAGATTCTGGTCCTCGGCTCCGGCGGTCGTGAGCATGCCCTCGTCCGCACCCTCCTGCGCGATCCGGCCGTCCGGGAGGTGCACGCGGCCCCCGGCAACGCCGGGATCTCCCGGGACGTCCCGGTCCACGCGGTGGACCCGCAGGACGCGGCCGCCGTCCTGGACCTGGCCCGCTCGGTCGGCGTGGACCTGGTGGTCGTGGGCCCGGAGGCCCCCCTGGTGGCCGGGGTGGCCGACGAGCTGCGCGCCGCGGGCATCGACGTGTTCGGGCCCTCGGCCGCGGCCGCCCGGCTCGAGGGGTCCAAGGCCTTCGCCAAGGAGGTCATGGAGGCCGCCGGCGTGCCGACCGCACGGGCCAGGACCTGCGCCTCCGAGCAGGAGGTGCTCGAGGCCCTGGACGCGTTCGGCGCCCCGCACGTCGTCAAGGACGACGGCCTGGCCGCGGGCAAGGGCGTCGTCGTGACCGAGGACCGGGACGCGGCCGCCGCGCACGCGCGGGCCTGCCTGGAGGCCGGCTCGCAGGTCGTGGTCGAGGACTTCCTCGACGGGCCGGAGGTCTCGCTGTTCGTGATCTGCGACGGCTCCGAGGCCGTGGCGCTGAGCCCCGCGCAGGACTTCAAGCGCATCCACGACGGGGACGAGGGTCCCAACACCGGCGGCATGGGCGCCTACACCCCCCTGTCCTGGCTGCCCGGAGGCTTCGCCGACGAGGTCCTGGAGACCGTGGCCCGCCCCGTCCTCGCGGAGATGGACCGGCGGGGCATCCCGTTCAGCGGCGTGCTGTTCTGCGGGCTGGCCGTGACCGCCGAGGGGCCGAGCGTGATCGAGTTCAACGTCCGCTTCGGCGATCCCGAGACGCAGGCCGTGCTCGCCCGGCTGGAGTCCCCGCTCGGGCAGCTGCTGCAGGCTGCGGCCCAGGGCCGCCTGGCGGAGGCCCAGGCCTCGCCCGACGACGGCCCCCTGCCCCTGCGCTGGAGCCCGCAGTCCTCGGTCGACGTGGTCGTGGCCTCGGCGGGCTACCCGGGCGCGACCCGCACGGGCGATCCCATCACGGGGATCGAGGACGCCGAGGCCCTCGAGGGCGTCGAGGTCCTGCACGCCGGCACGGCCCACGGCACGGGAGAGCACGACGGCAGCCTGCTCAGCTCCGGCGGACGCGTCCTGTCGGTCGTGGCCGCCGGCGACGACCTGGCCCAGGCCCGCGAGCGCGCCTACCGCGGGGTGGCCGCGATCCGGCTGGAGGGCTCGCAGCACCGCACGGACATCGCGGCCGGGGCGCTGCGGGCCGGTGGGCGGACGCAGCAGGGGCAGCCGGCCCCGGGTGCCGGGCAGGAGGCCCCCGCGGAGGCGCCCCCCGCGTCGGGCGATCGCGCCGAGCACCCCGACTTCCCGGGCCATCCCGCGCCCCCCGTGCTCGAGGGCTGGCGGCACATCTACTCGGGCAAGGTCCGCGAGCTCTACGTCCCCGAGGACGAGCACATGGCGGCCACGGGCGCGTCGGTCGGGGACGACGCCGAGTACCGCGCCGGCAGCGTTCTGGTGCTGGCCACCGATCGCATCTCCGCCTTCGACCAGGTCCTGCCGAGCGAGATCCCGGACAAGGGGATCGTGCTCACCCAGCTGTCGCTGTGGTGGTTCGAGCAGCTCTCCGAGGTGCCGAACCACCTGTGGAGCACCGACGTCCCGGAGGAGGTCCGCGGCCGGGCGGTGATCTGCAAGAACCTGTCCATGTTCCCCGTCGAGTGCATCGTGCGCGGCTACCTCACCGGGTCGGGGCTCAAGGACTACCGCCGGGACGGCGAGATCTGCGGTGTCGCCCTGCCCGAGGGCCTCGTCGACGGCTCCCGGCTCGAGGACCCGATCTTCACGCCGACGGGCAAGGCCGAGATCGGCGAGCACGACCTGCCCATCACCTTCGAGGAGATGGCCGACGGCATGGGCACGGCCGTCTCGGAGCGGCTGCGCGAGCTGAGCCTGCAGATCTACGCCCGCGCCGAGGCCATCGCCCGCGAGCGCGGGATCATCCTGGCCGACACCAAGCTCGAGTTCGGCCTGGACTCCTATCGCGGCGCGATCACGCTGGGCGACGAGGTCCTGACCCCGGACTCCTCGCGGTTCTGGGATGCCGAGACGTGGGAGCCGGGCCGTTCGCAGCCGTCGTTCGACAAGCAGTACGTGCGCGACTGGCTGCGCAGCGAGGCCTCCGGGTGGGACGGCCAGGGTGCGGCTCCCGCGCTGCCGGAGGACGTCGTGGAGCCCACGCGGGCGCGCTACATCGAGGCCTTCGAGCGGCTCACGGGGAGGACCTTCAGCCCGGACGGCCCGTTCGCGGAGGTCGAGGACTGCGGCTGAGGCCGCGCCGAGCCCGGGCCGATCCCGCTCCCGGCGGGATCGGCCCCTCTCGTGCGGTCGGTCCGCCGCAGCGGGGACGACGAAGGCCCCGGACCGCGCTGGCGGATCCGGGGCCTTCGTGCTCGACGTCGGGATGACAGGATTTGAACCTGCGACCTCCTCGTCCCGAACGAGGCGCGCTACCAAGCTGCGCCACATCCCGATGTCCACAGGCCGTGGCCCGTGCAACCCGACCAGTGTATGCGCACACGGGAGGGAAGTGAAATCGGCGTCGCGGCACGGGACGCTCAGGGGCCGGGCGAGGGCCTCATCGTCCGGCGCGCCCGCTGTGGCGGGCCATGAGCAGATCCAGGGCGTACAGGTAGCCGTGGGCCCCCGCGCCGGCGATCACGGCCTCGGCCACGGGGGAGATGTAGGACAGGTGTCGGAACTCCTCCCTGGCGTGCGGGTTGGACAGGTGCACCTCGACGGTCGGCAGCTCGGAGGCTTTCACGGCGTCGTGGAGGCTCACCGAGGTGTGGGTGAGACCGGCCGCGTTGAGGATGCAGCCCAGATGCGTGCCCCGGGCCTGCTGCAGGGCGTCGATCAGCTCGCCCTCGTGGTTGGACTGGCGGAAGTCGATCTCGGCGCCGAGGGCCTCGGCGCGCTCGGCCGTCAGGGCCTCGATGTCGGCCAGGGTCTGGGAGCCGTAGATCGCCGGCTCCCTGGTGCCGAGCATGTTCAGGTTGGGTCCGTTGAGGACCAGGATGCGGGGTCGGGGCATTGCGGCGTCTCCTCTCGGGGCCGACGAGTCGGCGGGCTGCGGTGATGGGTCTCGCGGGCAGGCGGTTCGTCGGGGGCGACGGCAGGCGGCCGGGCTCAGGCGCGCGCCGTGAGCCTCAGGAGCACGGCCTCGGGACGGCAGAACAGGCGCACCGGTGCGAAGCGGGATTCGCCGAGGCCGGCGGAGATGCCGACCGGCATGCCCTTCTGCTCCGTCATGCCCCGGCAGCGCTCGGGCTCGATATCGCAGTTGGACACGAGCGCGCGCCCGCCGGGCAGGCACACCTGGCCGCCGTGGGTGTGTCCGGCCAGCACCAGGTCGGCGCCGTCGTCGGCGAAGCGCTCGAGCGTGCGCAGGTAGGGCGCGTGGGCGAGGCCCAGCCGCAGCGCGGGCTCCTCCGCAGCGGGAGCGAGGGCGGACGCGGGGGCGGCAGCTGCGGACCCCCCGGGCTGCACACCGGCCGGGGCCGCTGAGCCCTCCGGCCGCGGCAGGCTGAACCCGGGGTGGCGGTCCAGGCGCAGGTGGGGGTCGTCGACCCCCGAGACGTCCAGGAGCCGGCCGCCCACCCGGACCGACGTCGCACGGTTGACCAGGCCGACCCAGCCGGCGTCGTCGAAGGCCCGGTGCATCTGCCGCCAGGGGAGCAGCCGCAGCTGCGTGCGGTCCTCGTCCTGCGTGCTGCCCTTCCAGAGGTAGCGCGCAGGGTTCTTGAACGTGGGCGCGAAGTAGCAGTTGGAGCCCGGGACGTAGAGACCCGGGAAGCGCAGCAGCGGCTCGAGGATCTCGAGCAGGTAGGGCAGGGCCTGGGGATGGGAGAGGTTGTCGCCGGTGTCGACCACCAGATCCGGCTCCAGCTCGGCCAGTCCGTGCACGAAGCGCTTCTTGGCCTCCTGGCCGGGGACCGTGTGCAGGTCCGAGATGTGCAGCAGGCGCAGATCGGGGGTGCCGGGTGCGAGCACCGGCAGCGTCTCGGTGCGCACGCGGAACCGGCGCCGCTCGCCGAGCACCCCCCACGCGCCGACGGCCAGGCCGGCGGCCGCGACAGCGGCACCGGCCCGGCCGACGGGCTTCAGGGGGGAGGGGCTCACGGATCAGGCGGTGGGCGTCGAGGCGCCGCCGCCGGACTCGGTGGAGGGGGTCGACGGCGCGCTGCGGTCCGCGCTGCGGCTGCCCTCGATCAGGTTGTCGGGGGCGGAGGGGAACTCGTCCGTGTTGTAGTCCGGGGCGATCTCCTCCATGAACGCCTGCCACTGCTCGCCGGCGTAGGAGGAGCCGTCGACCCAGTCGTCCGGATCCGAGGTCTGGGAGGCCGGTCGGTCGCCGCCGATCGAGACGTCGTTGAGCGAGCGGCTGCCCTCGGCGTAGCTGCCGACCCACGAGGCGGTCGACAGGCCCTGCGTGTAGCCGAGCAGCCAGGTCTGGGTCGAGTTGTCCGTGGTGCCGGTCTTGGCGGCGGAGGCGTTCTCGAGCCCGATGCCGAGCTCATGGCCGGAGCCGCGCACGAGCACCTGCTCGAGCACATGGTTCACGGTGCGGGCCTCGTTCTCGCTGATCTCGCGCTCGCACGAGGACTCGGGCACGGCGTACTCGGTGCCGTCGTGGCCCTTGACGCTGCGCAGGGCCCGGGGCTCGCAGCGCACGCCGTCGTTGGCGAACGTGGCGTAGGCAGTGGCCATGGTCAGCGGGGAGATGTTGTCCGACGAGCCGCCCAGCAGCGACGAGAGGTGCGTGGTGTCGATCGGCAGGCCGGTCTGCCCGTTGTGCAGGCCGAGATCCGCCGTGAGCTCGCCGATGCGGCACAGGTCGAGCTCGTCGGCCATCGCATAGATCGCGGAGTTGATCGAGTTGTAGAGACCGAACTCGACGCTCATGTCCCGCTCGTAGCCGCGCGACGCGTTCTGGAAGGAGAAGCCGCTGCCGTCGTCGCCGGGCTCGAAGACCGAGCCGCCGTCGACGCACGAGGCCTCCCAGGCGTGATCGGCCGGGTAGCTCGTGCGGGAGGCGTCGATCGTCTGCCCCACGGACTTGCCCGCGTCGATCCACGCCAGGAGCACTGCGGGCTTGAAGGTCGAGCCCACCTGGTAGCCGCCGGTCCCGGCGTCCAGGGTGTCGGTGTTGAAGTTGTAGACCGTGTTCTGCTGGTTCTCCTCCTCGGCCGCGGAGTAGTTCGAGTTCTGCGCCATGGCCACGATCTCGCCGCTGTCCGGCTCGATCGAGACGAGGGACGAGCCGATGGAGTCGGGGTTGTCGTCGGCGGGCTGGGTGTTCTCGACCTCGTCCTGGGCCACGCGCTGGGCCTTCGGGTCCAGGGTGGTGACGATCCGGAGGCCGCCGCGCTGGAGGTTGTTGAGGCGCTCGTCGGGGGTCTCGCCGAACTCGGGCGAGGTGAGGATCTCGTTCTCCACGTACGTGCAGAAGTACGGGGCGTCCTCGGAGGCGGTGCAGCCCTGGTTCTCCGGGTGCAGGTCGAGATCGAGCGGGGCCGCGGTGGCCTCGTCGTACTCCGCCTGGGTGATCATGCCCTCGTCGAGCATGGTCCACAGCACGGTGTTGCGGCGGTCGATCGACTGCTCGGGGTTGGTCGCGGGGTTGTAGTACTCCGGGGACTGCACCAGCCCGGCCAGCGTGGCCGACTGCTGGAGGTTCAGCTCCGAGGCCGGGATGCCCCAGTAGTAGTTGGCGGCCGTCTCCACGCCGTAGTTGCGCGGGCCGAACAGGACCATGTTCAGGTAGCCCTGGAGGATCTCGTCCTTGGACAGCTCGTTCTCCATGGAGACGGCGAGCTTCATCTCCTGGAGCTTGTCCACGTAGCCCTTGTTGGCGCCCAGGGTGGAGGCCTCGTCGCCGGCGCGGACGTCGCGGTCGATGATCAGGTTGTTCACGTACTGCTGCGTCAGGGTCGAGGCGCCCTGGCGGCCCTCCGAGTTGGTCGCGTTGTTCGCCATCGCGCGGAGGATGCCGGTGACCGAGACGCCGCCGTGGGTGTAGAAGTCGCGGTCCTCGACGGCGACGATCGCGTCCTGCATGTGCGGGGAGATCTGGTCGAGGGACAGGGGGGTGCGGTTCTCGGCGTAGAACGTGGCCAGCTCCGTCTCCCCGTCGCGCGCGTAGGCGGTCGACGAGCGCGAGATCGGGCCGTTGGAGAGATCCTCGGGGAGGTCCTTCATCCAGGCGACCGAGCCGCTGGCGGCGATGCCCGCGGCCGCCGCGGAGGGGAAGATCAGCCCGGCCACGACGGCCCCGGCCAGGATGCTGGCGATGAGGAACGCGAGGACGCGGCCGACGGCGGAAGTCCCCTCACGGGCATCGGGGGAGCTCGGAGATGAAGCCATTCGGTCATGGTACAAGCGATGCCTGCCAGCGCAGGGCGGCGCGCGATGAGGTCTGCACCACGGGATGCGGCCCGGGCAGGCGCTAGGGTTGGCCTCATGACGACCTGGGAATACATGACCGCGCCCATCATGATCCACGCGACCAAGCAGATCCTGGACAACTTCGGCTCGGAGGGCTGGGAGCTGGTGGCCGTCCTCCCCGGCCAGCAGCAGGCCTCCACCCCCGACGCCGCGGTCAACGCGCCGCAGCAGACCAACCCGATCGCGTACTTCAAGCGCCCGAAGGAGTCCTGAGATGGCCCCCGAGAGCTCTGCCGGACGCGTCGAGGCCCGCCTCGCGGAGCTCGGCCTGGCCCTGCCCGAGACGGCCGCACCGGCCGGCACCTACATCCCGGCGCTGCGCAGCGGCTCGCAGGTCTGGACCTCCGGCCAGCTGCCGTTCGTCGACGGGGTCCTGCCGAGCACCGGGAAGGTCGGAGAGGGGGAGGGGCTGATCGCCCCGCAGCTCGCCCAGCAGCTCGCGGCGACCTGCGTCCTCAACGCCCTCGCGGCGGTCAAGGACGTGATCGGCGATCTCGACCGG
Organism: Kocuria palustris; assembly: GCF_007666205.1. GTDB lineage: Bacteria > Actinomycetota > Actinomycetes > Actinomycetales > Micrococcaceae > Kocuria > Kocuria palustris_A. Next base: position 206,483 of record NZ_VDOR01000002.1, read on the forward strand.
ATCGGCCGCGTCGTGAAGCTCGTGGGCTTCGTCGCCTCGGATCCCTCGTTCACCGAGCAGCCGGGCGTGATCAACGGCGCCTCGGACCTGCTCGGCGAGGTCCTGGGGGATGCCGGCGTGCATGTCCGCTCGGCCGTCGGCGTGGCCGTCCTCCCCAAGGACTCGCCCGTCGAGGTCGAGCTCGTTGTCGAACTGGCCTGAGCCCCCTGCGGCCGCCGACGGGCCGCCCGACGCCGCCTCCGCGCAGGGGGCGGCCGGGCGGCCCTCGTCGTCCCGTCTGACTGCGCCCGGCGCCGCCCCGAGCCCGGTGCCCGGGGCGGTGCGCGGGCTCCGCCGCTTCCCGGTGCCGCCCGAGTACCGCGCGGCGGCGCAGCTCTGGCTGGATCCGGAGCAGCACGTCGCACCGGTGACCCCGCAGGACGCCGCCTGCACCGTGCTCATCCGCGACAGCCCCCGCGGGGTCGAGACCTACCTGACGGCGCACGAGCACCGCTCCCCGTTCGGGCCGGTGTCCTTCCCGGGCGGGCGGGTGATCGCTGCCGACGACGAGCCCATCCCGTGGTCGGGGCTCTCGAGCCAGGAGTGGGCCGGGGTGCTGCGCGACGACGTGGGCAGCGCCCGCAGGACCGTCGTGGCCGCCGCGCGCACCCTGTTCGCGACCACCGGCGTCCTGCTGGCCGGGCGGCGCCGGGACACGACGATCGCCACGACCGGCGGCCACGACTGGATGTCGGTGCGCGAGGACGTCGCCGCCGGCGAGCAGTCGCTGTCCGAGGTGCTCGCCGACCGCCGCCTGCTGCTGCGCACGGAGCTGCTGCGGCCCATGGCCCGATGGATCACGGCGGAGTTCATGCACCGCCGCTGCGACATCCGGTATTTCCTGGTCATCCTCCCGGAGCGCCAGGAGCCCGGGCCGCTGGGCTCCCGGGGCAGGCCCGGCGGCTGGGTCTCCCCGGCCGAGGTCCTGCGGGGCCGGCCGGGCGAGAGCCCCGGCGAGCAGGGGTCCGCGCCGCCCCGGGTGCGCTCCGACCGGAGCCTGGAGCGCCAGGACCTGCGGCCCCTGCTGACGCCGGCGACCGTGCTGATCCTGGAGGACCTGGCCCGCGCGCCGTCGGCGATCGCGGTCGCCGCCCACCGCCCGCACCTGGAGCCGCGGATGGCGCGGCTCGAGCGGGCCGCGGACGGCTCGCTGGGGCTCGCGGTCGACCGGGCCGTCGCCGCGCGACGACGCTGAGCGCCGCAGCCCGGACAGCGGGCGAGGCCGCGACCCCGTGGGGGTCGCGGCCTCGTCGTGCGCGGAGCAGGGGGAGGTCAGCGCGAGCGCTGCTGCAGCCGCGGGGTGTCGAGGATGACCACGGCGCGGGCCTCCAGGCGGATCCAGCCGCGCTGGACGAACTCGGCCAGGGCCTTGTTCACGGTCTCGCGCGAGGCGCCGACCAGCTGGGCCAGCTCCTCCTGCGTGAGCTCGTGGGCGACCAGGACGCCGTCCGGGGTCTGCCGGCCGAAGCGCTCGGCCAGGTCCAGCAGCGCCTTGGCCACGCGGCCCGGGACATCCGAGAAGACCAGGTCGGCCAGGTTCTCGTTCGTGCGGCGCAGGCGGCGGGCCAGGGCCTGCAGCAGCTGCTGCGAGACGGCCGGGTTGCGCTCGAGGACCTTGAGCAGGTTCTCGTGGTTCAGGCCGGCGAGCTGGGTCTCCGAGACCGCCGTCGCCGCGGTCGAGCGCGGGGAGGGGTCGAACAGGGCCATCTCGCCGAAGACCTCGCCGGGGCCCATGACGGCCACGAGGTTCTCGCGGCCGTCGCTGGCCGTGCGGCCCAGCTTCACCTTGCCCGAGATGATGAAGTAGAGACGGTCGCCCTGGTCGCCCTCGTGGAACAGCGTGGCGCCGCGCGGGAGATCGACCTCGGTGATCTCGTCGGTGAGCGCGGCGAAGGCCTCGTCGTCCAGGGACGCGAAGAGGGGGGCCCTGCGCAGGACCTCGGTATCCATGGTGCTCCTCGGTGGTAGCTCGTCAGGGGGCCGATGCTGTGACGCATTCGACACCATCCCCACCACTGTAATGCGAGATACTCCGAATCCCAACGGACCGGTCACGACCGGAAGCGCCGGGCCCGCCGGGAGAGGGGAACCGGCGGCGCGATCCGGATCGCCGGGACGGGCCCGGGAGAGGAGGAGCCGATGACCTGGAGCCTGATGGACCTGATCATCCTGATCGTCCTGGTGCTCGGACTCCTGCACGGCCTGATGCGCGGGATCCTCCGGACGCTGGTCGGGATCGCGGGGCTGCTGGCCGGCGGGGCCCTGGCCCTGTGGGCGATCCCGCAGATCCCGCTCGAGTCGGCCGACCGGGTCGTGCGGCTGCTCGTCCTCGGCGGGGTGCTCGTGCTCGGGATGCTCGGCGGCCAGGCGCTGGGAGAGGCCCTGGCGGGCCGCGCGGCGGCGGCGGTCGCGGTGCGCTCGCGAGCGCTGCGGTTCCTGGACGCGCTCGGAGGAGCGGCGATCGGTGCGCTGGCCGCCGCCCTGGTCGTGCTGGCCGCGGTGTCCACGCTGGCCAGCGGGCCCGTGCCGGCGGTGGGCGCCCACGCCGAGCGCTCGCCCATGATGCGCCTGGTCGACCGCGCCGCCCCGCCGGTCGCCGTCGACGCCCTCGAGCGTGCTCAGGAGCGCGTGGCGGGAAGCACCGGTGCCCGCGAGCTCGACACCCTGCTCTTCGAGCCGGCGCCGCCTCCGGCCGGCGAGGTCGACGACCCGGAGATCACAGCGGCGGCCGGATCCACCCTGCGGATCGTGGGCTTCGCACCGCAGTGCTCGGCGCGGCTGAGCGGCTCGGGCTTCGCGGCGGCCGAGGGCCAGGCCGTCACGAACGCGCATGTGATCGCCGGCGCCGAGCGGGTCTTCGCCCACGACGCCCAGGGGCGCCGGCACGAGGCCGAGGTCGTCGTCTTCGATCCCGCGGCCGATCTGGCGGTGCTGTCGGTCCCGAGCCTGGAGGCCCCGGCGCTCGGGATCGCGCCGACCCCGCCGCCCGGGACCGCGGCCGCCTTCGCGGGCCACCCGGGGGGCGGCCCGCTCGAGATCGGCCCGGCCGAGGTGCAGGGCACGGCCCGCACCTCGATGAGCTCGATCGACGGGGACGCCCCGAGCCCGCCCGTCGAGGTCCTGCAGTTCGCCGGCGGGGTGCAGGAGGGCAACTCCGGGGGCCCGCTGCTGGACGGGGACGGACAGGTGATCGGGGTGGTCTTCGCCCGCTCGTCCTCGAGCTCGGCCGGCTTCGCCGTGACGACCGAGGCGCTGGGCGACGCGCTGACGGCCGCCGCGGGGGCCGAGCAGCCGGTCTCGACGCAGGAGTGCGAACCGGTCGACCGGTGAGCGGGAAGCGGCCGGCGGTGAGCGACGGGGCCGGACGATCCGCTCGGGATCGGCCGGCCCCGTCGTCGGGCATGCCGCTCTCAGCGGCGGCCGGTCACTTCTGCCCCAGCGACTCCACGATCTGGTCCATGACGGTCTGATCGGCCAGGGTCGAGACGTCGCCGACGGGGCGGTCCTCGGCCACGTCCTTGAGCAGGCGGCGCATGATCTTGCCCGAGCGCGTCTTGGGCAGCTCCGGGACGATCAGCACGCGCTTGGGCTTGGCGATCGGCGAGATCTCCCGGCCCACGTGTGCCCGCAGCTCCTCGGACAGCTCATCCTTCGAGCGGCCCTCGTCGACGGCCTCGTCGGTGAGGATCGCGAAGGCGACGACCGCCTGGCCGGTGGTCTCGTCGGCCGCGCCCACGACGGCGGCCTCGGCGACCGAGGGGTGCGAGACCAGCGCGGACTCGATCTCGGAGGTCGAGAGGCGGTGCCCGGAGACGTTCATGACGTCGTCCACGCGGCCCAGGACCCAGATGTCGCCGTCCTCGTCGAAGCGCGCGCCGTCGCCGGCGAAGTACATGCCCTCGAAGCGCGACCAGTAGGTGTCGACGAAGCGCTGGTCGTCGCCCCAGATCGTGCGCATCATCGACGGCCACGGCTCGCGGACCACCAGGAAGCCCTGCTCGCCGTTGCGCACCGTCTTCCCGGACTCGTCGACGACGTCGAGGCTGATGCCCGGCAGCGGGGTCTGCGCCGAGCCGGGCTTGGCGGCCGTGACGCCCGGCATGGGCGTGAGCATGTGCGAGCCGGTCTCGGTCTGCCACCAGGTGTCGACGATCGGGCAGCGGCCGTGGCCGATGTGCTCGTGGAACCACTGCCAGGCCTCGGGGTTGATGGCCTCGCCCACGGTGCCGAGCAGGCGCAGCGAGGAGAGGTCGTACTCGGCGGGGATGTCCTCGCCCCACTTCATCATGGTGCGGATGGCCGTGGGGGAGGTGTACATGGTGGTCACCCCGTACTTCTGCACGATCTCCCAGAAGCGCCCGCGGTGCGGCGAGTCAGGGGTGCCCTCGTAGATCACCTGGGTGGCGCCCATGACCAGCGGGCCGTAGGCGACGTAGGAGTGGCCGGTGACCCAGCCGATGTCGGCCGTGCACCAGAAGACGTCGGTCTCCGGCTTGAGGTCGAAGGTGGCCTTCATGGAGAAGGCGTCCTGCGTGAGGTAGCCGCCGGTGGTGTGCAGCACGCCCTTGGGCTTGCCGGTGGTGCCCGAGGTGTAGAGGATGAACAGCGGGTCCTCCGCGTTCATGGGCTCCGGCGCGTGCTCGGCCGACTGGTCATCGACCAGGTCGTGCCACCAGTGGTCGCGGCCCTCGGTCCACTCCACGTCCTCGCCGTTGCGCTTGACCACGACGACGTTCTCGACCGTCGGGGCGCCCTTGGCGAGGGCGTCGTCCACGACCGGCTTGATCTTGGAGGGCTTGCCGCGGCGGTAGGAGCCGTCCACGGTGATCACGAGCTTGGCCTCGCCGTCCTCCATGCGCGAGCGCACGGCGTCGGCGGAGAAGCCGCCGAAGACCACGGAGTGGATCGCGCCGATGCGCGCGCAGGCCAGCATGGCGATCACGGCCTCCGGGACCATGGGCATGTAGATGCCCACGCGGTCGCCCTTGGCGATGCCCAGCGAGACCAGGGCGTTGGCGGCCCTGCAGACCTCGTCCTTGAGCTCGGCATAGGTGTACGAGCGATCGTCGCCGGGCTCGCCCTCGAACAGCAGCGCCCTGCGCTCGCCGTTGCCGGCCTCCACGTGGCGGTCCACCGCGTTGTAGGCGGCGTTGAGGGTGCCGTCGGCGAACCACTTGGCGAACGGCGGGTTCGACCAGTCGAGGGTCTCGGTGAACTCCTGGGACCAGCTCAGCAGCTCGCGGGCCTGCTCGGCCCAGAACTCGGGTCCCTTGGACGCGGCCTCGTCGTAGATCTCGGCGGTGACGTTGGCCTGCGCCGCGAACTCCTCCGGCGGGGGGAACGTCTGCTGCTGATCGGTCATCTCGGCTGATCTCCTGTCCGATGTGCGGTGAATCACGGAATCTGCTCCGAGACTAGTTCACGCCCGGAGCCGACTCCAACGGAGACCGGGGCCGCCTCCGGGGGCTGGGCAGCGCGGATCTCGGTGCGCTCGCGGACGGAGGCCGTCGGGGCGCCGACGTAGCATCGGGAGCATGAGCCTGCCCGATCAGACCCCGGCATCCCCAGCGGCCTCCCCAGCGGCCTCCCCAGCGGCCGCGGAGCGCGAGCCGCATCCGCTGCACCGGTCGCAGGGCGGCCCGGTGCCGGATCACGTGCGGATCGTGGATCCCCCGAAGGCGCGGGCCGGGGCGGCCCGCCGGGCCAGGACGGGGCGGGAGGAGTCGCCGCTGGCGCTGAAGCGGCGCGCGCGGCGGATCGCCGCCGAGCTGGGGCGGACCTACCCGTACGCGGTCGCGGAGCTGGATTTCGACTCCGCCTGGCAGCTGCTCGTGGCCACGGTGCTCTCGGCCCAGACCACGGACACCCGGGTCAACGCCACGACCCCCGCGCTCTTCGAGCGCTGGCCGGATCCGCGGTCGCTGGCCGAGGCGGAGCGCGCGGAGGTCGAGCAGATGCTGCGGCCGCTGGGCTTCTACCGCTCCAAGGCGCGCTCGGCCCAGGGGCTGGCCCGGGCGATCGAGGACGAGCACGACGGGCGGGTCCCCGGCCGCCTCGAGGACCTCGTGAAGCTGCCGGGCGTGGGCCGCAAGACGGCCAACGTGGTGCTCGGCAATGCCTTCGACGTCCCCGGGATCACCGTGGACACGCACTTCGGGCGCCTGGCCCGCCGCTTCGGCTGGACCCACGAGGAGGACCCGGTCAAGGTCGAGCACGCCGTGGGGGAGCTGTTCGAGCGGCGCGACTGGACGGATCTGTCCCACCGCCTCGTCTATCACGGCCGCCGCATCTGCCATGCCAAGCGCCCGGCCTGCGGCGTCTGCCCCGTCGCGGATCTGTGCCCGTCCTACGGCACCGGCCCGGTCGAGCCGGAGGCGGCCGCCGCGCTGCTGGCCTACGAGTTCGAGCCCGGGCGCGAGGAGCTGCTCGAGGCCTTCCTGGCGGGGCGCTCGCGGCGCGAGCTGCGCGCGGCCGGGCACGGGCTGAGCGCATGAGCGCCGGGAGCTGCGAGGACGGCCGGCGGCGCGCCCGCGACCAGCTGCTCCGGGCCGTGGTCGCCCTGCGGGAGCAGGGGCCGCTGCGCGTCGACTCCCTGCGGCACCGCGGGACGCCGCGCGCATCGGCGGTGCTGATCCTCGTGGGAGTGCTCGACGACGTCGAGGCCGACTCCGCGGCGCGCGGCGACGGCCCTGCGGCGGACCTCGACCTGCTGCTGACCCAGCGCGCCCCGACCCTGCGCGCTCATCCGGGGCAGGTGGCCTTCCCCGGCGGCCGGCTGGACCCCGAGGACGGCGATCCCGAGGACCCGGGCGATGTCCTGGAGCTTCCGGGCGGCCCCGTGCAGGCGGCCTTCGTGCGGGCCGCGCTGCGCGAGGCGCAGGAGGAGACGGGGCTGGATCCGCGGGGCATCGAGGTCCTGGGGGCCCTGCCCACGACGCCCGTTCCGGTCTCCGGGCACGACGTCACCCCCGTGATCGGCTGGTGGGCGCGGCCGAGCCGCGTGGACGTGGTGGACCGCGCCGAGTCCGCGCTCGTCTTCCGCGTCCCGCTGCTCGACGTGGTGGATCCGCAGCGGCGCCACACGGCCGAGGTGCGCCGCTCCGGGCCGGACTTCCCGGTCAGGCGGCACCGCTCGCCGGCCTTCCGCATCCCCCGGACCGTGACCGACCCGGCCGGCGGGCGCGACGAGGTCGTCGTGTGGGGGTTCACCGGGATCCTGCTGGACCGGGTGCTCACCGCGGCCGGCTGGGCCCGGCCGTGGGACCGCCACGACGTCCGCCCGGCCCCGCAGGGCTGAGCCCCGCCGCTGCCGGCACCCGGGGCACCCCGTCCGTCACCCGGCCTGGTCGTAGCTCTCGACGACGGCGACCGTCACGGGGAACTCGACCGGGACCCGGCCGAACACGATGCGCGTGGCCTGCTCCGCGGCGTCGCGCACGAGCGCGGCGACCTCTTGGGCGTGCTCGGCCGCGGTGTCGACCATGATCTCGTCGTGCAGGAAGAAGACCAGATCGGCGTCCAGCCCGCGGCGCCGCAGCTCGGCGCGCACGCAGCCCATCCACGCCATGGCCCACTCCGCGGCCGAGCCCTGGACCACGAGATTGCGGGTGAACCGGCCCTGCGAGCGGCGCAGCTGCCCGGCGCGGCGCTCCTCCTCGGCCGTCGCGGTCCGGGCGACGGCCTCCTGCCAGCGCTCGTCGGGCCGGGGCGACCAGCGGCCGAGCCACGTGCACACCTGCGCGCCGTCCTCGCCCACGCGCGCGGCATGCTCGACGAAGGCGACCGCCTGGGGGAACAGCCGGGCCAGCTGCGGCATGAGCCGCCCGGACTCGCCGGTCGTGGCTCCGTACAGGGCCCCCAGCAGCGCCACCTTGGCCTCCGCTCGCTGCGTGAGCCCCGTGCTGGAGCGCCGGCCCCGCTCGGCGATCGAGAGGTAGAGGTCCTGCCCGCGGGAGGCGTCCGCCAGGGCGTCGTCGCGCGCCAGGACCGCCAGGACGCGGGGCTCGAGCTGCGCGGCGTCGGCGACCACCAGGCGGCGCCGCGGGCCCGGGCGCACCGCGGAGCGGACCACCTTGGGGATCTGCAGCGCTCCGCCGCCTCGTGCGGCCCAGCGTCCCGTGACCACGCCCCCGACGACGTACTCCGCGTGGAACCGGCCGCCGCGCACCCATGACTCGAGCCACTGCCAGCCGCTGGCGGTGAGCAGCCGGGAGAGCTTCTTGTAGGCCAGCACGGGCTCGATCAGCTGCTCGCGGCGCTGCCGCTCGCCGGGGGAGGAGACCGGCGCGGCCTCGGCCCAGCCCTTGAGCTCCCACTGGCTCGTGGAGCTCACCCCCATGCCGGCGCCGCGCAGCGCTCGCAGCAGGGACTGCGGGGAGTCGGGGTTCAGCTCCGGGGCGCCCAGGACCTCCCGGACGCGCTCGGCCGCCTCCTCCATGCGCGCCGGGCGGTGCCCCAGCGGCGGCTGCGGGCCCAGGGCCTCGACGAGCAGGTCGCGATGCACGCGCTCGTCCCACGGGATGCCGACCCGGTGCATGTCGGCCGCCAGCAGGGCGCCGGCGGATTCGAGGCCGCACAGCAGACGCAGCTTCTGCGGCGCCCGGGAGCCCTCGACGGCCTCGAGCTGAGCGCGCAGCTCCTGGACGAGAGCGGTCAGCCGATCGGCGGCCGCATCCCGCTGATCGGCGCCGGGGCCGTCGTCGAAGAGGCCCAGCTGGCCCTCGCCGGGGCCGTTCCACACGGAGCGCGGTGCGGGCTCGGGAGCGATCCCCGGGTGCTCGTGGCGGGGCAGGGGCTCCAGGACGGGGGAGTAGTCGACGGCCGCGGCCGGGGCGGTCGAGGCGGTGGACAGGATCGCCGAGACCAGGCGCAGGTCGTGCAGGTGCTGCAGAGGCGCCGACGGATCGGCGGCCAGCAGGCCCGGCAGGATCAGCGGGCCCCGCTCGAGGACCCAGCGCGGGCCGCGGCCCGTCTCGGCGCGGCAGCGCGCGTCCTGCGCATGCACGAACGCGGCCAGGCCGGCGGGATCCAGCTCCTGCGGCGGCCCGACGGGGCGGGCCCGGTCGTCGACGACCTGGACGGCGTGGACAGCGCCCCCAGCCGCGGGCGGCGCTGTGCCGTCGGGCGGGAGAGCGGTCACGACGATCAGCACCCTCGCATTCTGGCGGCGACGACCGACAGCGCAGGCATCGCGCGCGAGCGGGACTCCACAGGGGACGGTGATCCTGCCCGGCCCGCAGCCCGCGCCCCGGGCGGATCGCCGCTCCTGCCGGCGGCTGCCCGCACCCCGCATGGTCGGGGCATGACAGCACAGCAGCCCCCGCGCAGCTCGGGATCCCACCGCGCGGCCCGGCCCTCCGGTCGCCGGGCGGCCCTCCTGGAGATCGTCCCGCCGGCCCCGGCAGGGGCCGCCGCAGAGGCGGCGGCATCGGGCAGCCGTGCAGCGGGCGGGTCGGCTCCGATCGAGCCCCTCCGCGGCGCCCCCGCGGAGGGGATCCCCGGTGCGGAGATCCCCGCCGCCGGGCTCGTGCTCGAGGGAGCCGGTCGGCGCGTCGTCCTGGTCGGCTCGGACGATCGCCTGGTCGAGGAGATCACCGCGGTGTGCGCGGCCGCCGACGCGCAGCTGAGCCGAGCCCACGACCCGAGCCCCGCGCAGCTCGAGGCCGCCGGAGCGGCCTCGGCGCAGCTGCTGCTGCTGGCCGCGCGCGACCTCCGCAGCGCGGGGTCGCGGCCCGGCCCCTTCGGGATCCCGGCCGTCCTGCTCGGCACGGCAGAGGATGCGGATCTGTGGGAGCTGGCGGCGCGGATCGGCGGCGACTGCACCGTGGCGGTGCTCCCGGAGGCGGAGCCGTGGCTCGCGGACCGGCTGGCCGATCTGCGCGGCGAGAGCGCGCGCCCGGCGGCCGGCGTCCTGGGCGTGATGGGCGCGGTGGGCGGGGCCGGCGCCTCGACCCTGTCGTGCTGGCTGGCGGCCGCGGCGGCGCCGCAGCGCGAGGCGGCCCTGGTGGACGGCGACCCGCACGGCTGCGGCATCGACCTGCTGCTGGGCACCGAGCTCGAGCCCGCGCTGCGCTGGCCGGATCTGGTGGGCTCCCACGGGGCGCTGAGCTCTCGACGGCTGTGGGAGGTGCTCCCGGAGATCGACGGCCTCACCGGGATGAGGTGGCTGTCCTGGGATCGTCGCTCCCAGGAGGAGGCCCCGGTCGCGGCCGTGCTGCGCACCCTCCGGCGCGCCTGCGACCTCGTCGTCCTGGACCTCGGCCGGGTCGGCGAACGATCGTTCGGGGCGGCTCGGCTGTGCGATGCGGTCCTCGTCGTGGTGCCCCGCACGGCCAGGGCGCTGCTGTGCGCCCGGCGGATCGCCGATGCGCTCAGCGGCGTGCCGGTCGAGTTCGTCCTGGCGGGTCCGGCGATCGCGGACGTGGAGCCAGATGCCGCCGCCGAGGTCCTGGGGCTGCCGCCGCTGACCGGCATCCCCTTCGACGCCGGGGTCGCGGAGGCCTGCGAGATGCGCAGCCTGCTTCAGCGCGGGCGGCGCCGTCGGCACGCGAGCGCCGTGGCCTCGTTGTGGGAGCAGCTCGACGAGCTGCACGGCCTGCTGGATCGGGCCGCCCCCGAGACGGCCGCTGCCGCCGGATGGGACGGCCGGCCGTGAGCGCCCTCATCGCATCCGGTCCGGGCCGTGCGCGCGCGGCCGACGTGGACCCGCACCTCTTGCGCGAGGTCCGCGAGACGCTGCTGGCCGACGGCGGCGCGGTGGACGACGAGCGCATCGCCCGGGCCGTGCGCGAGTCCGGCCAGGCGCTCAGCGCCGCCGGCATCCTGCGCGCGGTGCGGCGCATCCGCGCGGAGCTCACCGGTCTGGGCGCCCTGCAGGGCATGCTCCCGGCCGAGGGGCTGACCGACGTCTGGATCAACGGGCATCGCGAGGTGTGGTGGGAGGCCGGGGCCGGCCCCGTGCGGGTGGACTCCCCGTTCCGCAGCGAGGAGGAGCTCCGGGAGCTGGCCGTGCGGCTGATCTCCTCGGCCGGGCGCCGGCTGGACGACGCGCACCCCTGTGCCGATGTGCAGACCGCCGACGGGATCCGCGTCCACGCCGTCCTGCCGCCGATCTCCACCGGCGGGACCCTGCTGTCCGTGCGCTTCCGGCACCGGGAGGTGCTGACCGTCGACGATCTCGTCGCCGCCGGGACGATCCGCCCCGAGATCCTGGAGCAGCTGCTCGCCGCCACGGCCTCGGGGGCCAACCTCCTGGTCACCGGGGCGACGGGCTCGGGCAAGACGACGGTGCTCAACGCCCTGCTCTCGGCCTGCCCCGTCCACGAGCGGATCGTGCTGATCGAGGACGCCGCCGAGCTGCGCCCGGCGCACCCGCACGTCATCGGGATGCAGTCGCGGCATGCGAACGTCGAGGGCAGCGGCTCGGTCGATCTCGCCGAGCTCGTGCGGCAGTCGCTGCGCATGCGCCCGGATCGGATCGTGATCGGCGAGTGCCGCGGGGCCGAGGTGCGCGAGCTGCTGACCGCGCTGAACACGGGGCACCGCGGAGCGGGCACGGTCCACGCGAACTCGGCCGATGCCGTGCCCGCCCGACTGGCCGCCCTGGGCGCGCTCGGCGGGATGACCCCGGAGGCGGTCGCGCTGCAGGCCGGCTCGGCCCTGGACCTGGTCGTGCACCTGGACCGGGAGGCCGGACGCCGCGTCCTGCGCACCGTGGCCCTGCTGGAGCAGCGCCGCGGCGCCCTGCACATGGTGACCGCCGTGGAGGAGACCCCCGACGGGCCGTCGTCCGGGCCCGGCTGGCCTGCCTTCGCCGCCATGGCGTCCGGACGCACGGCGGGGGCGGCGTCATGAGCGGGGCCCTGGGGATCTTCGCCCTCGTGCTCGCGGCCCTGGCGCTGCTGTGGCTGCCGCGTCCGCTGACGGTGCGGATGCCGGGTGCTCCCGGACCGGAGGGGGAAGCAGGGTCCTCGGCTGCCCCCGACGGGATCCTGACCGCCCTGGCTCGGCGGCTGCGTCGGCGGGACGACCCGGCCGAGGCCGGCGAGTGGGTGGACTGGATCCGGCAGCTGGCGGCCCTGATCCGGGCCGGGCAGTCTCCCACCGCCGCCTTCGCCGTCAGCGCCCGGACCGCGGCGCAGGCCCCGGTGCCCAGTCGAGCGGTGGCTCGGCAGGAGCGGCTGTGCCGGGCGGTGTCCGCTGCCGCTGCCCTGGGGCGCAGCCCCTCCGAGACCCTGCTGGCCGAGGCCGCCGCGAGCGGCCGGCCCCGAGGCAGGGCCGAGCGCACCGAGGCGGCCGTGCTGACGGACACCGCCCGGTGCTGGGAGGTCTCGCAGCGCACGGGCGCGCCCCTGGCGGCGCTGCTCGACGGCGTCGCGGCGGCCGCCGAGGGAGATCTCGACGCCGACGCCGCTCGCGAGACCGCCCTGGCCGGAGCGAGGGCGACGGTGCGGATCCTCTCGTGGCTGCCCGTGCTGGCGCTCGGGCTCGGGATTCTCATCGGAGCCGATCCCGTGCGCACCCTCCTGACGACCCCGTGGGGCGTCGCCGCCGGAGTCCTCGGCGCGGTGCTGAGCGTGATCGGGAGGCTGTGGACGCGGCGCATGGTGCACCGGGCCGAGGCGGCCGCGGGGCACCGCCCGGCTCCGTCCGCGCCCGCGGGGCCCGAGCCGCCGCGGGTCCCGGTCCGTCCCCGGGCCGAGGCCGGGAGGCGATCCGCATGAGCGGCGGACAGTCAGCGAGCGCCGCCGTGGTCGCGGGGATGCTGCTGCTGGCGGCCCTGGCCGTGCTCTGGCTCCCGCTCGCACGGCGGATGCCCGGACCGGGTGCTCCCGGCACGGGGCCGGGGGGCTCAGCGGCCCCCGAAGGGGTCTCGGCGCCGGCCGGCAGCGGCGTCTCGGCCGGGGTCCTGGTCGAGCTCGTGGCCTCGATGCTCGAGTCCGGGGTCCCCGTCTCCCGAGCGCTGGACGTGCTGGCGCGCACCGACGGCGGGGAGGTCGGCGCGAGCCTGCGGATCGTCGCCGCGGCGCTGGGGCTGGGGCTGTCGTGGCAGCAGGCCTGGTCGGCGGCCGGCGACGTCCCGCCCCAGGTCCAGGATCTGCGCGCCGCCCTGACCTTCTCCGCGGTCTCCGGGGCACCGTCGGCCTCGGCTCTGCGCGCGGCGTCGGCCCAGGTCCGGCGGGCCGAGCAGCGCCGCGCGGAGGCCGCCGCCGAGCGGCTGTCCGTCCACCTCATGGTCCCGCTGGGGCTGTGCTCCCTGCCTGCCTTCGTGTGCTGGGGCATCGTCCCGGTGCTCATCGGGCTCGTGCCCGACCTGCTCGGATGAGCGCCCGCCGCCGCCTCGTGCGCCGGCCCCGAGAACCTCGGGCGGACGTCCGTCCGCTCGATGCCGAGCCCCGCCCGGGGCACAACCGAGAGAAGGGGACATCATGTCCGTCATCACCCGCACCGCCGCTCACGCCGATCACGCGGCCCCCGAGAGCGCCCGCAGCGTCTCCTCGGAGCTCGAGCCGACCGATGGCCGGCGACCCGGCCGGGAGCTCGCCGTCCAGGATCCCGACCTCGGGGCCTCGACCGTCGAGTACGCGATCATCCTGCTCGCCGCGGCGGCCTTCGGGGGCGTGATGGCCGCGGTCATCAACTCCGACGGCGTCTCGAGCCTGCTGCTCAAGATCGTCGAGAAGGCCCTGGCCATCTGACCGACGGGCGGGCTCGTCCGTCGGTCGGCGGACGAGCCCGCCCGGACCCGGCCGGTCCGGTGCCGCGCGCACCGGACCGGCCGCTCACGAGAGGACTCGAGATCATGATCACGAATCGAAGCGCTCGCCCCACCCGCCGTCCGCCCGCGACGGGAGGCCCGCCGACACGAGCGCCGCGCACCGGGCCTCGTCATCGCCGGACCGAGGCGCGCGGACATGCGGCCCCGGGGGCCGGGGGCGGCGGGCTGGAGAGCGGTGAGAAGGAGCGCGGCCCGGGCGATGACGCCGGCGCCGTGACCGTCGAGACGGCCGTCGTCCTGCCCTCGATCGTCCTGCTGCTGGCCGTGCTGCTGGCCTGCGGCGGCGCCGCCATGCTCCAGGTGCGCTGCGAGGAGGCCGCCGGGGCGGCCGCGCGCGTGATGGCCCGCGGGGAGTCCGCCGCCGACGCACAGCAGGAGGCGCGCACGATCGCCGGCGATGCCGCCGACGTCCGGGTGGACCGGGACCCCGATCGCGCCACGGCCCGGGTGACGATGCCCGCGCCCGGGATCCTGGGGAAGTGGGAGTCGCTCGAGGTCACCGCGGAGGCCACGACGTTCAGCGAGGAGGTGATCGTCGATGGCGGGTGAGCGCCGGGCCGGCTGCGATGGGCACCCGGACCGCGGAGCCGGCACGGTCCTCGGGCTGATCCTCGCCCTGGTGGCCGTGTTCCTCATCACCGCGGCGCTGGGGGTCGGGCAGGCCGCGATCCTGACCCATCGGGCCGGCAACGCCGCCGATCTCTCGGCGCTCGCGGCGGCCGACACGGCGCGCGGGCTGCGGATCGGGGAGCCGTGCGAGGTGGCCGCCGAGCTGGCTCGGCTCAACGGGGCGCAGCTCACCGACTGCGCGATCGTGGGCCCGGATGCGACGACCGCAGATGTGTCCGTGGGGGTCGATCTGCCCTCGGCGCTGGCCGTCCTCGGGCAGGCCCACGGCCGGAGTCGGGCCGGGGCCCCGGAGGACAGTCCGCTGCGGTGACGAGCGCAGGCGGGGCGTCCGCACCGGTCCTGCCGCGGCGCCTGCGCGGTCCTGCCCGACCGCGCCGGCACCGCCGCCCTTCTGAACAGAAGTGGTACGAATGCATCACTATGGGCTAGTCTGATCGGCGGCCGTCGACCACGGCGTCGAGGCACTCTCCCCGCAGCGGGGCCTTTCCAGCGCAGAGGTCGACTCCTCGATGTCACAGCACTCCGCCGAGCACCCCGACCGACCGGATCCGTCGTCCGCCGCCCCGAGCGCGACGACCATCTCCGGGCCGATCAAGGTCATCCTGGGCGTCCTCGTCTTCACCGCATTCGTCATGATGGTCAACGAGACGACGCTGGCCGTGTCCCTGCCGTCGATCATGGCCGACTTCTCGATCGCCGCGGGCACCGCCCAGTGGGTGCTCACCGGCTTCATGCTCGCGATGGCGGTGGTCATGCCGATGACCGGGTGGCTGCTCGAGCGGTTCACCACCCGGTCCATCTTCTTCTTCGCCGTCGGGTCCTTCCTCGCGGGCACCGTCGTCGCCGCGGTCACCCCGTCGTTCGGCCTGCTGCTCGCGGCGCGCCTGGCGCAGGGCGCCGGCACCGCCGTGATCCTCCCGCTGCTGATGACCGTGGCCATGACCCTGGTGCCCGCCCCGCGCAGAGGTGCGGTGATGGGGCTGATCGCCGTGGTCATGGCCGTCGGCCCGGCGATCGGCCCCACTGTGGCGGGGGCGATCCTCGGCTTCACCTCCTGGCACGGGATCTTCTGGTGCATGATTCCGCTCGTGGCAGGGGCGGGAGTCCTGGGCGCCGTCCGGCTCACGAACGTCACCGAGCCGCGTCCCGTTCCGCTCGATCCGCTGTCCGTCGTGCTGTCGCCGCTGGCCTTCGGCGGGCTGGTCTACGGGCTGAGCTCCATCGGCGTCATCCTCGACGGCGGCCCGGGAGCCCGCACCCCGCTGGTGATCCTGGGGATCGGCGTGGTGGCCGTGGTCCTGTTCATCCGGCGTCAGCTGGCCCGGGGCCGTGACGATGAGGCGCTGCTCGATCTTCGGCCGCTGGGCGTGCGCAACTTCGCACTGTCCGTCGTGGTGGTCGTCGCGCTGATGGGGGCCATGCTCGGCGTCGTCAACACGCTGCCCCTGTACCTCCAGGGGTCCCTCCTGGTCAGTGCTCTGGTCTCCGGCCTGGTGATGCTGCCCGGCGGGCTGCTCGAAGGCGTCCTGTCCCCGATCGCAGGCCGGCTCTACGACCGTTTCGGGCCGCGGCCCCTCATCATCCCCGGCGTGCTGCTGATCACCGGGAGCCTGTTCCTGCTCTCGACCATCGACGAGAGCACGGCCCTGGGGACGGTGATCGCCCTGCACGTGGTGTTCTGCATCGGCCTGGCCGCATCCTTCAGTCCTCTGATGACCACGGCGCTCGGATCGCTGCCGACGCATCTGTACGGCCATGGCTCGGCCATCCTGAACACGCTGCAGCAGCTGGCGGGCGCGGCCGGCACCGCCGGGCTCATCACCGTCTGCAGCGAGGTCAGCGAGGCCGCGCGCGCCGGCGGCGCATCGGAGCCCGCGGCCCTGGCCGACGGGACGAGCTCCGCGTTCCTGACCGCCGCCGTCGTGGCACTGGCGGCGTCAGCGGTCTCGCTGTTCATCACCAGAGCGCCGGGCGCCGACAGCGGGCAGCCCGAGACCGTCGTGGAGACGACGGCGCAGCCCGCGGCCGAGGCGAAGTCCCGCTCGGGCGCACACCGTGCGCCGGAGGCGGGCGGCCGGCAGTCCTGAAGACACCCCTGCGGGGGGGGGGGGGGGGGGTCGCACGGGCCGCAGCCGACCCAGGCGGCGACCCGCGGCATGAGAGGAGAACGAGGCCATGAATGCCGTGCACCGGCTGATGACCGTCCATCACGAGTACTTGGCGCGCTGGCTGAGCGATGGCCGCCGCGCCGATCTGGACGCTTTCCTGAACGTGCACCATCCGGGCTTCTCCCTCGTGACGACGGACGGCGAGATCCTCGGCCTCGATGCGCTGCGCTCGGGACTCAGCGGCTCCGGGGGCTCTCGACCCGGGCTGAGCATCGCGATCAGCGGGCTGACGCGGCTGGGACCGGAGACCCATCGGTTCCTCGAGCAGCACGTGATGGGCTCCGAGGCGGTCGATGCGCGGATCGTCACCTGCGTCCTGCGCGGTGAGCACGTCATTGCGCTGCAGGAGACGACCAGACCGCTCGGGCACAGCTGCTCCGGGGACGAGCCGCCCGGGGCGGGATCGCGGCCATTCAGCGGACCGTGGTTCTCAGCCGCAGACCCGACGCGGAGGGCGTGAGCCCGTCGCGGCGGGCGATCCGGTTCAGCCCAGGCGGTAGGCCCGGAACGGCATGGCGTGGTCCACGCCGAGAGCCCTGCCCGCCCCGGCGGTGGCGCTCGTGATCAGATCGCGGGGCGCCGGATGGTCCGGCAGGTCGGCGAGGTACTCGGCGTGCTGCTCGAGCGAGGCGATGCCGCGCTCGAGCGGGGCCCCGCTCACGTCGACGGCGTGGGTCGGCTCGGCGGCCTCCGCGACCAGCAGCCAGGTCGTCCCCCACGGCTCGAGGCCCTCGTCCTCGGCGAGCTCGCGGAAGGCCCAGCGGTTGTCCGCGTCGCGCACGGCGTCGGCGGCGGCGAGCCCGGCCACGCGATGATCGGCCATGTTCAGGCCCCACGGGACTTCCTCGGCCCAGGTCATCGTCACCAGGGCGTCCGGGCGCACGCGGCGGATCTGCCGCGCGATGTCCCGCCGGAGCCCGAGCGAGGGCTCCAGATGGCCGTCGGGGAAGCCGAGGATCGTCAGGTCCTGCACGCCGACGGCCTCGCACGCGCGGCGCTGCTCCTGGGCTCGCAGCGGACCGGTCTCGGCGGGATCGCGCTGCATTCCGGCCTCGCCGCTCGTCAGCAGGAGGTAGGAGACCTCGATGCCGCGCTCGACCCAGCGGGCCGCGGCGGTCGAGACGCCGTACTCGAGGTCGTCGGGGTGGGCCACCACGCACAGCACGCGGCGGAAGTCGTCATCGGGCAGCGGCTCCAAGGATTGTCCTCCTCCGGTCGGGATCCCAGTCTCTCAGCCCGAGAGCCCCGAGTCCCAGGGGGGGGCATCCGCCGCAGACCCGACCCTGCGGGGGCGGCCGGCCGCTTCATCGATCGGCGTCAGCCTCCGGGGCCGCGTCGAGCAGCACCTCGAGCAGCCGCACCGCGGCCCGCTTGTCGAGCGGCTGGTTGCGGTTGCCGCACTTCGGAGACTGCACGCACGACGGGCAGCCGGCCTCGCAGCGGCAGGCCGTGATCGCGTCGCGCGTGGCGCCGAGCCAGCGGCGGGCGAGCTCGTAGCCGCGCTCGGCGAAGCCCGCGCCGCCGGGGTGCCCGTCGTGCACGAAGATCGTCGGCAGCTCGGTGTCGACATGCCGGGCGGTGGAGAGCCCGCCCACGTCCCACCGGTCGCACGTGGCCAGCAGCGGCAGCAGCCCGATCATGGCGTGCTCGGCGGCATGCAGCGCGCCCGGCAGGTCGGGCTCCTCGATGCCCGCGGCGGCCAGCTCGGGCTGGGGGGCCGTGAACCACACGCCCCGGGTCCGCAGCTGCGTGGGCGGCAGGTCCAGCGGCTCCTCGCCGAGCACCTCGTTGCCGGGGACGGCCCTGCGCTGGAACGAGACGACCTGCGAGGTCACCTGGACCTCTCCGAAGCGCACGGCCACCGGCCCCCACTGCCGGGAGCGCTCCTGCTCGATCACCGACACGGAGGTGACATCGCGCGCCGAGGTCCAGAAATCGGGCTGGGCCCGGGTCACGGAGACCACGTGCTGGTCGAGATCGAGGTCGTCCACCAGGTACGAGCGGCCCTGGTGGACGTAGACGGCCCCCGGGTGGGTCTGCCGGTGCGCCTGCGCGGCTCCGATCGAGCCGAGCAGCTGCCCGGTGCCCGTCTCGATGATCTGCAGCGGCCCGCCGCCGTCGCCGCGGATCGAGACCATCCCCGCGGGGTCCTCGGCATGGGTCCAGTACCAGCCGGTGGGACGACGGCGCAGTCGGCCCGCGGCCTCGAGCGAGTCCACGATCGAGCGCGCGCCCGGCCCGAAGAGCTCGAGCTCCTCGGCCCGCAGCGGGGTCTCGGCCGCGGCCGCGCACAAGTGCGGGGCCAGGACGTAGGGATTGCCCGGGTCGAAGACGGTCGCCTCGACGGGATCGTCGAACAGGGCCTCGTGATGATGGACCAGGTAGGTGTCCAGAGGGTCCTCCCGGGCGATGAACGCCGCGAGGGCGTCCTGCCCGGCGCGGCCGGCGCGCCCGATCTGCTGGAAGAACGAGCTGCGGGTCCCCGGCCACCCGGCCACGAGCACGGCGTCGAGCCCCGCGACGTCGAGCCCGAGCTCGAGCGCCGAGGTGGACGACAGCCCGAGCAGGCGGCCGTCGCGCAGCTGCTGCTCGATCTCGCGCCGCTCCTCGGGCAGGTAGCCCGAGCGGTAGGCGGCCACCCGGTGGGCCTGCCCCGGCTCGATCTCCTCGAGCTGCCGCCGAGCGATCTGCGCGATGGTCTCGGAGCCGCGCCGCGAGCCGATGAACGCCAGGGTGCGCACCTGCTTCAGCACGAGATCCGTGAGCATCTCGGCGGCCTCGACCGTGGGGCTGCGGCGCACCGGGGCCCCGTTCTCGCCCTCGGCGCCCGACTGCTCGGGCTCCCACAGCACGACCGTCACGGGCCCGTGCGCGGAGGTGTCCTCCTGGACGGCGGTCACCGCCGCGTCCGGGACGCCGATGAGCCGGGCGAACGACTCCTGCGGCCGGGCCGAGGTGGCCGAGGCCCCGATGCAGATCGGCTGCGCGCCGTAGAGCGCGGCCACGCGGCGCAGGCGGCGCAGCACCTCGGCGACATGAGAGCCGAAGACGCCGCGGTAGACGTGCGCCTCGTCGACGATCACCCAGCGCAGGCGGCGCAGGAACCGCGACCACTGCTGATGGTTCGGCAGCACGCCGGCGTGGAGCATGTCCGGATTGCACAGCACGGCATCGGCGTGATCGCGGATCCAGCGGCGCTCGGAGCCGGGGGTGTCCCCGTCGTAGGTCCGGGCGCGGACGTCGAGGCCCGGCCCCCCGGAGGCGCGGCCGGCTCCGATCAGGGCCTCGAGTGCGCTGAGCTGATCGGCCGCCAGCGCCTTGGTGGGGGACAGGTAGAGCGCCGTCGCCTCCTCGGGGTGCTGGAGCCGGCCGGGTTCGCGCCGTGCCGCCAGCCGCCCGCGGTGCAGGTCCGAGAGCACGGGGGCCTGGTACGTCAGGGACTTCCCGGAGGCCGTGCCCGTGGCCGCGATGACGTGACCGGCCTGCGCGGCCTCGATCGCCCGGGCCTGATGCGCGTACGGCTGCTGGATGCCGAGCAGCGCGTACGCGGCGATCACGTCCGGATGGATCGAGCTCGGCCAGGCGGCGCTCACGGCCTCGCGGCCCGGCAGCTCGCGGACATGGCGCACCTGCTCGGGAGCCGCGCCGCGGCCGAGCAGCGGGACCAGGGGATGGGGCTCGGTCATCCGCGCATTCTCCCACCGGCGGCGCGGGGGCGGGAGGATGCCGGGACGGATGAGGCCGCCGGAGCAGAAACTGCGGGCAAGGCCTCGCCTCCGGGGCCCGGCAGGACGAAGATGGGCTCATGGACAAGGACATCCTCCACCCCGAGCCGCTGCCGGAGCAGGACGGCCCCGCACAGGACCGCTCCGAGCACGACGGCGTCGTCACGCAGCTGACCGACGACGAGTGCTGGGACCTGCTCGAGGAGAGCCGCTTCGGCCGTCTGGGCACCCGCGACGGCGACGAGATCGAGATCACCCCGGTCAACTTCATCGCCGACGGCGGCAAGATCTTCTTCCGCTCGGCCCGCGGCTCCAAGCTGCTGCGCCTGACCCTGTACTCGCAGGTCGCCTTCGAGATCGACCACGTGGCCGGCGGGCGGGCCTGGTCCGTGATCGTGCGCGGGCACGCCCGGACGCTCACGGCGCCCGAGGACCTCGTGCGCTTCGAGCGGCTCGGGCTGCGGCCGTGGCTGGACACCGAGAAGCTCGAGATCGTGGAGATCGAGCCCTACCGCCTGACGGGGCGCCGCTTCACCCTGCAGGGCTGAGCCGCACTGCGGGCCCGGCCCTGCGGCGAGGCTGCGGCGCCCGGCGCCGCTAGCCTGGTGCGGTGACCGTGAACCGCATCCTGCTCCACTACCGGATCGTCGCCCTGCCGGATCCCCGGGCCGTCGCGCTGTGGCAGGAGGCCCTGTGCGAGCGCCTGGGCCTGCGCGGGCGCATCATCGTCTCGCCCCAGGGGCTCAACGGGACCGTCGGCGGGGAGGTCGGCGCGCTCAAGCAGTACGCCAGGTCCACCAGGCGCCACCCCGCCTTCGCGGACCTCGAGCCGAAGTGGTCGGACGGCTCCGCCGCCGACTTCCCCCGCCTGTCCGTCAAGGTGCGCGACGAGCTCGTGGGCTTCGGCGCCCCGGACGAGGTCGAGGTCGACGAGCACGGCGTGGTCGACGGCGGCGCGCGGCTGAGCCCCCAGGAGCTCGATGCGATGGCCGCGGCCCGCGACGACCTGGTCCTGTTCGACGGCCGGAATGCCTGGGAGGCCCGGATCGGGCGCTTCCGCGGGGCCGTGGTGCCCCAGGCCGAGACGAGCCGGGACATCGTCGCCGAGCTCGGCTCCGGGGCCTACGACCACCTCAGGGACCGGCCGGTCGTGACCTACTGCACGGGCGGCATCCGGTGCGAGTTCCTCTCGGCCATGATGCGCCGGCGGGGCTTCCGCGAGGTCTACCAGCTCGACGGCGGCATCGTGCGCTACGGCGAGGCCCGCGGCGATGCCGGGCTGTGGGAGGGGTCCCTGGCCGTGTTCGACGACCGGGGCGCCCTCGAGTTCTCCGAGGCCGCCTCCGTCATCGGCCGCTGCGACGTGTGCGCCGCCCCGGCCCGGCGCTTCATCAACTGCGCCCGCCCGCGCTGCCACCGGCGGCTGCTCGTGTGCACGGCGCACCGCGGCGCCCACGACGACGGCCCCGGGATCCTGTGCCCCCAGGGATGCCGCGACGCCCGCACCGGGGCGCCGCTGGCCCCCGTCCCGAGCGCCGCCGGTCACGCCGGCGAGGAGGCCCGATGACCGAGAGCACCGACAGCATCGACAGCGTCGTCCCGTCCGGTCGGGCCTTCGCGAACGTGGCCGACGCCCCGCGCTCCGATGACCCCGGACTGATCGGCCGGCTGGCCGAGGCCCTCGACGACGTGGGATTCCTGGCCGGCCCGATCACCGAGCTGCTCGGATCCGCCGCCGTGGAGGCCCTGGGCCGCGACCAGGCCGCCCCCGCCCTGCGGGTCCTGCGCCGGATCGCCGCCGACGGCGACCGGGCCGCCGCCGGCCCGCAGCGGCGGCTGGCCCTCGTCGTCGAGCTCTTCCTGCTGGCCCGCCCCGTGCCCCGCGCGGCCCTGGCGGCCGCGCTGCCGCAGATCTCCCCGGAGGAGCTGGCGCACCTGGGCCTCGTGGAGTGCCGGGGCGACGAGGTCCTCAGCCGCGTGGACCTCGACGTCCACGAGACCGAGGACATGCACCTGCGGGTGGCCGCCGATCTCACGGGCTTCCAGCGTCCGGGGGCTGCGCTGCGCCCGGATCACGTGCTCGGCATCGGGGGCGCCTCGCAGACCCTGGTGCAGATCGCCGATCCGCGCCCGGTGCGGCGGGCGCTGGATCTGGGGACGGGCTGCGGAGTCCAGAGCTTCCATCTGCTGCGCCGGGCCGAGCACGTGATCGCCACGGACCTCTCCGCCCGCGCACTGGCCTTCGCCCGCTTCAACCTCGTGCTCAACGCCGCGGCCCTGGGCCTGGACCCGCAGGACCCTGAGGCCCGCATCGAGCTGCGCCGGGGCTCGCTGCTGGAGCCCGTGGCGGGGGAGCGGTTCGACCTCGTGGTCTCGAACCCGCCGTTCGTGATCACGCCGCGCGTCCCGCACGAGGACGAGGCGCAGCGCTACACCTACCGCGACGGCGGCCGGCGCGGCGATGCCCTGGTGGCCGAGCTGATCGGGGCCCTGGGAGACGTCCTGGCCCCCGGCGGCAGCGCGCACCTGCTGGGCAACTGGGAGATCCCCGCGGAGGCCGTGCGGCGCGCCGACGGGCAGATCGAGCGTGCCTGGTCCGAGCGCGTGCGCTCCTGGATCCCCGCCGGGCTCGACGCCTGGGCCATCCAGCGGGAGATCGAGACCCCCGAGGGCTATGCGGAGACCTGGCTGCGCGATGCCTCCGAGCACACGGACCGCGCCCGCTTCGAGGCGTCGTACGACGCCTACCTGGAGGACTTCGCCTCCCGGGAGGTCGCGGGCGTGGGATTCGGCTGGCTGCGCCTGGACCGGCCGCGGGAGGGGGAGCAGCGGCCGCCGCGGCTGCGCTTCGAGCACCTCGGCCACCCCGTCCGGCAGCCCGTCGGGGCCGTGCTGGCCGAGACGGTGCGACGCGAGCGCATGCTCGACCGGCTGGGGGCGCAGTGGGAGCACCTGCATCTGGAGGTCCCCGAGCACGTCACCGAGGAGCGTCACGGCCGCCCGGGGGCGACGGACCCGTCCGTGATCCTGCTGCGCCAGGGCGCCGGGCTGCAGCGCACCTCGGTGCTGACCTCGGCCGCCGCCGGGCTCGCCGGGGCCTGCGACGGCGAGCTGAGCGTCGCGCAGATCGTCGGCGCCCTGGGGGCCCTGCTGGACTGGCAGGCGCCCGAGGGCGAGCGCCCGCGGGAGGCGCTCGCGCTGCTCGAGCAGACCCGGCACCTGCTGATCGACGGGTTCCTCGAGGCTCCGGCCGGGGACGATCCCGCGGGTTACGGGGGGAGCGGGGAGGTGCCAGGATGAGGGGCATGAGCGCTGAGAACCCGTACCGCGACCTGTCCCGCGACGAGATGTGGGAGCTGCTCGACTCCGAGCCCTTCGGCCGGCTGGCCGTCGAGGCCGGCGGCTTCGTCGACATCTTCCCGGTGAACTTCGTGGTCCGCGGCAAGAAGCTGTGGTTCCGCACCGCGCCGGGCTCCAAGCTGGCCACGCTGACGGTCAACGACCAGGTGGCCTTCGAGGTCGACCGCCGCGACGAGCAGCGGCTGATGGTCTCCTCCGTGGTCCTCCAGGGACGCGCGCGTCGCGTCGAGGACGCGCAGGAGCGGGAGCTGGCCGAGTCGCTCGAGCTGCGCCCGTGGGTCCGCGGCTTCAAGCCCGTCTTCGTGGTGATCGAGCCGGATCAGATCAACGGGCGCGCGTTCCCGGTGGGGCCGGCCGAGTCGGGCGCCTCCGACGACGGCGACGACTGACGCCGCCGCGCCGCACGGCCGTCCGGACGCCGCCTCCGGGCCCCCGCAGGCCCCTCCCCGTCCGCCGCGCCGCGGGCCCGCTGCGCCGGCCGGTCCTGTGAATCGGCCGCCGATCCGTGTGTCAGGGCGTGTCCGGCGGCGGCTATATGGTGGGATCCGTCGACGGGCCCGCGCCCGTATCCGATGCAGCCTCCCCGGCCCGTGCGCGTCGCCCGCGCACGAGGACCGGGACGACCCTGTCCGCTAGGAGTGACCGTGGCCCAGAAGAACCCGGGATCAGGCCGGAGCCTGCTCATCGTCGAGTCCCCCTCGAAGGTGAAGACCATCGCGGGGTACCTGGGCGACGCCTATGAGGTCGACTCCTCCATGGGCCACATCCGGGATCTCGCCCAGCCCTCCGAGTTGCCGGCGGAGATGAAGAAGGGGCCCTACGGGAAGTTCGCCGTGGACGTCGACTCCGGCTTCGACCCGTATTACCTGGTCAACGCGGACAAGAAGAAGAAGGTCACCGAGCTCAAGCGCAAGCTCAAGGAGTGCGATGCCCTCTACCTCGCCACGGACGGCGACCGCGAGGGCGAGGCGATCGCGTGGCACCTGCTCGAGGTGCTCAAGCCCAAGGTCCCGGTCTACCGCCTGACCTTCCCCGAGATCACCCGCGAGGCCATCGAGCGCGGGTTCGGCGAGCTGCGCGAGCTCGACAAGGACCTCGTCGACGCCCAGGAGACCCGCCGGGTGCTCGATCGCCTCTACGGCTACGAGATCTCGCCGGTGCTGTGGCGGAAGGTGTCCTCGGGGCTGTCCGCCGGGCGCGTGCAGTCCGTGGCCACCCGCATGGTCGTGCAGCGCGAGCGCGAGCGCATGGCGTTCGTCGCCGCGGACCACTGGGATCTGACCGGCGAGTTCGCCCCCGTCTCCGGGCCGGACGCCGGCAGCGCCTTCCAGGCCCGCCTGGCCTCGGTCGACGGGCGCAAGGTCGCGACGGGCCGCGACTTCGACGACCGCGGGCAGCTCAAGAAGCCCGAGGCCGTCGCGCATCTGGACGAGCAGCAGGCGCGCTCGCTGGCCGAGGGCCTGGCCGAGTCCCCGTTCGCGGTCGCGCAGCAGGAGACCAAGCCCTACGTCTCCCGCCCCAAGGCGCCGTTCACCACGTCCACGCTGCAGCAGGACGCCGCGCGCAAGCTGCACTTCTCGTCGCGCTCGACCATGCAGGTCGCCCAGCGCCTGTACGAGAACGGCTACATCACCTACATGCGCACCGACTCGGTCGCGCTGTCCCAGCAGGCGGTCACCGCCGCGCGCCAGCAGGCCCGGGACCTGTGGGGCGAGGACTTCGTCTCCGAGGCCCCGCGCGGCTACGCCAACAAGTCCAAGAACGCGCAGGAGGCCCACGAGGCCATCCGCCCCGCCGGCGACTCGTTCCGCACCCCGGACCAGGTGCGCTCGTCGCTGTCGGCCGACGAGTTCAAGCTCTACGAGCTGATCTGGCAGCGCACCGTCGCCTCGCAGATGGCCGATGCCCGCGGCTTCACCGCCACCCTGCGCCTGGCCGCCGACAGCGCCGACGGCCGCCGGGCCGAGTTCACCGCCTCCGGCACCGTGATCACCTTCCAGGGCTACCTCTCCGCCTACCAGGAGGCCCAGGACTCCGGCGAGGCCAAGGGCGAGGGCGACGGCAAGGGCCGCAGGGACCGGCGCCTGCCGCAGATGGAGGAGGGCGATGCCCTCCGCACCGAGGGGATCACCGCGGAGGGCCACTCCACCAAGCCCCCGGCGCGCTACACCGAGGCCTCGCTCGTGGCCGCCATGGACGAGCTCGGCATCGGCCGCCCGTCGACCTACGCGGCCGTCATCTCCACGATCACCGACCGCGGCTACGTCAAGGTCCGCGGCACGTCGCTGATCCCGTCGTGGACGGCGTTCTCGGTCGTGCGCCTGCTCGAGGAGCACTTCAGCGACTACGTCGACTACGACTTCACCGCCGAGATGGAGGAGGGCCTGGACCGCATCGCCCGCGGCGAGGAGGACCGCACGCAGTGGCTGCAGCGCTTCTACTACGGCGCCGAGGCGGAGGACAACGGGCTCAAGGCCATCGTCGACGACCTGGGCGAGATCGACGCCCGCGCCCTGAACACCATCCCGGTGACCGATGCGATCGACCTGCGGGTGGGCAAGTACGGCCCCTACCTGGAGTCCGGCGGCGGCGTGGACCCCGAGACCGGCGAGGTCACGGACCCGGTGCGCGCCAACGTGCCGGACACGCTGGCCCCCGACGAGCTCACCGCCGAGAAGGCCGAGGAGCTCATGGAGATCGGCCGCGCCGACGGCCGCGAGCTGGGTCGGGACCCGGAGTCGGGGCGCACGATCGTCGTCAAGGACGGCCGCTACGGCCCGTACGTCTCCGAGGTGATCCCCGAGCCCACGCAGGAGGAGCTCGACGCGATCCCCACGGAGTACTACAAGAACGGCAATCCCAAGCCCAAGAAGATCGAGAAGCCCAAGCCGCGCACGGCCTCGCTGCTGTCGTCGATGGACATCCAGGAGGTGAACCTCGATGATGCGCTGAAGCTGCTCTCGCTGCCCCGCGAGGTCGGCACGGACGAGGACGGCCAGGTGATCACGGCCCAGAACGGCCGATACGGCCCCTACCTCAAGAAGGGGAGCGACTCGCGCTCGCTGAGCAGCGAGGACCAGATCTTCGAGATCACCCTCGAGGAGGCCCAGCGCATCTACGCCCTGCCCAAGCAGCGCGGGCGCGGCGCGGCCAAGCCGCCGCTCAAGGACCTGGGCACCGACCCGATCACCGAGAAGCCCATGATCATCAAGGACGGGCGCTTCGGGGAGTACATCACCGACGGCGAGACGAACGCGACCATCCCGCGCTCGGAGTCCGTCGAGCAGATGACGGCCGAGCGCGCCTCGCAGCTGCTCTCGGAGAAGCGGGCCAAGGGCCCCGCGCCCAAGAAGACGTCCTCCCGCTCGTCGTCGGGCTCCCGGGCCAAGAAGCCCTCGGGCGCCTCGACGACCAAGCGGGCCGGGACCCGGAAGAAGACGACGACCGCGTCCTCCTGAGTCCTGCCGGGGCCGCACGGCCCCGGCAGCTCCATGCCGAGGCACACCGAGAGGAAGGGGACGCGCATGCGCCTGGGAGTGCTCGACGTCGGATCCAACACGGTCCACCTGCTGCTGCTCGACGTCTATCCCGGCTCGCGCCCCGAGGCGTTCGCCTCGCACAAGGACAGCCTGCGCCTGGTGCGCTACCTGGACGACGCGGGGCGCATCTCCGACGAGGGGCGCGATGCCCTGACGTCGTTCGTGATCGAGGCCCGCGACTTCGCCGCCGAGCACGGGGCCGACGACCTGCTGGCCTTCGCGACCTCCGCGATCCGGGAGGCCGGCAACGGCGCGGCGGTGCTCGATCACGTCCAGTCCCGCTCCGGGGTCACGCTGACCGAGATCGCCGGCGATCAGGAGGCCGCCGTGACGTTCTCCGCGGTGCGGCGCTGGTTCGGGTGGGGCGCGGGCACGATCCTGGACCTCGACATCGGCGGCGGGTCGTTCGAGATGGCCATAGGCCACGACGGCCTGCCCGCCGCGGCCGTGTCCACCCCGCTGGGAGCCGGGCGGCTCACCCAGAGCTTCCTCACCCGGCATCCCGCGATCCCGAGCGAGGTCCGTGCGCTGCGCAAGCACGTCCGACGCACGCTCGAGCCCGCGGTGGAGACGATCCTGGGACAGGGCAGCCCCGATCTCGTCGTCGGCACCTCCAAGACCTTCCGATCGCTCGCGCGCATCTGTGGGGCCGCTCCCTCGGGGGCCGGGCAGTTCGTCCGGCGCACCATGCATCTCGAGGACCTCCGGCTGTGGACCCGGCGCATGGAGGCCATGTCCGCGCAGGAGCGCAGCGATCTGCCCGGGGTCTCGGCCCACCGCGCCGAGCAGGTGCTGGCCGGCGGCATCGCCGCCGAGACCGCGATGGACATGCTGGGCGCCGCCACGCTGGTCATCTGCCCCTGGGCGCTGCGCGAGGGGCTCATCCTGCGGCGCATGGACCGCCTCGGCGCCGACCCCGAGACCGTCCTGAACCCCCCGCAGAGCCTGATCGGACGAGAGGTCCCCGCATGACCGCGCACGTCGCCATGTCCACGAGCTGCCTGTTCCTGGGCTCGCTGCCCGAGGTCTTCCGCACCGGGAGCGAGCTGGGCTACGACTCGATCGAGGTCCTGGTCACGCACCAACGCACGACGCAGCTGACCCACGAGCTGCTCGACGCCGTGCAGACCCACCAGATCCCGATCTCGACGATCCACGCGCCCACGCTGTTCTTCACCCAGCAGGTCTGGGGCCGCCCGTGGACCAAGATCCAGCTCGCCGCCAAGATGGTCGAGGAGGTCGGCGCGCAGGTCGTCGTCGCCCACCCGCCGTTCGCCTGGCAGCACCGCTATGCCGAGAGCTTCGTCGAGGGCATCCGGGCCGTCAGCGAGATGACCGGCGTCAGGATCGCCGTGGAGAACATGTACCCGTGGCGCGTGGCCGGGCGCGAGCTGCAGATGTACCGCCCCCACTGGGATCCCCGCCGCTTCGACTACGAATGGGTGACCTGGGACTTCTCGCACGCCTCGATCGCACAGGTCGATTCCCTCGAGGCGGTGCGCGAGCTGCTGCCGAGGCTGGGCCACGTCCACCTCACGGACGGCACCGACGGCGGGACCTCCGACGAGCATCTCGTGCCCGGCCACGGCCAGCAGCCCGTGGCCGAGACCCTGCAGCTGCTCGGCCGCAGCGGCTGGGACGGGGTGCTCGGCGTCGAGATCAACACCCGCGGGGCGGCCGACGACGACGCGCGCGATGCGATGCTCGCCGAGTCCCTCGACTTCGCCCGCCGCCACACGGCTCTGGGCGCCGAGGCCCGCGACGGCTCCTGAGCAGGGCCCTAGGGTGGGCATGGGCATCAGCCGATCGCACGCGATCGAACGACGACGAGAGGACCCCTCATGACCGACAGCGCATCCGCTGCGAGCACCGCCGCCGAGACCGGGGAGCAGCCCGTGATCGCCTTCCTGGGCAGCGGGTCCATGAACGGCGCGATCCTGCGGGGGGTCCTGGCCTCCGGCGTGCCCGCCGAGCGCGTGCGGGCCACGACCCGGTCCCAGGACTCCGGCGACCGCCTGGCCCGGGAGACCGGCGTGCAGGCCTTCGCCTCGGAGTCCGACGCGGAGGCCAACCGCCGAGCCGTCGACGGGGCGGACATCGTCCTGCTGGGCGTGAAGCCCTACGCGATCCTCGAGCTGTGCGACGAGATCCGCGACGCCCTGCCGTCGTCGGCCGTCGTGGTCTCGGTGGCCGCGGGCGTGGGCCTGGCCGCGATGGCCGCGCACCTGCCCGAGGGGCAGCCGCTCGTGCGCTGCATGCCGAACACGCCGTCCTCGGTGGGCCGCGGCGCCCTGTCGGTGACCCCGGGCGAGCACGTCTCGGCCGAGCAGACCCGGGCCGTCTCCGAGGTGCTCTCCGGCGTGGGCGTCGTCGTGCAGGTCCCCGAGGACCTCATCGGCGCGGTCACGGGGGTCTCGGGCTCCGGCCCGGCCTATGTCTTCCTGCTGGCCGAGATGATGCAGAAGGCCGGAGAGGGCCTCGGCCTGGACGCCGAGACCGCCAGGACCCTGGCGAAGCAGACCGTCACCGGCGCGGGCATGCTGCTCGAGCCCGACGACGCCGACCCCGAGGCCCTGCGCAAGGCCGTCACGAGCCCCGGCGGGACCACCGAGCAGGCCGTCCGGACCTTCCTGGACGGCGGCATCGAGGACCTCGTGTCCCGCGCCGTCGGCGCCTCGGCCGCCCGCGGCGACGAGATGGAGCAGGAGCACGCCGGCTGATCCGGATCGGCTCCTCGAGCGGGGCCCTGTGCGCCCCGCGTCCGGGGTCCGTCAGGGCCGGGCGGCGAAGCGCTCGATCAGCTCCACGTGCCCGGCCACGATCAGGGTGTCCCGGGCGGTCACGGTCGTGTCGGGCGCCGCATAGCTGAAGTCGTCGCCGGGGGCCTTGACCCCCACGACCGTCACGCCGTACTTGGCGCGCACGTCGGCCTGGGCCAGCGTGAAGCCCTGCGTCTCGCGCGGCGGTCGCATCTTGACGATCGCGAAGTCGTCGTCGAACTCCATGTAGTCCAGCAGGCGCCCCGAGACCAGGTGGGCAGTGCGCCGCCCGGCGTCGGCCTCGGGGAAGATCACGTGGTGGGCCCCGATGCGCGAGAGGATCTTGCCGTGGGCCTTGGAGATGGCCTTGGCCCAGATCCGGCCGACCCCCAGGTCGACCAGGTTCGCCGTGATCAGCACGGAGGACTCGACCGAGGTGCCCACGCCCACGACGGCCTGGGTGAACTCGGCGGCCCCGAGCTGGCGCAGGGCGTCGATGTCGGTGGCCTCGGCCTGGACCACGTGGGTCAGCTGGCCGGCGAGCTTCTGCACCAGGGCCCCGTCGCGCTCGACGCCCATCACCTCGCGGCCCTGGGAGACGAGCTGCAGGGCTGTGGCGGTGCCGAAGCGGCCCATGCCGATGACCAGCACGGGGACGGCATGGCTCTTGTCGCGGTGACGATGATCAGCCAATGATCAGCCTCTCCTCGGGGTACTGGTAGAGGCGCCGGCGCGAACGCAGGGCCAGGGCTGTGGCCACGGTAGTCGTGCCGATGCGCCCGATGAACATCACGATGATCAGCACCGCCTTGCCCGCCGGCCCCATCTCGCCCGAGAGGCCGACCGACAGCCCGCACGTCGCATAGGCGGAGACGACCTCGAAGAGCACGCGCTCGAGCGGCTCGCCGGTCATGATCAGGAGGACGCCGGCGGCCGCGAGCACGACCGTGGCGCCCATGGCGATCACGGAGATCGCGATGCGCAGGACGCCGTCGGGGATCGTGCGGTGGAAGGCGATGACGGCCTGATCGCCGCGCGCCTCGGCCAGGATGGCCAGCACGACGACGGCGAAGGTCGTCACCTTGATGCCGCCGCCCGTGGAGGCGGGGGCCCCTCCGGCGAACATCAGGGCGTCGGTGAGCAGCAGCGTCACGGGCTGCAGGTCCGACATGTCGACGATGTTGAACCCGCCGGAGCGCATCATGGCCGAGGCGAAGAATCCGTTGAAGAGCTTCTGCCCCGGGCTCTCGTCGCCGATCGTGGCCGGGTTCGTCCACTCCAGGCCCGCCCACAGGACCCACCCCAGCACGAGCAGGGCGAGGGTCGTCACGACCGTGACCTTGGTGTTCAGGTTCCAGCGGCGGAAGCGCAGCCACCCGACCTGGCGCAGCACCAGGATCACGGGGAAGCCCAGCGATCCGATGAGCACCCCCAGGCTGATCGGGAACAGGATCAGCCACATGTGGGCGGCGTCGGTGAAGTAGGGGACCAGGCCGTCGGAGTGCGGGGTGAAGCCGCCGTTGTTGAAGGCCGAGATCGAGTAGAAGATCCCGTGCCACGCCGCGGTGTGCGGCGGCTCCCCCTCGATCAGGAAGCCGAGCGTGAGGACCACCGCCAGCGAGCCCTCGATGACGATCGAGGTCAGGGCCACGGTGCGCAGCAGCGAGCCGACCTCGCCGAGGCGCCCGACGTTCATGGCGTTCTGCGTCACGAGCTTGGAGCGCAGCCCGAGCTTGCGCCCGATGGCCAGGGCCAGGATCGAGGTCATGGTCAGCGTCCCGAGACCGCCGATCTGCACGGCGACCAGGATGATGAGCTGCCCGGTGAAGGACCAGTGATCGGCGGTCGGCACCACGGTCAGCCCCGTGACCGTGACGGCCGAGGCGGCGGTGAAGGCCGCGTCGACGAAGCTCGTGGAGCGCCCGTCGTGGGTGGACCACGGCAGCCACAGCAGGACCGTGAACAGCGCCGCCACGGCGACGAAGACGAGCACGGCCAGGCGGGCGGGGGAGGACTGGGCCAGGCGGTCCACGAGGTCGCGCAGGCCGCCGATCCCGTCGCGCAGCGGCCGCGACTCGGCCTGGGCCGGACTGGCCCCGAGGGTGGCACGCACCGTGGGACCTCCAGATCGTGCGGACGGCGCCTCCCCGGGGCGGGGGCGGCGGTGCCCCGGCGTGCGGGTGCCCGCGCGCGGGGACGGGACCCGTTCGGATCCACGCACAGTATGGACCCCGACGGGCCCGGTTGCCGTCCGCATCGACGCGCGAGCCCCGCCCGGGGTCCCGGAGTGGTC
Organism: Kocuria palustris; assembly: GCF_007666205.1. Taxonomy (GTDB): domain Bacteria; phylum Actinomycetota; class Actinomycetes; order Actinomycetales; family Micrococcaceae; genus Kocuria; species Kocuria palustris_A. The sequence continues at coordinate 238,773 of NZ_VDOR01000002.1, forward strand.
TAATGGCCGTGTGACGCAGACGACACCGACCGCCCTGTTCTGGAGCCCGCAGCTGCTCCAGTACGACTTCGGCGACTACCACCCGATGCACCCCAGCCGCCTCGAGGCCACGTGGAGCCTGGTGCAGGAGTTCGGCCTGGACTCCCGCCCGGGCGTCTCCGTGGAGGTGCCGGAGGTCGCCGGGGACCAGGAGCTCGGGCTCGCGCACTCCGACGAGTACGTGCGCGCCGTGCGCTCCGTGAGCGAGGACCCGTCGCGGGAGATCCCGGAGTGCGGGCTCGGCACGGAGGACACCCCGGGCTACGCCGGGATCCACGAGGCCTCCGCTCGGCTGGCCGGAGGGACGCTGCAGGCGGCGGCGGCGATCCTGGACGGCTCCGCGGTCCGGGCCGTGAACTTCGGCGGCGGCATGCACCACGCGTTCGCGGACCGCGCCAGCGGCTTCTGCGTCTACAACGACTGCGCCGTGGGCATCGCGCGGCTGCTCGAGGGCGGGGTCTCCCGCGTCCTCTACCTCGACGTCGACGGGCACCACGGCGACGGCACCCAGTCGATCTTCTGGGACGACGACCGCGTCATGACGATCTCCCTGCACGAGACCGGAGCCGCGCTGTTCCCCGGGACCGGCTTCGCGACCGAGCTCGGCAGCGGCTCGGCCGAGGGGACCGCGGTCAACATCGCCCTGCCGCCCATGAGCGACGACGCGCAGTGGCTGCGCGCGTACTTCGCGGTCGTCCCGCAGCTGATCGAGCAGTTCCGCCCCGAGGCGATCGTCTCCCAGCACGGCTGCGACTCCCACTTCCGCGACGAGCTCACGCACCTTCAGGTCAGCGTCGACGCCCAGCGCGAGATCATGATGGACGTCAAGCGGCAGGCCGATCGCTGGTGCGAGGGCCGCTGGATCGCCACCGGCGGCGGGGGCTACGACTGCTACGACGTCGTGCCCCGGTCCTGGGCGCACCTCGTCGCGGTGGTCACGGGGGACCCGATCGGTCTCGTGCGGCCCGTCCCCCAGAGCTGGCTCGAGCACATCCGCCGGGACTACGGCGCGCAGCCGCACCCGTCGATGGGCGATGACGTCGATCTGTGGTGGCGCTCGTGGGAGGTCGGCTTCGACCCCGACGACGCGACCGACCGGGTCGTGATGGCCACCCGTCGAGCGGTGTTCCCCCTGTGGGGGCTCGACCCCTGGTACGACTGATCGCCCCGAGGACGCGCTCCCGGGGTCGCCCGGGTGTTGACCCGGACCGCCCCGGATCGCCGGTAGGATCCCAGGAATGACCCAGGACGTCTTCACCGCTCTTGCCGATCCCACGCGCCGTGCGCTGCTGGGCGAGCTCAGCTCGGGTGAGCGGGCGGTCGGCGAGCTGGTGGCGGCCGTGGCCGCCTCTCAGCCGACCGTCTCCAAGCACCTGCGCGTCCTGCGCGAGTCCGGTCTGGTGCAGCAGCGCGCGGTCGGCCAGAAGCGCTTCTACAGCATCGAGGCGCCCGTCCTGCTCGACGCCGCGGAGACCCTGCGCGGCCTGGCGGGGGAGTCCTCGTCGTCGCCCGAGCCGGAGCCCGCGGCCGCGGCGCCGGAGCCGGAGTCGACGCAGGAGCCGACGCGGACCGCTCCGGTCGTCGTGCCGGTTCCCGAGCCCGTGGCATCCCCGGAGCCCGTGATCGCACCGGAGCCGGTGGTGTCTCCCGAGCCGGTCGTCCTCCCCGGGCCCGCGGCCGTCGCCGAGCCGGCCGCGATCTTCGAGCCCGCGGCGGCGGAGACCGCAGCGGCCGCCGAGGAGGCCCCCTCCGCCGCGCGGCCGCAGACCGCGGCTGCGCCCGTGCCCGCCGAGCCGACGGCGGCCGAGCGGGCGGTGCAGGCCGAGCGCCAGGAGCGCCGCCGCGCCCCGGCCCACCGCGCCGAGACGTCCGAGCAGGCGCAGGTGCCGCGCCGCCTGGACCCGCTGAGCTCCCCGCAGGACGAGGCGCCCGCTCGCGTGCGCGGCGTCGGGGGATTCGTCTCGACGGTGCTGCACCGGCGCCGCCGCTGATCGCATCGCCGGTCGCCCCGATCTTTGCCGGGGCAAAGAATGGCCCAGCGGCCCCACAGCGGCCCCCGGTCTGCCAGACTCGCATCTGGCCGGAACGAACGGTTCCGCCGGAGAGGACATCATCGTGCATGAGAAGCTGCAGCCGGTCCGCGAGACCGTCGTCGCCCGCAACCCTGGCGAGAAGGAGTTCATCCAGGCCGTCGACGAGGTCTTCGAATCGCTCGGACCGGTCGTCGCCCGTCGTCCCGAGCTGCTCGATGCCGCGATCCTCGAGCGCATCTGCGAACCCGAGCGCCAGATCATCTTCCGCGTCCCGTGGGTCGACGACCAGGGGCACACGCAGATCAACCGCGGCTTCCGCGTCGAGTTCAACTCGGCGCTGGGCCCCTACAAGGGAGGCCTGCGCTTCCACCCGTCGGTCTACCTCGGCATCGTCAAGTTCCTGGGCTTCGAGCAGATCTTCAAGAACTCGCTCACGGGCATGCCGATCGGCGGCGGCAAGGGCGGGGCGGACTTCAATCCGGCCGGGCGCTCCGACGGCGAGGTCATGCGCTTCTGCCAGTCGTTCATGACCGAGCTCTACCGCCACATCGGCGAGTACACCGACGTCCCCGCGGGCGACATCGGCGTGGGCGGCCGCGAGATCGGCTACCTGTTCGGGCAGTACAAGCGGATCACCAACCGCTACGAGTCCGGTGTGCTCACCGGCAAGGGCCTCACCTGGGGCGGATCGCTCGTGCGCACCGAGGCCACGGGCTACGGCACCGTGGAGTTCGCCCACCAGATGCTCAAGACCAAGGGCGACGACTTCGACGGCAAGACCGTGGCGGTCTCCGGCTCGGGCAACGTGGCGATCTACGCGATCCAGCTCGCCCAGAGCCGCGGCGCCAATGTCGTCACGGCCTCCGACTCGAGCGGGTTCATCCACGACCCGGACGGCATCGACCTCGAGATCCTGCGCCAGGTCAAGGAGGTCGAGCGCGGCCGCATCACCGACTACGCGGAGCGCCGGGGCGGCCGGGCCCGCTTCACGCCGGCCGAGAAGGCCTCCGTGTGGAGCGTGCCGGCCCAGGTCGCGCTGCCGTGCGCCACGCAGAACGAGCTCGACGGCTCGCACGCCCGCCAGCTGGTGGAGAACGGCGTGCTGGCGGTGGCCGAGGGCGCGAACATGCCCACCACAGCCGAGGGCGTGCACATCTTCCAGGACGCCGGGGTGCTCTTCGCCCCGGGCAAGGCGGCCAATGCCGGCGGCGTGGCCACCTCGGCCCTGGAGATGCAGCAGAACGCCTCGCGCGACTCGTGGACGTTCGACTACACCTCGGACCGGCTCACGGAGATCATGAAGGGGATCCACGACACCTGCGCGGCCCACGCCGAGGAGTACGGCCAGCCCGGCAACTACGTCGCCGGCGCCAACATCGCGGGGTTCATCAAGGTCGCGGACGCCATGCTGGCCCAGGGCGTCATCTGACGAGGAGAGGTGAACGTAGGCTTAGCACATGGCAACACATCGACGGGTCCTCCAATGGCTGGAGAACGAGCTCTTCGACGGGAACCTGGTCCTCGGCCAGCAGCTCCCGTCGGACAAGGACCTCGCCGCGATCCTGGGCGTGAGCCGCGGGACCATGCGCGAGGCTCTCAAGATCCTCGAGGCGCAGGGCGTCCTGCGCCTCTACGAGGGGGGCCGGAAGTCGATCCTGCCGGTGCTCGTCCGCGAGCCCGCGTCCTCCGCGGGGCCCGCGCTCCAGCTGCACATGGCCACGGCGGCATATCCGCTGCGGGACATCGTGCAGACGCGCATCCTGCTGGAGACGTGGGCCCTGCGGGAGTCCGACTACCGCAGCCCTGCCATGCCGGAGCTGCGTGCGATCCTGCGGGAGATGGCGCGTGACGACATCTCCCTCAAGGAGTTCCATCACCACTACGTCAGCTTCCACATCGCGCTGGTCAAGACGGCGGGCAACACCCTCGTCGCCTCGCTGATGTCGGCGCTGCGCGACTCGATCTACGAGTACACGATGGCGCTCGTGGGGCACGTCCCCCTGTGGTCCAAGACCGTGGACCGCATCCGCGCCGAGCACCAGGCGATCTTCTCGGCCGTGCTGGCCGGCGATCGCACCCTGGCGGCGCGGCTGGTCGAGGAGCACATCGAGTACCAGTACGTCGAGGCCGGGGTGGATCCGGAGCGCGGCAGCCGCGAACCGGAGGCCGAAGCGGCCGGGCCCACGGCGGGCCCGACCTCCTCCGGGCGGGTCTGGGTCTCCGAGGGGGAGGACCGGGCCGCCGAGCCCGGATCCGGCGGCGACGGCCCCCGGGCCGACCCCGGCCGGCCGGGCGCGGAGGCCTCGGCGGCCGAGTCCGCGCCGGTGAAGGAGGCTCCCACCGGCGATCTGCCGGTCACGACGGCCACGCGCACCGCCGGTCGCGGGGCCGCGGGCGGGGCCCCCGCCGCAGCAGCGGCCGGGGAGCGGGCGGCCGATGGCTCCGACGTCGCCGACGGCGGCTCCGTCGACGAGGGCGCCGGAGCTCGCTCGGGCGCGCCGGAGGCCGGGACGCGGTAGGAGGTCGATCCCCGGGAGCCGGGGCCGATGTGCCGGGGCCGCGCGGCGCACCGGGTCGATGAACCCCGGAGCCCCCGGTGGGGCTCTCGCCCCGAATACCACCGGATGGTGCCGAGGAGGTAGACTTCCGGGGAACGAATTCTCGGTGGGCGTCGTTTCCGCGCGCCCCCGTCGTCATCCCGGTCGCGCACCGGATGGACGTCCCGTGCGACGGGCCGGAGGCAGCGCGCGCCGACGCGCCGCGCCGGCCGGACCAACGAAATGTGAGTGAGGGAAGCCCATGGGCTCTGTGATCAAGAAGCGCCGCAAGCGCATGTCCAAGAAGAAGCACCGCAAGCAGCTGCGCAAGACCCGTCACCAGCGTCGCAACAAGAAGTGACCCGCTGACGACGGCGATCAGGAGGGGCCCCGCATCCCGTGCGGGGCCCCTCCTGCGTCCGCGCGCCGGACGGGCGCCGTGCGCAGGGTGCGGCGCCCGTCCCGCGCAGCCGCGGCGTCGGCGCGCGGGTGCGCCGGGTCGCTACGATCGGACGATGACCCAGCAGCCCCGCCATGCCCCCGATCTCACGACGCCGCCGGTGCGCCTGATCACCCGCACCGGGTGCCATCTCTGCCAGGAGGCGCGCGAGACCGTCGGAGCCGCCGCCCGGCGCCACGGGCTGGAGTGGATCGAGACGGACATCGGCGAGCTGCCGGCCTCGGAGCAGACCGAGCGCTGGCAGATCGAGGTCCCGGTCCTGCTGATCGACGGCCGGCAGCGGGACTTCTGGCAGATCGACCCCCGCCGCCTCGAGCGGCTGCTGGCCCAGCGCGAGGCCTGAAGCGCCCGATTCGAGCCCCGAGGCCAGGTCTGGGACAATGGCGGACATGTCCTCCACGACCGTCCACCTGCTCCGCCACGGCCAGGTCCGCAACCCCGACCGGATCGTCTACGGCCGCCTGCCGGACTTCCGGCTGGAGCCCCGCGGCGAGGAGATGGCCCGGATCGCCGCAGATGCCCTGGCCGCGCGCCGGGACGAGCAGGGCGCGCGCATCGTCCACCTCGTGGTCTCGCCGCTGCTGCGCACCCGCCAGACGGCCGAGCCCGTCGGCCGGGCCCTCGGGCTGGAGGCGCACCTGGACGAGCGCGTGATCGAGCCCTGGAACCACTTCGAGGGCCTGCACGTGGATGCCGCCGAGATCGCCCGGCCGGTGCACTGGCGCCACCTGATCGATCCGCTGCGCCCCTCGTGGGGCGAGCCGTACCGCTCCACGGTCGCGCGCATGGCGGAGGCCGCGATCGCCGCGGGGCGCCGGGCGGTCGAGATCGGGGGCGACGGCGCGGAGGCCGTGATCGTCTCGCACCAGCTGCCGATCTGGCTGACCCGCCTCTCGGCGGAGGGCCGGCCCCTGCCCCACGATCCCCGCCGCCGGCAGTGCAACCTCGGCTCGCTGACCTCCCTGCACTTCGAGGACATCGACTCCGGCGCCCGCCCGTCGGTCACCTACACCGAGCCGGCGGCGCACCTGTACTCAGGGGTCAACCAGCTTCCGGGTTCATGATGGCCCGCGTCTTCCCGGGCCCCTCGCACCCGCTCCCGGCGCAGCCGCGCCCGCGCCGCGCCGGCGCCCACCGCTCATCCCGACCCCGTCATCAGGTGACAGCATCGTGATCCGTCCTCCCCGCCCCCACCGCCCCCGCGGCGCCGCCGCAGCAGCCCGGCGCAGCCCCTCCGGGCGGCCGACCACCCGGCGCGCGCTGCTCGGCGCCTCCGGGGCGGGGCTGGGGGCGCTGGTCCTGGCGGCGTGCTCGCCCCAGGAGGACGACCTCGCGCAGCAGGCGAACGCGGGCGGGGACACCGGGTACATCGCCGGGGACGGCTCGGTGACGGAGTACTCCGAGGAGGAGCGCTCGGAGCCCGTGGAGTTCGAGGGAACGCTCTTCGACGGCACGGAGGTCTCGGGCGAGCAGCTGCGCGGGAAGCCCGCGCTGCTCAACTTCTGGTACGCCGGGTGCGCTCCCTGCCGCAAGGAGGCTCCGGACCTCGTCGAGCTGGCGCACGACTTCGAGGACCGCGTCGCCTTCTACGGGGTGAACGTGCGCGACGAGCAGCCCACCGCCGAGGCCTTCGAGCGCACCTTCGAGATCCCGTACCCGTCCTTCGAGGACCGCGACGGCGGCGTGCTGCTGGACCTGTCCGAGCACGTGCCCCCGCAGGCGGTGCCCACGACCCTGGTGCTCGACGCCCAGGGGCGAGTGGCCGCCAGGATCCTCGGGATCGCGGATCCCTCGATCCTGCGCACCGTCCTCGACGACGTGACGTCGGCCTGAGCCCGCTGTGATCGACGGCAACCCCTTCGCGGAGACCATTCTCGACGGATCGCTGCTGGCCGCCCTGCCGGTGGCCGCGCTCGCCGGGCTGGTGTCCTTCGCCTCCCCCTGCGTGCTGCCGCTCGTGCCCGGCTACCTCGGCTACGTCACGGGGCTGACGGGCATCGATCTGCAGAAGCAGAAGCGGGGCCGGATGCTGGCCGGCATCGGGCTCTTCGTGCTCGGCTTCACCCTGATCTTCCTGCTCATGTCGGTCGTGCTCGCCCAGCTCGGGGCCCTGCCCTGGCTGCGGGGGCAGACCTGGCTCATGGTCGTGCTGGGGGCCGTCGTCGTGATCATGGGCCTCGTGTTCATGGGCGGCATCGGCGTCCTGCAGCGCGAGCGCCGGATCGAGCGCCGGCCGCCGCCCGGGCTGTGGGGCGCGCCCGTGCTGGGGATCACCTTCGGACTGGGCTGGGCGCCGTGCATCGGCCCCACGTTCGCGGCGGTCCAGGCCCTGGCCTACAGCGGCGGCGCCTCCGTGGGCAAGGCCGCCCTGCTGACCTTCGTCTACTGCCTGGGCCTGGGGATCCCGTTCCTGCTGGCCGCGCTGGCCATGCGCCGCGGCATGGGGGCCCTCGACTTCTTCAAGCGCCACCGCGTGGCCCTGCAGCGCATCGGCGGGGCCATGCTGGTGGTGATCGGGCTGCTCATGATGACCGGCGCCTGGACGGCGTTCGTGTCCTGGATCCAGGCGGAGCTGGTCCAGGACTTCGTCCCGGTGATCTGAGGCGCGGATGAGAGAGGACACCCGGCGCCCCGGCGGGCGCGCGCGGCACAGGCGCACCGGCCACGGCGGCGCGACGGACGAGCAGGGACGGGCGCAGCGCGCCGTCGGAGAGCGAGAGGACACCGTGAGCACATCGCAGAAGGGCTCCGGAGGCAGCTCGGCGCAGGACGTCGCGGTCCCCGCCCTGGGGCCGCTGGGCATGCTGCGCTGGGCCTGGGCCCAGCTGACCAAGATGAACACGGCGCTGTTCCTGCTGCTGATGCTGGCGGTGGCCGCCGTGCCGGGATCGATCTTCCCCCAGCGCGTCCAGGACGTCGGGGCCGTCAACGACTACATCGAGTCCAATCCGCGGATCGGCCCGATCCTGGACCGGCTGCAGATGTTCGACGTCTTCTCCTCGGTCTGGTTCGCGGCCATCTACCTGCTGCTGTTCATCTCGCTCGTGGGCTGCGTGCTGCCCCGGGCGCGCAAGCACTGGCAGGCGTGGCGGGCGAAGCCGCCGCGCACTCCGCGGCGCTTCTCGCGGCTGCCGGTGAGCCGCAGCCTGCGCATCGGCGGGCGCGACGGCGCCGAGGCACCGGATCCCACCGCCGTCGTCGAGCGCAGCGCGCAGCTGCTGCGCAAGCGCGGCTACCGCGTGGACGTGCGCGACGTCGGCACCGCGACGCCGTCCGTGGGCGCCGAGCGCGGCATGTGGAAGGAGGTCGGCAACATCCTCTTCCACCTGGCGCTGCTGGGCATCCTCATCTTCATGGCCCTCGGCTCGATGTTCGGCTTCAAGGGCCAGAAGATCCTGACCGTGGGGGAGACGTTCGCCAACTCCCTGATCAGCTACGACTCGTTCACCCCGGGCTCGAACTTCGACGCCGACTGGCTCGAGCCGTTCACCCTGACGGTCGACGACTTCGACATCGAGTACAACCGCGACAGCCAAGACCCGGCCAGCTACGGCCAGCCGCTGGGCTTCGACGCCGACGTCACCGTCCAGGACGGCCCGGACGAGCAGCCGCGCCAGGAGGTCCTGTCGACCAACCAGCCGGTGTCCTCGAACGGGGTGCGCTCCTACCTGATCGGCAACGGCTACGCCCCCTCGGTGCGCGTGACCGACGGCGACGGCGACGTCGCCTACGAGGGCCCCGTCATCACGGTCCCCGAGGACCTGACGAACATCTCCTCGTTCACGCTCAAGGTCCCGGACGCGCAGCCCGAGCAGCTCGGCTTCACCGGCACGTTCCTGCCGACCGGCTACGTCGACGAGGCCTCGGGGCAGCTGACCTCGATCGACCCGGACCTGGGCAATCCCATGCTGGTCCTCTCCGCGTACTCGGGCGACCTGGGGCTCGACGACGGCGCTCCGCAGAACGTCTACGTCCTGGACGTGGAGGGCCTCGAGGAGCAGGCCTCGCCGACCACGGAGGGAGGGCCCCTCGTGCTCTCCGAGCAGAGCCCCAAGGCGCAGCTGCCGGACGGGCTGGGGGAGATCGAGTACCTGGGCACGGAGCGCTACGTCGGGCTGGACGTGAACTACGATCCCGGCACGGCCGGCGTCTTCGTCTCCTTCGTCCTGGCCTTCGGCGGGCTGATCATGTCGCTGTTCATCGTGCGGCGCCGCGCCTGGGTCCGCGTGCGCACCGTGCAGACGCCCGACGGCCCGCGGGCCGAGCTCGAGTACGCCCTGCTGGCCCGCGGCGAGGACCCGCGGCTGGAGGCGGAGGACGAGGCCCTGCTCGAGCTGTTCACGTCCGAGTGGGAGCAGACCGGCGTCCGGGAGGCCGCCGACGATGATGATCCGGAGGCGCGCAGCGCCCGGAAGGTGGGAGAATCGCGATCATGAGCACCGAAGTCAACACCGCGCTGGGGACCTGGTCGGAGCTGTTCATGCTCCTGGCCGCCCTGGTCTACCTCTGCGTCTTCATCTGCTTCGCGTGGGACATGGCCTCCCACTCGAAGACCCTCGCCGAGGCCGAGAAGGCGTCGGCGGCGCGCAGCGGGACCGCGAGCCGGCGGCAGCTCGTGGGCGCGGGCGCCGGCGGCAGCACCGCCGCCGGGCCGGCCCGGGACGAAGCGGCGGACCGCGAGCGTCCGCGCGACGAGCGCAACGACTCCGGCGCCGGCACCCGCGCCGGCGGGTGGCGCAGCTCGGGAGCCGAGAAGCTCGAGGGCCAGGTGGCCGACCCGCGGATGAGCTACGAGACCTCGGAGCGCCGCCCGGCGGCCCGCGCGGCCATCGTGCTCATGGTCATGGCCTTCGCGATCCATCTCGTGGCCGTCGTCATGCGCTCGATCGCCGCCTCGCGCGTGCCGTGGGGCAACATGTACGAGTTCTCCACCACGAGCGCGCTGATCATCGCCGGCATCTACCTGGTCCTGCTGATCCGCCGCGACCTGCGCTTCGTGGGCGTGCTGATCTCCGGTCTGGTCACCCTGCTGCTGACCATGGCCACGATCGCCTATCCCACGCCGGTCTCTCCGCTGCAGCCGGCGCTGCAGTCCTACTGGCTGATCATCCACGTCTCGATCGCGGTGGCCGCCTCCGCGATCTTCGCCGTGACGTTCGCGATGTCGGTGCTCCAGCTGATCCAGGACCGCCGCGAGCGCCGGATCCTCGCCGGCGGCGAGCCGGGCTGGGCGTTCATGCGCTCGGTGCCCTCGGCCAAGACCCTGGAGAACTTCGCCTACCGCCTCAACAGCGTGGGCTTCGTCTTCTGGACCTTCACCCTGGCTGCCGGCGCCATCTGGGCTCGCGATGCGTGGGGCCGCTACTGGGGCTGGGATCCCAAGGAGGTCTGGACCTTCGTGATCTGGGTGGTCTACGCGGCCTACCTCCACGCCCGCGCGACCCGCGGCTGGACCGGCACCCGCTCGGCCTGGCTGTCGATCGCCGGCTTCCTGTGCGTGCTGTTCAACTACTTCATCGTGAACACCCTGTTCGAGGGCCTGCACTCCTACTCGGGCCTCTGAGCCGGCCCCCGGCTCCGGCCGCTTCCTGAGATCAGGGGCCCCGCGTCGCATGACGCGGGGCCCTGCTGCCTCTCGGGCGGGGCCCGCCGGCTTCTGCGGCCCGACGACGGGCACGGCCGCCGGTTCTCCGCGGCCCTGCGGGGAGCGGGTGACCGCGGCATCCCGGCGGGCCCAGCAGCGTCGGGGCTCGCTCTCGCGGCAGCGTCTGCTGCTCGCCTGGCTGGCCGGACGGGCCGACCCGCAGGAGGCCCCGCGGCTCGATCCCTGGGGCTGAGCTGCGAGGGGACAGCCCGGGCGCGACGACGCGGCGGGGCTCAGCGCGCGGAGGGACCGGGCCCGGGAGCGCTCGGCGCGTCGTCGTCCGGGTCCTGCGAGTCCGACGCCGGGTCCTGACCGGGCTGGCCCTGGCCCGACTGCTCACGGGCCTGCCGCTCGCGCTCGGCCTGGCGGCGCTGGCGATCCAGCTCGCGGAGGAACTCGGGGTCGTCGTCGGGGCCCCTGCCGCGGACCGGACCGGCGCCCGGGCGGGCATAGCGCGGGCGGCCCAGCGTCAGCCACAGGATGCCGCCGATGACCGGGAGCAGGAGGATGATCGCCAGCCAGGGGCCGCGGCGCAGGGCGCGGATGTCGCGGGGATCCGAGCGCGCGCAGTCGATCAGGGAGTAGATGATCACCCCGACGGCCAGGGCGATCACGCCGATGATGAGGATGGCTCGGATCATGGCCCCATCGTAGGCAGAGGCGCCGCCCGCTCCGGAATCGGAGCAGCCTCCGGCGACGGGGGACGTCACCGACGGGCGGCTCGCACGGGCTCATCGAGGCGCTGCGCGCTCGCGGGGACCGCGGCCTCCGCCGGGCTCCCGGCGCCGCGCGTCCGCTCCGGCCCCGAGGCGCCCTCGGGCCCCGCGGGGTCAGGATGGTCCGCGTCGCTCGGGCGGTGTGCTGCCTCCGGGCTCCTGCGGTGCTCGATGATCGACCAGACGACCGCGGCGCACCACAGAGCGGCGATGACCGCAAGAGCGGCCTCGACCGCGGGGGCGGGCAGCGCGAGCGCCTCCGGGCCCATGAGCGTTCGGGCGTTCGTGAGCACGATCAGGCCCCCGACGGCGGGGCCGAGCACGCGAGCCGGGACGAAGCGCACGAGCGCTGCGGCGATCGGGGCGGCGATCGCCCCGCCGATCAGCAGGGCCAGCACCCAGGTGAGCTCGATGCCCTGGCTGCCCAGCGACAGCAGGAAGCCGAGCGAGGCGGCCACCGTGACCATGAACTCGGCGGTGTTCACCGAGCCCACGACCCGGCGCGGCTCCAGGCGGCCGTCGGCCAGCAGCGCCGGGGTGCCGACCGGGCCCCATCCGCCGCCCCCGGCCGCGTCCATGAAGCCGGCGAACAGGCCGAGCGGGGAGAGGAAGCTCGCGGGGACCCGATGCCCCAGCCGGTCCCGGCGCGGCCCCTTGAAGGTGAAGCGCAGCAGGATGTAGACGCCCAGGGCCAGCAGCACCGTCGACATGAGGGGCCTGGCTGCGGAGGCGTCGAGGCTCGACAGCACGGTCGCCCCGAGGAAGCCCCCGACGGCCCCGGGGATGCCGATCCTGAGGACCACACGCCGGTCGACGTTGCCGAAGCGCCAGTGCGAGAGACCGGAGATGAGCGTGGTGCCGACCTCCGCCAGATGGACGGTGGCCGAGGCGGCCGCCGGGTTCGCGCCGATCATCAGCAGCAGCGTCGTGGTCGTGACGCCGTAGGCCATGCCGAGGCCGCCGTCCACGAGCTGGGCGGCCAGGCCCACCAGGGCGATGAGGACCAGAGTGCGCACGGGATTCTCCTGACGAGGACGGGCTGAGGGGCCGGAGGCCGGCCGGCCGGGGTGACCGCGGCGAAACCGGCAAATCCCATGGGGAAGATGGGAAATGCGCCGGACCGAGCGTCACAGGGCCCCGGGACCGTCGTCAAAGACCGTGAAACAATCGACACATGGAGATCTCCGCCCGTGCCGAGTACGCGATCAGGGCCATGCTCATGCTCGCCGAGGCCCATGCGGACGGGACCGCGGCGGTGCCCGCGCAGGTGCTGGCCCAGCGCCAGGAGCTGCCGGCCAAGTTCCTCGAGGTCATCCTGGGGCAGCTGCGCCGCGGGGGGCTGGTCGTCAGCCGCCGCGGGGCCGCCGGCGGATACCGGCTGGCGGCGGCGGCCGACGAGATCATGATCGGCTCGGTCATCCGCACGGTGGAGGGCCCGCTGACCGGGGTCCGGGGGCAGCGCCCGTCCGACACGGCCTATGCCGGCCCGGCCGAGCACCTGCCGGTCGTCTGGGTCGCCCTGCGCGCCGCCATGCGCCGGGTCCTCGACGAGGTCTCCCTGGCCGAGGTCCTCAGCGGCAGGTTCCCCGAGCACATCCTCGCCCTGGCCGACGAGCCCGGCGCCTGGACCGACCGCTGGCCCGTCTCCCGGGATCCCCGCGGCCCAGGGCCGATCCCATCCGAGCCGGCGCCCTGAGCCGACGTCCAGGGGCGGGGCCTAGACTGTCGCGGTGAGCTTCCTGAAGTACTCCGCCCTGCGCCTGGCCATCCTCGCCCTCGCGTTCGTGCTGTTCATGGCACTGGACCTCGGCCTGCTCTTCTCGGGCCTCGCGGCCGTGATCGTGGCCTTCGCCGTGTGCTACCTGTTCTTCCCCCGGCTGCACATCGCCGCGAGCGAGGACCTGCACCGCGCCGTCTCCCGCTCCCCGAAGCCGAGGGGCCGCGACCGGCTGCGCGACTCGGCTGAGGAGGACACCGAGGCCGAGGCCTACCGCCGCAGCAGGGACGACGAAGAGCTGCTCTGACCCGTCGTCCCGCTCGACCGGAGGTCGGCCGCCGCACGGGCTGACCGACGCGCCGACCGGGGTCTCAGACCGCCTGGTGCAGCACCACCGCGGCCAGGAACAGCAGCGACCACACGAGGTTGAGGATCCCGCACTGCTTGAGCACGGGGATCAGCGCCGAGCGCTCGGTCGCCCACAGCACCGTGCGGGAGGCGAGCACGCCGAGCGGGGCCGCCAGCAGCACCAGCAGGAACCACGGATTGCCCGGCAGCAGGAACAGGTGCAGCGCGAAGGCCAGCCCGATCTCCGCCGCGAAGACCACGCGGGCCCAGCGATCGCCGATCCGCACGGCCAGCGTCAGCTTCCCGACCTCGCGGTCGCCCGGGATGTCGCGGATGTTGTTGGCCATCAGCAGGGCGCACGCGAACAGGCCGGTGGCCACCGCGGCGATCCAGGCCTCCAGGTTCAGCTCCCCGGCCTGGGTGAGGGTCGTGCCGAGCACGGCCACGAGCCCGAAGTAGACGAAGACCGCCAGGTCGCCGAAGCCGCGGTAGCCGTACGGCCAGGGCCCGCCCGTGTAGCCCCACGCCGCGAGCACGGCCGAGGCGCCGATCACCAGGAACCACCACTGGCCCGACAGGGCGATCAGCACGAGGCCCGCCAGCATGGCCAGTCCGAAGCACGTCAGCGCCGCGGCGAGCACCTCCCGGGCAGTGGCCGCGCCTGAGCCGACCAGGCGCATGGGGCCCACGCGGTCGTCGTCCGTGCCCTTGATCCCGTCGGAGTAGTCGTTGGCGTAGTTGACGCCGATCTGCAGCAGCAGGGCCACCAGGAAGGCCAGCACCGCCCGGACGAGATCCGCGCCCCAGAGGGACTGCGCGGCGGCGGTGCCGGCGATGACCGGCGCCAGGGCCATGGGCAGGGTGCGCAGGCGCGCGCCCTCGACCCACTGGGCGGGTGTTGCCACGGTCAGGACCTCCTCGGGACGGCGGGGAACCGGCCCATCATTTCATGAGCGGCCGACGGCTCGGACCCCGCGGCCGGGGCGGCCGGCTCAGCCCCTGCGGCGCTCGAGCAGCGCGCGGATCGCGGCGCGGTCCGGCTTGCCGGTGGGCAGCAGGGGCAGCTTCCGCGCGAGCTCCCAGTGCTTGGGGACGGCGGGCGCCCCCAGGGCCTCGCGCACCGCCGCGGACAGGCGCTCGGTCAGCTCCCCGGCCGCCGCGGGATCGCCGTCGGCATCGCCGCCGGGACCGGGCTCGGGGACGATGAGGGCGGCGACCGCCTGGCCCCATCGCGGGTCCGGCAAGCCCAGGACGACGGCCTCGCGCACGTCCGGATCACGCAGCAGCTCCTGCGCCACGACGCCGGCCGAGACCTTGATCCCGCCCGTGACGACGACGTCGTCGGCCCGCCCGGACACGCTCAGGCGACAGCCGTCCCAGCGCCCGAGGTCATCCGTGCGATACCAGCGCCGGCCGTCGATCACGCGCACGTGCCGGGCCGTCTGCGCCTCGTCGTCGAGATAGCCGGGGGTGACGACCTCGCCGCCGAGCCAGATGCGCCCCGCCGCGTCCTCCGGCCCGGGGGCCTGCTCGCCCTCCGGCGGCCCGTCGGGCTCCACCCGGACCCCGACCCCGTCGAGCGGGCGGCCGTCGTAGACGCAGCCGCCGCAGGTCTCGGACATGCCGTACGTGGTGACCACGCGGGCCCCGAGGCGCCGCGCGCGCTCGAGCAGCCGCGCGGAGGCCGCCGAGCCGCCGAGCAGCACCGCGTCGAACGCGGCGAGGGCGGTCCGGACCTCGTGGCCGCCCGGCGCCTCGGCGGCCTCGACGAGCCGGGCCAACTGGGTCGGCACGAGGGAGACGTGGCGGACGGGGCCGTCCAGGCCCGCCGTCGCACGCGCGAACGCGGACGGGTCGAAGCTGCCCTCGGGCATCCCGACCGGGCGGGTGCCGGCCAGGGCGGAGCGGGCCAGCACCTGGATCCCGGCCACGTAGTGGGCGGGCAGGCACAGCAACCACTGCCCGTGCCCGCCGGTCCGCGCGGCCGTGGCCTCGCCCGAGGCCCGCAGCGACTCCGAGGTGAGCACCGTGCGCTTGGGGCGCCCGGTCGAGCCCGAGGTCGACACGACGACGGCCGGGCCCGGGCGCGAGAGCACCCCCTCGAGGCGCTCCAGCAGACCGGCGGGACCGCCCGGCTCGGCCGCCGAGCCGGGCCCGTCCAGGACCAGGACGTCGTCGGGCAGCCGGGCCGAGCGCGGCGCAGGAGCCGGGCTCCCGGGCAGGGCGGCGCCGCGCGCGTCATCCGGGGGCGGCGTCGGCATCAGAAGTGGTACGGGAACGCGGACCAGTCCGGATCCCGCTTGCCCAGGAAGGCGTCGCGTCCCTCGACCGCCTCATCGGTCATGTAGGCCAGGCGCGTCGCCTCTCCGGCGAAGACCTGCTGGCCGACCATGCCGTCGTCGGGCAGGTTGAACGCGTACTTGAGCATGCGGATCGCCTGGGGCGACTGTGCGCAGATCATGCGGCACCACTCGATCGCGGTGGCCTCGAGCTCGGCGTGGGGCACGACCTCGTTGACCGCCCCCCTGCGATGCATGTCCTCGGCGGTGTGCTCCCTGGCCAGGAAGAAGATCTCCCGGGCGTTCTTCTGCCCCACCTGCCGCGCCAGCAGCGCGGAGCCGTAGCCGGCGTCGAACGAGCCCACGGTGGCGTCCGTCTGCTTGAACATGCCGTGCTCGGCGGAGGCGAGGGTCAGATCGCACACGACGTGCAGCGAGTGCCCGCCGCCGGCGGCCCAGCCGGAGACCGCGGCGATCACCGGCTTGGGCATGGTGCGGATGAGGCGCTGGACCTCCAGGATGTGCAGCCTGCCCGCGCGGGCCGGATCCACCGACTCGGCGGTCTCGCCCTGGGCGTACCGGTAGCCGTCGCGCCCGCGGATGCGCTGGTCGCCGCCCGAGCAGAAGGCCCAGCCGCCGTCCTTGGCCGAGGGGCCGTTGCCGGTCAGGACGACGGCCCCGACGTCCGAGCTCATCCGCGCGTGGTCCAGCACGCGGTAGAGCTCGTCGACGGTCCCGGGGCGGAAGGCGTTGCGGACCTCCGGGCGGTCGAAGGCCACCCGGACCCACGGCAGATCGCGCTCGATCGAGCCGTCCTCGCCGCGGCTCACGCCGCGGTGGTAGGTGATGTCGACGAGGTCCTCGAAGCCCTCGACGGTGCGCCACTGCACCGGGTCGAAGATCTCGGAGACCTGCGGGGGGAGCTGGGATGCGGAGGAGTCGTTCACACGGGGCAGTCTACGAGCCGCCCGCATCGACCGCCCCGGCCCGGGCCCGCCCGATGCGGGTGGGAGACTGGAGCCCATGACCGATCTCGACCTGCAGCGCCTCGGGGCGCACCTGCCCTTCGCCGAGGCCGTGCCCCGGCTGCAGGAGGCTCTGCGCGGCCCCGGGATCGCGGTCGTGCAGGCGCCGCCCGGCACGGGCAAGACCACCCTGGCCCCGCCTGCCGCCGCGCAGACGCTCGACGCGGGACCGGACCGCCGGATCGTCGTCGTGCAGCCCCGCCGGGTGGCGGCGCGGGCAGCGGCTCGGCGCCTGGCGCACCTGAGCGGCACCCGGCTGGGGGAGCTCAGCGGCCTGACGGTGCGCGGCGAGCGCGAGACGGGCCGCGCCACCGCGGTGGAGTTCGTGACCCCGGGCGTGCTGGTCGGGCGCCTGCTGCGGGATCCGGAGCTGCCCGGGACGGCGGCCGTCGTGCTCGACGAGGTGCACGAGCGCGGCCTGGAGACCGACCTGCTCCTGGGGATGCTCCTGGAGCTGCGCCAGCTGCGCGAGGACGTGGCCCTGATCGCCATGTCGGCGACCCTCGACGCCGGGTCGTTCGCGGGGCTGATCGAGCAGTCCCTGGGGCTGCCCGACGTGCCGATCGTGGACAGCCGGGCGGTCGAGCACCCCCTCGAGGTCCGCTGGGCCCCCGGGCGCGGGCACCGGCTCGACGAGCGCGGCGTGTCCCGGGAGTTCCTGGACCACGTGGCGCGCACCGCGGAGCAGGAGCATCGGCTCGGGCTGGCGCAGGATCCCGAGCTGGACGCCCTGGTCTTCCTGCCCGGCGCCGGGGAGGTCGCCCACGTGGCCGCTCGCCTGCGGGAGAGCTCCCGGGCCGAGGTCCTCGAGCTGCACGGCAGGATCCCGGCCGCCGAGCAGGACCGGGCCGTCGCCGGCCGGGGGCCCGAGGACGGGCCGCGCATCGTGGTCTCGACCGCGCTGGCCGAGTCCTCGCTCACCGTGCCCGGGGTCCGGCTGGTCGTCGACGCCGGGCTCTCCCGCGAGCCGCGCCGCGATGCCGTGCGGCGGATGTCGGGCCTCGTCACGGTCTCCGCTTCCCGCGCCTCGGGGCGCCAGCGCGCCGGCCGCGCGGCGCGCACGGGCCCGGGCACGGTCGTGCGCTGCTACGACGAGTCCACGTGGGCCGCGATGCCCGAGCGCTCGGTCCCGGAGATCCGCACCGCCGACCTCACGTCGGCGGCCCTCGTCCTGGCGTGCTGGGGGACGCCGGGCGGGGAGGGCATGAGCCTGCTGGACCCGCCCGCCCCGCGGGCCCTGGCGGATGCGCATCGCACGCTGCGCTCGCTCGAGGCCCTCGACGACGAGCTGCGCCCCACGGGCACGGGGCGGCGACTGGCGGGGCTGCCCGTCGACCCGCGCTGGGGCAGGGCCCTGCTCGACGGGGCGGCGCTGGCGGGCGCGCGGTCCGCGGCCGACGTCGTGGCCGCCGCCTCCGACGACATCCGCACCCCCGACGGCGATCTCGTCCGCCTGCTGTCCCGGCTGCGCCGCGGCGACCACCCGGCGGCCGGGCGCTGGAGGGCCGAGGCGCGACGGCTGCGCTCGCTGGCCGGGGCCCCCGGCGGCGACCACGGCGCCGACGACTCCGAGCGCGGCGGGGCGTCCCGCGCCCCAGCCGACACGGAGCGGCCGGAGCCCGGCATCGGCTCGGCGCGCGACGAGGCGGGACTCGTCGTGGGACTGGCCTTCCCGGACCGGATCGCCCGCCGGATGGACCGGGCGGGGGAGCAGTGGCTGCTGGCCTCGGGGACCCGTGCGGGGCTGCCGGCCGGGTCGCCGCTGGCGCACGAGCAGTGGCTCGCGGTCGCCGACATCACCCGCTCGCAGGCCGCCGCCGCGGCCGGGACAGGCGCACTCATCCGCTCGGCCGCGGGCCTGGAGCGGGAGACGGCGGAGCAGGCGGCCGGCTCGCTGCATCGGCGGGAGCTGTCGGTGCGCTTCGTCGACGGCCGGGCCAGGGCGCGCGACGTGGAATCGATCGGGGCGATCGAGCTCAGCGCGACGCCGGCTCGTCCCTCGCCCCAGCAGGCGGCCCCCGCGATCCGGCGCGCCCTCGAGGAGCAGGGACTCGAGCTGCTCGCGTGGCCCGATCCGGCCGCGCAGCTGCGCGCCCGTCTGGCGGCCTGCCACCGGCACCTCGGGGCGCCCTGGCCCGCCATGGACGACGAGTCCCTGGCGGGCCGGGCGCAGGTGTGGCTCGGGCCCGAGCTCGACGCCCTGGCCCGCGGGGCCTCGGTGCGCTCGATCGACACGGCCTCCGCCCTGCGCCGCCTGCTGCCCTGGCCGGAGGCCTCTCGTCTCGACGAGCTCGCCCCGCAGCGCCTGACGGTGCCCTCCGGGGCCTCGCACCGGCTGATCTGGCCGCAGCGGTGGGAGCAGCCCGAGGTCGCGCTCAGCGATGCGGAGGAGCACGCCGGCGGCGGGCGCGGTCAGGTCCCGCAGCCGATCGTGCGGGTGAAGCTCCAGGAGTGCTTCGGGCTGGCGGAATCGCCGCGGCTGCTCGACGGGCGCCTGCCCGTGCTCTTCCACCTGCTCTCGCCGGCCGGGCGGGAGCTGGCCATCACCGCGGACCTGGCCTCGTTCTGGTCCGGGCCGTACCGCGAGGTCCGCGCCGAGATGCGCGGCCGCTACCCGAAGCACCCGTGGCCCGAGGACCCCTGGAGCGCCCAGGCGACGGCGAGGACCCGACGCCGCGGGTGAGCGCCGCCGCCCGGTGGAGCGGGCGGACGCGGAGGGGCCCGGGGCGGCCGATGCCGCCCCGGGCCCCTCGCGCGCTCAGCTCAGGCTGCGCGGATCAGTCGCGCTGCGTCCACGGAGCCGCGTCGGCGGAGCCGTGAGCCGTCGAGCCGCGGGCCGTCGAGCCGCCGGCCGGGGCGGAGCCCTGTGCCGCGGACTGCGGGGCCGCGGTCCCGGCCGAGGGGGCGCCGGCCGGCCGCGGCTGCGACAGGGCGGAGTCGTCCTCCGGCAGCCCCTCGCGGGAGCGGGCCACGGCGGCGTCGAAGTGGTCGTCGATCCCCGGCTCGCTGCGGTAGGTGGCCAGCGAGACCACCACGGCCACGATCAGGGCGGCCAGGAAGCCCGGGATGATCTCGTAGAGATCCGCCCAGGGGGTCGAGGGCCAGATCAGCACGACGGCCGCGCCGACGACCATGGCCGCCGTGGCGCCGTAGCCCGTGAGCTTCTTCCAGTACAGCGACAGCAGCACGATCGGGCCGAACGCGGCGCCGAAGCCGGCCCACGCGAAGCCCACGAGGGCGAGGATCGACTCGGACGGGTTCAGCGCCATCAGCGCGGCGACGAGCGCCACGACGAACACGGCGGCCCGGGAGACCCACAGCGACGAGCTGCCGGTCAGGGGGCGCCGCCGGATGAGCAGCATGAGGTCCTCGACGAAGGCCGAGGCGGTGACCACGAGCTGGGAGGACAGCGTGGACATGATCGCCGCGAGCACGGCGGCCAGCACGAGCCCGGCCAGGAACGCCGGGAACAGGCCGATGGCCGCGTCCAGGAACACCGTCTCGGCCGTCTCGGAATTGGTCAGGCTCAGCCGCCCGCGGTCCACCAGGGGCAGGGCGAACAGCGCGGTGAGGATCGCGCCGATGACGCACAGGGCCATCCAGACGATGTTCCAGCGGCGGCCGGCGACGGCCTCGTGGTGGCTGCGCAGGGCCATGAAGCGCACGAGGATGTGCGGCTGGCCGAAGTAGCCGAGGAACCACGCGAACAGGGAGATGACGCCGATGAGACCGCCGGCCGCGCCGATGTCGAAGAGGTTCCAGGCGCCGGGCTTGACCTCGGACACGCTCTGGACGATGTTCGACGGCCCGCCGGCGATGAACAGCGTCACGAGGGGCACCGCGAGCAGCGCCAGGAACATCAGCGTGCCCTGGACGAAGTCGGTGAAGCTGGCGCCCAGGAAGCCTCCGACCAGGGTGTAGAGGATCGTCACGCCCGCGATGATGAGCATGCCGATCAGGTACGTCTGGCTGTTCGACCAGCCGAAGCTGTCCTCGAGGGCCGCCCCGAACGCCGCGGCGGCGAAGTTGCCGCCGGCGACCATGCCGGAGGAGATGTAGAACGTGAAGAAGATGAGGATGACGAGCCCGGAGACCACGCGCAGCATCCGGCCGCCGCGCACGAGGCGGTTGCCGAAGAACGACGGCAGGGTGATCGCATTGCCGTACTGCTCGGTGAACAGGCGCAGGCGCGGGGCGACGATCTTCCAGTTCACCCATGCGCCCAGGGTCAGGCCGATGGCGATCCAGGCCTGGGCCATGCCGCCGATGTAGAGGGCGCCGGGCAGGCCCATGAGCAGCCAGCCCGACATGTCGGAGGCGCCGGCGGACAGCGCGGCGACGGGGGCGGGCAGGTCGCGCCCGCCGATCATGTAGTCGTCCTTGTCGTTGGTGCGCGCGGACGCCCAGAGGCCGATGCCGATCATCGCCAAGAAGTACAGGGCGATGGCGGCCATCATCCACCAGAAGCCCGAACCTGATTCGATCATGGGGTTCCTCTCGGTCCGGGCCGCGGCGATCGCCCAGCCCGGGTCGTGGTCGTGGTCGAGGGAGGCAGGAAGCGGGACCGGCGCCCGGTCCCGGCGGTGGTGCTGACATCTCGTCGGGTCGCGCTGCGCACGGCCCGGCCCGCGGGCGAGCACCCCTCAGGGCGATCGATGCGCGGGCAAACGAGCCAACAGTACGGGAGGGTGCCCCGGAAGTGGCATGAAACACTCTCGAACCTCCGCCGCGACCTGGGCGGATGACGCGCTTGACAGGTTCCGTGCAGGTCGCACCGGGGCGACGCACAGGCGCCCGGTCCGCGCGCTCAGTCCGAGTCCCCGGCTCGCTGCGGGGGATCGAAGACCCAGGGCCCCTGATCGAGCCGGACCTCGTCGAAGCGCTCCAGGACCTCGGCGGCCGAGCGGATGCCCTCGCCGAGGCCCAGGGAGGCCCCGATCAGGCCCATGGCCTCGCCCGGGCCGATCCCGAGCCAGCCGAGATCGGCCAGGCTCACCGCGCCGTCGCGCTTGGCCAGCCGGTCCCCGTCCGGGTTCAGCACGAGCGGCACGTGGATCCACTCGGGCTCGGGCAGACCGAGCAGGCCGGCCAGGTGGGCCTGCCGCGGGGCGGAGGAGAGGAGGTCGTCGCCGCGGACCACCTGGTCCACGCCCTGATGGGCGTCGTCGACGACCACGGCCAGGTTGTAGGCGGGACGGCCGTCGCCGCGGACCAGCACGAAGTCGTCGACGGCGCCCGTGTGCTCGCCCAGCAGGCGGTCGTGCACGGTCGCCGAGCCCGCCTGGGCGCGCAGCCTCAGCGCGGCGGGCCGCTGCTCGCGCTGTCGGGCCCTCTGCCGCTCGGTGAGGTGCCGGCACGTGCCGGGGTAGGCGCCCGGCGCCCCGTGGGGCGCGCCGCCGGCCGATGCGATCTCCTGGCGGATCTCCCGGCGCGTGCAGAAGCACTCGTAGACCAGGCCGCGCTCCTGCAGCTCGCGCACCGCCTCCAGATGCGCCGGGATGCGCCCGGACTGCACGAGCTCGGGGTGCTCCCAGTCGAGGCCCACCGCCGCGAGATCGTCGAGCTGGCGCCGCGCCGCGCCCTCCCGGACCCGGTCGAGGTCCTCGATGCGCACCACGAAGCGCCGCCCCTCCGAGCGGGCGAAGGCCCAGGCCAGCACGGCCGTGCGCAGGTTGCCCAGATGCAGATCGCCCGAGGGGGAGGGGGCGTAGCGCCCGGCTGCGAGGTCCACCATGGCGACCACCGTAGGCCACGGCCGGCCCCGGCCCGTACCCTGGGCCCGTGAGCACCCTGAGCGAAGTCGGCGACGACGTCCACGTCATCACCACGGAGAACTGGCGCCTGAACTCCGGCCTGGTCGTGGGCTCCTCGCGCGCTCTCGTGATCGACACGGGCGCGGGGCCGCGCCAGGGCCAGGAGATCCTGGAGGCCGTGCGCTCCGTGACGGACCTGCCGCTGATCGTGCTGAACACCCACGCCCACTACGACCACTTCATGGGCAATGCGGTGTTCGAGCGCGCGGGCGTGACCGAGTTCTGGTCCCACCGGGACGCGGCCGCGGCGATCGGGGCCCACGGCGACTACCAGCGCTCGTTCGTGGGCGTGCTGGAGCCCGAGATGGGCGAGGGCAAGGGCCTGGGAACCCGGCTCGTGGTGCCCCAGCGGCATCTGCCGGGCACGGGGCTGCGCCCCGCCCTGAGCCGGATCGACCTCGGCGGGCGGCAGGTCGTGGTCTTCTCGATGGGCCGGGCCCACACCGACAACGACGTCCTCGCCGGAGTGGACGAGGTCCTCTTCGCCGGCGACGTCGTGGAGCAGGGCGCGGATCCCGCCTTCGACGACTCCTATCCCCGGGAGTGGGTGCGGGCGCTCGAGCAGCTCGCCGATCTGGAGCGCTACGCGGTGATCGTCCCCGGCCACGGGTCGCCGGTCACCCGACCGGCGGTGCGCGAGATGGCCGCGACCATGGCCTCGGCGATCCGGCGCCTGGAGTCGCCGCCGGTCCCGGAGCGGCCCGGCCAGGCCTCCGCCGCCGGTCCGGTCACCGCCGCGCTGTACCAGCTGCCCTACGGGGCGGCCGCCTCGCGCATCCTGCTGGACCGGCTCTCCGTCATCGACGCCGCGGACGCATCGCGCGCACCAACTGGTGCGCCGAGAACAGACTGACCGTCAGCACCGCCAGCGCTCCGAAGGCCAGGGCGAGACCCGGGGCGGGCACCGTCTGCTGCGCGGTGAGCGCGAGCGCGGTCAGCCCGATCCCGGCCAGGGTCAGCAGCAGCAGGGTGAGCCCGCGCTGCGGCACCCACGGCTCGGCCGGCACGAGGGCGCGCAGCAGCAGCGAGCCGAGCACGAACCAGCCGGCCACGATGAGCACGGAGACCGCGGCATCCGTGGGGCGGTGCCACCCGTTGATGACGGTGCCGACCCCGGCGGCGGTGACGGCCAGGGTCCCCAGCAGCGCCCAGAGCTTCCGGGTGCGGGCCGGGGCCACCATCACGACGACGGCCGCGGCCGCCGCCGCAGCGGCCGTGTGCCCCGAGGGCAGCGAGTTCTGGGCGGCATCCTGGATGCCGTAGGCGGTCTTGTCGAGCAGGCCGTGCTTGAGGACCTGCACGCTCAGCAGCGCGGGGACCGCCGTGCACAGGGCCACGACCAGGGGGACCCAGCGGCGGTGCGCGGCGGCCAGGGCGACGGCGACGACGCCCGCCGCCAGGCACGTGAGCAGGGTCGCCGAGCCGAGCAGGCCGGTCGCCGAGCCCGGGAGCCGGTCGTGGACGGCTGCGGCCTGCTGCAGGGCGGCCTCGTCCACCCACTGCCCGCTCACGGTCCGCAGCGCGGCCCAGGACAGCAGCGCGGCCAGGGCGAAGAGCAGACCCGCGCGGATCAGGTGCGCGACGGCGATGCCGAGGCTCAGATCGCGGCGACGCTCCGGCCGGGACCCGCCGCCGTAGTGGTAGACGGCCTGGCCGGGGTAGCTCGAGCGGGCGTCGAGGCCCCGCGCCGGCCCGCTCGGCCGGGGCCGCAGCGGCGCGTGCTGCGCCGGGCCCATGGGCTCGACGTGCGAGCCGCGGCGCTCCGGCTGCGGCGCCCAGGCGGGGCGCCCGTCGTCTGCGGCCCCGTGCTGCGGCAGCCGGGCTGCGTCCGCGACGGGCAGGACCCGCGTCGCGGAGGAGCCGCGCCGCTCGTCGCGCGGGCGGTGAGGGCGTCCCGCGGAGGAGACGGCCTCGCCGCGCCCCCGCTGCGGATCGTCCTCGGCCGGAATGTACGTCACGCTCGTGGTCCCCTGATCGACTCTGCCGCCGGCCGCGGATGCGCGGCCGGCGGCCTCGGAAGGCCTCAGTGTGTCACCGGAGCCTTCGCGGATCCTGGGACGGGACCTCGGATTCCCGCAGTCCGGGGGCCCTGGCTGGGAGGTCCCCCGCCGCTGACTGGGCGCCGGCTGACGAGGGCGGAGGGGCGCAGCGGGCGGATCTAGGGTGGGGGCATGCCCTCGAACGCCCCGCCCCTGGCCTTCAGCGATCTCCCGCGCCCGCTGCCCTCGCTCGAGGAGGTGCTGGCCGAGGCCGTCGTCGTGGACCTGCCCATGACCGCGCGGTTCCGCGGCCTCGAGCGCAGGGAGGCTCTGCTGATGCGCGGCCCCCGCGGATGGGCGGAGTTCGGCGCCTTCCCCGAGTACGACGACGCCGAGTCGCTGGCGTGGTGGCGAGCCGCCCTGGAGGCCGGCTGGACGGGGCTGCCGGCCCCGCGGCGGCGCAGCGTCCCCGTCAACGCCACGCTGCCGGCCGTGCCCGCCGAGGAGGTGCCGCGCGTGCTGGCCCGCTACGGCGACGGCATCCGCGCGGTGAAGATCAAGGTCGCCGAGAAGGGGCAGACCCTGGCCGACGACGACGCCCGCGTGGCCGCCGCCCGCGCGGCGCTGCCCGACGCGGCGCTGCGGGTGGATGCCAACGCCGGGTGGGCTCCCGAGCGGGCGGTCGAGGCGCTGGCGAGGCTGTCGCGCCACGGGCTCGAGTACGCGGAGCAGCCGAGTCCGGGGATCGAGGGCCTGGCCGCGGTGCGAGCGGGTCTGCGCGAGCGGGGGGAGCCGCTGCCCATCGCAGCCGACGAGTCGGTGCGCAAGGCCGAGGACCCCCTGGCCGTGGCCCGGGCGGAGGCAGCGGATCTGGTCGTGGTCAAGGCGGCCCCGCTGGGCGGCGTCCGCCGGGCGCTGGCGGTGGTCGAGCAGGCCGGTCTGCCCGCCGTCGTGAGCTCGGCCCTCGACACGAGCGTCGGGCTGCGCGCGGGGGTCGCCCTGGCGGCGGCGCTGCCCGAGCTGCCGTACGCGTGCGGGCTGGGCACGGGAGCCCTGCTGGGGGCCGACGTCTCCCGCAGGCCGCTCGTGCCGCGGGGCGGGGAGCTGCCCGTCGAGGACCTCGAGGTCGATCCGGAGCTGCTGCGCAGCCGCCGGGCGGACCCGGAGCGCGAGCGCTGGTGGCTGCGCCGCGCGGCCCGGCTGCACGGCAGGCATCTCCGATGCACAAGTGCATCGCCCCTGATCGGAATGCCCTCCGCCGGCATTCGGGCAGGCTCATCTGCTCTTTTCCCCGCGTCGGCGGCCTGTTCATCCGGCGTTCCCCCGCGCGCACCCGTCCCCTCACATGGAGCGCGTTACCTGGGGCAGTCGAAGGACAGCCCCGCCTGTGACGGGCGGGGACCATGAGAGGGGAATCATGCGTCATCAGCTCCTGCCCATGCTGGGCCACACCAACGGGAAGCGCAGCCCGCTGACCTGCGCGCTGAAGTGCGGCTCGGCCTGCGCCTCGCCCGACTGCAACCAGTCCGACAACGTCTCGTTCCGCGA
Source organism: Kocuria palustris (assembly GCF_007666205.1). Taxonomy (GTDB): domain Bacteria; phylum Actinomycetota; class Actinomycetes; order Actinomycetales; family Micrococcaceae; genus Kocuria; species Kocuria palustris_A. Next base: position 264,911 of record NZ_VDOR01000002.1, read on the forward strand.
GGTCGCCTCGACCGCCCTGTCCCGCCGCTCGGCCCTGGGCCTGGGGGCCGCGGCTGCGGTGTCGGTCGGCGTCGTCGCCACCGGGACCCGCGCCGAGGCGACGTTCGCCTACTGGGGCGAGCGCGGCGGCCGGATGGACTTCGCGCCGATCGCGCCGGTCGACGCCGCGGTCGACGACGTCACCGTGCCCGAGGGCTTCGACTGGTCGCCGATCATCCGCTGGGGCGATCCGCTGTTCGCGGACTCGCCGCAGTTCGACCCGCAGAACCAGACCTACGAGGCGCAGAAGCGGCAGTTCGGCTTCAACAACGACTACCTCGACATCATGCCGGACCGCGGCGGCCGCACCGGCGTCCTCGTGTGCAATCACGAGTACACCAACGAGAACACCATGTTCCCGGCGGACCAGCGCGAGAACGACCTCGCGCGCACCGCCGCCGTCGGCATCGCCGCCCACGGCATGGCCGTCGTCGAGATCGAGCGCAGCGCACCGGGCCAGCCCTGGACCTACGTCGTGGGCGGGCGCCGCAACCGCCGCATCACGGCCGACACGCCGTTCGCCGTCGACGGCCCCGCCGCCGGCTCGGACCTGCTCAAGACCGTCGCGGACCCCACGGGCAAGCTCGTGCTGGGCACGCAGAACAACTGCGCCGGCGGCGTGACCCCATGGGGCACCGTGCTCTCCGGCGAGGAGAACATCAACAACGTCCTCACCGCCGCTCCCTCCCCCGAGGCGAAGCGCTACGGCATCGGCACCGAGCCGACCTCGCGCCGCTGGGATCTCGTGGACCCCCGCTGGGACGGCAACAACGACGGCTACGAGAACGAGATCAACCGCTTCGGCTGGATCGTGGAGATCGACCCGTCCGATCCGTCCTCCACGCCGGTCAAGCACACCTCGATGGGCCGCTTCAAGCACGAGGGCGCCAACGTCCACGTGGCCGCCGACGGCACGGTCGTGGCCTACTCCGGCGACGACCAGCGCTTCGACTACCTGTACAAGTTCGTCTCCGCGAAGAAGTACAAGCAGGGCGACCGCCGCCACAACATGACGCTGCTGTCCGAGGGCGACCTGTACGTCGCGAAGTTCACCGGCGACTCCGAGAAGGAGATCGACGGCTCGGGCAAGGTCCCGGCCGACGGCGCGTTCGACGGCAAGGGCGAGTGGCTGCCCCTGGTCGTCGGCGGGACGTCGAAGGTCGAGGGCATGTCCGTCGAGGAGGTCCTGGTCTTCACCCGCCTGGCCGGCGACAAGGTCGGCGCGACCAAGATGGACCGCCCCGAGGACGTCGAGCCGAACCCGCACACCGGCAAGGTGTACGTCGCGTGCACCAACAACACCGAGCGCGGCATGCCGGGCAAGGCCGGGGCCGACGAGGCCAACCCCCGCTCCAACAACCGCGACGGCCACGTCATCGAGCTGACCGAGGACACCGCGAACTCCGCGGGCACGACCTTCAGCTGGTCGATCCTTCTGGTCTGCGGCGATCCCTCGACCAACTCCTCGACCTACTTCGCGGGCTTCCCCGCGGATCGGGTCTCGCCGATCTCCTGCCCGGACAACGTGGCCTTCGACTCGGAGGGCCACCTGTGGATCTCCACCGACGGCGCCCCCGGCACGATCGGCTACAACGACGGCCTGTTCCGCGTGGGCCTGGAGGGCTCCGAGCGCGGTCTGGTCGAGCAGTTCCTGGCCGTCCCGCAGGACGCCGAGACCTGCGGACCGGTCATCCACGACAAGGAGCAGATGGCCTACGTCGCCGTCCAGCACCCGGGCGAGGACGGCACCTTCGAGCAGCCGCGGTCCTACTTCCCGGACTACGTGCTGCCGACCCAGCAGGGCGAGGGCAAGTTCGCCCTGTCCCGTCCGGCGGTCGTGCAGGTCTTCTCGACCGGCAAGGGCAAGGGCCAGTTCGGCCGCGGCAAGGAGCTGGCGCGCGAGCGGAAGTCCGCTCGCGGCATCGAGCAGTCGGGCTACAAGGGCCGGTCCACCAAGGACCTGCGGGACAAGGCCCGCCGCGCCCGTCGCTCCTACACCGACTGACGCGCCGCCGATCGCGCCGCTGCGGCGCTGATCGCATGCTGTCCGGCGCCCCGCCGCACCGTCCCCGAGGCGGCGCGGCGGGGCGCCCTCCGTTGTCCGTGCCCGGCCGGGGCGGCTCGTCGCCGGCCGCATGGGGGGCGAGGCCGACTCGGCGGCCACGCGGCGGCCGGGCCCGGTCGGTCAGTAGGGTGACCGGGTGACCTCCGATGCTCTGCTGACCGCCGCCGTCGTCCTGGATGCGCTCGAGCAGCGCGGGCTGCGCGAGCTCTTCGTGTGCCCCGGCTCCCGCTCCGCCCCCTTCGCCTACGAGGCCGCCGCGCGCGACGGCCGAACCCTGGGCGTCCACGTGCGCCTGGACGAGCGCTCGGGCGCCTTCCACGCCCTGGGGGCGGCCCGGGCCACGGGACGGCCCAGCGCGGTCGTCACGACCTCGGGCACCGCGGCCGGGAACCTGCTGCCCGCCGTCATGGAGGCCCACCACGCGGGGGTGCCGCTCGTGGCGATCACGGCCGACCGGCCGCCCGAGCTGCGCGGCACCGGTGCCAATCAGACCACCGTCCAGCCCGGGATCTTCGCCGGGTTCGTGCGCGCGCAGCTCGATCTCGTGGTCGAGGACCGGGGCCTGGAGCCCGAGGCCCTGCGCCGGGAGGTCATGCGCCGGCTCGAGCCCGCCCTGGCGGCGCTCGGGGGGCAGGCGGGAGGGGAGTCGCTGCCCGGGCCCGTGCACCTGAACGTCGCCCTGCGCGACCCCCTGCAGCCCGAGCCGCCCGAGCCTCCTGCGGACGCCGCCGACCAGGACGAGGCCGATCGGGCGGCTGCGCAGGGGTCCGCCCCCGCGGTGGGGCAGGAGGGCCCGGTGCGCGAGTCCGCGCCCGAGGAGCCTCCCCTCGGCCTGCCGGTCGAGATCCCGGCGCTGCGCGACGACGAGCTGGAGCCGCTCGCCCGGATCGTCGAGCCGCGCCGCAGCGTGGTCGTGGCCGGCGACGGAGCGGGGACCGGGGCCGCCCAGCTGGCCGCGGCGCTGGGCCTTCCGCTGCTCGCGGAGCCCTCCTCCCAGGCCCGGCGCGGGCCGACGGCCGTGGGGCCGTACCGCCTCCTGCTCGAGACGCCGCTCGGGCAGCGGATCGAGCGCGTGCTGCTCGTCGGCCGGCCCACGCTGTCCCGTCCGGTGGCGGCGCTGCTCAAGCGGCCGGGAGTCGAGGTCGCGGCATGGCGGCCGCGTCCGGTGCCGTGGTTCGAGGAGGGGCGGCGCCCCGAGCGGGAGCTCGCGGATGCGGCCGAGGCCGCGGCCTTCGCGGGGCGGGCTCCGCAGGAGTGGACCGAGGCCTGGCGCGCGGCCGGCTCCGACGGAGCCCGCCGGGCCGCGGAGGCCCTCGAGCGGGAGGCCGCGCGGCATCCGGACGGCCTCCCCGGGCCGCTCGCGGCCCGGGCCGTGTGGGCCGCGTGCCGCAGCGACGGGCGTCTGCTCGTGATGGGCTCGTCGAACCCCATCCGGGACCTGGACCTGCTGGGCGACCCCGACCCCGATCCGGCCGAGGGCGTCGATGTGCTGGCCAATCGCGGCCTCGCCGGGATCGACGGGCTCCTGGCCACCGCTTCCGGCGCGGCCCTGGCGACGGGGAGGCCGGTGCGCGCCCTCGTGGGGGACCTCACGCTGCTGCACGACGCGGGCTCCCTGCTGGGGCTGCGCGCCGAGCGCCGCCCCGAGCTGCAGCTCGTGGTGCTGGACGATCGGGGCGGAGGCATCTTCTCGACCCTGGAGCACGGGGCCCTGGGGGAGTCCGCGGCCTACCGGGATCCCGTGGAGCGGTTCTTCGGCACGCCCCCGACCGCGGACATCTCCGCTCTGTGCGCCGGCTACGGCGTCCCGGCGGTCTCGGTGCGCACGCCCCTGGAGCTGGCGGAGGCCCTGCGGCACCCCGAGCCGGGGCTCAGCGCGGTGGTCGTGTCGGCGACGCGGACCGGGCTGCGCGCCATGAGCAGGGAGCTCACCCGCGCCGTGCGCGGATGAGCTCCCTGCGGGGTGCGTCCCGGGATCGTGCGAGGGGTCAGGCGCTGTGCCGGGGCCCGGTCTCGGAGGTTCGGGCGTCGCCCTGCCCGATCGGGGACTCGGCCGCGGCGGCGCGGGCGGCCTCGACCTCCTCCTGGTCGGCATCGCCGTCGATGAGCAGGCGGCGCTCGATCAGGTAGGTGTTGTGCTTGCGCGGCACCAGGACGGTGACGACGCCGCCGAGGAGGGCGACCACGGCGAACACGTAGAACTGCTGCGAGGCGCCCAGGCCCGCCGCCACGAGCCAGCCGATGACCATGGGCCCGAAGACGCCGCCGGCGCGGCCGATCGTGGCGCACATCGCCACACCCGCGGCACGGGCGTTCGACGTGTAGTAGTTGGCCTGGAAGCCGTAGACGAGGACCTGGGTGCCCAGGATGCCGACGCCGGCCACGGCGATGAACAGGAACAGCAGCGGCAGCGGGAAGTGGAAGGTCACCAGCACCAGGGAGATCGCGGCCAGGGCGAAGGTCGTGGCGATGACGTTCTGCGGCTTGCCCAGCCGATCCGCGGCGCTCGCGGCGATCATGCCGCCGACCACGGCGGCGCCGTTGAGCACGAACGGGAACCACAGCTTGAGGTCCCCGTAGCCGTAGGACTCCATGATGCGCGGCAGCCAGGTGTTCATGCCGTAGGTCAGGAACAGGCCGGCGAAGGACATCAGGGCCATCAGCAGGGTGGCCAGGCCGAACTCCTTGGTCAGCAGCGTGGAGTAGCCGGTGCGGGCCGGAGCGGCCGCCGCGCGGGAGACCATGAGCTCCTCCTGGAGGGGCACGCCGGTCCGGTTGGCGATCTCGATCGCGCGCTGCTCGTGGCCGCGGGCCAGCAGCCAGCGCGGGGACTCGGGGAGCTTGGCCGCGGCCAGCGGGAGGAGGAAGAGGATCGGGGTCGCGCCGATCAGGAACAGTCCCCGCCAGCCGATGTGCTCGCCCAGGAAGATGCCGCACAGGGAGGCGAACATGCCGCCGGCGGGCACGCCCGAGTAGACGACGGCGTTGAACACGCCGCGCCGGTCCTTGGGAGCGAACTCCGCCATGATCGGGCCCGCCGTGGCGATGACCAGCCCGAGGCCCAGGCCGGTGATGAAGCGCATGAGCCCGAAGGCGAAGACCGTGCCGGTCAGGGCGGTGATCGCCATGCCGATCGAGAACCAGGCGATGCCGATCATCAGCATCTTCTTGCGGCCCAGGCGGTCGCCGATGAAGCCGGAGGCGAAGGAGCCCAGCAGCACGCCGATCAGCGCGAGGGAGCCCAGGACGCCGGCGGAGCCGGGGGTCAGCTGGCCGATCTGGGAGGGGTCGTTCATGAGCGTCGGCATCACGGTGCCGTACACCACGAGGTCGTAGCCGTCGAAGATCAGCGCGGTCGAGGCGATGGCGGCCACCCAGACGGCGGTCTTCATCTCGAGGGCACGGTTCTCCGTGGCGAGGGTGTGGGTCGTGGACATGGCTCCCTGGTCTCTCCGTCGTATCGGGGCGGCAGGTGGGATGCACGGCCGCCCGGGTGCCGACGGGACGCGGTCCCGTCGGGGTGACACGATGGTGCCAGGGGTGTGACCTGGTTCATATGAGGGGAATGCCTGGGAAATCACCAGGTGTCGACAATGATTCTAAAAATATTAATGACCGCCGATTATTCCGCTGGGGTCACGTTATGCCGTGGGTCGGGCATGTCCCGGCACGTCCCGGGCGGCTCGACCCGGCCTGTCCGGCCTCCTCAGGAGGCCCCGAGGGCCCCGAGGACGGGGCGCAGCTTGGCCCGGGTCTCGGCCAGCTCCTCCGCGGGGTCCGAGGCGCTCACGATGCCGCATCCGGCGAAGACCCGGGCGGTGGCCTCGTCGTCCTGGACGCCGCCGCGCAGCGCGATGCCGAAGTCGCCGTTGCGGCGGGCGTCCACCCACCCGACGGGCCCCGCGTACAGGCCGCGGTCCAGGCCCTCGAGGCGGGCGATCGCATCGGCAGCCGCGGTGGTCGGCGTCCCGCACACGGCGGCCGTCGGGTGCACGGCCTCCACGAGCTCGAGGGCCGAGGGCACGGTGCCGTCGGGACCGCGGCGCAGATCGCAGGTCACGTCCGAGGCCAGGTGCCACACGTTCGGCAGCTCGAGCAGATAGGGCTGCGAGGGCGAGCGGACGGCATCCGTGTACGCGGCGATCCCGTCCAGGAACGAGCCGATGGCGAACTCGTGCTCGGAGCGCTGCTTGGGATCGTCCATGAGCCGCCCGCGGGCCCAGGCCCGCTCCGCCTCGGTCGCGGGGCCCGACGAGGTGCGGGGCACGGTCCCGGCCAGCACGCGGGCGTGCACCGCCCCGTCCAGGACCCGGACGAGGCGCTCGGGGGTGGCGCCGAAGAGCCGCCCCGCCGCGGGGTCGCGGTCGTCCTGCACGTTGACGCTGTACGTCCAGCAGCGCTCGTAGTCGTGGGCCAGGCGGCGCAGCGCACGGGGCAGGTCCAGCCTCGCGCCCTCCGGGGCCGCGACGGGGACCGCGCGGGCGAGCACGAGCTTGTCGACGCCGCCGGCCCGGATCTCCTCGATGCCGGCGGAGACCGCGTCCGTCCAGCGGGCCTGCGCGGCGGGATCCTCCAGGGCGCGGGGGGATGCGGTCGCCGGGTCGCCGGCCGGGGCCCGGTCGTCGCCGGAGCCTCGGGCGGTCCGCGGCTCGGGCAGCAGGCGATGCGCCGCGGCCACGACGTCGTCGGCCCCCGGGGCGGCCTCCGCGCTCGTCACCAGGGTCGCCCAGGCGCCGTCGGCGTCGTGGCCGATCACGAGCTCGGGGACCACGAGTCCGGAGCGCCGCGTCGAGGAGCGGGCGAACGCGAAGGCGCCGAAGGCCACGGGCCCCGTGGCCGAGCGATGCAGCGGGTCCCGGATCGACAGCCCCTCGACGACGTCGTCCCACCAGGCGCGGGCCGCGGTGAAGCGGTCCTCGCCGACCGCGGCGAACGAGGCCGCGCGGCCGAAGCCGACCAGGCCCAGGCCGCGGGTGGTCCAGCAGGTCACGGACTCGGCGTCCAGCAGCGCCCGCAGGTCGGGCCGCTCCAGCAGCTCGGCCGGCAGAACATCGGAGAGCTCCCCGAGCGGCACGGTCAGGCTGTGCCGGAGGGAGGCGGTGGAGGTGGCGGTCGGGGTCGCGGACATCGCGGATCAGTGTAGGCCGCGCCCGCGCCCGGGCCGGCTGCGACCGCTCGGAGTGCGGGCGCCGGGCCGGGGCGCCGGGCGGAGGGGTCCGCGGGCGGATGCCACAATGGGGACCGTGAACCGTGCAGACCTGTCCAAGCGCACCGACGCCGTCGCCTCCATGTTCGACGAGGTGGCCCCGCGGTACGACCTCGCCAACGACATCCTCGCCCTGGGCCAGACCCGGGGATGGCGCCGAGCCGTGACCGCCGCCGTCGGCGCGGCCCCCGGGGAGAAGGTGCTCGACGTCGCCGCCGGCACCGGCACCTCGTCGGAGCCCTTCATGGAGGCGGGCGCGACCGTGGTCGCGGCCGACCTCTCCGAGGGCATGCTGCGCGTGGGCCGCGAGCGCCACCCCAGGATCGACTTCGTCCAGGCCGACGCCACGCGCCTGCCCTTCGCCGACGAGACCTTCGACGCCGTCACGATCTCGTTCGGGCTGCGCAACATCGCCGAGTTCCGGCAGGCGCTGCTCGAGATGCTGCGCGTGGCCAAGCCGGGCGGGCGCCTGGTGATCTGCGAGTTCTCCACGCCCACGTTCGGGCCGTTCCGCAAGGTCTACAGCGAGTACCTCGTCCGGGCCATCCCCGGCATCGCGCAGAAGGTGACCTCCAACCCGGAGGCCTACGAGTACCTGGCCGAGTCGATCCGCGCGTGGCCCGACCAGGAGCAGCTCGCGGCCCACCTGGCCGAGGTCGGCTGGCAGGACGTGCGCTACCGCAACCTCACCGGCGGCATCGTCGCGCTGCACCGGGCGGTGAAGCCGGCAGAGCCCGCCCGGGGCGTCCCCTCCATCGACCTGGCGTGAAGGTCCTGATCGTCGGCGGCGGCCCGGCCGGCAGCACCGCCGCGCACTGGCTCGCCTCCCACGGCCACGAGGCCGTCGTCCTGGAGAAGACCGCCCACCCCCGGGAGAAGGTCTGCGGCGACGGCCTCACCCCGCGCGCCGTGCGCGAGATGCAGCTCCTGGGCCTGCCCCACGGCCCGGATGACGGCTACCGGGCCAACCGCGGCCTGCGCCTGTGCGCCCGCGAGCGCTCGATCGAGGTGCCCTGGCCGGAGCTCACGGACTTCCCCTCCTACGGCCTGGTGCGCTCGCGCGCGGGCTTCGACGAGCACCTCGCCCGGCATGCCCGGAAGGCCGGGGCGACCCTGCACGAGCGCCGTTCCGTCACCTCGGTGATCCGCGACGACGACGGCCGCGTGATCGGCGCCGAGGCCTCCGTGGTCGGGGAGGACGGGCGCCGCACGGGCGAGACCGAGCAGCACACCGCCGATCTGGTCCTGGCCGCCGACGGCGTCTCGTCCCGGGCCGGCGTCAGCGCAGGGCTGCATCGCGACCCGCGCCGGCTGATGGGGGTGGCCGTGCGCGGCTACTACGAGTCCCCGCGCTCGGAGATCGACTGGATGGAGGGCTGGCTCGAGCTGCGCGACGGCACCGACCCCTCGGGCTCCCTGCTGCCCGGCTACGGCTGGGTCTTCGGCGCCGGGGACGGCACCGCCAACGTCGGTCTGGGCATGCTCAGCACCTCGGCGGCCTTCCGCGGCACCGACTACCGCCGCGTCCTGCAGGGCTGGGCGGCCTCGATGCCCTCCGCATGGTGCTTCGACGCCGAGCACCAGCGCGGCCGGGTGCTCTCCGCGGCGCTGCCCATGGCCTTCAGCCGCGCCCCGCACTGGACGCCCGGAATGCTCCTGCTCGGCGACTCGGCCGGGCTGGTCTCCGCCTTCAACGGCGAGGGGATCTCCAACGCCATGCAGTCGGCGCGCTTCGCCGCCGAGCAGATCGTGGAGGCGGCCGGCGCCAACGGCCCGGCCCAGCGCGATCTGGTGCTCGCGCGGTACCCGCAGCGGGTGCGCGAGGAGTGGGGGGAGCACTTCACCCAGGGCCGGGTGCTCGCCGAGCTGATCGGGCGTCCGCGGATCATGAAGGCCGCGGTGGCCACGGGGATGTCGGTGCCGGCGCTGATGCGCTTCGCGGGGCAGATCATGACCGAGCTCTCGGACCGTCCGGCCCGCACGTGGGAGGACCGGATCATCGCCCTGCTGGATGCGCTCACCCCGTCGACCTCCAACCGCGCGCCGTCGGCGCCGCGGACCGCGCCCGACGCGCCCCAGAAGAAGCCGCGGACGAAGTAGAGTGTCCGATCGTGACTGACTCCTCCCCGGCCTCCGCGCGCTCCGCCGACGACGCCGCCTCGCCCGTGGGCTTCCTGCCCCCGAGCTTCGCGGCGGCCGCTCAGGACGACGTGCTCGGACCACAGCTCGTCGAGGGCCTCCTGGCCATCGAGCGGCGCCTGAGCGAGGCCGTGCGCAGCTCGGACCCCCTGATCGAGATCACCTCCTCCCATCTCCTGCAGGCCGGGGGCAAGCGGGTCCGCCCGCTGCTCACCCTGCTCAGCGCCCAGGTCGGCGGCGGCATCAACGACGACGTGATCGAGGCAGCCGTGGTGGTCGAGCTGACGCACCTGGCCTCGCTGTACCACGACGACGTCATGGACTCCGCGCCCGTGCGCCGCGGGGTGGACGCGGCCCACACGGTGTGGGGCAACTCCGTGGCGATCCTGACCGGGGACCTGATCTTCGCCCGGGCCTCGAGCCTCGTGGCCGACCTGCCCGGCGATGCCTTCAAGGTCCAGGCCGACGCCTTCGCGCGCCTGGTCGAGGGCCAGCTCAAGGAGACCTCGGGCGTCCCGGAGGGCGCCGATGCCCTCGAGCACTACCTCGAGGTCCTCAGCGGGAAGACCGGATCGCTCATCGCCGCCTGCGGCATCTACGGGATCCAGCTCTCCGGGGCGGATCGGGAGGTCCGCCGGGCCATGGAGGCCTACGGCGAGAAGATCGGCGTGGCCTTCCAGCTGGCCGACGACATCATCGACATCACCTCCCCGTCGTCGGTCACGGGCAAGACCACCGGGACGGACCTGCGCGAGGGCGTGCCGACCCTGCCGGTGCTCATGCTGCGCCGCATGGCCGAGGCCGGCGACGACTCCGCCGTCCGCGTGCTCGAGCTCGTGGATGCGGATCTGACGAGCGACGACGCGCTGAGGGCGGCCGTCGAGGCGATCTGCGCCCACGAGGCCGTCGAGCGCTCCTGGGGCGTGGCGCAGGAATGGGTCGACGATGCCCTCGCGGCCCTCGCTCCCCTTCCCGAGACCCCCGCCAAGTCGGCCCTGCAGGCCTTCGGACGTGACATGGTTCACCGACGCTCCTGAGCATGGGGTATAAATGCACCGCTGAAATGCTCCCGATGCCGGGGAGATGACCTCGATCGCGAGGCGGCGGATGCGGTGCGCACCGTCGAGCCCTGAACCCTCGAGGTGGAACGTGTCCTCACCCCACGCCCCTGCGGCGCAGAATGCCGGCTCGAAGCACGAGCGCGAGGCCTTCTCCAGCCGCACCGTCTTCATCCTGGCCGCCATGGGCTCCGCCATCGGGCTGGGCAACATCTGGCGCTTCCCGTACATCGCGTACGAGAACGGCGGCGGCGCCTTTATGATCCCGTACCTCGTGGCCCTGCTGACGGCCGGGCTCCCGCTGCTGATGCTGGACTACGCCGTGGGCCACCGCTACCGCGCGTCGGCCCCGCTGGCCTTCCGCCGCCTGCACCCCAAGGCCGAGGTCCTGGGCTGGTGGCAGCTGGCCATCTGCTGCGTCATCGCCGTCTACTACGCCGCGATCCTCGCCTGGGCCGGGTCGTACACGATCTTCTCCGTCACGAAGGCCTGGGGCGATGATCCCGAGGGCTTCTTCATGGGGCAGTACCTCCAGGTCGCCGACACCGTGGCCCCCGGCTTCGACTTCGTGCCCCAGGTGCTCGTCGGCATGATCCTCGTGTGGGGCGTGCTGATCGCCGTGATGTCGCTCGGCGTGCAGAAGGGCATCGGGCGCTTCAACGTGATCTTCCTGCCGCTGCTGGTGGTGATGTTCCTGGTCATGGTGGTCATCGCGCTCACGCTCGACGGCGCGGCCATGGGCCTGGACGCGCTGTTCACCCCGAACTGGACCGCCCTGGCCGATCCCTCGGTGTGGATGGCCGCGTACGGGCAGATCTTCTTCTCGCTGTCCGTCGGCTTCGGGATCATGGTCACCTACGCCTCGTACCTCAAGCCGAAGACCGATCTCACCAGCTCCGCGCTCGTGGTCGGCTTCGCGAACTCGAGCTTCGAGATCCTCGCGGGCATCGGCGTGTTCGCCGCGCTCGGCTTCATGGCCACGGCATCCGGGGTCGCCGTCGGCGACGTCGCGACCAACGGCATCGGCCTCGCGTTCATCGCCTTCCCCACGATCATCTCCCAGGCCCCGGCGGGAACCCTGATCGGCGTGCTGTTCTTCGGGGCCCTGACGTTCGCCGGCTTCACGTCCCTGATCTCGATCGTGGAGGTCGTCATCGCGGGCTTCCAGGACAAGCTGGGCCTGTCCCGCGTCCCGGCCGTGCTCGTGGTCTCCATCCCGCTGGCGCTCGTGTCGCTCGTGCTCTTCCCCACGACCACCGGCCTGAGCCTGCTCGACGTGGCCGATGCCTTCGTCAACAACTTCGGCATCATGCTGGTGGCGCTGGTCGCGGTCGTCCTGCTCACGGCCGGCCTCACGGCGCTGCCCGTGCTGCGCGATCACCTGAACTCGGTGTCCACGTTCCGGCTCGGCCGCACCTGGATGCTGCTGGTCGGCGGGCTGGGCGTCGTCGTGCTGGGCTACTCACTCGTCGGGCAGCTCGGCACCACGCTGTCCGAGGGCTACGGCGGCTACCCCGGCTGGTACGTGGGCGTCTTCGGCTGGGGCATGGCCCTGGCGCTGCCCGTCCTGGCCTGGCTCATGACCCGCATCCCGTGGAGCGCGGGCTCGCGCGCCGCCCAGGAGTCCCCGGCGCCTCCCATCCTGGACCCCGTCCTGGACCGCCGCCTGCTCGGCACCAGCGGGCACTCGCCCCTGGGCCGCGGCACGGAGCCGTGGGCGGCCCGGCCGGAGCACGCGACGGACAGCACGACGGCGGCCCGGACCGGGAGCCGCACCGAGACCGAGGAGAGCATCCGATGAGCACCCCCGCACTGATCATGATGATCGTCGCCATGGTGATGGTCTGGGGCGGCCTGGTCGCCTCTCTGCTGCACCTTCGCAGGTCGCCGGAGGAGCAGGACGACTGATCGCCCCGGGCCGGCCCCGATCAGCGCGCGCCGTCGACGGGACCGCCGGGCGTGCTCGCGGCGCGCAGGCGGCGGCGCCGGCGATCCGCCAGGAGCGCGTCGGCGATCATGAGCGCGACCGCCGCCCAGACGACGAAGAACCCGGCCCAGCGCTCGGGCGGCATGTGCTCGTGCAGGACGGCCACGGCCACGACGAACTGCAGGATCGGGGCGATGTACTGCAGCATCCCCACCGTGCTCAGGGGCAGATTGGCCGCGGCCAGGCCGAAGAGCAGCAGGGGCACCACGGTGATCACCCCGGTGCCGACCATCAGCGCCGTGTGCCCCGTCCCGGCGGTCCCGAAGACCAGCGCGTCCTGCCGGACGAGCAGGCCGACGATGACCGCGGAGGGCACCAGCAGGACCAGGGTCTCGACCGAGAGGGTGGCCAGCGCGGGCCAGCTGCCGCCGACCAGGGACTTCACGAGGCCGTAGAACCCGAACGTGAAGGCCAGCCCGAGCGAGAGCCAGGGGACCTCGCCGTAGAAGACGGACATCACGAGCACTGCGAGCGCCCCGAGCCCCAGGGCGCCCCATTGGAGGGGACGCAGCCGCTCGCGCAGCACCAGGACTCCCAGCAGGATGGAGACCAGGGGGTTGATGAAGTACCCCAGAGAGGCCTCGAGCGTGCGCTCGGTGGTCGCGGCGACCGTGTAGAGGGTCCAGTTGAGGCCCACGAGCACCGCGGCCACCGCCAGGATGCCCAGCACCCTGGGGGTGCGCAGCGCCTCGAGGAAGCGGCCGAACTGGCCGAAGACCGCCAGCAGGATCAGGCACAGCACCAGCGCGAAGCCGATGCGCATGGACACGATCTCCCACGGGCCCGCCGGCAGCAGCGCGACGAAGTAGAGCGGCAGCACCCCCCACAGGGAGTACGCGGCCGCGCCCTGGAGCAGCCCGCGGCGGGGATTGCGCACCCGGCGGTCGTCGACGACGGCCCCCGGCTCCTCCGGGGAGTCGCTCACCGTCCGAAGAAGCGGCTGAGGAAGCCCTTCTTGCGGGGCTGGGCGGCCTCGGCGTCGGCGGGAGCCACGGTCTGCTCCTCCACGTCCGCCTCCTGCTCCCTGAGCTCGTCGGCGCCGATGCGGTCGATGACCTCGGCCTCCTCGGCCGTGCCGACGGCAGGCTCCCGCGCCTCGGTCTGCTCGGCGCGCTCGTCCGTGCGGACCTCCTCGCGCTCGACGACGCGGACGTCCTCGGTCTCGACGACGCGCTCGGCGACCGGCTCGCGGGCCGGCTCCGCATCGGCGACCGGCACGGTCGAGGTGGTGACCTCGCCCGGTTCCACGTCGCGGCGCGGATCCTGATCGAAGGGGAGGTCGTCATCGGCCGCGGCGCCGCCGTACGTGACGACAGGCTCCTCCCGGCGCTCGTCGTGGGAGACCTCGTAGGCCGGCTCGTCCTCCCGCGCCGCCACGGGCTGCTCGGAGCTCGGCACCGGGGCCTCGAGCTCCTCGCGGGAGAGCTCGGCGGGCAGCGGAGGAGCCTCGGCGGCCTCGACCGGGGCCTCGGCGGCCTCCGCCTCGGCGCGCTCCCGGGCGGCAGTGGCCTCGCGGCGGGCCTGCTCCTCGGCGTCCCGGGCGGCGCGGTCGCGCTCGGTCTGCTCGGCGGCGATCCGCAGCGCGTCGTCGCGGTCGGCCCGCAGGGCCTGGCGGCGGGCCGCGGCCTGCTCCTCCAGCGCGAGGAGCTCCTGCTCGCCCACCAGGGGGTCGGCGGACTCCGCGGCGTCGATCCTGCGGTCCTCGAACCACAGCCGCTGGGCGCCCGTGCGCGTGGTGATCACGCAGGTGGCCTCGGTGTCCCACTCGATGTGGGCTCCGCGCAGGCGGACGTAGGAGTCCACCGCGCGGCTGTGGTCCTCGGCGGTGCCGGTCTGCAGGGCCTCGGCGATCACGCGCATCATGGTCTCGACGCTCAGGGCCGGCAGCTCGAGCTCCGAGCCCTCCAGCAGCAGCCAGGCCGTGACATGGCCTCCCACGCGCGCGGGGTAGTGGGCCCAGATCCCGGTGACGGTCTTGGCCGCGAGGGTGAGCCGGCGGGCCAGGCCGTCCTCGCTGTCGATCTCGTCGGTGATCAGCTCGCGGACGTCGCCGCGGGCACCGGTCTGCCGGGCCTGGACAGCGGCGGCGACGACCTCGGGCGGGAAGTGGCCGAGCTCCTGCCAGGCCCAGATCCACGAGCCGCGGCTCGTGGAATCGGTGCCGAGCAGGTGAGGGGTCAGGACCACGGGCGGGTCGGACTGCAGCGTGAAGGACGGCGCGGAGAAGTCGACGTCCCACTCGACGCCCTGGCTCAGTTCGGCCAGACGCGCCTGGTGCTCGGTCGAGATGAAGACCGAATCGTCGATCAGCTGCTGCAGTGTTGTCGTCATGGGGCACAGGCTAGCAATGGCAGGGCCCGACCGCGCGGCAGACCGGTCTCGATAGGCTGATCCCATGACGCAGGAGCCGACCCCCGCACCCGCCCGCTCCGGACGCCGCTCCGGGGCCCACAGCGCCGAGCAGCTCTCGGATGCGCAGATCACGCAGATCCTCCAGGACGAGCTGCGCACGATCGGGCAGTGGGTCCTGGGGGTCGTCGACGCCCAGCCCGGCTGGCGGCGGATGATCCTGGATGTCAAGCCGCAGGGCGGCCGCGTCTGGGTGCGCATCTCGGAGGAGCGCGACGGCCGAGTCCGGCCGGGGACGGTCGGTCCGCTCAACGCCCAGAGCCCCGTCCTGCGCAGCATCGAGCGCCTCCAGTCGCTGAGCTACCGCCCGGGCCGGGGCACCTGGTTCGCCACGAGCGTCATCGTGATCGCCGACGGCTGGCCGGATCCCGAGCACCGGTTCACGGCCCAGCACTCCTTCGACGACCGCCCGGCGGTCTTCGGCGACGAGGGGCCCTACGAGATCGCCGACGCCCTCGAGCATCTCGAGCGCTTCCCGCGCACGGAGGACCGCGTCCCGGCCTGGCTGGGGGACATGGCAGCGGAGGCCGACGAGGCGATCCCGGTCCTGGCACCGGAGGACGTGGCCTCGGCCCAGTCGGAGGCCACGGTGAATCCGCTGCTGCGGGAGGCGGTGCTGAGCTTCGCGGCCGCGCCCTCGGACGAGACCATGATCGAGGTGCTGCGTCAGGCCATGCAGGGAGTCGTGGTGCTGGACGCCAGCGGCTCCGATCTGGTGCCGGGGCCCGGTGGCGAGCAGCCCGGGCCGGACTCCACGATCCGGCTGCAGAGCCTGCGCGAGGACGACGGCACCGTTGCCCTGGCCGTGTTCACGTCGGAGGAGGGGGCTCGCGAGGCCTACCGGAGGTTCGCGGGGGAGTCGGGCGAGCCCACGCTGCTGCAGCAGCCCTCGCTCGTCCCGCTGCGCATCATGCTCCAGGACGGGCAGTACGACCAGCTCGTGATCGACCCGGGGGCGGCCTCCTGCCGGATCCCGCGCCGGCAGATCGAGTGGGCCATGTCCTCGCCGCGCAACGACATCGTGAAGGGCGGACTCGTCAGCGGGAGCATCCCGCAGGTCCTGGGGGGCATGGTCGGGCGGGACTCCCGACTGATCCTGGCCACGGAGCCCCCGCGCGACGGGGCCGTGCCGCCGCCGGTCTTCGCCGCGAACGAGGACGGCACGGCGGACACGCTCTACGTCTTCACCTCGGCCGTCGAGGTGGCGGCGCTGGACCCCGCGCTCGAGGCGCGGGCGGCCTCGGGCCGCGACGTCCTGCGCCTGGCCCTGGACTCGGGGGCCCGGCGGATCCGGGTCAACGCCAAGGCGCCGATGGCCGTGTTCGAGATGGACGAGATCTTCCGCCTCCTGGCCTCCCTGGAGGAGTCCGAGCTGGCCGAGCAGCGCGAGGCCGAGGAGGACCGGGACCCCGCCTCCGCCGACGAGGACCCGGGCGCGCTGCCCGGTGATCAGCCGTTCTCCCCGGACGGGCGCTGACGCCCGGACTCGCGCGGACCGGGCCGCAGGAGCCGGACGGCAGCGGGCCCCCGACCGATCGGTCGGGGGCCCGCTGCCGTCGACACGGGCTCAGCGGCCCGCGCGGCGATCCGTCGGATCACACGTACTTGGCGTCGGAGCCGCGGTTGGCCGCCTCCGCCTCGCGCACGCGCCTGCCGAGCTCCGGGTGCACGTTCTCCCAGTACTGGAAGGCGCGCTCCTTGATCGTCTCGTCGTGGACGTCGCCGACGTGCCCGGCGATGTTGTCCACCAGGATCTGCTGCTCCTCGGCGTCCATGACCTCGGAGTACAGCCGACCGGGCTGCGAGAAGTCGTCATCCTCCTCGCGCAGGGTCGCGGCTGCGCGGACCATCTCGCCGTCGGTCTCCCAGGCCATCTCGTCGGCCGGCTTGACGCCCTGGCCCGCCACGGGCCCGCCGACGGAGTTGGGGGCGTACACGGGCTGGTTCGGGCCCTTGAAGGTGTAGCGCATGGGGCCGTCGTGCGAGTACGAGTTGTTCTGCGCGTAGTGCGGGTAGTTGACCGGCAGGTCCGCGAAGTTCGCCCCGATGCGGTGGCGGTGCGTGTCCGGGTAGGAGAACACGCGGGTCATCAGCATCTTGTCCGGGGAGATCTCGTGGCCCGGCACGGTGTTGCCCGGGGAGAACGCCGCCTGCTCGATCTGCGCGAAGTAGTTCAGCGGGTTCTGGTTGAGCACGAACCGGCCGATCTTCTTCCGCGGGTAGTCCTTGTGCGAGATCGTCTTGGTGACGTCGAAGGGGTTGACCTTGTAGGTCTTCCCGTCCTCGTACGGCATGATCTGCACCTCGACGGACCAGGCGGGGTAGTCGCCCTTCTCGATCGAGTCGTACAGGTCGCGGCGGTGGTGATCCGCGTCCTGGCCGGCGATCTGCGCGGCCTCTTCGCCGGTCAGGCCCTCGACGCCCTGCTCCGAGATGAAGTGGTACTTCACCCAGAAGCGCTCGCCGGCGTCGTTGACCCACTGGAAGGTGTGCGAGCCGTAGCCGTTCATGTGGCGCCAGGTCTTCGGGATGCCGCGCGAGCCCATGAGGTAGGTGACCTGGTGGGCCGACTCCGGGGACTGGGTCCAGAAGTCCCACTGCATGGTGTTGTCGCGCAGGCCCGAGCCGGGCAGGCGCTTCTGCGAGTGGATGAAGTCCGGGAACTTGATGCCGTCGCGGACGAAGAAGATCGGGGTGTTGTTGCCCACGATGTCGAGGTTGCCCTCGGTCGTGTAGAACTTCAGCGCGAAGCCGCGGGGGTCGCGCCAGGTGTCGGGCGAGCCCTGCTCGCCGGCCACGGTGGAGAAGCGGGCCAGCATGGGGGTCTTGGTCCCCTTCTGGAAGACCGCCGCCCGGGTGTACTGCGAGACGTCCTCGGTGATCTCGAGCTCGCCGAAGGCGCCGCCGCCCTTGGCGTGCACGACGCGCTCCGGGACGCGCTCGCGGTCGAAGGCCGCCAGCTTCTCGACGACGTAGGAGTCGTGCAGCGCGATGATGCCGTCCGGGCCGCCGCTCGTCAGCGAGTGGGCGTCCGACTGGACGGGCTTGCCCAGCTGGTCGGTCGTGAACTCGCCGGTGGAGCGCAGTCCCTCTTCGTAGATGTTCTTGTCGGCCACGGTGTTCCTCCTGGTGAGGTGATCTTGCGGTGGTCGTGGGGCGGTCCTGCGGGTGCAGGACCGTCCACGGCCCGGGTCAGTCGGCAGCTGCGACCGCTCCGGGTGTCGATGGGGCGGCTCCGGCCGGTCCGCCGGCTGCCGCCTCGGCGGCTCGGCACTCCCGGCAGATGCCGCGGTACAGGACGTCGGCGGAGAGCAGGACCATGCCGTGGTCCTGCGCGGGGGTGAGGCACGGTGCCTCGCCCACGGCGCAGTCGACGTCCTCGACGGTGCCGCAGCGCACGCAGTACGCGTGGTGATGGTTGTCCCCGGTGCGGGTCTCGTAGAGCGCCGGGCGGCCCGGCGGCTCGAACTTGCGCAGCATCTCCAGGCCCGTGAGGTCCGTGAGGACCACGTACACGGACTGGGTGGTGATGCTCGGCAGCTCCTCGCGCACGAGGCCTGCGATCCGCTCGGCCGAGCTGTGCGGGTGCGTCTGCACCGCCGCCAGCACCGCGAGGCGCTGCCGGGTCACCCGACGCCCCTGGGCCCTCAGCCGCCTGCTCCAGTCGTCCCTGGTCACAGCGGGGCCCTCGGTCGTCGGAGCCCGATCGGGGTCCGTGTCGAGTGCTCGTGTCCGCATGTCCGTCACTCTACCCGCAATTCTGAGGAAGTCACAACAAGTGCGTGTCCCGAGTCACATGACCTGCCGGCGTTCCGGGGGCTGATCTGGGGCGATTCCGCATGGCCGCGATCCGGCGCCCTCGGTCACAGGTTGGTCCGGGACTGCGGCGGTGCCTAGGATCGGCACGTGACGGCCGCTCTTCCGCCCGAGGCATGGCGGCCTGCCGGGACGAGGCCGCCGACGGCCGCCGGCTCCGCCGCGGAGCCTCGGCCCGGTGCCTCCCGGTGCCCAGACCGGAGGCGGGAGAGCGTGACCCCCTGTCCGAGAGCGATGGCGCGCCCATGAACCCTCAGCACGAGCATCCCGACCGGAGCGGCGAGCCGCAGGCAGACGACCTGCCCGCCGCCCCCGGCGATGGCGCGCGCCCTGGGGCCGGTCCTCAGGACGCGGGAGCCCCGGCGGATCCGGCCGAGCCGGCGCGGCAGGCCGGGTTCGAGGACCCGCAGGCCGAGGACGAGCCCCTGGCCGATGAGGTGCTGCTCGAATCGGCCCGTGCCGGCGACGACGGCTCCTACGCCGCGCTGTACGAGCGGCACCGATCGACTGCGCTGAACGTGGCGCGGATGCACACGCGCAATCTCCACGACGCGGAGGACCTCGTCTCGGAGGCCTTCGCCCGGGTGCTCAGCGTCATCCGCCGCGGCGGCGGCCCGCGCAAGCACATGCGCAGCTACCTCGTCACCACCATCGGGCGCCTGGCCGTCGACCACGGCCTGGCCCAGGGGCGGGTGCGGCCCTCGGACGACGAGCACGAGCTGGATCGGCCCGAGGAGTTCGACGACGTCGTGGTGCGCCAGTGCGAGGCCGCCGCCGTCGCCAGCGCCTACGGATCGCTGCCGGAGCGGTGGCAGGCCGTCCTGTGGCACACCGAGGTCGAGGAGATGAAGCCGGCCGCGGCCGCCGAGGAGCTGGGCATCAGCCCGAACGCGGTCTCCGCGCTGGCCAAGCGGGCCAGGGAGGGTCTGCAGAGCGCCTATCTCCAGGCCCAGGTCTCCGCCGAGGCCACCAACGCCTGCCCCGAGTTCGCCGGCGATCTCGGGTCGTTCGTCTCGGGCAGCCTGGCCTCGCGCCGCAGGACGCAGCTGCAGCAGCACCTCGACGAATGCCCGCGCTGCACGGCCGAGTACCTCCAGCTCGAGGACACGGGCGTCGGCATGCGGGTCTGGGTCCTGCCCGTGCTGGCCGCGCTGCCGCTGTGGGGCACGGAGTCCAAGGTCCTCGCAGCGCTGCTGGCCTCCGGAACGGGCCTGGCGGCCCCCGACGCCGGAGGGCCGGCCGAGGAGTCCGCGGCCGCCGGGGCTGCGGAGCCCGCCTCGGGCGATCCCGCCGGGGCCGAGGCCGGTGCGGATGCCGGGCCCGGCGACCCGGCGGCCGCGGCCGGTGCCGGAGCCGCAGGAGCGGGCTCCGAGAAGGCCGGCGGCACCGCCGGTGGTGCCGGGGCGGGTGCCGGTGCCGGCATCGCCGGCGGGATCGGGCTCAAGGTCGCCGTGGGCGCGATGGCCGCGGCGGCCGCCGTCTCGTTCGTCGGACTCGGAGTGATCACCCTCGTGCAGGACGACGAGGGCGGGGCCACGACGCTCGGCGGGCTGCCGTTCCCCGCCGGCGAGGGCTCGGCGGACGGCTCGGACGACGACGAGACCGCCGAGAGCGAGGAGCGCGACACCTCCGACGGCTCCCTGTTCGGCGACGCGGACGACGACTCCCGGGGCGTCATGCTGCGACGGGAGCCCACTGCCGCGCCCGAGAGCCCGAGCCCGGGAGATGCCGAGTCCTCCTCGGACGGGCTCCTGGCCTTCGGCGGCGGGGCCGGCGACGGCGCTCAGGGCGATGCCCCCGGCCCGGGGAGCGAGAACGCGGCCGACCCGTCCGAAGGCGGGGAGCAGGGCAGTGCGGACGGCGCCGCCGCGCCGGCCGAGTCCGAGACCGGCGGCGGCACCGGGCTCTCCGCCGGGGGCGAGGGGGCGGCGCCCGCACCCGCAGAGGGCGACCCGGCTCCGTCCCGGCCCGACGGCGCGGGAGACGGGGCTGCCGAAGGCGGCTCCGCCGCAGAGGACCGCCGGCCGGCGGAGGCCGAGGAGGGCGGCGGCATCGGGGCGGCAGGCCCGCCGCCGCGCGGTGAGGAGGGCGTCGAGCAGGCCCCGCCCGGCGAGGGCGGGGACGCGGGCGCGCAGGACTCCGGGACCGGAGGGGCCGCGCCCGAGGAGACGGGCGGCCCGGGGGCGGGAGACGAGGCTCCCGGCGACCCGGGCCCCCGGCCGGACAGCGAGGCCGATGCGCTCCTTCCGACCGCGGACCCGGGGGCCGACGCGCCGGGCAGCGCCGAGCCCGCCGAGTCCGCTCCGAGCGGCGAGACAGCCGAGGCGGAGGCCCCTGCTGATGACACTGCCGCGGCCAGCGAGGAGGATGCCGGCTCGGCGATGCCCCCGGCCGATGCCGATGGTGAACCGGCTCCGGAGCCGGGGCCCGAGCCGGAACCTGCGCCCGCTCCGAACCCGGAGCCTGAACCGGAGCCGGCCCCTGGACCGGGTTCGGAGCGGTCGGCTGACGCTGGTGCCGCCCCGCGCCCGGAGCCGGCTCCCGAGCCCACCCCCGACCCGGCCCCGGAGCCCAGCCCGGAGGCCACGTCGGAACCCGCGCCGCAGCCGAGCGGGGAGCCCTCGCCCGAGCCCGACCCGCGCCCGGAGCCGTCGCCCGAGCCGAGCCCGGGACCGTCGCGCGAGCCGAGTGCGGAACCGACCGCGCCGGCCCCCGACCCCACCACGACCCCGGCGCCCGCCCCTGAGCCCGGGTCCGAGCCGTCTCCGACGCCCACCCCCGCGCCGACGCCCGAGCCCGCTCCTGCGCCGGCACCCGAACCCACCGCGACGCCGACACCCGCCCCAGAGCCGTCGCCCGAGCCGACCCCGCCGCCCCCGTCGGAGCCCGCTCCCGAGCCGACCCCGGAGCCCACCGCTCCGGTGCCGTACGACGGAGGGACGGATCCCGGGCGGCCGCCGGCCTCCGAGGGCGGGAGCACGTGGATCTGGGTGCCCCGTTCGGAATGGGATGTGCTCTGGCAGACGCTCTTCCCGGACCTGGACGGATACTGGGCCCCGGCCCCGAATACGTCGGGCGGGGGAACAGCCGGCTGAGTCAGCCGGTTGCCGACTGACGGGGGCCCGCTCGGCGCGGGCCCGCCCGCAAGCGGCTGAGGCCCGCAGACCGGGCGCACGACCGACGTGGCCCGCCCGGGGCCGATCGAGAGGAAGACCTTCGCGGATGCACCGACATTTCAACGGCCTGAAGACCGCAGCCCTGCTCGGCGGGATGTGGGGGCTGCTCATCCTGATCGGCTACGGGCTGGCGGTGAGCTCGGGCAGCTCCGTGTTCATCCTGCTGTTCGCGCTCATCGGGCTCGGGACCACGGCCTACAGCTATTGGAACAGCGACAAGCTCGCGCTGCGCTCCATGCGCGCCGTCGAGGTCTCCGAGCAGCAGGCGCCGTGGCTCCACGCCACCGTCCGCGAGCTCTCCGATCGCGCCCAGCAGCCCATGCCGCGGCTCTACGTCTCGCCGACGTCGAGCCCCAATGCCTTCGCGACCGGCCGCAATCCGCAGAACTCGGCCGTGTGCGTGACCGAGGGCATCCTCCAGCTGCTCAGCCAGCGCGAGCTGCGCGGCGTTCTGGGGCACGAGCTGCAGCACGTCTACAACCGCGACATCCTCACGTCGTCGGTGGCCGCGGCGATCTCGGGCATCATCACCTCGATCGCCCAGTTCCTCCAGTTCGCCGCGGTCTTCGGCCGCGGCGGGGACGAGCGCGGCAATCCGCTGGCGGCCCTGGCCGTGGCCTTCCTGGCGCCGGTCGGGGCGAGCGTGATCCAGATGGCGATCTCGCGGACCCGCGAGTTCGACGCGGACGAGGCCGGCGCCCGGCTCACCGGGGACCCGCTGGCCCTGGCCAGCGCGCTGAACAAGATCGAGCACGGGGTGAACGCCAGGCCGCTGTCCACCGGGGACCAGTCCGTGGTCAACACGTCGTCGATGATGATCGCCAATCCGTTCCGCGGCGGCGGCCTGTCCCGCATGTTCAGCACCCACCCGCCCACGGCCGAGCGCATCCAGCGGCTGCAGGGCATGGTCGAGAACGGCTGACCCGGGGACACGGCGGAGCCGCACGCACGAGGGCGGCCGGGAGCATCGCGCTCCCGGCCGCCCCTCGTATGTGCTCGACGGCGCCGCCGTGCGGCCCGCCCGTCAGCGGAAGTTGATGAACTGCAGGTCCACGTCGAGGTCCTTGCCCTTGAGCAGGGCGATCGTGGCCTGGAGGTCGTCGCGGGACTTCGAGGAGACGCGCAGCTCGTCGCCCTGGATCGTGGCCTTGACGCCCTTGGGGCCCTCGTCGCGCACGATCCTGGTGATCTTCTTGGCCTCGTCCTGGGCGATGCCCTCCTTGATCGAGGACTCGATCCGGTACTCCTTGCCCGAGGCATAGGGCTCGCCCGGGTCCAGGGACTTGAGGGAGATCCCGCGCTTGGCCAGCTTGGACTGGAAGACGTCGAGCACGGCCTTGGCGCGCTCCTCCGAACTGGCCTTGACGAGGATCTTCTCGCCGGAGAAGTCGATCTCTGCTCCCACGCCGCGGAAGTCGTAGCGCTGGGCGACCTCCTTCTGCGCCTGGTTCATCGCATTGGACACCTCCTGCTTGTCGACCTTGCTCACGACGTCGAAGGTGGAATCGCTGGCCATGGTGCGCCTCCTGGGGCTCGGGTCATCGGAGCAGACCTCGGCGTCGGCATCCGCGGCAACAAGTCATCGCGGTTGCCGAACGGCCTCGGACGGGCTCCGGGGGCATCTCCCGCGTGATCACGGGCCTTTCGGGCCCCAGTCTAGGAGCCGTGATCGAATCGTGATGCAGCCCTCATGATTCGCACAGGTGAACGTCGGAGCATGGAGACATGGACCTGATCGACAAGCCCGCAGCAGCGCGCGCCGGGGCAGCGCACCTCCGCCGGCCCCCGTCCACCGGCCGCCGCGACCCCCGGTTGGACGGCGTCGCCGAAGAGCTCGCACAGGCCGTGGCCCGCGGCGACGTCTCGCGCGAGCAGGCCGATGCCTTCCTGGCCCGGCTGACTCCGAGGGCCGAGCGCCCTCGACCGCGGGGAGCCTCCTCGTCGGGGGATTTGGCCCGCGGGCGGTGATTCAGTAAAGTTGCAGTGCTCCCGCACAGGGAGCATCTCCTGCGCCGGTCCGCCGGCGCGGTCGCGGCAGATTACCCGAGCGGCCAAAGGGGGCTGACTGTAAATCAGCTGGCACTGCCTTCGGGGGTTCGAATCCCTCATCTGCCACCCGAGGTCCTCATGCTGCAGGACCCGACGGACGCCCCGGATCCCATGGGATCCGGGGCGTCCGTCGTCTCGGCGCGGACCGGCCCCGGGGACGACCGCGGCGGCCCGGCCGCCTTCGCAGCCCCCGTCCGGCGCGGAGGGCGGCGCGTCCACCGAGGGCGAACCGGGCCTGACGCGATCTCCACCGGTCCGTAGGGTGAGTGCCATGGCTACCGTTGAGATCACCCAGGAGAACCTGCAGGAGACCCTCACCCAGAACGACATCGTCCTGCTGGACTGGTGGGCCGACTGGTGCGGCCCCTGCAAGCAGTTCGCACCCACGTTCGAGGCGTCCTCGGAGAAGCACCAGGACGTGGTGCACGGCAAGGTCGACACCGAGGACCAGCAGATGCTGGCCGCCTCTGCCCAGATCAGCTCGATCCCCACGCTCATGGCCTTCCGGGAGGGCGTGCTCGTCTTCTCCCAGGCCGGTGCGCTGCCCGAGTCGAGCCTCGACGAGGTCGTCGAGGCCGTGAAGGGCCTGGACATGGAAGAGGTCCACCAGAAGGTCGCCGAGCAGCAGGCCGAGGCCGAGTCGGGCGACGACCGGTCCTGAGGCCGCCGACCGGCCGCCGACGCCCGTGCGGCGGCGGCATGGCAGCGACCCCGATCCGCAGAACACGGCGAAGGGCGCCCCCGAGCGGGGGCGCCCTTCGCCGTGCCTGGATCCGGCTCGCGTCCGCTGCCGGCTCACGGCGCGTCCTCGGCCGGAGGCCTCACATGCCGACGAGGGCGCCGATCGCGTAGGTGATCGCCAGGGCCGCGCCTCCGCCGAGCACCAGCCGGGCGACTGCGCGCATCCGGTGCGGAGCCCCGCCCAGATGCGCGCCCAGCCAGCCGGTCAGTGCCAGCGCCGCCAGCACGGCGACGAAGGTCAGCGGCACGGCGATCGACGCCGGCGGCAGGAGGATGGCCAGCGCCGGCAGGAGGGCGCCCAGCGTGAAGGCCAGCCCGGAGGAGACGGCCGCGCCGATCGGGGAGGGGATGTCCTCGGCGTCGAGCCCCAGCTCGATGTCCAGGTGGGCGCTCAGGGCGTCGGCCGCCGTCAGCTCCGTCGCGGCCTGCAGCGCGGTCGGCCTCGACAGGCCCTTGGCCTCGAGCAGGCCGGCGAGCTCGTGCAGCTCGGCCTGCGGCATCTGCTTGAGCTCGTCCCTCTCCCGGTCGATGAGGGCCTTCTGCGAGTCGGTCTGCGAGGACACCGAGACGTACTCGCCCAGCGCCATCGACAGAGCCCCGGCGCTCACGGATGCGAAGGCCGCCAGCGCGAGCCACCCCTTGTCCGTGGTGGCGCCCGCGATGCCCACCAGGGTGGCGGCCACCGAGATGATGCCGTCGTTCGCCCCCAGCACCCCGGCCCGCAGGCGGTTCATCCGCTCGCCGTAGCCCTCGAGCTGAGGCTCGGGGTGCTCGGCGACGACCTCGTCGTCCTGCTCGGGCATGGGGGAGGGAGTGGCTGCGGCGCTCATGAGGCCGATGCAACTCCGGTCCGGCCGGCCTGTCCAGACAGGACAGCCTGTGCTGACCTGTCCGCTCGGCGCATGTCCCGGCGCGGGCTCAGCGCTGCCGGTGGTCCTCCGGGGCCAGCCGCGGGCCCCTGCGCTGCGCGGACCAGCTCGAGCCGTGCAGCAGGCGCACGACGCGCTGCCGGTGCCCCTTCCAGGGCTCGAGGATCCGGAGCATCCGGGCGTCGTCGCCGCGGCGCCCGTCGAAGTACTCGGTGACGTGATGGGCGAGGTGGTAGTCGAGCACGCTGATCCGATCGGGATCCCCATGGCTGACCTGCAGGGTCTCGGCGATGGTCCAAGGACCCACTCCCGGCAGCGATGCGAGCGCCCGCTCGAGCTCCTCGTCCGGGGGGCGCCGGTCCCAGCGCGCCAGCGCCGCGGCGCGGCTCGCGACGACCTGCAGCGTGCGCGAGCGGGCGGGATCGACCCCGGCGCGGTGCCATGACCACGACGGGATGCGTCGCAGCCGCTCGGGCGCGGGCAGCACGGCCATCCCCTTCGGAGCGGGCCCCGGTGCGGGGTCGCCGTGGGCGCGCGCGAGCCAGCGCTGCTCCCGGACGGCCTCGTGGCCCGTGACGCGCTGCTCCAGCACGGCGCTCACGAGCGCGTCGTACAGCCGGCCCGTGGAGATCAGCCGCAGCCCCGGGCTGTCATGGCGGGATCGGCGCAGCTGCTCGGGAAGCAGCGACCACGAGGCGGAGTCCTCGAAGGCCCTCCAGTCGTCGTCCTGCCCGCACCACCGCGGCGCCTCCTCGAGGAAGGCCGCAGCGCCCGCCCCCCAGGCGTCGACCACGACGTCGCGGCGCAGCGGGTCGAGGTCCCCGGCGCGGGAGAACCGCGCCGTGACCGGGGTATCGCCCACGCGCGCGGTGATCCAGACGCGGTCCCGGGACTCCGCGCGAGCCGTGGTGTGGCGCTCGCCGCGGGTCAGTGGGCCGAGCGACTGCGCGAGATCCAGCGGGCCGTCGGGGCTCCAGCGCCGCCGGCGGCCCCCGTCGGCGCGCGGGGCCGCGAGGGCCTCGGGCGCCGATGCCGCGGCAGCGAGCCCCGTGCGGTCGGCGGGGGAGAGGGTGCTGGACATGGCGATGATCGTGGCACGAGCCGCCGACAGCGCAGCGCTCGGGGTGTCTCTGCTCACGATGGCCGCCGGGCCCCGCCGGAGGAGGGCGCCCGTGCGCTAGGCTGAGCCGACCATTCCGGTCCGATCCCTGGATCTGTCGTGCACCGACGTCGCATCGCCGGTGCTCAGCGGCCCGCCGAGGCCGCGCGAGTCCCACCGCACCCGCTCCGGCCCTCTTCGAGGCCGGCTGCCGTGCGGTTCACGGCGCAGGACGCCGTCCGCACTCGGGGAGCACCGGAGCCATGTGCAGCCCACTTCCGGAGACCGCATCGACTGCGGGGCTTCGTCGTGCGCTCTACCCCCGTGAGGAGCTCGGATGAGCGACAGGACCCCCGACCAGAACACCCGCGGCAGCCAGGGCGCCGAGACCGCCCAGGACGAGCCGCAGGACCAGCAGGCCGTCCCGGCCTTCGCCGAGCTCGGCATCGACGGCCGCGTGCTGGCGGCGCTGGAGGGCATCGGCTACGAGAAGCCCTCGCCCATCCAGGCCGCGACCATCCCCGTGCTGCTCGAGGGCCGCGACGTCGTCGGCATGGCGCAGACCGGCACCGGCAAGACCGCGGCGTTCGCGGTCCCCGCGCTGTCCCGCCTGGCCGAGCTCGCCGATCTCAACGGCCCGACGGCCGCGACCCAGGTCCTCGTGCTGGCCCCCACCCGCGAGCTGGCGCTGCAGGTCGGCGAGGCCTTCGCCTCCTACGCCGCCCAGCTGGAGGACTTCACGGTCCTGCCCGTCTACGGCGGCTCCTCCTACGGGCCGCAGCTGGCCGGGCTGCGCCGCGGGGCCCAGGTGGTCGTCGGCACCCCGGGCCGCGTGATCGACCACCTCAAGCGCGGGTCGCTGACGCTGCAGGACCTCCAGTACCTGGTCCTGGACGAGGCCGACGAGATGCTGCGCATGGGCTTCGCCGAGGACGTCGAGACGATCCTCTCCCAGACCCCGGAGGAGAAGCAGGTCGCGCTGTTCTCCGCGACGATGCCGCCGGCGATCCGCAAGATCGCGCAGAAGTACCTGCGCAGCCCGGAGGAGATCTCGGTCAAGGCGAAGACCTCGACCGCGACCAACATCCGCCAGCGGTACCTCCAGGTCATGGGCGCGCACAAGCTCGAGGCCATGACCCGCCTGCTCGAGGTGGAGGAGCACGACGGCATCATCGTCTTCGTGCGCACCAAGGCCGCGACCGAGGAGGTCGCCGAGAAGCTGCGCGCCCGCGGCCACGCCGCCGCCGCGATCAACGGCGACATCCCCCAGCAGGCCCGCGAGAAGTCCGTCGAGCAGCTGCGCTCCGGGAAGATCGACATCCTCGTCGCCACGGACGTCGCCGCCCGCGGCCTGGACGTCGAGCGCATCTCCCTGGTCGTGAACTACGACATCCCGCATGACACGGAGTCCTACGTCCACCGCATCGGCCGCACCGGCCGCGCGGGCCGGTCGGGCGATGCGATCCTCTTCATGACCCCGCGGGAGAAGTACCTCCTGCGCGCGATCGAGAAGACCACCCGCCAGCCGGTCGAGCAGATGGCCATGCCCTCGGTCGAGGACGTGAACCGCACGCGGGTGGACCAGTTCGCCCAGTCGATCACGGACACGATCGAGTCGCAGGACCTCGGAGCCTTCCGCAGCATGGTCGAGGCCTATGTCGAGAAGCACGACGTCGACCCGGTCGAGGTCGCCGCCGCCCTGGCCGTGATCTCCCAGGGCGGCCAGCCGTTCTTCGCCGAGGAGCTGCCCGAGCCGCCCAAGCGCAAGGACCGCGAGCGCGCAGAGCGCTCGGAGCGCGGCGGACGCGCGCCGCGCGCGGAGGAGGGCAAGGCCACGTACTGGATGGCCGTCGGGCACAAGCACCGCGCCCTCCCGGGTTCGATCGTGGGCGCGCTGACCAACGAGGGCGGGCTCAAGGGCTCGGACATCGGCGCGATCGAGATCAAGCCGTCGTTCACCCTGATCGGCCTGCCGGACGATCTCTCCCGCGGGGATCTCGAGCGCCTGGGCGCGATCGAGATCAACGGCCAGCGCCTCGACATCCGCCAGGATCGCGGCCCCAAGGGCGGCGGCCGCAGCGATCGCGGCGGCCGCCGCGGCGGCCGGTCGGCCCGCCCGGAGCACGGCGGCGGCCACAAGAAGTTCACCGGGGGCCGCAAGGGCGGCCAGCGCCACGGCTCGCGCTGAAGCCCCTCCGGCCGCGCCGGCCCGGCGCCGCCGAGCCGGCTCGTCCAGGCCCCGTCCGCGGCCGCCCCATCGCGGCGCGCACGATGACGGGGCCTGCTCGCCTGCGCCCTCGGACGCGGCGGGCCGTTCTCGTATCGTGAGCCCATGACCGCCGCCTCCTTCGCCGCCTCGCGTATGGCCGCCCTGCGCTCGCAGCTGTCGTCGGTGCGCGGACGGGCCCTCGTCGTCGTCGTGACGATCACGGCGCTGACGGTCCTGGCGATCGGCGCCGTCACGCACTGGGTGCGCCTGGGCCAGCTCGAGACCTCGGTCGTCCAGGGCACCGAGCAGGAGGCGGGAGAGCTGCAGCGGCTGCTGGATCGCGGGCCGGCCTCGGCCTCCGAGGACCAGGCGGACCGCGTCCCCACCGAGCTGCCGCCGGAGGACGCCTACGACAGCACCTTCGACAGCGTCGAGCACCTGCTGTGGACCTTCATGTCCACCTCCGTGCCGGCCCACAACGAGGTGATCGTGGGCGTGGTCGACGGCGACGTCCGCTACACGTACGACGGGCCCGCAGGCGAGGGGCTCAGCCCCGAGGCGATCGAGGAGGTCGTGCGGGAGCACGGGCAGCCGGGGCGGACGGTCCACACGATGGACGAGCACGACGACCGCGACATCGGCTTCGGGCTCATCCACGTGGACATCGCCGGCGACGAGCAGGAGGGGTACCTGGTCGTCGCCACGGACATCACCGCGGCCCGCGCTGACATCATCGACTCCTGGTGGCGCTACGTCCTGATCTCGCTGCTGTTCCTGGTGGCGGCCTCGGCCGTGGCGTACTTCCTGATCGGGCGGGTGACCGCGCCGATCTCCCGGCTGCGCGAGGCCACGGAGTCCATCTCGGCGCACGATCTCTCCGAGCGGGTCCAGGTGCCCGGCCAGGACTCGGACATCTCCAACCTGGCCGAGAACTTCAACAGCATGCTGGACCGGATCCAGACCGGCTTCGAGGAGCAGCGCCAGTTCCTGGACGATGCTGCGCACGAGCTGCGCACGCCGCTGACGATCCTGCAGGGCAATCTCGAGCTGATGGACGAGGACGACCCAAAGGACGCCGCGGAGACCCGGGACCTGATGCTCGACGAGATCGGGCGCATGAACCGGCTGGTCGAGGACCTCCTGCTGCTGGCCAAGTCGCGGCGCCCCGACTTCATCCGCCCCGCGCCGATGGAGGTGGAGGCGTTCATGGACGACGCCTGCGCGCGGGTCAGCGCCCTGTCCGCGCAGCGCCGATGGCTCGTGGACGTCTCGACCGACGGCGCCCTGTCCGCGGATCGGGAGCGGCTCATGCAGGCGGTCATCCAGCTGGCGGCCAATGCCGTGAAGCACACCGACGAGGGCGACACGATCGCGCTCGGGGCCATGTGGGTGGACGACGCCCGCCGGGCGGGAAGCCGCAGGCTCGAGCTGTGGGTCCGCGACACCGGCGAGGGGATCGCCCACGCCGATCAGCTGCGCATCTTCGAGCGCTTCGGCCGGGCGGCCGCCGGGCGCACCGTCGAGGGGTCGGGCCTGGGGCTGTCCATCGTCTCGGCCATCGCGGCCGGCCACGGGGGCCGGGTGGGGCTGCGCTCCTCGCCGGGCCGGGGGTCCTGGTTCACCCTGCACCTGCCCGAGCACGGGCCGTCGGCCGACGGCTCGGACCCGGCGGCCGTCGGCGGGGCGGTCCCCGAGATCCAGCTCGACAGCATGCCGGACAGCGCCGCAGGGGAGATCGAGCCTCGGCCGGCCGCCGGCCCGTGACGACCGGCGGGACTCTCCTGCGCCTCTCATCTGAGCGTGCGAGCCTGCCCGGGCGGGGACGGCCCGTGCACGGCGACGACTCCCGAGGGGGCAGGCACCGATGGCGAACATCCTGATCGCGGAGGACGAGGAGAGGATCTCCCGCTTCATCCAGAAGGGCCTGCGCGCCTCCGGCTACGAGACCACCGTGGTCGAGGACGGGGTCGAGGCCCTCGACCTGGCCAGCACCGGGATCTACGACCTGCTCGTGCTCGACATCGGGCTGCCCGGCCTGGACGGCTTCGAGGTGCTGTCGCGGCTGCGCTCCGGCGGCTCGGCCATGCCCGTGATCATGTGCACGGCCCGCGACACCGTCGAGGACACGGTCCAGGGGCTGGACTCGGGGGCCGACGACTACCTGGCCAAGCCGTTCCGCTTCGCCGAGCTGCTGGCGCGGGTGAAGGCGCGCCTGCGGCAGGTCGGCGCGGCCGGGGACAGCGACGGCCGCATCTCGTGCGGGACCCTGACCCTCGACATCGCCCGGCGATGCGCCTTCGTCGAGGACCGGGAGATCGCGCTGTCCGCCCGCGAGTTCTCCATGGCCCAGGTCTTCCTGGAGAACCCCGGCCAGGTCCTGACCCGCGACCTGCTGCTGAACAAGGTCTGGGGCTACGACTTCGAGGGCTCCTCGAACGTCGTGGACGTCTACGTCCGCTACCTGCGCAACAAGCTGGGGGCGCAGCGGATCATCACCGTCCGCGGCACCGGCTACCGCCTGGCCGAGATCTGAGCCGAGCCCGGGGGGGCTCCGGAGCACGTCGGGTCCTCATCGCCGTCTCATCGGCCGTCGGCACTGTGGGGGACATGCGATTCCTCTGGTCAGCCCTCGCTCTGGTCGCCGCTGCGACGATCGCCGTCGCGCTGTGGATCTCGATCGGCTCGGCCTCCGGCGAGCCCGATGTCCTGGGCGACGGCGTCGAGCAGCAGGCGCCGCAGGAGACGGCCGCGCCCGATCGGACCGCGCCTCCGGAGGACCGCGAGGCCGAGGACGACCCGAGCGGCGACCCGTTCCGGGACGGGCCCGGCGGGGCCTCGGACGGCGAGCCGAGCGGCACGGAGGCCGGGGGAGAGCCCGCGGCCGACGAGCCGGCCGCGGGCCCGGACGGGGGATCGGGGCCCGCGCCGGGCTCAGGGCCCGCGCAGGGCACCGCACCGGAGGCGGCCGGGCAGGAGCCCGGCCGCGGCTCCGGCGACACGGGCGCACCGGCTCCCGCCCCCGTCCCCGCACCGGCACCCGCGCCGGCCCCGGCTCCTGCGCCGGCCCCGGATCGGGGCACTGTGCCGGTCCCGCTGGAGCGTCCCCAGCCCTACTACGGCGGCGACGACGCGGACGACGACTGGGGCGATGACGACGGGGACGACGAGTGGGACGACGATGCCTGGGAGGGCGACGGGGACGACTGAGCCGATTTCACGTCCCGAGCAGGTGTGCTGTACAGTATTCGCCGTTGCCCCGATAGCTCAGTGGTAGAGCGCCATCTTGGTAAGATGGAGGTCCCGGGATCGATTCCCGGTCGGGGCTCTCGAGATGAGGGCCCGCATCCGCGTCATGACGGGGAGGCGGGCATCATCATCTCTCCTGGCGGTGTAGCTCAGCTGGTTAGAGCGCACGACTCATAATCGTGAGGTCGACGGATCGAGCCCGTCCACCGCTACGGACCAGGAAGCCCGTGATCCCCTGCGGATCGCGGGCTTCCGTCATTGCAGAGCCCCTCGGCTCTTCCGACCTGCTCGGCCGCTTCCGCACCGCGTCGTCGCCGGCGCCCCTGCGCGGCAGCGCGACCGGGTCCACGCATCGACCGGGAGGTTCCACCGCCATGGCCATCACCCCCGAGCTCGTCGGCCGGACGTATCCGGCCATCGAGCCCTACTGCGTCTCCCGCGAGGCGGTGCGCGCGTTCGCCGCCGCCGTGCGCGCCCAGGACCCAGCGCACACGGATCCCGAGGCCGCCCGGGCCCTCGGGCACGACGACCTGGTGGCGCCGCCCACCTTCGCGATCGTCGTCGCCCAGCGCGCCGAGGCCGCCGTCGTCGCCGATCCCGAGGCAGGGATCGACTTCTCCCGCGTGGTCCACGCGGACCAGCGGTTCACGCATGCCCGCCCCATCGTCGTCGGCGACGAGCTGAGCGCGGCCACCACGGTCGATGCCGTGCGATCCGTGGGCAGCGGCGCCATGGTGACGTTCCGCACCGAGATCACGGACCCTCAGGGGCGGCCGGTGTCGACCGCGCGCTCGTCCCTGCTGGTGAGAGGAGACGACCAGTGACCGCAGCGAACAGCGCCCCCGTGCTCGCCGAGCTCGAGAAGGGGCAGGAGGTGGCGCGCCGCGAGCTCGAGCTCTCCCGAGCCGATCTGGTGCGCTACGCCGCCGCCTCCGGGGACTTCAACCCGATCCACTGGAACCAGGCGTTCGCCCGCTCCGTCGGGCTGCCGGACGTGATCGCCCACGGGATGCTCACCATGGGCGCGGCCATGCAGGTCGTCGCGGACTGGGCCGGCGATCCCGCCCGCGTGATCGACGTCCAGACGCGCTTCACCAAGCCGGTCGTGGTGCCCGACGGCGTCCGGGAGGGCTCCGTCGAGATCGAGCCGTCCACCGCGCTGAGCGTCGTCGGCGTCGTCGGCGCCCTGGACGAGGAGGAGGGGACGGCCCGCATCGATCTCACGGTGACGGCCCCCGACCTCTCCGACCCGCAGGCCGATCCCGCCGCGGCGGCCCCGCAGAAGGTCCTGGTGAAGGCCCAGGCCGTGGTGTCCTGCCGTTGAGCGGCGGCTCCTCCGGCCCGAGCCTGCGCCCGTGGCGCCTGGCGGTCTTCGCCGTCTACTTCGCCTCCGGCATCGCGATCTCCGCGTGGCTGACGCGGATCCCCGCGATCTCCGAGCAGCTCGGCCTGGGTCCCGCGGCCATGGGCGCCCTGCTGCTGACGCAGACGATCGCGGCCTTCGCCTCCGTCTCCACCTCGGGCATGACCGTCATGCGGCTGGGGGCCAGGCGCACGATCGCGGTCACCGCGGGGCTGGTGGTGCTCGGGATGATCCTCATCGGGGTCGGGGTGAGCCTGCTCGGCTCCGTCGCGGCCACGGCCGTCGGGATGCTGCTGTTCGGACTCGGCTCCGCGACCTGGAACGTCGCCTCCAACGTCGAGGGAGCAGCGCTCGAGGGCGCCATGGGACGCAGCATCATGCCGCTGATGCACGCCTTCTTCTCGATCGGCACCGTCACGGGGGCCGTGGTCGGCTCCCTGGCCACCGCCGGGGGCGTGCCGGTGGTGTGGCACGTCGGCGGCATGGCACTGGCCATGGGCCTGCTCGTGGCGCTCGCGCTGCCGCGCTTCCAGGGCGAGCGGCGCGCCTCGGCGACCGCGCCCGAGGCGAATCCCGTCTCCTCCCAGATGCCGATCATCACCGGGACCCTGCAGCGGCTGGACCTCGACTCCGACGGGCGGGCCCGCGAGCCCGCCGCCGTCGCAACGGACCCCTCGTACGGGGTCGGCGACGCCTGGCGCGACCGGCGCACGATCCTGGTGGGCGTCTTCGTGCTCGGCATGGCGCTGACCGAGGGCGCGGCCAACGACTGGGTCGCCCTGGCGATCACCGACGGCTACGACGCCCCCGCCCACCTGGGCGCTATCGGCTACGGCATCTTCGTGGCCGCCATGACCACCGGCCGGCTCAGCGGCACGTGGCTGATCGACCGGTTCGGGCGCCTCCCGGTGCTGCGCACGGCCTGCGCCCTGGCCCTGGTCGGGCTGGGCGTGTTCGTCTTCTCCCCGTCGCTGCCCGTCGGCATGGTCTCCCTGTTCCTGTGGGGCCTCGGCGCCTCGCTCGGCTTCCCCGTGGGCATGTCCGCGGCGGCCGACGACCCGCGCCGCGCGGCGGCCGGCGTCTCGGTCGTGTCGACGATCGGCTACGGCGCCTTCCTGGGCGGACCGCCCCTGCTCGGGCTGCTGGGCGAGCTCGTGGGCGTGCGCCAGGCCCTTGCGCTCGTCATGCTCTTCGTCGTCGTCTCCCTGCTGCTCGTCTCCAACCTGCGCCCGCCTGCCGCCGCGGAGGGCCCGGCCGTCGCCGCAGGCCGGGGCGCTCGTCGTTAGGATCGATGCCATGACTTCTGCGGATCGTCCCGAGCTCTCGGAGCTGACCACCACCCGGATCGGCGGGCCCGCGGGGCAGTACCGCCGCGCGCGGAGCCAGCAGGAGATCATCGCCGCTGTGCAGGAGGCCGATGCCGCCGGGCGCCCGGTGCTGCTCGTGGGCGGCGGCTCCAACCTGCTCGTGGGCGACGACGGGTTCGACGGCGTCGTGGTGCACCTGACCTCCCAGGGGGTCGCCGTCGCACGGGATGCCGAGGGGACCGGGGCGCTCGTGACCGTTCAGGCGGGCCACTCCTGGGACGACGTGGTCGAGCAGACGGTCGAGCAGGGGCTCGTGGGCCTCGAGGCGCTGTCCGGCATCCCCGGCACCGCCGGGGCCACGCCGGTGCAGAACGTCGGCGCCTACGGCAGCGAGGTCTCGCGCACCATCGAGAGCGTGCGCGTGTGGGACCGCCGCGACGCCGAGGTGCGCGGCTTCACGGCCGACGAGCTCGAGTTCGCCTACCGGGACTCGCTGCTCAAGCGCACGACCGAGTCCGGCTCCCCGCGCTACGTCGTCCTCGAGGTCGCGTTCCGCCTGGTCGCCGGGACGGCGTCCTCCCCGGTCCAGTACGGCCAGCTGGCCGATGCCCTGGGGGTCGCGGTCGGCGAGAGCGCGCCCCTGCGGGCCGTGCGCGAGACGGTGCTCGGGCTGCGCGGCTCGAAGGGGATGGTCCTGGACCCGCAGGACCCGGACACGTTCAGCACCGGGTCGTTCTTCACGAATCCGATCGTGGCCGTCGACGACGCCGAGCAGCTGCTGCCGGCCGACGCCCCGCGCTTCCCCGTCGTCGACGGCGCCGGGGCGCCGGTCGAGGGGCAGACGAAGCTCTCGGCCGCCTGGCTGATCGATCGGTCCGGCTTCGGCAAGGGCTTCGGCCTGCCCGGCACGCGCAACGAGCGACTGGGTCTGGAGGGCGAGGACGTGGCACGGGGCCGCAGCGCGGTGTCCACCAAGCACACCCTGGCCATGACCAATCGCGGCGAGGCCAGCGCGGCCGACGTTGAGGCCCTGGCGCGCACCGTGCGCGACGGCGTGGCAGAGGCCTACGGCATCCGCCTGGTGCCGGAGCCGGTGATGGTGGGCTTCTCGCTGTGAGCGGGCCCGCCCCCGGGCCCCCGCAGCCGGATCCCGGGGCGCCCGTCCGGCCCGCCGCGGAGACCGAGGCCGCCGCCGACCCCCGTCAGCGGCCCGGGACGGAGCTCGGCGAGGAGATCCAGCGCGGCCAGGACGAGAACCATCCCCTCCGACGGCGGCTGCGGGCCTTCCAGGACTGGTCCCACCGCGGCTCCCGGCTGCGCCGAGTCCTGGTCATCGGGACGGTCTCGATCGTGGGCTTCGCGCTGCTGGCCGCCGGGGTGGTCATGTGGTTCATCCCCGGGCCCGGGTGGCTGTTCGTCTTCCTGGGCATCGGCGTGTGGTCGCTCGAGTTCACCTGGGCGGAGCGGCTCAACGGCTGGGCGCTGCGTCAGCTCGCGCGGCTGTGGGCGTGGTGGCGCGACACCCGTCTGGTGGGCTGGTGGCGCTGGTGCGTCTCCGGGCCCGCCGAGCGCTCGCAGAGGGCCGGGGAGGCAGCCGAGGCGCAGCGCAGGGGCCGCCCCGTCCGCAGCGGCGCGCGCAACGACCCGCCGGGGGCCTGACTCCCGCTGCGGCGGCGTGCCGGGGCTCCCCGGAGCGAGCAGGGATCAGCGGGAAGGGCTCAGAGGGCCCCGACCGCGATCCGGAGCATCCGGCGCAGCGGCTCAGCGGCCCCCCACAGGAGCTGGTCGCCGACCGTGAAGGCCGAGAGGTACTGCGGGCCCATCGACATCTTGCGCAGGCGCCCCACCGGGATCCGCAGCGAGCCGGAGGCCGAGACGGGGGTCAGCCCGCTCATCGAGGCCTCCTTCTCGTTCGGCACCACCGCGGCCCACTCGTTGTCGGCCTCCAGGAGCCGCTCGATCTCCTCGACCGGGATGTCCTCGGTCAGCTTGAGCGTCAGCGCCTGGGAGTGCGAGCGCATGGCGGCGATGCGCACGCACAGCCCGTCGATCGGGATGGTCCGCTCGCCGGAGCGGCCCAGGATCTTGTTGGTCTCCTTCTCGGCCTTCCACTCCTCCCGGGACCGGCCATCGCCCATGTCGGCGTCGATCCAGGGGATGAGCGAGCCGGCCAGCGGGACGCCGAACTGCTCGGCATCGAGGTCGCCCGAGCGCTGGGCCTCGAGGACCTTCCGGTCGATCTCCAGGATGGCGGAGGCCGGATCCGAGAGCTCGGCCGAGACGGCGTCGCCGAGATCGCCGAACTGCCGGAGCACCTCGCGCATGTGCCGGGCGCCACCGCCGGAGGCGGCCTGGTAGGTCATCGAGGTGGCCCACTCGACCAGGCCGCTGCGGAACAGGCCGCCCAGCCCCATGAGCATGCACGAGACCGTGCAGTTGCCGCCCACGAAGTCCTTGGTGCCCCCGGCCAGCGCGGCGTCGATGACGTCGCGGTTCACGGGATCCAGCACGATGACGGAGCTGTCCTCCATGCGCAGCGTGGACGCGGCGTCGATCCACAGCCCGTCCCACCCGCTCTCGCGCAGCCGACGGTGCATCTGCGAAGTGTAGCCGCCGCCCTGGGCGGTCACGATGATCGGCAGCTTCCGCAGCGCCTCGACGTCGTCCGCGTCCTGCAGGACGCCCGTGTCGCCGAGCCCCTCGATCGCCGGGGCCGGGGACCCGGGGGAGGAGGTCGAGAAGAAGACGGGCTGGATGTCGGCGAAGTCGCCCTCGGCGCGCATGCGGTCCATGAGGACGGAGCCGACCATCCCGCGCCATCCGACGAGGCCGACGGCGGGTGCGGAGCTGTGATCGGTGGTCATGGCCCCAGTGTAGGGGGGCCACGGCGGGCCCCGCGATGCGGGGCGGGCCGAAGATCGCGGCCGATCAGTCCGCGACGACCGCGCGGAACTGCGGGAACCGCTCGAGGTAGTCCTGGACGTAGGTGCAGGTGGGGCGCACCAGGACGCCGGCCGCCTGGCAGCTCTCGAGCAGCAGGGTGACCAGCGTGCGGGCGTAGCCCTGCCGGCTGCAGCGCTCGTCGATGATCGTGTGCTGCAGCTCGAGGGTGCCGTCCGTGCGGCGCTCGACGCCCTCGAACCCGATGAGCGTGTCGTCGAGCCACAGCTCGATCCGGCCGCTGCCGGTGTTGTCGACCAGATGCAGCTGCGGGTCCTCGTGGATCCGCGGCTGCGGGTGCTCGATGCCGTCCGGGGCATCCTGCGGGGCGCTCATGGGGGCCTCCTGTCCGTCGGATCCGGCCGGCTCCGACGGAGCCCCCGGACCGGCCGTGCTCGGCCGTCGGTGCGGTGCTGGGCACCATGCTACCGGTGCGGGCGCCGCGGGATCAGCGGCGCCAGTGCTCGACGCGCCAGCGCAGGCCCGTGCGCGAGACCCGGTCCTCGCCGCGCTCGACGCGCCGCCACGGGCTCTCCAGCACCGGCGCGAGGGTGTCGCCGGGCTCGTCGAGGTCGATGACCGTCACGACGGCGTGATCGACCCGCCGGTCGGGGTCCGCGAGGGCCTCCTCGTAGAGCCGGGCGCCGCCGATCACCCAGATGTGCTCGCCGCCCGGGGCCGCCGCAGCGGCGTCGACGGCCTCGGGCCATGATCCGGCCGCGACGACCGCGGTGCCGTCCGCGCGGGGCTCCGCGAGCAGCTCGGGGTCGTCGCGACGCGACGTGACCACGACGTTCGTGCGTCCGGGCAGGGGGCGGAACCGCTGCGGGAACGACTCCCAGGTGCGCCGGCCCATGATCACCGGCCGGCCCTGCGTGGTCGCCTTGAAGTGCGCCAGGTCCTCGGGCAGGTGCCACGGCATGCCGCCGTCGCGGCCCATGACGCCGCCGGGGGTCTGCGCCCAGATCGCGCTGAGCCGAGGCGCGGGCATCAGACCGCCACCGGAGCCTTGATCCCGGGGTGGTGCCGGTAGCCCTCGAGGACCAGGTCCTCGAGCTCGTAGCCGAAGACGTCCCGGGGCCGCCGTGCGAAGCGCAGCGTCGGGTACGGGTAGGGCGCGCGGGCCAGCTGCCGCTCGACCTGCTCGACGTGGTTGTCGTAGACGTGGACGTCGCCGCCGGTCCACACGAGGTCGCCGGGCTCCAGATCGGTCTGCTGGGCGATCATCATCGTGAGCAGGGCGTAGGACGCGATGTTGAACGGGACGCCCAGGAACATGTCCGCCGAGCGCTGGTAGAGCTGGCAGGACAGCCTCCCGGGGCCGTCCTGCTGCGGCTCGACGTGGAACTGGAAGAGGGCGTGGCACGGGGGCAGGGCCATCTCGTCCACCTCGGCCGGGTTCCACGCCGTGACCACGTGGCGGCGGGAGCCGGGGTTCGTGCGGATCGACTCGACCACCCGGGCGATCTGGTCGATCGTGCCGCCGTCGGAGGTGGGCCAGGAGCGCCACTGCACGCCGTAGACCGGCCCGAGATCGCCGTTCTCGTCGGCCCATTCGTCCCAGATGGTGACGCCGCGCTCCTGCAGCCAGCGCACGTTGGAGGAGCCCTGCAGGAACCACAGCAGCTCGAGGGCGACCGATCGGAAGTGCACCCGCTTGGTCGTCAGCAGCGGGAAGCCCCGGGAGAGGTCGTAGCGGATCTGGCGGCCGAACACGGAGCGGGTCCCGGTGCCGGTCCGATCGGGCTTGCGGGCGCCGTCGGCCATGACCTCGCGCAGCAGGTCCTCGTACGGGGTCGGGACGGTGTCGTCGGTCCCGTCGGCCGCGGTCGTCGCGGTGGTCTCGGTCACGTCGGTGTCGCTTCCTGCTGGGGGCGGGTGCTCAGTCGTCGAAGGGCTTGACGATCTCGACCGAGATCACGCGCCGGCGGTGGCGGCGCGAGACCTGGAGCACGATCATCTCGCCCGGGGCCAGATACGGGTCCTGATCCGGCAGGATGCCGCGCAGCTCGGGGCTCAGCCGGGACCTGAGGACCCGCAGGACCGTGGGCAGCACGGGGCGGTGGGTGCACAGGGCCGCGGAGGACTCCTTGTCGAACAGCGACTCCACGACCGCGGCGGCCTTGGCGGGCTTGCGCTTGTGCGCGGCCTCGGTGAGCTGCGGCTTCTCCTTGAGCTTCAGGCCCGCGTTCCGGGCGTACGGCGTGACCGTGGAGAGGCAGCGCAGCCACGGGGAGGTCACCACGCGCTGCGGGGTCCAGACATTGAGCAGGCGGGTCACGGCCATGGCCTGGCGCTTGCCGGTCGCGGCCAGGGGACGGTCGCCCTCGGGGCGCGACCACGACGAGCGCGGCTTGGCCTTGGCGTGGCGGACCAGGATCACCGGGCGGACGGCGAGATCGCCGGCGCGGTGCAGCTGCTCGAGCCGGTCCAGGGGGACGAGATCCGAGCTGTTGGTCAGCAGCTTCCGCGCGCGCTGCGGCGAGACCCACTCCAGGCGGTCGACCTCGTCGCCGTCGGCCCGCGCCGTCGTCTGGGGGCCGACCTCGGCGCTCCAGTAGTGGACGTGCTTCTCTGCGCTCTTGGCCCGGTACCTGATCCCCGGCAGCGAGACGCCCAGGCGGACGTCGAGCCCGACCTCCTCGAGGACCTCGCGGTGCGCGGTCTCGGGCAGCGTCTCCTGGTCCTCCTGCTTGCCCTTGGGCCAGGACCAGTCGTCGTAGCGCGGCCGGTGGATGATCAGCAGCTCGATGCCGCCGCGGCCCGCCGGACGCCAGCACAGGCAGCCCGCCGCGCGCACGGAGGCCTCGGTGTCGGGTGTGCGCTCCGTCGTGCGGTAGGCCAGCCGATCTGCGTTCTTGACCATGGCGGCTCTTCCGGGTCCTCTCCTCGTGCGGTGCGCCGTCCTGCGCCGGGCGCCGTGCGCTGCCGCCGGGACCGGACGGGTCCCGGCGGCGGGGCGCAGTCATGGTATCCGCCGAATCCCGTGGTCCGGGACCGCGGCTCGGAGGGGCCCTCAGGCGCGGGAGAACATCACGTCCACGTGCCAGCGCCCGAAGCCCATCGACTCGTAGAGCCCGAAGGCGGCGCGGTTCTCGGCATCCACGTAGAGCAGGATCTCGGCCAGGCCCTGATCGCCGAGATGACGCAGCCCCGCCGCGGTGAGGGCCCGGCCGAGGCTGCGTCCCTGCTGCTCGGGATCGACCCCGACCACGTAGACCTCCCCGCGGGCCGGCTCGCCGCCGGAGGCGGGGTGCCGCTTGGTCCAGTGGAAGCCGAGGATCCGCGCGGGGTCCTCCCGCTCGACGGCCAGCAGCAGCCCGGCAGGGTCGAACCAGTCCTCGGCCTCGCGCTCGCGCAGGTCGGCCAGGCTCAGCTGCCCCTGCTCGGGGTGATCCGCGAAGGCCGCGGCATTGACCCGCAGCAGCTCCTGCTCGTCGGCGCCGACCTCGAAGGGGCGGATGACGACGCCGTCGGGCAGCTCGACGGCCGGCTGCTCGTCATCGGCGCTCGTCGTGCGCAGCAGGCGGTGCAGCTCGCGCACCGGCTCGAATCCCAGGGCGCCGGCCAGCGCCCGGGCGGCGGGATGATCGCCGTGCGACCAGGCGTCGACGGGCCCGTCCGCGGAGCTCAGCGCGGTCTCCACGACCGCGCGGCCGAGCCCGGCGCCGCGGTGCTCGGGGCGGACCACGGCCTCGAGCAGAGCGGGGGCTCCGGCCTCCCGGGCGGCCAGGACGACGGCGGCGGCCCGGGGGATCGAGTCATCGGGATCCGGGGCGAGGGCCAGCGCGGCCCGCTCGGGCGCGGTGCGCAGGTCGATCAGGGTCTGCTCCGAGAACGGGGGGTCGCCGTCGGCGTCCTCGGCGGCCCTGGCGAGGGCGCGGACGCCGACGAGCACGTCCGGCTCGGGCGCAGGCTGCTCGACGGGGGATGCGTTCATGCGGTCCATGGGGTCCTCCTGGGAGCTCGTCGCGGCGCGGTGCGCGGCTCCCGGCCCGGGGCGGAGGGCCGCCGGGCCGCAGGCGACGCCGCGCACGGTCGTGACCATCTTCTCGCGGTCCGGGCCCAGCTTGGCGCGGAAGCGGCCGATGCGCACGTCGACGACGGGAGGCCCGGCGCCCAGGGCGCCGGGCCGCGAGACCGCGCGCCGCCGACGCCGGGGCCCTCGGCCGCACCCGACAGGGGCGGACGGTGTCACGGTCGGAGCGGGGCCGCGGGCGAACTATCGTGGGGTCCCATGACACGGGCGAAGAGTCCGCCGCGGGCGGGCACGAAGGTTCTCACGATCGCGGTCTGCGCGACCCTCGTGCTGGCCCTCGCGCTCGCCGCGGCCGTCGCCGGGGGGATCGCCCCGTTCCTGCTCGCGGCGGCCATGAGCGTGGTGCTGGCGCTGGGCTGGGCCCAGGCGGTGGGCATCCGCGCCCGCTACCGCCACAGCATCATCATCCTGGTCAGCGGGATCCTGGCGGCCGCCGTCTCCTGGCTGCCCAGCGGGGACCAGCTCACCTGGGCCCCGGCGATCGTCGCCATGGCGCTGATCGCGATCTTCCTGGCGGAGCTCGTGCGCGGCGAGGGCTCCGAGCACCGCCTCGAGTCCACGATCTCCTCGACCGCGGGGGTGCTGGCCGCCGTGTCCGCCTCGGGGTGGATCGCGCTGTCCCAGCATCTCCACGACCTGGGCGACACCCCGGTGGCCATGGTGGTCGTCCCGGGGCTGGTGACCGCCGTGATCATCGGGGTCGCGGGCTACCGCCTGCTGATGTCGGGCCCGGAGCGGGCGCCCAAGCGCGGGCTGCTCTCCCTGAGCGTCCTGCCGGTCGCGCTGCTGGGCCCCACCGCCCTGTTCGCGGGCCTGATCGTGGCGCACGTGGTAATTTGAGCCCATGCTTCTTGCCATCGAGATCTTCTTCCTGGTCCTGCTCGCGCTCGCGATCATCACGATCGGCGTCATCGGCGTCGTCGTGGTCAAGAACCTCTACAAGGGGCAGATGTAATCCGTGCCCATCGAGATCCCCACTGATCT
The DNA here is from genome assembly GCF_007666205.1 of Kocuria palustris. Lineage (GTDB taxonomy): Bacteria > Actinomycetota > Actinomycetes > Actinomycetales > Micrococcaceae > Kocuria > Kocuria palustris_A. Next base: position 307,652 of record NZ_VDOR01000002.1, read on the forward strand.
CCCCGCCGAGCTCGTCCCCTTCGCCTGGCTCATCGGCGAGTGGCAGGGCGACGGATTCGTCGGCTACGGAGACGTCGAGCAGCGCCCCTTCCGGCAGCACGCCCAGTTCGCCCACAGCGGCCTCCCGTTCCTGGAGTACCGCGCGGAGACGCACCTGATCGGCGACGACGGCCTCCCCGAGCGCCTCATCGGCATCGAGCACGGGTTCCTGCAGCTGGACCGCCGCTTCCAGGACGGCGATCCCGGCCCCGGACTGCTGCCCGGCGCCGAGCAGCCGGTGCTGAGCACCGCCGAGCAGATCGAGGGCCTGCGCCGCGAGGACGGGGGATTCCCCGTGCTGGCCGTGATCAGCCGCCCGGGCGGCGTGAGCGAGCTCTACGTCGGGGAGATCGACGGCCCGCGGATGCAGCTGGCCACGGACGCCGTGGTCCGCGCGGAGGGCGCCAAGCAGTACACCGCCGCGACCCGCATGTTCGGCCTGGTGAACGGAGACCTCTTCTGGGCCTGGGACATGGCGGCCGACGGCCGATCGCTGAGCAATCACGCCTCGGCTGAGCTGAAGAGGATATGACGGACAGCACCGCAGACACGACCGACGCCGCCGCACCCGAGCCCCGCGCCCAGGTGCGGCGGTCCGCGCTTCTGGAGGCCGTGCACGGCGCGGTCGAGGCCTCGGGCCTCGACGCCGGGACGGCCGCCCACTACGGGGACCCCGTCCGCGAGCAGCGGGCCCTGGCCCGCGGCGCCGCCGTGGTGGACCTCTCCCACAAGGGCGTCCTGACCGTGACCGGCCCCGACCGCCTCTCCTGGCTCACGACCCTGAGCTCCCAAGTGCTCACGGGGCTGCGGCCCGGGGAGTCCGCGGAGACCCTGTTCCTCTCCGTGCAGGGCCGCGTCGAGCACGCTCCGCACGTCATCGAGGACGGACGGACCGCGTGGCTCGTGACCGAGCCGCACGAGACCGAGCCCCTGCGGAAGTGGCTCGAGTCCATGCGCTTCGCCCTGCGCGTCGAGATCGCCGATCGCAGCGACGACATCGCGGTCGTCGGCGCCGTCGAGGTCCCCGAGCACCTGCTGCCGCCTGCGCAGGAGCCCTCCGACGGGCGCTGCGCGCTGGTCTGGGAGGATCCGTGGCCCGGGGTCGCCGAGGGCGGGTGGGCCTACGGCGAGCAGGAGTCCCACCCCGGGCGGGACCGCCGCTGGCACGAGGTCCTGATCCCTCGCGACCGCCTCGTCGAGGCCGTGACCGGCCCCGCCGCCGACGGCCTGGAGCTCGCCGGCTCGTGGGCGGGGGAGGCCCTGCGCATCGAGGCCTGGCGACCGCGCCTGGGCGCGGACACCGATGAGCGCACCGTCCCGCACGAGCTGGACTGGCTGCGCACCGCGGTCCACCTGGCCAAGGGCTGCTACAAGGGCCAGGAGACGGTCGCGCGCGTGCACAACCTGGGGCACCCGCCGCGTCGCCTCGTGTTCCTGGATCTCGACGGCTCGGAGCACACGCTGCCGCGCGCCGGCGCGGAGGTGCTCTCGGGGGAGCGCGTCGTCGGGCGGGTGAGCTCCGCCGCGCTGCATCACGAGGCCGGGCCCATCGCCCTGGCGGTGATCAAGCGCTCCGTCGATCCCCAGGCGCCGCTGCGGGTGCGCGAGCGCGCCGACGACGCGGCCGAGGCCGCCGGATCGGCCGCCGACCGGGAGCAGGACAGCACGGCACCGCGCGAGGAGTGGGCCGCGGCCCAGACCGTCGTCGTCCCGCCGGACGCAGGCCAGGTCGTCCAGCGCGAGAAGGGCTTCCTGCGCAGGCCGGGCGGACGCTCCTGAGCCGATCCCCCGCCCGCGTCCGAGCGGATGCCCGCACGGCATCGGCCCCGCGATCCTCGTGATCGCGGGGCCGATGCCGCTGCGTGCGGCCGGGATCAGCGGCCGAAGAGCACCTTCGCCTCGTCCCAGCGCTCCTGGGGCACGGCCTTGAGCCCGGTCAGCGCCTCGTCGAAGCTGACCCGGGCCATGTCGGTCCCGCGCAGCGCGACCATGTAGCCCCACTGCTTGTCCTGGACCAGGTCCACGACGCTCATGCCGAAGCGGGTCGCCAGCACCCGGTCGTAGCCCGTGGGGGCGCCGCCGCGCTGGATGTGGCCCAGGATCGTGTTGCGGGTCTCGATGCCCGTGCGCTCCTCGATCTGCCGGGTGATGTACTCGCCGATCCCGCCCAGACGGGGCCGGCCGTCGGCCTCGGTGCCGTGCACGGCGGTGACGTCGTCGAAGCCCTCGGGGATGAAGCCCTCGGCCACGACCACCAGCGGGGAGCGCCCGCGCTCGTGCACCTCGCTCACCCAGCGGCAGACCTCGTCCATGCTGGTGCGCTGCTCGGGGATCAGCACCGCGTGGGCGCCGGCGGCCATGCCGGAGTGCAGCGCGATCCACCCGACGTGGCGCCCCATGACCTCGGCGACCATGCAGCGGTGGTGGGACTCGCCCGTCGTGCGCAGGCGGTCCATGGCGTCGGTCGCGATGGAGATCGCGGTGTCGAAGCCGAACGTGTAGTCCGTGCCCATGAGGTCGTTGTCGATGGTCTTGGGCACGCCCACCACGGGCAGCCCGTCGAGGGCCAGCCGGCGGGCCCCGGCCAGGGTGCCCTCACCGCCGATGGCGACGACGGCGTCGATCCCGTGCCGCTCGAGCATGATCGAGATCTTCTCCGGCCCGCCCTGCGGGTGCTCGTACGGGTTGGTGCGGGAGGTGCCCAGGATGGTGCCGCCCTCGCGGGCCAGGCCGCGGACCCTGGTGCGGGGCAGATCGATGATGTCCCCCTCGACCAGCCCGCGCCAGCCGTCGCGGAAGCCCACGAACTCGTGGTCGTAGGTCTTGATGCCGTGCAGGACGGCCGCTCGGATGACCGCGTTGAGTCCGGGGCAGTCGCCGCCGCTGGTCAGCAGACCGATCTTCATGGGTGTCGCTCCTCCTGCTCGTGGCCGTCCGGGGCGCACAGGCCCCCGGCGGCAGCCGCTGGGTCTGCCTCCATCCTAGGTGCGGGCGGGTCGGGCGGTCAGGCCGCGGCGCTGTCCCGGCGCAGTTCAGGAGCCGTTCACCTCGAGCGGACTAGAATGGGCCCAGGACAGCCACCGGTCCGGCGGCGATGTCAGTGCCGCGGGACCACCGCCACGATCGCGGCCCGTGCGCCGCGATCCCAGCCCACGGGAGCCGCAATGGCAGAAGCGCCGCAGGAGAACCTCCGCGAGTTCATCGACAAGCTCGTCGAGCAGGGCTACACCGTCACGGACGGGCAGACGGCCGATCCCGACCTCATCGACCCGGGCGGATCCGCGGTCGAGACCTGGCGGGAGGGCGGCTACCCCTACGACGAGCGGATGTCGCGGGAGGACTACGAGCTCGAGAAGTACCGGCTGCAGATCGAGCTGCTCAAGTTCCAGTACTGGGGCCAGGACAACGACCTCAAGCACATCATCCTGTTCGAGGGCCGCGACGCCGCCGGCAAGGGCGGCACGATCAAGCGCTTCACCGAGCACCTCAATCCGCGGGCGGCGCGCACCGTGGCGCTGAGCACGCCCACCGAGCGGGAGAAGGGGCAGTGGTACTTCCAGCGCTACGTCGAGCACTTCCCCACGAGCGGCGAGATCGTGATGTTCGACCGCTCCTGGTACAACCGCGGCAATGTCGAGCGCGTCATGGGGTACTGCACGGACGAGGAGTACGAGGTCTTCATGAAGCAGGCCCCGGTCTTCGAGAAGATGCTCGTGGACGCGGGCATCCACCTGACCAAGTTCTGGTTCTCCGTGACCCAGCACGAGCAGCGCACGCGCTTCGCGATCCGCCAGATCGACCCGGTCCGCCGCTGGAAGCTCTCGCCCAACGACCTCGCCTCGCTGGACCGCTGGGACGACTACACGCTGGCCAAGGAGGAGACGTTCCGCCGCACGGACACGGACCACGCGCCCTGGACCACGATCAAGTCGAACGACAAGAAGCGCGCCCGCCTCAACGCCATGCGCTTCTTCCTCAACCAGTTCGACTACGAGGACAAGGACGAGTCGGTCGTCTACCCTCCGGATCCGCAGATCGTCCGCCGCGGCCGCGACGCCGTCGACGACTGATCACCCGGCCGACGGCGAGCCCGCCCGCGATCCCGTGCGGACGGGCGGCGGCGGCGGCCGACGGGGACGAGATGACGGCAGGAGGGGCCGCGCACCGACGGTGCGCGGCCCCTCCTGCCGCGCGGGGAGCACCGGCGAGGCGGCCGGTCCGCTCAGGCGCGCCGCGGCTTCCGGCGCCGGTCGACGAGGGCCCAGGAGGCGGCCCCGGAGACGGCGGTGACCGCGAGCACCGACGGCCAGGCCCCGATGCTCCTGGCCAGGGGGTGGGACAGGCCGAAGCCGAGGACGTAGACGGTGCTCAGGACGCCCGCCTCGGCGGCCCCGCCCTCGTGCCACCAGGTGTGGGCGGCGGCCGCGCCGGCTCCGAGCAGCGCGGCCCCGCCGAGCCAGCGCACGCCGCTCGCCCGGGCGATGCCGTAGCCGCCGATCAGTCCGGCGGTGGTCCACGCGGCGGTCGGGATCCGCTCGAAGGCCCCGACGGCCGCAGCGGCGGCCTCGCCGAGGCGCTCCGCGCCGGTGCGGGGATCGGAGGCGGCGCTCATCGGGCCGACCCCAGGAAGTCCTGCAGGCGGGTCAGTCCCTCGCGCAGGTCCTCGTCGCCCAGGGCGTAGGAGAGCCGGAAGTAGCCGGAGGGGCCGAAGGCCTCGCCGGGCACGACGGCCACCTGGGCCTGCTCGAGGATCAGCTGGGCGAGCTCCGAGGAGGTCTGCGGGCGCGATCCGCCGAGATCGCGCCCCAGCAGGGCGCTGACGTCGGGGTAGACGTAGAAGGCGCCCTGCGGCTCCGGCACGGTCACGCCCTCGATCGCCGAGAGCATCTCGACGGCCATGCGGCGGCGGCGGTCGAAGGCCTCGCGCATGGCGGCCACCTCGTCCTGCGGCCCCGTGAGAGCGGCGACGGCCGCGCGCTGGGCGATGTTGTTGACGTTCGAGGTGAGGTGCGACTGCAGGTTGCCCACGGCCTTCACGACGTCGGCGGGGCCGATCAGCCAGCCCACCCGCCAGCCGGTCATGGCGTAGGTCTTGGCGACGCCGTTGACGACGACGACGTTGTCGCCCAGCTCGGGGCAGGCCCCGGCGATCGAGGTGAAGGGGGCGTCGTCGTAGGTCAGCTGCTGGTAGATCTCGTCGGCGATCACGAAGATCCCCTTCTCGGCCGCCCAGGCGCCCAGGGCCCGGGTCTCCTCGGGGGAGAACACGGCGCCGGTCGGGTTGGACGGGGAGCAGTGCAGGATCGCCTTGGTGCGCTCGGTGACCTTCTCCTCGAGCATCTCGGGCGTCACCTTGTAGCCGTGCTCCGCACCCGCCACGACCTCGACGGGGATGCCGCCGGCCAGGCGGATGGCCTCCGGGTACGTCGTCCAGTACGGGGCGGGCAGCAGGACCTCGTCGCCCTCGTCCAGCACGGCCTGGAACGCCTCGTAGACGGCCTGCTTGCCGCCGTTGGTCACGACGACCTGCGACGGATCGACCTGCCAGCCGCTGCGCTGCGCGGTGGTCTCGGCGACGGCCCGCCGCAGCTCCGGGAGGCCCGCGCCGGGGGAGTAGCGGAAGTTCGAGGGGTCGTGGAGGGCGTCGGCCGCCGCCTGGACGATGTGCGCGGGGGTGGGGAAGTCCGGCTCGCCGGCTCCGAAGCCGATGACGGGCTGCCCCTCCGCCTTGAGGGCCTTGGCCTGGGCGTCGACGGCGAGGGTCGCCGAGGGGGCGATCGCCGCGATGCGGCGGGAGATGCGTTCGGACATGATCTGCAGATCCTCCATCCGGAAGAGGGGGCGCGCCGGCGGTCCGCGGTGCGCCAGGGCACTGCCTCCCATGCTAGCCCGGTCCCTGCGGCGTCCTCCGAGGTGCGCCCCGAGCGCCCGGGCACCCGAGCAGCGGCGGCCGGTGCGCCGCAAGCGGCCCCCGCCGGCCGGCGGGGCGATGGGTCGTGCTCGGCAGGAAGGCGATCGCCCTTGCCGACCCTCGCGGGCTCGACTAGGATCGTCCGCTGGTGTCCATCCGAGCGCGTCGCCGCCCGCTGCGCAGCCCACCGGCCCCCGGGCCGGGTGCGCGAGCGGCGGTGGTAGGCTCATGGACCGGCGTGCGGGGCGCGAGTCCCGCAGGCTCGAAGGGCAGTGGCGCAATTGGTAGCGCAGCGGTCTCCAAAACCGCAGGTTGCAGGTTCGAGTCCTGTCTGCCCTGCGCAGCCCGCGTCCCCCTCCCGCGTGCGATGCCGGGCGCTCCCGGCGCCCGCGGGAGGGCGGAGGCGAACAGCGCAGACCATCATCCGATGGCGCGGACCATGCGCGAGTCCCTCTCGAGGAGATCCGATGTCGCAGAGCACAGCCGTCGACCAGCCGGGCGGTGAGCCGGAGCAGAAGTCGAACGGGGTGTTCGGCAGGCTCCTGCTGTTCCTGCGCCAGGTCATCGCGGAGCTACGCAAGGTCCACACCCCCACTCGTCGCGAGCTCGTGCAGTACACCCTCGTCGTCCTCGTGTTCGTGGCCTTCATGATGGCCCTGATCTCGGTGCTGGACTTCGGCTTCGGCCAGCTCGCCCTGCTGGTCTTCGGCGAGGGCACCGTCGCGGCCTGACGACGCCGAGGGCGACCGGCGCCCCCGTGACGACGGGGCAGGGCTCCCGTCGCACGACCGCACCGCGAGCAAGGCCTCGCACGCCATCCCAGAGCAGAGGAAAGCAGGACTCCCAGTGACCCAGCACGAAGCCGAGAACGACGTCGACCCGACGCCGGAGGACGCGACGCCCGCCCAGGGCGCCGCGGGGCAGACCGACGGCGTCGAGGCGCCCGCTGAGCAGGAGTCCGTGCAGGACGCCGATCTCGCGATCGCCGAGGGCGCCGAGTCGGAGGAGTCCGATCAGGCCCCGGCCGCCGAGGCGCCTGCCGAGGACCCCCGCAAGGAGTTCGCGGCCAAGCTGCGTCGGCAGGAGGGCGACTGGTTCGTCATCCACACCTACGCCGGCTACGAGAACCGGGTGAAGACGAACCTCGAGACGCGCATCCAGTCCTTGAACATGGAGGACGACATCTTCCAGATCGAGGTCCCCATGGAGGAGGTCGTGGAGATCAAGAACGCGCAGCGCAAGACCGTGCGCCGCGTCCGGATCCCCGGCTACGTCCTGGTCCGCATGAACCTCACCGACGCCTCGTGGGGCGCGGTGCGCCACACCCCCGGCGTGACCGGGTTCGTGGGGCAGGACGCGTACAACCCGAACCCGCTGCGCATCGACGAGGTCGTCGACATGCTCAACCCGGTGTTCGAGACCCCCGCCCCGGCCGCGGAGGAGACTGCGGCCTCGTCCGCGGGGACCGGCTCCGGGGGCCCGGCGGCCCCGGCCGTGACCGTCGACTTCGAGGTCGGCGAGTCCGTGATCGTCAAGGAGGGCGCCTTCGCGACCCTCCCGGCCACCATCTCCGAGATCAAGGTCGAGTCCCAGCAGCTGGTCGTGCTCGTGTCGATCTTCGAGCGCGAGACCCCGGTCACCATCTCGTTCGACCAGGTCTCCAAGATCTGATCCCGACCGGTCGCGGACCCCGCGCTCGCGCGGAGTCTGGCAGACTGGTCGATCGTCGTGCCGGGCGCAGGGCTCCTCCCGGAGGCCCTGCGCCGTCGGCCGTCGGCGGGCCCTGCGCCCGCCCCCATGCTTCGGCACCGTCGCGGGACGCGCTTTCCCGCAGCGGGCGCCGTCGGCCGCCGCGCCACGGCGGCCGCCCCACCGCCGCACGCTCCTGTGCGGCGGCACATCACGTCAGGAGGACCGCTCATGGCTCCCAAGAAGAAGAAGGTCTCGGGTCTGATCAAGCTGCAGATCCAGGCCGGCGCCGCCAACCCGGCACCGCCCGTCGGCCCCGCGCTCGGTGCGCAGGGCGTCAACATCATGGAGTTCTGCAAGGCCTACAACGCGGCCACGGAATCCCAGCGCGGCAACATCATCCCGGTCGAGATCACGGTCTATGAGGACCGCTCGTTCACCTTCGTCACGAAGACCCCTCCGGCCGCCGAGCTGATCAAGAAGGCCGCCGGCATCCAGAAGGGCTCCGGCGTCCCGCACACGGACAAGGTCGGCTCGATCACCTGGGACCAGGCGCGCGAGATCGCCCAGACCAAGGCCGCCGACATGAACGCCAACGACGTCGAGGCCGGCGCCAAGGCGATCGCGGGCACCGCCCGCTCGATGGGCATCGACGTCCTCTGAGTCCGGCTCCCGCCGGTTCACGACACCCCACGTAATCCCGTGGCAGGGCCGAGCGCGGCCCGCATGACCACGACTGCATAAGGAGAGCAAGCAGATGGCACAGCGCAGCAAGGCGTACCGAGCCGCGGCCGAGAAGATCGACCGCGACCGGCTCTACACTCCGGCCGAGGCGATCGCCCTGGTCAAGGAGATCCACGGCTCCAAGGCCGACTCCACGATCGAGGTCGCCATGCGCCTCGGCGTCGATCCCCGCAAGGCGGACCAGATGGTCCGCGGCACCGTCAACCTGCCGAACGGCACGGGCAAGACCGCCCGCGTCGTCGTCTTCGCGCAGGGCGACAAGGCCGCCGCGGCCGAGGCCGCCGGCGCCGACTTCGTGGGCGCCGACGACCTGATCGCCAAGGTCCAGGGCGGCTGGGTCGACTTCGACGCCGCCGTGGCGACGCCCGACATGATGGGCAAGGTCGGCCGCCTGGGCAAGGTCCTGGGCCCCCGCAACCTGATGCCGAACCCGAAGACCGGCACCGTGACCATGGACGTGGCCAAGGCCGTCGGCGACATCAAGGGCGGCAAGATCGACTTCCGCGTCGACAAGCACTCCAACCTCCACTTCATCGTGGGCAAGACCTCCTTCGAGCAGAACGCGCTGGCCGAGAACTTCGGCGCCGCCCTGGAGGAGGTCCTGCGCCTCAAGCCGGCGTCCTCGAAGGGCCGGTACATCTCCAAGATGACCGTGGCCTCGACCTGGGGCCCGGGCGTCCCGGTGGACCCGAACGCGACCGAGGTCGCCACCGAGGCCTGAGCCCGCAGACCCGCACCGGCTCGCCGCGCGCAGCCGGGATGACGGGTCGTTGCCCCGGCGATTGACCGCCGGGGGCGACGTGCACGATCCTGAGGGGTCCAGCCGCAGCCGGCTGGGCCCCTCGGCCGTTCCGCGTCCGACGGCCGCACCGACGGTCCTCGGCTCCGCAGCCGGCCCGGGACCGATCCCCGAAAGGCACCCGTGCTCCCCACCGCAGCGCTCAGCATCCGGCAGATCCGCACGCCGGCGGCCTTCGACGACGACGCAGCGCGGACCCTGGGGGAGGTGGCCGACATCGTGCGGCGCTCCCGAGAGGCCATCTGGGGCGCCGGGCAGCTCTCGAACGCCGCGGAGGACATCTTCCGGGACCTCCACGACCCGTGGGAGCGCGTGGTCCTGCTCGGCGCGTATCTCGAGGACCGGCTGGTGGGCCGGGCCGAGGTCCGGCTGCCGCTCGTGGTCCACACGCGCAGCGCCGGCGTGCTGCTCACGGTCGACCCGGAGGCCGAGGCCGGCGGCGTGGGACTCGAGCTGCTCTCGGCCGCCGAGCAGGTCGCCGCCGGGGAGGCCCGGCGCGTCATCACGATCCACACCGAGCACCCGGGCCCGGAGGATCTGCGCGGCGACGGACGCATCGGCTCGCCCACCGGGACCCTCCCGCAGATCCGCCCCGAGGACTGGATCACCGCCGCCGACGGCTCGGGGCGCCTGCCGCTGTCCAATCGGCAGACGCGGTTCGCCCGCAGCGCCGGCTACGATCTGCGCACCGTCTCCGACGTCAGCCGCCTGACGGTGCCGCTTCCGCAGGAGGAGCTCGACCGGCTCACCTCCGAGGTCCTCGCCAGCCAGGGAGCGGGCGACTACCGGACCCACGCCTGGCAGGACGAGGCCCCGGAGCACTGGCTCGACAGCCTGGCCCGGCTGCACGCCCGCATCCCGTCGGACTCCTTCGCGGGCCCGGAGGTCTGGGACCCGGAGCCCTGGGACGCGCAGCGGGTCCGCCGCACCGAGGCCCTGCGCCGGGAGGACGGCGATCGGTCGCTCATGTCGGTCGTCGAGCACATCCCCACCGGGGAGCTCGTGGGGATGACCGAGGTGGTGATCCCGCAGCCGCACCGGGGAGCCGGGCTGCAGGACGAGACGGTCGTGCTGCGGGAGCACCGCGGCCGGCGCCTGGGCCTGCGGCTCAAGCTCGAGAACCTCCGCCAGATCGCCCGGACGGCCCCGGAGGTCGAGGCGATCTTCGTGTGGACGCACAGCGGGAACACGCGCATGAACTGGGTCAACCGCAGACTGGGCGCGCGGGTCGTCGGGCGCTCCGCGGTGTGGCAGAGGGAGATCGGAGCCGCCTGAGCGCTCGGCCCGATCCCGCGGACGCCCCGGGCCGGCACCGCGCTTGCGGAACCGGCGGGGCGCCGGGTAGTCTCGGGGCATCCAAAGACCGCCGGTCGCGGATCCGTCGTGCCTGCTTCACCTCGAAGCAGTCGGAGCGGATCGCCGTAAGAGCCCGCAGGGGCGTCCAGCGCAGGTGTCCTGAACGTGATCGACCGCAGCGCTCCCTCGGGAGCGCGGCTTCCTCTCGCGCCCTGGCATCTGCCGGGGCGCTTCTTCGTGGGGCCGCACGGCAGGCGCCCGGCACACCAGGAAGGAGTGCCATGGCGAACCCTGAGAAGTACGCCGCGGTGGCCGAGCTGAAGGAGCGCTTCGAGTCGTCCTCCGCAGCCGTGCTGACCGAGTACCGCGGCCTCTCGGTGGCGCAGATCTCGCAGCTGCGCCGCTCGCTCGGCGAGAACGCCGAGTACGCCGTGGTGAAGAACACGCTGGCCGGCATCGCCGCCCGCGAGGCCGGGATCGACGCATTCGAGGGGCAGCTCGAGGGCCCCACCGCGATTGCGTTCGTCTCCGGTGACGCGGTCGCCGTCGCCAAGGGCCTGCGCGACTTCGCCAAGGAGAACCCGCAGCTCGTCGTGAAGAGCGGCTACATGGACGGCGCCGCCCTCGACGAGGCCGGCATCAAGAAGCTCGCGGACCTCGAGTCCCGCGAGGTCCTGCTGGCCAAGGTCGCCGGAGCCGCACAGGCTTCGCTGTCCCAGGCCGCGGCCCTGTTCCAGGCGCCGCTGTCCAAGACGGTCCGCACGGCCGAGGCGCTGCGCGCCAAGGTCGAGGAGACCGGCGCGGACACCGCCTCCGACGCCTGAGCGTCACCGAACCGCACGCCAGACCCACGAATCCCTCGTGCCGTGATCGCACGGCACGACGACCGACACGAGAAGGAGCCACATCATGGCGAAGCTGACCACCGATGAACTGATCGAGGCCTTCAAGGAGCTCTCCCTCATCGAGCTCTCCGAGTTCGTCAAGGCCTTCGAGGAGACCTTCGACGTCACCGCTGCGGCCCCGGCCGCCGTGGCCGCCCCCGCAGCCGGCGGTGCCGGCGGCGAGGCCGCCGCCGAGGAGGAGCAGACCGAGTTCGACGTCATCCTCGAGGCCGCCGGCGACAAGAAGATCGGCGTCATCAAGGAGGTGCGCTCGCTGACCTCCCTCGGCCTGAAGGAGGCCAAGGAGCTCGTCGACGGCGCTCCCAAGCCCGTCCTCGAGGGCGCCTCCAAGGAGGACGCCGAGAAGGCCAAGGAGCAGCTCGAGGGCGCCGGCGCCACCGTCACCCTCAAGTGATCCGCGCGGGCTCGGCCCGCGCCTCGCAGCGGACCGCCTCGGGCGGCCGCGATCAGCGCCCCGTTCGGCTCCGGCCGGACGGGGCGCTCGCCGTCCCCGGGGCTGCGCCCCTCCCTGCCCATTCCGGGGGTGGACAAGCGGCGCGGAGCTGACCTATCCTGTCTCTTTGCGTCGTCCCTGAGTTCTGCGTGCCTTCATATAGCGGTGGGCGCCCCTCGGCCGGAGCTGACGACTCTGCGATCCGCGTCGGATCGATCCTCGCACGGCCCCCTGCGCCCCGCACGAGCATCCCGGACGCGAACGAGGTCGCGGCAGTCGGGCCGGTCCGAGTCCTCCGGACGGGAACCGCGCGATTCACCTGCAGATCTGTGGAAGGAATCTCACTTTGGTCGCCTCGAGCACCGATTCGTCCGTCACCGCATCCCAGGCAGGAGGAGGCAGCGTCCCCCGCGTCACCTTCGCCAAGATCCACGAGCCGCTGGAGGTCCCGAACCTCCTGGCCCTCCAGACCGAGAGCTTCGATCGCCTGATCGGCAACGAGAAGTGGCAGGAGCGGCTGCGCGTCGCCCAGGAGGCCGGCCAGACCGGCGTCTCCACCACCTCGGGCCTGTCCGACATCTTCGAGGAGATCTCCCCGATCGAGGACTTCCAGGGCACCATGTCCCTGTCCTTCACCGAGCCGGAGTTCTACGACCCCAAGTACACGGTCGACGAGTGCAAGGACCGGGACGCCACCTACTCGGCTCCGCTGTACGTCAAGGCCGAGTTCATGAACAACACGACCGGCGAGATCAAGCAGCAGACCGTCTTCATGGGCGACTTCCCGCTCATGACGGACAAGGGCACGTTCGTGATCAACGGCACCGAGCGCGTGGTCGTCTCGCAGCTGGTCCGCTCCCCGGGCGCCTACTTCGAGCGCGGCCAGGACCGCACCTCGGACAAGGACATCTACTCGGCCAGGATCATCCCGTCCCGCGGCGCGTGGTTCGAGCTCGAGATCGACAAGCGCGATCAGGTCGGCGTGCGCCTGGACCGCAAGCGCAAGCAGTCCGTGACCGTCCTGCTCAAGGCCCTGGGCTGGACCGAGGCCAAGATCCTCGAGGAGTTCGGCGAGTTCGACTCGATCCGCGCGACCCTCGAGAAGGACGCGACCGAGACCCGCGACGACGCTCTGCTGGACATCTACCGCAAGCTGCGTCCGGGCGAGCCGCCCACGGTCGAGGCCGCCCAGCAGCTGCTGGACAACATGTACTTCAACCCGAAGCGCTACGACCTGGCGAAGGTCGGCCGGTACAAGCTCAACCGGAAGCTCGGGATCGACAAGCCCTTCACCGACCCCGACGCGTCGGTCCTGGCCGTCGACGACATCGTCGCGATGATCCGCTACCTCGTGACCCTGCATGCCGGGGGCGAGACCATCGAGGGCGTGCGCGACGGCGAGAAGCGCGACATCCGCATCGACATCGACGACATCGACCACTTCGGCAACCGCCGCATCCGCGCGGTGGGCGAGCTGATCGAGAACCAGATCCGCACCGGCCTGTCCCGGATGGAGCGCGTCGTGCGCGAGCGCATGACCACGCAGGACGTCGAGGCGATCACGCCGCAGACGCTGATCAACATCCGCCCGGTCGTCGCGGCGATCAAGGAGTTCTTCGGCACGTCGCAGCTGTCGCAGTTCATGGATCAGAACAACCCGCTCGCGGGCCTGACCCACAAGCGCCGCCTGTCCGCGCTGGGCCCGGGCGGGCTCTCCCGCGACCGCGCCGGCATGGAGGTCCGCGACGTCCACCCGTCGCACTACGGCCGCATGTGCCCGATCGAGACCCCCGAGGGCTCGAACATCGGCCTGATCGGCTCGCTGGCCACCTACGCGCGGATCAACCCGTTCGGCTTCATCGAGACGCCGTACCGCAGGGTCCGCGACGGCGTCGTCACCGACGAGGTCGTCTACCTCACCGCTGACGACGAGCGCGGCGCCACGATCGCGCAGGCCAACGCGCCGCTGACGGACGACCTGCGCTTCGCCGAGGACGCCGTGCTGGCCCGTGCCGCCGACGGCTCGGGCGAGGCCGTGCTGGTCGAGCCCTCCGACGTCGAGTACATGGACGTCTCGCCGCGCCAGATGGTGTCGGTCGCGACCGCCCTGATCCCGTACCTCGAGCACGACGACGCCAACCGCGCTCTCATGGGCGCCAACATGCAGCGCCAGGCCGTGCCGCTGCTCGTGTCGGAGGCCCCGCTCGTGGGCACCGGCATGGAGCGCAACGCCGCCATGGACGCGGGCGACTCCGTGCTGGCCGTCAAGGCCGGCGTCGTCACCGAGGTCGCCGCCGACCACGTCACCGTGGCCAACGACGACGGCACCGAGAAGGAGTACACGGTCGGCAAGTTCGTGCGCTCCAACCCGGGCAACACGTACAACCAGCGCGTGGTGGTCTCGGAGGGCGATCGCGTCGAGCAGCGCACCGTGCTGGCCGACGGCCCGTCGACCGATCACGGCGAGCTGGCCCTGGGCAAGAACCTGCTCGTGGCCTACATGTCCTGGGAGGGCCTCAACTACGAGGACGCGATCATCCTCTCCCAGCGGATGGTCTCCGAGGACGTGCTGACCTCGATCCACATCGAGGAGCACGAGATCGACGCCCGCGACACCAAGCTCGGCGCCGAGGAGATCACCCGGGACATCCCGAACGTCTCCGAGGAGGTGCTCTCGTCCCTGGACGAGCGCGGCATCATCTACATCGGCGCGGAGGTCCAGGCCGGCGACATCCTGGTCGGCAAGGTCACGCCCAAGGGCGAGACGGAGCTGACTCCCGAGGAGCGGCTGCTGCGCGCGATCTTCGGCGAGAAGTCCCGCGAGGTCCGCGACACCTCCCTGAAGGTGCCGCACGGCGAGTCCGGCACGGTCATCGGCGTGCGCGTCTTCGACCGGGACGAGGAGTCCGACGACCTGCCGGCGGGCGTCAACCAGGTCGTGCGCGTCTACGTCGCGCAGAAGCGCAAGATCACGGACGGCGACAAGCTCGCCGGGCGCCACGGCAACAAGGGCGTCATCTCCAAGATCCTGCCGCTCGAGGACATGCCGTTCCTGGCCGACGGGACCCCCGTCGACGTCATCCTCAACCCGCTGGGCGTGCCCGGGCGCATGAACCTCGGGCAGGTGCTCGAGGTCCACACCGGCTGGCTGGCCAAGCAGGGCTGGAAGGTCGAGGGCGATCCGCAGTGGCTGGACCGCCTGACGGACTTCCCTCGGGAGACCGGCCCCACGAACGTGGCGACCCCGGTGTTCGACGGCGCCCGCGAGGACGAGATCTTCGACCTGCTGGACCACTCGAACCTGACCCGCGACGGCGAGCGCCTGATCAACCACACCGGCAAGGCGCAGCTGTTCGACGGCCGCTCCGGCGAGCCGTTCCCGGACCCGATCTCCGTGGGCTACCAGTACCTCCTGAAGCTGCACCACCTGGTGGACGACAAGATCCACGCCCGCTCCACGGGTCCGTACTCGATGATCACCCAGCAGCCGCTGGGCGGCAAGGCGCAGTTCGGCGGCCAGCGCTTCGGCGAGATGGAGGTGTGGGCCCTCGAGGCCTACGGCGCGGCGTACACGCTGCAGGAGATCCTGACGGTCAAGTCCGACGACGTGCACGGCCGCGTCAAGGTCTACGAGGCGATCGTCAAGGGCGAGAACATCCCGGAGCCGGGGGTCCCCGAGTCGTTCAAGGTGCTCATCAAGGAGATGAAGTCCCTGTGCCTGAACGTCGAGGTCCTCTCGGCGGACGGCCAGACCGTCGAGATGCGCGATGCGGACGACGAGGTCTTCCGCGCCGCCGAAGAGCTGGGCATCGACCTGTCCCACTCCGAGCCGAGCTCGGTCGAAGAGGTCTGAGCACCTCCGACGTCGACCGCCCCCTCTTTTCGAAGACTGCTTAGAAAGGGATCAAGGATCCTCATGTCCAACGATTCTTCGCTCAACCTCATGCGCATCGGCCTCGCCACGGCCGACCAGATCCGCAGCTGGTCCTACGGCGAGGTCAAGAAGCCCGAGACCATCAACTACCGCACGCTCAAGCCGGAGAAGGACGGGCTCTTCTGCGAGAAGATCTTCGGCCCCACCCGGGACTGGGAGTGCTACTGCGGCAAGTACAAGCGCGTGCGCTACAAGGGCATCATCTGCGAGCGCTGCGGCGTCGAGGTCACCCGCGCCAAGGTGCGCCGCGAGCGCATGGGCCACCTCGAGCTCGCCGCGCCCGTGACCCACATCTGGTACTTCAAGGGCGTCCCGTCGCGCCTGGGGTACCTGCTGGACCTCGCGCCCAAGGACCTCGAGAAGGTCATCTACTTCGCGGCCTACATGATCACGAAGGTCGACGAGGAGGCCCGCCACGAGGACCTGCCGAACCTCCAGGCCGCGATCGACCGCGAGAAGAAGGCCCTCGAGGACCAGCGCGATGCCGACGTCGTCGCCATCGCCGGCGATCTCGAGACCGATCTCGCGGAGGTCGAGAAGGAGGGCGGCAAGGCAGCGGAGAAGCGCAAGCTGCGCGATGCCGCCGACCGCCAGATGGCCAACGTGCGCAAGCGCGCCGACCGCGAGATCGACGCGATCGACCGCGTGTGGGAGCGCTTCAAGACCCTGAAGGTCAACGACCTCGAGGGCGACGAGGCGCTGTACCGCCAGCTCCAGGACCGCTTCGGCATGTACTTCGAGGGCTCGATGGGCGCCGAGGCGATCAAGAAGCGCCTCGAGAGCTTCGACCTCTCCGCCGAGGCCGAGGCGCTGCGCGAGACCATCGCCACGGGCAAGGGCCAGCGCAAGTCCCGCGCCCTGAAGCGCCTCAAGGTCGTCAACGCGTTCCTGAGCACGGACAACTCGCCGCTGGGCATGGTCCTGGACGCGGTCCCGGTCATCCCGCCGGAGCTGCGCCCCATGGTCCAGCTCGACGGCGGCCGGTTCGCGACCTCGGACCTCAACGACCTGTACCGCCGCGTGATCAACCGCAACAACCGCCTGAAGCGCCTGCTGGATCTCGGCGCCCCCGAGATCATCGTGAACAACGAGAAGCGCATGCTCCAGGAGGCCGTGGACTCGCTGTTCGACAACGGCCGCCGCGGCCGTCCGGTCACGGGTCCGGGCAACCGCGCCCTCAAGTCGCTGTCCGACATGCTCAAGGGCAAGCAGGGCCGCTTCCGCCAGAACCTGCTCGGCAAGCGCGTGGACTACTCGGGCCGCTCGGTCATCGTGGTCGGCCCGCAGCTGCGCATGCACCAGTGCGGCCTGCCCAAGCAGATGGCCCTCGAGCTGTTCAAGCCGTTCGTGATGAAGCGCCTGGTCGATCTCAACCACGCGCAGAACATCAAGTCGGCCAAGCGCATGGTCGAGCGCTTCCGCCCGCAGGTGTGGGATGTCCTCGAGGAGGTCATCACCGAGCACCCCGTGCTGCTCAACCGCGCTCCGACGCTGCACCGACTGGGCATCCAGGCCTTCGAGCCGCAGCTCGTCGAGGGCAAGGCCATCCAGCTGCACCCGCTCGTGTGCTCGGCGTTCAACGCCGACTTCGACGGCGACCAGATGGCCGTGCACCTGCCGCTGTCGCCCGAGGCCCAGGCCGAGGCGCGCGTGCTGATGCTGTCGTCGAACAACATCCTGAAGCCCTCGGACGGCAAGCCGATCGCCCTGCCCTCGCAGGACATGATCATCGGCCTGTACCACCTGACCACCGTCCGCGAGGACGAGGTCGGGGCGGGCGAGAGCTACTCGTCCGTGGCCGAGGCCGTCATGGCCTTCGACGCGCACAAGCTGCACCTCAACGCGCCGATCAAGGTCCGGGTCGAGGACTTCGTCCCGGCCGAGGGCTGGGAGGCGCCGGAGGGCTGGAGCCAGGGCGACACCGTCACGGTCGAGACCACCCTGGGCCGGGTCATCTTCAACCAGCAGCTGCCCGCCGAGCACCCGTGGTTCGAGGGCATCGCCGACAAGAAGAGCCTGTCGCGCCTGGTGAACGACCTCGCCGAGGACTACTCGATGGGCGTCGTCGCGCAGACCCTGGACAACTTCAAGGACGCCGGCTTCTACTGGGCCGCCTGGTCCGGCATCACCGTCGCGATCTCCGACATCGCGACCCCGCCGTCCAAGCCCCGGATCATGGAGGGCTACGAGGCCCAGGCCGCCAAGATCCAGACCCAGTACGAGACGGGCCTGATCGACGACGACGAGCGGCGCACCGAGCAGATCGACATCTGGACCAAGGCGACCGACGAGGTCGCGGAGGCCATGCGCGAGAACCTCGGCCGGCTGAACAACATCAACCGGATGGTGTCCTCGGGCGCTCGAGGCAACTGGATGCAGGTCCGCCAGATCGCGGGCATCCGCGGCCTGGTGGCCAACCCCAAGGGCGAGATCATGCCCCGCCCGATCAAGTCCTCGTACCGCGAGGGCCTGACCGTGCTGGAGTACTTCATCGCGACCCACGGCGCCCGCAAGGGCCTGGCCGACACCGCGCTGCGCACGGCGAACTCGGGCTACCTGACCCGTCGCCTGGTGGACGTCTCCCAGGACGTCATCGTCCGCGAGGGCGACTGCGGCACGGACCGCGGCCTGACGCTGCCGGTGTCCGAGATCTCGGAGACGGGGACCCGCATCCTCGACGCCGAGGTGGAGAACACGATCCACGGCCGCGTGCTGGCCGTGGACGTGGCCGATGCCCAGGGCGAGATCGTGGCCCAGGCGGGGCAGGACCTCTCGGACGCGCTGATCCGGGCGATCTTCGACGCCGGGGTCGACCAGGTCCGCGTCCGCTCGGTGCTGACCTGCGACTCCGCCGTCGGCGTGTGCGCGGCCTGCTACGGCCGCTCGCTGGCGACCAACAAGCTGGTCGACATCGGCGAGGCCGTCGGCATCATCGCCGCGCAGTCGATCGGCGAGCCCGGCACGCAGCTGACCATGCGCACGTTCCACACGGGCGGCGTCGCCTCCTCGGACGGCGACATCACCCAGGGCCTGCCGCGCATCCAGGAGCTCTTCGAGGCCCGCACGCCCAAGGGCGTCGCGCCGATCTCGGAGGTGGCCGGCCGCGCCACCATCGAGGACACGGAGAAGGGCGTGCGCGTCGTCGTCACCCCGAACAACGGGGACGAGGACTTCGCGTACCCGGTGCTGCGCCGCGCCAAGCTGCTCGTGGCCGACGGCGAGTCCGTCGAGGTCGGGCAGCAGCTCGTGGCGGGCGCCGTGGACCCCAAGGAGGTCCTGCGCATCCGCGGCCGCCGCGCTGCCCAGAAGCACCTGGTGGACGAGGTCCAGGGCGTCTACCGCTCGCAGGGCGTGGGCATCCACGACAAGCACGTGGAGGTCATCGTCCGGCAGATGCTGCGCCGCAACACGGTCATCGAGTCGGGCGACACCGACCTGCTGCCGGGCGAGCTCGTCGACGACGTCCGCTACCGCGAGGCCAATCGCAAGGCCGTGACCTCGCAGCAGCGCCCTGCCGCCGGCCGCCCCGAGCTGATGGGCATCACCAAGGCTTCGCTGGCCACGGACTCGTGGCTGTCGGCCGCCTCCTTCCAGGAGACGACCCGCGTGCTGACCCAGGCCGCCATGGAGGCCAAGTCGGATCCGCTGGTGGGCCTGAAGGAGAACGTGATCATCGGCAAGCTGATCCCGGCCGGCACCGGTCTGGCTCGCTACAACGATGTCAGCGTCGAGCCCACGGAGGAGGCCAAGGCCGCCCTGTTCACGGACAGCGGCGCGTACTCGGACTTCTCCTACGCCGATGACTCGTCGCTCGGCGAGTTCCAGGCCATCCCGCTGGAGGACTACGACTTCGGCGCCAGCTGATCGGATGCCGGGCCCGGATGACCGGGTCCGGCGACCCGCGGCACCGCAAGGGCCCCGCTCCGTCGACGGAGCGGGGCCCTTGCCCGTCCGGCCGGGCAGGGCGGGGGAGCGCAGCGGGTCCGGGCGGGCGGGCGGCGCCGCAGATGACGGCCCGGCGGGCCCCGGGGGTCCCCTCAAGGGCGGACACCGCCGGCGCAGCTCTGCCTGGCGGCGCGGCCCGGTCCTAGCGTGGCTGCCATGCCCCAGCACAGCAGCGCCTCCGAGGCCGTCGCCGCCCGCCGCCCCGCCTCCGACGACCACGCAGGGCGGGTCCCGCACGAGGGCGGTGCCGCGGCCGACCCGCCGCTTCCCGACGGGCCCTCCCGACGTCAGCTGGGCCTCGGAGCCCTCGGAGCGGCGGCTGCGGCGACGGTGCTCTCCGGGGGCGCGGCGCCGGCAGCCCATGCGGCACCCGGGCAGGAGGGCGACGGCGTCTTCCTCATCGGGCGCGCCGTGCGCGACATCACCGGCGAGCCCGCCGGGGTGGGCTTCATGGGCTACGGGGACACGGCCCAGCTCGGGCAGGGCATCCACATGCGCCAGCACGCCCGCGCCTTCGTGATCGAGGATCCCGCCGACGGCGCGCATCTCGCCCTGGTGATCGCCGATCTGCTGTGCCCCACCGACGGGCTGCGGCAGGCGGTGATCCGACGGCTGCAGGCCCGGGCCCCGGGACGCTGGTCGCAGGCCTCGGTCGCCCTCGGCGGGACCCACACCCATCAGACCCCCGGGGGCACCGGGTACGACGAGCTGCACAACATCACGACCCTCGGCTTCCAGGCGGACTCGTTCGAGGCGCAGGTCGAGGGCATCACGGCGGCGATCCTGGCCGCCGATGCGGACCGCGCCGAGGGGACCCTGCGGCTGAGCCGCTCCGAGCTGTCGAACGCCGGCGCGAACCGCTCCATGGAGGCCTTCCGCCGCAATCCCGCGCACCTGCGCGATGCCCTGCCGGACGGTCTGGACACCTCCTCGACCACCCTGCGCTTCGAGCGCGGGGGAGCGGTCGACGCCGTCGTGAACTGGTTCGCGGTGCACAGCACGTCGCTGACGCATGGGAACCGGCTGATCTCCGGGGACAACAAGGGCTATGCCGAGTACGCGCTCGAGCGCCTGGACCACGGGGCGGACCTGACCGGCGATCAGCGCCCGGTCTTCCTGGCGGCCTTCGCCAACGCCAACTCCGGGGACATCAGCCCCAATCTGGCCCTGCGGCCCGGAACGGGGCCGACCGATGACCCGTACGAGAACGTGCGTCGGATCGGCACCCGCCAGGCGGATGCGGTGCGCGCCCAGCTCGCCGGCCCGGGGGAGCCGGTGGGCTCCGGGCTGCGCAGCCGCATCGTCTACGTCGACATGCGCGGCTACGAGGTCCGCCCCGAGTTCACCACCACCGGCCGCACGGAGCGCACGGGCTGGGCCATCCTGGGCACGTCCTTCGGCGCCGGCTCGACCGAGGACGGCGGCGGGGTGAGCTTCCTCGAGGAGGGGCTGTGGAACAACCCGTTCTCGGCCGCGCTGAGCTCGTGGCGCTACCGCACCGACCGCTACGAGGCCGCCGTCCACGCCCCCAAGTCCTCGCTGCTGCCGGTCGGGGCCATGGGCTGGGTCCAGCAGCAGGTCCCCGTGCAGCTGATCCGACTGGGCTCCGTGTGGATCGCCGTGATGCCCGGCGAGGTCACGGCCGCGGCCGGCGTGATGTACCGCCGTGCGGTGGCCGACGCCGCCGGAGCTCGGGAGCGCGACGTGATCATCCAGGGCACCTCCAACGGCTACACGCACTACGTCACGACCCCGTGGGAGTACGAGTCGCAGCAGTACGAGGGGGCCGCCACGATGTTCGGCAAGCACTCGGCCCCCGCGTTCTGCCAGATCCTCGCCGGGCTCGCCAGGGCCGTCGCGGCGGACGCGGAGGTCGCCCTGGGCCCCGTGCCCCGGGACGAGTCGGGCACGGCCCTTCGCTCGCTGCAGGGGGCCAGCGGCGCCGACGTGCCCATGCCGCTGCACGGCTTCGGCGACGTGTGGACCCAGCCCGAGGACGCGACCGCCGGGCAGACGGCCCGCGCCGTGTTCGTGGGCGCGAATCCCAACAGCGACGTGCGCCGCGGCGACACCTTCCTCTCGCTCGAGCGGCAGGAGAGCGGCGGCTGGGTCAGGGTGCGCGACGATCAGGACTTCGACACCAGATTCGTGTGGCAGGACCGGCAGTTCTCGCGCTCGCTCGTGAGCCTCGAATGGACCGTGCCGGCGGGGGCGGCCGGAGCCTACCGATTCGTGTACCGGGGAGCCCGACGGACGAGCCTGGGCTCCCTCCGCCCGATCTCGGGCACCAGCCGTGCCTTCCGGGTGAGCTGAGGCCCCGGCAAGGCCACCGCCCGCGCCCCGTGCGGACCGCGTCCGGGGCACAATGCCGTGCATGGCCAACTCGTCGTCGGGAGACTCCGTGCTCGCGCGCATCGACCGCGTGCTGGCAGCGTTCGGGCGCGACCGGCCCAGGATGACGCCGGCCGAGGTGGCCCGCGAGACCGGCCTGCCGCCGGCGACCGCCCACCGGATGTGCGCGGATCTCGCCGCGGCCGGATGGCTCGCCCGGAGCCCGGGCGGGACCTACGCGGTGGGGACGCGCCTCTGGGAGCTGGCGACGCGGGCAGCCCCGGAGACCACCCTCGCGGCGGCGGCCGCCCCCTTCCTCCAGGACGTGCAGAGCGCCCTGCAGCAGCATGTCCAGCTCGGCCGCCTCGAGGGCGACGAGGTCCTGTTCCTGCAGCGCGTGTCGCACCCCGGCTCCCGGCCCATCAGCTCCGCGGTGGCCGAGAGACTGCCCCTGCACCGCTCGGCCACGGGGCTGGTGCTGCTGGCCCACGAGCCGGCGGACGAGCGGGCGGCCTGGATCCGCAGGGCCCTGCAGCGCGGGGAGACCCTGCCGCAGGGCGGGCCGCGGGACCTGGAGCGGGTCCTGGCCGAGATCCGCGCCACGGGCCACGCGATCCAGACCGGCAATCTCGAGCCGGACCGCACGGGCATCGCGGTGCCGGTCATGACGCGCCCGGGGCAGGTGATCGCGGGCCTGGGGATCGTGGCTGATCGGACGCTGGCGCCCGTCGACCCCGGCGCGGTCGTGCAGGCCCTGCACACGGCCGCCCACGGCATCGCCCGCGTGGTCGAGCAGGCCGCGCATCCCATTGAATGAGCAGAGTGTGGCGCAGGACTCCTCGTGCGGCGGACACTGAGCGCACTGCCGTTCACCAGGAGGACAGCCCATGAGCCAGGATCCGCAGCAGCCGTCGTCGACCTCGCCCTCAGCCCCCGGCCCGGAGCCGATCGAGACCCAGGTCGCCATCGTGGGCGCAGGACCGGCGGGACTCATGCTCGCCCATCTGCTGCGCCGGGAGGGGCTCGAGGCCGTCGTGGTCGAGAAGCGCGATCCCGAGACCATCCGCGCGACGCACCGAGCCGGGATCCTCGAGGCGGGGACCGTGGACATGCTGGTGGACTCGGGCGTCGACGGCCGGGTCCTCAGCGAGGGCCACGAGCACGAGGGGACCACGCTGCGCTTCGAGGGGCGCAGCCACCACATCGACTTCCAGGACTCCGTCGGGCGCTCGGTGTGGCTCTACCCGCAGAACGAGGTGTTCTGGGACCTGAAGCAGGCCTCCGATCGCGACGGCGGCACGGTGTTCTGGTCGGTCGACGACGTCGCGGTCCACGACGTCGAGACCGAGCGGCCGCGCGTGAGCTTCACCGGCGCCGACGGAGCGGCCCGCGAGGTCCGGGCGCGGATCCTCGTGGGAGCCGACGGATCCCGCTCGGTGTGCCGGAAGGCGATCCCGGGGGAGGTGCGCACCGATCACTTCACCGAATATCCGTTCGCGTGGTTCGGCATCCTGTGCGAGGCCGCTCCGAGCCACCACGAGCTGATCTACACCCGCTCCGAGGCCGGCTTCGCGCTGATCTCGCAGCGCTCCGACACGGTGCAGCGCATGTACTTCCAGTGCGACCCGTCGGAGGACCCGGAGGACTGGACCGACGAGCGGATCTGGGCGCGGCTGCAGGAGTGCCTGTCCGGCCCGGACGGCTTCCGCCTCCAGGAGGGGCCGATCTTCGAGAAGACCGTCCTGCCCTTCCGGTCGTACGTGTGCGAGCCGCTGCGCCACGGGTCGCTCGTGCTCGTGGGGGATGCCGGGCACACCGTGCCGCCCACCGGGGCCAAGGGCCTGAACCTCGCCTTCTGCGACGTCCGCGTCCTGGCGCCCGCGCTGATCGCCCTGCTGCGCGACGGCGACGAGTCCGGGCTCGTCGCCTACTCGGCCGCGGCCCTCGAGCGGGTGTGGAAGGCGCAGAACTTCTCGTACTGGGTGACGCGCATGATGCACACCAGCGCGGAGGACTCCGCGTTCGACGCCCGCCGCCAGCTCGGCGAGCTCGCCTCCGTCACGGGCTCGCCCCACGGCCGCGCCTACTTCGCGGACTGCTACACCGGCTGGCAGTCCTGAGGCGCCGCCTCCCGCCGACCCGGCCCCGCTCCCGGGGCCGCCGCTCCCCGAATGTGTGCGCATAGCGCACAAGTGTTCATTCCCGGAGTGATCCACGTTATCCTCAGGTCCGAGAGCACGGGCAGGGGCCTGCCATGGGATGACGGTCCGCGCCGCAGGGCGCGGCGAGCTGTCGACTGCCCGTCGGATGAAGGAGATGACCATGGCCGACACCGTCACGTCCTCGGACGCGGCAGCGGACTCCCAGGCCGTCCTGGACGCGGAGATCGCCGCGATCTCGCAGGAGCACGCCTCCTCCGGGGCTGTCGAGACCCAGCCTCGCCTGGACTACCCGCCCTACCGCAGCTCGATCCTGCGCCACCCCACCAAGGACCTCCACCACGCGGACCCGGAGACGATCGAGCTGTCGGCTCCCGCCTTCGGCCCGCGCGACGTCCACGCCCTCGAGTCGGATCTGACCATCCAGGAGAAGGGCGAGCCGATCGGGGAGCGCATCACGGTCAGCGGCCGGGTGCTCGACGGCCAGGGCCGTCCGGTCCGCGGGCAGCTCGTGGAGATCTGGCAGGCCAATGCCGCCGGCCGCTACATCCACAAGCGCGATCAGCACCCGGCGCCGATCGACCCGGCCTTCACCGGCGTGGGGCGGTGCCTGACGGGGGAGGACGGGTCCTACTCGTTCACCACGATCAAGCCCGGCCCCTATCCGTGGAAGAACCACCACAACGCGTGGCGTCCCGCGCACATCCACTTCTCGCTGTTCGGCACCGAGTTCACGCAGCGCATGATCACCCAGATGTACTTCCCCGGGGATCCGCTGTTCGCCCTCGATCCCATCTACCAGTCGATCGTGGATCCCAAGGCGCGCGAACGGCTCGTGGCGAGCTACGACCACGACCTCTCGGCCCACGAGTGGTCCCTGGGCTACCGCTGGGACATCGTGCTCACCGGAGCGCACCGCACCCTGATGGAGGAGGACACCGATGTCTGAGCAGCTCACACCCACTCCGGGCCAGACGATCGGGCCCTTCTACGGCTACGCCCTGCCCTACGACGGCGGCGAGGCGCTCGTCGACCGCTCGCACCCCCGCGCCGTGCGGCTGCACGGGACCGTCTACGACGGGAACGGAGACCCCGTGCCCGACTCCATGCTGGAGATCTGGCAGGCCGACGAGCAGGGGAGGGTCTGCCAGGAGCCCGGCTCCCTGCTGCGGGACGGGTACACCTTCACCGGCTTCGGGCGGCAGGCGGTGGACAACGTCGGCGCCTACTCGTTCACCACGGTCGATCCCGGGCCGACGCAGCCGGGCGCGGCGCCGTTCATCGTCATGGCGGTCTTCGCCCGCGGACTGCTGAACCGGCTCTTCACCCGAATCTACCTCCCGGAGGACCGGGAGGCGCTCGAGAACGATGCGCTGCTGAGCTCGGTCCCGGCCGACCGCCGCGACACGCTCATCGCCCAGCGCGAGCAGGACGGCTCCCTGCGCTTCGACGTGCGGCTGCAGGGGGAGGCGGAGACCGTCTTCCTGCGCTATCCGCAGCACGCGGACTGAGCGGCCCGCGCTGCGCCGGCCCTCGGGCGGGCGCGGCGCGGGCGGCCCCCGCGGCGGCGGGGCCGCGCCATCGAGGACCGCAGGATCTCAGAAGGACGAGGAAGGAACGCATGAGCGCACAGGACGGCGACGTCGGTCTGCTGGTCCCCGGAGCCCACCGGGCCAGGGGGCTGACCGGCGACCGGCAGGTGCTGCGCTGCCTCGTGCGCGCCGAGGTCGACTGGGTGCAGGCGCAGGCCGAGGCCGGGCTCGTCCCATCCACGGCCGCGCAGGCGGCGCGGCGCGTCCTGGCGGACGAGCAGCTCGAGCGGTGCTTCGACCTCGCGGACCTGGCCGAGCGCGGCGAGCTCGGCGGCAATCCCGTGATCCCCGTGCTCGCGGACCTGCGGGCCGCTGTCCGGGATATCGATCCGCAGGCGGCGACCGCGCTGCACCGGGGGCTGACCAGCCAGGACGTCCTGGACACCGCGCTCATGCTGATGCTCGACGGCGCCCTCGCGGAGATCGGCTCCTCGCTCCGGCGCGCGGAGACCGCCCTGGCTCGCCGCGCGCAGGAGCACCGGAGCACGATCAGCGTGGCGCGCACCCTGACGCAGCATGCCCTGCCCTCGGTCTTCGGGCTGCGCTGCGCCCAGTGGCTCGAGGGCCTGCTAGATGCGCACGACCGGCTGCGGGCGCTGCGCCCGCCCGTCGCCGTCGGCGGCGCGGCCGGAACGCTGGCCGGCAGCTGCGCGCTGTTCCCCGATGCCGGCGACCCCGCCGAGCAGGCCCTCGGGCTGCACCGGCGATGGGCCCGTGCGCTCGGCCTGTCGGAGGCCCCGCACGTCTGGCACACCTCTCGCCAGCCCGTCCTGGATGCGGGCGCGGCCCTGGGATCCATGTGCGCGGCCCTCGGCAAGATCGCCGACGACGTCCTGCTGCTCTCGCGACCCGAGCTCGGGGAATTGCGCGAGCCCACCGGCCCGGGGCGCGGCGTCTCCTCGGCCATGCCCCAGAAGCAGAACCCGGTGCTGTCGGTGCAGCTGCGCCGCACCGCGCTGAGCGCCCCGCAGCAGGTCGCCGCCCTGTTCGCGGCCGCCTCGTCCTCGGTCGACGAGCGCCCCGACGGCGCCTGGCACGTGGAGTGGCCCGCCCTGCGCGAGCTGCTGCGCCTGAGCCTGAGCGCCGCCTCCCAGCTGGCCGAGCTGTGCGAGGGCCTGAAAGCCGATCCGCAGCGGATGGAGCAGAACCTGCGCGGCTCGGGGCCCGCCCTGCTCTCGGAGCGGATCGTGGCGGCGCTGAAGCCGCACGTGCCGGAGACCGCCGACGCCACGGCAGCCCAGCGGATCCAGCAGGCCCTCGCGGGCGCGGGGTCCGACGCGGGCCGCGTGGTCGACGCGCTCGAGGAGCTCACGGCCGGGCAGCGCGACGAGCAGGGCCGGACGTTCGGCCGCGAGCGGCTGGCGGCGCTGTGCGATCCCCGCGGGTACCTCGGCGCCGCCGAGCACCTCATCGACCGGGCCGTCGACCGGCAGGCGCGCAGCCTCCGCGAGACCCGGCAGCCCGCAGACGACCACGACCAGGGAGCCACCGCATGACCGTGCCCGCCATCCGCCTCGTCGACCTCTCCGTCGGCTCCGAGCGGGGGGAGGAGGATCTCCCCGTGCTCCTGCTCGGGCCCGCACTGGGGACCTCGGCGGCAGCCCTGTGGGGCGGCGTCTCGCGGGCGCTCGGCCCCGGGATGCGCGTCATCGGCTGGGAGCTGCCCGGCCACGGCGGCGCGCCCGCGGCCGCCGAGGACTTCTCGGTCGAGGAGCTCTCCCGCGGGGTCCTCGACTCCCTCGACGCGCGGACGGAGCAGCAGAACGGATCTTCGTTCGTCTGCGCCGGGTGCTCCGTGGGCGGCGCGGTCGGGCTGCAGCTGCTGCTCGATGCGCCCGAGCGCGTCCAGGGGGCCGTCGTGGTGGCCTCGACGCCGCGGCTGGGCGATCCCCAGGCCTGGCGCGAGCGCGCGGAGCTCGTGGCGGCGGCCGGGACCCCGACCCAGGTGATCGACAGCGCGCAGCGCTGGTTCGCCCCGGGATTCATCGACCGCGATGCGGCCTCCGGCGACGGCATCGCCACCGGCCTGCTGCATGCGCTGCAGGGTGCGGACCGCCACGGCTACGCCCAGGTCTGCCGGGCCCTGGCCGGCTTCGACGTCTCGGACCGGCTCGGGGAGATCGACGCCCCCGTGATCGCGATCGCCGGCGAGCACGACCCGTCCGTGCCGCCGCAGGCGGTCCGCGACTGGGCGCAGGAGATCGCCGGAGCGCGGTTCGTCCAGGCGGCGGACGCCGCTCACCTGGTCCCCGCCGAGAAGCCCGCGGCCGTCGCGGAGCAGATCCTGCGCCTGACGGGGGCGGAGCCGGCGGTCGACGGAGGCGCCGCCTGCGCCGGTCCCGCCGACCCGCCCCGCGGCCCGCAGGCGGCCGCGCAGGGCCGCGACGACCGGACCGCGGCCCAGGCCCATGCCGACGGGATGCGGGTGCGCAGGGAGGTGCTCTCGGACGCGCACGTCGATCGCTCGGAGGCTCGCAAGGACGACTTCACCGCGGAATGGCAGGACTTCATCTCCCGATACGCGTGGGGGGAGATCTGGACCCGTCCCGGCCTGGACCGCCCCATGCGCAGCGCGATCACGCTGACCGCCCTCATCGCGGCGGGGCACTGGGGCGAGTTCGAGATGCACGTGGGCGCCGCCCTGCGCAACGGGCTGACCCGCGAGCAGATCAAGGAGATCCTGCTCCAGTCGGCCATCTACCTGTCCGTGCCCTCCGCCAACAACGCCTTCTCGCACGCCAAGGCCGTGTTCGACCGCCTCGACGAGCAGGACGCGGAATCCGCCCACGGAACGCCCACCGACGACAACGACCACGAGAACGACGAAGGAGTCTCCTCATGAGCCAGCCGACCCGGAGTCTGCAGGACGCCTACATCTACGACGCCGTGCGCACGCCGTTCGCCAAGATCGGCGGCGCGCTGTCCACCCACCGCCCCGACGACCTGGCCGCCCTGGTGATCTCGACCATGGTCGAGCGCGCCCAGGGCCTGGACGCCGAGCGCATCGACGAGGTCGTCTTCGGCAACGCGAACGGAGCCGGCGAGGAGAACCGCAACGTCGCGCGCATGGCCACGCTGCTGGCCGGGCTGCCGACCTCCCTGCCGGGCACCACGGTCAACCGGCTGTGCGGCTCCTCGCTGGATGCCGCCATGATGGCCTCGCGGCAGATCGAGGTCGGCGAGGCCGAGCTCATGCTGGTGGGCGGCGTCGAGTCCATGTCGCGGGCGCCCTGGGTCCTGCCCAAGACGGAGCGCCCCTTCCCCATGCAGGACCTGCAGCTGGCGAACACGACGCTGGGCTGGCGCCTGGTCAACCCCGAGATGCCCGACGCGTGGACGGTCTCTCTGGGCGAGGCCACCGAGCAGCTGCGCGAGAAGCACGGGATCACCCGGGAGGAGCAGGACGAGTTCTCCGCGCGATCCCACCAGCTGGCCGCGAAGGCGTGGGACGAGGGCCGCTACGACGATCTCACCGTGACGGTCAGGGCGAACACCAAGCGCGGCTCGGACGTCTCCCGCGACGAGACCGTGCGCGCCGACTCGACACCGGAGACCCTCGGCGGGCTGCGCACCGTGTTCCGCCGCGAGAACGGCACGGTCACGGCCGGCAACGCCTCGCCCATGAACGACGGGGCCTCCGCCGCGTGGCTGGGCTCGGAGGCCGCCGCCGAGCTGCTGGGCCGGCAGCCGCTGGCGCGCATCGCCGGACGCGGCGCGGCGGCCAACGAGCCGCAGTTCTTCGGCGAGGCGCCCGTCGAGGCCGCGAACATCGCCCTCGAGCGCGCCGGCATCTCGTGGGACGACGTCAGCGCGGTCGAGCTCAACGAGGCCTTCGCCGCGCAGTCGCTGGCCTGCCTGCGGCAGTGGGGGATCGAGGAGTCCATCGTCAACGCGTGGGGCGGCGCGATCGCCATCGGCCACCCGCTCGGCGCCTCCGGGACCCGCGTGCTCGGCACCCTCGCGCGTCGGCTGCAGGCCGAGGGCGGCCGCTGGGGCGTGGCCTCGCTGTGCATCGGCGTCGGGCAGGGCCTGGCGGTCGTGCTGGAGAACCCGGACGCCGCCTGAGCCGCGGGCGTCGCCCCCGCACCGACACCGAACGACCATTCGCAAGGAGAGAGCATGCTGAGCATCGTGGACACCCCCGCAGAGGCCGTCGCGCAGATCGAGGACGGCTCGACCGTCATGATCGGCGGATTCGGAGTGGCGGGGCAGCCCGTCGAGCTGATCGACGCCCTGATCGAGCACGGCGCGAAGGACCTGACCGTCGTGAACAACAACGCCGGCAACGGCGATGTGGGACTGGCCAAGCTGATCCAGCTGGGGAGGGTGCGCAAGATCATCTGCTCCTTCCCGCGCCAGTCCGACTCGTGGCACTTCGACGAGAAGTACCACGCCGGCGAGATCGAGCTCGAGGTCGTGCCCCAGGGCAACCTCGCCGAGCGCATCCGAGCCGCCGGAGCGGGCATCGGCGCGTTCTACACGCCGACGGGCTACGGGACGCCGCTGGCCGAGGGCAAGGAGGTGCGCGAGTTCGACGGCCGCCACCAGGTCCTCGAGTACCCCATCGTCGCCGACTACGCGCTGACCAAGGCCCACACCGCCGACACGGCCGGGAACCTGACCTACCGCAAGACGGCGCGCAACTTCGGCCCGATCATGGCCGCCGCGGCCCGGACCTCGATCGTGCAGGTCTCCGAGGTCGTGGAGCGCGGCCGGATGGATCCGGAGTCGGTCGTGACCCCGGGCATCTACGTGGACACGGTCGTGCGCATCCAGGCGCCCGAGGTGCCCGCCGCGGGCTGAGCCCGCCCTTCCCGCGCCGCCGCCCGCCCCGACCGGGAGCCCGGGAGGCGGCCGGGCCCCGCCCATCCCGCAGACACGCCGTCGCAGCGGCCCCGCCGGCCGCGCAGAGAGCGAGAGAAGACCATGAGCACCCCGCAGACCCAGGACGCGCCGCTGGACAACCAGCAGCTCGCCGAGCTCGTCGCCCGGGACATCCCCGCCGGCGCCTACGTGAACCTCGGCATCGGCCAGCCCACGCTGGTCTCCGACTACCTCACCCCCGAGGACGACGTCACCCTGCACACCGAGAACGGCATGCTCGGCATGGGCGCGGCGGCCCACGGCGACGACGTCGACCCGGAGCTGATCAACGCCGGCAAGATCCCCGTCGTCGAGACCGACGGCTGCTCCTACTTCCACCACGCCGACTCCTTCGCCATGATGCGCGGCGGGCACCTCGACTGCTGCGTGCTGGGCGCGTTCCAGGTGGACCGCAGCGGCAACCTGGCCAACTGGAGCACGGGCAAGCCGGGCGCGATCCCGGCCGTGGGCGGGGCCATGGACCTGGCCACCGGGGCCAAGCAGACCTTCGTCATGATGGATCTGCGCACCAAGAAGGACCAGCCCAAGCTCGTGGAGGAGTGCGACATGCCCCTGACCGGCGTCGGCTGCGTCTCGCGCGTCTACACGGATCGGGCCGTCTTCCTGATCGAGGGCGAGGGCCGCGTGGTGGTCCGCGAGACCTTCGGGGCGACGTTCGACGAGATCCAGGAGCTCGTGCCCTTCCCGCTCGAGCAGGCCTGAGGCCCCGGAGCACGCCGATGGCGCAGCATCCGGTCGCCGGGCCCCCCGGCTCGGAGGGCGGCGTCCCCGCGGACGCGCCCCCGGGCCAGGGGTCCGGCGGCTCCCACTTCGTGCAGTCCCTGGCCCGCGGCCTCAGCGTCATCACGGCCTTCGACGCGTCCCGGCCCCGGATGACGCTCGCAGACGTCGCGCGGCGGACCGGGCTGTCCCGGGCCACGGCCCGCCGGCTCCTGCTCACCCTCGAGCAGCTCGGCTACGTGCGCACCGTCGGCCGCGAGTTCGAGCTCACGGCCAAGGTCCTGGAGATCGGCTACGCCTACCTCTCCTCGCTCGAGCTCCCCGAGATCGCCGCACCCCACCTTCGCCGGCTCTCCGAGCGCCTGGGGGAGTCGACCTCCGTGGCCGTCCTCGACGGCTCGGACATCGTCTACGTGGCCCGCGTGCAGGCGCGCCACATCATGAACGTCGCGATCTCCGTGGGCACGCGCTTCCCCGCCCACGCCACGTCGATGGGCCGGGTGCTGCTCAGCGAGCTGCCCGACGATGAGGTGCGGGTCCGGTGCGAGGGCCCGCTGGAGCACCCGCCCGCCGCCCGCACGGTCTCGACGCTCGACGGCCTGCGCCGACGCCTGGCGGAGGTGCGCCGCAGCGGGTACGCCGACGTCGACCAGGAGCTCGAGGCCGGGCTGCGCTCCGTGGCCGTCCCGGTGCGCGACGCCGGCGCCCGCGTCGTCGCGGCGGTCAACGTCTCCATGCGGGTCGGCGCCACCGCCGCCGATCCCGTCGCGGGGATCCTCCCCGCGCTGCGCGAATGCGCCGCTGGGATCGAGCGCGACCTGTCGGCCGCCGGCGCCTGACGCCCGCGACGAGCATCTGCTACAGTGACCGGGATTGGCTCGACCACCCGTGGTCGCTTCCAGTGGCAGATATGGACTCCGTCCTCAGGCACGCAGGGTGTGCCGAAATGCCACTTTTCGTCATGCCCGGACGCCTTCTCCCTGCAGCGCGTCGCTCTCACGCGCCGCGTGCGGTCCGGGCGATGACCGCGGGGCCCGGCTCGAGCGGCCTCGTCCGCGAGGCCGATCCACCACCGTCGCGCGCCGCACCGGCGCGCCACCATCAGGAGACGATGTGCCCACTATCCAGCAGCTGGTCCGCAAGGGCCGCACCCCGAAGGTCGTGAAGACCAAGGCGCCGGCCCTCCAGGGCAGCCCCATGAAGCGCGGCGTCTGCACCCGCGTCTACACGACCACCCCCAAGAAGCCGAACTCCGCCCTGCGGAAGGTCGCCCGCGTGCGCCTCAACAGCGGCATCGAGGTCACGGCCTACATCCCCGGCGAGGGCCACAACCTGCAGGAGCACTCGATCGTGCTCGTGCGCGGCGGCCGTGTGAAGGACCTCCCCGGCGTCCGCTACCGCATCGTGCGCGGTGCGCTCGACACCCAGGGCGTCAAGGGCCGCGGCCAGGCGCGCTCCCGCTACGGCGTGAAGAAGGAGAAGAAGTAATGCCTCGTAAGGGTCCCGCTCCCAAGCGCCCGCTCGTCGTCGACCCGGTCTACGGATCCCCGGTCGTCACGCAGCTGATCAACAAGGTCCTCCAGGACGGCAAGAAGTCCACCGCCGAGCGCATCGTCTACGGCGCGCTGGCCGGCGTCGAGCACAAGACCGGCGAGGAGCCGGTCGGCACGCTCAAGAAGGCCCTGGAGAACATCAAGCCGGCCCTCGAGGTCCGCTCCCGCCGCGTCGGCGGCGCGACCTACCAGGTGCCGATCGAGGTCCGCGCGGGCCGTTCGACCGCCCTGGCCCTGCGCTGGCTCGTCGGGTACTCGAAGGCCCGTCGCGAGAACACCATGACCGAGCGTCTGATGAACGAGATCCTGGACGCCTCGAACGGCCTGGGCGCCGCGGTCAAGCGCCGCGAGGACACCCACAAGATGGCCGAGTCGAACAAGGCCTTCGCCCACTACCGTTGGTGACACCAGCTCCGCTGGTAGCATCGGCCCGGTCTGCCGCCCCGCAGCAGGGGCGGCAGACCGCCGGCAACACCTCAGAAGGGACTCACCGTGGCACTTGACGTGCTTACCGACCTCAAGAAGGTCCGCAACATCGGCATCATGGCCCACATCGATGCCGGCAAGACGACCACCACCGAACGGATCCTGTTCTACACGGGCATCAACCACAAGCTCGGCGAGACCCACGAGGGCGCGTCGACGATGGACTGGATGGCTCAGGAGCAGGAGCGCGGCATCACGATCACCTCCGCGGCGACCACCTGCTTCTGGAACGACAACCAGATCAACATCATCGACACCCCCGGCCACGTGGACTTCACGGTCGAGGTCGAGCGCTCCCTGCGCGTCCTCGACGGCGCCGTGGCCGTCTTCGACGGCAAGGAGGGCGTGGAGCCCCAGTCGGAGACCGTGTGGCGCCAGGCCGACAAGTACGACGTCCCCCGCATCTGCTTCGTCAACAAGATGGACAAGCTCGGCGCGGACTTCTACTTCACCGTCGACACCATCGTGAACCGCCTCAAGGCCAAGCCGCTGGTCATGCAGCTGCCGATCGGCTCCGAGTCGGACTTCGTCGGCGTCGTCGACCTGATCTCCATGAAGGCCCTGGTCTGGGAGGGCGACTCCAAGGGCGACGTGTCCCTGGGCGCCTCCTACAAGACCGAGGAGATCCCGGCGGATCTGCTCGAGCGCGCCGAGCAGTACCGCGCCGAGCTCGTCGAGAACGTCGCCGAGGCCGATGACGAGCTCATGGAGAAGTACCTCGGCGGCGAGGAGCTGACCAACGACGAGCTCAAGGCCGGCATCCGCAAGCTGACGATCTCCTCGGAGGCCTACCCGGTCTTCTGCGGCTCCGCGTTCAAGAACCGCGGCGTGCAGCCGATGCTCGACGCCGTCGTGGACTACCTCCCGTCGCCGTTCGACGTCGACGACGTCCAGGGCCACTCGGTCAAGGACGAGGACGAGGTCATGACCCGCCCGGCCGACCGCTCGGCGCCGTTCTCGGCGCTGGCGTTCAAGGTCGCCGCGCACCCGTTCTACGGCCAGCTGACCTACACCCGCGTCTACTCGGGCACGGCCAAGGCCGGCGAGCAGGTCCTCAACTCGACCAAGTCCAAGAAGGAGCGCATCGGCAAGCTGTTCCAGATGCACTCCAACAAGGAGAACCCGGTCGAGGAGATCCAGGCGGGCCACATCTACGCGATCATCGGCCTCAAGGACACCACCACGGGCGACACCCTGTGCGACTCGGCGAACCCGATCGTGCTGGAGTCCATGTCCTTCCCGGCCCCCGTGATCTTCGTGGCCATCGAGCCCAAGACCAAGGGCGACCAGGAGAAGCTCTCCACGGCCATCCAGAAGCTCTCCGCCGAGGACCCGACCTTCACGGTGTCCCTCAACGAGGAGACCGGCCAGACCGAGATCGGCGGCATGGGCGAGCTCCACCTGGACATCCTGGTGGACCGCATGAAGCGCGAGTTCCGCGTCGAGGCGAACGTGGGCAAGCCCCAGGTCGCCTACCGCGAGACGATCAAGAAGCCGGTCGAGAAGGTCGACTTCACCCACAAGAAGCAGACCGGCGGCTCGGGCCAGTTCGCGAAGGTGCAGGTCTCCTTCGAGCCGATCGATCTCGAGGCCGAGGAGCTCTACGAGTTCGAGAACGCGGTCACCGGCGGGCGCATCCCGCGCGAGTACATCCCCTCCGTGGATGCCGGCATCCAGGACGCCATGCAGCTCGGCGTGCTGGCCGGCTACCCGGTCGTGGGCGTCAAGGCCACGCTGCTCGACGGCGCGTACCACGACGTCGACTCCTCCGAGATGGCGTTCAAGATCGCCGGCTCGATGGTGTTCAAGGAAGGCGCCAAGCGCGCCAACCCCGTCCTGCTCGAGCCGACGATGGCCGTCGAGGTCCGCACGCCCGAGGAGTACATGGGCGATGTCATCGGCGACCTGAACTCCCGCCGCGGCATGATCCAGTCCATGGAGGACGTCTCCGGCGTCAAGCTCGTCAAGGCCAGCGTCCCGCTGTCCGAGATGTTCGGCTACATCGGCGACCTGCGCTCCAAGACCCAGGGGCGCGCGGTCTACTCGATGTCCTTCGACTCCTACACGGAGGTCCCGAAGAACGTGGCCGAGGAGATCATCCAGAAGAACCGCGGCGAGTGATCCGCGGCGGCGGCCCTCCCGGGAGGCCCGCCGAAGGTCCCCAGGACCGCATCATCCCGGGCCCGCTCCGCCCTCGGAGCGCGGCGGGCCCGGAGCACGAACCGATTTCTCACCCCATAGGCCCCCGACTACACTTGCAGAGGATTGAGCTCGCTGAGCGCCTCTGGAAGCGTCACGAGGGCGAGCAAGTTCTCATCATTCTCTAGGAGGAACAACCATGGCGAAGGCCAAGTTCGAGCGCAGCAAGCCGCACGTCAACATCGGCACCATCGGTCACGTCGATCACGGCAAGACCACGCTGACCGCTGCGATCTCCAAGGTCCTGGCCGACAAGTACCCGGACCTCAACGAGGCTCGCGACTTCGGCGGCATCGACTCGGCTCCTGAGGAGCGCCAGCGCGGCATCACGATCAACATCGCGCACATCGAGTACCAGACCGAGAAGCGCCACTACGCGCACGTCGACGCCCCCGGCCACGCCGACTACGTCAAGAACATGATCACCGGCGCGGCCCAGATGGACGGCGCGATCCTCGTGGTCGCCGCCACCGACGGCCCCATGGCGCAGACCCGCGAGCACGTCCTGCTCGCCCGCCAGGTCGGCGTCCCGACCCTGCTGGTCGCGCTGAACAAGTCGGACATGGTCGACGACGAGGAGCTGCTGGACCTCGTCGAGATGGAGGTCCGCGAGCTGCTCTCCGATCAGGAGTTCGACGGCGACGAGGCCCCGGTCGTGCGCGTCTCGGCCCTCAAGGCCCTCGAGGGCGACCCCGAGTGGGTCGGCAAGATCGAGGAGCTCATGACGGCTGTCGACGAGTTCATCCCGGACCCGGTCCGCGACACCGACAAGCCCTTCCTCATGCCCGTCGAGGACGTCTTCACGATCACCGGCCGCGGCACCGTCGTGACCGGCCGTGCCGAGCGCGGCACGCTGCCGCTGAACTCCGAGGTCGAGATCGTCGGCATCCGCCCGATCCAGAAGACCACGGTCACCGGCATCGAGATGTTCCACAAGCAGATGGACGAGGCCATGGCCGGCGAGAACTGCGGCCTGCTGCTGCGCGGCCTCAAGCGCGACGACGTCGAGCGCGGCCAGGTCGTCTGCAAGCCGGGCTCGATCACCCCGCACACGGACTTCGAGGCGAACGTGTACATCCTGTCCAAGGACGAGGGCGGGCGTCACAACCCCTTCTACACGAACTACCGTCCGCAGTTCTACTTCCGCACCACGGACGTCACCGGCGTCATCACGCTGCCCGAGGGCACCGAGATGGTCATGCCCGGCGACAACACCGAGATGTCGGTCGAGCTGATCCAGCCGATCGCCATGGAGGAGGGCCTCGGCTTCGCCATCCGCGAGGGCGGCCGCACCGTGGGCTCCGGCAAGGTCACCAAGATCACCAAGTGATCCCGGCCTCCGCGCCCGGTCCGGTGATCGACTGATCGCCGCCGGCGACGGAAGCACCTGACAGAGGCCCCGCCTCCCGAGAGGGAGGCGGGGCCTCTGCTCGTCTCGCGACGACGCGCCGTCAGCAGGGGAGAGCCCCGCCACATCACGGGGTAGCGGTTGCGCGGCGGCTCGCGGTCATGGCAGGATGGACGCTGTTGTTCGCGCATCGGCGTGCTCCGCGGAGCCCATGGCCGATGCAGCGCGAGCCTCCAGGTGAGGCGCACAGCGCGGCGAACCCCTCTGAACGACCCTCCGATCCCGGGATCGATGCTGTCGCGTGCGCAGAGCGCATACCCGACACGCCCGACCCCGGGGGACGGTGCCCCGGCCGGCTGAGGAACCCGACGACGTCGGATTCAGCCCGTGCGGGGCGGCGCTGCCAGCAGCGCCACGCACAAGGAGCCCAGGCTCCGTCACAGGGAAGTACTCGAAGAAAGAGAGTCACGACGCCATGGCGGGACAGAAAATCCGCATCCGGCTGAAGTCCTATGACCACGAGGTCATCGACGTCTCGGCCCGCAAGATCGTCGAGACGGTGACCCGTGCCGGCGCGACCGTCGTCGGCCCGGTGCCGCTGCCGACCGAGAAGAACGTGTACACCGTCATCCGGTCGCCGCACAAGTACAAGGACAGCCGTGAGCACTTCGAGATGCGCACGCACAAGCGCCTGATCGACATCGTCGATCCCACGCCGAAGGCCGTCGACTCGCTCATGCGGCTCGATCTGCCGGCCGATGTGAACATCGAAATCAAGCTCTGATAAGGACCGCAGACGCAATGACTACGACTTACGAACGCCAGATGAAGGGCATCCTGGGCACCAAGCTCGGCATGACCCAGGTCTGGGACGAGAACGGGAACCTGGTTCCCGTCACCGTGGTCCGGGCTGACACCAACGTTGTGACCCAGCTGCGGACCCCGGAGAACGACGGCTACTCCGCCGTCCAGATCGGCTACGGCCAGATCGATCCGCGCAAGGTGACCAAGCCCCTGGCCGGTCACTTCGAGAAGGCCGGCGTGACCCCGCGCCGTCACCTCGTCGAGCTGCGGACGTCGGACGCCTCCGAGTACTCCCTGGGCCAGGAGCTCAGCGTGGACATCTTCGAGGCCGGCGCTCGCGTCGACGTCGTCGGCACCACCAAGGGCAAGGGCACCGCCGGTGTCATGAAGCGCCACGGCTTCGCCGGCGTCTCCGCCTCCCACGGTGCCCACAAGAATCACCGCAAGCCGGGCTCGATCGGCAATGCGTCCTACGCCGCGCGCGTCTTCAAGGGCATGCGCATGTCGGGCCGCATGGGCAACGAGCGCCACACCACCACGAACCTGAAGGTTCACGGGGTCGACGCCGACAACTCCCTGCTGCTCATCAAGGGCGCCCTGCCGGGCGCCAAGGGTTCGGTCGTCCTCGTCCGCACCTCCGTGAAGGGAGCCTGATACTCATGGCAACTGAGACCATCAATGTGGACCTCCCCGCCGAGATCTTCGACGCCAAGTCCTCGGTGCCGCTGATGCACCAGGTCGTCGTCGCGCAGCTCGCGGCCGCCCGCCAGGGCACCCACAAGACCAAGACCCGCGCCGAGGTGTCGGGCGCCGGCCGCAAGCCGTTCAAGCAGAAGGGCACGGGCCGCTCCCGCCAGGGCTCCATCCGCGAGCCCCAGATGACCGGCGGCGGCATCGTGCACGGCCCGGTGCCGCGCGACTACTCGCAGCGCACGCCCAAGAAGATGAAGGCCGCCGCTCTGCGCGGCGCCCTGTCGGACCGCGCCCGCCACGGCCGCATCCACGTCGTGTCGGCCCTGGTCGAGGGCGCGACCCCGTCGACCTCGGCCGCCAAGGCCGCGCTGGCCGGTCTGACCGCCCGCCGGCACGTCCTGGTCGTGCTGGCCCGCCACGACGACGTCGCGGCGCTGTCGGTGCGCAACCTGCAGAACGTGCACAGCATCTACGCCGATCAGCTGAACACCTACGACGTGCTGGTCAGCGACGACGTGGTCTTCACCAAGGACGCCTACGACGCCTTCGTCGAGGCCGCGACGCCCGGCAAGAAGCAGGAGGACGCCAAGTGAGCGTGACCTACAAGGACCCCCGTGACGTGATCGTCGCGCCGGTCGTCTCCGAGAAGTCGTACGCCCTGATGGATCAGGGCCAGTACATCTTCCAGGTGGCCCCGAGCGCGAACAAGATCGAGATCCGCCAGGCGATCGAGTCCATCTTCGACGTCAAGGTGGCCTCCGTGAACACGATCAACCGTGCCGGCAAGCGGAAGCGCACGCGCTTCGGCTGGGGCCAGCGCAACAGCACCAAGCGTGCTGTGGTGACGCTGTCCGAGGGCACCATCGACATCTTCGGCGGTTCCCAGGGCTGAGGCCCGGGGACAGAGTCAACGAGGAACTAGAACATGGCTATTCGCAATCACAAGCCCACGACGCCGGGCCGCCGCGGCTCGTCCGTCGCGGACTTCGCAGAGATCACGCGCTCGACCCCGGAGAAGTCCCTGCTGCGTCCCCTGCCCAAGAAGGGCGGACGCAACAGCTCGGGACGCATCACCACCCGGCACAAGGGCGGTGGGCACAAGCGCCAGTACCGCGTCATCGACTTCCGTCGCCATGACAAGGACGGCGTGGACGCCCGGGTCGCGCACATCGAGTACGACCCCAACCGCACGGCGCGCATCGCGCTGCTGCACTACGTGGACGGCACCAAGCGCTACATCCTGGCGCCGACCCGCCTGAAGCAGGGCGACCTCGTGGAGTCCGGCCCGTCGGCCGACATCAAGCCCGGCAACAACCTGCCGCTGCGCAACATCCCGGTCGGCACGACCATCCACGCCGTCGAGCTGCGTCCCGGCGGCGGCGCCAAGATGGCCCGCTCCGCCGGCGCCTCGGTGCAGCTGGTCGCCAAGGAGGGCAAGTACGGGCAGCTGCGCCTGCCCTCCGGCGAGATCCGCAACGTCGACGTCCGCTGCCGCGCGACCGTCGGCGCGGTCGGCAACGCCGAGCAGTCGAACATCAGCTGGGGCAAGGCCGGCCGCAACCGCTGGAAGGGCGTCCGCCCGACCGTGCGCGGCGTCGTGATGAACCCGGTCGATCACCCGCACGGCGGCGGCGAGGGCAAGACCTCGGGCGGCCGTCACCCGGTCAACCCGAACGGCAAGCCCGAGGGCCGCACGCGTCGCCCCAACAAGGAGAGCGACAAGCTCATCGTCCGTCGCCGTCGCACCGGCAAGAACAAGCGCTGAGGAGCCTGAACCATGCCACGCAGCCTGAAGAAGGGCCCCTTCGTCGACCAGCACCTGTATCTCAAGGTGGCCAAGGAGAACGAGAAGGGCACCAAGAACGTCATCAAGACGTGGTCCCGTCGCTCGATGATCGTGCCCGACATGCTCGGCCACACCATCGCGGTGCACGACGGCCGCAAGCACATCCCGGTGTTCGTCACCGAGTCCATGGTCGGTCACAAGCTCGGCGAGTTCGCGCCCACGCGCACCTACCGCGGCCACGTGAAGGACGACAGGAAGGGCAAGCGCCGCTGACCTCGCGGTCGCAGCGTTTGACTTCCCGATAAGACGAGAAGAGGAAAGCAATGGAAGCCAAGGCATCCGCGCGCTACGTCCGCGTGACGCCGATGAAGGCCCGGCGCGTCGTCAACCTGATCCGTGGCCAGCAGGCGCACGAGGCTCTGGCGATTCTGAAGTTCGCCCAGCAGGGCGCTTCCGAGCCGGTGTTCAAGGTCCTGTCCTCGGCGGTCGCCAATGCGCGCCAGACCGCCGATCAGAGGGGACTGCCGTTCCGCGAGGAGGAGCTCGTCGTGAGCGAGGCCTTCGTCGACGAGGGGCCGACCATGAAGCGGTTCCGCCCGCGTGCCCAGGGCCGCGCGTTCCGCATCAACAAGCGAACGAGCCACATCACCCTGGTCGTGGCCACCCCGGAGAACGAGGAGGTCCGCTAAGTGGGACAGAAGATCAACCCCAACGGCTTCCGCCTGGGAATCACCACCGACCACGTGTCGCACTGGTTCACCGATTCCAACAAGGCGGGCCAGCAGTACAAGGACTACGTCCGCGAGGACATCAAGATCCGCAAGCTGATGGACACCGGCATGGAGCGCGCCGGCATCTCGAAGGTCGAGATCGAGCGCACCCGTGACCGCGTCCGGGTGGACATCCACACGGCGCGCCCGGGCATCGTCATCGGCCGCCGCGGCGCCGAGGCCGACCGCATCCGCGGCGAGCTCGAGAAGCTCACGGGCAAGCAGATCCAGCTGAACATCCTCGAGGTCAAGAACCCCGAGACGGATGCGCAGCTGGTGGCCCAGGGCGTCGCGGAGCAGCTCGCCTCGCGCGTGGCCTTCCGCCGCGCGATGAAGAAGTCCATCCAGTCGGCGCAGCGCGCCGGCGCGAAGGGCATCCGCATCCAGTGCGCCGGCCGTCTCGGCGGCGCCGAGATGTCGCGCTCGGAGTTCTACCGCGAGGGCCGCGTGCCCCTGCACACGCTGCGCGCGAACATCGACTACGGCTTCTTCGAGGCCAAGACCACCTTCGGCCGCATCGGCGTGAAGGTCTGGATCTACAAGGGCGACCTGACCTCCAAGGAGCTCGCAGCTCAGGAGGCGGCGGCCCCGTCCCGCGGCCGCGGCGGAGACCGCCGCGGCGGAGGCGGCGACCGTCGTCGCCGTCCCGAGCGCAATGACCGCAATGATCGCGGTGGACGTCGTGGAGAGCGCTCCGGCGACGCCCCCGCAGCGAATGCAGAGGGTGGTAACTGATGCTCATCCCCCGTCGTGTGAAGCACCGCAAGCAGCACCACCCCAAGCGCGGTGGCACTGCCACGGGCGGCACCACGGTCTCCTTCGGAGACTGGGGCGTCCAGGCCCTGACGCCGGCCTACGTCACCAACCGGCAGATCGAGGCGGCTCGTATCGCCATGACCCGCCACATCAAGCGAGGCGGCAAGGTCTGGATCAACATCTTCCCGGACCGCCCGCTGACCAAGCGTCCGGCCGAGACCCGCATGGGCTCCGGCAAGGGCTCGCCCGAGTGGTGGGTCGCCAACGTCAAGCCGGGGCGCGTCATGTTCGAGCTGGGCGGCGTGTCGGACGAGGTGGCCCGCGAGGCCCTTCGCCTGGCCATCCACAAGCTCCCGATGAAGGCGCGCATCGTGCGTCGCGAAGGCGGTGAATGATCAATGGCCGTTGGATCCAAGGATCTGAACATGGAGAAGCTCGTCGAGCTCGATGACACCGCTCTGCGCAGCGAGCTGAAGAAGGCCAAGGAGGAGCTGTTCAACCTCCGCTTCCAGTCGGCCACCGGTCAGCTCGAGAGCAATGGCCGCCTCAAGGCCGTCAAGCGCGACATCGCGCGCATCTACACGGTGCTGCGCGAGCGCGAGCTGGGCATCCGCGGCGCAGCCGAGACCTCGAAGGATGGTGCCAAGTGACCGAGCAGGTTCAGCAGACCGAGACCCAGCGCGGGGACCGCAAGTCCCGCCGCGGCTACGTCGTCTCGGACAAGATGGACAAGACCGTCGTCGTGCAGCTGCAGGACAACATCACCCACGCCCTCTACGGCAAGGTGATCCGCCGCAGCCAGAAGATCAAGGCGCACGACGAGCAGAACGAGTGCGGTGTCGGCGACCTGGTCGTCGTCGCCGAGACCCGTCCGCTGGCGGCGCAGAAGAACTGGCGCGTCGTCGAGATCGTCGAGAAGGCCAAGTGACCTCCGCTCCCGCAGCGCGGGAGCGAACGGCCCCGGGCCGGGCATGAGCTGCGCCCCTCCACCGCCGCGAGCGGGGGAGGGGCGCAGCCGTGTCTGCACGGCCCCCGGGCGGCGGATCCTGCGGCGCCGAGCCGTGCGCCGCGCGCTCCGATGCGAGCGGGCCGACGTGATCGGACTCAAGCCCCGATCCGCGCGTCCGCGCCGATCGCTCCTGTGCACGCCGCCGTGATGTGCTAGGATTGCTCCCTTGTGTGGGCATCTCTGTGCCCCCATCCCTCTGCCTTCCGTGCCAGCGCATAATGCTCGCGGCATCGGCGCGCCCTCGGGCACACCGGCATGACCACGGGTCCAGATGCTTCTGGCACGGTGCGGCTGAGCCCCTGCCGGCGCGCCTCGCGCGATCCCGGTGGAGGGGAACCCATCCGACGGACTGTTCCGCAAGGCCCGCCCCTGCTTTTCGAAGGGTGCGAGAACCAGCGCGACGACAGGAGAACAACAGTGATTCAGCAGGAGTCGCGACTCAAAGTCGCTGACAACACGGGTGCGAAGGAGATCCTGACCATCCGCGTTCTCGGTGGCTCTGGTCGCCGCTACGCAGGCATCGGCGACACCATCGTCGCCACCGTGAAGGACGCCATCCCCGGCGGCAACGTCAAGCGCGGCGATGTGGTCAAGGCCGTCATCGTCCGTACGCGCAAGTCGCGCCGTCGCTCCGACGGCTCGTACATCCGCTTCGACGAGAACGCCGCCGTCATCCTCAAGTCCGAGGGCGGCGATCCCCGAGGCACGCGCATCTTCGGCCCGGTCGGGCGCGAGCTGCGCGACAAGAAGTTCATGAAGATCGTCTCCCTGGCACCGGAGGTGCTCTGATGCCCAAGTTCAAGATCAAGACCGGCGACCTCGTCCAGGTCATGACCGGCAAGAAGGAAAACAAGGGCAAGCAGGGCAAGGTCCTGCGTGTCATCACCGAGACCGAGCGCGTGGTCGTCGAGGGCGTGAACGTGATCACCCGTCACAAGCGCCCCACGATGCAGGGCGAGGCCGGCGGCATCGAGAAGGTCGAGGCACCGATCCACATCTCGAACGTCGCTCTGGTCGATCCCGAGACCAACAAGCCGACCAAGGTCGGCTACCGCACCGAGACGGTCGAGCGCAACGGACGGACGAAGACCGTGCGCGTCCGCGTCTCCAAGACCACCGGCAAGGATCTGTGATGACTGAGACCACCATCGCCCCGCGCTTCAAGACCAAGTACGACGAGGTCGTCATGCCGGCGCTGCAGGAGCAGTTCGGCTACAAGAACGTCATGGAGATGCCGCGCATCACCAAGGTCGTCGTCAACATGGGCGTCGGAGACGCCGCCAAGGACTCC
This sequence comes from Kocuria palustris, assembly GCF_007666205.1. Taxonomy (GTDB): domain Bacteria; phylum Actinomycetota; class Actinomycetes; order Actinomycetales; family Micrococcaceae; genus Kocuria; species Kocuria palustris_A. The sequence goes on from NZ_VDOR01000002.1 coordinate 351,728, forward strand.
AAGCTGATCGACGGCGCCGTCCGCGACCTCACCGCGATCACCGGCCAGAAGCCCGTGATCAACCGCGCCCGCAAGTCGATCGCGCAGTTCAAGCTGCGCGAGGGCATGCCGATCGGCTGCCACACGACGCTGCGCGGCGAGCGGATGTGGGAGTTCCTGGACCGCCTGGTCACGCTGGCCCTCCCGCGAATCCGCGACTTCCGCGGCCTCTCGGACCGCCAGTTCGACGGCAACGGCAACTTCACGTTCGGCCTGACCGAGCAGGCGATGTTCCACGAGATCGATCAGGACAAGATCGACCGCGTCCGCGGCATGGACATCACCGTGGTGACGACCGCCAAGACCGACGACGAGGGCCGCGCACTGCTCAAGGCGCTCGGCTTCCCCTTCAAGACCAACTGAACCGCTACGTCGCAGGTCCCGCCCGAGGGCGGGAAACCATGACGAGGAAGGGCTAGAGCCCACATGACCATGACAGATCCTGTCGCAGACATGCTGACCCGTCTGCGCAATGCGAATTCGGCCTACCACGACACCGTGGCCATGCCGTACTCCAAGCTCAAGGCTCGCCTGGCCGAGATCCTCAAGGCCGAGGGCTACATCGAGGACTGGACCGAGGAGCCCGCCAAGGTCGGCAAGACCCTGGTGATGACCCTCAAGTTCGGCCCGCAGCGCGAGCGCTCCATTGCGGGCGTGCGCCGCATCTCCAAGCCCGGCCTGCGCGTCTACGCCAAGTCGACCAATCTGCCCCGCGTCCTGGGCGGCATGGGCATCGCCATCATCTCCACTTCCTCCGGCCTCCTGACCGATCGTCAGGCCGCGAAGAAGGGCGTCGGCGGCGAAGTCGTCGCCTACGTCTGGTGACCCGCTAGCAGAGGAAGGAAGGAAGAGAACATGTCACGTATCGGACGTCTCCCCATCTCTGTGCCCAGCGGCGTCGAGGTGAAGATCGATGGCTCCCTGGTCACCGTCAAGGGGCCCAAGGGGGAGCACCAGCACCAGATCGCAGCACCGATCACCGTCGTCCAGGAGGACGGCGTGATCACGGTGTCGCGTCCCGACGACGAGCGCGAGTCCAGGTCCCTGCACGGGCTGACCCGCACGCTCATCAGCAACATGATCATCGGCGTCACCGAGGGCTACTCCAAGGGCCTCGAGATCGTCGGCACGGGCTACCGCGTGGTGCCCAAGGGCAAGGACCTCGAGTTCGCCCTGGGCTACTCGCACCCGATCACGTTCCAGGCCCCCGAGGGCATCGAGTTCGCGGTCGAGGGAGCCAACAAGGTGTTCGTGAAGGGCACCGACAAGCAGCAGGTCGGCTATGTGGCCGCCAAGATCCGCGCCCTGCGCGCCCCGGAGCCCTACAAGGGCAAGGGCGTTCGCTACGCGGGCGAGCAGATCCGTCGCAAGGCCGGAAAGGCAGGTAAGTGACCATGGCTCTCCAAGTGAAGAGGGGCAAGTCGAAGTCCGCGGCACGCAGCCGCCGGCACCTTCGCGTCCGCAAGCACATCTCGGGGACCGCCGAGCGTCCGCGCCTGGTCGTGAACCGGTCCAGCCGCCACATGTTCGTCCAGCTCGTCGACGACAAGGCCGGCGTGACGCTCGCGTCCGCGTCCACCATGGAAGCCGAGCTCCGCGCCGCGGAGTCGGACAAGTCGGAGAAGGCCAAGCGCGTGGGCGAGCTCGTCGCCGAGCGCGCGAAGGCAGCCGGCATCGAGGCCGTCGTGTTCGACCGCGGTGGCAACAAGTACCACGGTCGTGTGGCAGCCGTCGCCGACGGCGCCCGTGAGGGAGGTCTGGCACTGTGAGCGAGCAGAACACCGAGAACACCACCACCACCGAGGCGGCTGCGGGCACCGGCGCGGCCGGCGCCGAGCAGTCCGCCGGCCAGGGCCGCGGCGGCGAGCGCAGCGACCGCCAGGACCGCGGCGGACGCGGCGGCGATCGCGGCGGACGTCAGGACCGCGGCGGACGCGGTGACCGAGGCGGACGCGGCGGCCGCGGCGGTCGCGACGACGACAAGGACAAGTTCCTCGAGCGCGTCGTGACCATCAACCGCGTGTCCAAGGTCGTCAAGGGCGGCCGTCGCTTCAGCTTCACCGCGCTGGTCGTGGTGGGCGACGGCGAGGGCATGGTCGGCGTCGGCTACGGCAAGGCCAAGGAGGTCCCCGCAGCCATCCAGAAGGGCGTCGAGGAGGCGAAGAAGAACTTCTTCCGCGTCCCCCGCATCGAGAACCGCACGATCCCGCACCGCGTGCAGGGCGAGGCCGCCGCAGGCGTCGTCATGCTGCGTCCGGCGACCCCGGGTACCGGCGTGATCGCCGGCGGTCCGGTCCGCGCCGTGCTCGAGTGCGCCGGGATCCACGACGTGCTCTCGAAGTCCCTGGGCTCGTCGAACCAGATCAACATCGTGCACGCGACCATCGAGGCGCTGCGTCTGCTCGAGGAGCCGGCTGCCGTTGCCGCTCGTCGCGGCCTGTCGATGGAGGACGCCATCCCGGCGCCCCTGCGCGGCATCCAGCAGAAGGCAGGTGCGTGATGACCACTCCGAAGCGAATCCAGGCCGACGGCCGGGACATCCGGATCACCCAGACCCGGTCCGTGGTCGGTCAGAAGCAGAACATGCGCGACACCCTGCGCTCCCTGGGCCTCAAGCGCCCGGGCAACGTCGTGGTGCGCAAGGCGGATGAGGTGACCGTCGGCATGGTCAACACCGTGCCGCACCTCGTCCAGGTTGAGGAGGCCTGATCATGGCTGAGCAGAACAACGACAGCGTCGTGGCCGTGGACGGCACGACCTCCGACGCCCTGAAGATCCACCACCTGCGTCCGGCTCCAGGGGCCAAGAAGGCCCGCCAGCGCGTCGGCCGCGGTGAGGCGTCGAAGGGCAAGACCGCAGGCCGCGGCACCAAGGGCACCAAGGCCCGCTACCAGGTGCGTCCCGGCTTCGCCGGCGGGCAGCTCGCGCTGCACATGCGCCTGCCGAAGCTGCGCGGCTTCACCAACCCGTTCCGCGTCGAGTACCAGGTCGTGAACCTGGACCGCCTGGGGGAGCTCTTCCCCCAGGGCGGAGCGGTGGACGTCGACCAGCTCGTGGCCAAGGGCGCCGTGCGCCGCAACCAGCCGGTCAAGGTCCTGGGCGACGGCGAGATCTCGGTGGCCGTGGACGTCACGGCCCACCGGTTCTCCAAGTCCGCCGCGGAGAAGATCGCCGCCGCCGGCGGCTCCACCACCGCGCTGTGACCGGACGGGCGCGCCGAGCGGCTCCTGAGGACCCGCCCGGCGCCGCCCCCGACCACGGCATCCGCAGGGCCCGCTTCCCCCACCCCGGGGGGAGCGGGCCCTGCGCCGTGTCCGGGCCCGCCCGGGGTGCCGTCGGTGTGAGGAGCCGCTCCATCCGGCGATGCGGGGTTCACGGAGCAGATGGTTACACTTGCACGGGCTGTCATGGCCCACCACCGACTTCCGCCCTCCGCCGGGCGTTCGCCGGATGACGGAGGACCGGCCGACGGTCACCCCCACGACCAGAGGAGAGTCGATTGCTCAGCGCCTTCGGACGAGCGTTCAGGACTCCCGAGCTGCGGAACAAGCTGCTGTTCACCATCGGGATCATCGTGATCTACCGGCTGGGCACCTTCGTCCCCGCCCCCGGTGTGGACTACGGGAACGTCCAGCAGTGCCTCGCCCTGGGCAACGCCAGCGGCGGCGTGTACGACCTCGTGAACCTCTTCAGCGGCGGCGCTCTGCTCCAGGTCTCGATCTTCGCCCTGGGCGTGATGCCCTACATCACGGCGAGCATCATCGTGCAGCTGCTGCGCGTGGTGATCCCGCGGTTCCAGGAGCTGCACGAGGAGGGCCCCCAGGGCCAGGCCAAGCTCACGCAGTACACGCGCTACCTGACGATCGGGCTGGCGCTGCTCAATGCCACCACGGTCGTGTCCTTGGCCCGCTCCGGCCAGCTGCTGGGGGAGTGCCCGCTGCCGATCATCCCGGACGACGGCATCCTCACGATCCTCATCATCATCGTGACCCTCACCGCGGGCACGACCGTCATCATGTGGCTGGGCGAGCGGATCACCGAGCGCGGCGTGGGCAACGGCATGTCCCTGCTGATCTTCACCTCGATCGCGGCCTCCTTCCCCTCGGCGCTCGGCCAGATCCTGAACACCCAGGGCGGGCTCGTGTTCGGGCTCGTGTGCCTCGTGGGCCTCGTCGTGATCGTCTGCGTCGTGTTCGTCGAGCAGTCGCAGCGACGCGTTCCGGTGCAGTACGCCAAGCGCATGATCGGGCGTCGGACCATCGGCGGCTCCACGACTTACATCCCGCTCAAGGTCAACATGGCCGGCGTCATCCCGATCATCTTCGCCTCGTCGATGCTGATGCTGCCCGGGCTGATCACGCAGTTCGCGGCCCCGACCGACGGCTCGCCCATGCCGGGGTGGATCAACTGGATCAACACGTACCTGGCCTCGGGCGATCACCCGGTCTACATGGCCACCTACTTCCTGCTGATCGTGTTCTTCACCTACTTCTACGTGTCGATCACGTTCGACCCGGAGGAGGTCGCCGGGAACATGAAGCGCTACGGCGGCTTCATCCCCGGGATCCGCGCCGGGCGCCCCACGGAGAAGTACCTCCAGCACGTCATCAGCCGCATCACGCTGCCGGGCGCCCTGTACCTCGGCATCGTCTCGATGATTCCCCTCATCGCCCTCGTGCTGTTCAATGCCAATCAGAACTTCCCGTTCGGCGGCCCCTCGCTGCTCATCATGGTGGGCGTGGGGCTCGACACGGTGAAGCAGATCGACGCGCAGCTCCAGCAGCGCCACTACGAGGGGCTGCTGCGCTGAGCCGGTCCGGCTCCGGCGAGCACCGGGGCCGGGCGCACCCCACCACCCGTTCCAGACGAGGAGACATCATGACCCGCATGCTGATCATCGGACCGCCAGGGGCGGGCAAGGGCACCCAGGCCGTGCGCATCGCGGAGCGCCTGGGGATCCCGGCCATCTCCACGGGCGACATCTTCCGCGAGAACATCCGCACCGGGACGGAGCTCGGCAAGGAGGCCCAGTCCTACACCGACGCGGGCAATCTGGTGCCGGACTCCGTGACCAACCGCATGGTCCGCGACCGCCTCTCGTGGGAGGACGCGGTCGACGGCTTCCTCCTCGACGGCTATCCGCGCACGCGCGCGCAGGCCGAGGAGCTCGACCGCATCCTCGCCGAGGCGGGCGCGGAGCTCGACGTGGCACTGCAGCTGACCGCGGACAAGGAGGAGCTGGTCTCCCGACTGCTCAAGCGCGCCCAGGAGCAGGGCCGCGCCGATGACACGGAGGACGTCATCCGCCACCGCCTCGACGTCTACGAGCGCGAGACGGCGCCGGTCATCGACCTCTACGCCGAGCGCGGCGTGGTCACCCGGGTCGACGGCATCGGCGCGATCGACGACGTCACCGAGCGGATCGCGGCCGCGCTGGCCTGATCCGGCTCGGGCGCGGCACTCCGGTCACCGGGTGCGCGGGCGATCCCCCGGCCCCCGGCGGCACGACCGCCGGGGGCCGTCGCACCGGCTCGCAGGGCGGGCGTCGCAGCGGCGCCGCGCGAGAGCCTCGGCAGCACAGAGAGGAGGCGGCATGTTCGGCCGTCGCAGGATCGAGTACAAGTCCGATGCGCAGCTGCGCGGCATGGTCCGCGCCGGCATCGTGACCTCACGGGCGCTGGACGCCGCCGTGGCGGCCGCGGTGCCCGGTGCCACGACGGCAGATGTGGACGCGGCGTTCCGGGAGGTCCTCGCCGCGAACGGCGCGACGTCGAACTTCCTGGGCTACTACGGCTATCCGGCGACCGTGTGCGTCTCCGTCAACGAGGAGGTCGTCCACGGGATCCCGGGGGAGCGCGTGCTGGAGCCGGGGGACATCCTCTCGATCGACGGCGGCGCGATCGTCGACGGCTGGAACGGCGATTCCGCCCGCACGGTCGTCCTCGACCCTGCCTCGGAGGAGGACCGGCTGCTCTCCGAGGTCACCCGGGAGGCGCTGTGGCGCGGCATCGCGGCCGCTGCCACGGGCACCCGCGTGGGGGACATCGGGGCGGCCGTCGAGGACCATGTGCGCGAGCGCGTCGGGGACCGGCTGGGGATCCTGGAGGACTACGTCGGCCACGGCATCGGCTCCCAGATGCACATGGCCCCGGACGTGCTCAACTACCGCGCCTCGGGCGCTTCCCCGGCCCTGAAGCCCGGCATGTGCCTGGCCATCGAGCCCATGCTGGTCACCGGGGGCATCGCCACGACCACGCTGGACGACGACTGGACGGTCGTGACCGACGACGGCGGACGAGCCAGCCAGTGGGAGCACTCGGTGGCGATCCACCGCGGGGGCCTCTGGGTGCTGACCGCCGAGGACGGCGGCGCATCCGAGCTCGAGCCCCTCGGGGTGAGCCCGGTCCCGATCCCCGGGGCCTGAGCCCCGCCGCCCTTCCGCAGCCCGCACCCGATCCGCCCCGCCGGGGCCTGGAGACATCGTGACCCAGACCAGCCAGCCGCTTCCCGATCCCGCCGTGGGCCCTCCCGAGACGCCCGTGGCCCCCGTCGAGCAGCTCGACCAGCCGGAGATCCTGGGGGACGATGCCCAGGTGGAGATCACCGGTCTCGAGGGCGCCGCCGCCCCGGAGCACCAGGAGACCGATCCCGATGCCGGGACCCCGGACACCCCCCGCCCCGTCCCGGGGCAGCTGGTGTTCAAGGCGGCCCGGCGCGGCAAGCCGCCGCGCCACCTGGCGGACACCGACATGGCCGGGCGGCGCGAGCTGCTCCGGGAGATGGGGCACAAGCCGTTCCGCGCCGAGCAGCTCTCGCGGCACTACTTCGAGCGCTTCGCCTCGGACCCGGCGGACATGACGGACCTGCCCAAGGCCGGACGCGAGCAGCTCGTGCACGACACCCTGCCGCAGCTGCTGAGCACGGTCCGCACGCTGCAGGCCGACGGCGGCGACACGGTCAAGCGCGTGCACCGGCTCTACGACGGCGCCCTGGTCGAGTCGGTGCTCATGCGCTACCCCAACCGCGTGACCATGTGCATCTCCTCGCAGGCCGGCTGCGGGATGAACTGCCCGTTCTGCGCCACGGGGCAGGCGGGTCTGACCCGCAACCTGTCGGCGGCGGAGATCGTCGGGCAGGTCGTCGAGGGCATCCGGATGACCCGCGACGGCGAGGTCGGGCGCCGGGAGCAGGACCCTCTGCGGGTCTCCAACATCGTGTTCATGGGCATGGGGGAGGCCCTGGCGAACTACAAGGCCACGATGGAGGCCGTGCACCGGCTGATCGACCCGGCCCCGGAGGGCCTGGGCATCTCGGCTCGCGGGCTCACGATGTCGACGGTCGGGCTCGTGCCGGGCATGCGCAAGTTCACCCGCGAGGGGCTGCCGCTGACCCTGGCGCTGTCGCTGCACGCCCCCGACGACGAGCTGCGCGACGAGCTCATCCCGATCAACAACCGCTGGAAGGTCGACGAGGCCCTGGACGCCGCGCGCGAGTACTTCGACGCCACCGGGCGCAGGGTCTCGATCGAGTACGCCCTGATCCGGGACATGAACGACCAGGGGTGGCGGGCCGACCTGCTGGGCGAGAAGCTCAACGCGCGCGGCACCGGCTGGGTGCACGTGAACCCCATCCCGCTGAACCCCACCCCGGGCTCCAAGTGGACGGCCTCGCGCAAGGGCGTCGAGCAGAACTTCGTCGAGCGGCTGCGGGCGCACGGGATCCCCACCACCGTGCGCGACACCCGCGGCTCGGACATCGACGGCGCGTGCGGCCAGCTGGCCGCGGCGAGCTGAGCCGGCTCGTCCCGCCCCCGCCCTCCCGTCCCCGGGCGGGAGGGCGGGCGTCTTGTCCGCGACCGGGGATTGACGTACTATCTCCTGTTGGTTGTCTGCGTACTCGTCTGCGTACCCGGACACCGAGCCGCACCCCTTCCCCCGCGCCTCCGGCGCCGGGTCGAGTGCGCGCGCGATCAGGTGCCGCAGACGGCTGCAGACAGAGAACCGAGCCCCGCCCGCGTCCCATGGATGCGGGCACTGAAGTGAGCGGAGTACATGGCTAAGAAAGACGGAGTCATCGAGATCGAAGGCGGCGTGGTCGAAGCGCTCCCGAACGCAATGTTCCGGGTGGAGCTCGACAACGGCCACATCGTCCTGGCCCACATCTCCGGAAAGATGCGCCAGCACTACATCCGGATCCTCCCCGAGGACCGTGTGGTGGTGGAGCTGAGCCCCTACGACCTCTCACGGGGTCGGATCGTCTACCGCTACAAGTGAGTCGGAGCCCCGTCGGCGCAGCCGGCGGAGCCGACTCGTCCAGCTAACGCGAAGGAATGCGATGAAGGTCCAGCCGAGCGTGAAGCAGATCTGCGAGAAGTGCAAGGTGATCCGCCGCAACGGGCGGGTCATGGTGATCTGCGAGAACCCGCGCCACAAGCAGCGTCAGGGCTGATCCAGCCCCGATGCGAGATATCCGCCGCGCCCGCGGCGGATGACAGAGGCACCGCTCCCGACCGGAGAGATCCAGGCGGGCACCCCCGGCACGGAGGCCGGGGACCACGGGCCAGGGCTGCGGCCCCCCGATGGACAGCGATGCTCCAGACCTCCGTGACGAACCGAGGAGAACAGCCGATATGGCACGTCTCGCAGGCGTCGATCTCCCGCGCGAGAAGCGCGTCGTGATCGCACTCACCTACATCTACGGCGTCGGGCACACCCGGGCCAAGGAGGCCATCGCGGCCACCGAGATCCCCGCCGACGTCCGGGTCAAGGACCTGACCGACTCCCAGCTGGTCGCGCTGCGCGACTACATCGAGGGCAGCTTCAAGGTCGAGGGCGACCTCCGCCGCGAGGTCGCCGCCGACATCCGCCGCAAGGTCGAGATCGGCAGCTACCAGGGCCTCCGCCACCGCCGCGGTCTGCCTGTGCACGGTCAGCGCACCAAGACGAACGCTCGCACCCGCAAGGGCCCGAAGCGCACCGTCGCCGGCAAGAAGAAGTAACGCGCTCACCCAGCATGAACCGGTGCGGCCGCCCGCCGTGCCGACCGCACAGAAGACCACCACGCAGCAGGAGTAGAAATGCCCCCTAGGACTCGTGCGACCGCCGCTCGCAAGCCGCGTCGCAAGGACAAGAAGAACATCACTCAGGGCCAGGCCCACATCAAGTCGACGTTCAACAACACGATCGTCACGATCACCGACCCCTCGGGTGCGGTGCTCTCCTGGTCGTCGGCCGGCGAGATGGGCTTCAACGGCTCCCGCAAGTCGACCCCGTACGCCGCGCAGATGGCCGCGGAGGCCGCAGCCAAGCGCGCGCAGGAGCACGGCGTCCGCAAGGTCGACGTCTTCGTGAAGGGCCCGGGATCCGGCCGCGAGACCGCGATCCGCTCGCTCCAGGCCACCGGCCTGGAGGTCGGCTCGATCCAGGACGTCACGCCGAGCGCTCACAACGGCTGCCGCCCCCCGAAGCGCCGCCGCGTCTGATCACCGGCACGGCGGAGGCGCGCGGGGCCGACGGCCCCTCGCGCCCGCCGTGCGCTTCGCGGCCCACCGGTCCCGTCGCCGGCCGCCGCATCCAGAGAGTGCTCAACCACCAGCGTGCGTCATATAGCGGAGGCACGCCGAAAGGAAACAACAGTGCTCATTGCACAGCGTCCCGCCCTTTCCGAAGAGGTCGTGGCCGACAACCGCTCCCGGTTCACCATCGAGCCGCTCGAGCCGGGCTTCGGCTACACCCTCGGCAACTCGCTTCGCCGCACCCTGCTCTCGTCCATCCCCGGCGCCGCCGTCACCAGCGTGCGCCTGGAGGGCGTCCTCCACGAGTTCTCGACCGTCGAGGGCGTCAAGGAGGATGTCACCGAGCTCATCCTGAACGTCAAGAAGCTGGCCGTCTCCTCCGAGGAGGACGAGCCCGTCACCGCGTACCTGAACAAGCAGGGGCCCGCAGAGGTCACCGCCGCCGACATCCAGGTCCCGGCCGGGGTCGAGATCCACAACCCGGGTCTGCCGATCGCGACGCTCAACTCCAAGGCCAACCTCAACCTCGAGCTGACCATCGAGCGCGGGCGCGGCTACGTGACCGCCGCCCAGAACAAGCTGGCGGATGCCGAGATCGGCCGCATCCCGGTCGACTCGATCTACTCGCCGGTGCTCAAGGTGACCTTCCGCGTGGAGGCCACCCGTGTGGAGCAGCGCACGGACTTCGACCGCCTGGTCCTGGACGTGGAGACCAAGGAGTCCATCTCCCCGCGCGATGCCATGGCCTCGGCCGGCACCACGCTCGTGGAGCTGTTCGGCCTGGCCCGCGAGCTCAACGTCGAGGCCGAGGGCATCGAGATCGGCCCGTCCCCGACGGATGCCGCCATGTCCGCCGACATGGCGCTGCCGATCGAGGACCTCGAGCTGACGGTGCGCTCGTACAACTGCCTCAAGCGCGAGGGGATCCACAGCGTGGGCGAGCTCGTGACCCGCTCGGAGGCGGATCTCATGGACATCCGCAACTTCGGCGCGAAGTCCATCGACGAGGTCAAGGCCAAGCTCCAGGAGCTGGGCCTGGCCCTCAAGGACTCGCCCCCCGGCTTCGAGGCCGCCGCGCGGCCCGCGTCCATCGACGACGAGAACCCGTTCGACGTTCAGTAATCCTTCCGCCTTTCCTCTGCCGGACCGCCGGGCGCTCGCCGCGCCCGACGGCAACGGCTGAGTCACTTCCAGGAGACCAATCACCATGCCTGCACCCACCAAGGGACCCCGCCTCGGCGGCAGCCCGGCGCACCAGCGCCTGATCCTGCGCAACCTGTCGCAGCAGCTCTTCGAGCACAAGCGCGTCACCACCACGGTGACCCGCGCCCGCCGCGTGCGCCCCTACGCCGAGAACCTCATCACCTCCGCCAAGAAGGGCGATCTCAACGCGCGCCGCAAGGTGCTCGCGCAGCTGTCCGACAAGTCCGTCGTGCACGAGCTGTTCACCACCATCGCCTCGGCGATGGAGGACCGTCCCGGCGGCTACACCCGCATCACGAAGATCGGCAACCGCAAGGGCGACAACGCCCCCATGGCCGTCATCGAGCTCGTGATGGAGCCCGTGGCCACGAAGTCGACCGTGGCCGAGGCGGAGGCCGCCACGCGCTCCTCCGCGTCCCGCGCCGCGCAGCCGGCCGAGGCCCCCGCGGTCGACGTCGTCTCGGATCCGTCGGCCTCCCTGGACGAGGAGGGCGGCTCGACCGCCGCCGACGTCGACTCGCAGGCCGCCGAGGCGCCCGTCGAGGCGACCACCGAGGTCGAGGCCGACGAGTACCCCGGCTCCGCGAAGCCGCTGGTCTCGGGCGAGGCGCCCGAGGGCTACGCGATCAAGGGCAACAAGGACTCCATGAAGTTCCACGTGCCGGGCTCGCGCTGGTACGCCGGCACGCGCGCCGAGGTCTGGTTCGACACCAAGGCCAGCGCCGAGGCCGCCGGGTTCGCCCCGGCCGGCGGCGCCGCCGCCCAGAAGATCGACGGCGAGTGATCGCCGCGGTCCGAGCCGGCACGGCTCGGACCGCTCCCGGCCGCCGTGCGGATGCCTCCGCGTCCGCACGGCGGCTTTCGTCTGCCCCGGTGCGGCCGGGCGCTCACGGCCATGACCGCGGAGGACCCGGGAAGCAGGAGGACGACGGCGTGGACGGGACGGGACCCCGGGCAGGAGCAGTGCGCATCCGGCTCGATCTGGCCTACGACGGCGGGCCCTTCGCCGGATGGGCCGCGCAGCCGGGGCTCGAGACGGTCCAGGGCAGCCTCGAGGAGGCCCTCGAGCTCGTCGTGCGGGAGCCGACCCGGTTGGTCGTGGCAGGGCGCACGGATGCCGGCGTCCACGCGCGCGGGCAAGTCGCGCACCTCGATCTGAGCGCGGAGCAGGCGCAGAGGGCGTTCGCGGGGCGGCGGGGACCGCGGCCGGAGGGCCTCGAGCAGCGACTGGCCGGGGGGCTGAGCCGCGTGCTGGGCGCCTCCCGGCGGCAGCGCGGCCGGGACGAGGCCCCGGGCGCGATCGTCGTGCGGCGGGCGCGTCCGGCGCCCGACGGCTTCGACGCCCGGTTCTCCGCCGTGGCGCGCCGCTACGTCTACCGCATCGACGACGGCGCCGGGGGGCGCGACCCCCTGACCCGGACCTCGACCTGGGCCGTGCGCCGCCCGCTCGACCTCGAGGCCATGCGGGAGGCGGCCGGTCCGCTGCCGGGGCTGCACGACTTCCTGAGCTTCTGCCGGCCCCGGGCCGGGGCGACCACGGTCCGGGAGCTCCAGGAGATCGCCGTGCGGCGCACGGACGAGGGGCTGGTCGAGGTCCAGCTGCGGGCCGACGCCTTCTGCCACAGCATGGTGCGCTCGATCGTCGGCAGCCTCGTGCGCGTGGGGGCCGGCCAGCGGCCGCCGCAGTGGCTGCGGGGCCGGCTGGACGAGCGCTCCCGCTCCGCCGAGACGCCGCTGGCGCCCGCCCACGGCCTCGTGCTCGAGGAGGTCCTCTATCCCGCGGACGAGGAGCTCGCCGAGCGGGCGCGGGTGACCCGGGCCCGTCGGCAGGAGCTGTGACAGGCCCTTCCCGCGCTGGAAACCCGGGGCGGATTCGGGTAGGGTGGCCTGCTGTTGTGCGTGTCCCGCCTCGGCTCACGTGTACCCGGATCCGCCGCCCAGTTGCAGGGCACAGGGCGATCTGGTGCGCCGAGGTTCTGCGGACCCGGATGCTGCTCGGCTCTCACCCGAGCCCCGGCTGCACACGGAAACCGGCCCCGAGCCCGTCTCAGGGCCACTCTTCATCGAAACGAAGGCAGATCAACGTGCGTACGTATACCCCGAAGCCCGGTGACGTCCAGCGTGACTGGTACGTCATCGACGCGACCGACGTCGTCCTGGGCCGCCTGGCCAGCCACGCCGCAGTCCTGCTGCGCGGCAAGCACAAGGCGACCTTCGCCCCCCACGTGGACACGGGCGATTTCGTGATCGTCGTCAATGCGGACAAGGTCGCCCTGACCGGCGACAAGCTGCAGAAGAAGATCGCGTACCGGCACTCGAACCACCCCGGCGGCCTCACCGCGACCACGTACGAGGAGCTGCTCGCCAAGAGCCCCGAGCGCGCGGTCGAGAAGGCCATCAAGGGCATGCTCCCCAAGAACAAGCTGGCCGCCCAGCAGCTGTCCAAGCTCAAGGTCTACTCCGGCCCGGAGCACCCGCACGGTGCCAACAAGCCCAAGACCTTCGAGTTCAACCAGGTCGCCCAGTAATCCGGGCCTACGAGAACGACTGACACAAGGAGAACATCGTGGCTCAGAATACTGACGAGCAGTTCGCACAGGAGGGTGAGGAGATGACCTCCTACACCTCCGAGTCCACCGCGGCCGCCGGCGCGCCCGCCCCCGCCTCCGAGCGCCCCGCGCTGACCGTGCCCGGCCAGGGCACCGGCCGCCGCAAGGAGGCCGTCGCGCGCGTGCGCCTCGTCCCCGGCTCCGGCCAGTGGACGATCAACGGCCGCAGCCTGGAGGAGTACTTCCCCAACAAGCTGCACCAGCAGGAGGCCAGCGATCCCTTCACGCTGCTGGACCTGCAGGGCGCCTACGACGTGGTCGCCCTCGTGCACGGCGGCGGCCCGTCCGGCCAGGCCGGCGCGATGCGCCTGGGCGTGGCGCGTGCGCTCAACGAGATCGACGCGGAGCACAACCGCCCGGCCCTCAAGAAGGCGGGCTACCTGACCCGCGACGCGCGCGTCATCGAGTCCAAGAAGGCCGGCCTCAAGAAGGCCCGCAAGGCCCCGCAGTACTCGAAGCGCTGATCCTGCGCTGAACCGCGGTCCGCTCGGCGGCACCGCACGGGAAGGCCCCGCGGCCTCGGACGATGTCCGGGCCGCGGGGCCTTCGGCCGTCCCGGGCTCCGATCGCGGCGCCGCCGCGGGGCTGCCGCCGGAGCCCGGCGCCGGCCGGCTGGAGGGGCGCCGCTCCGACGCGGCCGCGCGCGAGGCGGATGGAATGCGTCCGCGCCGCGAGCAGGCCTAGGATGTTGGATCGATGACACGAATCTTCGGAACCGACGGCGTACGCGGTCTGGCCAACGACCTGCTCACAGCAGACATGGCCCTGGACCTCTCTCAGGCAGCGGCCATCGTGCTGGGCCATGACCAGGTGGCCGACGGCCGCCGTCCGCGGGCCGTGCTGGCCCGGGACGGAAGGGCCTCCGGGGAGTTCCTGGGCGCCGCCGTCGCCGCCGGGCTCGCGGCCTCGGGCGTGGACGTCGCGGACGCCGGGACCGTGCCCACACCCGCTCTGGCCTATCTGGTGGGCGACACCGAGGCCGACTTCGGGGTGATGATCTCCGCCTCCCACAACCCCGCCCCGGACAACGGGATCAAGTTCCTGGCCGCCGGCGGCAAGAAGCTCCCGGACGCGGTCGAGGACCGCATCCAGGAGGTCTACGACGCCAAGCGCTTCCGCCGCCCGACGGGCGCCGGCGTGGGCCGCATCAGCACCCTCACCGATGCGGAGGACCGGTACGTCATGCACCTCGTGGGGGCCATCCCGCACCGCCTCGAGGGGTTGAAGATCGTGCTGGACTGCGCTCACGGGGCCGCCTCCGGGCCGTCCCCGGACGCCTTCCGCGACGCCGGCGCGGACCTGGTGGTGATCGGGGCGCAGCCCGACGGCCTCAACATCAACGACGGCGTCGGCTCGACGCACCTGGGCCCCCTCAAGGAGGCCGTCGTGGCCCACGGCGCTGATCTCGGCATCGCCCACGACGGCGACGCCGACCGCTGCCTGGCCGTCGACGCGCAGGGCCAGGAGATCGACGGCGATCAGATCATGGGCATCCTGGCGGTGGCCATGCACGAGGCCGGGCGGCTCAAGGACGACACCCTCGTGGTGACCGTGATGTCCAACCTGGGGCTCAAGCTCGCGCTGCAGGAGCGCGGCATCCGCATCGCCGAGACCAAGGTGGGCGATCGCTACGTCCTGGAGACCATGGTCGAGCACGGCTACAGCCTGGGCGGGGAGCAGTCCGGGCACGTCATCATGGCCGACTGGGCCACGACGGGCGACGGCCTGCTCACCGGGCTCATGCTCGCCTCCCAGGTCGCCGGCACCGGTCTGCCGCTGTCGGAGCTGGGCACGGTGATGACCCGCCTGCCGCAGCGCCTGATCAACGTGAAGGGCGTGGACCGCTCCCGAGCCGCGGACGACGAGGGCATCGCCGCGGCGGTCGCGGAGTCCGAGCAGCGGCTGGGGGAGACCGGGCGCGTGCTGCTGCGCCCGTCCGGCACGGAGCCGGTCGTGCGGGTCATGGTCGAGGCCGGCACCCAGGAGCAGGCCGATCAGGAGGCCGAGGTCCTGGCCGAGGTCGTGCGGACGCGGCTGGCCCTGGACTGACCCGCCCTGGACCGCGGCGCCGGCCCGTCGCAGGCGGGTGCCGCGCTCAGGAGTAGTCCGGCGCCGGTCCCGTGCCGTAGAACTCCTCGAGGGTCGTCGCGGCGGAGTCGTGGAACTCCTGCGCTCGCTGCTCGCCGACGTAGCGGTAGTGCCACGGCTCGTACGCGTACCCGGTGATCTGCTGCCCGTCCTCGGGAAAGCGCAGCACGAAGCCGTGCTCGTGGGCGTGCTGCGCAGCCCACTTCGCGGCCTCGGTGTCCGCGAAGCACTCCTGCAGGTCGCAGCCCGTGCCGTCCGCCAGATCCATGGCCAGGCCCGTCTGGTGCTCGGAGTGCCCGGGCCGGGCGGAGATCGTGTCGGCAGTCTCCTGGCCGTTGACGTCGACCCAGTGCTGATACGTGCTCACCTGCTCGTCGTAGGAGCGGTAGGCGGAGGAGATGCTCACCGGGATCCCCTCGGCGCGCATCTGCGCGAGCATCTCCTCGGCCGCCGCAGCCGCGTCCTCGCGCAGCTGATGGCCCTCGACGTCGGCCAGGGGCTCGGGGGCGTAGTCCTGCGGCTCCAGCGGCCGCTGCTTGTTGACCACCGCGTCCGTCGAGGAGGCGGTGCCGGTGTCGGCGGCGGCCGGCCCCGAGCCGTCCTCCGCCGACCGGCCCTCCGAGGTCGGGCCTCCCGCCGAGGCCGTCTGCTCGGGGGCGTCCTGCTGCTGATCGGCGCCGCAGCCTGCCGCCCCCAGCAGCAGGAGCAGGGTCGCGGAGGCGGCGAGGCCGCGGGGTGCAGAGACCATGAGGAGCTCCCTATCCGTGGGTCTGCCGGCGGTTCCCGGCTCAGTTCTTGCGCAGCAGGACGCGGCGGATCGAATGGTCCGAGTCCTTGGAGAGGATGAGCTGGGCCCGCCCGCGCGTGGGGCGGACGTTCTGGACGAGATTGGGCTCGTTGATCCGCCGCCAGATGTCGGTGGCCATCTCCTCGGCCTCGCGGTCGCTGAGGCCCGCATAGCGGTGGAAGTACGACTCCGGATCCGTGAAGGCGCTGTGGCGCAGCTGCTGGAACCGCTCGACGTACCAGCGCTCGATGTCCTGGGTGCGGGCGTCGACGTAGATGGAGACGTCGAAGAAGTCGCTCAGGGCCAGCGCGGCGCGATCGTCGGGGCCGATCTTGGCGGGGGCCAGCACATTGAGGCCCTCGAGGATCACGACGTCCGGGGCCGTCACCACGACCTCCTCGTCCGGGAGGATGTCGTAGGTGACGTGCGAGTACTTGGGCGCACGGACCTCGACGGCGCCGGACTTGATCTCGGCCACGAAGCGCAGCAGGGCCCGGCGGTCGTAGGACTCCGGGAAGCCCTTGCGGTGCATGAGGCCGCGGCGCTCGAGCTCGGCATTGGGGTGGAGGAAGCCGTCGGTGGTCACGAGCTGGACATTGGGCGTCGACGGCCAGCGCGCCATCAGCTCGCGCAGCAGGCGGGCCGTCGTAGACTTGCCGGCGGCGACCGAGCCCGCGATCCCGATCACGAAGGGCGTCCGGGCGTGCTCCTGCCCCAGGAAGCGATTGGTGGAGTTGTTCAGCGCCGTGGCGGCGGTGTCGTACAGCGTGAGCAGCCGGGACAAGGGGAGGTAGACCTCGCGCACCTCGTCCGCGTCCAGATGATCGCCCAGGCCGCGGAGGCTCTCGATCTCGTCCTCGTCCAGGGGCAGCTCGATCTCATCGGACAGGCGCGACCACGTGAGCCGGTCGAGCTCGACGAACGGCGTCAGACGATGGATTCCGGGGGCTGTGCTCATCGGCGACCATCGTAGTCCGCCGGGCACCGCGGCCCGATCCGGGGCTCCGGCGCATGACGCACGGCGTCGCGGAGGCCCCGCCGACGCGGGGATACTCTGTGCCCATGATCATCGGCAGCGGCATCGACGTGGTGGACATCGGACGGTTCGAGCGGCAGCTGGAGCGCACGCCGCGGCTGCTCGAGCGGCTGTTCGTGCCGAGCGAGCGCGTCCTGCCCCTGCAGTCCCTCGCGGCGCGCTTCGCGGCCAAGGAGGCCGCGGCCAAGGCGCTCAAGGCTCCTCCGGGCATGATCTGGCAGCACTGCTGGATCGAGAAGACGCAGTGGGGGGCGCCCGTGCTGCGCACCGAGGGGACGGTGGCCCGCGAGGCCGCGCAGCTGGGCATCGACCGGTGGCACCTGACCATGTCCCACGACGGCGGGATCGCCATGGCCTACGTGATGGCCGAGTCGCTCGACGGCGCCGCCCTCGCGGCGCAGGCGCAGGCTTCCGGCCGGGGCGAGCAGATCGCGGTGACCCGCTGATGCGCCCCGGATGGACCGGCGCCGACGTCCGCGCGGCCGAGCAGCCCTTCCTGGAGCAGGGCCGCGGGCCCGCCCTCATGGCGACCGCGGCCCGAGCCCTGGCCATGCGCTGCCGCCGTCTCCTGCGCGAGCGCCGCGGCCGCCTCGCCGGAGCCCGCGCGGTGCTGCTGGCCGGCAAGGGGAACAACGGGGGCGACGGCCTGTGGGCGGCGGCCGACCTGCGTCGCGCCGGCGTCTCGGTCACGGCGATCCCCACGGCCGATCGGCTGCACGAGGAGGGCGCCCGGGCCCTGCGCGAGGCCGGCGGGATCATCGCGGAGCGCGCGCTGGACGAGGACGGCATCGAGGCGGCCCTCGAGCTGATGCTGGGTGCGGACCTGGTGCTCGACGCCGTGCTCGGCACCGGGGCCTCCGGAGGGCTGCGCGGACCCGTGGCCGATCTGGCGCAGGCCCTCGGCGATCGGCTCGGAGACAGCCGCGGCCGGGGCCCGATCGTCGTGGCGGTCGATCTGCCCTCCGGCCTCGGGGCCGATGGCGGGCCCCTCGAGGGGCCCGTGCTGCCGGCGCGCTGCACGGTGACCTTCGGCGCGGCCAAGGCCGCCCAGCTCTGCGCCCCGGGCGACCGGGTGTGCGGAGAGCTCGTGCTCGCTCCGATCGGCCTCGAGGACGAGCTGCCCCTGCCCGCCGCGCTGCGCCTGGAGGGCGCCGATCTGGACGCCCTGTGGCCGCGTCCCGACGCCGAGGACCACAAGTACACCCGCGGCGTGGTGGGGGTCGTCGCGGGCTCCGCCGACTACCCCGGGGCCGCGCTGCTCACCGTGCGCGCGGCCCAGGCCGCCGGCACGGGCATGGTCCGGTACCTGGGCGACGAGTCCACGCAGCGGCTGGTGAACCTCACGGCGCCCGAGGCCGTGGTGAGCGATCAGGCGCCGTCCGAGGCCCACGTCCAGGCTTGGATCGCGGGCCCCGGAGCCGTGGACGAGGCGCAGCGCCGCCGCGTCCGGGAGGTCATCGACGAGGCCCTCGACCGGGGGATCCCCGCGGTGCTGGACGCCGGCGCGCTCGAGACGGCCGGGCGCTGCCTGGCCGATCGGAGGCTGCGGCCCTGGATCGTGCTGAGCCCGCACGCCGGCGAGATGGCCGAGCTGCTGGCCTGGTGCGAGGCCTGGGGGCTGCT
The DNA here is from genome assembly GCF_007666205.1 of Kocuria palustris. Lineage (GTDB taxonomy): Bacteria > Actinomycetota > Actinomycetes > Actinomycetales > Micrococcaceae > Kocuria > Kocuria palustris_A. The sequence continues at coordinate 370,627 of NZ_VDOR01000002.1, forward strand.
GCCGCAGGACGCGCAGCCCCCGCAGCGCGAGCAGATCGAGGCCGACCCGGGCCGCTGGGCCCGGATCGGCGCGGAGGCCACGGGGGCCACGATCCTGCTCAAGGGGGCCACGACCGTGATCGCCGCGCCCTCCGCAGAGGGGAGCGCCGGGGCCGAGGCAGCAGCCGGCTCCGAGGCCGATGACGGGCACACGAGCCGGGCGGGCTCAGATGAGCCGGGCGGGGGCAGGGGCGAGGGCTCGCGGGACAGCGGGCGCGCCCCGCTGGTCGCCGTCGGAACGGGCAGCCCATGGCTGGCCACGGCGGGCTCGGGCGACACCCTCTCGGGCATGATCGGCACGCTGCTGGCCCACGACGCCGGGCGTCCCGAGCGGCTGGAGGGGTCGCTGGGTCCGTGGCTCGAGGACGCGGGCCTGCCCGGGCATCTGGTCGACGAGACCAGGCACCTGCTGACCGGCCCGGGCCGGTGGGCCCTGCTGGCCGGGGTGGCCTGCACGCTCCAGGGCCGCGCCTCGCGGGCGCGGGGCGAGGGCCCCCAGCCCGCGCTGCCCGAGGACATCCGCGCCGCACTGACCCGGCCGAGCCGCTGAGGGCCGGCACCACTGCACAGTCCCGGTCGGCCGCTCCGGGCGGCGGCGGGTAGGCTCGACGGGAGACGCAGGACCGGCGGCGGGCCCCCACTCGCGCCCGGCGCCCCGACGCTGCGCACCGCAGTCCCCGACAACAGGAGCTATCCCATCGTGACCGAAGTCTGGCCCGGAACCGCATATCCCCTCGGGGCGACCTTCGACGGAACGGGCACGAACTTCGCGCTGTTCTCCGAGGTCGCGCAGAGGGTCGAGCTGTGCCTGTTCGACGACGAGGGTCACGAGCAGCGCATCGAGGTCGAGGCGGTCGACGGCTACGTCTGGCACTGCTTCCTGCCCAACGTCGAGCCCGGCCAGCGCTACGGCTACCGCGTCCACGGGCCGTGGGACCCGTCGCAGGGGCTGCGCTGCAATCCCGCCAAGCTGCTGCTCGATCCCTACGCCAAGGCCGTGGACGGCTTCGTGCGCGAATGGGGCCAGCCGCTGTTCTCCTACACCTTCGGCGACGAGGACTCCTTCAACGACGAGGACTCGGCCGAGCTGATGATGAAGGGCGTGGTGATCAACCCGTTCTTCGAGTGGCAGGGCGACCGGCCGCCCAAGGGCGACTACCACAAGTCCGTGATCTACGAGGCCCACGTCAAGGGGCTCACGGAGCAGCTGGCCGAGATCCCGGAGGAGGAGCGCGGCACGTACGCCGGCGTCGCCCACCCGGAGACCATCTCCCACCTCAAGAAGCTCGGGGTCACGGCCATCGAGCTCATGCCGGTCCACGAGTTCGTGCAGGACTCCACGCTGCTCGAGAAGGGCCTGCGCAACTACTGGGGCTACAACACGATCGCGTTCTTCGCCCCGCATCACGACTACTGCTCGACGACCACGCTGGGCGGGCAGGTCCAGGAGTTCAAGGCCATGGTCCGGGCGCTGCACCGCGCGGACATCGAGGTCATCCTGGACGTGGTCTACAACCACACCGCCGAGGGCAACCACCTGGGCCCCACGCTGTCGATGCGCGGCGTGGACAACAACGCGTACTACCGCACCGTCGAGGACGACGCGAAGTACTACATGGACTACACCGGCACGGGCAACTCGCTCAACGTCCGCCACCCCCACGCCCTGCAGCTGATGATGGACTCGCTGCGCTACTGGGTCACCGAGATGCACGTCGACGGCTTCCGCTTCGACCTCGCCTCGACCCTGGCCCGCGAGTTCTACGACGTCGACAAGCTCTCGACGTTCTTCGAGCTCGTCCAGCAGGATCCGATCGTCTCCCAGGTCAAGCTCATCGCCGAGCCGTGGGACGTCGGGCCCGGCGGCTACCAGGTGGGCAACTTCCCGCCGCAGTGGACCGAGTGGAACGGCATGTACCGCGACACCGTGCGCGACTTCTGGCGCGGCGAGCCCTCGACCCTGGGCGAGTTCGCCTCGCGGATCACGGGCTCGGCGGACCTCTACGAGAACAGCGGGCGCCGCCCCTTCGCCTCGATCAACTTCGTCACGGCCCACGACGGCTTCACGCTGCGCGACCTCGTGTCCTACAACGAGAAGCACAACGACGCCAACGGCGAGGACGGCAACGACGGGGAGTCCCACAACCGCTCGTGGAACTGCGGCGTGGAGGGCCCGACGGACGACGCCGAGGTGCTCGCGCTGCGCGCCCGGCAGCAGCGCAACTTCATCGCCACGCTGATGCTCTCGCAGGGCACGCCCATGCTCCTGCACGGCGACGAGCTCGGGCGCAGCCAGGGCGGCAACAACAACACGTACTGCCAGGACAACGAGATCTCCTGGATCGACTGGGACGCGGCGGACTCCCCGCTGATCGAGTTCACGGCCGCGGTCATCCACCTGCGCCGGGACCACCCGACGTTCCGCCGCGGGCAGTTCTTCGACGGCCGCCCCGTCGAGATGGGCGAGCGCTCGGACGAGGACCCGATGCCCGACATCGCGTGGATCAACACCGACGGCTCCGCCATGAACCCCTCCGACTGGGACGAGCCGCTGGCCCGGACCCTGGGCATGTGGCTCAACGGCAACGGGATCGCCGGCAAGGACGCCCGCGGCCGGCAGATCACCGACGTGGACTTCCTGGTGTGGTTCAACTCCTCCCCGGAGGACATCACCTGCACCATCCCGCCCGCGGAGTACGGCGCCCAGTGGGAGGAGCTGCTGGACACGGCCGGCGAGCACGGCGACGGCTCGGTGCTCGGGCACTCGAGCGAGTTCGTGCTCCGGGCCAAGTCCATGGTCGTGCTGCGCCAGTGGGACGAGCCGGAGGAGGAGCCCGACACCTCGGTGGCCGCCTCGGTGGCCGCCTACTCCGCCCAGGCCCAGCCGGACGAGTGATCCGCGGGCCGGGTCCGTCCCGGCCCGCACCCGACAGGGGCCGGTCCCGACCGACCGGGGCCGGCCCGCCCGCCGAAGGACCCGCCGCAGGAGAGGTGCTCCTGCACCAGCACACGAGGAGACGACGTGCGCATCCCCGCCTCGACCTACCGCCTGCAGATCACCCCCGACTTCGACCTGGACGCCGCCGCCGCGCGGCTCGAGGACCTGCGCTCGCTGGGCGCGGACTGGGTCTACCTCTCCCCGGTGCTGCGCTCCGTGGGCGGCTCCGATCACGGCTACGACGTGGCCGATCCCACGGAGGTCGACCCGGCCCGCGGCGGCCGCGAGGCCTTCGACCGCTTCTGCCGCGCCGCCCATGAGCTCGGCCTGGGCGTCATGGTCGACATCGTCCCCAATCACCAGGGGGTGGCCGCCCCGCCGGAGAACCCGTGGTGGTGGTCGCTGCTGCGCGAGGGGAGGGACTCCCCGCACGCGCAGGCCTTCGACGTGGACTGGGCGGCCTTCGGCGACCGGCTGATGATCCCCGTGCTCGGCGACGACGTCGACGAGGACGGCGCGCCCCGCAGGGGCGAGGCCGAGCAGGCCCTCGATCAGCTCGAGGTCCGGGTCCGCGACGGCGAACCCGTGCTGACGTACTTCGACAACGTCTATCCCGTGGCCGAGGGCACCGTGAGCCTGGACTCCGACGGCCGGGCGACCGAACCCGCCCGCACGGTCCATGAGCGCCAGCACTACCGGCTCGTGAACTGGCGCCGCGGGGACGCCGCCCTGAACTACCGTCGCTTCTTCACCATCGCCACCCTGGCGGGTGTGCGGGTCGAGGACCGCCAGGTCTTCGAGGACTCCCATGCGGAGGTCCGCCGGTGGATCGACGAGGGCCTCGTGGACGGGCTGCGCATCGACCACCCCGACGGCGTGCGCGACCCCGCCCAGTACCTGCGGTGGCTCGCCGAGCTCACCGGCGGGCGCTACACGCTGATCGAGAAGATCCTGGAGCCGGGGGAGCTGCTGCCGCGCGAGTGGCTCGAGTCCGGCCTCACCGCCGGCACCACCGGCTACGACGCCCTGGGCGTGATCGACCGCCTGCTCGTCGACCCGGCGGGCGAGTACCCGCTGACCACGCTGGATGCCTCCCTGCGGCAGAGCTCGAGTGCGCAGGCCGCCCACGAGGGCGACTGGCAGCGGATGATCCACGGCACCAAGCGCGACGTCGCCGACGGCTCCCTGCATGCCGAGGTCGAGCGCCTGGCCCGCGAGGCCGCCGCCGAGCCGGCCCTCTCGGAGCTGTCCCACGAGACGCTGGTCGATGCGCTGAGCGAGATCCTCGCCGGCTTCGGGGTCTACCGCACCTACCTACCGTGGGGCTCCGAGCACCTGCGCTCAGCGCTCGGGGCCGCCTCCTCCCGGCGGCCCGAGCTCGCCGGGGCCGTCGAGGCGCTGGGCCCGGTCCTGGGCCTGGACGCCCAGGACGAGTCGGAGCTGACGCCGGTCGCGCGCCGGCTGCAGCAGACCTCGGGCATGGTCATGGCCAAGGGCGTCGAGGACAGCGCGTTCTACCGGTACTCCAGGCTGACCTCGCTCACCGAGGTCGGCGGGGACCCGTCGGCCTTCTCGATCGACCCGCAGCAGGCGCACGAGGAGTTCGCCCGGCGCCAGCGCGACGAGCCGCTGGCCATGACGACGCTGTCCACGCACGACACCAAGCGCTCGGAGTCCGTGCGCGCGCGGATCAGCGTGCTCGCGGAGATCGGCGCCGACTGGGCCGCGATGGTCGCGGCCGTCCAGCGCGAGGCGCAGGCCGCGGGGATGCGCCCGCTGGCCGATCGCACCCTGGCGAACCTGGTCCTGCAGGCCATGGTCGGCGCCTGGCCCATCAGCCGGGAGCGCGCCGTCGACTACGCTCTGAAGGCCGCCCGCGAGTCCGGGACCGCGACCGCGTGGGTGGACGGCGACGAGGCCTTCGAGGCGGATCTGACGCGGCTGATCGACCTGGTCCTGACGCGCCCGTCGGTGCGCGGGATCGTCGAGGGCATGGTCCGGCGCGTCGAGGGCCCCGGATGGTCCAATGCGCTGTCCCAGAAGCTGATCCAGCTCACGATGCCCGGCGTCCCGGACGTCTACCAGGGCTCGGAGCAGTGGGCCCCCGCCCTCGTGGACCCGGACAACCGCCGGCCCGTCGACCACCGGACGATCGCCGAGCGCCTGAGCGCGCTCGACGAGCGCCGCGAGGACCCCTCGGTCGCGCGGGAGCACGGCGTGCCCCCGGTCGACGAGACGGGCGATGCCAAGCTGCTGGTGACCTCGCGGGCCCTGCGCCTGCGCCGCGACCGCCCCGAGCTGTTCTCCGACTACGCACCGGTCCTCGCCCGGGGAGAGCGAGCCGAACATCTGTTCGCCTTCAGCCGCGGCGATGCGCTGACGGCCGCGACGCGCCTCCCGGCGGGCCTGGCGGCGGCCGGGGGCTGGGGCGACACCGCGATCGAGCTGCCCGAGGGGGAGTGGACGGACAGCCTGACCGGCGGCCGCTTCAGCGGGACCGTGCGGGTCGCGGAGCTGCTCGATCTCCTGCCCGTGGCGCTGCTGACCCGCGGCTGAGCAGCCCCTCCGACCACCGAACGAGCATTCGCCGACACGGGCCCGAGACCTCTCGGACGCGCCCGCCGCCGCCCAGAACGGAGCACCGACATGTCCTACTCCGCAGGAAACGGCCGAGCCCACCTCGATCGATTCGACGTCTTCGCCCCGCATGCCGCGGGCGTCGTCGTGCGCATCGAGGGGCAGGACCACACCATGATGAAGGCGACGGACCGCCCGGGCCACAGCCCCCGCGGCCTGGAACCCGCCCCCGTGCACGCGAGCGGCGATCTGGGCCCCCTGGGCTGGTGGACCCTGCCCGACGATGCCGCCGACGAGGTCCCGACGACCACCGTGCGCTACGGCTACATCCTGTCCAAGGTCCTCGATCCGGGGACCCCCGAGGAGCGCACGATCGAATCGGCCGTGCTGCCGGATCCGCGGTCCATGCGCCAGCCGCAGGGCGTGCACGAGCTGTCGTGCACGCACGATCCCTCCGACTTCGAGTGGACCGACAGCGACTGGGGCGGCGCCGATCTCGAGGACTCGGTGCTCTACGAGATGCACATCGGGACCTTCACCCCCGAGGGCACGTTCGAGGCCGCGATCGAGCATCTCGACGCGCTCGCGGAGCTGGGGATCGACACCGTCGAGGTGCTGCCCGTCAACGGGTTCAACGGCACTCGCAACTGGGGCTACGACGGAGTGGCCTGGTACGCGACCCAGGAGGAGTACGGCGGCCCGCTGGGCCTGCAGCGCTTCGTGGACGCCTGCCATGAGCGCAACCTGGCCGTCGTCCTGGACGTCGTCTACAACCACCTGGGCCCGTCCGGGAACTACCTGCCTGAGTTCTTCGAGGTCTTCACGGCCGGGAGCTCGTCGTGGGGCGAGCAGATCAACCTGGACGACTTCGGCTCCGACGGGGTGCGCGATCACATCCTGGACAACGTGCGCATGTGGCAGGAGGACTTCCACATCGACGGCTTCCGGATCGATGCCGTGCACGCCCTCAAGGACTCCCGCGCCCGGCACATCCTCCAGCAGATCGCCGATCGGGTGGCCGAGACCTCCCAGCGCACCCGTCGTCGCGCGTTCACGATCGCGGAGTCGGATCTCAACGACGTCCGGATGATCGAGGACACGCAGCGCAACGGGCTGGGCATGCACGGGCAGTGGCTCGACGACTGGCACCACGGCGCGCACTGGGCGCTGTCGGGGGAGTCGCAGGGCTACTACTCGGACTTCGACTCGCTCGCGGCGCTGGCCAAGTCGATGACCGGGGCGTTCTACCACGACGGCTCCTACTCGTCGTTCCGCGGCCGCTCGCACGGCGGCCCGGTCGACCCGCAGCGCACCCGGCCGTGGCAGTTCGTGACCTACACGCAGAACCACGATCAGGTGGGCAACCGGGCGATCGGCGACCGCTTCTCCCAGACGCTGTCCGCCGACCGGCTGATCCTGGCCGCTGCCCTGCTGCTGACCCAGCCGTACACGCCCATGCTCTTCCAGGGCGAGGAGTGGGCGGCCTCGACGCCCTGGCCGTTCTTCACCGCGCACCCGGAGCCCGAGCTGGCCGAGGCCGTGCGCAGCGGGCGCAAGGCGGAGTTCGCGCGCATGGGCTGGGACGAGTCGACCGTGCCCGATCCGCAGGCGCAGGAGACCTTCGACTCCGCGGTCCTGCGCTGGGACGAGCGCGAGCAGGGCGATCACGCCCGGGTGCTCGCGGCGTACCGGGAGCTGATCGAGCTGCGCCGCCGCACCCCCGAGCTGCGCGGCGGCTTCGAGACGATCCGCACCGAGTTCGACGAGGACGGGCGCTGGCTCGCGCTGCACCGCGGCCCGGTCTCTGCCGTCTACAACTTCGGCGACTCCGAGGCAGAGGTCCCGCTGGGACGCTCCGGGGCTTCCGTGCTGTGGAGCCACGGCGCTCAGGAGGCGGCCGGGGAGTCCATCCGCCTGCAGGGCAGCGGTGCGGCGGTGCTGAAGGGCTGAGCGCGTCGGTCGGGTGCCCTCGGATCCGCCGGATCCGAGGGCACCTTCGTGCTGTGTCCGGGGGCGGTGCCAGACTGGGGCCATGCTGATCTACGGAGATGACACCCGCTGGACGCCCGCCGAGGACCGCTACGAGTCCATGCCGTACCGCACGCTCGGGACCTCGGGCCTGAAGCTGCCCGCGATCTCGCTGGGGCTGTGGCACAACTTCGGCGATGACAAGCCGATGGCCACGCAGAAGCAGATCCTGCGCCAGGCCTTCGACGCGGGCATCACCCACTTCGACCTGGCCAACAACTACGGCCCGCCCAACGGCTCGGCCGAGCTGAACTTCGGCCGCGTGCTGAAGGAGGACTTCGCCGATCTGCGCCAGGAGATCGTGATCTCCTCCAAGGCCGGCTGGGACATGTGGCCCGGCCCGTACGGCTTCGGCGGTTCGCGCAAGTACCTGATCGACTCGCTGGATCAGTCGCTCGAGCGCATGGGCCTGGATCGCGTGGACATCTTCTACCACCACCGCCCGGATCCCGAGACCCCGATCGAGGACACCATGCGCACCCTGGACCGCATCGTGCGATCGGGCCGGGCGCTGCACGTGGGCATCTCGTCCTACAGCGCCGACGACACCGCGCAGGCCCAGCAGATCATGCGCGAGCTCGGCACGCCGCTGGTCATCCACCAGCCGTCGTACTCGCTGCTCAACCGCTGGATCGAGCAGCCCGCCGAGAACGCGGACGGCCCCGCCGGCGGCAAGAACCTGGTGCAGGTGCTGGGGGAGGCGGGCATGGGCTCGATCGTCTTCACGCCGCTGGCCCAGGGCATGCTCACGGACAAGTACCTCGACGGCATCCCGGAGGACTCGCGCGCCGCGGCCTCCAAGTCCCTGAACCCCGAGTGGCTCACGGACGAGAACATCGAGCGCATCCGCGGGCTGAACGAGATCGCCCAGCAGCGCGGTCAGACCCTGGCGCAGATGGCGATCGCCTGGACCCTGCGCCCGCAGGACGGCGGCCAGGTGACCTCCGCGCTGGTCGGCGCCTCCTCGGCTCGCCAGATCGCCGACAGCGCGAAGGCCGTGGAGAACCTCGAGTTCTCCCAGGACGAGCTCGCCCGGATCGACGAGCTCGCCCAGGACGCCGGGGTGAACATCTGGGCCAAGGCCACGGAGTCCACCCAGCGGTGAGCCGCGGCCGCCGGCCTGCCGCTTCAGAGCGGCGGCAGCCCGGCGCGCTCGAGCACGAAGTCGGTCAGCGGGGCGTAGGCCTCGGGCGGGATGTTGTCGTCCATCGGCACGACCACCTCGATCAGACCCTGCTGCTCCCCGACGAACGGCGCGGGGTCGTTGCAGTCGGCGATCGCGATGACGCGCGCTCCCCGGGCGCCGGCGGCTCCGGCCATGCCGTGATCGGAGACCACCAGGTCGGGCAGGAAGGCGGGGTCGCCGGCCTGCTCGGCCAGGCGGCCCAGCGCGAGCTCCATGGGCTCCGGGCGGTGGGTGTGCCGCAGCCCGCCGTACTGCTCGACCATCATCACGTCGGAGACCTGACGGACCTGGCCGTCGTCCCAGGGGATGCCGCCATGCATGTGCAACACCTCGGCCCCGGCGGCACGGGCGGCCGCTGCCAGCCGCGAGTAGATCGGCGGCAGGGCCGCCGGGTGCGCGGTGGCGAAGAAGAGACGCGCCCCGGGGCGCACCGCGTCGGCGAGGACCGCGGCGTAGCGCTCGAGCGCCGCCACGCACAGCCGCGCGCTGATCGTGTCCACGCCCTCGGTGAACTCGGGATCGGCGCTGATGCCCACGCGCTCGACCATGAGGCGGAGGACGTCGTCATAGGACGTTCCCGGGCTCGGGGTGATCCCCATGTACTGGTGCTCGGAGGAGTCCAGGAAGCCCTGGATGCTGGCCAGATTCGCCTCCCGCGGCGTGGCCACCGGGCCGGTCGCGCGGACGCGGTCGAGGTGGGCTGCCAGGTCCTGGGGGCTCAGCGCAGAGGTCGTCACGCTCGCCACTCTAGGTGCTCGGCCCGTGGCGCGCCGCGCTGTCCTCAGCGGCCGCGGGAGCGCAGAGGGGCGTAGACGTCGTCCGCATGGGCCCGGGCCGTCGCGGACCAGGAGAAGCCGCGGGCGCGGTCGGCGGCGGCCTCGCCGCGGCGCGCCAGCTCCGCCGGGTCCGTCAGCACGTCGCGCAGAGCCCGGGCCCAGGCCTGCGGGGTCCGGGGATGGACGAGCCAGCCGGTGCACCCGTCCTCGACGGCCGCGGGCAGCCCGCCCACGCGGGAGGCCAGCACGGGCGTCCCGCAGGCCTGGGCCTCCAGCGCCACGAGACCGAACGTCTCCGACGACGACGGGACCGCCCACACGTCCGCTTCGCGCATGCGCTGCGCGAGGTCGTGGACGGGCAGGGAGCCGAGCCAGTCGACCTGGTGCTCGATCCCCAGCCTCCTGGCCCGGTCATGCAGGGCGGCCGAGAAGGCAGCATCGCCGACCCCGGCGATCCGCAGCCGCGGACGCAGCGGCCCCGGCTGAGCCGGCGCGCTCCCGGGGTCCTGGGGACGCTGCCCGCGACCGGAGGGCCGCGCTCGGTGCGGGCGATGCGCTCCGCCCGGGGACTGGGCTTCGTGCGAGGGCTCGGCCAGCAGGCCGAGGGCGTCGAGGAGGATCTGCGGGCCCTTGAGCGGCTGCAGCCGCCCCGCGAAGCCGATCACCGGGGCCGCCGTCGCCGCGGCGCGGCCGTCGCCGTCGCCGGCGTCGGCACCGTCGCCGTCGCCGCCGGCCACGGCAGCGGCACCTGGGTGGAAGACGTCCAGGTCCACGCCGGGGGCGATCACGCGCAGCCGTGCGGGATCCGCCCCGTAGAGCTGCCTCATCTGCTCGCCCTCGGCGGCCGTGTTGACCACCAGCACGGCGGCCTCGTCGATCAGGCGCTGCTCGGCGCGCTCGCGGATCTCCGGCTCGAGCGCCTCCCCGGGGGCGGCCAGGACGTTCTTGCCCCGCGCGCTCGTGTGCAGGCTCAGCACGAGCGGCAGGTCCCAGAGCCGAGCCAGCTCCCGCCCGACCTCCCCGGAGAGCCAGTAGTGCCCGTGGAGCACATGGGGGCGGGGGAGCAGGTCGGCGCCGGCATCGCGCAGGGCCTGCACGATGCCGGGAAGATGCCGCGGGAGCCCGTCCTTGGAGGCGGCGGCGGCCCCGGGCAGCGTGACCGTCACCAGGCGCAGGCCCGGCTGCCCGTCGACGTCCTGTACCGTCACGGCCGCCTCCGGCCGCGGCTCGCCCCGGTGCTCGGCATCGCGCCACAGCGTGACCAGGTCCACTGCCAGGCCCTGCCGGGCCAGATGGGCGGCCAGCTGCCGGACATGGACGTTCATGCCGCCGGCATCGCCCTGTCCGGGCTGACGCAGCGGAGAGGTGTGCAGGCAGAGCATCGCGATCCGCAGCTCGGCCTCCGGCCCCGCAGCGGCGTCGTCGGCGGGTGCTCGGTCGTGGTCGCGGACGGGTGGGGTGGGCACGGGATCACTCTAGGCCCGCCGCGGCCGCCGGGCGGCGGTGCCACAATGGCTCGGGTGAGCCCCGATCCCCAGACCCCAGACCCGGCCGCCGAGTTCGGCCCGAGCACCGTCCGCCGTGCGGGGGCGCAGCCCGAGCGCAGCGCCGTCGTCGATCTCGCGGCCGTCCGCCACAACGTGCGCCGCCTCGCGGAGCTGGCCCACCCGGCGCTGCTGATGGCCGTGGTCAAGGCCGACGCCTACGGGCACGGCGCTGTGCCGGTGGCTCGCGCGGCGCTGGCGGCCGGGGCCCACGGCCTGGGCGTGGCGCATGTGCGCGAGGCCCTCGAGCTGCGCGAGGCAGGCATCCGCGCCCCGATCCTGGCCTGGCTGCACACCGCGGACACCGATTTCGAGGCGGCGCTGCGCCAGGACGTCTCGCTGGGCGTCTCCGGCACCGAGCTGTTCGAGATCGCCGAGACCGCACGGTGTCTGGGACGCCGCGCGCGCGTGCATCTCAAGGTCGACACCGGGCTGGGGCGCAACGGCTTTGCGCTGTCCCAGTGGCCGCGGGTCGTCGAGGCGGCGGGCGGGCTCGAGCAGGACGGGGTCCTGCGCGTCGACGGGATCTTCACGCACCTGGCGGTCGCCGACGAGCCGCAGCGCCCGGAGACGGACGAGCAGGCCCAGGCCTTCGCGGATGCCGTGCGCACGGCCCGGGCGGCGGGGCTCTCGCCCCGGCTGCTGCACCTGGCCAACACGCCGGCCACGTTCTCGCTGGGCGAGCCGGGGACGCTGGCCGATCCGCAGACCGTGCGGGCAGACCTCGTGCGCACGGGCATCGGGATCTACGGCGTCTCGCCGTTCGCCGACCGCAGCGCGGCCGAGCTGGGCCTGCTGCCGGCGATGACCTTGCGCACGTCCGTGGCCAACATCAAGCGGGTGCCGGCGGGCCAGGGCGTGTCCTACGGGCTGAGCTACCGCACGGAGACGGCGACCACCCTGGCGCTGATCCCGGTGGGCTACGGCGACGGCGTGCCCCGCGTCGCGACCGGCGGCCCCGTGGCGATCGCGGGCAGGACCTACCCGGTCGTCGGGCGCATCGCGATGGATCAGATGGTCGTGGACCTGGGCACGACGGAGGACATGAGCGCCCTGCTGGGCGCCGAGGCCGTCCTGTTCGGCGGCGTGGGCGCGCCGTCGGTGCGCGCCTGGTCCGATGCCGCCGGGACGATCGACTACGAGATCGTCACCCGGATCTCGCAGCGCGTGCCGCGGGTGCACGTCGACACCCGGTCCGACCTGGCCCTCGAGCGGGTCGCCCAGGAGCGGGCCGCGGCGCAGGCGCAGGAGGCCGGGGGCGACCGCCATGACTGAGGCGCCCGAGGCCGGCGACGTGCGCTGGGAGCGCACGGTGCGCGCGGAGACGGCCGAGCAGACCCGCGAGCTGGCCGAGCGGCTGGGAGCGCAGCTGCGCGCGGGCGACCTGGTGCTGCTCGACGGGGAGCTCGGCGCCGGGAAGACCACGTTCACCCAGGGGCTGGGCCGCGGTCTCGGAATCGTCGAGGGCATCATCTCGCCGACGTTCGTGCTGGCCCGTCGCCATCCCAACGATCCGTCGGGGCCCCGGCCCGGCGGGCCCGGGCTCGTCCACGTGGACGCCTACCGCCTGGCCGGCGCCGCGCAGGTCGAGGACATCGATCTCGAGGAGACCCTCCCCGACTGGGTCACGGTGATCGAGTGGGGCCGCGGCAAGGTCGAGCACCTGAGCCCGTCCCGGCTGGAGATCGGCATCGAGCGGCCGCAGGGCGGCGACCGGTCCCTGGCGGATGTGCTGGCGGAGTTCGGCGCCGGAGACGACGGGGTCGACGGGGAGGACGCGCTCGGCGCGGGTGCGGCTGGGGAGGCCGGCGAACTGCCGCCCAGCGCGGAGACCGAGGCCCGGGCCCGCCCGGCCGAGGACCGTCTCGAGGAGCCCGGCGACGCGCCGCGGACGCTGCGGCTGCGGGGCATCGGCCCCCGCTGGGCCGAGCCGCCGGCCGCCGTGGCCTCCGCGCCGACCCGGGACGACGCCGCGCCGCGATGATGCGGCAGTATCGTCGGAGGCGACCAGAGCGCTCCCGCCCGCAGGCGGGAGCCGCGCCGCACACCGTGCCGCCAGGAGGACCCCATGAGTGATCGCAGCGCCGTCTTCGACGCCGTCGAGGGACAGCTCGAGTGGCAGCGGGAGGTCTACCGCGACCTGCACCGGAACCCCGAGCTGTCCATGCGGGAGACCCGCACGAGCGAGATCCTCTCCACGCGGCTGCAGGACCTCGGCTTCAGCGTCCAGCAGATCGGGGGCACGGGCGTGGTGGGCGTCCTGGACAACGGCGACGGCCCCGTGGTGATGAACCGCGCGGACATCGACGCCCTGCCGGTCGAGGAGAAGACGGGGCTGGACTACGCCTCGACCGCCACGACGACCGACGACGAGGGGCGCACGGTGCCCCTCATGCACGCGTGCGGCCACGACATGCACGCTGCGGCGCTGCTGGGTGCGGCCGCAGCCCTGGCGGCGCACCGGGACGCGTGGTCGGGCACGTTCGTCGCGCTCTTCCAGCCCGGCGAGGAGATCGCGGCCGGGGCTCGGGCCATGGTCGACGACGGCCTGGCCGAGAAGGTGCCGGCCCCCGAGGTGGTGCTGGGCCAGCACGTCATGGCGCACGAGGCCGGGACCGTCGGCACCCGGCCCGGGCCCATCCTCTCGGCGGGGGACTCCATCGAGATCACCCTGCACGGCTCCGGCGCCCACGGCTCGATGCCGCACCTGAGCGTGGATCCGGTGGTCCTGGCGTCCACGATCGTGATGCGCCTGCAGACCGTCGTCTCGCGCGAGATCCCGCCGTCGTCGTTCGCGGTCCTGACCGTGGGCTCGATCCAGGCCGGCTCCACGTCCAACATCATCCCCGCCGCGGCCACGCTGCTGCTCAACCTGCGCACGTACGACGAGGACGTGCGCTCGCGGATGATCGAGGCGATCGAGCGGATCGTGCGCGGGGAGTGCGAGGCGGCCAGCTGCCCGCAGGAGCCGGAGCTGCGCTTCTACGACCAGTATCCGCTCACGGACAACGACGAGGACGCGAACGCTGTGGTCACCGAGGCCCTCCGGGAGCAGTTCGGCGAAGCCGTGTTCGAGCAGACCCCGCAGACCGCCTCCGAGGACTTCAGCGTGGTGCCCGAGGCCTTCGGCGTCCCGTACGCCTACTGGACGATCGGCGGCGTCTCCCGCGAGCGCCTGGAGCGGGCCGCGCACAGCGACGACCCCGCCGATCAGGTCGCGCCGAACCACTCGCCGTTCTTCCACCCGGACATCGACCCGACCCTGGAGGTCGGCACCAAGGCGCACCTGGCCGCCGCCCTGGCCTACCTGGGCGGCTGAGCCGCCCGCCGTCGCCCGGCACCGGCGGCGGCCTAGAATGGCCCGGTGCTCCTGCTGTGCCTCGACTCATCCTCCGCCGCCTCCGTGGCGCTCGTCGCGACCGCCGACGAGACCCGGTGGCGCCCCGCCGACGACCCCTCGACCGACGTCCCCGGATCCGGCCGCGGCCGGGTGCTGTCGAGCTCGTCCACCGAGGACACCCGCACGCACGCGGAGGTCCTCGCCCCGGCGGTGCGGGAGGTCCTGGCCGAGGCGGGCGCCGGCCCGGAGGACCTGGACGCCGTCCTGGTGGGCACCGGGCCCGGGCCGTTCACGGGCCTGCGCGCCGGGCTGGTCACCGCCCGCGTGCTCGGCTTCGCGTGGTCCCTGCCCGTCCGCGGCATGACCAGCCTGGCCGCCCTGGCCCATGACGTCGCCGCCCTGCCCCAGGAGCAGCGGCCGTCCGCGTTCGCGGTGGCCGTCGACGCCCGCCGCCGAGAGGTGTACTGGGCCGTGTGCCGCCTGCCGCTGGGGGAGACTCCCGTGCTGGTGGACGGCCCCCATGTGGGTCCCGCCCGGGAGCTGCCCGAGCTGCCCGTGTACGGCCGCGGTGCCGGCCTCTACGCCGAGCAGCTGCCGCTGGCCGTGACCCGGCCGGTCCCGGGGGGCCCCTGGGAGGCGCCGTCGCAGTGGCAGCCGAGCGCGCAGTCCCTCGGCATGGCCGCGGCGGACCTGCTGGCCGCCGGGGGCGAGCTCTCCGCGGACGTCGAGCCGCTGTACCTGCGCGAGTCCGATGCCAAGGTGCCGGGGCCGCGGAAGCGGGCCGGGGCATGAGCGCCGCGCAGACCGGCGCCTCCTCGCGGGCGTGGAGCATCCGCCCCGCCCGGATCGGCGACGTCCCCGAGCTGCATCGCCTGGAGCTCGCGCTGTTCCCCGGGGATGCGTGGTCCGAGCACATGCTCGCCGCCGAGATCGCCCACGAGACCCGCCGCTACCTGGTGGCCGAGCAGCCGACGCGGCCCGACGGCGAGCGGATCGTCGGCTACGCCGGGGTCATGGCCGTGGCGGAGACCGCCGACGTGCAGAACATCGCGGTGGTCCCGCAGCTGCGCGGGCAGGGCCTCGGCTCGAGCCTGCTGCGCGCCCTGCACGGGATCGCTGCCGATCGCGGGGCGCACGAGATCCTGCTCGAGGTGCGGGAGTCCAACGAGACGGCGCAGTCCCTGTACCGCCGCTTCGGGTACCGGGAGATCGCCCAGCGGCCCCGCTACTACCCGGACGGGGAGACCGCCGTGATCATGCGCGCGCCGCTGGGCCCCGCCGACACCGGCCCGCCGCGCCCGCCGAGCACGACCGATCTGACCAGCCACATGGACACCCGCGCCGCGGCGCACGACGACTCCCGGGAGGACCCGCGATGACCACGAACGACGGCCCCCTGGTCCTGGGCATCGAGACCTCCTGCGACGAGACCGGCGTGGGCATCGTGCGCGGCCGGCGGCTGCTGGCGAATGCCGTGGCCTCCTCGATGGACCAGCACGCGGTGTTCGGCGGGGTGATCCCGGAGATCGCCGCCCGCGCCCACCTCGAGGCCATGACCCCGACGATCCGGCAGGCCCTGAGCACTGCCGATGTGTCCCTCGAGGACCTCGATGCGATCGCCGTGACGGCCGGGCCCGGCCTGGCCGGGGCGCTCATGGTGGGCGTCGCCGCGGCCAAGGCGCTCGCCCTGGCCGCGGGCAAGCCGCTGCATGCCGTGAACCACCTGGTCTCCCACGTCTCGGTGGGGCTGCTCGAGCTCGACGGGACTCCTTCCGACCTGGTCGCCGACGACGGCGCCCTGGTCCCCGGCCTGGGCGCGCTGCTGGTCTCGGGCGGGCACACGGAGATCCTGTCGGTGCGCGAGATCGCCGGCGATGTGACCATGCTCGGCTCGACCATCGACGATGCCGCCGGGGAGGCCTATGACAAGGTCGCCCGTCTGCTGGGCCTGGGCTATCCCGGCGGCCCGGTCATCGACGCCGCGGCCCGCGACGGCGACCCCCAGGCCCTGCGCTTCCCGCGGGGGCTCACCGCGGGGAAGTACATGGGCACGGCAGAGGACCCGGGGCCGCACCGCTACGACTTCTCGTTCTCGGGGCTCAAGACGGCCGTCGCCCGCGTGGTCGAGGCCTTCGAGGCGGAGGGCCGCGAGGTCCCGGTGGCCGACATCGCCGCCTCGTTCCAGGAGTCCGTGGCCGACGTGATCACCGCCAAGGCCGTGCTCGCCGCGCGCGAGCACGGGCTGAGCACCCTGCTGCTGGGCGGGGGAGTGGCCGCGAACTCGCGCCTGCGCGAACTGGCCGCCCAGCGCTGCGAGCAGGACGGCATCCGCCTGGTGGTCCCGCCGCTGAGCCTGTGCACCGACAACGGCGCCATGGTCGCGGCCCTGGGCTCGCGCCTGGTCTCGGTGGGGGCCGTGCCCACCGGGCTGGAGTTCACCGCGGATCCGGGGCTGCCGGTGTCCACCGTGTCCATGGCCGGCGTCGCCCCGGTCGGCTGAACCGCCCCGACGAGGGCC
Source organism: Kocuria palustris (assembly GCF_007666205.1). GTDB lineage: Bacteria > Actinomycetota > Actinomycetes > Actinomycetales > Micrococcaceae > Kocuria > Kocuria palustris_A. Next base: position 387,573 of record NZ_VDOR01000002.1, read on the forward strand.
GGGTCAGTTCCGCCGGGCCCGCTGGACGACGTCCAGAGCTGCGGCCCGCAGGTCGCCGTCGTGGGCGGCCACGGCCTCGCGCTGGCGCGTGGAGCCGGTGCCCTCGGCCACGATCCGGGCCACGTCGGCGAGCTGCTCGACGCAGCCCAGATCGGCCGCGATGGGCTGGAGCCGCTCGAGCATGGCCGCCAGATCATCGGTCACGAGCAGCTCCTCGAGGGAGTTGTTCCGGATGATGATGGCCTCGAGGCCGTAGCGGGCGGCGCGCCACTTGTTCTCGCGGATGAGCCACGGGCGCATCTGCTCGACCTGGCGGCCGGCGTCGATCATGCGGGAGGCCTCCTCGGCCAGGCACTGCGTCAGCGCGACGATCGCGCCGAGGTCCCTCGTCGACGTCGGGGAGTCGCAGAAGCGCATCTCGACGGTGCCGTACTTGGGAACGGGGCGCACATCGAGGCGGTACTCGCTGATGTCGTCGATCACGCCGGTGGCCAGCAGATCGGAGACGCAGTGCTCGAACTCGGCCCAGTTCCGGAAGGAGTCCGGGATGCCGGCCGTGGGCAGCTGCTGGAAGAGCTGGGCGCGGTGCGAGGCGTAGCCGGTGTCGAAGCCGTTCCAATAGGGGGAGTTGGCCGACAGGGCGAGCAGGTGCGCGTAGTGCGCGAGCAGGTGATCCAGCACGGGGAGGGCCTTGTCCTGCGCGTCGACGCCGATGTGCACGTGCATCCCGAAGACGACCATCTGCCGGCCCCAGTACTGCGCGCGGTCCAGGACCGTGAAGTACCGGTCCTTCTCGACCACCGCCTGGTCCTGCCAGCGCGAGAACGGGTGGGTCCCGGCCGGGTGGATCTCCACGCCCATGGGGTCGGTCACCCTGCGGATCTTCTCGAGCAGCTGCTCGAACTGGGCCAGGGCCTCCTCGACGGTGCGGCACACGCCCGTGACCATCTCGACGGTGTTGCTGAGGAACTCGCCGGTGACGATCGGGTGGTCGCCGTCCGTCCCGAGCTCGGGATCGGCGCGGTGCACGGCCGCCAGGATCTCCTCGGCCCGCGGCACCAGGGCCCCGGTCTGCGCATCGACCAGGGCGACCTCCCACTCGACGCCCAGGGTCGACTGCGGGGAACTGCTGAATTCGATGTTCACGGCACCTCGCTGCGGGAGACCACGGATCCGCTCGGCGGCTTGCGAGCGGACCCCACTGTAGAACAGCGCGGGGCCCGGGGAGCAGGGATCGCTACCCTGGACGGCATGCCGCGTCATGATCCCTCCGCCTCCGCAGCCCGCCTCGCCGCCGAACCCGCGCCGCCGCGCGGCCCCGCCCGCGCGCCGCGGGACCGGAGGCGCGGCGGTGCGGGGCTGCGGCCGCGGCGCCCCGGTGCGGTCCTCGGTCTGGCCCTGGCGGCCGCCGTGGGGCTGTCGGGGTGCGGGACCGGCGGAGGGGCCGACGGCGACGCCGGGACCTCCGGGAGCGCCGAGGACGGATCCGCATCCTCTGCCGGGCCCGACGACGAGAGCGCGGCCCCGTCGACCCCCGAGGGGACGAGCCCGATGCTGCCGGACGAGCAGACGCGCGCCGAGGCCGAGCGGGCCGTGTCCGGGATGAGCGTCGAGGAGAAGGCCGGGCAGGTGCTCGTGGCGACGTGGGACGGCGCCGATCCCGCGGCCGTCGACGCCCAGGTCGAGCAGATCGACGAGCTGCACCTGGGCGGGGTGATCGTCATGGGGTCGAACATCCCCACCGCCACGGGACAGGGCACCACGCAGGAGGCCGGCGCCGGCGGGGGCGCCTCGGACGTGGACGTCGAGGCCATGCGCTCGCAGAACGAGCGGATGTCCGAGGCCCTGGCCGATGACGAGCGGTCCTGGCCGGGGATCATCTCGGTCGATCAGGAGGGCGGGACCGTGACCCGGCTGGGCGCTCCGCTGACGGTGTGGCCGGCGGCCCAGGCGATCGGCGCGGCCGATGATCCCGAGCTGACGCGGGAGGCCTCCGCGGCGCTGGGCTCCGAGCTCGCGGGGCTGGGGTTCACGATGGATCACGCGCCCGTGGCGGACGTGACGACCCCCGGAGACGCCGTGATCCGGGACCGCGCCTACAGCGACGATCCGGCCGAGGTCGGCGAGCATGCCGCCGCCGCGGTCCTGGGGCTCTCGGACGCGGGCGTCGTCTCCTCGCCCAAGCACTTCCCCGGCCACGGCTCCGTCACGACCGATTCCCACGTCGGGCTTCCGGTCCAGGAGACGGAGCCCGAGCAGCTGGCCGAGGTCGACTGGGCCCCGTTCCGGGACGTCGTCGATGCCGGGGCGCCGTCGATCATGATGGGGCACATCGCCGTCAGCGCGTGGGACGCCGAGGTCCCGGCGACCCTCGAGCCGCAGGCCTACGAGGCCCTGCGCGAGGATCTCGGCTTCGAGGGCGCGGCGGTCACGGACGCGCTGAACATGGGGGCGGTCACGGACGCTGTCGGCCCCGGCCGGCCCGTCGACCGGGGCGTGGGCACCCCGGCCGGCGCCGCCCTGCAGGCGGGCGCCGATCTGCTGCTGATGCCCGAGGACGAGGAGGCCGCCCACCGGGACATCGTGCAGGCGGTCGAGTCCGGGGCGATCCCGCAGCAGCGCCTCGACGAGGCCGCGGCCCGAGTCGTCGCGATGCAGATGGCCGGCGCCGCGCAGGCCGAGTCCGCGCCCGTCGAGCCCTCGGATCCCGGAGCGCATCGGGAGCTCGCCTCGCGCTTCGAGGGCTGAGGCGGCCTCTCGCCGCGCTGCAGGCGCGGCTCAGCCCAGCGGCTCGACCACCAGGACCGCTCGGCGCTCGCCGGTGCGGCCGCGGTCATCCGTCTCCCGCAGCCGGGTGACGATCAGGGTGGCGCGGTTCGGGCCCGACGGCCTGAGCTGCCGGCGCAGCTGCTCGGGGGTCACGTCGGTGCCGCGCTTCTTGATCTCCAGCGTCCCCACGCGATGCTGCTTCACCCAGGACTTCAGGACCTTGGCGGTGTGCGGCAGCACCTCGCGCACCCGATAGCAGCGGGCGAACGGCGTCGCCGGGTCCCGCCGGCCGGTGCCGTCGTCCTTCCGCGTCACGTACGCGATGCGCGGGTGGACCGGATGGGCGCCGAGGCGATCGGCGAGATCCCGGACCAGCCCGGCGCGGATCACGGCGCCGTCGGGCTCCCAGAGCAGATCGCCGGGGGCGACGGGCTCGATCCGCTCGTCCGGGTCCCCGGCGGCGGGCTCGGCCCCGGCCCGCGGCGCCGTCGGGTCCTCGGCCGGATCGGGGAACGGCGTCGACGAGACGAGCTCGTGGTGGCCGTCGTCGCCCATCACGAGCGCGGCCCGGCGGACGCCCGGGCGCGCGAGGGCGCCGAACCACAGGACGACCTCGACCACGTCGCGGCGGTGCGAGATCCACTGCGCCTCGCAGCCCTCGGGAACCGCGTCGTGCGGCAGCCCAGGGCCCATCTTCACGCCGATCGGGATCCCGGAGGCGGCGAGCCGCTCGACGAAGGACAGGGGAGGGGAGAAGGCCTCGGGATCGAAGAGCCGCTTCGGGCCCGCCGAGGAGTCGCGGCGGGCCGGGTCCAGCCAGAGGGCGTCCGGGCGCCCGCCGGGGAGGGCGTCGAGGTCCAGGTGCCGCACATCGGACTGGAGCACGAGGGCGTTCGGGAACGGGGTGAGATTGACGGTGGCCACGGCAGCCGTGGTCTCGTCGAGCTCCACGGCGGTGACGTCGAGCCCGGCCGAGGCCAGCGTCAGGGAATCCGCGCCGATGCCGCAGCCGAGATCGGCCACCCGGGTCAGACCGGCGTCTGCGAAGCGCTCGGCATGCACCGCCGAGACCGTGAGCCGGGTGGCCTGCTCGAGGCCGTCCTGCGTGAAGAGCATGTGCCGGGCGAACTCGCCGAACTTTCCGGCGGCCGCGGTGCGCAGGCGGGCCTGCGTCATGGCGGCGGAGATCAGCTCGGGGTCGAAGCCCTCGGCCCGGAGGCTCGTGATGCGCTGCAGCGCCTGATCCTCGCGGTAGTCGCCCAGCGAGTCCAGCAGGCGCATCCCCTCCGGGGTCAGCAGACGGGCCAGGGGATCGACGGGAGCGGGGGAATCGGACACGACTGCGACCCTAGCCGTCCGGCCGGGGCCGACGCGCCCGCGCGAGCCCGGCAGCGCCGCGGCCGCGGCGTCCCGCCCGGCGGCGTGCGCTCAGTAGCAGGAGGCCAGCCGGCCGTTCGGGCCGTCGATGACGGTGATCGGGGTGTCGAAGACATCGGTGAGCACCTCGTCGGTCAGGATCTCCTCGGGCGTGCCGAAGCGAGCGATCCGTCCGTCCTTCACGGCGCAGATGTGGTCGGCGTAGTGGCCGGCGAAGTTGATGTCGTGCAGCACGATGATGATCGTGCGGCCGAGCTCGCGGCAGGCGTCGCGCAGGAAGCGCATCATCTGCACCGAGTGCTTCATGTCGAGGTTGTTCAGCGGCTCGTCGAGCAGGACGTGATCGGTCTCCTGCGCCAGCACCATGGCCACGTAGGCGCGCTGGCGCTGGCCGCCGGAGAGCTCGTCCAGGTAGCGGTTCTGCAGCTCGATCAGGTGCAGGAACTCGAGGTACCGGGTGATGATCTCCTCGTCGTGCCGGTCGAGCCGCCCGCCCGAGTACGGGAAGCGGCCGAAGCCCACGAGCTGGCGCACCGTCAGGCGCGTGACGTAGTGGTTCTCCTGGCGCAGGATCGACAGGATCCGGGCCAGGTCCTTCGACCGGGTCGTGGAGACGTCCATGCCGGCCACGCGGATCACGCCCTCGTCCAGGGAGAGCAGCCGCCCGATCATGGTCAGCAGGGTGGACTTGCCCGCGCCGTTGGGGCCCACGAGCGCCGTCATGCCCCCGGTGGGGATCTCCAGGTCCACGGGCCCGATCCGGACGTCGTCGGTGTAGTCCTTGCGGACATCGGTCAGGGTGATCACAGCCGCCCCTTTCGCAGGATGACGTAGAGGAACACGGACCCGCCGACCATCTCGATGAGGATCGAGACGACGCCCTGGGCGTAGAAGACGTGGTTCATCACGAAGTACGCCCCCGACAGGACGACGAATCCCGTCAGCGCGGCGATCGGGAAGATCCTCCGGTGGTCGTAGGTGTCCGCGAACTGATAGGCGAGCGTGGCGACCAGGAACCCCAGGAAGGTCATCGGCCCGACCAGGGCGGTCGAGACGGCCATCAGGATCGAGATGAGGAACAGCACCCGGATGGTCTCGCCCCGGTGGTTCAGACCGAGGTTGTTCGCGACGTCGGCGCCCAGGGCCACCACGTTGAGGCGGCGGGAGGACAGCCACAGCGCGATGCCGGCGGCCAGGCACAGCGGGACCGCGACCGGCAGGAGGGCGTCGTCGGCATTGGTCACGGAGCCGAAGAGCCGGGCGTTGAGCACGTCGAACTCGCTGGGGCTGAGCAGCCGCTGCATGAACGTGGCCACCGAGCCGAGCCCGCCGCCGATGATGATGCCGACGAGCAGCATGACGTGCATGCTCCCGCGGCGCCCGGACAGCAGCCACGTGTAGAGCAGGGTGGCCAGCACGACCATGAGCCCGACCTGGACCAGGAACTGCGGGATCCCGGCGAAGGCCATGAGCCCGGCCGCGCCGGCGAAGTAGACCACGCTCGTCTGGATCGCCACGTAGAGCGACTCGAAGCCCATGATGGACGGGGTGATGATCCGGTTGTTCGTGACCGTCTGGAAGCTGACGGTGGCCATGGCCTGGCAGAAGGCCACGAGGGCCATCACGACCACGCTGCCGACCCGCAGCTCGGCCACGCGCCAGAAGCCCGCCGACCCGAAGGGCAGCGGGTTGTCCCACGCCAGCAGTCCGATCGCGAAGAGCGCGGACAGCGCGATGAGCACCGTCAGCACGATCAGGTAGCGGCGCCGCGCCGCAGGGGTCGCGAAGGCCCCCGCGCTCGAGGCCCCGGGCTGCGGGGCCGGGCGGGAGCGGTCCACGGAGGTCTCGTCCACGGTCCTGGTCATGACGGCGTCCCCCTTCACGAGCTCTTGCGCTGACGCAGCAGGATGGCCACGAACACGGCGGCGCCCACGATGCCCAGGATCACCGAGACCGGGATCTCGAAGGGCATGATCAGGGTGCGCCCGAGCAGGTCGCACACCGTGACGATCGCGATCCCCAGAAGGCACACCCAGGGCAGGTTCGAGCGCAGGTCGTCGCCGCGCACCATCGACACGATGTTCGGGACGATCAGCCCCAGGAACGGCAGGTTGCCGACCACCACGGTCACCACGCCGGTGGCGATCGCGATGAGGATCGTGCCGAAGAGGATGATCCGGTCGTAGTCCAGCCCGATGCTCGTGGCGATGTCCTCGCCCAGCCCCGCGGCCGTCAGGCGGTCCGCCACCACGAAGACCGCGAGGACGACGGCCGCCACGATCCACAGCACCTCGTACTGCCCGCGCAGCACCGAGGTGAAGCTGCCGGCGAACCAGACGCCGAGGCTCTGCAGCATGTCGGTCTGCAGGGCCACGAAGGTCGAGACCGAGCCGACGACCGCGCCGAGCATGATGCCCACGATGGGCACGATCAGCGACGAGCGCAGCGAGACCCGGCGCAGGAACAGGAAGAAGACCATCGTCCCGATGAATGCGAAGACGATGGCCCCGAGCATCCGGGACAGCAGCGAGGCGCCGGGGAACAGGATCATGACCGCCAGCAGCCCCAGCCCGGCCCACTCGGTCGTGCCCGTGGTCGTGGGCTCCACGAAGCGGTTCTGCGTCAGCAGCTGCATCACGAGCCCGGACATCGCCATGGCCGCGCCCGCCAGCACGAGGGCGATCGTGCGCGGCACGCGCGTGATGCCGAGGATCTCCGACCCGCCCTCCTCGCCGAGGTCGTAGACCCCCGTGAGCAGGGAGGCGACCAGCAGGGCCGCCACGCCGAGCGCGGCGAGCCAGAGCTTCCAGTCGAGGAACGCGGCGGCCAGCGAGCTGCTGCGGGTGCGGACCGCCGTGGCGCCGGATCGGGCTTCGGTCATCGGTGTCGCTCGTCTCAGCCCTGGCTCCCCTCGAAGGCATCGGCCAGGCCGTCGAAGATCTCGGTGTAGGCCTGGATCCCCTCGTTCGAGTAGGTGTCCGCGGGGGCGTAGTAGACGCTGCCCTCCTGGACGGCCGTCACGTCCTGGAGCGCCTCGGAGCCCTCGATGATCTCCTGGGCCGGGGGCGAGTCCTGCTCAGTGCTCACCCCGGCGTCGCGGTCCAGGACCAGGATCCAGTCGGGATCGGCCTCGGCGATCGCCTCGACCGAGATGTCGTCGCCGCGGTGGTCCTCGGAGGCGCCCTCGACCTCGAGGGCGGGCTCGAAGCCGAACTCGTCGAACATCGGTCCGAAGGTGCGGCCAACCCCCGGGGCGAGATAGCCGATCTCGCCGCCGGAGACGTTCACGGCCATGACGGTGTCGCCCTCCTGATAGGAGTCGCTCACGCGCTGGGCGGCGTCGTCGAGACCGGCGTTGAGCTCCTCGGCCTCGGACTCCTTCTGGAAGATCGAGCCCAGGGCGGTGTTCTCGCGCTTGAGCTCCTCGAAGAAGTCCTCGCCCTCGCGCGGCTCCAGCTCGACCAGGGCGGCGTCCGGGACGAGCTCCTCGAAGTCGCCGTAGAAGTCGCCGAAGCGCTGGCCGTTGATGAGCAGGTCCGGCTGCACCCCGGCGACCGCCTCGAGGTCCGGCTCGCGGTGGTTGCCGATGTCGACGACCTCCTCGCCCTGGAAGCAGTCGATCGTGTCGGGGATCAGCGGCTTGGGCGCTGCCGAGAGCTCCACGCCCCAGTCGCACAGCGACTCGAAGGTGCGGTTGTCGGTCGAGACGACGCTCTGCGGCGGGGAGGGGACGGTCTGGGTGCCGTGGTTGTCCTCGACCTCGACGCTCTCCCCGGAGGCCTCCTGCGACTGCTCCCCGGAGGGGGCGCCGCAGGCGGAGAGGCTCAGCATCAGAGCCAGGGGGAGGACGGTCAGTGCGGCGCCGGAGCGGCGGGAGGGAAGGGGCATGGGGCATCCTCTGGTCGGGGCGCGGTGCGAGCGGAAAGTGACCCTCGCCTCAGCAAGGTGAGGTTTACCTTATACGGGATTCCGAGGGATCTCACGCCGGGTTGCCAGGTGTTCCTGCGTCGCCGGTGGGGTCCGCGACCGGCAGGGGGCGGGCGCTCTCCCCGTCCTGCGCCGCGCGTCGGGGCGCGGGGTGCGGATCTGGCACTCGCCTTGACCGACTGCCAGGCTGAATCTAGGGTGGCGTTAGCACTCTCGACAGGGGGTTGCTAAAGGATTCGGGCCGATCGGCACCGCGACGACGGTTGGCAGATCCTCTGGCGCTCCGGCATCGGGGTCCTCGCGGCGCTGCGGCGCCGGAGCGAGGAGCAGCGCCCCGGCGGGTCGCCGTGACAGCTCAGCACCACTTTTCGAATCCATGAGAGAAGGAGACATCGTGTCGATCTCCATCAAGCCGCTTGAAGACCGCATCGTCGTCCAGGTCGTCGAGGCCGAGCAGACCACCGCCTCCGGCCTGGTCATCCCGGACACCGCCAAGGAGAAGCCCCAGGAGGGCAAGGTCATGGCCGTGGGCCCGGGCCGCGTGGACGACTCCGGCAACCGCATCCCGGTGGACGTCCAGGAGGGCGATCTCGTGATCTTCTCCAAGTACGGCGGCACCGAGGTCAAGTACAACGGCGAGGAGTACCTCGTCCTGCCGGCGCGCGACGTGCTGGCCGTCGTCGAGAAGTGACCCCGACGACCCCCTGAACGCTTCAGGCGGTCCGAGGGAGGGCGCCTGCCGTGTGCCCCGCGGCAGCGCGGGCGCACCCGGCAGGCGCCCTCTTCTCGTCGACCGCCCGTCCACGACATCCCGGCGGGCGCGCGCTCGCCGCTCTCAGAATGGAGAACCGGCTCATGGCCAAGCAGCTGCTCTTCCGCGAAGACGCACGCAACCAGTTGAAGGAGGGTGTCGACCGCCTGGCCGACACCGTCAAGGTCACCCTCGGCCCCCGCGGCCGCAACGTGGTCCTGGACAAGAAGTGGGGCGCCCCCGTCATCACCAACGACGGCGTGACGATCGCCCGCGAGGTCGAGCTCGACGACGCCTACCAGAACCTCGGCGCCCAGCTCGCCAAGGAGGTCGCGACCAAGACCAACGACGTCGCCGGCGACGGCACGACCACCGCGACCGTGCTCGCCCAGGCCCTCGTCGAGGAGGGGCTGCGCAACGTGGCCGCCGGCGCGGCCCCGGGTCAGATCAAGAAGGGCATCGAGGTCGCCGTGGAGGCGGTGGCCGAGCGCCTGCTCCAGGACGCCCGCGAGGTCTCCGGCGACGAGGTCGCCAAGGTCGCCGCGATCTCCTCGCAGTCCGAGGAGATCGGCGAGCTCATCTCGCGCGCCTTCGAGGTCGTCGGCAAGGACGGCGTCATCACCATCGAGGACGGCTCCTCGACGGAGATCGAGCTCGAGGTCACCGAGGGCATGCAGTTCGACAAGGGCTACCTGTCCCCGTCGTTCGTCAAGGACGCGGAGCGCCAGGAGGCCGTCATGACCGACGGCCTGATCCTGCTCTACCAGGGCAAGATCTCCTCGGCGCAGGAGCTCATGCCGGTGCTCGAGAAGGTCGTGCAGACCAAGAAGCCGCTGACGATCATCGCCGAGGACGTCGAGGGCGAGGCCCTGTCCACGCTGGTCGTCAACAAGCTGCGCGGCACCCTGGACGTCGTCGCGCTCAAGGCCCCGGGCTTCGGCGACCGCCGCAAGGCGATCATGGAGGACCTGGCGGTGCTGACCGGCGGCACCGTGGTCACCTCCGAGCTGGGCATCTCCCTGGACCAGGTCACGGTCGAGCAGCTCGGCTCCGCCCGCACGGTCACGGTCACCAAGAACGAGACCACGATCATCGACGGCGGCGGCACGAACGAGGCCATCTCCGACCGCGTGGAGCACATCCGCAGCCAGGTCGAGCGCACCGACTCCGAGTGGGACCGCGAGAAGCTGCAGGAGCGCCTGGCGCGCCTGGCCGGCGGCGTGTCCGTCATCAAGGTCGGCGCCGCGACCGAGGTCGAGGCCAAGGAGCGCAAGCACCGCATCGAGGACGCCGTCTCCTCGACCCGCGCCGCCCTCGAGCAGGGCATCGTCGCCGGCGGCGGCTCCGCCCTGGTCCACGCCTCCGCCGCGATCGAGGACGTCAAGGGCGAGCTCGACGGCGATGCCGCGGTGGCCGCGGACATCGTCGGCCGCGCCCTGCGCCAGCCGCTGCGCTGGATCGCGCAGAACGCCGGCCAGGACGGCTGGGTGGTCGTCTCCCGCGTCGAGCAGCTCGAGACGGGCCACGGCTACGACGCCAAGGCCGACGAGTACACCGACCTGATCGCGGCCGGCATCATCGACCCGGTCAAGGTCACCCGCTCGGCGCTGCAGAACGCGGCCTCGATCGCCGCGCTCGTGCTCACGACCGAGACCCTCGTCACGGACAAGCCCGAGGACGAGGACTCGCACGAGCACTGAGACCCGGCGGGCCGCACGGCCCCTGAGCGGAGCCCCCGCATCCAGCCCGGTCCCCGTCGCAGCCGCGACGGGGACCGGGCTCGTCCCAGGGGATCGTCTCCCGGCCTCGTTCCGCGGGGGCCTCGCAGGGCAGGCGCGCACCGGCCGGAGGGGATCGCGGGCGGATCACCCGCTGGCGCCCCTGGTTCGCTGGTAAGTTTCAGGCCGACCTTCCCCCGAGGCCCTGCCGCGTGCGGCGGGACCTCCGCACGCGACGCGGAGCCTCCGCAGCACCGAGGAGACCATGGCTGATCAGCAGGCATCCGGCGACGCCCTCAGCGGCTCGACCACGGCATCGGCCGCGGCGGCTCGTCCGGACGGACCGGATCGCCAGGAGACCCCGGAGGAGACCCGGCGCCGGGAGCGGGTGGCCCGCTATTCGGGATTCCGCCCCGAGATCCAGGGCCTGCGCGCCGTCGCCGTGCTCATGGTCGTGCTGTACCACGTCTTCCTCGGGCGGGTCTCCGGCGGCGTGGACATCTTCCTGCTGATCTCCGCGTTCTTCATGACGCTGTCCTTCGTGCGCAAGCTCGAGGGGGGCCGCCCGCTGCGGCTGGGGCGCTACTGGCTGCACACCTTCAAGCGGCTGCTGCCGCTGGCCGTGCTCACGGTCCTGGGCACGCTCGTGCTGGTGGCGGTGTTCTTCCCGCCCTACCGCATCGAGGAGACCCTCTCGCAGGCGGTCGCCACGCTGACCTACACCGAGAACTGGGCGCTGGCCTTCTCCTCGGTCGACTACTACGCCGCCGACCGGTCGACGGCCAGCCCGTTCCAGCACTTCTGGTCGCTGTCGGTGCAGGGCCAGGTCTTCCTGCTGTGGCCGCTGATCTTCGGGCTGACCTGGCTGCTGTGCCGGGGGCGCTCCCGGCTGCGGCCCGTGCCCGTGCTGGCCGTGCTCTTCTCGGCGATCTTCGCGGCCTCGCTGGCCTTCTCGGTCGTCACGACGGCCGCGCAGCAGGAGTTCGCGTACTTCGACACCCGGACCCGGCTGTGGGAGTTCGCGCTGGGGTCGCTGCTGGCCCTGGCGCTGCCGTACATCAGCCTGCCCCGGTGGAGCCGCGTGGTCCTCGGGTGGGCCGGCTTCGTCTCGATGATCCTCGTGGGGCTGCTCGTGGACGTGCAGGGCGCGTTCCCCGGCTGGATCGCCCTGTGGCCGCTGCTCTCGGCGGCGGCGATCATGGTGGCCGGGCAGTCGGGCTCCCGGTTCGGGCTCGACCGGATCTTCTCCTCCCGCCCCCTGGTCAAGCTGGGGGACGCCTCCTATGCGCTGTACCTGGTGCACTGGCCGCTGCTGATCACCTACCTGATCGTGCGCGACCGCCCCGAGGCCGGGCCCCGCTCCGGCGTCGTGCTGATCGTCATCTCGCTCGTGCTGGCGATCCTGGCCACCAGGCTCGTGGAGAAGCCGCTCAAGAGCTGGACCTGGCCCGAGGCCACCAAGCCGCGCCTGGCCGGGGCCATCGTCGTGTGCCTCGTGGTCGGCCTGGCCCCCGTGCTCGCCTGGCAGCAGAGCATCCGCTCCGACGTCGCGGCGGCCCCGGACGGGCCCACGGCGTCGAACCCCGGCGCGCTCGCGCTGCGCGACGACGTCCGGACGGCGCCGGACCCCGACGCCGAGCCGGTCCCGCTGCCGGCCCAGCTCGACGATCAGGCGCCGGACCGCGGCGCGGCCTGCCCGGCGGAATGGGACATCCCGGCCGAGTCCCAGGAGTGGTGCCGGGACTCGGTGCCCGCCGAGGACCCCTCGCAGACCGTCCTGCTGATCGGCAACTCGCACGCCGAGCACTGGCTCGAGGCCATGCGCCCGGTGGCGGAGGCGAACGACTGGCGCGTGGTCAGCTACATCAAGCCCGGCTGCTACTGGACGACCCCCGAGGATCAGCTCCAGGGGGACTGCGAGCCCTGGCTGGACGGGTCCATGCCTCTCGTGCACCAGCTCGACCCGGATCTGATCGTCACCCAGTCGACGTTCACGAACCAGCACGGCGAGTTCTACAAGCCGGACTACGAGCAGCGGGTGCGCCAGGTGACCGACGAGGGCTACCGGGTCCTGGGCGTGCGCGACGTCCCGCGCTTCGACCGGCCCCAGCCCGAGTGCGCCATGGACGCCGGCGACCCGGATGCCCCGCAGTGCCAGCGGACGCACCCGATGCTCGGGCAGCCCGATCCGATGCAGCCGCTGGCCGACGAGCTGCCGCTCTACGCGGAGATGGACATGACGGACCAGTTATGCCCGGACGGGGTCTGCCCGCCGGTCATCGGCAACATGTACGTCCAGTGGGACACCGGGCACCTGTCGATCCCGTACTCCCGGTCCCTGGCCTGGACGTTCGCCGAGCGGATGCAGGGGGCGCTGGCCGCCGACGGGGCCGCGGTCGAGCAGCTCCCGGCGCCGCCGCAGCCGCAGTGACCCGACGGCCCGCCGGCAGCCCGGCCCGCACGAGCACGAGGCGGGTCGGGCTCGTCGCAGCGGCGTCCTAGACTGTCTCCCGAATCCGCACCGCGCACCGATCGGGCAGCCTGCGCGCCGCCCGACGTGCCGCCGATCGAAAGGCCCTCCCCGTGCCCGAAGCCCCTGTCCCGACCGCGCTGTCCGAGGATCCGTTCGGATTCACCGGCCTCACCTACGACGACGTCCTGCTCCTTCCGGGCAGCACCGACGTCATCCCGTCGGACGCCTCCACGCGGACCCGCCTGTCGCGGCGGATCGAGCTCGAGACCCCGATCATCTCCGCGGCCATGGACACCGTCACGACCGCCAAGATGGCGATCCAGATGGCGCGCCTGGGCGGGATGGGCGTGATGCACCGCAACCTCTCGATCGCCGATCAGGCCGAGAACGTGGACCTGGTCAAGCGCAGCGAGTCGGGCATGATCACCGATCCCGTGACCATCGGCCCGGAGGCGACCCTGCGCGAGCTCGACCGGCTGTGCGGCTACTACAAGGTCTCCGGCCTGCCGGTGGTCGAGGACGGCACCCGGCTGGTCGGCATCATCACGAACCGCGACACCCGCTACCTGCCGGAGTCCGAGTTCGACACCCGCACGGTGGGCGAGATCATGACCCGCATGCCGCTGGTCACGGGCCGCGTCGGGATGCCCAAGGACGAGGCCTTCAAGCTGCTGGCCTCCAACAAGCTCGAGAAGCTGCCGCTCGTGGACGACGACGGCGCGCTCGCCGGGCTCATCACCATCAAGGACTTCACCAAGGCCGAGCAGTACCCGCGGGCCACGAAGGACGACGAGGGCCGCCTGCGCGTGGGCGCGGCGGTCGGCTTCTTCGGCGACGGCTGGGAGCGGGCCATGGCCCTGGTCGAGGCCGGGGTCGACGCGCTGTTCATCGACACCGCCAACGGCCATTCGCAGGGCGTCCTGGACATGATCGCCCGGCTCAAGAAGGAGCCCTCGGCCGCCCACGTGGACGTCATCGGCGGCCAGGCGGCCACCCGCGCCGGCGCCCAGGCCCTGATCGACGCCGGGGCCGACGGCATCAAGGTCGGCGTGGGCCCGGGGTCGATCTGCACGACCCGCGTGATCGCCGGCGTGGGCGTCCCGCAGATCACCGCGATCAACGAGTCCGCCCAGGCCGCGATCCCCGCCGGCGTGCCGCTGATCGCCGACGGCGGCCTCCAGCACTCCGGCGAGATCGGCAAGGCCATGGTCGCCGGGGCCGACTCGGTGATGGTCGGCTCCCTGCTGGCCGGCACGGACGAGTCCCCGGGCGATCTGATCTTCATCAACGGCAAGCAGTTCAAGGCCTACCGCGGCATGGGCTCCCTGGGCGCCATGCAGACCCGCGCGGGGGCCACGTCGTTCTCCAAGGACCGCTACTTCCAGGCCGACGTCGGCTCGGACGAGAAGCTGATCCCCGAGGGCATCGAGGGGCAGGTGCCCTACCGCGGCCCGCTGTCGTCGGTCGTCCACCAGCTCGAGGGCGGCCTGCGCCAGACGATGTTCTACACCGGCGCGCGCTCGATCGACGAGCTCAAGCACAAGGGCCGCTTCGTGCGGATCACCTCCGCCGGGCTCAAGGAGTCGCACCCGCACGACATCTCCATGACCGTCGAGGCCCCCAACTACAAGCGCTGAGCCGGCCGCGCCCGCTCCCGCGACACGGCACGAGAAGGACTGCGCAGTGAACCTGAACTACGACATCGAGATCGGCCGCAGCAAGCGGGCCCGTCGGACGTACTCCCTGGACGAGGTCGCCCTCGTGCCCTCGCGGCGCACCCGCGATCCGCGCGAGGTCTCGACCGACTGGAAGATCGACGCCTACACGTTCGGGACCCCGTTCCTGGGCGCGCCCATGGACTCCGTGACCTCCCCGGCCACCGCGATCGCCATGGGGCGGATGGGCGTGCTCGGCGTCCTGAACCTCGAGGGGCTGTGGACGCGCTACGACGATCCCGAGCCCCTGCTCGACGAGATCGCCGGGCTGTCCGCGGACGACCTGCCGGCGGCCACCCGCCGCATGCAGGAGATCTACCGCCGTCCCATCCGCCCCGAGCTGATCACGCAGCGGCTGGGCGAGATCCGCGAGTCCGGGGTCATCGTGGCCGGGGCGCTGACCCCGCAGCGCACGCAGGAGCACTACCGCACGGTCCTCGAGGCCGGGGTGGACCTGTTCGTGATCCGCGGGACGACCGTCTCGGCCGAGCACGTCTCCCAGGCCGATGAGCCGCTGGATCTCAAGCGGTTCATCTACGACCTCGACGTCCCGGTGATCGTGGGCGGCGCGGCCGGCTACACGCCCGCCCTGCACCTCATGCGCACCGGCGCCGCCGGCGTGCTCGTCGGCTTCGGCGGCGGCGCGTCCATGCGCACCGAGCAGGTCCTGGGCATCCACGCGGCCGGGGCCTCGGCGATCTCCGACGTCGCGGCCGCCCGCCGCGACTACCTCGACGAGTCGGGCGGGCGCTACGTCCACGTCATCGCCGACGGCGGTGTCGGCAACTCCGGGACGATCGTCAAGGCCCTGGCCATGGGCGCCGACGCCGTCATGCTCGGCACCGCGCTGGCGCGGGCCGACGAGGCGCCGGGCCGCGGCTGGCACTGGGGCGCGGAGGCCCACCACGGCGAGGTCCCGCGCGGCGTGCGCACCCGGGTCAGCAGCGCCGGGCCCCTGCAGGAGGTCCTGCACGGGCCGTCGTCGCAGGTCGACGGCAGCTCCAATCTCGTGGGCTCCCTGCGCCGGGCCATGTCGACCACCGGCTACCTGGACCTCAAGTCCTTCCAGCGCACGGAGGTCGTGGTCCACGGCTGAGCAGGACGCCGAGCCCTGCGGCCGGCCGGCGATTCGGCCCCGCCGCAGGGCGTCACTAGACTGGAACGGTGCTCAGGACCGCCCTCAGACCCAGATCCCTCGCCACCCTGGCGGTCTGTCTGGGCATCGCCCTGGCGTTCGTGCTGCTGAGCCGCTGGCAGATCGAGAGCAGCCGCGAGGCGCAGACGGTCTACGACCCGGGCAAGGAGATCGTCCGCCCGCTGGACGAGACCATGCAGCCGGGCACGGTGTCCACGCTCGACGAGGTCGACACCGCCGTGGAGGCCTCGGGCACGTACCTGCCCGAGTCCACGGTGCTCGTCGAGAACCGGCTCCAGGGCGATCGGAGCGGATGGTGGGTTGTCACGGGCCTGCAGGTCGCCGGCTCCCAGGAGCAGTGGGCGGATGCGGAGGCCGACGTCGTGATCCCCGTCGTGCGGGGCTGGACGGAGGATCCGGACCGGGTGCCGGAGGCCCCCCAGGGGGAGGTCTCCGTGGCGGGGCGCCTGCTGCCGCAGGAGGCGCCGCTGTCCACGCGGGACCAGGACCCCGGCACGTATGCGAGCCTCTCGCCGGCCCAGCTGACCAACGCGTGGGACGTGCCCGTCTACTCGGGCTTCGTCACGGCCATGGCCGAGGTCCCGGGCTCCGACGCCTCGCTGGCCGATGACGACGGCACCCTGCCCGACGACGGACGGCTGCTGTCCCCGGAGCTCGAGGCCGTGTCCGTGGACCAGCAGCCGACCGACACCTCGCTGGACCCCCTCAACGTGTTCTACGCGATCGAGTGGATCGTCTTCGCGGGCTTCGCGCTGTGGATCTGGTACTCCTCCGTGCGCGACGACCACCGCCGCCGGCAGGACCCGGCCGCCTGGTTCGAGCTCGAGGGCGAATCGCTGCCCTACGCCTGGGACGCCGCGGCAGAGCGCTTCTACTACTACGATCCCGTGGCCGGGGAGTACTACTACTTCGACGACCAGCCCGCCGCGGCGCAGACCGCGCAGACGTCGGCCGCCCCCCGCGAGGACGGCAGCCCCGGCGGCGGACAGCAGCACGACAGCGGGCGCACCGTCCCGCGGAGCGGAGAGCACCGATGAGCCAGGCAGCATCCCAGGGCGACGCGCCCCGGCCGAAGGAGCGCACCGACGGCGTCCGCGTGAGCGCTCCGCAGGGCGCCGAGCCGTCGAAGGCCACCGAGCCCGGTCGGCTGCCGCAGTACTCGGCGCTGCGGACCCGGCGGCGCTTCGGCGGCACCGAGTCGCAGATCCGGTGGTGGCTGAACTTCTACATGGTCTGCGCCTGGGTCTCCGGCACGTTCCTCCTGCTGCTCGTGGCCGAGATGATCCTGCGCTACGGGCTGGGCTACGACGTCATCGCCGGCGGCACCTGGGCGGCCACGGGGGAGTCGAACATCCTGGGCCTGCGCGACAACGAGCTCGTGGACATCGAGGGCGGAGTCAACATCTCGACCTGGATCCTGATCGTCCACGGCTGGTTCTACGTCGTGTACCTCTTCTCGTGCTTCCGGCTGTGGAGCCTCATGCGCTGGCCGTTCCCGCAGTTCATCGTCATGGCCCTGGGCGGCGTCGTGCCGTTCCTGTCGTTCATCGTGGAGCGCAAGATCCACCGCTCGACCTCGGCGGAGCTGGCGTCGTTCCCCAAGGCGGCCAAGCGCTACTGACCCGGGCCGACGGCTGCCAGGGGGCGCGGCGCCCCGTGTCCTAGACTGTCGGCCGTGACATCACAGCCCAGCACCGCATCCGCAGCCAACGCCGTCGACGCAGCCCACGGCCCCCAGGGCCCCGTCCTCGTCGTCGACTACGGCGCCCAGTACGCCCAGCTCATCGCCCGCCGCGTGCGCGAGGCCGACGTCTACTCGGAGATCGTCCCGCACACGCTGTCGACCCCGGAGATCCTGGCCAAGGAGCCGTCCGCGCTGATCCTCTCCGGCGGCCCGTCGTCGGTGTGGGCCGAGGGCGCGCCCGTCCGGGACGCCGAGCTCTTCGAGGCCGGGATCCCGGTCCTCGGGATCTGCTACGGCTTCCAGGTCATGGCCCACGCCCTCGGCGGGACCGTCGCCAAGACCGGGGCCCGGGAGTACGGCGCCACCACGGTGGACGCCACGCTGGGCGTGCCCGACACCGCCCCGCCCGGCGAGGACGTCCCCGGCCCGGACTCGATCCTCACCGGATCCCCGCGCATGCAGCGGGTCTGGATGAGCCACGGCGACTCCGTGACCGAGGCGCCGGAGGGCTTCCGCGTGCTCGCCTCCTCGGGCGGGGCGCCCGTGGCGGCCTTCGTCGACGAGCGGCGCCGACTGGCCGGCGTGCAGTGGCACCCCGAGGTGCGGCACACGGAGCACGGGCAGGCCACGATCGAGCACTTCCTCTTCGAGATCGCCGGGCTGAAGCCCACGTGGTCCACCGAGAACATCATCGACGCCCAGATCGCCAGGATCCGCGAGCAGGTCGGCGACGGCCGCGCCATCTGCGGGCTCTCCGGCGGGGTGGACTCCGCGGTCGCGGCCGCGCTCGTCCAGCGCGCGATCGGCGGCCGCCTGACCTGCGTCCTCGTGGACCACGGCCTGATGCGCCAGGACGAGATCGCGCAGGTCGAGACCGACTACGTCGCCTCGACCGGCGTGAACCTGCACGTGGCGCGGGAGGCCGATCGCTTCATCGACGCCCTGGCAGGCGTGAGCGACCCGGAGACCAAGCGCAAGATCATCGGCCGCGAGTTCATCCGCGCGTTCGAGGCCGCCGAGTCCGCCGTCCTCGAGGCGGCCGCGGACGAGGGGGCGAAGGTCAGCCACCTGGTCCAGGGCACGCTCTACCCCGACGTCGTCGAATCCGGCGGCGGCGAGGGCGCGGCCACGATCAAGTCGCACCACAACGTCGGCGGGCTGCCCGAGGACATCGAGTTCCAGCTCGTCGAGCCGCTGCGCGAGCTGTTCAAGGACGAGGTCCGCGAGGTCGGCCGTCAGCTGGGCCTCCCGGAGTCGATCGTCGGCCGGCAGCCGTTCCCCGGCCCGGGCCTGGGCATCCGCATCATCGGCGATGTCACCCGGGAGCGCCTGGACATCCTGCGCCGGGCCGATGCCATCGCGCGCGAGGAGCTCACGGCCTCCGGGCTGGACGAGGAGGTCTGGCAGATGCCGGTCGTGCTGCTGGCCGATGTCCGCTCGGTCGGCGTCCAGGGCGACGGGCGCACCTACGGGCACCCGATCGTCCTGCGCCCCGTCTCCAGCGAGGACGCCATGACGGCCGACTGGTCCCGACTGCCCGAGGACCTGCTCGCCGGGATCTCCAGCCGCATCACCAATGAGGTCGAGGAGATCAACCGCGTCGTGCTGGACGTGACCTCCAAGCCCCCGGGAACCATCGAGTGGGAGTGACGGGCGCGGCCCGCCCCGGGCCCGCGTCCGGCTCCCGAACGGGCGCTGCCCACGCCCGCCGAGCAACCCCCGACGACGCCGCGTCCGCGTGAGCGCGCGGCCGTCATCCCCTAGGAGAAGCATGTCCCCCTCGTCCGAGTCCGGAACCACCGCTCCGAGCGGCTCGTCCGCGGCCGGCCGCGGCGCGCCGGAGACCGTCTCGCTGCAGGCCTGGACGCGGCAGATGGACGCCTACACCGGTCCGGACACGCTGCTCGACTTCAATCAGGTCGACAACGTCTGCATCGACCTGACGGAGGCCAACTCCTCGGGGCAGGCGCAGCTGATGATGGGCCGGCCCACGCGCCTGTCCACGATCATGCGCGAGCAGGCCGGGCTGCAGCGCGCCTCCCGGGCCGCGCGCATCCTGCGCACCAAGATCCACGAGCTGTCCTCGCAGCACGGACTCGACGCGGCGTACCTGGCGGCCGGCACGGCCTCGTGGCTGCAGGGGCCGCCGCGCGGCCGCCCGGGCGAGGAGCATGGCCCGAGCGCCCGCGGCCACGCGGCGCGGGCAGATCGCCAGGGCGCCCAGCGGCGCTGCATCGCCCCCGTCCTGCTGGCCCCCGTCACGATCCGCCCGCGCTCCGACGGCGACGACTTCGACCTGCAGATCGTCGGCCCGGCCCAGCTCAACCCGGCCATGGTCCGGCGCCTGCTGGCGGATCACGGCATCGATCTGTCCACCGGGGAGATCGCCCGGCTCGCCTACGGCACCCGCCGGCTGGATCCGGCGCCGGTGCTCGAGTCGCTGCGGATGGCCGCCTCCGACGTCCCGGGCATGCACGTCGACCACCGGCTGCTGATCTCGACGTTTGCGGATCTGCACGACCGCCCGGCCGATGAGCACGTCCCGGTCCGGACCGACGTGATCCGGGACCTGGCCCGGCTCAAGTCCACCGCGGTGGGCAAGATCCCGCAGCCGCGTCCGCTGACCAACCGCTGCGCGCCCCTGGACGAGCGCGATCCGGCCTCCGAGCTGCTGCTGCTCGACGCCGACGGCTCCCAGCAGGAGGTCGTGGACCTCGCGGGCCAGGGCGAGTCGTTCGTGGTGACCGCCGCCCCCGGCACGGGGCAGATCGCGACCGCGGTCAACACCGTGGGCGCGCTGATGGCCCAGGGTCGCTCCGTGCTGGTGCTCGGCGAGCGGCGGGCGGCGCTGAGCGACTTCCACCGCGGCTTCGAGATGCTCGGGCTCTCGTCGTCCGTGCTCGAGCTCGGCTCGCACCTGACGGGCGAGGACGTCGCCGCGCAGCTGATCGAGTCCATCACCCGCGTCGAGCGGGCCCGGGAGCCGGAGCTGAGCGGGCTGCACGAGCAGCTGCGCTCGGTCCGCGACCTGCTGGCGGGGCACATCGACGCCCTGCACCGGCAGCGGCCGCGCGTGGAGGCCTCGGCCTATCAGGCCATGCAGGCCCTGGCCCGGCTCACGGCCCGCCCCGACGGCCCCACGACCCGGGTGCGCTTCTCCCGCGGCGTGCTCGATGCGGCCGCCCACCGCACCGAGATCACCCGGCAGCTCGAGCGCGCCGCCGAGCTCGGGGCCTTCGACGCCGAGACCCTCGACGGGCCCTGGGAGGGCGCTCGCCTGGTCAACGAGGAGGAGACCCGCCAGGCCCGGCACCTCGCGCAGTCGCTGCTGCTCGAGCTGAGCACTCTCGAGACCGGCATGCGCGGCGTCCTGTCCGTCTCGGGCCTGCGCCCCGGCTCGACGGTCCCCGAGTGGGGCCAGCAGCTGCGCCTGCTGCAGGAGGTCGAGTCCTCCCTGCGCTCGTTCACCCCCGATATCTTCGACCGGCCGGTCACGGACCTCATCGCGGCCACGGCCGGCGCCTCCTGGCGACGCGACCACGCGATCGAGATGTCCGGGCTGCAGCGCTCGCGGCTGCGCAAGGCGGCCAAGGAGTACATCCGCCCGGGCGTGCATCTGTCGGACCTGCATGCCTCGCTGGTCAAGGTCCAGTCCGAGCGCGACCGCTGGCGCTCGTGGTCCGCGACCATCGAGAAGCCCGAGGTCTCCGATGCCGTCGACGACGTCGCGGAGATGCAGCAGCGCTTCGTCGAGGACCTCGAGGGGCTGATGATCGCGCTCGAGGGCTCGCGCACCGGGGCCGGGCTGATGGATCTGGATGCGGCGCAGCTGCGCGACGTCCTCACCGCGCTGATCGACGACGAGACCAGCCTCGAGACCATCCCCGAGCGCACGCTGCTGCTCGAGGGACTGCGCGACCGCGGCCTGGGCGAGTTCGTCGACGACCTCATCGACCGGCGCGTGCCGGGCCGCCGCGTGGCGGAGGAGTTCGACCTGGCGTGGTGGCAGTCCTCGCTCGAGGCCATGGCCGCCGACGACGGCCTGCTGCCCATGACGGAGGGCTCGAGCCTTCGCCGGGCGGAGCAGGAGTTCCGCCGGGCGGACTCCGCCCACATCTCCTCCGGGCCCGCACGGCTGAGCTGGGCCCAGGCGCAGCGCTGGCGGCGGCTCCTGCAGGAGCAGCCCGAGGCCGCCGGCGAGCTGCGCGCCATGCTGCGCCAGGGCAGCGCGCCGCTGCCGCAGCTGCTGAGGGCCTGCGGGGATCTCACCCGCGCCCTCGCCCCGGTGTGGACGGCGAGCCCGCTCGTGCTCTCGGCCGCCCTGCCGGACGACGTCGAGATCGATGCCGTCGTCGTCCTGGACGGGGAGTCCACCCCGCTGGCGGCCGTGCTGCCCGCCGTGACGCGCGCCCAGCAGGTCATCGTCCTCGGCGACCCGGCGCTCGGGCGGCCGCAGCCCTTCACCGTCGCCCCCATGACGGGCCCGGAGCCCGGGCCGGTCGCCGAGGTGGACTCCGCCTTCGACGCACTGGCCCGCGTGGTCGATCGCCGCCGGCTGCGCGTGCTCTACCGGGATCTGGACCCCGAGCTGTTCGAGCAGCTCAACCAGGACTTCTACGAGGGCAGCCTGACCCGCCTGCCCTCGGGCGCCGCGCTGACCGACGGCGACTCCCGCCTGGAGGTCGAATACGTCGCCGACGGGTACGGCGAGCTCGCCGCCGGGCACGAGGGCGTGCAGTCGCCGAACGTCGAGGTGCGCCGCGTCGTCCAGCTCGTGATCCGCCATGCCCGCCTGCACCCGGAGCGGTCGCTGGCCGTCGTGACGCCGAGCTCCCGCCACGCGGCCCGGGTCGCCCAGGGCGTCAGCGCCGTGCTCGGGCAGCGGCCCGAGCTGCGGGAGTTCTTCCGGCCCGGCCCCGAGTCCTTCCGCGTGGTCGACCTGCACCGGGCGGTGGGGCTCCAGCGCGACACCGTGATCTTCAGCCTCGGCTTCGGCCGCACGGACCACGACCGGGTGCTGCCCTACCTCGGCCAGCTCTCGGACCGGGACGGGCGCCGCGGCTTCGTGCTGGGCATGACGCGCTCCCGCCAGAACACGGTCGTGGTCTCGTCGATCCGGCCGGAGGACGTCGAGCCCAGCTCGCTGCAGAACGGCGCCCGCGACCTGCACCGCCTCCTGCGCCGCGTCGAGGAGGCGGGCAACGTCCGCCGGGACGCGACCGACGAGCCCCTGCTCACGGGGGCCGCGGAGCAGCCCGATGCCGCTCCCGGGACGAGCGCAGGGCCCGACGGCGATGCGGAGGCCGCGGCCGGGGAGGTCCACGACGCGCGCGAGACGGCCGCGCAGCCGCACGGCGAGTCGGCGCCCGGGGGATCGGAGCGCGGCGGGCCGGCGCCGGGCGGCCGCCCCCGCCTGTCGCTCGTGTCCGATCCGGACGCCCGGCCGCAGGGCAGCGGGGGCTCCTCGGCCGGCGGGGGGGCCGACGGACCCGCGGACGACGGCCCCGGTGAGGAGGCCGAGCAGGAGCCCGCGGTCCTGGTGCACGATCCCATGGAGCTCGCCGATGCGGCCGTCCACGAGGACGCCCTGGTCCAGGACCTGTCGCGGCGACTGGTGCAGCGCGGCGCGGCCGTGCGCCATCACCACGAGGACGTCATCGACCTGGTGGCCTGGGCCGAGACGGCGGAGTCCCTGTCGGCCGGGGCCGTCGTCGCGCCGCGCTCCGACGACCGCCCCGTGCGGATCCCGGTCGCCGTCGTCTCCGACGGCACGGACGCCGTGGCGCGCATGTCCGTGCGCGAGCGCTCCCGGCTGCGCCCGCAGCAGCTCGAGCGCAGCGGCTGGAACCACCTCACGCTGTGGACGATCGAGGTGTTCACCCAGCCCGACGCCGTGGCCGATCTCATCGCCCGCTACCTGGGTCTGAGCGCCGATCGCTCCCAGCGGTCCGCAGGCGGCAGCGCGTCGGGCTCCCGCGGCCGATGACGCCGCCCGCCCCCGGGGCGCGTCGACCGCGCGGCTCGCGCCGGGCCGTCGGCGGCGTTCCTGCCGCGTCCTCGCCGCCGTCGGCTCGAGGCACCGACGCGGCGGGCGAGGACCGGCACGAGAGCGAGCCCCGCTCCGGGCGGCCCGCGCCGGAGACCCTCGACGAGGTCGCCGACGATGCGGAGCGCGACCGCTGGCTCGCCTCCCAGCGCCCGCCCCACTGGGGCTGAGCCGGCGGCCGGGCTCCGTGCCCCGCCGCGTCGCGGCGGGGGATGGGCCGGGGCCGGCTGCTCCCGTCGAGCGGCTGCGGGCGGGGCGGGGCGCTCAGGGAGGGCCGGGCCGTCCCGACTCCGCCGGGGCCGCGACGAGCACGGGGACGAGCTCGCCCTCGGGCGTCGAGGCGATGCGCTCGGCGGTGGCCGCATCGGCGCCGACCACGAGCAGATCGTCCTGGACCTCCTGAGAGGACTCGAGCAGGCCGTCCGACGGGGCGGCGGGGTCGGCGACCCACAGGACGGGAAGCCCCGCCGCCACCCGCGCAGCGCCGGGGTCGGCGGCATCCCCCGTGCCGCCGTCCTCCGGATCCGCGGGAGGATCGGAGGCGTCCGCGTCGTGCCCGGCCCCGTCCGAGGCCCGTCCGTCGGCGCGGATGAGATCCACGTGCTGTCCCGGGCGGACGTGGGCCAGCGTCCCGGGATCGGCCACGCGCAGGGTCACCGCCGTCGATCCCGGCGGCTGCCCGGAGAGCAGGTCGGGGCCCAGGACCGAGGGCCCCGTCAGCGGCTGCCCCTCGACCACGGCGGCGGCCAGCGTGCGCCCGACCCATGCCGCAGCGGGATCATCGCTCGGCCGCCTCTGCGCGACGGGGCTGTCCGCGGCCGCCCCGGCGGCGCTCGACGGGCGGGCTGCGGGCGCGGCCTCCGGGACCGCAGAGCCGGCCTCGGCGGCCGCCCCGCCGCTCGGAGGGGCGGCCCCGGCGGGGGCCAGCGCGAGGGGGTAGTCCACGACCCGCAGATCGTCGGCCGAGAGCACGGCGCCGGCCCCGAGGGAGCGGGCTGCCACCACGGTCGGGACGGTCTCCTGGGGCCCCGGGCTGACCTGCAGGACGGCGATCGCGGCCGCCGCGCTGAGCAGCACCGCGGCGATCAGACGACGGCGCCGGGACAGAGCCGTGCGCAGCGCGATGCCCAGGGGGTAGCGCGCTCGCCGGGGCGTGCGCGGCATGCGGCGCGTGCGGGACGCGGGGGAGCGGCCGAGGCGCTCTGACGGCGCGCGCCCGGCTCGGCCGGTGCGGCGGCTGTCGGAGGGGCGGACGGGCCGTCGGTGCATCATGCCGGCACGCTAGGGGAGGCGGTGCGTCCTCATGCGCGGCCGTTCTGCGCCGCGGGCGGGGTCCCCGGGACCGGGGCGGCATCGCCGCTGCTGTGGAGCCGCGGCGGCCCGGGCTCGCCCCTCGGGAGTGGGGCGGGCGGGAATCAGTCGGCGGAGCCGCCCGAGGTCCCCGAGGAGCTCGCGGAGCCGGCAGAGCCCGTGGCGCCGGACGAGCTCGAGGCACTGGACGTGCTCGAGGCCGCGCCCGAGTCGGAGCCCGGGCCGGAGGACCCCGACCCGGATCCGGACGCGCCGGAGCGGGAATCGGTCCGGTAGAAGCCCGAGCCCTTGAACACGACGCCCACGGAGTTGAACTGCTTGCGCAGATCGCCGCCGCACTCGGGGCACTCGGTCAGCGGGTCGTCGGAGAACGACTGGCGGACCTCGAGCTGGTGGCCGCAGCTCTTGCACTTGTACGCGTAGACGGGCACGGAAGACCTCCGAAGGCGGGTGCGGCACCTGTCGTGCCGACGGGGCGGTCGGTGCCGGCCGGGGCGCAGCGGCGCAGCCGGTCCGGCATCGGGGGAGCGGCCATGATTCTATGCCGCCCGGGCGGGCGCTCCCGCCGATGCGCAGCCGGCCCCGTTCGACGGCGCGAGCGTCCTCAGCCGCGCAGCTCGACGGTCCCGCGCTCCGTCAGCGCGATCGGGAGCCTGGCATCCCACGGCTCCCCGGGAACCGCGCCGGCCGGCAGCACCTCCCGGGCGAAGACGCACGCCGCAGCGGGGGTCCCCGGTCTCAGCCCCTCCAGGAACGTGTCGTAGAAGCCGCCGCCCATCCCCAGCCGCAGCCCCGAGCGATCGACAGCCAGTGCGGGCACGAGCACGAGCCCGATCTCCTCCGGCGCGGGCTCGCGGGGGCCGACGGGCTCGTGCAGCCCGCCGGGACCGGACGGGGCGAACCCGGTCGAGGGCAGCCAGCGGGTCCACAGCATGGCGCGCCGCGGCTGCGTCACCGGCAGCAGGACGGGTCGGTGCGACAGCTGCCGGCGCAGCGCGCTCGTGAGCGGGGGCTCGTCGGGCAGCGGCAGGAACGCGAGCAGGGCGCCGTCGGGGTGCCGGGCGAGCAGCTGCTCGAGCGCCTCGGCGAAGCCCGCGGCCGCCGCCGCGCGGGCGCGCGCGTCGGCCCGGGCCCGCCGGTCCCGCAGGCTCCGGCGGAGGTCGCGCTTGGCCTCGCGGGCCCCATCGGGCCGCGGTGGGCAGGACGGGCGGACGTCGTCGTCGGGGCGGGACATGCCGCCATCATGGCAGGCCCGCGCGGCCCCGGGAGGCCCCTTGCGGGCTGCCGGCTCCCGCCGCCCCACAAATGCGGGCGCAGCGGCTCGGGCGGCACGCGCCGCGACCGGCGGCCGGTCGGCTAGCCTTTCGGCATGAGCACTGAGAACCCGACGCGCACCGTCCGCAAGGCCGTCCTGCCCGCAGCCGGGCTGGGCACCCGTTTCCTCCCCGCGACCAAGGCGACTCCCAAGGAGATGCTCCCGGTCGTGGACCGCCCGGCGATCCAGTACGTCGTGCAGGAGGCCGTCGACGCCGGCCTGAGCGATCTGCTCGTGATCACGGGCCGCTCCAAGCGCGCGCTCGAGGACCACTTCGACCGGATCCCCGCGCTGGAGGCCCAGCTCAAGGAGTCCGGCAAGGACGAGCTGCTCGAGGCCGTCGAGCACGCCTCCGAGCTGGGCGACCTGCACTACCTCCGCCAGGGCGACCCCAAGGGCCTCGGCCACGCCGTCCTGCGGGCCAGGACGCACGTGGGCGACGAGCCCTTCGCCGTGCTGCTGGGCGACGACCTGATCGACGAGAAGGAGGATCTGCTCGTCGAGATGATCCGGGTCCAGGAGCGCACCGGCGGCTCCGTGGTCGCTCTGCTCGAGGTCCCGCAGGACAAGATCGGCTCCTACGGCTGCGCCGACGTCACCCCCGTCGAGGGCGAGGACTACGTGCGGATCAACGGCCTGGTCGAGAAGCCCGAGCCGGCGGAGGCCCCCTCCAACCTGGCCATCATCGGCCGCTACGTCCTGCACCAGGGGGTGTTCGATGTCCTCGAGCACACCGAGCCCGGCCGCGGCGGGGAGATCCAGCTGACTGACGCGCTCGCCGAGATGGCGGGCCAGGAGGGCGAGGGGGGCGGCGTCTACGGCGTCGTCTTCCGCGGCCGTCGCTACGACACCGGCGACAAGCTGTCCTACCTCAAGGCCAACGTCACCATCGCCTCGGAGCGCGAGGACCTCGGCCCCGAGCTGCGCGAG
Source organism: Kocuria palustris (assembly GCF_007666205.1). GTDB lineage: Bacteria > Actinomycetota > Actinomycetes > Actinomycetales > Micrococcaceae > Kocuria > Kocuria palustris_A. Next base: position 414,745 of record NZ_VDOR01000002.1, read on the forward strand.
TGGCTGATCGAGTTCGCCGAGGGGCTCCAGGGCCGGGGGACCGGCCAGGCGTGATCCCGCGGGCTGAATGGCCCGTCACCCTGTCCTGGGGAGCCCTCGCCCTGCGTCCCCTCTCCGCGCGCGATCGCGGGGAGTGGGACGCCGTGCGGTGGGAGAACAGGGACTGGCTCGGGCCCTGGGAGGCGACGAATCCCGAGCCCTCGGAGGAGCTGCCCTCGTTCGGGAGCTTCGTGCGGCGGCAGAACCGGGAGGCCCGCGCCGGGCGCAGCCTGCCGTGGATCATCACCGAGCGCCGGCCCGACGGCCGCCGCGCCCTCGTGGGCCAGCTGAGCGTCTCGAACATCGTGGCCGGCGCATCGCGCAGCGCCTCGATCGGGTACTGGGTGGACGGCGGCAGCGCCGGGCGGGGCATCGCGCCGATGGCCGTGGCCATGGCATGCGACTACTGCTTCCAGCACCGCCGCCTCCACCGGATCGAGATCAACATCCGGCCCGAGAACGCGGCCTCCCTGCGCATCGTCGAGAAGCTCGGCTTCCGCGACGAGGGGCTGCGGCGGGACCTCCTGCACATCGCCGGCAAGTGGGCGGATCATCGCAGCTTCGCGCTCACAGCGCCGGAAGCCGGACCGGAGGGGCTCGTCCGGCGCTTCACGGGCACGTCGCAGCCGCTGGTCGTCGGCCGCTGACGGCCGCTGCCGCGGTCGAGCACGGCGCTTCCCTGCGGCCCATTCCGGGCGAAGTATGGGATCATGTCGTGCAGATCAGCCCCGCAGGAGCGCGCCGTCGGCCGGACGCGCCCGAACCTGACGCTCACCACGCACCCACGAGACCACCGAGGAGCCCGGACGATGCCGAGCAGCCGCACTCAGCCTTCAGCCGGTGCCTTCGACGGCCTGGTGATCAGGCGGGATCGCGTGGCCGTGGCCCTGCTGGGGGCGGCGTGCCTGGCGCTGGCCGTGATCACCGGCCTGCTGGCGCCCTTCACGGCCGTGAGCTGGCCCTGGCCCGTGTTCCTGCTCCTGCTCAGCGCGGGGAGCCTGGCGGCGCTCGTCTACCTGGCGGATCAGGAGCGGGCCGCCGGCGCGCTGCCCGCGGCGGAACCCGCCGAGGGCCGGGGCCGGGCCGTGATCGAGACCTCCGTGAGCGAGCAGGAGACGATCGAGGACCAGCTCTTCGACCACGAGGAGCACGTCGCGCGCGACACCGGGCTGCGGGAGCAGCGCGATCGCCGGGATCTCGACCTGCCGGACGACCGGCAGTTCATGGACGATCTGCGGTTCGAGGACGAGCAGGAGCCGGCGATCCGCCGCGCGCCGGCGGCGCAGTACATCCCGCCGCGCACCGGCGCCCACCCCGCGGACTCCCGGCGGGCCGTGGCCGCGCAGTCGGCGCCCACCCACGAGGAGCTGCGCGCGGTCGCCCGCCGTGTGGCGCAGCAGTCCTCGCAGGGCCGGGGCGAGTCCTGGGAGCCGATCACGGTGCCCAAGCCCACCTACACCCGCGCCGCCGTCGCCCCCCGGCGCGCGCCCGAGCCCCTGCAGTCCCCGTCCGCGCCCAAGTCCTCCGGCCGTCCGCTGCAGGAGGCCGCGCAGGCTCCGCAGCCCGAGCCGCGGACGGGATCCGCGTCGCTCGACCTCGACGACGTCCTGTCCCGCCGTCGGGCCTGAGCGGCTCGCCGCGGCACCGCGCCCCGGCATCACCAGCGGCCGCGTCGCCCCACGGCGATGCGGCCGTCGACCTTCCGCGCCGCCTCCTCCGGCTGACCGAGGAGCCGCGCCCACCGGCACCTGCACCGCCAGGACCCCCCCCAGAGAGGACGGATCAGGCCATGACCGCCAGCACGCAGCCCGAGATCGAGCGCAAGTACGAGGTGCCCGCGGGCGCGCAGCCCGACTGGGGCGAGCTCCCGCGGCTGCGCGTCGAGCCCGAGTCCGCGATCCGGTCCCTCGAGTCGACCTACTTCGACACGGCGGACGGCCGTCTGGCCGGTTTCGGCGTCGCCCTGCGCCGCCGCCGCGGCGGCCCCGACGAGGGCTGGCACCTGAAGTTCCGGGCGGACGGGACCAAGCACGAGGCGCACGTCCCGCTGCTCCGCACGGCCGATCGCCTGCCCGCGCAGATGCGGCAGCTCGTCACCGGCCTGATCGGCGACGCTCGGCTCGAGCAGCTGGCCGTGCTGCGCAATGAGCGCCAGGTGCTCGACGTCGTGGATCCCGAGCACGGCCGCGTGGCGGAGATCTGCCTGGACGACGTCCGGGGGACCGCCGGCGCGACCGGCATCACCCGCGTCTGGAAGGAGTACGAGGTCGAGCTCGTCAACGGCTCCGGAGCCGACGGGCGCGCGGTCTTCGACGAGATCGAGGCCGTCCTGCTCTCGGCCGGACTGACCCCCTCGACCTCGAGCGCCAAGATCGCCCGCGCCCTGGGCGCCGAGGACGGGGCCGAGGCGGTGTCGGTGATCGGCCCGGACGGGCAGGAGGTCGTCCCCGAGACCGAGACAGCCGGCCGCGACACGGCGGAGGACGCCGACGACCGCGGCGGCGATGGCAAGAGCAAGACCAAGAGCAAGGGCAAGGACAAGGGCAAGGGCAAGGACAAGGGCAAGGGGAAGAAGGCCGAGGATCGGAAGGGCTCCGGCAAGGGCGGCAAGAAGGGCAAGGACGGGAAGGGCGAGGACCGGAAGGATCGGGCCGGCGAGAACGGGGGGAAGGCCGCCGGGAGCGCGTCGCCGGAGCAGGGGGCCGACGAGGATCTGCGGCGCACGGTCGCCTCGGCAGTGCGCTCGTGCCTCGAGCAGGTGCTGTGGACGGACTTCCTCGTGCGGATCGGCGCCGAGGACTCCGTGCACGGGCTGCGCCGCGCCGCGCGCCGCTGCGAGGCGGTGCTGATCGGGCTGGGGCCGGATCTGCGGGATCCGGCGGCCGCCGAACGGGCCGTCGAGCTGCTGCGGGGGCTGAGCCAGGAGCTCTCGGCCGTGCGCGATGCCGAGGTCGTCGAGCAGCTGCTCCCCGTGCGCGCCCAGGAGGCCGGCTCCGCGGTGAGCCGCTCGGCGCTGGCCCACCTGGACTCCATGGCCCGCGAGCACCGCGAGGCGCAGGCCGCGGCCGCCGGGCGCCGCCTGGCCTCGGCGCGGCATCAGCAGAGCCTCCGCGAGATCAGCGACCTGCTGGGCGACGTCCGGCTCGGCGACGAGGCGGCGCAGCTGAGCCCCAAGAAGCTGGGCTCCCGCATGACCGAGCGGTGGCTCGGCGCCGTGCTCGAGCTCGGTCCCGTCCCGGTCGAGCTCGTCGAGCTGGAGCCCGTCCTGGAGCACGTGCACGTCGTCCGCCGCGCGCTGCGCCTGCTCGGCTTCGGCGCGGAGCTGTTCGAGCACACGCCCCTGCGCGCCAAGAAGTCCCAGCAGCCGCTCTTCCAGGGGATCGAGGGCTGCCTCGACGTCTGCGGGGAGCTGATGGACAGCCGCGTCATGGACCTCTGGTACGCCTCGGCGGCGCGCTCCCTCGTGCGCACGGGCGGCGACCGCTACGGCGTGGGCATCCTGCACGGCCGCGAGCGCGCAGTGCTCGAGGCCTCGTGCGAGGACAGCGTCCTGATCCTCGAGGAGCTCTTCGACCGGCTCGAGAGCCGGGACTGAGGCTCACTTCCGGCTCCGGCCGGGCCGGGCAGATGCGCTCGGCGGCAACACGGGACATGTCCCGCTGTTTCGCTCTCGGGGGACGGACCCGGCACCGCGCCGGTCCGGGCTGTTAGCGTAGGGCCAGACCCTCACCACCACGCCCTCGACTGCCCCATGGGACATATGCGGGCACAGGAAAGGACGATTGCATGAGCAATCCCATGCTCCGCGACTTCGGCGCCACGAGCGACGGGCGCCCCCAGCAGGGCCAGTACGCGCAGAACGGCAGGATCCAGGAGTACGGCCAGAGCGCGGGCCAGGTCGCCACGGCCGACAAGCTCCAGGGCATGTACGACCGCCCCGCGGCCGGCCCGGCCCAGACCGGCCGGATGACCATGACCGACGTCGTCATGCGCACCGCCATGACGCTCGGCACGGTCGTCGTCTTCGCCGTCATCGGGTGGTTCGTGCCCGCCCTGATGCTGCCGGGCCTGGTCGTCGGCTTCGTGCTCGGCCTGGTCAACGCGTTCAAGCGCGAGCCCTCGCCCGTCCTGATCATGACCTACGCGGCGGCCGAGGGCCTGTTCCTGGGCGGGCTGTCCATGGCCATGGAGTACTCCGCCTACCCGGGCATCGTGATGCAGGCCGTGATCGGCACGTTCGGCGTGGCCGCGGTGGTGCTGGTGCTCAACCAGATCGGCATCCTGCGCAGCAGTCCGGTGCTGACCAAGATCGTGCTGGTGGCCATGCTCGGCTACCTCGTGTTCGGCCTGGTCAACCTCGGTCTGTCGCTGTTCGCCGGCTTCAACATGCGCTACGACGTGACCATCCCGGGCACCGACCTGCCCATGGGCCTGCTCATCGGCGGCATCGCGATCCTGCTGGCCTCGTACTCGCTCGTGCTGGACTACGAGAACATCCGCAACGGGGTGGGCCGCGTGGCCTCGAAGTACGCCTGGTCGGCGGCCTTCGGCCTCACCGTCACGCTGATCTGGCTCTACGTCGAGATCCTGCGCATCCTCGCGATCTTCAGCAACAACGACTGACGCGTGACAGCGGGGGCGACCCGCACCCCACGAGGCCCGGCGCAGCGGCTGCTCCGCCGGGCCTCGTCGCGCGTCCGGGCTCATCGGCCGCGCCTCGAGCGCTGCGCGGTCGAGGCGCGGGGTCAGTCCCGGAACTCGAGCACCGACGGCCCCGGCCGTGCGGAGGAGCCGGAGACCGCCCGCGCCTCCTCGAGCGGGACGCGGCCGACGAAGAGCCAGCCGAGCACCTCCTCCTTCTCGTCCAGGCCGTAGAAGTCGTTGAGGACCTCGGCGTCGGGGGACTCCCTGGGGGACCACTGCACGCCCCATCCGGCACCGCACAGAGCGGCCTCGAGCACGGTGTGCATGGCGTGGGCCTCCATGCGCTGCCGCTTCCTGGACAGCTCCGAGCCGCGCACGGGCTCGAACACCAGGGCCAGGGCCAGGCCGCCGCGCATGGCGAAGGCCAGCGAGCCCCGGAACGCCGCGAGCCGACGCAGCTGCTTGCCCTTGAGGGGCGCGCTGCCGTCGCCGATCTCCGGCAGGGAGCGCAGCCCGGACAGGGCCGCGGCCAGCTGGGGGGCCTGCTCGCGGGTCGTGGCGATGACCCGCCACGGCGCGGGCTCGTCCTCCGAGGGCCGCCCGGCGGCGGCGCGGACGATCTGCTCGATCTCGGCACGAGTGGGGGCCTCCGGCACCAGGGACTGGGCGCGGCGGCGCTGCGACAGGATTCTCAGGAACGGGGCGGCCATGACGCCATCATCACATCTCTGCCATGCCCTGCGCGGACCTGCCGTGGATCGGGGCGACGCGGGGACGAGGAATCGCTCACAATGGGCCTGCGATCGCCCGTCAGGGCTCGGATCAGTGCCAGAATGCCCTTCATGACTTCCTCCCCAGCCTCTTCCGGCTCTGCTGCCGATGAGCAGCCCGGCAGCAGAACGCGGATGCCGACCGGCTCCATGAACGACGGTGCGAGCGTGCCCGCCGGAGTGCGGATGGCCGCCGCGTGGTCGTGGCGCCTCGTCGCGATCGTCGTCGGGCTCTACGTGGCGGGCCGGCTGCTCGGCGCCGTGACCGCCGTGCTGATCCCGGTGCTGCTGGCCGCCCTCGTGGCCAGCCTCATCTCGCCGGTCTCCCACGCCCTGCGCCGGCTGCACTTCCCGCCCATCCTCGCGTCGCTGACCTCGATCGTCGGCCTGATCGTGGTCGTCCTCGGTCTGCTCGGCCTGGCCGGGCAGCAGATGGTGACCGGTTTCAGCCAGCTGCGGGATTCCGCGGTGGCCGGCGTCAACGCCCTGATCGGGCTGATCGAGGACCTCCCGTTCGACATCTCGACCGATCGGCTCAACGAGCTCGCCGGGCAGGGCATGACATGGCTGCAGGACAACTCCGGTCAGATCGTCTCGGGCGCGGTGTCGTTCGGGGCCACGGCCGGCAGCTTCTTCACAGGCCTGTTCATCCTGATCTTCACGCTGATCTTCTTCCTGGCCGACGGGGAGCGGATCTGGCTGTTCGTCGTCCGCCTCTTCCCCCGGCCGGCCCAGGCCGCCGTGAACGGCTCCGGGCGCAAGGCCTGGGTCTCCCTCGGGCAGTACATGCGCGTGCAGGGCTTCGTGGCCTTCATCGACGCGGTCGGCATCGGCCTGGGCGCCTTCATCCTGGGCGTCCCGCTGGCGGTCCCGCTGGCGATCCTGGTGTTCATCGGCGCGTGGATCCCGCTGGTGGGCGCCGTGGTGACCGGTGCGATCGGCGTCCTCGTGGCGCTGGTCGCCAACGGGCCGGTGGCCGCGCTGGCCATGCTGGCCGTCGTGGTCATCGTCCAGCAGCTCGAGGGCAACATCCTCCAGCCGCTCATCATGGGCCAGGCCGTGTCCCTGCATCCCCTGGCCGTGTTCCTGGCCGTGGCCGCCGGCTCGGTCGTGGCCGGCATCCTGGGCGCGCTGTTCGCCGTGCCCCTGCTGGCGATGATCAACTCCGTGGTCCGGTACCTGGCCAGCCGGGGCTGGGAGCACGATCCGGACATCGCGTGGCAGCCGTACTACTTCCCCTGGGAGATCCGCCGCAAGGCGAAGTCCAAGGAGCTCACCCGCGAGGAGGTGCTCCAGCAGTTCCGCCGCTTCAGCCGCACGCGCCGCAACGAGGAGGCCAAGTCCCGCAACCGCGAGGTCGAGAAGGACGTCACCGAGCGCGAGCGCGACCGCGCCCTCGACGCCGCCGATCGCGTCCAGGAGGCCGAGCGCCGGCGCAGCGCCCGGCAGCGGGCGCATCACGTGGTGGCCAAGGACGCCGACGTGAACGAGCCGCGGCCCACGCAGGAGGCGGGCGAGCTGGAGGAGTCCTCCATGGCCCGCATGCCCTCCGGTCTGGGGGAGGACGTCGGGCTGCCGACTCCGGGCGACCGCGTCCTGGCCGGACGCGACGAGGGCGAGGACCCGCAGCCTCCCGAGCACTCTGGCCCCTCGGACGTCCTCGGCAGGCCCCTCGAGTCCGAGGACCGGCAGCGCGGCGGCTCCGAGGACGGGCAGCGCAGCGGCCCGTGGGGCTCGCACCGCGCCTGAGCGCGTCCGAAGCCCCCGGGCGGGGGCGGGGGCGGCGGCACCGGAGGAAGGGCCGGCCCGGCACCGAGCGGTGTCGGACCGGCCCTTCGCCGCGTCCTAGGATGGATCGCGGCCCGTTCGGGGCCGAACACCGTGCACCGGGCGCCGTCGCGCCACGACAGGAGGACCACATGCCGCTGTCCGAGCTCCCCGTCCGGCTCGCCGACATCGAACGCGCCGCGCAGCTGCTCGACGGCGTCATCGAGCGCACTCTTGTGTCCCATTCCCGGGCCCTGTCGCGGAAGATCGGCTCCGAGGTGTGGCTCAAGGCCGAGAACCTGCAGCGGGCGGGATCGTTCAAGGCCCGCGGCGCGTACGTGCGCATGGCCTCCCTGACGGACGAGGAGAAGGCCCGCGGGGTCATCGCCGCCTCAGCCGGCAACCACGCCCAGGGCGTGGCGCTGGCGGCCGCGAAGCTCGGCATCCGGGCGCGGATCTACATGCCCACGGTCGCGGCGCTGCCGAAGATCGCCGCGACCCAGGACCACGGCGCGGAGGTGATCCTGCACGGGGCGAACGTGGACGACTCCCTGGCGGAGGCCAAGCGCGTGGCCCAGGAGACCGGCATGGTCTTCATCCACCCGTTCGACAACGCGGAGATCGTCGCGGGCCAGGGCTCGCTGGGCCTGGAGCTGCTGGAGCAGCTCCCGGAGACGGACACCGTCATCGCGGGCGTCGGCGGCGGCGGCCTGCTGGCGGGCCTGGCCGTGGCGCTCAAGTCGCGGGAGGCGCAGGGCGGCCGGCCCGTGCGCCTGATCGGGGTGCAGGCGGAGAACGCGGCGGCCTACCCGCCGTCGCTGGCCGGCGATGCCATCGTCTCGCTGGACGGCGTCTCGACCATCGCCGACGGCATCGCCGTGGGCAAGCCGGGGGAGCTCCCGTTCGAGATCATCCGCGAGCTGGTCGATGACGTCGTGACCGTGTCCGAGGACCGGCTGGCCGAGGCGCTGATCTTCCTCCTCGAGCGCAACAAGCTCGTGGTCGAGCCGGCCGGCGCGGTCGGGGTGGCCGCGCTGCTCGACGGCAGCCTCCAGGAGGTCCACGGCGACCTGGGCACGACGGCGGTGGTGCTCTCGGGCGGCAACATCGATCCCATGCTCATGCTCAAGGTGATCCAGCGGGGTCTGGCCGCCGCGGGCCGCTACATGACCGTCAAGATGATGCTCCTGGACCGCCCCGGCGAGCTGACGCGCATCTCCAGCATCATCTCCGGCCTGGACGCCAACGTGACCGGCGTGGACCACACCCGGGTCGGCGGCTCGCTGTCCATGGGCGATGTCTCCATCACGATCGACATGGAGACCAAGGGCCACGAGCACTCCCGCGAGGTCATCGGGGCCCTGCAGGCCGCCGGCTACGAGCCGGTCGTCGTCCACTGAACCCTGCGGACGGCGCAGGCAGGACGGGCGCGGCCGCCGGAACGGACGAGGGCGCCGATGCCCCGCGGCATCGGCGCCCTCGCATGCCTGCACGGGACGGCGGCGGACTCAGCCGCGGAACGGCTTGGCCTCGAGGATCTCGACCTCGATCGACTTGCCGTTGGGGGCCTCGTAGGAGACCTTGTCGCCGGCCTTGTGGCCGCTGATCGCCGCGCCCATGGGGGAGCGCTCGGAGTAGACCTCGAGATCGGCATCGCCCACGAGGTCCTCGGCGACCTCGCGGGAGCCGAGCAGGAAGGTCATCTCGTTGCCGGCGACCTCGGCCTTGACGACCATGCCGGGCTCGACCACGCCGTTGTCCTCCGCGAACTCGCCGACCTTGGCGTTCTCCAGGAGGTTGGTCAGCTGCTGGATGCGGCCCTCGTTCTTGGACTGCTCCTCGCGCGCGGCGTGGTAGCCGCCGTTCTCCTTGAGGTCGCCCTCATCGCGCGCCGCCTCGATGCGGTCGACGATCTCCTGGCGGTACGGCCCGGAGATGTGATCGAGCTCCTTCTTGAGTCGGTCGTAGGCCTCCTGGGTGAGCCAGGCGCCCTCGGTCTCGGGGGTCTCGGACACGATGATCTTCTCTCTGTCTGCAGTGATGGTGCGTGCTCCGCGCGGCCCGGGCGGTGTCTGCCGCGGGCCGCCTCGGCGGGTCTCGCTCGTTCCGGGCGGCGGCGTCGCCGGAATGCCGGTGGAGGCATGCGGGGCCGCGATCGTCGGAGAGGACATTCTATCGGACCGGTGCGATCTTCAGCACACTCGACCGCGGCAGCCCCTGTCCGGCGCCGCTCAGCCGACGTTCCAGCACTCGGCCACCTGCGCGGTGTTCGCCTGATTGGTGGTGCGCAGGGGGAGGCGGTGGGCGGTCGTGCGCTGCCCGCCCTCCTCGGCCGACAGCGTGATCTCCCGGTAGCCGACGACGGCCCAGTCGTCGTTCAGGGCCTCGACGCCGCAGCGCACGGTCCGCCCCGGATCCCGGGTCACCTCGAAGTCCGCGGTGACCTGGGACGACGACACGAGGTCGAAGCCGACGTCCTTGTACGTCGGCGCATCGGAGCGGTCCGCCACCACCCAGATCACGAACAGCGTCGCGAGCAGCAGGGCCGCGCCGCCGAGCAGCCACCGCGTCCGGGAGCCGAGCCGGCGCCGGGACCGGAGGTCGTAGCGCTCCCGCAGCACCGAGGAGTCGCTCGCGGCGGCGGGCTGAGTGGTCTGCGGCATGCGGACCAGTCTAGTGCCGGCGAGGCCCGCATGCCCGGCCCGGGGCGCGGGCTCCGGGAGGCGCGGGCTGCAGAGGAGAGCCCCGGCCGGGACGCGTAGGATCGACGGCGGCGCAGCGCTCGGGCCGCAGGCCCGCGGGCCCGCCGCCGCGCGTCGGGAACCGCCGACGCCGCCGCACAGCATCCCTACCGGAAGGATCCTGAGCTCGTGCCCTCGTACTCCGACATGCGCCTGCTGGCCGTCCACGCCCACCCCGACGACGAGTCCTCGAAGGGCGCGGCCACCATGGCCCACTACCGCCGCCTCGGCGTCGATGTCATGGTCGTCACCTGCACGGGCGGCGAGAGCGGCTCGATCCTGAACTCGGCCATGGAGTCCGTGCCCCACGCCCGCCGGGATCTGGCGGGCTACCGCCGCCAGGAGATGGCGCGGGCGGCCGAGGCGCTCGACGTCCGCCACCGCTGGCTCGGCTTCGCGGACTCCGGCCTGCCCGAGGGCGATCCGCTGCCGCCGCTTCCGGAGGCCTGCTTCGCGCTCCAGCCGATCGACCGCGCCGCCGCCCCGCTCGTGCGGCTCGTGCGAGAGTTCCGCCCGCACGTGATCCTCACCTACGACGAGAACGGCGGCTATCCCCACCCGGACCACATCCAGGCCCACAACGTGGCCATGCGCGCATGGCAGAAGGCCGGGGACCCCGAGCACATGCCGGAGCTCGGGGAGCCGTGGGAGCCGCTCAAGCTCTACTACGACCGCGCCTTCGACCTGGCCCGACTCGAGGCGCTGCATCACGCGCTCGAGGAGAAGGGGCTGGAGTCGCCGTTCGCGGAGCGGATCGCCCGCCGGCTCGAGGCCCGCGACACCGAGGGCAACGACTCGGCACCGAACGAGCACGTGACGACCACCAAGGTCCACTGCGCCGAGTGCTTCGGCGTGCGCGACGACGCCCTGCGCGCCCATGCCACCCAGGTCTCCCCGGAGTCCTGGTTCTTCGCGATGTCCGCCGAGGACCAGGCCGCCGCGTGGCCGTGGGAGGACTACGTCCGCGCCGAGACGCGGGTCGAGGCCGAGCTGCCGGAGACCTGCGTCTTCGCCGGCATCGTCGACGAGGTCCACCCGGACCCCGAGGACGCCCCGACCTGGCAGATCTGAGCCGGCCCGCACCGGGCCGGACCGACGCCGCAGACGCCCCGCACAGCCTCCGAGAGACGAGATCGCCGCCGCCATGATCAGCCTGCCGCTGCAGAACTACTCCGATGCCACCGACCCGAACCAGCTGCGCCCCGGCCTGGAGGCGGAGCAGGTCAGCCCCGGGCTGATCGGGTTCCTCATCACCTTCGTCATGGTCGCGGTCGTCGTGGCCCTGATCGTCGACATGGTGCGGCGACAGCGCCGGCTGCGCTATCGGGCCGACTACGCCCGTCGCCGCGAGCAGGAGCAGGCCGCAGAGCCGTCCGAGGAGCAGGCGGCGGGCCGCGGCGGCTCGGACGGCGGCTCGAGGACGACCGGCTCGACGGCTGCCGGCGCACCCGGCGGCGCGGTCGACGAGACGACCGTCCGAGCCGAGGACCGCGCGCCGACCGGCCGCCGGACGCGGCGCACCGGGCGGGAGGAAGGCCCGGAGCACGAGGCGCCCGGGCCGCGGGGCTGACGGCTCGCCGACCGTCGGGGCAGCGGTGCTCAGGCCCCGGCGGGCATCGCGAGCATGATCGCGATGTAGTGGCACACGAAGCCGATCACGGTGCAGCTGTGGAAGACCTCGTGGAAGCCGAAGTGCAGCGGCGCGAGGGCGGGGCGCCGGAGCGCATAGACCACGGCCCCTCCGATGTAGGCGGCGCCGCCGACGGCCAGCATGACGGTGGCCCCCGGGCTCACGGGCCAGAAGACCGGGAGGTAGGCCACCGCGATGCAGCCCATGACGATGTACAGGGGCGTGTAGAGCCAGCGGGGTGCGCCCATCCAGATCAGGCGGAACGCGATCAGCCCGGCGGCGCAGCCCCAGATGATGATCAGCAGGGCCGTCGGCTCCTCGAGCAGGGCCAGGGCCAGGGGCGTGTACGTCCCGGCGATCAGCAGGGCGATGTTGCAGTGGTCGAAGCGGCGCAGGAAGCTCGTGAACCGCGGCGACCAGTAGCTGCGGTGGTAGATCCCGGAGACGCCGAACAGCAGCAGGCCGGTTGCCCCGTAGACCGCGCAGGCGATGCGCAGCTCCGGGCTCGGGGCGGCCAGCATCGCGATCAGCCCCAGGACGAACACGACCGGCGTGAAGGCGGCGTGGATCCAGCCGCGCAGCAGCGGCTTGCGCGGCACCGGGGGATGCTTCTCGGTGGCGCCGAAGCGGGCGAGCAGCCGCGAGCGCGCCACGGCGCCGCCGACGGTCGGATGCTGCTCGAGCGCCCTCCTGCTCCGAGCGGGGTCGCGCCGCTGCTGCCGTGCATCCGCCGTGTGAGGTGACATGGTGCCTCTCGAGAGGGGTCCGGGGCCCGGATGGCCGCTGCCGCGGGCCGCGGCGGGCACGGCTGCGGCCCGCGGCGAGCGCACCGGCCGGACGACGGCCTCGGCCCCTTCGATCGTAGCCGAGGACCTCGGGGCGCTGCCCCGGCCGGCCGCCCACCGCGGCGCAGCGCGCCCGGCACGTCGCCGACGTCGCGGCGCCGCCCGAGCACCAGGGCGGGGGACCCGCGATACATTTGCCGGAAGCCGTCCTGCGCCGCCTGCGCGCCCGCAGGACCGTCGGGACCGGGACCCCGGCCCGGACAGGACCGCGAGATGGAGGGGGACCGCGTGCCCAGGACCCGCCCGCTGTACCGCCTCTACGAGCAGCGGCTCGCGGCGGAGCTGCCGCCCGAGCGGCTCCCGGGCCATGTGGGGGTCCTCGTCGACGGCAACCGCCGCTGGGCCGTCCAGTCCGGCGGCTCGACGGCCGACGGCCACCGGGCGGGGGCCGAGAAGATCATCGAGTTCCTCGGCTGGTGCCGCGACCTGCGGATCCCCCACGTCACGCTCTACGTGCTGTCCACCGAGAACCTCAAGCGCCCGGCCGAGGAGCTGGGCCCCCTGCTGGAGATCATCGCGGAGCTGATGCGCTCGCTGAGCGTGCAGAGCCCGGGGCAGGTCCAGGCGGTCGGCGCGCTCGAGATGCTGCCCCCCGAGCTGCGCGAGTCGATCCGCGAGCTCGAGCAGGCCACGTCCGGCAACGACGGCCCCCACCTGAACATCGCGGTCGGCTACGGAGGCCGTCAGGAGATCGTGGACGCCGTCCGGGAGATCTTCACCGGGGCCCTCGAACGGGGAGAGGACATCCCCCGGCTCGTGCGGGAGCTGAGCGTCGAGGACATCTCGCAGCATCTCTACACGCGGGGCCAGCCCGATCCCGACCTCCTGATCCGGACCTCGGGGGAGCAGCGGCTCTCGGGATTCCTCATGTGGCAGTCGGCGTACTCGGAGTACCACTTCTGCGAGGCCCTGTGGCCGGACTTCCGCTACGTGGACTTCCTGCGGGCGCTGCGGGACTACGCGAACCGCAAGCGCCGCTTCGGCGGCTGAGCCGCCCGCCCCCTGACGGGGATCGGGCGGAGCGGGAATGACACCACTGCAATTCAGTTCGTGTTCATGTCCGCGGGGCTCGGGGGAGCCTCTCCTGTGCCAGGTTGGGGACAGGCGGCCCGCGGCACCCGCCGGGCCGCTGCCGAGCCAGGAGGATGAGCGCGATGACGACGACCACCACCCCGCAGACCGGTGTCGCGGACCGGGGGAGCTCAGCGAGCGGACCGGAGCGGGGCGGCGGCTCCGGGCCGGTCGCCTCCCGCGGCGTCCCGGCCGCGCAGCCGGGCGCGCAGCCGGGCGCGGCGCTGACCCCGCCGCGGGCCGGCGTGCGCTGCTATGTCGTGGACACCTCGGTCCTGCTCTCGGACCCCCGGGCCCTGCTGCGCTTCGCGGAGCACGACGTGGTCCTTCCGGTCATCGTGGTCACCGAGCTCGAGGCCAAGCGCCACGACCCGGAGCTGGGCTACTTCGCCCGCAAGTCCCTGCGGCTGCTGGACCAGCTGCGCGTGGAGCACGGCGGCCTGGACCGCCCCCTCCCGCTGGGCGAGGACGGCGGGCGGCTGATGATCGAGCTGAACCACGTCAGCGACACGGTCCTGCCGCTGAGCTTCCGGCTCAAGGACAACGACTCCCGCATCCTCGCGGTCGCCAAGAACCTGGCCGACGAGGGGCACGACGCCTGCGTGGTCTCCAAGGACCTGCCCATGCGCGTCAAGGCCTCGGCGCTGGGCCTGGCCGCCGACGAGTACCGGGGCGAGTGGATCGGCGGCGCCGAGGGCGAGTGGTCGGGCGTCGTCGAGCTCGACGTCGACGACGCCCTCGTGGGGCGCCTCTACGCCGATGAGGCCGTGCGGATCCCGGAGGCGCAGTCCCTGCCGGCCGGGACCGGGCTCGTCCTGCACTCCCACCGCGGCAGCGCCCTGGCCCGGGTCCGCGCGGACGGGACCTCCCGGGTCATCCGCGGGGACCGGGAGGTCTTCGGGCTCACGGGCCGCTCCGCCGAGCAGCGGATGGCCATCGACCTGCTGCTGGATCCGGAGGTCGGCATCGTCTCGCTCGGCGGGCGCGCCGGGACCGGCAAGTCGGCGCTGGCGCTGTGCGCCGGCCTGGAGGCGGTGCTCGAGCGCCAGGAGCATCGCCGGATCATCGTGTTCCGGCCGCTGCATGCGGTCGGCGGCCAGGAGCTGGGCTACCTCCCCGGCACCGAGGACGAGAAGATGAGCCCGTGGGGCCAGGCGGTCTACGACACGCTGGGCGCCGTGGTCTCGGACAACGCCATGGCCGAGATCGCGTCGCGGGGGCTCATCGAGGTCCTTCCGCTGACGCACATCCGCGGCCGGTCCCTGCACGACTGCTGGGTCGTGGTCGACGAGGCGCAGTCGCTCGAGAAGAACGTGCTGCTCACGGTGCTCTCCCGCATCGGGCAGAACTCGAAGGTTGTGCTCACCCACGACGTCGCCCAGCGGGACAACCTGCGGGTCGGGCGCCACGACGGCATCGCCGCCGTCGTCGAGGCGCTCAAGGGCCACGAGCTGTTCGGCCACGTCACGCTCACCCGCTCGGAGCGCTCGCCGATCGCGGCGCTGGTGACCGAGGTGCTCGAGCGCGCCGAGGTCTGAGCGCGGGGCTCAGCTCCGGGCGCCGTCCTGCACCGCGTCCCGCTCGGCGCAGCGCGCCGCGCGGGGGCGCAGGGCGAGCCAGGCCCCGGCCAGGATCGAGGCGAGGATCGGGACGGTGCCCAGGCGCTCGAGAGCCGGCGGGCCGTTGAAGACGACTCCGGCACCGTGATCGCCCAGGTACTCCGCGGCCATGACCGAGGGGTTGTCGCCGAAGGCCACGACGAGCACGAGCCCCAGCAGCGCCGAGACCGCCCACTCCCATCCCGGCGCCTCCCGGGGCCGCTCGGGCACCAGGGCCAGCAGGAGGGGCAGGACCCAGACCCAGTGGTGCTCCCAGGAGATCGGGGAGATCAGCAGCATCACGAGCGCGCCCAGGACCGTCGCCGAGAACCGGTCGCCGGCCCGCGCGGTGCGCCGGATGCCCAGTCCGCCGAGCACGATGATCGCGACGACCAGCACGAGCCACAGCGGCGAGGCGAGGGACTCGGGCACGCCCCACATCTGCACGAGCCCGTTGAGCGACTGGTTGCCGATGCGGCCGTCGTCGCCCACGCGGCCCGTGGACCACAGCTGGACGGTGAAGTAGTCGAGCACCTCGCGGGGCAGGACCAGCGCGGCGCCCAGGATCGACACGGCCACGCCGACGAGCATGCCCAGGATCGTGCGCCACTGTCCCTGCACGAGGGGGACCAGCCCCATGGCCGCGGGAGTCACCTTGATCCCGGAGGCCAGGCCCGTGAGGAAGCCCGTTCCGGTGCCGCCGGCCCGCCGCCGGCCGAGATCGGCCAGGATCAGCACTGCCAGCAGGAGGTTGATCTGCCCGAAGACGTAGGTGAACCACACCGGATACAGCTCCCACGCCAGCCCGAGCACGGCCGCGTAGCCCAGCAGGGTGGGGACGGGACGGATGAGGAACCAGCGGCGGGAGAACGGGGCCAGGCGCAGGGCGACGCCGGCGAAGGCCAGCAGCAGCACGCCGTTGGCGATCCGCATGGCGGACCAGGCCTGCTCGAGCCCCATCCCGCCCAGGGGGTAGAACAGCAGGGCCGCGGCCGGCGGGTAGGTGAAGGGCAGCTCCAGCGCTCCGGCCTCGACGAGGCTCGGGGCGTAGAGGTCGTCCGCCTCCGGGTTCAGGCCGTGCAGCACCTGGGCCGCGCGCCAGTAGACCTTCATGTCCAGGCCGGCGCTGTCCTGCTGGCCGTAGGCGAAGACCAGGAACAGAGCGCCGAGCACGACGAGGCCGCCCCACATGAGCAGGCGGGTGCTCGTGGGCACGGCCCGCCGGGCCGCCTCCTCGCGCTCGGCCTCCCGGGCCAGGCCGTCGCGCAGCTCGGGGCGCAGCCAGCGCTGCCCGGGCCGCGGGGCGGTGCCCGTCGCGCCCGCCGCCGGGGACGCTCCGGGGGTCTCGTCGGGAAGGGCGGAGGCGGCGGAGGATCCGGCAGGGGGCATGGGCGGCGGCTTTCGACGGGAGCTCCGGCGCGGGGCCGAGGACTGGGAGGCGGGCGGGGCGGACTGGGGGCTCAGCCCCCGACCGTCCACGGTAGGTGCTCGGAGACGTCCGTCAGCCGGAAGGACACGGGGGTGAACAGGTCGTCGTTGAGGTAGTCGTCGACCGCCTCGATGCGCAGCCGATGGCCGGTCCCGCGCTGCGGGCCCTCGAGGACCTCCGAGCGGGTGCAGATGCCGGTGCGCTCGTCGATGCGCACCCTCGTCGCGGCCGGTGCGAGCGGGTGCCCGGGCTCCACCGGGCGGTAGCCCACGAGCGGGCGGGCGACGGCCTCGCGCACGGCCCGGCCGTCCTCGTCGACCGAGGAGGTGATCCCGCTGAGCGCGGCCGGAGCGCGCTCGGCGAGGTAGAGCGGCTGCGGGGCGTCGCCGGCGAGCTCTACGGGGTCCAGGACGGCCTGCCAGCGGCCGCCGCCGAAGACGGGGTCCCCGTAGGCCGCCTCGGGGCGGCGCTCCACGAGCCCGAAGCGGGTGTAGACGGGGCTGACCAGGCGCGGGGGCACGAGCCAGGAGACGGGCCGGGAGGAGACGTAGAAGTCGTCGCGGGAGCGGGTGAGATCCGTGGCGGTGTACAGCGCCGAGCCGTCGAGGGACTCCACGCGCAGGTCCTCCGGCCTGCGGATCCAGCAGCGCACGGGGGCGGTCTCCGGGCCGATCCACTGCAGCGTGAAGCGCACCGTCTCCCACCGCCATGGAGAGGACCGGCACAGCGCGGCGAACTCCGCGGGGTCGGTGGCCGGGGCCTGGCGGGGCCGGCCGTGCGATGACGCGCTCATGCCGCCATGGTAGGGGGACGCGACGTCGCCGCTGTCCACACAGGCGCGGTCGTCGTCCCGCCGGGGCCGGTCCTGGGCTAGCTTCCCCTCATGGGGGAGATCCTGGGACGGGGACTCGAGGCGGGGACGGCGGGGTGGGCCGCGGCCATGCTCGTGCTGCTCACCCTCGGGACGCTGGCGGTCATCGGCGCCTGGCTCGTCGTCGTGGACCTGCGGGACCACCGGCTGCCCGGCGACGTCGTGCGCACGGTGTGGGCCGCCAGCGCGCTCGCCCTGTCGGGGGCGGCCCTGCTGGCGGATCAGCCGCAGCGCATCCCGGGCATGGTCCTGGGCTCGATCGCCCTGTGGGCGCTGTACTGGCTGCTGCGCCGCGGCTCCGGAGGAGCCCTCGGGCGCGGCGACGTCCGGCTGGCCGGGCTCGTGGGCACCGTCCTGGGCTTCGACTCCGCGTGGCACGTCCTGTGGGGCACCGCGCTGGCCTTCGCCCTCGGCGGCGCGGCCGCGATCGTCGTGCTGATCCGCGGCGGCGAGCTGCAGACGCGGATCCCCTTCGGCCCGCCCATGATCGGGGGAGCGGCCGCGGCGCTGGCTCTGCTCTGATGCGCCGCCGGCCGCACGCCGACGGCGTCGGTGCCGCCCCAGCCGCCCCCGGTCGCCCGGGGCGCGGCCACGCGGGACCGGACCGCTCTGTGACAGGCTGGAGGCCCCTGCGGAAGCTGCGAGGAGGCGCCCATGACCACGCCCGAGTACATCCTGTCCCTGCGCGAGCGGATCGGCCACGACCTGCTCTGGCTGCCCGGGGCGACCGCCGTGGTGCTCCACGAGGGCCGGATCCTGCTGGGGCGGCGCTCGGACAACGGGAACTGGGCGCCCATCACCGGCATCGTCGACCCCGGCGAGGAGCCTGCGGCCACCGCGGTGCGCGAATGCGAGGAGGAGGCCGGGGTGGTCTGCGAGGTCGAGGGCCTGGCCGCGGTGAAGGCAGGGGGAGAGGTCGTGTTCCCCAACGGCGATCGCTGCCGCTTCCTGGACCACACGTTCCGGTGCCGCTACGTCAGTGGCACGGCGCGGGTCAACGACGACGAGTCCACGGAGATGGCCTGGTTCGATCTCGAGGACATGCCGTCCCTGCGCCCCGATCTCCTGCGGCGCGTTCGGGCCGCCCTTGATTTCGACGGCACCACGCAGTTCTCCACCGATCCCGGGCCGTCGCAGGACCCCACGGGCGCGCACGAGCCGCCCCGCTCCTGACCGGGGGCGGCCCGGGGGCCGGCTCGCGGCGGGCGACGGCACCCGCCCCGCCTGCGACCGGCCGATTCCGCACCGCTTCTGCATCGAGAGGCCGAATCCTCACCGTTTCAGCGCTGAATCGGTGAGGATTCGGCCGGTCGAGGCGCGCGGCGGCATCGGCACCGCCCGCGTCGGGTCACCGCAGGGCGTTGACGTTGCGCAGGTTCGACCGCGCCATCGAGACGGCCTCGCCGGCGCCGCCGTTCATCACGACCTTGCTGATCGCGGTCGCGAAGCCGAAGACCTGGTCCGAGGAGATCTGCGGGGGCATCGACAGCGCGTTGGGATCGGTGATGATCTCCACGAGCGAGGGGCCCCGGTGCGCCAGCGCCTCCTTGAGGGCGCCCTCGACGTCCTTGGCCCTGGTCACGCGGCGGGACTGGAATCCCATGGCCGCGGCGACCTGCGAGAAGTCCGTGTCCGGGACGTCCACGCCGAAGTCGGGCTGCCCGTCCACGAGCTGCTCGAGCTTGACCATGCCGAGCGTGGAGTTGTTGAACAGCACGACGGTCAGCGGCAGCCGGTAGCTGGCGGCCGTGATCAGCTCGCCCAGCAGCATGGACAGGCCGCCGTCGCCGGACATCGAGATGATCTGGCGGTCCGGGTAGGCCATCTGGGCGCCGATCGCGTGCGGCAGGGCGTTGGCCATGGTGCCGTGCTTGAACGAGCCGATGACCCGGCGGGTGCCCAGCGGGCGGATGTAGCGGGCCTGCCAGACATTCGTCATGCCGGTGTCGGCCGTGAAGACGGCGTCGTCGGCGGCGACCTGGTCCAGGACGCTGGCCACGTACTCCGGGTGGATCGGGCTGAGGCGCTTCACATTGCGGGTGTAGGCGCCCACGGCGTGGTTCATGATCCGGTCGTGGCGCTTGAGGGTCTTCTTCAGGAAGGACCGATTGCGCTTGCGCTTGAGCAGCGGCAGCAGGCCCTCGACCGTCGGCAGGGTGTCGCCGTGGACCGGGTAGTCGACCTGCGTGCGGCGCCCGAGGACGGACGCGTCGCGGTCGACCTGGATGGTCAGGGTGTCGGGCAGGAACTGGTCGTACGGGAAGTCCGTGCCGAGCATGACCATGACATCGGCGTCCTCCATGCCCTCGGCGGCCGCGCCGTAGCCGAGCAGCCCGGTCATGCCGACGTCGAAGGGGTTGTCGAACTGGATCGCATCCTTGCCGCGCAGCGAGTGCCCGATCGGGGCGCCCAGCACGTCGGCGAGCTCGATGACCGCGTCGTGGGCGTCGCGGACGCCGTCGCCCACGAACAGCGCGACGTTGTCGGCCTTGTTGAGGACCCCGGCCAGCTCGGCCAGGCATGCGGTGTCCGGGACGACGCTGGCGCCCATGACCGGCTTCCACTCGGGGGCCTCGGCGGTGGCCTCGAGGTCGGCGACGTCGCCGGGCAGGGTCACGACGGACACGCCGTGCAGGGTGGTCGCCTTCTGGATGGCCGAGCGCACCACGCGCGGGGACTGGTCCGTGGTCGAGATCATCTCCGAGTAGACGGAGCACTCGTTGAACAGGCGGTCCGGGTGGGTCTCCTGGAAGAACGACTGTCCGATCTGCGAGGACGGGATGTGCGAGGCGATCGCCAGGACCGGGGCGCCCGAGCGCTGGGCGTCGTACAGCCCGTTGATGAGGTGCAGGTTGCCCGGGCCGCACGAGCCGGCGCACACGGCGAGCTCGCCGGTGAGCTGGGCATCGGCGGCCGCAGCCAGTGCGGCGCCCTCCTCGTGGCGGACGTGGATCCAGTCGATGCCGCCGCGGGCCGCACCGCCGGTGCGGCGCACGGCGTCGACCACGGGGTTGAGGCTGTCGCCCACGATCCCGTAGATCCGGCGCACGCCGGCCTGCTGGAGCTGGGCCACGATCTGGTCTGCGAGCTTCACATGTCCTCCTGAGGTGCGCGGATCGACGCCTGCGATCCGCGCGGTCGATGGAATGCCGTCATCGTAAGCACGCGAGCGGTCCGCGCAGGGCGCATCGTGAGGCGGACGACATCACGCTGAGAGCGGACGACGACGGCCGCCCCCGCGGTCGGCGGAGGCGGCCGTCGTCGGCCCCGGGTCGGACCCGGATCAGCGGGCGATCACCGGTAGCGGCCGATCATCGTGGTGACGTCCAGGGCGGCGTCGAGCTGCTCCTCGGTGAGCTTCTCGCCGTCGACGTAGCCGAGCTCGACGGCGGCCTCGCGCACGGTGACCTTGTTCGCCACGGCGTGCTTGGCGATCTTGGCGGCGGACTCGTAGCCGATGGCCTTGTTCAGCGGGGTGACGATCGAGGGGGAGGCCTCGGCCAGGAAGCGGCAGCGGTCCTCGTTGGCGGTGAGGCCGTCGATCATCTTCTCGGCCATGACGGTCGAGGTGTTGGCCAGCAGGCGGATCGACTCGAGCAGGTTGGCCGCCATGACCGGGATGCCGACGTTGAGCTCGAAGGCGCCGTTGGTCGAGGACAGCGAGACGGTCGTGTCGTTGCCGATGACCTGGGCGGCGACCTGGATCGCCGCCTCGCAGATCACGGGATTGACCTTGCCGGGCATGATCGAGGAGCCGGGCTGCAGGTCGGGGATCGCGATCTCGCCGAGCCCGGTGTTGGGCCCGGAGCCCATCCAGCGCAGGTCGTTGCAGATCTTCATGTAGGAGTACGCGATGGTGCGCAGCTGCCCCGAGGCCTCCACGAGGCCGTCGCGGTTGGCCTGGGCCTCGAAGTGGTTGCGGGCCTCGGTGATCGGCAGGCCGGTCTCCTCGCCGAGCAGCTCGATCACGCGGGCCGAGAAGCCGTCCGGGGTGTTGATGCCGGTGCCGACGGCGGTGCCGCCCAGGGGCACCTCGGCCACGCGGGGCAGCGAGGACCGGACGCGCTCGATGCCGTAGCGGACCTGCGCGGCGTAGCCGCCGAACTCCTGGCCCAGGGTCACCGGGGTGGCGTCCATCAGGTGGGTGCGCCCGGACTTCACGATGCCCGAGAATTCCTCGGCCTTTCTCTCCAGGGACGCGGCCAGGGTCTCCATGGCCGGGATCAGCTCGTGGGACAGGGCCGCGGTCACGGCCACGTGGACCGAGGTCGGGAAGACGTCGTTGGAGGACTGCGAGGCGTTGACGTGGTCGTTGGGATGGACCGCGACGTCGGCCGAGGCGAGCTCGTCCGAGGCCAGCTTGGACAGGACCTCGTTGGTGTTCATGTTCGAGGAGGTGCCCGAGCCGGTCTGGAACACGTCGATCGGGAACTGGTCGTCGAACTCGCCGGAGGCCACGCGGTCCGCGGCGCTGCGGATCGCCGCGGCGCGCTGCTCGTCCAGCACCCCGAGCTCCTGGTTGGCCTGGGCCGCGGCCTTCTTGACCTGGGCCAGGGCGCGGATGTGCTGGCGCTCCAGGGTCTTGCCCGAGATCGGGAAGTTCTGGACGGCGCGCTGCGTCTGGGCGCTGTAGAGGGCGTCCGCGGGAACGCGGACCTCGCCCATCGTGTCGTGCTCGATGCGGTACTCGGAGGTGTTCTCAGTCATGCCGGTCAGTCTAGGGCCACGACGGGCCGGTCGCAGGGCCTCCGGCCCGCCGTGATCCGGCCCCGCTCAGGCCGAGGCGCTCGCGGCCCGGCCGCCCTCCGGGACGTCGAGCCACGAGCCGTGGCCGAAGGTGAGCGCGGCGTGGCCGTGCTGCAGGTTGTAGCACATGCCCACGATCGCGACCCGGCCCATCGAGACGGCGCCCGCGATGGAGCGCGACTGGTCGAGGATGCGGTGGGCGACCATCTCGACATTGGCCTCGACGATCTCGTCGACCGAGTCCTTCCCGGCGCGCTGCGAGTCGAGCACGGCCGGCATGATCCGCTCGACGAGCGAGCGCTGGAAGCCGCGCGGCATCTCGCCGCTGCGCACGGAGTCGCGGGCCGCGGTGACCGCGCCGCAGCTGTCGTGGCCCAGGATCACGATGAGCGGGACGCCCAGCACGTCGACGGAGTACTCGAGCGTTCCGATCACGGCGTCGTCGATGACCTGCCCGGCCGTGCGGACCACGAAGGCGTCGCCCAGGCCGAGGTCGAAGATGATCTCCGCGGCCAGGCGCGAGTCCGAGCAGCCGAAGATCGTGGCGAACGGGTTCTGCGCGTGCGCGAGCGACTCGCGCCGCGAGGCGTTCTGGTTGGGGTGCTGAGAGGTCCCCTCCACGAAGCGGCGGTTGCCGGCCTGCAGCTTCTCCCAGGCCAGCCGGGGGGTCAGGCGGGCGCCCGGGGCGGTCGAGGACACAGGGGCCGAGAGGCCCTGCGCGATCGCCGCGCCCTGCTCCTCCTGCGCGTCCTGCGCGACGCCCGTGCTCTGCGCGTCCGCGGAGCTCGTGCTCGCGTCCTGGGCTGCGGTCCGGTCGTCCTGGTCGGCGGCGTCCATGTGGTCCTCCTGCGGTGTCCTGGGTGGGGCGGGTGCGGCGCCGTTCGGGCGCCGGGGATCAGGAGCCGTCGTCGGCGGCATCGACGACGGCGTTCGCGGCGTGGTCGAACTCGGCGTCGGGAGCGGTGCCCTCGAGGACCACGGTGGTGCCGTCCACCTCGCCGACCCACGCGGTGCGGGGCTCGTCGTCGGCGTCCTCGCCGAAGTGGACCTCCCACTGCCTGCCGGCGGCCTCCGCCGTGCCGGACTGCGGGATCCCGTCGATCCGGTCGAGCAGCCACGTGGGATTCGCCTGGTCCGTCTGCGTCATCGACAGGAAGCCGCTGCGGGGGGTCACCCAGCCGGCCTCCCAGTAGGCGACGCCCTCGGCGGACTCGCCGTTCCAGCGCGCGAAGTTCGGGCTCCAGCCCTCGCCCAGATCGGGGGCGATCGGATCGAAGCCGGCCACCTCGGCGGCATTGCCGGCCTCCTGCGCCACATCGACGTCCGGGCGGTAGGGCTCGGCATCCGGGCGGGGCATCAGCAGGAACAGCGGCAGGACGATCAGCAGCAGCGCGCCCATGGACAGGAGCATGGCGCGGGCGGGGGCATGGACCTTGTCGGCCTGCTTGCGGGTCAGCCGGGGGATCGGCGCCTGCTCGTCCGGATCGGCTCCGCCGTGCTCGCCGACGGGGTCGTCGGCCGTCGGGCGGGCCTCGTCCGCGGCCCCGTCGCGGTCCTCGGCGGGATGCGCGGGTCCGGAGGCAGGGGGCGCGGCGGCGCGGGCGGGGCTCGAGCCGGTCCTGGAGTGCTGATCATCCGTCACGGCCTCCATTGTGCCCCGCCGCCGGGGCAGCGCCGAACCGGGCGGCGCGCCCGCGGAGGAGGCGGCGCCGCCCGGGCGGGCCATGACGTCGCCGATCCGCTCGCCGGCGCCCGAGCGGACCGGTTCCGGGCTACTCTGAGGGGCGTATATCGATGACGACGATGTCCCCGATCACTCGACGGTGAGGAACACCAGTGGCAGATCAGACCACCACCCAGTCCGCCCCCGACCGCAACATGGCCCTCGAGCTGGTCCGAGTGACGGAGGCGGCTGCGATCGCCGCGGGTCACTGGGTCGGCGCCGGCGACAAGAACAGCGCCGACGGCGCGGCGGTCGATGCCATGCGCTCGTTCCTGTCCACCGTCGACTTCAACGGCACCGTCGTGATCGGCGAGGGGGAGAAGGACGAGGCCCCCATGCTCTTCAACGGCGAGCAGGTGGGCGACGGCTCCGGACCGGCCAGCGACATCGCGGTGGACCCGATCGACGGCACCCGCCTAACCGCGCTCGGCATGAACAACGCCCTGTCCGTGATCGCCGTGGCCGACGGCGGCGCCATGTTCGATCCCTCCGCCGTGTTCTACATGGAGAAGCTGGTCGTGGGGCCCGAGGCCGCCGACTTCGTGGACCTCCGCCTGCCGGTCAAGCAGAACCTGCACCTGGTCGCCCGCGCCAAGGGCGTGCCCGTCAATCAGCTCACCGTGTGCGTGCTGGACCGCCCTCGCCACCAGGACCTGGTCGACGAGATCCGGGCCACGGGCGCGCGGACGCGCATGATCCTGGACGGCGACGTCGCCGGCGCGATCGCCGCCTGCCGCCACGGCACCGGAGTGGACGTCATGATGGGCACCGGCGGAACGCCCGAGGGCATCGTGACCGCATGCGCGATCAAGGCCACCGGCGGCGTCATCCAGGGTCGTCTGGCCCCGATCGACGACGACGAGCGCCAGCGCGCGATCGACGCCGGCCACGACCTCGACCGCGTCCTCACCACGGACGATCTGGTCACCACCGACAACTGCTTCTTCGCGGCCACCGGGATCACCGACGGCGATCTGCTGCGCGGCGTGCGCTACCGCGGCGACCGCATCTCCACCCAGTCGATCGTCATGCGCTCGCGCTCCGGCACGGTCCGCGTCGTCGAGGCGGAGCACATGGCCGAGAAGTGGTCCAAGTACGCGCGCTGATCCGCGCCGCCGGGCCGCGGGCTCGGCGACCCGCCAGGCCACGGGCCCCGGACCGGCCGGTCCGGGGCCCGTGGCCGTAGACTGGGGACCACCCCCGCGCCCCGTCGCCTGCGCCCCCTGACGTGCGGCGATCGGGCATCCACCGCCTGCGGTGATCGGCACCGCCCTCGCGGGCGCGGCCCCCCCGCCTACGCGCAGAGGAGTTCTCCCCATCGTGGCTCTGTCCGTCACCGCCAGCCAGAACCAGAAGACCTGGGACGCCACCGTGCGCGTGACCGGAGGCCACCCTCTCCAGCTGTGGGGCATCGGCGAGTCCCAGCGCGCCGCGGAGCCCGACCTGCAGATCGACCGGGTCGTGGTCCGGGATGCCTCCGAGCGCATGGTCGGCTACGGCCAGCTGCAGATCCGCCGCGAGAAGGTCGGGCGCAACGGGGCCTCGGTCGTGGTCGCCGAATGCCTCAACGTCCACTCCAATCGCGCCAGCACGATCCCCGAGCTGCTCGACGCGCTCGCCGAGTGCGCGGCCACCCGCTGGGATGCCGCCCTCTTCAGCGCGGAGCTCGACGCCCCCAGCTCCCCGGAGCTCGTGGAGGCCGTGCGCTCGCGCGGCTGGCAGCGCACGGGCACGGTCGCCGAGGGCGACGGCGGGCCCCGCCGGCTGCGGGTGAGCCTGGGGACCTCGGAGGCGGATCTGGCCTCCCGGCTCTCGGAGGCCACGCTGGATCGCTGCCGCGCCGGTCTGAGGGTCTCGGACGTCGCCGTCCGCGAGGTCACCGAGCGCTCGGGCGACGTCCGGGCGGCGGGGCTGAAGACCCAGCAGATCAGCCATCTGCTGCACGAGCTCGGCCAGGACTCCCTGCTGCTCGTGGCGACGCAGGAGCGCCCCGGCCAGGAGCCGGTCGCGCTGGGCTACCTCTGGTTCGTGCACACCGTGGGCCAGGCGATGCTCTACCGGGTGGGCTTCACGCGCTCGGCCCGGGAGCTCGGCATCGACGACGCGCTGCTGCTCACCGGGGCGGTCGAGCTGCAGAAGCGCGGCGTCCAGCGGCTCGACGGCGGCGACGTGGCCGATCCCGACGTCCCCACGGTCGTGCGCGAGCTCGCGGACGTCGAGCGTGTGATCCTGGGCTCGTGGCGCAAGCCGCTGATCTCGGACACGATGGCCGATGCCCCGGCGGCCGGCACGGGCGCCCGGGGCGATTCCGACGAGTCCTCGGAGCCGTCGCAGGGCCGCGGCCGCCGCGGGCTCTTCGGCCGCCGGCGCGGGGCGCAGACCGCCGAGCGCGGCCCCGAGTCCTCCGAGGCCCGCGCCGCCGAGCCCGAGCGCACCGTGGCCGCCTCGACGGACGCCGCAGCCGATCGCGCCGCCGCCGAGCGCCGCCGCGACGCCAGGCGCCAGGTGAGCTCGGATCTGGGGGTGGACGCGACCGATCAGACGCCGGCCGTGACCTCCGACGCGGCCGCGATGGGGGCCGACTCCCGGGACGCTGCCGCGCGGGGGAGCCGAGGCCCTGATGCCGGAGCCGCTGGGACGGCGGCGGGGACGGCCGCCGGATCGGGATCGACGCCGGCGGCGCCCGGGCCGTCCGAGGCCGAGCGCGGCGGCGGCTCCAAGGCGGCGAAGAAGGCCGCGCGCCGGCAGGCCAGGGCGCAGAAGCAGCAGGAGCGAGCCGCGGCACCGGCCTCCGACCGGGACCGGGCTCCTGCGCAGGAGGCGGCGGCATCGGATGCGCGGGGGCCGGTGCGCGGCGGGGGCCCGGACGACGACGCGCGCCCGGAGGGCTCGTCCGCCGGAGTCGCCGGCCCGGTCGGCGCCGCCGGGGGCTCCCGCGGCGAGCAGTCGCCGGGACGGGGCGCGGCCGAGGGGCCCGAGCCGGTCGCTGCCGCGGTCCGCCCGGCGGAGGTGCGCGTCCAGCAGGCGCGGCGCGAGCGGGAGATGAAGGCGGAGCACCGCCGCGCCGAGCGCGTGGCGCTCAAGGCCGAGCAGTTCGAGGCGGAGCAGAAGGCGCCCAAGGAGCCTCTCGGCAAGCGGCTGCGCCGCGAGGCCGGCGGTGCCATCCGCGACGCCCTGGGGCGCTGAGACCAGGACCGGGACCGGCGGCGAGGTCGGCGCTGGGATCCGCGCTCAGGCCGGCCCCGGCGCCGCCGCGGGGCCGGGTCCTCAGGCCTTCGGCCCGCGCAGCCGATCGCGCACCGCGGACGCCCGCTGCGCTGCCGCGGAGGGCACCCGCCTGAGGGCCGCGGGGCCCTCCTCGCGCAGGGCGCCCGCGGCGGCACGGCCGCGGGACCTCGCGGCGCCCAGGCCCTCGCGCGCGGCCCGCAGCGTCGTGTACGCCGCGTACCCGCCGGTCGAGACGGGCAGGTCCCACGTCCCGGGGTACTCGACGGGAGTCCCGCCGAAGGCCTTCTTGAACCGGGTGAAGCCGTGCCACTCGTGCTCGGGGCCGGCATCATCCGGGGCCGTGCCGAACAGATCGAAGGTCGTCAGCCCCTTCTCCTTGGCATCCAGGATCATGCGCACGACCAGCGGGATGCCCGCGGAGAGCTTCCGGTGCTCGAGATCCATCGAGGCGTGGGCATAGGTCCGGGTGTCGTCGGAGTCGTAGACGAGCGAGGCCCCGATGGGCTCGCCCTCGAGGCGGGCCACGTAGAGCACGGCGGCGCCGCGCGGCATGAGGATCTCCGCGGCGGTGCGCAGGTAGTCGTCGTGCTGGCGGTGGAAGCCCTTGCGCTCGGCCGTCTGCTGCAGGAACCGGAGGAGGATCGAGATCGTCTCCGGCTCGGTGTGGGCGGTGAACGTCACGCCCTTCTTGTGGATGTTGCGGTGCAGGTTGCGGTTGGTGGACTTCATGTCCTTGAGGATCGCGTCCTCGTCCTGCCGCAGATCCACGAGCTGCGTGTGCCCCGGCTGGAGATGCCGCGGGGAGGGCCGGAAGCCGCGACGGCGCATGGCCTCGGACATGGACTCCTGACCGGAGCGGATCGCGGCGAAGGCCGGCTCGACGCGCACGAACCAGCAGCCGTGCTCGGCGGCGGCCGCGCGCAGCGACTCGACGGCGGCCTCGAAGGCCTCGACGGTCTCGGCGATCGGCCCGTACGGCGCGTAGAGGTAGCGGCCGGCGCGTCCGCCCTCGATCGTCGCCTGCCAGGACCACCCCCGGCCGGAGTCCTGGAGCACGGTGTGGCCCAGGGCCCGCTGGAAGTCCGCCCACGGTTCGGTCTGCAGAATATTCGTCACGCCGACACTGTACCGGCCGGGTCCCGCGGGCCCCGGCGTGCCCGCGGTCACGGCACGGAGCAGGTGCCGTTGGCCGAGAGCTCGGGGGTCTCCTCGCCGCCTCCGTCGTCGGCCGTCTGGGCCGGGACCGCGACCAGCGCCGATGAGCCGAGCGGGCCCCCGCCGACGCTCGGACCGGCGGCCTGCGGGTCCTCGCCCTGGGCGGAGTCGAGCAGCTCCTGGACATCGGCGTGCAGCTGGTCGTAGTCGGGGTAGGTGGGGAACACGGCGTCGTAGTAGGGCGGCCCCGCCGCGTACGGCACGAGGTCGTGGTCCTTGGCCTGCACCGCGAGGTCCACGAAGGAGCCCAGGGAGGCCTGGGGGATGTCGGTCTCGACGACCTGGGTGCCGGCGTCGGCGAGCTCCTCGAACTGGGTGACCACGTTGGCGGGGTTGAGCTGCTGGAGCATCGCCGCCTGCACGCAGCGCTGGCGCGCCTGCCGGTCGTAGTCCGAGGCGCCCTCCCGGGAGCGGGCGTACCAGAGCGCGTGGAAGCCGTCGAGCTCCTGGACGCCGGGCTCGATGTAGCCGTCGATCGGGTTGGGCTCCCCGGTGATCTCGTTGGTGCCGCCGCCGATCGGGACCTCGCCGCCGACGTCGATCGTGATGCCGCCGAGGGCGTCGATGAGCTGCTCGAAGCCGTTCATGTCGATCATCGCGTAGCCCTGGATGTCGATCCCCAGCGCTCCGGAGGCCGCGTCCTTCATGGCCTCGACGCCGGGGTCCTCGACGTCGTCGCCGTAGACGTCCGGGTGGTTCTGCATGACGTCCGTGTAGACGGCGTTGAGCAGGCACTCGTCGCCGCAGCTGTAGCCCTCCGGGTACACCTCGTGCATGGGGGAGTCGTCGGGGAACGGGACGTTCTGCAGGTTGCGCGGCAGGGAGATCGTGGCCGTCTGGCCGGAGTCCGCGTCGATGCTGAGCACGGTCATGGAGTCGGGTCGCAGGCCGACCCTGTCCTCGCCGGCGTCGGCGCCCATCAGCAGGATGTTGTACCGCCCGTCGGAGGGCCGGAAGGGCATGCCCCCGGCGAAGATCTCGCCGACCGTCCCGCGCGTGACGCTGAGCAGGTGCGCCGAGTAGAGCAGGCCGCCGGAGGTCACGACCATGAGCAGCGCGAGCCCCGCGCACGTCAGGGCCCGGGCGCGCTGCTCGAGCAGGCCCGGGCGGATCAGCCGCAGCGTGTCCAGGAACAGCACCGCCCACCAGATCGCGGCCGCCACGAGGCCCAGCCAGATGACGCGCCCGGACAGGCTGTTCGTCAGCAGGAAGACCAGGGGATTGCGCCACAGCAGACCCGAGAGCAGCACGACGATCGCGATCGCCCAGCACGCCACGGTGATGGGCAGCGCGATGCGGCCCAGGCGTCGATGCCCGGCGGCGATCTGCGCCGAGCCCGGGAACACGAGGGTCCCCAGGATCAGCAGCCACGCCCGCCACGTGCGCCGCCCGGGGGAGACGAACGACGGGTCCTCGAGCGCCCGATCCCACGAGCCGGCGCCCTGCCGGGACGACAGCCGGGCATCGGCCGGGACCTCGGCGGCGATGTCGTCGTCCCAGCCGTCGTCCTGCGGCCGGGCATCGTCGTCCCAGCCGCCCCAGTCATCCCGGCCGCCGCCGTACCGGCCGTCCCCGTCGTTCCAGCCGTCCTGACCGGGCCGGCCATCGCGACGGCCGCCCTGGCCGTCCCACCGCTGCTCGTCCTGACCCGCGGGGCCGGGGCGGCCGCCGTCCCGGGCCTGCTCCTGACCGGTGCGTCGGGCGCTGGGCGAGGCGTCGGCCCAGTGCCCGGCCGCGGTCGACCCGTCGCCGCGCGCGACGTCGAACGGGCGGTCGGCGGCGGAGCGGCCGTCGCTGCGGCGGCGCCGGGGGTCACGGGGAAGCTGAGGTCCAGTCACGGTGTCTCGCGCTCGGTGGGGAAGGCGGGGGAGCAGCTCATGCGCGTGAGCGGCGCGGCCGCCCGGAGGGGGCCGCCGGTGCGGGGGCTCACCGCGACAGGCGGCGGCGCAGCGACCGGCCCTTGTCCTGGGCCGAGGCATTGAGGTCGGCGGCGAAGGAGTTCAGGTCGCGGCGCAGGCGGGTCGCCTGGTCGTCCGTCCCGGAAGCCAGGATGCGCGCGGCCAGCAGTCCCGCGTTGCGCGCCCCGCCGATCGAGACCGTGGCCACCGGCACGCCCGCCGGCATCTGCACGATCGACAGCAGCGAGTCCAGGCCGTCGAGGGTCTTCAGGGGCACGGGCACGCCGATGACGGGCAGCGGGGTGGTCGCGGCGATCATGCCGGGCAGGTGGGCGGCGCCCCCGGCCCCGGCGATGATCACGCGCAGGCCGCGCATCTCCGCGGAGGAGCCGTAGTCGATCATCTCGCTCGGCATGCGGTGGGCGGAGACCACGTCGACCTCGCAGCTCACGCCGAGCTCGTCGAGGACCTGCACCGCGGCCTCCATGACGGACCAGTCGGAGTCCGATCCCATGATGACGCCGACATCGGGAAGCGCTTCGCTCACTGCTCACTCCTGGATCTGGGATCTCGCACGGGATCCTCGCCTGCGGGGCCGGACGCGCCGGGGCGTCCGGTCCTGATCAGCGCACACCGTACTCGCGAACCCTGGACATCCCGTGGAGGACCGGAGCACCGGCGATGGGGGACCGACGAGGGCCGCGGGCATCGGCCAGAGCGGTCGGGGCCGGTGCAGGCCGGGATCAGTGCGAGCGGGAGATCAGTGCGAGCCGGGGCCGTCGCGCAGCACGGCGGCGGCCGCGGAGGCCGTGCGGCGCACCTCGGCGGTCACGCCCTCGTCCGCGGGCTGCCCGGCGGCGGACAGCGCGTTCACGTGCCCGACCTTGCGCCCGGGCCGCACGGACTTGCCGTAGAGGTGGACCTTGGCCCGCGGGTGGGCCGCCATGGCCTCGGTCAGACCCGCGTGGAGGTTCGGCTGGTCGCCGCCGAGGATGTTCTTCATGACCGCCACGGCCGCCACCGGCTCGGGGCAGCCCAGGGGCAGGTCCAGCACGGCGCGCAGGTGCTGCTCGAACTGCCCGGTCACGGCGCCGTCCATGCTCCAGTGCCCGGAGTTGTGGGGGCGCATGGCCAGCTCGTTGACGAGCAGGGAGCCGTCGCGGGTCTGGAACAGCTCGACGGCCATCACCCCGGTCACGTCCAGCTCCGCCGACAGCCGCAGGGCGATGCGCTGGGCGGCCGCGGACTCCTCCGGGCTCAGGCCCGGGGCCGGGGCGATGACCTCGTCGCACACGCCGTCGACCTGGATGGACTCGACCACGGGCCAGCACCGCTGCTCGCCCGAGCGGCGACGGGCCACCTGCGCGGAGAGCTCGCGGGCGAACGGGACGGCCTCCTCGGCCAGCAGCGGGGCGGCGGAGCGGTCGAACCACTCGGCGGCGGTGCCCGTGCGGGCCTCCTGCTCGGAGTGCACGAGGAGCACGCCCTTGCCGTCGTAGCCCCCGCGGGGGGTCTTCAGCACCACGGGCCACTGGCCCTGCCCGGCGAAGGCCACGAGCGCGTCGGCGTCGGAGACCTCGGCCCAGCGCGGGTTCGGCAGGCCGAGACGGTCGACGGCCCGGCGCATGACGATCTTGTCCTGGGCGTGGATCAGCGCGTGGGGCCGGGGCTCGACCACGACCCCGTCGGCCAGCAGCGCCTCGAGGTGCTCGTTCGGGACGTGCTCGTGGTCGAAGGTCAGGGCGTCGAGCCCGCGGCTGAAGCCCCGCAGGGCCTCGAGGTCGTCGCCGGCGCCCACCCGGTGCGAGGCCGCCGCGGGCACCGCCGCCGCTTCCTCGGACTCGGCGAGCACGCGCAGCTCGATGCCGAGCTCGGCGGCCGCCGGGCCCATCATGCGCGCGAGCTGGCCGCCGCCGACGACGCCGACGACGGGGCCCGAGGCCGAGAAGCGCTCGGAGCCGGGGGCCTCGGAAGCGGGGGCGGAGGCAGTGGTCTGGGGGCTGTCGTCGCTCATCACGCTCCAAGGGTAGTCCGGGCGAGGATCAGCCGACTGCCAGGTTCGCAGGAGTACACTGCGGGACACCCCCGCCCGCCCGATCACGGCATCCTGCACTGCGGCGAGGGGTTCGCCGAGTTCCGGAGCCCTCTTCCATGACCGTTCGTTTCAAAGCCCTCTGGCACCTCTTCATCGCCGAGCTGATGAAGTTCGGCACCGTCGGGGGGCTGGCCTTCCTGGTGAACGCGGGCGTCGTGGCCCTGCT
Organism: Kocuria palustris; assembly: GCF_007666205.1. Classification (GTDB taxonomy): domain Bacteria; phylum Actinomycetota; class Actinomycetes; order Actinomycetales; family Micrococcaceae; genus Kocuria; species Kocuria palustris_A. The sequence goes on from NZ_VDOR01000002.1 coordinate 447,221, forward strand.
GATGGCCACGGTCTTCCAGGAGGAGGGCCACCTCAAGGCCAAGGCGATCGCCACGGTCGTGGCCACGATCTTCTCGTGGCTCGCCAACCGCTACTGGACCTTCCGGGACAAGCGCCAGGCCGACACCAAGCGCGAGGCCTGGCAGTTCCTGATCGCCAACGTGATCGGGCTGGCCATCGAGCTGTCCTGCATCGGCGTGAGCTACTACATCCTCGGGCTGACCAGCGGCACCGCCTCGTTCATCTCCGGAACGATCATCGGCACCATCCTCGGCACGATCTTCCGCTACCTCGCCTACCGCTTCTGGGTCTACGCCAAGCCGCTCGATCAGGAGCCCGGCTTCGCGCCGTCGACCGCCTCCGAGATGGCGGCGATCACCGGCAGCCTCCCCGTCGTGGGCCAGGACGGCCGGCAGGGTCGCGGCAGCACCGCGGCCGGCGCGAGCACCGCCTCGCGGGGCGACGCCGCGGCCTCCGAGGAGCGCAGCCGCAGCGCGAGCCCCGACGAGCGCGGCGGGGCGGGCGCCTCGTCCTCGGATGCGCCGCCGGCGGACGTCAGCGCCAGGTGAGGTGCACGCGCTCGGCGGCCAGATCCCGCTGCAGCGCCTCCGAGCCCGGCCGATCGCTGAGCACCGCCGCACCGCCGGCGGCCCACACGGCCAGCAGCCCGACGAGGCTGCCGCGGTCCCAGCCGTCGATGTCCAGGTGGACCACCGGCGCCTGGGGCAGCTCGGCGGCCCGGTCCGCGGCGGCCTCCTGGAGCCCCGCGAAGTCCAGGGCGCCCGCCGCGTCCTCGAGCGCGGCATCCGCGGGGCGCGGGCGCACCGCGCCCGGCCAGTGATCCCCGTGCGCCCGGATCTCGGCGCAGTAGTCGATGTCCCCGTCGGAGGCCGCCTCGGCCTCCGGCAGCCGCAGGGCCAGACCCGGATAGGCCAGCACGAGGCGGTCGTCGGCCTCGATCCCGGCGGCCTCCGCGGAGCCCTCCGGGCGGGGCCGCGCCTCGGGGCCCGCCCCTGTGCGATCCAGGACCGCGGTGACCTGGGCCTGCCCGGTCGTCGCCGCACCGGGCAGCGCGAGGACGGCGCCGATGCGCCAGGTCGCAGCCGCGAGCACGAGCGTGCGCCAGTGGACGGCCGGATCGAGCACCAGGCGGTCGCCGGGCATCATCCCCAGGTCGTCGACCAGGAGGTTGGCGGTCTTGGCGATCCAGTTCTCGAGCACGCGGCCCGAGAGCTCGACGCGGCCCCCGTCCGCGCCGTACCAGACGACGGCGGGGGTCGGGCGCTCGGCCAGCCGGGACAGCAGCCGGGTGATCTCGGTCTCGGTGCGGGGTGCGGGGCTCGTCGGCTCCATGGTCCTCCTCGGCGGACGGCTGCGGTGCTCGCGTGCTCTCGTCGATCCGGCGGTCGGATCCCGGGCGGGGCGCCGGACCCGCTCCGGACAGGGAGCATGTGCTCCACGGCGGCATCACTGCTGGTCAGAGGCGTTCTCTGGGCACGAGCGGCCGGATGTGGTACAGGGGATCCGCGCTTGACGCTGGGCACTTACAAGCGTGTAATTAGGGGGCCGAGCAGGTGGCCTCCCGCTGAGGGGAGTCCGACACCTGATGCCCCCACGTACTCATCGCCGCGATCCTACGACTCGCGCGTCGTCGCCGCACGGCCCGGTCCGATGACGCGGACTCCTGTCCTAGGGATCCCGTGCATGTCGGAAGGACCGTCATGGCAGAGCCCGCACGCCGTCGCGCCGCAGAGGTGCCGGAACCCGCACGCCGTCGTCGAGGCGCCCGTGCCGTGCCCCAGGACTGGTTCATGGACCCCGTCGAGGCGGATGCTCCCGCCGGCGCCGGCCTGACCGCGCTGCCGGATCTCAAGGAGGCCGATCTCGGCGATGCCGCCGCGGTCCCCGGCTCCATCTGGCAGGCCGTGGCCGGGGTGTACGGGGTCGACGGCGACGAGGGGGAGCTCGCCTGGCAGACGGATGCCCTGTGCGCGCAGACCGACCCCGAGGCCTTCTTCCCCGAGAAGGGCGGCTCGACCCGCGATGCCAAGCGCGTGTGCGCGGCGTGTCCCGTGCGCGACGAGTGCCTCGACTACGCGATGGCACATGACGAGAAGTTCGGCATCTGGGGCGGGCTCTCGGAGCGCGAGCGCCGGCGTCTGCGCCGCGCCGGGCGCTGAGCCCCCGGGAGGGTAGCGTTGTCGGAATGAGCACTGCAGATGCACCGCTGGCACGACTCTGCTCGCGTCAGACCTGCCGACGCCCCGCGCAGACCACTCTGACCTTCGTCTACTCCGATTCGACCGCCGTCATCGGCCCGCTGTCGGTGCATGCGGAGCCGCACGCCTACGACCTGTGCATCCCCCATGCCGAGCGCATGACCCCGCCCCGCGGCTGGGAGATCGTGCGGCTCGAGGGCGTCCTGGAGCAGGCGGACGACGACGCGTCCGCGGCGGCGCCATCGGGGCCCGTGGCCGACTCGGCGCCGCTCGCGCCGCTGTCCGCGCTGCCCGGGGCCGGCTCGCCCGGGGCAGCGGCCGCAGGCTCCGACGAAGCGCCCGAGGGCGGGTCATCCGCCGGCGGCCCCGACACCGGGTCGCCCTCCGGCGACGAGGCCTCGGAGGCCGATGCCCCGGGGAACTCCTCCGGCTCCGCCCCGTCGGGGTGGGGCCGCAGACGACGCGGAAGGCTCCGCTCGGTGACCTCCCCGGGGGCCGAGCCGGGCTCCGGCGAGTCCTCGGGGGCCGCCTCTCCGAGCGAGGACGATGGCGATTCCGAGGACGGGACCCCGTCCGGCGGCTCCGGTCCGGAGGCTGCCGCGGACGGGGAGGCTCCCCAGCGCCCGGAGCAGCCGAGCGGCGGCCTCGGCTCGCTGTCGGACGAGATCTTCGCGGGAGAGGGCACGGAGTTCGTGCAGGCTCGGGCCCGCCTCGACTCCCAGCCCCGCTCCATGCGCCGGCCGCACCTGCGCCGGGGCAGGGGCTGACGAGACAGGGGTTCCCGCCTCCGGCATCGCGAAGCAGCGCCGGCGAGACGCGGACGACGGACCGCGCGGGGACCGCCGCCTGCCGAGGGGGCGGCCCTACAATGGCCGACGGCGCCTGCACCCGCGGCCCGCCGCGACCATCCCGCCCCGCAGCCGAAGGCATCACTCCATGACCAGCGCTCCAGGCTCCCGTCCCTCCCAGCCCTCGTCCGGCGCTCGCACGAGCACCGGACGCCCGGCCCGCCCCGCCCGGAGCGCGACCACCGGCAATCCCCCGTGGCAGCGCACGCCGGCCGCGGACAGCGCGTCGGCGAGCACCCGCCCTCGGGGAGCGGGGATCTCGGACCTGTCGGCCGCCCTGCTGGAATGCCTGCGCTGCCCCCTGACCCGGGGGCGGCTGCTGTCCGTCGACGAGCATCGCCTCATGAGCGAGCTGCCGCACCGGGAGGGCATCCATCCCGTGTACGAGGTCGTGGACGGGATCCCGCACCTGCTGCCGGCCCAGGGCATGGCGGAGCGTCGGCAGCGGTGAGCACCCCCGCCTCGCCGAGCTCCGGGTCCTCGCACGGCGCCGGGCGGCAGTGGGCCCACCTGGGCCCGGCCGTCTCGCAGGACGGCGCCGAGCCGACGACCGCCGAACCGACCGCCACTGATCCGACAGTCGCCGCATCGCCGTCCGGCGAGCCGCCCGCGGGCGAGGGAACGCCGTCGTCGCCGTGGGCGGATCCCCCGGGCGACGGACCGGGCCGCCCCGGCTCGGCTCCGGCCCCCGTCCCCGGCCCGTCGGCCGGAGCCGACGAGCGCGGCGGGAGGTCCCGCCCCGAGCCGGGGCGCCCCGGTCGGCTGGGCATCGGGGGCGCGCTGACCCGCGCGCTCGTGGCACTGGCCGTGCCGCTGTCGCTGCTGGCCCTCGGCGTGCGCCTCGTGGCCACCCCGCTGTTCCTGTGGATCGAGTACCACCGCCCCGGGTTCCCGGAGGACGAGTACGGCTTCGGCGCCGAGGACCGCATGACGCTGGGGTCGCACGGCATGGACTACATCCTGAACTGGGCCCCGGGCTCGTTCCTCGGCGAGATCCGCACCCCCTCCGGGCGGGCGTGGTTCACCCCTGACGAGATCTCCCACATGACCGACGTGAAGTGGGTGCTGCAGATCGGGCTCTGGGCGGGCGTCGCCGTGGTCGTCCTGGCCCTCGTGATGGCCCTGCTGCATCGCCGCGACCGCGACGGGCTGCTGGGCGCGGTCGCGGTCGGGGGATGGCTCACCGTGATCGCCGCGGCGCTGCTGGCCGTCGTGGCCGCCGTGGCCTGGCAGCAGTTCTTCGCCGCCTTCCACGGGCTGCTCTTCGCCGACGGCACCTGGACCTTCAGCATGTCGGACACGCTGATCCGCCTGTATCCGACGCAGTTCTGGATCGACGCCGCGATCGTGATCGGCGTGATCGCGGTGGGCGGTGCCCTGCTGGCCGCGCTGCTCGCGCAGCGCGCTCGCACCTCCCGCGGCCGTCGCCGCCGCTGAGGCGCCGGGGGACGGGGGAGCAGGGGCCGCCCGGCTCAGATCCAGCTGTCGAACCACATGCGCGCGCGCCAGTCGTCGTAGGGCAGGACCTGGCCGCTCCACAGGGGCCAGAAGAACGCGGCCATGATCAGCACGACGATCAGCCACAGCCCCACGACGAGCCAGCCGAGCCTGGCCGGCCAGGTGCGGGTGCCGCGGCGGGGCAGCAGGAGCCCGGCGACCCCGGCCAGGAGCAGGACGAGGAACGGCATGTAGGGCAGGGCGTAGAAGAAGTACTTGGTGCGCTCGGGATGCAGCAGCCACGGTGCCCAGCCGGCGGCCAGCAGGCCCAGCAGGCTCAGCAGCCGCCAGTCCCGCCGCAGCGCCACCACGACGAGCGCGATCGCCGCGGCGAGCAGCCCGGTCCACCAGATCGCGGGATTGCCCTGGTTGAAGATCTGCTGGGCGCACTTGGCGACCTCGCAGCCGGCCTGCCCCTCGGTCGGGGACTCGTAGAAGTAGGACGTCGGGCGCCCCAGGACGAGCCAGTCCCAGGGCTGGGACATGTACGTGTGCTCCGTGGAGAGCCCGACGTGGAAGTCGTAGGCGGACACGTGGTACTCCCACAGGGACCGCAGGGGCCCCGGCAGCCACTGGACCCCCTGCCCCGGATGCTCCTGCGCCCACTGCCGGTGGTAGCCGCCCTGCCCGGCCAGCCAGCCGGCCCATGTGGCCAGATAGGTCACCAGTGCGACGGGGATCATGGCCAGGAACGCCGGGATGCCGTCCAGCAGCACCCCGGACAGCAGCCAGCGGCGGATGCCGGCCGTGCGCCGAGCCGTGACGTCCCAGATCACCGTGAGCAGCCCCAGCGCCGCGACGAAGTAGAGGGCGTTCCACTTCACGCCCACGGCGAGGCCGCAGGAGACCCCGGCGGCGACGCGCCACCAGCGCACCCCGAGGAACGGGCCCCACTGCCAGCGCCGCCGCGCCAGGCGGCGGGCCGCCCGGTCCTGGGCTGCGGTGGGCACCCGCGACGGCGGCGGCGCCCCCAGGCGCTCGGCCAGCCGGGTCCTGCCGTCCTGCCGGTCCACGAGCAGCAGGACGAAGGCCAGCAGGACGAACAGCGCCAGGAAGATGTCGAGCAGCGCCAGGCGCGAATGCGACAGATGCAGTCCGTCGACCGACAGGAGCAGGCCCGCGATGGCCGCGACGATCGGGGAGCGGAAGAGCATCGCCGCCGCGATCACCACGAGCGCGATCATCAGCGTCCCCGCCACCGCCGAGGAGAAGCGCCATCCGAAGGCCTCGCCGGCGCCGAACAGGCGCATGCCGAGCCCGATGAGGACCTTCCCCAGGGGCGGATGCACCGCGTAGGCGGGCTCGTCGAGCGGCTCCGGGGGCGTGCCGGCCGCGAAGCCCTCGTCGGCGTCCTCCGGCCACTTCCGCTCGTAGCCCGAGAGCATGATCGACCAGGAGTCCTTGACGTAGTACGTCTCGTCGAAGGCGATCTCCTGCGGCCGGCCCAGATGCCAGAACCGCAGGAATCCGCCGAGCACGATCGTCAGCAGCGGGAGCAGCCACATCCGGGCAGGGCTCAGCGGCGCGGGGGGCAGCAGCCGGTCCCGCAGATCCCGGCGGGTGGGGATCGAGCGCCGCGGCGTCCAGGCGGCCGAGTCGAGCGAGGCGGTCCCGGGGCGCCGGTCGTCCCGCAGGGCGGAGGACGGGCCGGGCTGACGGGCGGGGGAGGAGGGGGGCACGGGCCTCATGCTAGGTGACCGGCCGAGGGGCGCGCGGAGCGACCAGGGGCGTGACGCGGGACGGACCCGTCGGCCGACGAGGCCGCGCGAGCGCCTAGAGTGGTGCGGGTGAGCACAGATCCCACCGGGCCCGATGCGCCCCGCGGCGCCGCGCCGGGGGCTCGGTCCCCCCGGCCCGCCCGGTCGCCCGAGGACGGCTGCCTGGTGCTGGCCGGCACCCCGATCGGGAACCTGGGGGACGCCTCCGACCGGCTGCGGCAGGCCCTGGCCGCTGCCGATGTCGTCGCGGCCGAGGACACGCGCCGCACCCGCCGGCTGGCCGCCGGACTGGGGATCGAGATCTCCGGGCGCCTCGTGGCCCATCACGAGCACAACGAGGAGTCCGCGGCTCGGCAGCTGCTGGACGAGATCCGCGCCGGCGCCGTCGTGGTCGTGGTCTCCGACGCCGGCATGCCGACCGTCTCGGACCCGGGCTACCGGGTCGCCGCGGCCGCGGCCGCGGAGGGCCTGCGCGTCACGTCCCTGCCCGGCCCCTCGGCCGTGCTCACCGCGCTGGCGGTCTCCGGGCTGCCCAGCGACCGCTTCGCCTTCGAGGGGTTCCTGCCGCGCAAGGCCGGTCCCCGGGCGGCGCATCTGGCCGAGCTGGCCGACGAGAAGCGCACCATGGTCTTCTACGAGGCCCCGCACCGCATCGCGGGCATGATCGAGGCCCTGGCCGAGGCCTTCGGCGACGACCGTCCCGCCGCGATCGCCCGCGAGCTCACGAAGGTCTACGAGGAGGTCCTGCGCGGAGGCCTGCGCGAGCTCCATGAGCGGATCCGGCAGGACGGCCTGCGCGGTGAGATCGTCGTCGTGGTCCAGGGCGCCCCCGAGCCCGAGCCGGAGGCGGCCGCCGACCTGGTGGATCTGGTCGAGCAGGAGGTCGCCCGCGGCACCCGGCTCAAGGACGCCGCGGGGACGATCGCCCGCGCCCACGGCATCTCGCGCCGCGACCTGTACGAGGCGGTGCTCGGCGCCCGCGGCGCCGCGACCTGAGCCGGTCCGTCGTCGGCGGCCCGCGCTAGCCTGGCCCGGATGAGAACCTCCCGCCTGCACCAGACGCTGTGGCCCGAGCCGTCCCAGCGCCCCGCGACCGAGCCCGGGCAGACACCCGAGGCGTACCGGCCCGAGCACTACGAGCTGCCCGAGGACGCCCCGTCCGGTCCGGGCACGCGGCGCCGCGGCGAGTCCGCGGAGAGCGGCCGCAAGCGCGATCTGAGCTTCCCGGAGGCGCCCGAGCCGCTGCCGGTGCCGCTGATCGACGACCACACCCACATCGACATCCAGGACGGCCGCGTCCACATCGGCATCCCGGACGCCCTCGACGCGGCCCAGGACCTGGGGGTGCGCGGGATCGTCCAGGTCGGCTGCGACGTCCCGTCCTCGCGCTGGGCCGTCGAGGCCGCCGAGGCCGACCCGCGGATCCTGGCCGCGGTCGCGATCCACCCGAACGACGCCCCGCAGCTGGTCGAGGACGGGCAGCTGGACGAGGCGCTCGCGGTGCTGGACGAGCTCGCCGGGCACGAGCGCACCCGCGCGATCGGGGAGTCGGGACTCGACTACTTCCGCACCCGTCGGACGCGCCACGAGCTGCAGCACGAGTCCTTCCGCGAGCACATCCGCCTGGCCAAGCGGCACGGCCTGGCGCTGCAGATCCACGACCGCGACGCCCACGAGGACGTCGTGCGGATCCTGCAGGAGGAGGGCGCTCCCGAGCGGACCGTGTTCCACTGCTTCTCCGGCGACGCCGAGCTCGCGCGGATCTGCAACGAGCACGGGTGGTACATGTCCTTCGCCGGCACCGTGACCTTCAAGAACTCGCATGACGTGCAGGCGGGGCTGCGCGAGGCCCGCCGGGAGCTGATCATGGTGGAGACGGACGCCCCGTTCCTCACCCCGCACCCCTATCGCGGCCGCCCGAACGCGCCCTACCTCGTGGTGCAGACGGCGCGGTGGATCGCCGAGCACCTCGAAGCGCCCCTCGAGCAGCTGTGCGAGCGGATCGACGCGACGTCCCGCGAGGTCTACGGCGAGCACTGAACCGGCCAGGACCGGGCTGCGCGGACGGGAGTGCGGGCCCCGGCCGATAGCATGTCCGTCGTGCAGAGCCCCGAGGTCCCCGAGTCCGCCGTCCTCCCGCTGCTCGGCCCCGCCGAGATCAGGGAGCTGGCCGAGGCCGCCGGCATCCGCCCCACCAAGACGCTGGGGCAGAACTTCGTGATCGACCCGAACACGATCCGCCGGATCGTGGCCGCCGCTCGGCTCGATGCCGAGCACCCCGACGGGCCCGTGCGGACCGTGCTCGAGGTCGGGCCCGGGCTGGGATCGCTGACCCTGGGGCTGCTGGATGCCGTCGAGCACGTCGTGGCGGTCGAGATCGACCCGCCGCTGGCCGCCCGGCTCCCCGAGACCGTCGCCCGGTTCCGCCCGGAGGCCGCCGCTCGGCTCGACGTCGTGCTCGAGGACGCCCTCCGGGTCTGCGAGCTGCCGCTGCCCCCGCAGGCCCTGGTGGCGAACCTCCCGTACAACGTCGCCGTGCCCGTGCTGCTGAACCTGCTCGCGCGCTTCCCCTCGATCCGCCAGGGCCTGGTCATGGTCCAGGACGAGGTCGCCGACCGGCTGGCCGCCCGCCCCGGCTCCAAGGTCTACGGGGTGCCCTCGGTCAAGGCGGCCTGGCACGCCGAGGTCGAGAAGGCCGGCGTGATCGGCACCCAGGTCTTCTGGCCTGCCCCGAGGATCAGCTCCGGCCTGGTGCGCTTCCGCCGCCGGGCCGAGCCGCTCGTGCGCATCGGCGCCGCCGAGGCGCTCGGGCTGAGCGGGGCGGCGGCCGAGGCCGCCGATCGCGATGCCGTGTTCGCGGTGGTCGACGCCGCGTTCGCCCAGCGGCGCAAGACACTGCGCGCGGCGCTGTCCGGCTGGGCCGGCTCGGGCGCGGCCGCCGAGGAGGTGCTCGCGGAGGCCGGCATCCCGCCGACCCAGCGGGGCGAGAAGCTCGACGTCCTCGGCTTCGCCCGCATCGCGGCAGCCGGGGCCGGCCGGAGGATCATCGGCGGACCGCGCGGGGCGCGGGGAGACCGCTCATGAGGGCGTCCGCGATCACGGCCAGCGCGCCCGGCAAGGTCAACCTGCACTTCCAGGCAGGGCCGCCGCGCGCTGACGGGTACCACGCCGTGGCCAGCCTCTATGCGGCCGTCGACCACACGGAGACGGTCGAGGTCTCGCTGGATCCGCAGCGCCCGGCCGGGCGGATCGGGTGCGAGCTGCGCGTCGTGCCGGGCTCGCTGGTCGCCCAGCAGCAGGCCGCCGGAGCGTTCGATCCCTCCCTGGTCCCGCTCGACGAGCGGAACCTCGCGGTGCGCGCCGCCCGGGCCGTCCTGGCGGAGGCCTCCGCCCTGCCGTGCGGGATCCGGCTGCGGATCGACAAGTCCGTGCCCGTCGCCGGGGGGATGGGCGGGGGATCGGCCGATGCCGCCGCGGCTCTCGAGGCCGCCGGGCGCCTCGTCGAGCGCGAGACCGGGCACCGGATCGCCCCCGGACGGCTGCGGGAGATCGGATCCGGGCTGGGCGCCGACGTCCCGTTCGCCATGGCCGGCGGCGCCGCCGTCGGCACGGGGACGGGCACCGAGCTGGCGGCCGTGCCGATCAGCGCCGGGCAGTCCGTCGTCCTGGTGGCCGATGCCGGTGCGCTGTCCACCCCCGCGGTCTTCGCCGCGCTGGACCGCCTGCGCTCCGACGGCCTCCTGCCGACGCCGCTCGAGGCCGAGCTCGACGTGCCCGCGCAGCTGCTGCGCGCCCTGGCCGACGGCGATGCGCCGGCGGTCTCGGCCCTGCTGGCGAACGACCTGCAGGCCCCCGCCCTGGAGATGGCGCCGCACCTGCGGCAGCGCCTCGCGGAGCTGGAGGACCTGGGCGCTCGGGCCCTGATCTCCGGATCGGGGCCCACGATCGTCGGCTTCCCCCGCCGCCTCCGCTGGTCCGCCGACGAGGCGCAGGAGCTCGCCCGACGGCTGCGCTCGCGCGGCGCCTGCGCGGCGGCGGCCGTCCTCGGCTGAGGGCCGCCGGGCTCGCGCGACCGTCAGGAGGTCGGCGAGTGGGCGGCCAGGATCCGGCGGGGCGACTCATGACGACCGGGATCGCGTCTGCGTGGCTCAGAGAGCGTCCGCGGCTCGCAGGGCCTGCTGCGCCTGGCGCAGCCGCATCGCGGCCGCGTCATGACCCCCGCGGCGGCCGGCCGAGGCCACGAGGGAGAGCAGCACGCCGCTGATCCGCACGCGCAGGGAAGCGGGGTCCACGACCTGGTCGAAGACCGCGAGCGCCGCGGCGATGGGCGGCGCGCTCAGGGGGGAGCCGTCGTCCGCGGCAGGGGAGCGCTGCGCGCAGCGATGCGCGAGGCAGCAGGCCAGGTCGTCGTCCAGGCGCCCCGGCCCGATCGAATCCAGGTCCAGCAGCCCGGTGATCGGGCCCAGCGCGGGATCCAGCAGGCGAGGGCCGATCAGCACGTTGCCGGCGTGGAAGTCGCCGTGGCTCGGCACGAGCGCGGCGTCGTCCGCGGCGCGGCGCGCCGCGTCGATCGCGGCGGCCAGGCCGCCGATCTCCTCCGCCGCCTCGGGAAGGGCCGCGATCGCGGCCTGCGCGTAGTCCAGCACCCGCTCCGTCCACGACGGGCGCCGCGGCAGCTCCATGACGGAGGCCGGCAGCCGGTCGTGCAGCGCCAGCAGGTGCTCGGCCTCGAGCCGCGCCGCGCCGCCGCCGTCCGTCGCGCGCGAGGCAGGGACGCCGGGCAGGTGGGCCAGGAGCACGCCGCCGTCGCCGGTGGCGCCCAGCGGCCGGGGGACCGGGACGCCGCCCTCCCGCAGCATGGCGTGGCGCCGCGTCAGCTCGCCCTCGCGCTCGGGGCGCACGATCTTCAGCCATGCGGCCGGGTCCCCGGCGCCGGGGGCGTGCAGCCGCAGGACGGCGCGGCGGGTGGGCCGGTAGGACACGGGAGCGGGCAGCAGGCGTCCCGCGCCGTCGCGCCGGGCGGCCAGCTCGGCCGAGCTGCGCAGGCCCGGCAGCCACGGGTCGCCCTCCCACAGCCAGCCGGTCAGCGCGCAGCCCTCGGTGCGCACGCGCACGGCCCCCGGGTCCCCCCAGGATCCGCCGGAGGCATCCCCGAGTGCGCCGGGCCCCGGCATGGCGCCGGTGGACAGGCAGACCACGACCTCCTCCGGGTGCTGCAGGGGCAGCAGACCCGGCCACCGTGCCTCGGGGGCGAAGGGGCGGCCGCGCAGCCGGACCGCGAAGACCCCGGTCACCCCGGCCCCCGGCCGGTGGTGCAGCGAGAGGCGCCGCCACGGCCGGTCCGCGCTGCGCGCAGCGAGGCGACGGCGGTCCAGCGCGAGCCCGTGGGCGGCCAGCACGGAGTCCAGGGCCGCGCGCAGACCGGCGCTGCTGAGCAGCTCGACGGCCCGGCGCTCCTCGGCCTCGGCGGGTCCGGCGGGCGGTGCAGGGACCACGGCGTCTCCTGGGCTCGCATCCGATGCGGCCTCCTCGCCGCGGATCACCCCGACGATAACCCGGCGGCGCCCCGCCCGTCCGGTCCGCGGCGCCGCAGCCGGCCCGCGCACGGACCGGAGCGGATCAGCCCTCGAGCACCTCCGAGAGCTCGAGCCAGCGCAGCTCGAGCTCATCGATCTCGTCCCTGGCCTCGTTCATGCGGGCGGTGATCGCGGCCAGGCCCTCGAAGTCGGTCTGGTCGTGATCGGCCAGCTCCTGCTCGCGCTCGGCCACGGCGTCGCGCAGCTTGGACAGCCTGCGCTCGATCGATCCGACCTCCTTCTGGAGGGATCGCGACTCGGCGCCCGAGAGCGAGGCCTCGGAGCCCTGCTTCGAGGCCGCCATGGGGTTGGTCCGCGAGGTCTGCAGCGAGGAGCCGGCCGCCAGGCGCAGGTACTCGTCGACGCCGCCTGGCAGGTGCCGGAGGCGGCCGTCGAGCACGGCGTACTGCTGATCGGTCACGCGCTCGAGCAGGTAGCGGTCGTGGGAGACGACGAGCAGCGTGCCGGGCCAGGTGTCGAGCAGGTCCTCCATGGCCGCGAGCATGTCGGTGTCGAGGTCGTTGGTGGGCTCGTCGAGCACCAGGACGTTGGGCTCCTCCAGCAGGATCAGCAGCAGCTGCAGGCGCCGCTTCTGGCCGCCCGACAGATCCCGCACGGGCGTCGCCAGGTGCTCGCTGGTGAAGCCCAGCCGCTCGAGCAGCTGCCCGGGGGTCATCTCCTTGCCGCCGGCCGCGTACGAGCTGCGATAGCGGCCCACGACGTCGGAGACGCGGTCGTCGGCGACCTCGTCGAGCTCGCGCAGCTGCTGCGTGAGCACAGCCAGGCGGACGGTGCTGCCGCGGGTCACGGCGCCGGCGGAGGGCTCGACGTCGCCGGTGATCAGACCGAGCAGCGTGGACTTCCCCGCGCCGTTGCGCCCGAGGATCCCGGTGCGCTCGCCGGGGGCGATCCGCCAGGTCACGTCCTTCAGGACGGTGTGCTCCCCGGCGTCGCGATGGCCGGTCTCCTCGTCGTCGTGGGAGCCGGTGAAGGTCACCCAGGCGTCCTCGACGTCCACGACGCGCCTGCCCAGCCGCGAGACGGCCATCCGGGACAGCTCCACGGTGTCGCGCGGCGGCGGGACGTCGGCGATCAGCTCGTTGGCGGCCTCGATGCGGAACTTGGGCTTGGAGGTGCGGGCCGGGGCGCCGCGGCGCAGCCAGGCCAGCTCCTTCCGCATGAGGTTCTGCCGCTTGGCCTCGGCGGCCGCGGCCTGGCGGTCGCGCTCCACCCGCTGCAGGACGTAGGCGGCGTAGCCGCCCTCGAACGGCTCCACGGTCCGGTCGTGGACCTCCCACGTGTCGGTCGAGACCTCGTCCAGGAACCAGCGGTCGTGGGTGACGACCGCGAGCCCTCCCTGGGCGGCGGGCCAGCGGCGGTTGAGGTGAGCGGCCAGCCAGGTGATGCCGTCGACGTCCAGGTGGTTGGTCGGCTCGTCCAGGAACAGGATGTCCCACTCCTGGGCCAGCAGCGCCGCCAGCGCGGTCCGGCGGCGCTGCCCGCCGGAGAGGTCCCGCACCGCGGACTCCCAGTCCAGATCGGCGACGAGGCCGCCGATCACGTCGCGGACCTTGGCGTCGCCGGCCCATTCGTGCTCCGGGCGGTCCCCGACGACGGCCTGCCCCACGGTCAGCGCCGGATCCAGGACGTCGGACTGGTCGAGCATCCCGATGCGGGTCCCGGAGCGGGACGTCACGCGGCCCTGGTCGGGCGCGATCCGGCCCGCCAGGACCTTCATGAGGGTGGACTTGCCGTCGCCGTTGCGCCCGACGATGCCGATGCGGTCGCCGGCGTCGATGCCGACCGTGACGCCCTCGAGGACGGCGCGCGTGGGAAAGGACAGATGCAGGTTCTCCCCGCCGAGAAGATGAGCCATGATCCCGCCAGCCTAGTGTCCGCGGTCGGCCCGCTCAGCCCGCCCGGGCGCCCCCGGGCCCCGCCTCGGAGCTGAGTGCCGGCTGGTAGTGTGGCCCAGCACGCGCGGTGCCCGCGGCACCGGCCCGGATCGGCGCCGCCGCTGCTCCGCCTTGGTGTAATTGGCAGCACCCCGGCCTTTGGAGCCGTGGAGTCTAGGTTCGAACCCTAGAGGCGGAACGCCCGGACGCCTGCTCCCGGATCGGCTCGGCGCCGAACGCGGGACGGACGCCCTCGCCCCGGCGGGACCCCCATCCCGTTGCGTCCCCTCGACCGCACACCGTGAGGAGCACGACCGACGTGAGCACATCGGAACCCGCGCAGGGGCTGGAGCCCCCGGCCGCCGTCATCGTCCTGGCCGCCGGCAAGGGCACCCGGATGAAGTCCAGGACCCCCAAGATCCTGCATGAGATCTGCGGCCGGTCCATGGTCGAGCACTCCCTGGCCGCGGCCCGATCGCTGCGCCCGCAGCGCCTGGCCGTCGTCGTGCGCCACGACCGCGACCGCGTGGCCCAGCACGTGCTGGCCTTCGACCCGGAGGCGATCATCGCCGACCAGTCCGAGGTCCCGGGCACCGGATCCGCCGTCCTCGCCGGGCTCGAGGCGCTCGATGCCCAGCAGCGGCTCGAGGGCACCGTCGTGGTCACCTACGGCGACGTCCCCCTGCTCACGTCCGGGACGCTCTCGGATCTGGTCCGCGGCCACGAGGCCCACGGCAGCGCGGTCACGGTGCTCACCGCCGATCACCCGGAGCCCGGCAAGTACGGCCGCATCCTGCGCGACGCGGACGGCTCCTTCGCCGACATCCGCGAGTTCAAGGACGCGACCGAGGCCGAGCGCGCCGTCTCCGAGATCAACTCCGGGATCTTCGCCTTCGACGCGCAGGTCCTGCGCGAGGCCCTGGGGAAGGTCACCACCGACAACGCGCAGGGCGAGATGTACCTGACCGACGTGCCCCGGATCGCTCGCGAGGCAGGCGGCCGGGTGGATGCGGCCCGGATGGACGATTACATGGAGCTCGAGGGCGCCAACGACCGGGTCGCCCTCGCCGAGCTCGGCCGTCACCTCAACCAGCTCACCGTGCGCCGCCACATGCTCGCCGGCGTGACGGTCGTGGACCCGGCGACCACCTGGATCGACGTCGAGGTCGCGATCGGCCAGGATGCCACGATCCTGCCGGGGACCCAGCTGCACGGCATCACCTCGATCGGCGAGGACGCCGTGGTGGGACCCGACACGACCCTGGCCGACGTCCAGGTGGGCCGCGGCGCCTCGGTGGTGCGCACCCACGGCTCGGACTCCCGCATCGGCGCCGGCGCCTCCGTCGGCCCCTTCGCCTACCTGCGCCCGGGCACCGAGCTCGGCGCAGACGGCAAGATCGGCACGTTCGTCGAGACCAAGAACTCCACGATCGGCGACGGCTCCAAGGTGCCGCACCTGTCCTACGTGGGCGATGCGACGATCGGCACCGGCTCCAACATCGGCGCCGCGTCCGTGTTCGTGAACTACGACGGCGTGCGCAAGCACCGCACGGTGATCGGCGATCACGTCCGGATGGGCTCCGACAACATGTACGTCGCCCCGGTCACCGTCGGCGACGGCGCGTACTCGGGGGCCTCGACGACCGTCCGCAAGGACGTCCCGGCCGGCGCCCTCGCGCTCACCGAGGGCCGTGCCGTGATCGTCGAGGGCTGGGTCGAGCAGCACCGCGCGGGCACGGCCGCCGCCGAGGCCTCGGCCCGGGCGCGCTCGGACTCAGCCGGATCTGGTACAACCGACAGCAGCTCTGCGGGGGAGACCGCGGACGGCACTGCATCGGCCCCCGAGGCCGGAGAAAGCGAGTCACGATGACCGGGATCCTCAACACGGGGTCGAGCCGCCTCGTCCTGCTCTCGGGCCGGGCGCACCTTCCGCTGGCCGAGGACGTCGCGCGCGAGCTCGGGACGGAGCTCGTGCCGACCGATGCGTACGACTTCGCCAACGGGGAGACGTACGTGCGCTTCAGCGAGTCCGTGCGCGGCGCGGACGCCTTCCTGATCCAGTCGCACCCCTCGCCCATCAACCACTGGGTCATGGAGCAGCTGCTCATGCTGGACTCGCTCAAGCGGGCCTCGGCGAACTCGATCACCGTCGTGTCGCCGTTCTACCCGTACGCGCGGCAGGACAAGAAGCACCAGGGCCGCGAGCCGATCTCGGCCCGCCTGATCGCCGATCTCTACAAGACGGCCGGGGCGGACCGCCTGATGTCGGTGGACCTGCACACCGCCCAGATCCAGGGCTTCTTCGACGGGCCCGTCGATCACCTGATGGCGATCCCGATCCTCGCCGATCACGTGCGCACCCTCGTGGACGACGTCGACAACGTCACCGTGGTCTCACCGGACACCGGGCGCGTGCGCGTGGCCGAGCAGTGGGCCGAGCGCCTGGGCGGCTCGCCCCTGGCCTTCGTGCACAAGACCCGCGACATCACGGTGCCGAACCAGGCGGTCTCCAAGGAGGTCGTCGGGCAGATCGAGGGCCGCACGTGCGTGCTGATCGACGACATGATCGACACCGCCGGCACGATCACCGGGGCCGTGAACGTCCTGCGCGAGGCCGGGGCCGCGGACGTCATCATCGCCGCCACGCACGCGGTGTTCTCCGATCCGGCGGTCGAGCGGCTGTCGGGCTGCGGCGCCCGCAAGATCGTGGTCACCGACACCCTCCCGGTTCCGCCGGAGCACCGCTTCGAGGGCCTCGAGGTCCTGTCGATCGCGCCGCTGCTGGCCCGGGCCATCCAGGAGGTCTTCGAGGACGGGTCGGTCACGAGCCTGTTCAACGGCCGCTCCTGATCCGCCCGGATCGGACCGCCCGGATCCTGATCGGCCGGCCCCCCCCCCCCCCCCCCCCGGGGGGGGGGGGGGCCCCTCGGGGGGGGGGGGGGCGTCCGGCGCCTCGGCCATCGATCTCTC